>DISJ01000001.1 GCA_002421605.1 Rhodobacteraceae bacterium UBA6213 | reverse complement strand
ATTCTTCGGTCTGGGCGTTGAAGCCAAAGGTTGCATCGTTCGATTCGCGCACCTTGCCCGCCACAACCGAGCCATCGACCCCGGCGTTGTCGGCGATCTGGCGCAGCGGCGCTTCCAGCGCCTTGCGCACGATCACGATGCCCGCGGTTTGGTCGGCGTTGGCGCCTTCCATGGCAAGCAGCAGTTTTGCCGCCTGCACCAGCGCCACGCCACCGCCGACAACGATGCCTTCCTGCACCGCCGCGCGGGTCGCGTTGAGCGAATCGTCCACCCGGTCCTTGCGCTCTTTCACTTCGGTCTCGGTCATGCCGCCGACGCGGATCACCGCAACCCCGCCCGCCAGCTTGGCGACGCGCTCTTGCAGCTTTTCCTTGTCATAATCGCTGGTGGTTTCCTCGATCTGGGTGCGGATCTGCGAAACGCGCGCCTCGATCTCGGCCTTGTCGCCAGCGCCATCGACGATGGTGGTGGTGTCCTTGGTAATGACAACCTTCTTGGCATTGCCCAGCATGTCGAGCGTGACATTTTCGAGCTTCATGCCCAGGTCTTCGGAAATCACCTGACCGCCGGTGAGAATCGCGATGTCTTGCAGCATCGCCTTGCGACGGTCGCCAAAGCCCGGTGCTTTCACGGCCGAAATCTTCAGCCCGCCGCGCAGCTTGTTGACGACCAGCGTGGCCAGCGCCTCGCCTTCGACGTCTTCCGAAATGATCAGCAGGGGCTTGCCCGACTGGATGACCGATTCCAGCAGCGGCACCATCGGCTGCAAGGAACCGAGTTTCTTTTCGTGCAGCAGGATCAGCGCATCTTCAAGCTCGGCCACCATCTTGTCGGCGTTGGTGACGAAGTAGGGGCTGAGGTAGCCACGGTCGAACTGCATGCCTTCAACCACTTCGACCTCGGTCTCCATGCCCTTGTTTTCTTCGACGGTGATCACGCCTTCATTGCCGACCTTCTGCATCGCGTCGGCGATCATGCGGCCGATGTTGGCTTCGCCGTTGGCCGAAATGGTGCCGACTTGGGCGACTTCGTCGCTGTCTTTCACCGGGCGTGCAGCGGCGCGGATAGCTTCGACGACCTTGGCGGTGGCAAGGTCGATGCCGCGCTTGAGGTCCATCGGGTTCATGCCAGCGGCAACCGATTTCAGGCCTTCTTTGATGATCGCTTGCGCAAGTACGGTGGCGGTGGTGGTGCCGTCGCCCGCTTCGTCATTGGTGCGGCTGGCGACTTCTTTCACCATCTGCGCGCCCATGTTCTCGAACTTGTCGGTCAGTTCGATTTCCTTGGCAACCGTCACACCGTCTTTGGTGATGCGCGGTGCGCCGTAGGATTTTTCGATCACAACGTTGCGGCCTTTCGGGCCGAGCGTAACCTTCACTGCGTCTGCGAGAACATTGACGCCTTTCAGCATCCGGTCGCGGGCGTCGGTGGAAAACTTAACTTCCTTGGCAGCCATGTGTCTGCTCCTGATTTCAGAATGGGGTTGGTTTGAAAGGCGCTTCTCAGGCGATAATGCCGAGAATGTCGCTTTCCTTCATGATCAGCAGTTCTTCGCCGTCAAGCGTGACTTCGGTGCCCGACCATTTCCCGAACAGGATGCGGTCGCCTTTTTTCACCGTGGGGGCGATCAATTCGCCCGAGTCCTTGCGCGCGCCTTCGCCAACGGCCACGATCAGCCCTTCGGCGGGTTTTTCTTTTGCGTTATCGGGAATGATCAGACCGCCCTTGGTCTTTTCTTCGCCTTTGACGCGGCTGACCAGAACGCGGTCGTGCAGCGGTTTGAAAGCCATGTGAAAGCTCCGTTGGTTCAAGTGTTAAAAGACATTAGCACTCACCCGTGGCGAGTGCCAGCAGTGGTGAGATAGGCAAGCTACAAGCGCCTGTCAACAGCACTGCACGCGAAAATTTGCAGCTTTGCGCGCTTGGCGGCGGCGGCAATGCGTGGCAGGTTGAATTCATGCGCGCCGCCCGATCCTTACTGCACCAACTCACTCTTTTGGCCTGCCTGTGCGCGCCTGCCCCGGCGCAGGCAGTCTGCGCCGGGGCAAACCTTTTCGACGCGCTCACGGTGCAAGTGCAAGGCGATTTGCGCGCCCGCGCTGTCGAGGCGCCCTTTGGCGAAGGGCTGTTTTGGCAAGCCGTGCGGGGCGAGCAACGCATCACCCTGATTGGCACCTTTCATTTTGACGATCCGCGCCATGCGGCAACGCTTGCTGCACTAGCGCCCGCTTTGGGCGAGGCGCAGGTGCTTCTGGTCGAGGCGGGGCCTGCGGAAGAAGCCGCGCTCCAAGCGGCGATGGTGGAACGGCTCGACCTCTTTTTTCTGCCCACTGGCCCGACCTTGCCCGAGCGCCTGAGCGAGCATGACTGGCAGCGCCTTATCGAGGCGATGCGTGCACGTGGTGTGCCCGCGTTTTTTGCTGCCAAGTTCAAACCTTGGTACGCGGCGATGACGCTATCGCTTTCGCCCTGCGCACTCGGCGAAGTGGCAGCAGGGCAAAAGGGGCTCGACGGGCAACTGATCGCGGCG
This sequence comes from Rhodobacteraceae bacterium UBA6213, assembly GCA_002421605.1. GTDB lineage: Bacteria > Pseudomonadota > Alphaproteobacteria > Rhodobacterales > Rhodobacteraceae > UBA6213. The sequence continues at coordinate 140,478 of DISJ01000001.1, read as the reverse complement.
GCCAATGCGCGCGCCCTGCCGGTGCGCGCGCTCGAACCCTTTGACGCGGCGCTGACGCTGTTCGACCTAGTCTCTGATACCGACCAGATAGATCTGGTCCGTGCGGCGTTGCTGACCGCAGCTTCCGCCGATGACTATACCGCGACCCTTGCCGACGCCTATTTCGCCGAAGAAACCCGACTGATCTGGGAGTTTACGCGCCACGACGCACTGACCAATTCGGGCCTTGATGCTGAAGTGGTCGAGGCGCAGCTGCGGTTGGGCGAAGACTATCTGTTAGTGCGGCGCAACCGCGCGTGGCTTGCACCGATTCTGGCCGAGGCTAGCCACGGCCCGGTGCTGGTGGCCGTCGGGGCGCTGCATCTGCCGGGGCAGGGCGGGCTGCTGGCGATGCTGCAGGGCGAGGGATTTCGACTGACGCGCCTGGCGCTGCCGCGCTAAGCACCGTCATGCTGCATTGCGGCAAGTGACAAGCCTGCGCGCAAGTCTTATAAAGCGGCAAATTACCAACGAGGCACGATATGATTACCGTTCTGGGCCACAAATCTCCTGATACCGACGCCACCTGTTCGCCCATCATCTGGGCTTGGTATCTGACCGCGATCAAGCACACCCCGGCGCGCCCGGTGCTGCTGGGCAAACCGAACACCGAGGCGGCCTTTGTGCTCAAACGCTGGTCGCTAGGCGAGCCCGAGATCATCGCCGATGTCGCACCGGGCGAAAAGGTGGTGATCGTCGATACCAACAACCCCGCAGAACTGCCGCCCTCGATCAACGAGGCCAACGTCATCGGCATCATTGACCATCACATGCTAGCCGGTGGCATCAAAACGCGTTCGCCGATCGACATCACCATTCGCCCCTTGGCCTGCACGGCTACAGTGATGCACGATCTGATGGGCGAAGATGCGGCCCAGATGCCTCAGCCGATCAAATGCGCGATGCTGTCGTGCATCCTGTCGGACACGCTCGAATTCCGCAGCCCCACCACCACGCCGCACGACCGCGCGGTGGCTGAAAAGCTTGCACGCGAACTTGGCATTGCCATTCCCGACTATGCCGCCGAACTGTTTGCCGCCAAGTCCGACGTTTCCGCCTTTTCCGAGGCGGAACTGCTGCGCATGGACAGCAAGGAATACGAGGTTTCGGGCAAGCAACTGCGGGTTTCGGTGCTGGAAACCACGGCGCCGGATGTGGTGCTGGTACGCAAGGCAGCACTCATGGCCGCAATGCCAAGGGTGGCCGTCGAGGACGGCGCAGATCAGGTGCTGTTGTTCGTGATTGATATTCTGCGCGAAGAAGCCACGCTTTTGGTGCCGAACGAGTTGGTAAAACGCATTGCCGAGGCAAGCTTTGGTGCCAAGGTCGTGGGCGACAGTGTTGTGCTGCCCGGCGTCATGAGCCGTAAAAAGCAGATCATCCCGGCGCTGAAGGTCTGAGATAGACCCCTTCGGGAAAATCGGCCTCGCGGCGTTTACGCGGCGAGGCCGTTTCTTTTTAGCAGGTCGGGCAAGCCGGACGTGCAGTTTGATAGCCTTGGGCGATTTGTTGGCTCATGCCGCCCGCGACCGAAATCACGTGGTTCGGGATCATTGGCGCAAGTGCCTCCGCGGCAAGCCCGCTGCGATTACCGCTGCGGCAGATCAGAATAAGGTCGCGCCCATCGGCGATCTGCGGCCCGATCTGTTCCATAAAGCTTTTGGGGCTTTCAAAGGTCAGCAGAGTTGCGCCGTCGATCACACCCGTTTCAACCCATTCGTCGGGTCTGCGGATATCCACGACCAGCGCGCCGGATGCCATCATCTCGGGCACCGTCATGGTGCGCACTTCGAACGCGGGCGCAGTGCCGGAAACCGTGCCTTGACTCCAGGCGTAGCCAGCCCCGGCCAAAGCCACCGCGCTGACACCTAGCGCCAGAAACTGCCGTTTTGAAATGCTGCTCATGCTTCGCCTCTCTCATTCATATTCGACGTGCGATATATGAGAGAAGTGGGCTGTTTTGCAAGTCACGACTTCGCGCTGCGCCCCTTTCCTTTTTGCGCCGCGCCGTCCATGAAGAGCCAAATGGAGAGGCGCAATGACCCGTATCGTCACCGCACTTGCTGACATATCGCAGCCTTATGACGCACTGTTTTGCGACCTTTGGGGGTGCTTGCACAATGGCGTGGAGCCATTTCCCGCCGCAGTTGCGGCGCTGCGGCAATTTCGCGCGGATGGCGGGCGGGTGATTCTGCTGACCAACGCGCCGCGCCCGTCGCGCTACGTGATCGCAGCGCTCGACCGTATGGGGGTGCCGCGCGACGCTTGGGATGCGGTGGTTTCCTCGGGCGATGCGACGCAGGACGCGCTATTTTCGGGCGCAGTCGGTCGGCGCATCTGGCACCTTGGCCCCGATAAGGACGACGGCATTTTCACCGATGTACCGCCCCAATGGGCCAATGCCCCGGCAATCGAAAGGGTGGCGCTTGCCGAGGCCGAGGCGATTTTGTGTACCGGCCCGTTCGACGAGTTGAACGAAATGCCGGACGATTATCGCGCCCGTTTTCTGCTGGCAAAAACCCGTGGTTTGACAATGCTTTGCGCCAATCCGGATATTGTGGTGGATATGGGGGAAAGACGCATCTGGTGCGCGGGTGCGCTGGCCGAACTTTATGAGCAGATGGGCGGCAAGGCGCTTTATTTTGGCAAACCGCATCCGCCGATCTACGATATGGCGATGCGCCAGCTTGCAGCCCTTGGCGGTGCGGGCGAGGGTAGGGTGCTTGCCATCGGAGACGGCATCGGCACCGATGTTGCGGGTGCCGCAGGCGAAGGCATGGATGTGCTGTTCATCACATCCGGGCTGTCTGCCGCCGAGTTCGGACCAGACGTCGAACAGCCAGACGCGGCCTTGCTTGATGCCTGGCTAGCCCGCCAGATGCAGGCGCCCACCTATGCTGCGGCGCGGCTACGCTGACTGAATCCGGCGTACTGTGCCCGCTACCGCGTAGGGCGCGGCGCGTTTATCGGCTCTTGCGCCCATTTTCGGCAAGCTGTTAGCAATAAAGTTGCGAAATACGTATCAAATGCGATAATAAGTTGCGCGAAACTCTTGCGCGTGGTTATCGCCGCCGCTATGCTGCAGCGCAACATGAACCCTTGAGGACCGCGATGATGCTCGACAATCTGCCGCGTGGCACGATTTTCATCGAAGATATCGAAATCGGCATGACGCGGGGCCTGCAGAAGGTTGTCACTGATCATGACATTTCGCTCTTTGCCGAGGTTTCGACCGACCGCAATCCGGTGCATCTTGATGACGCCTACGCCCAAGACACAATCTTTGAAGGCCGCATCGCGCATGGGATGCTGACCGCAGCACTGATTTCAGCAGTGATCGGCGAGCAGCTTCCCGGCCACGGCTCGGTTTATCTTGGCCAGTCCTTGCGCTTCATGGCACCGGTGCGACCGGGCGATGTGGTGCGCGCCGAGGTCAAGGTAACGGCCATTGATCACGCACGTCGCCGAGTCACGCTTGAAACCCTCTGCTTCGTGGGCGATACGGTGGTCCTGAAGGGCGAGGCGCTGGTGCTGGCGCCCAGTCACAAGTTCGACTGAACGGGCGGGCTACCCCGCCGCAGATGCGAAGCGGGGACGATGCAGACCATCACCGATTGGCAGCGGCTCGACCAGGCGCTTAAGGGCGCTTCGGTGGCTATGGGCAATTTCGACGGTGTGCATCTGGGCCACCGCTCGGTGATAGCCCTGGCCGCGGCAGAACCCGAACCCCTGGGCATCGTTACCTTTGAGCCACATCCACGCGCGTTCTTTGCCCCCAAGGCCGCGCATTTTCGCCTGATGAATGCCGAGGCGCGCGGGCACCGGTTGGAAAAGTTGGGTGTCGAACGGCTTTACGAGCTGCGCTTTGATGCCGCGCTGGCCGAAATGAGCGCTGAGGATTTTGTACAAGAGGTTCTATGCGCTGGGCTTGGCGTGCGCCATGTGACGGTCGGGGCCGATTTCCGCTTTGGCAAGGGCCGCACCGGCACTGCCGAAGTGCTTGCAGAACTGGGCGCTGCCTGCGGGTTTGGCGTGACGATTGCGCCGCTGTTGCGCATTGAGGGGCTCGACGTATCATCCACCGCGATCCGGCAGGCGCTGTCCGAGGGGCGCCCGCGGGATGCCGCCGCGATGCTGGGGCACTGGCACCGCATCGAAGGTGCTGTGGAACATGGTGCCAAGCGCGGTCGCACGCTGGGCTATCCCACCGCTAACATGGGCCTTACCGGGCTGCACCTGCCGCGGCTGGGAGTTTACGCGGTGCGCGTTGAGGTGCTCGGCGGCCCGCAGGCGGGCAACTATGATGGCGTGGCCAGCCTTGGCGTGCGGCCGATGTTTGGCCAAAATGCCCCCAACCTGGAAACCCATCTGTTCGATTTCTCGGGCGATCTTTACGAGCAGCATATTTCAGTTGCGCTGATCGATTACCTGCGCCCCGAAATCAAGTTTGCCAGCCTCGAAGCCCTTGTCGCGCAGATCGAAGCCGATTGCAGCGCCGCGCGTTCGTGCCTGACCGCGCTTTGACCCCTTTCCATTTGCACGCCTTTAGGTCAGCTTCCGCGCCATGACATCGTCCCACCGCCCGCGCTTTTGGGAACTGCCCCTTACCTCGCTGACACCTTCTGAATGGGAGGCGCTTTGTGATGGTTGCGGCAAATGCTGTCTTAACAAGCTCGAGTTCGAGGATGACGGCGAGGTGGCCTTTACCCGCGTGGCCTGCCGCCTGCTTGATGGCGAAACCTGTCGCTGTAAATCTTACGACAACCGCCATCGATTCGTGCCCGAATGCGTGCGCATGACCCCCAAAAGCATCAAGAAGAATGCCTACTGGATGCCGTCTACATGCGCTTATCGCCTGCGCTTTTTTGATCAGCCCTTGCCCGATTGGCACCCGTTGCTGACCAATGACCCCAACAGCGTGCATGAAGCAGGCCACTCGGTGCGCGGCTGGACGGTATCTGAAAGTGATGTGCCTGAAGCTGACTGGGAAGCCTATATCATCGAGGACCTTTGAATGAACTTCGCCTCTGACAATACCTCTGCCGCCGCGCCCGAAATTCTAGCAGCCGTCACAGCCGCCAATAGCGGCTATGCAATGCCCTATGGCAATGACCCGATCATGGAGCAGGTGCGCGCCCGGCTGCGCGAGGTTTTTGAAGCACCCGAAGCTGCGATCTATCTGGTCGCCACCGGCACTGTTGCCAACGCGCTGTCTTGCGCGATTCTTACCCCGCCGTGGGGTGCGATCTTCTGCCACCGCAACGCCCATATCGAAGAGGACGAATGCGGCGCGCCAGAGTTTTACACCGGTGGATCAAAGCTGGTGCTGGTCGATGGCGCGCACGCCAAAATGACGCCCGCAGGCTTGAGCGAGGCGATTTCCTTTACCGGGCGCTCGGGTGTGCACAACGTGCAGCGCGGTATGGTCAGCATTACCAACACCACCGAACATGGCACGGTTTATAGCCCCGCCGAGGTCGCGGCGCTGTGCCGTGTCGCCAAAGGCTATGGCCTGCCGGTGCACCTTGACGGCGCACGCTTTGCCAACGCCATCGTCGCCTCGAACGCCAGCCCCGCCGACATGACTTGGCGCGCGGGCGTTGATGTGGTGTCGTTTGGCGGCACCAAGAACGGCTGCCTCGGTGTCGAGGCGGTGATCATTTTCGATCCGGCAAAGGCGTGGGAGTTTGAGCTGCGGCGCAAGCGCGCAGGGCACCTTTTTTCAAAGCACCGCTTCCTTTCGGCACAGATGCTGGCCTATCTCGATGGCGGGCTGTGGCTGCGGCTTGCTGCGCAGGCAAACGCTATGGCGGCACGGCTGGCCGGGGGTGTTCTGACTGTGCCCGGCGCGCATCTGGTGCACCCGACCGAGGCCAACGCGGTCTTTGCAAGCTTTCCGCGCGCGGGCCACCGGCGCGCGCACGAGGGGGGGGCGGCTTATTACCTCTGGCCCTTCGATCAGTCGCTGGACGGGGCAGACGATACGCTGCTGGCGGCGCGGCTGGTGTGCAGCTGGTCCACAACCGAAGATGATGTGGACGGCTTTCTGACGCTTATTCGCGGGTAAGGTTCAACGCGATCAGTTCGGCTACCTGTGCGGCGTGGGTAACTGGCAGCATGTGCCCCGCATCCGGCACCACTGCCAACCCCACATCAGGCAGGCGCGCAGCGATCGCCTCGCAGATGGTGGCCATTATCGCAGGGCTATCCGCGCCGCGGATCAGCATCACCGGGGCTTCGATCGCCTCAAGCCCGCCTTCGCGCAGAATACGCGCCGCGTCAGTAAAACTGGCCTCACCCCCCGCCAGCACCAGCGGCATCTGCGCGGCAAAGGACGCGCGCACGCGCGGGTCAAGCGTTTCCCACCGCTGCCCTGCACCCCACTGCGCCACAAACGCGCGTGCTGCCGCCTCGGCCTCGCCCGCCGCGATCAAGTCGCGGAAACGTTCGTTGTCATCGGTCTGCGCCGCAAATTCGGGCGTGCCTGCGGCCGCCACAAACAGCACCGGCTCTATCAGCGTCAGGCTGCGAACAGCCTCGGGGGCCGCCACCGCAAGGCGCAGTGCGACCGAGGCGCCAAAGGAATGTCCGATCAGATCAAGCGGGCGGTCGATGAAGCTTGCCGCGATCCGGGTGACATCGCCGTGGTAATCATTACCCGTCCAAGGCCCGCTTTGGCCGTGGCCGGGCATGTCGAACGCGGCGATGGTCAATTGCGGCAACCGCGCCGCCACGCCCGCCCATGCGCCCGAATGTGCAAGTGTGCAATGAATGGCCAGCGCCGGTCGCGGCCCCGCGCCAAAGCTTTGCCAGAAAACCGCGTGCCCCGCCCGATCCCCAAGTGGCATCAAAGCCCCGCAAGATGATCTTCAAGCATCTCAAGCCGGTCCTGCCCCCAGAACCGCGCATCGGTTTCGCGCACAATATAGAAGGGAGAGCCGAAAACACCCCGCTCTACAGCCCGTTCAAGGTTGCGCGCATAGGTGTCGGCGCCGATGAAAAGGCCACTATCGGCCAGTTCGGGGTCAAAGCCGTGTGCCGCCAGTTGTTCGCGGATAACGGTATCGTCGGCCACATCTTTCTGTTCGGCCCATGCGGCGCGCAGAAACCCCTGCACAAGGGCGCCAACATCGCCCGCCGCACCCTTGGCCGCGGCCGCCTGCGCAGCGATGATCGCATAGGCGGCAGGGGCGGGGTTGGTGGGCACATGCGCGGGCTTGAGGTTGAACGCCACCCCCAGCTTTGTCGCCCAACGTGGCAAGTCTTGCGCTCGGTATTCCTGCCGCGAGGGGTGGCGTGCGGCGGGTGCCGTACCACCTGTGCGCGCAAACAGCGCGATCACATCAACCGGGTAATACTGCACGCTTGCGCCCTGCCGCGCGGCAATGGCCTCTAGCCGATCGCCTGCAAGATAGGTCCAGGGCGAAAGTACGGTAAAAAAGTAGTCGATATGCGCCATCTCGCGCCCCTATTGTCGCTTGCATTTGCGGGCAGGCTAGCCCGGTGCTAAGGCAGGCGCAATCGCCCGAATCCCATCAGTCGGCGGCATCGCTTGCGCCCCGACCGCCCCCCGAGGAGCTGCCCCATGCCTGCCATGACCGAGCCCAAGCTGATTTCCGGCAACGCCAACCGACCGCTCGCCTCGGCGATAGCGCGCCGAATGTCGATGCATCGCGGCATGAATGTCGCGCTGGTGGAGGCGCGGGTTGAACGGTTCAACGACGGCGAGATCTTCGTGGAGGTGTTCGAGAATGTGCGCGGCGAGGATATGTACATCATCCAGTCAACCTCGAACCCGGCCAATGACAACCTGATGGAACTGCTGATCATGGCCGATGCGCTGCGCCGGTCTTCGGCGGCACGCATTTCGGCGGTGATCCCATATTTCGGGTATGCGCGCCAAGACCGCCGCGCCAAGGCCCGTACGCCGATCTCGGCCAAGTTGGTTGCGAACCTTTTGACCGAGGCGGGGGTGGACCGGGTGCTGACGCTTGATCTGCACGCCGCGCAGATTCAGGGTTTTTTCGACATTCCGGTGGACAACCTTTATGCAGCGCCGGTGTTTGGGCTGGATATCAAGCACCATTTCGCAGATCAGCTTGCCGACATCTTGGTGGTCTCGCCAGACGTCGGTGGCGTGGCGCGCGCGCGCGATCTTGCGCAGCGCATCGGTGCCCCGCTGGCGATTGTTGACAAGCGCCGCGAAAAGGCGGGCGAAGTGGCGGGGATGACCGTGATCGGCGATGTCACCGGCAAAAAGTGCCTGATCGTCGATGACATCTGTGATACCGCCGGAACGCTTGTGAAAGCGGCCGATTTGCTGATGGAAAACGGCGCGACCGAGGTGCACAGCTACATCACGCATGGCGTGCTTTCGGGCCCCGCGGTCGAGCGGATCAAGAGCTCGTCGATGAAATCACTGGTCATCACCGATTCGATCGAACCCACCGCCGCAGTTCGCGCCTGCCCCAATATCCGCATCGTACCGGTGGCACCGATGTTTGCACAGGCGATCTTGAACATCTGGAACGGCACTTCGGTGTCGTCGCTGTTCGAAACCGAGACACTGGTGCCGATTTACGAGGGCATGTATTCGCGCGCCTGACGCGGCACTGGAAACCGGACGCGGACCGCCTTACATCTGGCCCATGCTGCGCCCCTTATCACTTGCCCTTCTGTTTCTGCTGACCGGCATCACTGCCGCCGAGGCGCGTTGCGTTGTGCTGTTGCACGGGTTGGCGCGATCGGACCTTTCGCTCATTTTGCTGGAGGGTGTGTTGTCGCGGCAGGGCTATCAGGTCGTCAACTCTAGCTACCCCTCGACCGAGGCGCCGCTGCAAGATCTGGTAGGCTATGTCGATGCAGCCTTGGCCGAATGCCGCGAACCCGATTCTGTCGATTTCGTCACCCATTCGATGGGTGGGGTCCTGCTGCGGGTCTGGGCATTGAAGGGTGAGAACACCGCGCGCATTGGCCGCGCAGTTATGCTGGCCCCGCCCAATCAGGGCTCAGAATTTGCTGACCTGCTGATGCGCTCGGACACGCTTGCTTGGCTGCGCGGACCATCGGCGATGCAACTGGCCACCGAAGGTGAAACGGCGTTGCCGCCGCGCCTGCCGGGGGTTGCGTTCGAACTGGGCGTGATTGCGGGCAACCACAAGATCAACCCGCTAGCGTCGCTGCTGATTGAGGGCGAGAATGACGGCGTGGTCAGTGTTGAAAGCACCCGTGTCGAAGGGATGAACGACCATATCGTGCTGCCGGTCGCGCATACCACGATGGTCAACGACCCGCAGGTGATCTTTGAAGTACAAAGCTTTTTGGCCAAGGGGCAATTTGTGCCTGTGCCAAGCTGGCGCGATGCTGTGAAAAGGCTGATTGACGGCAACTGGTAGACCCTGCAAGCGCCGCTCCGTTACCTGCCGCCATCAGGAAAATGGCAAGCCACCGCGCATTCTATGGGGTATTGCGCGCAAAACCAACGAATTAGCGCAGGCCGATGACCGACATCGCATCCAGCAAATCGCGCGGCAGCGGGTCAGTGTGCTCGCGCCCCTGCGGCAGATCGCGTGGTGCATCCTTGGGGCTAAGATAGCGCCAGCCTTGAAACGGGCGGCGCGGCTGCGCCTCGGTGCGGGTGATTTCGGGCGAAAGGATCAATGCGCACCGCAAGATGCCATCCGCGCCGCGCCGCTCCTCCAGCCCCAGCAAGGTTTGGCGCGCCAGCACCGCGCCCTTGATAACCCAATAGAGCGAGCCCCCGGCAAGCAGCCCTTCGGCGCGTTTGGGCCACATGCGGGTAACGTGTTGGGCAGGGCCGTCCGCATAGCGACTGCGCTGCCAGCCGAGAAGGTCCTCGACGCTTTCGGCGCCCACGCAGAGTTTGATAAGATGTAGCGTCTCGGCCATTTCGCCCCCGGTTCATGGGGCAATATAGGCATTGCGGCCAGCGGAGCAATCGTTGACCTGTGCGCGGTGCGCGCGTATCGTGACCGCCCCTTGCTGTCGCATCCCCAAAAACCGGACCCAGCCCATGAGCCGCTTCGCCGCCCCCATTGCCGAACAGATCTGGGATATGAAATATCGCCTGAAAAGCATCAATGGTGAACCGCTTGACCTGACGGTCGAAGACAGCTGGCGGCGTGTAGCACGGGCATTGGCCGAGGGCGAGGCCGAACCAGCCCTGTGGGAGGCGCGGTTTTACGAGGCGCTGGAAGATTTCAAATTCCTGCCTGCGGGGCGGATTGCCGCCGGGGCGGGGACCGGGCGCGCGGTGACGCTGTTCAACTGCTTCGTGATGGGCACGATCCCCGATTCGATGGGCGGCATTTTCGAGATGCTGAAGGAAGCGGCGCTGACCATGCAGCAAGGTGGCGGCATCGGCTATGATTTCTCGACCATCCGCCCGCGCGGCGCCGAGGTGAAGGGGGTTGCGGCAGATGCCTCTGGCCCGCTGAGCTTCATGGATGTGTGGGATGCGATGTGCCGCACGATCATGTCTGCGGGCAGTCGGCGCGGCGCGATGATGGCGACGATGCGTTGCGATCACCCCGACATCGAGGCCTTCATCGCCGCCAAGCAAGATGCGGCGCGGTTGCGGATGTTCAACCTGTCGGTGCTGGTGAGCGATGATTTCATGGCGGCGGTCAAGGCCGACGGGCCGTGGGATTTGCGCTTTGGCGGCAAGGTCTATCACACGCTGAATGCGCGCGACCTCTGGGCGCGGATCATGCGCGCGACCTATGATTTTGCCGAACCGGGGGTGATCTTCATCGACCGGATCAATGCGCTGAACAACCTGAATTATTGCGAAACCATTTCGGCCACCAACCCCTGCGGCGAACAGCCCCTGCCGCCTTATGGCGCGTGCCTTCTGGGCAGCGTCAACCTGGCGCGACTGGTAACCCAACCGTTCGAGGATACAGCAGCACTTGATGCCGAGGCGCTGGACCGTCTGGTGCGGGTCGCGGTGCGGATGATGGACAACGTGGTAGATGCCAGCCGCTTTCCACTGCCCCAGCAAGAGGCCGAGGCGCGCGCCAAGCGGCGGATCGGGCTTGGCGTGACCGGGCTGGCCGACGCGCTGCTGATGCTGGGCCTGCGCTATGGCAGCCCCGAGGCCGCAGCGCAGACTGAAGCGTGGATGCGCGCCATCGCGCGTGCCGCCTACCTCGCCTCGGTGGATCTTGCGCGCGAGAAGGGGGCATTTCCGCTATTTGACGCTGAAAAGTTCCTCTCCTCGGGCAACATGGCGGCGATGGATGAAGACGTGCGCGCGGCGATCCGGGCGCACGGCATTCGCAACAGCCACCTGACCTCGGTCGCCCCCACCGGAACTATCAGCCTTTACGCAGGCAATGTCAGTTCCGGCATCGAGCCGGTCTTTGCCTACGCCTATAGCCGCAAGGTGCTGCAACCCGACGGTAGCCGCAGCGAAGAAGAGGTGGTCGATTACGCGGTGCAGATGTGGCGCAATTTGCGCGGCGATACGCCTTTGCCGGACTGGTTCGCGAATGCCCAAACCCTGCCGCCGCTTGACCATGTGCGTATGCAAGCCGCCGCACAGAAATGGGTCGACAGCTCGATCTCGAAAACCATCAACTGCCCCGCCGACATCGCCTTTGACGATTTCCAACAGGTCTATATGGCGGCGTGGGATCAAGGATGCAAAGGTTGCACCACCTACCGGCCGAACGCCGTGACCGGGTCGGTGCTGACCGTCAACGAGACCGCCGAAAAGGCGCCCGAGCGTGACCGCGGTGCCGATGTCGTGTATCTGACCGAACCGCTTGACCGCCCGGCGTCGCTGGAAGGGGCAACTTACAAGCTGAAGTGGCCGGGCAGCGAACATGCCATCTACATCACCGTTAATGACATCGTGCAGGGCGCGCACCGGCGACCATTCGAGGTGTTCATCAACTCCAAGAACATGGAGCATTTCGCCTGGACCGTAGCGCTGACGCGGATGATTTCGGCAGTGTTCCGGCGTGGTGGCGACATTTCGTTCGTGGTCGAGGAATTGAAGGCCGTGTTCGACCCGCGCGGTGGGGCGTGGATGGAAGGCAAATATGTGCCCTCGATCCTTGCCGCGATAGGCGGGGTGATCGAGCGCCACCTGATCGCCATTGGCTTTATCGACGGCGAAGGGCTGGGGCTGAAGTCTGACCCGCGCGCGATGGCGCTTGCCGCCGATGGCACACCGCGCGCACCCGCGTGCCCCAACTGCGGCGCCTATGCGATGCGCATGGTAGAAGGCTGCATGGTTTGCGGTGATTGCGGCCATTCAAAATGCGGGTGATTATAATATCAGCAAATTGTCGCGATAAAGCAGGCAGAAAAGCGCGATTATAAAATAAAATATATAATAAGATTGCAGGAAACATTGCAAGCAAGCGCCTGTATGTCTTGCAAGTAAGTGCGACGCGAATAAACCGGGCAGCTTGCGGCATGCGCCAAACCGCCCGGCCTATTTGCCGAGAAAGCGCCTAAGACTTAGCATCTGGCGCCCCCACTGTTGCGCTAGTCGTTGCCGCCGCCATTGTCATTGGCAGGGTTCGGCTCGTTCAAGGCACTTACTTCATTGCCCAGATTGGTGTCGTAGGTGTGAACAAAATCACTGACGACTTGGCCCCAGTTAAGGCCTTGTTCTTTAGCATAGGCGACGGCCGCCTTCACTGCCTGCCCGCCGGCACCGGGGTTATCTGGCGCGCCGGCAAGTGCCGATGAGGCGCCGAATGCGGCTACAACACAGGCAACCGCGAAAATCGGTTTGAATTTCATGGAATTTCTCCCTGTTGCTCCCTGAGGCAATTGTGCCTCGTGCTTAAATTACCATAGTTCTAAGTTAATTTCCTGAAAGTCGCTCAGATTGAGCGAAAAATAGCCGACTTTCGTGTCGGAGTTGTGCCAACTCGTGCGACAGATAATGATGGTTGTATGGTGATGTTTGAATAATTTATCATCGATTGATTATTCATTTTCCAAAAACTTTGGTTTTTCAAGCCTTTCGTGCAACACTTTTGCGAAGCCATCCGAACGAGACGAATCGATGCGAACGCTGTCTGCCCCAAACTCTCTATTGCTGCTGATTGACTTGCAAGCCCGCCTGCTGCCCGTCATCGCGGGCGGCGAGGATGTGCTGCGCAACGCGGTGCGGTTGGCCGCCGCGGCGCGCAGGCTTTCGGTGCCGCTGCTGTTCACCGAGCAATATCCGCACGGGCTTGGCGCCACGGTGCCAGAACTGGGTGCCGCACCCGGCGAGGTGGCCGAAAAGACAACCTTTGATGCCTGCGGCGCACCCGGCTTTACTGCGCGCCTTGCGCCAGATCATGCCGTGATTGTGGCGGGCACCGAGGCGCATGTTTGCGTGTTGCAAACCGTGCTGGGCTTGATCGGGGCAGGGCGGCGGGTTGCGGTGGTAGCCGACGCGATAGGTTCGCGCACAGCCGACAACCGCACTGCGGCGCTGGCGCGCATGGCGCATCACGGCGCCGAAATCGTTACCAGCGAAATGGTGCTGTTCGAGTGGTTGGGCGATGCCCGCCACCCCGCGTTTCGCGAAATCCAAGCGCTGATTAAGTAGCGTAACCGCGCGTTAAACCCGGATCGGGTTGGCTTTGGCAAGCTGGTCAAAGGCCTTCAGGCTTTCGATCAGCGCAGGCATCGCAGCAAGAGGCACCATGTTCGGGCCGTCCGAAGGGGCGGTATCGGGCGCTTCGTGGGTTTCAAGAAACACCCCGGCAATGCCAAGGCTGATCGCCGCGCGCGCCATCACGGGTGCAAATTCGCGCTGCCCGCCTGATGAGCCGCCAAGCCCGCCCGGCTGCTGCACCGAGTGCGTTGCATCCATAATCACCGGGTAGCCCTCGCGCACCATGATCGGCAGCGCGCGCATGTCGGCCACCAAGGTATTATATCCAAACGAGGTGCCCCGCTCGGTCAGCAGGATGTTTTCATTCCCGCTCGACGCCACTTTGGCCGCGACGTTGCGCATATCCCAAGGCGCGAGAAACTGGCCCTTCTTGATGTTCACCACCGCCCCGGTTTCGCCCGCCGCCAGCAAAAGGTCGGTCTGGCGGCACAGAAACGCCGGGATCTGGATAACATCGACAGCGCGCGCCGCAGCCCGCGCCTGTTCGATATCGTGCACATCGGTCAGCACCGGGCAACCGACCGCATCGCGCACCCGCGCCAGCACGCGCAGCCCCTCGGCCATGCCGATGCCGCGGCGACCGGCGAGCGAGGTGCGATTGGCTTTGTCGTAACTGGCCTTGAAGATGAACTGTACACCCGCACTGGCGCAGGCTTCGGCAAGCGCGCGCGCGATCATCAGCGCATGTGCTTCGCTTTCCAACTGGCAGGGGCCGGCGATCAGCGCCATCGGCAAATCGTTGCCCAACCGGCAGTTGCCGACCACGACTTCGCGCATTGTTTGGGTCACGCTGCCACCTGTTCGCGCAAGATCGACGCGGTCAAAGAAATCATCAGATAAATGCCGCCAAGGATCAGGAAGGCGAGGATGGTGTTTTCGAAGGCGCGCGGATAGGTCGCCTCGTCCGGTGCCACGGGGCGCACGCCCATCGAGAGGTATCGCACCTGTTTGTTGGCCTCGATCCGGGCGGTTTCAAGCTGCTGCGCGGCTTGGCTGAGCATCAGCTGGCGGGTTTGCAGATCTGCCTCGGCAATGCGTAACTGCCCTGTGACTGAAGCGAGCGATGTAGTGGTGCCGCTGCCTTGGGTCAATTGCGAGCGCAGGCTTTGGATCAGGCTTTCCAGTCGCGCGATATCGCCGCGCATGCCGTCGACGCGGGCTTGGTTGGGTTGCGTGTTGTCGAGCAATTGTTGCAGCGAAAGCCGTTTTTCCTGCAATTGCAACTCAAAAGCGCCGACCTGCTGCATCACCATCCCCGATTCCGTCACCGGATCGAGCACGCCAAGCTGCTGCTGCAATTCGAGCACACGGCTTTGCGCGGCCAGCACTTTGGCCTCGGCATCAGCATAACTTTCGCGCGCACCCTTCATCTGGTCTTCCCGCAGGCGCTGCGTGAGCTGGTCTACCTGCTCTTCGGCGTAGCGGATCAGCGCCTCGGAAAAAGCGGCCGAAACCTGCGGATCTGCGGCAATCACCTCCATCTTGATGATGCCTTCGGTCGGATCGTAGGCAATTTTCACATTGCGCCGATACAGACGGTATGCCTTTTCATTGGTTGCGCCGGGTTCAAGGCGCTGCAATGCGTCGATATTTTCTTGGCTGAAATGCTCTTTGAAGCCAAGCTCGTCATCAAGCCGCAACATCGCATCGCGTGATTGCAGAAAGCTTTGCACGGTAATCGAATCCTGGCTCGTAGCCATGCCGGTGCCGGAAAACATCCCTCCCAGGCTGCCGCTCGGCTGATCGGCTTGCTGAATCACGAACTCCGCTTTGGTGGCGTAGAACTTTGTTGCCATTGAAAAGTAATAGTATCCCGCCATCAGAGTAGGCAGCATCACGAAAAAGGCCAGCCGCGTGAACAGCAGCAGCACCTTGCGGCGGCGGCGGCGCACGATGTCGCGCTGCATGGCAATGATTTCCGCGGCCCGGCGCGACTCGGTCATCGGTTCAGCAAGCGCGGGGCTGCTGCCGGGGCGCACGGTTTGGGGCAATTGCACACGCGCATCGGCGCCCGGCCCGTCGATTCGCGCCAGCGCCATCGAACGCGCCGCATCAGAGTGGTCGGTTTGCGCCACCAGATCGAGCACACCCGAGTGTTGGAAAGGGTCGATGCCGCGGCGGCGCAATAGCCGCACCGCCTCGAAATCTGACGTAGATTCAATTCCGTGCTTTTGCGCTACCCGGCGCGCCATGCGCAGTTGGCGCCCGCTCAGACTCTCGGCCCGGATCGCGGCGATTTCATCTTCGGGAGAGCGCGCAGAAGGCCCAAGCACCCCATCCGGCGCGGCGGTGGGAAAGCGCGTGTCGCCAAATCCGTCATCTTGCGGGTTAAGCAGGCTATTATCCGATTCAGCGGCGGCAGCAGCTACCGCCGCGCCAGCAGATGCCGCCTCGCTCGCGTGTGCCGCGGCGGGGGTGGCGAGCACCGGCGTAGCGCGCCGGACCCGAAATCGCTTAGCCTTGGGTACCGTAGTCATAGAGCTGTTTCGCTTCTTCCAAGGTGTCGAACATATGCAGCTTGCCGTCGCGCAATACCGCGGCAGTACGGCAGAACTTTTCCAGCGTGGCGGCCTGATGCGAGACCACGATCACCGTGGCGCTTTGCAACCGCTCGCGCAGGATGTCGCCCGCCTTGCGGTTAAACTCGACATCAGTCGTCGAGGGCATCCCCTCGTCGATCAGATAGATATCAAACTCAAGCGCAAGTAGCAGCGAGAAAGTGAAGCGCGCCTTCATGCCCTGGCTGTAGGTGCCCACAGGCATGTCAAAGTATTCGTTGATACCGCACAGCCAGCGACAGAATGCCTCGACATAATCGGGATCAAGCCCGTAAAGGCGGGCGATGAAGCGGGCGTTTTCGGTGGCGGTATGCTTTGCCACCACGCCGCCCATGAAGCCAAGCGGGAATGACACCCGGCAGGATTTGCGAATCTCGCCCTCGTCAGGTTTTTCCAGACCCGCCATCATGTTGATGATCGTGGTCTTGCCGGTGCCGTTGGCGGCGAGGATTCCGAGTGACGTGCCCAGTTCGACCCGGAAAGTTGCCTGATCAAGGATGACCTTGCGGCGCTTGCCGGTCCAGAACGACTTGCTGACATTCACGAATTCAAGCATTGCGCACTTTCGGCCCAGGTGACGAACGGCTGCACCCTAGGGCGCCTTTCTTAAAAAGGCTTCTAACCGGCCAATCGGGCAACATTATGTCTTGGGGCGGGGGCAATATGCAACCGCCACCGCAATTGTAGCAATGGTTGAAACGACGCGATCAGTATTCGTGCCGTTCAATCCGCATCAGCTTGCCTACCACGATTGCCACCAGCGCGGCACCAAAGCTGAACAGCGCGCCCATTTTGGCCGCATCTTGCACATCACCCGCCGGGAAGGCGACCGATGCCACGAACAGCGCCACGGTAAAGCCGATTGCCGCAACACAGCCCAACACGAAAAGATCCTTGAGGTTCATACCCTCCGGCAGCCCGAAGCCAAGCACCCGTGCGCCGATCCAGCCCATGATGAAAATGCCGATTGGCTTGCCAAGCAACAGCCCTAGTGTCACCAGCCATGTCGGTGCCCCGATCGCCGAAAACTCGACCCCCGCGTTGAAAAGACCAAACAGAAACAGCACGATTTCGACGGGGTATTTCAGATGGTGTTCCATCCAGTTCAGCATGTCTTTCAGATGCGCCTCGGCCTCGGCGAAAAAGCCATAGGGGCGGTCAGCATGCGGAATCGTCGCAACAATCGGCAACAGGCCGAGCGCGGGGTGAATGCCCGCGCGCATGAATCCATACCAGCTAAGTGCGCCTGCTATCAGATAGGGCCAGAACGAAAGCGTGCGCCGCACCCAGGTAGAGTTGGGGCGCAGCTGATTGCCCCGGTCTAGCCGCCGAGGCAACTCGTTGGCGAACACATAGACCGCCAGCGCCGCCCCCAACGACAACAGTAGCCATATCGGCGCCAATTCTGCGGTCGGGTAGAAAATCGCAAGAATGATCAGCCCTGCTGCGTCATCGGCGATTGCAAGCAACAGCAAAAACCGGATCGCCGGGTGCCCCGCACCAAACACGATGCGCCCAACTAGGTACGAAAACGCGATGTCGGTGGCGGTAGGAATTGCCCAGCCGCGGCTGACCGCGTTGAACGTATCCGAACCAAGCAGCAGTGCGAGGCCAAGATACACTGCCACCGGCCCAAGCATCCCGCCCGCCGTGGCGATAAGTGGCGTCGCAGCCTTGCGCCCGCGCAACTCTCCATTTTTCAGCACGACCGCTTCCCAAACTTCTTTACCGGCCATCGCAAAGAAGAATGCCATTAGAATGTCATTGACGACGAATTGGGTGGTCAGCGTGCGGCTGATGTGGCCATCAACCTCGTGCAGGTGGCCGATGAAGAAATCCTGAATCAGCGGGTATTCGATCAGCGCGTGATAGCTTTCAGGATCGGTGTTGGCCCAGATCAGTGCCAGCAACGCCCCGGCAACAAGCAGCAGCGAATAGCTGGTGATGAAATTCCAGACCCTATACATGGCAACTAATCTCCCCCGTCCCTTGCGAAGTTTGTATGCCATCGTATGGCGTCGGCGCAACCGCTCCGATGCCAAGTTTTGCGGCTTTTGCTTGCCCTGCTCTGCGGCTCGGTCTAGGGGGGCGCAAACCCAGCATCGGAAGACCTGCCATGACCCAACCCACCGCCTATGATCTGGCCCATGCCGCGGCCGAAGCCGCCCCCGATGATGCACAGGCGCGAATGACGCTGTTCGGGCTTCTGGCCGATGCGGAACTGTTCCTGCTACTTGAATCCGAACCGGTGGGCGATTCGATCACGCCGCAACTTTTCGAGACCGAAGCGGGGAAATACGTGCTCGCTTTCGATCTGGAAGAGCGGCTGAGCGCCTTTTCCGGCGTGCCCGCGCCCTATGCGGCGCTGCCGGGGCGGGTGATCGCCCAATATCTTGCGGGCGAAGAGGTTGGGCTGGGGCTCAATCTTGGCGTTGCCGACTCGGCCATGGTGCTGCCGCCCGAAGCATTGGAGTGGTTGACCGAAACACTAAGCAGCACGCCCGAAACCGTTACGGGCACACCTGTCGCCTTCACTGCCCCCGCACTTGGCCCTGCCGCGCTTGGCGCCTTGCTCACCGCGCTTGATATGAAGTTTGTGCATCTGGCAGGCACAGCCGCGCAGGCGCTGCTGGCGGGCGTCGAATACCAAGACGGAAGCCGTGGCCACATGCTGGCCTTTCTTGGCGCCGTGCAAGGTGCTGAACCTGCATTGGCCAAAGCGGTGGCCGAAGCGTTGGCGTTCTCGGGGCTAGACGCGGGAGCGCTCGACGTTGCCTTTGTCACGGGCGATGAGGCGCTTTTTGTGCAGCTTGCAGAGGTGGCACAGGTGTTCGACCTGCCCGAACCCGAGCAGGAAACCCATCAGGTGATCGAACCGGGCGCGGCCCCCGGCATGGACCCGGACAAGCCGCCAATTCTGCGCTAGGGCCCTGTAAACGGCTTAACGGCCGCGGATTCGCGGGTCGAGCGCGTCGCGCAGACCGTCACCGATGTAGTTCACACTCAGTACCGTCAGCGATATCATCACGCCGGGCAGGATTACCCGTGCCGGGTAAAGCTGCATTGCATCCACCGCGTCAAAAAGCAGCCGCCCCCAGGTGGGAAAATCCGGCGGAAAGCCAAGGCCCAAAAAGCTGAGAGCGGATTCGGTAATGATTGCACTGGCAATGCCTAGCGTGGCCGAAACCATGATCGGGCTCATCACGTTGGGCAGGATGTGGCGGGTAATCATCCGCCGCGGCGGGGTGCCGATGCTGCGCGCGGCCAAAACGAACTCGGCCTCTTTTAGCGCCAGGACCGAGCCGCGCACGATCCGCGCGCTTTGCATCCAGCTGGTTGCGCCAATGGCGGTCACGATCAGGATGAAGATCCCGGTTTCCGGCCCGAAGCTGCGCGAAAGTGGATCGCGAAACAGCGTCACCATCAGCAGCAGAAGCGGCAGCAACGGCAGTGCCAAAAACAGGTCGGTGCCTCGCATCAGCAGGTTTTCCAGGCGCTTGAAGTAACCCGCCAGCACACCGATCAGTGTGCCTAGCGTGATCGAAAGCAGCATCGCGGTCAGCCCGACAGAGATCGAGACTTTACCCCCCGCCATGATCCGCGCCAGCATGTCGCGCCCCAATTGGTCGGTGCCCAAGGGGTGCGCTGCTGAAAAGCCCTGATTGCGGGCGCGTAGATTTACAAAGCCCGGATCCTGTGTCCAGATCCACGGCCCGATGATGATGAGCGCAAGGATCGAGAAGAACACCGCAAGGCCAACCAACGCGCCCTTGTGAGTCTTGAACTGATCCCAGACATCCCACCACTGGTTGCGAGGGGCGCTGCGCTTGGCGGCAATAGAGATGGCGTCAGTCATAGCGGATCCTCGGGTCGAGTATGCCATAGAGCAGGTCGGCAATCAGGTTGAAGGTCACGATCAGGATCGCGAAGATGAACGTCAACGTCATGACCATGGGCATGTCGTTGGAATGGATCGAGGTGATCAGTTGCTGGCCGAGCCCGTTCACCTTGAACACCTGTTCAGTGATGATGGCACCGCCAAAGATGGTGGGCACACCCAGTGCAATCACCGTTACCACCGGGATCAGCGAGTTGCGCAGCACATGCACCAGCACCACGACCTTTTCAGTCAACCCCTTGGCGCGCGCTGTGCGCACATAGTCCTGATTGAGGTTGTCCAGCATTGAAGAGCGCATGAAGCGGCTGATCTGCGCGGCATTATAAAGGGACAGCACCATCACCGGCATTGCCATCTGGCGCACCTGCACCAGAAAACTTTGCCAATCCGTGACGCGGTGCATAGTGTCATAGATCGAGGGAAACCACTGCAGTTTGACGCCAAAAATGATGATCAGCACCACCCCGGTAAAGAAGGTGGGCACCGAAAAACCGACCATCGAAATAAAGGTGCCGAGTTGGTCGAACCATGAATATTGCCGGTAGGCCGAGTAGATGCCAATGGGCAGCGCGATCGACACCCCGATCAGATACGACAGGCCAACCACGGTCAGGGTCTGCGGCACACGCTGGGCAATGATCTGCATCACGGGCTGGCGCGATTGGAACGAGATCACCCGCTGCATGCCTTCGGCATACTGCGTGTTGAAGAGGTAATCGACAAGGTTGAGCGGTTCGACCCAGAAAAACTGCTTGAGCCATAGAAAATAGCGCACAAACCACGCGCTATCGAGCCCAAGCGCCGCGCGCATCTTTTCCTTCACTTCAGGTGGCACGGTCAGCGGTACTTCGCCCAGGGGGTCACCGGGGGCGGCCTCAAGCAGCAGAAAGATCACCAGTGAAATGATCAGAAGCGTCGGGATCGCGATGAGGAATCGTCGCAGGGCAAAGGTGAACATCGGCGCCTCGGAGCAGTTCGCGTGGGTAGGGAGTGCGCCGCCCCGGCAAAAGGGCAGGGGCGGCGCGGGGGTTCAGATCACTTCACGCGATACCAGTCCGAAACGTTCCACAGTTCGCTGTCCCAGGTGTTGAGCACGACACCGCCAAGCGAAAGCGAACGGGCCGAAAGGCGACCACGGTCAACCAGCGGCACAATGGTCATCGTGTCCTTGGTCAGCATGTCGTTCATCCTGCGGGCAAGTTCCGCGCGTTTGCTAATTTCACCAGTGCGGCCAAGTTCGACGACAAGCGCGTCATAGGCCGGGTCGCAATAGCGGTTGACGTTTTCACCTTGCCACTGGGTCGCCGGCGACGGTGCCTTGTCGCAGGTGTATTGGGCCAGGTAGGGCTCTGGGTCGGTGCCGTCGAAGTTGTTGGCGTACATTTCGACGTCTGCATAGAATTTCTGGAAGGTGTCGGGCGAGCCCGCGTCCCCGCCGAAATACACGCTGCCATCGATTGCTTTCAGTTCAACTTCAACGCCGATGTCGTTCCACCACTGTTTGATGATCGACTGGAAGTCCTGACGAACGGCGTTTACCGAGGTCTGGTAAAGCAGTTTCAGGCGCATGCCGTCTTTCTCGCGCACGCCGTCGGCGCCCACTTTCCAGCCAGCTTCTTCCAGCAGCGCTTTCGCGCCCTCGACATCCTGCACAAGGCAGTCGGTGTTGTCGGAGGCGAACATTTCGGGCGCGGGAACCAGGTTACAGGTGGCCCGGCCAGCGGCGCCATAGCCGATTTCAACCAGAAGATCGCGGTCAATTGCCATGCTCAGCGCCCGACGCACGCGAATATCCGAAAGAATCGGGTGCGGATGCGCAACCGTGGCGCGCTCGCCTTCAGGCAGCGATGGCGACGGGTCGGTCATGTTCATCTCGATGCGCTCGACCAGCGTGCCGAAGGCATAAATGAACTCGCCCTTGCCGCCTGCTTCCATCTGACCTTGCACTTCCGGCGAGATCTGGGTGTTCCAGGCATAATCGTATTCGCCCGTTTCCATGACCGCACGCGCTGCAGCCGCCGCTTCGCCACCGCCTTTGACCGTGACGGTCGCAAACGCCGGTTTCGCCGGGTCGCGGTAGTTCGGGTTGGCTTCCATCTGCACCACGTCATTGGTGCGGAACTCGGTCACGCGGAACGGGCCGGTGCCGATTGGCGCAAAGTTCTGGTCGGTGCAGCTAGAAGCGGCCGCGCCCATGCAGTTGGCGAATTGCGCGGCTTGCAGCAGCGGCGAGGTGGCACCAACAAACGCAGTGTAGGGGTTCGGGCGCGGCTCGTTGTAGGTGATCTTGACGGTTAGATCGTCAAGCGCCTCGACCGTCTTGATGCCTTCGTAGCGCGCCAACTGGGCGCAACCACCGGCCGGGTCCATGCAATAATTGGCGGTGAACACCGCGTCATTCGCCGTCACCGGGGTTCCGTCCGACCACAGCAGGCCGGGCTTTATCCGCCAAGTGATAGAGGTCAGGTCGGCCGAAACGCCGCCGTTTTCCACGGTCGGGACTTCGGTGACAAGGCGCGCAATGACCTCGCCCTTTTCGTTGAAGCCGGCGAGTGGCTCGATCACAAGGCTTGCGGCTTCCACGTCTTTGGTGCCCGACGACAGGTACGGGTTCAGCGTCGAGACCGCTTGCCAGTAGATGATCTTCACTTCACCGTCGGTGCCGCGTTCGGCAAATGCTGCGGGGGCGAACGCAAGGGTTGCCACCGCGCCCAGAAGGGCGGTTTTCAGTTTCATGTCAGACTCCTTGTTGGGTCGGTTGATTGTCGTTGCTCAGACGGGCTTTGCCTGCTGAGTTGTGCGCCGCCGTTGTTTCGGCAGTCGTTGCAGTTTCGTAAAGGTGGCAGGCCACAAAGCGGCCCGGTTCGATCTCGCGGCTGGCCGGTTCGACGCGGTGACAGATTTCCATCACTTTCGGGCAGCGGGTGCAAAAGTTGCAGCCCTTCGGCGGATTGGCGGGCGAGGGCACGTCGCCGGTCAGAATGATGCGCCGACGCGACGATTCATTTTCGGGGTTTGGTTCAGGCACAGCTGAAAGCAGCGCCTGCGTATAGGGGTGCTTGGGGCTTTCATAAAGCGCTTCGCGGCCGGCAAGTTCGACGATCTTGCCCAGATACATAACCGCCACGCGGTCGGCGATATGGCGCACCATGCTCAGATCGTGGCTGATGAACAGATAGGTCAGGCCAAGCCGGTCTTGCAATTCTTCCAGCAGGTTGACCACCTGCGCCTGAATCGAGACATCAAGCGCTGCGATCGGTTCGTCACAGACGATGAACTTGGGGCTCAAGGCCAGCGCGCGGGCAATGCCGATGCGTTGGCGCTGGCCACCCGAAAAGGCATGCGGGTAACGGTTAGCAAAATCGCGGCTTAAGCCCACCGCATCCATCAACTCGTAAATCCGTTCGAGTTTCTCGCTGTGGCTAAGCTTGGTGTGCTCGTCCAGCGGCTCGCCGATGATTCCGGCCACGGTCATGCGCGGGTTCAGGCTCGCTTGCGGGTCTTGAAACACCATCTGCATGGTCGGGCGCATCCGGCGTAGCGCATCGTGGCTAAGCGTTGCAATATCGACGCCGCCAATGCGGATCGAGCCTTCGGTGACGTTGTAAAGGCGCAGTAACGCGCGCCCGCAGGTCGATTTGCCGCAACCAGATTCGCCTACCAGACCCAGTGTCTCGCCCTCGTAGATATTGAACGAGACGCCATCAACTGCCTTCACGTCACCGACCTTGCGCCGCAAAAGGCCCGCGGTGATCGGGAAATACATTCGAAGCCCGTCAACCTCGACCAGCGTTTTTTTGGTGGGCGTGTGGTCAAGCATCAGCGTTTCTCCGCGCGGGTCATGCAAGCGCGCCCTTCTCGTCAAAGTCGCGGAAGCAGGCGACATCGTGGCCCGGCCCTACCTTGCGGCGCAGCGGGTTTTCGGCGGCGCAACGCTCAATCGCATTCGCGCAGCGCGGGCGAAACGGGCAAGATGTCGGCACCGCAGTCAGCATCGGCGGCTGACCTTCGATCACGTTCAACTTGGCCGCACGCGCGCCACGCACACTGGGCACGGTTTTTAGCAAGGCGCGCGTATAGGGGTGGCGGGGGTGGGCGAACAGCTCTTTCACCGGCGCCTGCTCGACGATTTGACCGCCATACATCACGATCACCCGGTCAGCGATGCCCGCGATCACCCCAAGGTCATGGGTAATCCAGACAATCGCCATGCCAAGCTTGTGGCGCAATTCGCGCACCAGTTCGAGAATCTGCGCCTGAATCGTTACATCAAGCGCGGTGGTCGGTTCATCCGCGATCAGCACCTTGGGGTCGCAGGCCAGCGCGATAGCGATCATCACCCGCTGGCGCATGCCGCCGGAAAATTGGTGCGGATAGTCGCCCAGTCGCTGCGCGGCATCGGGAATATTGACCAGTTCCAGCAATTCTTGCGCGCGCTTGCGTGCGGCTTCCTTGTTCATGCCAAGGTGGCGGCGCAGTGGCTCCATGATCTGAAAGCCCACGGTGAATACAGGGTTCAGCGAGGTCATCGGGTCTTGAAAGATAAATCCCACGCCAAGGCCGCGCACCTTGCGCAGCTCGCTTGGGGTGCATTTCAGCAAATCGCGGCCCTCGAACATCACCCGGCCTTCGCGCACCTCGGCGGGCGGCGAGGGCAAAAGGCCCAGCAGCGACATCATCGTGACCGACTTGCCCGAACCGGATTCGCCCACCACGCCAAGCAACTCGCCCGGCTTGATGTCAAAGCTCACGGAATTGACGGCATGTACCTCGCCGCCGCGAACCTTGAACACGGTTTTGAGGCCTTCGACGTGAAGGACGGTTTGCGCCCCATCGGGCATGGAATGCTCCCAGTTCTTTGTTATTGTTATTCTTTGACGCGCATTTTCCGCGCCCAGGCGGCTTCATTCGCAGTAGTGTTAGAGATTTTTCAACTTCACGCAAGTTCGATTCTGTTTCGCATCCACCGACGAAATTCTGGCCACCGCGCCGGGCGCGGGGCTTGCGCTCTGGGCTAACCCGGCGCAGCTTGCGCTCGCAATTTCGGAGAATGCCATGTCAGACCTCGCCACCGCTCGCTATCTGCTAGAGCACCTTGTCAGTTTCCCAAGCGTCAGCCGCGGCTCGAACCTCGATTTGATCGAATGGGTACGCGCATGGCTTGAGGAACAAGGCATCACCGCCACCGTCGTGCCCGCACCGGGCGGGCAAAAAGCTAGCCTTTTCGCGCAAGTAGGCCCAGATGTGCCGGGCGGCGTGGTGCTTTCCGGGCATTCCGACGTGGTTCCGGTCGATGGTCAGAACTGGAGCACTGACCCCTTTACCGTGGTCGAGCGCGATGGCCGCCTCTATGGCCGCGGCACTTGCGACATGAAAGGGTTTGATGCGCTGGCACTTGCCGCATTGGTGCTAGCACATCGGCGCGGGGTCAAACGGCCTTTGCAACTGGCGTTAAGCCACGATGAGGAACTGGGCTGCATCGCCTGTATTCCAATGATTGAAGCGATGGCGGCGCTGCCGCGTGCCAGCGCCGTGATCGTGGGCGAACCGACGATGATGAAGGTCGTCACCGGCCACAAGGGTGGTATGGCCTACGGGCTGCATGTGAAGGGATACGAGGTGCATTCCTCGATCATGCACGAAGGCGTCAACGCCATTCTCGAAGGGGCAAAGCTGCTTTCCTGGGTCAATGAACAGAATGCAGCCAACCGCGCGGCCACGCCCGGGCCATTAGCCGCCGCGTTCAACCCGCCTTGGACTACCGTGCACACTGGGCAAATCTCAGGCGGTACTGCGCATAACATCACTGCAGGCGACTGCGAATTTGGCATTGATTTTCGCGTGGTGCCCGGTGACGAGCCCGAGCAATGGCGCCAAGCATTTTACGCCAAAGTCGGTGAGGTCGAGGCCGAAATGCGCGCCGTGCGCCCCGAGGCGGGGATTACCGTGGAGGAACGTTTTGCACTGCCGCCACTTACCCCCGAAACCGATGGTGCCGCCGAAGCGCTGGCGCGCAGGCTCACTGGCGACAACGCACGCCATGTGGTCAGCTACGGCACCGAGGCCGGGCAATTTCAGGTGCGCGGCTGGTCGGCGGTGGTCTGCGGGCCGGGCGACATCGCACAGGCACATCAGGCCGACGAATATCTGAGCGTGGCGCAGTTTCAGGCGGGTTGGGCATTTTTAGAGCAGGTGGTGAAGGATCTTGAGCGCTGATTAGTCCGAATCAGGCCGCGCCTTCTTTAATCGGTGGTCCGGCAATCTGAGCCCGGCCTCGCGTCGCAAGATTTCAAGGTATTCCGCCACGCGCCTGCGCCGAGCGGAGCGTTTGTTCGCTTTGGGCTGGCGGCAAAAGCGTGGCGCTTGCGACGGCGTAGTCGAGGGCTTGCAGCGAAAGCCGTTTCAGAACACGGTATCGCAAAAGGAGACTCGAAATGCCCGTAAAGAACCGTTTTGCCGAACTATTGCCCGAAATCACTGCCTGGAGGCGCGATTTTCACGAACATCCCGAACTGCTGTTTGACGTGCAGCGCACGGCGGGAAAGGTGGCAGAGCTGTTGCGCGGCTTTGGTTGCGACGAAGTCGTTGAGGGGATTGGCAGGACCGGCGTGGTCGCCGTGATCCGCGGCAAAAGCGACAGCAAGGGTCGCGTGATCGGGCTGCGTGCCGATATGGACGCGCTGCCGATATTCGAAGCCACCGGGCTTGACTACGCCTCCAAAACGCCCGGCAAGATGCATGCCTGCGGCCATGACGGGCACACCGCAATGCTGCTGGGTGCTGCGAAATATCTTAGCGAAACCCGCAACTTTGACGGCACCGCCGTGATGATCTTCCAACCCGCCGAAGAAGGCGGTGGTGGCGGGCGCGAGATGGTGGACGACGGCATGATGGATCGTTGGGGCATTCAGGAAGTTTACGGCATGCACAACATGCCCGGCATTCCGGTCGGCACCTTCGCCATTCGCCCCGGCGCGCAAATGGCGGCAGCAGACCAGTTTGAAGTGGTCGTCACCGGCAAGGGAGGGCACGCGGCCAAACCACACGAATGTATCGATACTACGCTGGTGGCGGCGCAGATCGTGGTGGCGATGCAATCGATTGCCAGCCGCAACGTTGATCCGCTGAAGCAGGTTGTGGTCTCGATCTGCACATTCCGCACCGAATCGGAAGCTTTCAACGTGATCCCGCAAACGGTTCTATTGCGCGGCACCGTGCGCACCATGGACCACGCTGTTCAAGATTTCGTCGAAGCCCGCGTCAAGGCCATCGCCGAAGGCACGGCGGCCGCCTTTGGCGCAGTCGCCAAGGTTGACTATCAGCGTGGCTATCCCGTCACGATGAACGCGCCCGAAAATACCGATTACGCGGTCAAGGTGGCGCAGGCAGTCTCGGGGCAGGTTGATGCCGATACGGCGCCGCTGATGGGGGCGGAGGATTTCAGCTTCATGCTGAACGCGCGGCCGGGCGCCTATATTTTCCTTGGAAACGGCGACACCGCAATGGTGCACCACCCGGCCTACAACTTTGACGACAACGCCATTCCCTTCGGCTCCAGTTGGTATGCGGGCATGGTAGAAGAGCGGATGCCCGCCGCCTGAGCCGGGTCGGATCACATCGAACGCCGCCGCGCCGGGTCAGGTGCGGCGCGCGCGCACCTTAGCGCAGCACATGCACCGAGCATTTGGCGTGGCGCACAACGCGCGAGGCGGTAGAGCCAAGGAAATAGTCGGTCAACCCCGGCCGGTGCGAGGCGATCACAATGCAGTCGGGATCATTGTCGCGTGCCCAAGCAAGGATTTCCGGGCCCGCCGCGCCGCGTATAAGTATCGTCGCGCTGCCGGGCACCTTGCGGGCGAGGTCGTCAAGCGCTGCCTGCACTGCGACGGCGAGATTGTCCAAATAGCCCTCGGGCATATAATCGATGGCGTAATTCGGCACTTCCTCCATCACGTGCATCAGGGTGATGCGAGCACCCGCGTCGGCCAGCGCAAGCGCTGCCGCCAAGGCGGGCTCGGGGTCTCTGTCATGGTCAAATGCGATTGGCACCAGGATATTGCGATACATCTGCGCTCTCCGATCGTTGCGAAGCTATTTTGGCGCAGCGTGGCGCTGCGCGTGTTGATCTAGGTCAGTAGGAGACCGCTCAACCGCCAGTATGGCTCATCGTGCGGCTCATACGGCCAGCAACACCAGTTCGCGAATAGTCAAAATCGTGACCGCGCGGCTTGTGCGCGACGGCGTCGCGGATGGCGGCCACAAGTAGATCGTCTTCAGCGCTGGCGCGAAGCGGTGCGCGCAGATCGGCGTTCCCTTCCTGCCCGAGGCAGGTGAACAGATCGCCCGTGCAGGTTACCCGAACCCGGTTGCAGCTTTCGCAGAAATTATGCGTAAGCGGGGTGATGAAGCCAATCTTCTGGCCGCTTTCGACTAACCGCACATAACTTGCAGGGCCGCCGGTACGCTCTTCCAAAGGTTCGATCGTGAAGCGGCTGGCAAGGCGCGCGCGCACATCGCTCAGTGGCCAGAACTGCGACATTTGCAGCGCATCGTCAAACTCGCCCATCGGCATCAATTCGATGAAGGTCAGATTGTGCCCTTCCGCCGCGCACCAATCGACCAACGTGAACAATTCTTCTTCGTTAAAGCCTTTGAGCGCGACGGTATTGATCTTGACGCGTAGGCCGGCCGCTTTCGCGGCGGCGATACCTTCAAGCACCTGCTCCAGCCGCCCCCAGCGCGTGACATGCGCGAATTTCTCGGCATCAAGCGTGTCAAGTGACACGTTGATACGTTTCACCCCACAATCCACCAGTTCCGTCGCGTGGCGCGCCAGTTGCGTGCCGTTGGTGGTCAGCGTCAATTCGTCAAGCGCGCCGCTTTCAAGGTGGCGCGACATTGCGCGGAACAGGGAAATGATATTCTTGCGCACCAGCGGTTCGCCACCGGTGATGCGCAGCTTGCGCGTGCCAAGCGCAACGAAGGCGCTGGCGAGGCGATCGAGTTCTTCCAGCGTCAGCAGATCGCGCTTGGGCAGAAACTGCATATGCTCGGTCATACAGTATCGGCAGCGCAAATCGCACCGATCCGTAACTGAAAGCCGCAGGTAGCTGATGGTGCGGCCGAAGGGATCTATGAGGGTGTCCATGCAATCAAGGTAGTCTTCTGGCGCTGCCGTGCAAGAGAAATGCGGCGCGAATTTCGGCCTTAATGCCGCAGATCAGAGGTATTTCGATGCTTCTTTAAGCGCGAACGGCTTGAGCGTTCTGCCGTGTTCGCCAAGCCAGCCGCGCGCACGATCGGCATCGTGCTTGGAAAGGTCGCGCAACCACCAGGCGATGGCTTTCTGGATAAACCAGTCACGGTCGGGGGTGAGAACGGTGGCCCAGCCCAGAACGCGGGCGCGAACGGCTTCGTCTGCGGGCTTGGGGTGGGGCAGGCGGGTCCAGGGCAGGGTGAAGGTCAGCGCCGCGCGGCGCGCCCACATGTTGGGATGGGCAATCCAACCTTCCATCTCGTCTAGCCGCTCGGGGTGCGCAACAAGGCGGCGCCCGCCCGCGGCGGCGGCATGGTCTGCAATGGCCCACGCGTCAAATTCAGGCACCCATGAAGCGATCAGTTGCCAAACCTGTGCGTCATCGCCAATCCGGGCCTGCGTCAGCAACTTGGCCGCCGCAATTCGCGCTTCATGAATGTTCGAGCACCAAAGCGCATCCGCCAGCGCAACCCGCCCCGGCACATCCAGCGACGCGCGCCATTCGGCCACCAGCGCCTCGATCTGCGGCACGGCAAGCCCCAGATAAGGGCGTGGCGCCTTGTGATAAGCGGCGGACCCCGCCGCGCGCGCCGGAACGGCAAGTGCCGCAAGGGCGGCAAGTTCGCCTTCGCCGATCATTCTACCGTCACCGATTTTGCCAGATTGCGCGGTTGATCCACATCGGTGCCTTTGGCTATCGCGGTGTGATAGGCCAATAGTTGCGCCGGGATCGCATAAAGGATCGGGGCGAAAGGTTCGGCCACTTGCGGCAGCTTCAGGCTTGCCCAAACGCCAGCCGATGAAGCCGCAATCCCCGGCGCGTCCGAGATCAGCAGCACCATGCCGTGGCGCGCCATGACCTCTTGCATGTTCGATACGGTCTTGTCGAACAGCCGGTCATGCGGTGCCAGAACGACCACCGGCAGATTGCGGTCAATCAACGCGATCGGCCCGTGCTTCAACTCGCCAGAGGCATAACCTTCGGCGTGGATATAGCTGATTTCCTTGAGCTTCAGCGCGCCTTCCAATGCGAGCGGATACATCGGCCCGCGGCCAAGAAACAGCACGTCGCTGGCTTCGCCAATGCGCTCGGCCAGCCGCGCGATTTCGCCGGAAAGCGCCAGCGCCTGATTCATCAGGCCCGGCAGCGTTTGCAGCGCGCCGATATGACCCGCCAGCACCAGAGGCGTCATGCGGCCACGGTCCACCGCCGCTTTCAGCGCCAGCACCGCCAGCACCGCAAGCTGGCAAGTGAATGCCTTGGTCGAAGCAACGCCCACCTCGATGCCCGCCATGATCGGCAAGGCCAAGTCTGCCTCGCGCGCGATGGACGAACTGGGCACGTTGACCACCGCCAGTGTCTGCGCAGCTTGCGCCTTGCAATAGCGCAGCGCAGCGAGCGTGTCGGCAGTTTCGCCCGACTGGCTGACAAACAGCGCAAGGCTTGCGGCGGGCAGAGGCGGCTCGCGATAGCGAAACTCGCTGGCCACGTCGATTTCACAAGGCAGCCCGGCAAGCGCCTCGAACCAGTATTTCGCCACCGCACAGGCGTAGTAGGCGGTGCCGCAGGCCACCAGCGTCAACCGCTCGATCCCGGCAAAGTTCACCCCCTCAGGCAGGTTCAGCGCACCGTCGCGGAGATAATGTGCCAGTGCATCGCCCAGAACCGCGGGCTGCTCAGCGATTTCCTTGGCCATGAAGTGCTTGTAGCCGGCCTTCTCGACCCTGGCCTGACCAAGGTCGATGTGCTGGGTTTCGCGTAGGACGCGCTGACCTTCGGCGTCGAAGATTTCTGCACCCTCCCGGGTGACAAAGGCATGATCGCCCTCTTCCAGATAGGTGATGGCGTTGGTAAAGGGGGCCAGCGCGATGGCGTCGGAACCTACATACATTTCGCCCTGCCCATGCCCGATCGCCAGCGGGCTGCCCTTGCGCGCGGCAATCAGCAGGTCGGGTTCGCCGTCGAACAGGAACAGCAGCGCGAAGGCACCTTCAAGCCGCGCCACCGTCGCCCGCGCGGCTTCGCGCGCAGGCAGACCTTGGGTCATGTGAAGATGCGTCAGAAGCGCCACGGTTTCGGTATCGGTTTCAGTTTCAGGCGCCATGCCCGCCGCCGCGAGGATTTCGCGCAGATAGCGGTAGTTCTCAATGATGCCGTTATGCACCACCGTTACCGGGCCAGAGCGGTGGGGATGCGCATTCCGCTCGCTTGCAGAACCGTGCGTAGCCCAGCGAGTATGGCCGATGCCCACCTTGCCCGGCAACGGCTCGTGCACCAATAGATCGGAAAGGTTGACCAACTTGCCAACCGCCCGGCGCCGGTCAAGGCGCCCTTCATGCACGGTGGCGATGCCCGCCGAATCGTAGCCGCGATATTCCAGCCGCTTCAGGCTTTCAACAAGTTGCGGGGCAACTTCGTGTTCGCCCAAGATACCGATGATACCGCACATCAGGCTTTTCCCTCGCGTCGCCGCGCCTTTTCGGCGCGCAACCGCTCGAACAGTTTGGCCGCCAGCCCGGGTTTGTTAATCTGTTTTGCGCGCGCCAGCGCCACCGCCCCTGCGGGAACGTCTTCGGTGATGACCGAACCCGATCCGGTCAGCGCGCCCGCGCCCACCGTGACCGGCGCCACCAGCATCGTATCGGACCCGATAAAGGCGTTCGCGCCGATTTCGGTGCGATGCTTCATCACGCCGTCATAGTTGCACGTCACCGTGCCTGCGCCGATGTTGGTGCGCTCGCCCACATGCGTATCGCCAAGATAGGTGAGATGGCCAACCTTGACGCCCTCGTCCAGAACTGCGTTCTTGAGCTCGACAAAGTTGCCCACGTGCACATCACCGCCAAGTTCGGTTCCGGGGCGCAAGCGCGCGAATGGGCCAACTGTGGCACCCGACGAGATATGGCACCCTTCAAGGTGGCAGAAGGCACGCACCTCTGCACCCGACTCGATGGTGACACCGGGGCCGAACACCACATTCGGGCCGATCAGCGCATCGCGGCCAATCCATGTATCAAGCGCGAAAAAGACCGTCTCAGGGGCGGTTAGCGTGACGCCGTTTTCCAGCGCCTCGGCGCGGGCATTTGCCTGAAACAGCGCTTCGGCGGCGGCAAGCTCGGCGCGGGTGTTGATACCCAGCGTTTCAGCCTCGGAGCAGAGCACGACCGCCACGCTTTGACCGCCCGCGCGGGCGGCGGCAACGATGTCAGTCAGGTAGTATTCGCCCGCCGCGTTGGTGTTGCCAAGCCCCGCAATCAGCGGCGCAAGCACCGCCGCATCCGCCGCAATGACGCCGGAATTGCATAGCGTAATGGCGCGTTCGTCTGCACTTGCGTCTTTGAACTCGACAATCCGCTCCAGCCCAGCAGGGCCGATGATGAGACGCCCGTAGCGCCCCGGATCGGTGGCCTCAAAGCCCAGAACGACCACGTCTGCCTTGGCGTCAACCATCGCTGCCAGCGTCTCGGCGCGCAGAAACGGCGTGTCGCCATAGATCACCACAACCCGGCCTTCAAAACTCGCCAGTGCAGGTAGCGCCTGCACCACCGCGTGCCCGGTGCCCAGTTGCGGCTCTTGCAGCACCACCTCGGCTTCGGGCGCGAAACCTTCGACCATGCGGCGCACTTGATCGCCCCCGTGGCCCGCTACTACCACCATGCGCGCAGGCTCTAACGCCCGAGCGGCAGTCAGCGCATGTGCCAAAAGCGGCGCAGCACCCAGCGGGTGCAAAACCTTTGGCAGGTCGGATTGCATGCGGGTGCCTTGTCCCGCAGCCAGAATGATGACGGCGTTTGACATGGGGTCCCTGCCTTTTGCTGCTCGCCCCGGTTTTATCGCCTATCGCGCTGCTCGCAAGCAAAACCGCTTCACGCAATCTTGCATCACGTTACAGCGGCATCGCGCCCGGTTTGCTGCCCGAGGTGGCGTCGAGTGCTGCAAGCATCGCGGCAAGCGCTGCCGCCTCTGCGCCTTCGCCCGCTTCGGCAAGTAGCGCGCGCGCGGCCTGTGCCTGCGCCCGCGCCGCGGCGGCGTCATTGGCCAACAGCTGGGGCAGGGCGGCCGCCAGCGCGGTGGCATCAGCCACGGCAAGGGCGGCCCCGGCGGCATCAAGGCGGGCATAAACCTCGCGGAAATTACCGACATTTGCCCCGTGCAGCACCGCCGCGCCCTGCGCAATTGGCTCATAGGGGTTATGGCCGCCCACTGCTACCAGCGAGCCGCCAAGGAAGGCGACCGGCGCCAGATCGAACCAAAGCCCCATCTCGCCCAGCGTATCCGCCAGATAAACCTCGGCCTGCGCCGGATCGCCCGCGCCGCTACTACGTTCGGCCACCCTCAAGCCCGCTGCCCGCGCCTCGCCGGCAAGGGCGGGGCCGCGTATCGGGTGGCGCGGCGCGAGGATCAGCAAAAGGCCGGGCATTGCCGCCGCTGCCGTGCGATGGGCGGCAAATACTGCCGCCTCTTCGCCTGCATGGGTCGAGGCCGCCAGCCAGCGCGGCCGCCCGGACCAAAGTGTGAGTAGGCGCGCGCGCTCGGCGGCATCGACGGGCAGAGGGGTTGCACTTTCCTTCAGCGAGCCCGCGCGGGTCAGGCGCTGCGGGTCAAGCCCGATGGCCAAAAGGTTGCGCGCGCTTTGCGCGTCTTGCGCCAACACGTGCGAAAAATGGGCAAGCAGGCGCTGTGCCAGTGCCCCCATACGCCGCCAGCGCCGGGCCGAACGGTCCGAAACGCGCGCATTCACCAGCAGCATCGGCACGCCGCGCGCCGCAGTCGCCTCGATCAGGCGCGGCCAAAACTCGCTTTCTACCCAAACCGCCACATCGGGGTGCCAATGGTTCAGAAACCGCGTCACCGCGCGCGGCGTATCCAGCGGCAGATACTGGTGCACAACCTGCGCAGGCAGCCGCGTTGCAGCCAACTTCGCCGAAGTGATCGTCGAGGTGGTGACCAAGATGCCAAGGCTGGGTCTCGCTTTGGCCAACGCCTGCACCAGTGATGCCACCGACAAAAGCTCGCCGACCGAGGCCGCGTGCAGCCATAATAGCTGCCCCTCGGGCCGCACAGCCCCCGCTACGCCTAGCTTTTCGCGCCAGCGCAGAGGGTCTTCGCGCCCCATTTCGGCGCGGCGCGCCAGAATCCAGCGCACCAGCGGCGCCGCCAGCGCGGTCAGCCCAAGGTAAAGCGCCAGAATGAGTGCGCCGATTGCCTGTTGCATGCTTTGGACTGCGCCCCGATCCCGCCCTGCGTTGCGGCGCAGAAAGCGCCCGCAGCGCCGCTATTGTCAAGCCGAAGGCACAGATGCGCGAAGGCCCCCGGGTTTCCCCGAGGGCCTTTCCGCGAATTGGAGCGGGCGAAGGGATTCGAACCCTCGACCCTAACCTTGGCAAGGTTATGCTCTACCCCTGAGCTACGCCCGCACTCCGTTTCGGTGTCGGGGGATGTATAAACTCGCGGCCCGACCTGCAAGCGTAAAATGCGTGAGCGGAAAAAAATCCGCCCACGCACCGCGCCGCGGTGCCTATTGCGCCGCCTTGCCGGCGCGGCGTTTTTGCCGCCAGAGGTTCAAGCCTTCGACGCCGCCAGCAAAGACCATGGCTGCATAGATGAAACCGCGCTCAACATGGTGATGCATGCCGTCGGCTACCAGCGCCATGCCGACCATCACCAGAAACGCCAACGCCAGCATTTTGGTCGATGGGTGATGCGCAATGAAATCGGCGATCGGCTCTGCCGCCACCATCATCACCAGAATCGCCACCACCACGGCTGCCACCATCACTGAAAGATGGTCAGCAATGCCCACCGCAGTAATCACCGAATCGAGCGAGAATACCATGTCGAGGACCATGATCTGCGTGATTACCGCCAACATCGTTGCCTTGGCCGCACCGCCCGATGCATGCTCTTCGCCCTCGACCTCGGCGAATATTTCGGTTGCGGCTTTCCAGATCAGGAACAATCCGCCCGCCAACAGGATGATATCGCGCCACGAAAAGGTGAACCCGAAGGCCGTCAGCACCGGCGCGGACATGCCGATGATCCAGGAAATTGAAAACAAAAGCCCAATCCGCAGCACCAACGCCCCGCCAAGCCCGATAGAGCGCGCCCGCGCCCGCGATTTCTCTGGCAACCGTTCCGCAGCAATCGAGATGAAGATGACGTTATCGACGCCAAGCACGATCTCGAGGATTGTCAGCGTCAGAAACGAGGCCCAAATGGCCGGGTCGGTCAGAAATTCAAGCATCGCGCCCTCATTGGCTGAATCGCCGGGCAGAAACGGCCCGGCGCTAAGCCCTGCTTATGCCGAGGCACGGGCTGGGGCAAGCGGGGCGCCACGCAGGGCGCCCCGGTTGTGCGCGCGTCAGTTCACGGCTGCCAACGCCGCGCGGATACCTGCGCCATAGGCGGGCGAGATCGCATCAAAATGCACCAGTGCCCGCGCGATGATGTGCTCTGGCACTCCGGCCATCGAGGCGGCGATGTTGGCGTAAAGGCGGGCGCGCTGATCGGCGCTCAGCACCCGGTCGTGCAGTGCGCGCGGTTGGGTGTAATCGTCGATCTTTTGCACATGCGCTTGCCGCCCGGCGCCGCCCGACAGGCGCAGCGGCGGTTCGGCCACGCTTGCATCCTGCACCGCGCCACCCATCGAATTCGGCTCGTAAAAAGCGTCCACCGCGCCGGTTTTTGCGCCGGTAAAGTTCATGGCGCCGTCTTTGTGATAATGGTGCACCGGGCAGCGCGGGGTGTTGACCGGCAGCGATTCGTAATGCGTGCCCAGCCTGTGGCGATGCGCATCGGCATAGGAAAAAACCCGTGCTTGCAACATCTTGTCGGGGCTGTAGCCAATGCCGGGCACCTTGTTCGAAGGGCTGAAGGCGGCCTGCTCGATCTGCGCAAAATAGTTGTCGGCGTTGCGATTCAGTTCGAAATAGCCGACCTCGTGCAGCGGATAGTCGGCATGTGGCCAGATTTTGGTCAAATCGAACGGATCATACTCGGTCCGCTCGGCATCTGCTTCGGTCATGATCTGCACCTTCAGCGTCCAGCGCGGGAAACGCCCTGCTTCGATGCCGCCAAACAGCGCCTCTTGATACCCTTCACGAGTGCGCGCGATGATCGCATTGCCTTCCTCGTTAGTGAAATGCGCATGGCCCTGTTGGGTCTTGAAGTGGAACTTCACCCAGAACCGCTCGCCCGCCGTGTTCCAGAAGGAATAGGTGTGGCTGCCGTAGCCGTTCATCCGCGTCGGATCTTGTGGCAGGCCACGATCACTCATCAGAATGGTGACCTGATGCAGGCTTTCGGGAACAAGGCTCCAGAAATCCCACATCGCGGTGTTGGAGCGCATGTTGGTGCGCGGGTGGCGCTTTTGCGTGTGGATGAAGTCGGGAAACTTCAGCGGATCGCGCACAAAGAATACCGGCGTGTTGTTGCCAACAAGATCCCAGTTGCCCTCTTCGGTATAAAACTTCAGCGCAAAGCCGCGCACGTCGCGTTCGTGATCGGCGGCACCGGCCTCGCCTGCCACGGTCGAAAACCGCGCCAGCATCGGCGTGACCTTACCCACTGCGCCAAAAATCGCGGCGCGTGTGTAGCGCGTGATGTCGTGCGTTACGGTAAAATCACCGAACGCGCCCCAGCCCTTGGCATGCACGACCCGCTCTGGAATACGCTCGCGGTTCTGATGCGCGAGCTTTTCGAGCAGATGGTAGTCTTGCATCAAGACCGGGCCGCGCGGACCTGCGGTTTCGCTGTTCTGGTTATCGGCAACCGGCGCACCGGCGGTGGTGGTCAAGCGTGTCATGGAACCTCCTGCAATCGTTCCCGCGCAGGATGAACGCTGCAGGTAATAAAGTAAAATTGCAAATTCTGCGCAAACCGATAAGATATACTTATGAACTTCACGCTCCGCCAACTCTCTTGCTTTGTCGCACTGATTGAGACGCGCCATTTTGGCCGCGCCGCTGAAAAGGTGCATATCACCCAGCCCGCGCTTTCGATGCAGATCCGCGCACTTGAAACCGCGCTGGGCCAGCAGTTGGTCGAACGTGGGCCAAGGGCGGTAGTGCCGACCCGTGCAGGTCGCGCCTTGGCCGTCCGCGCGGCGCATATCCTTGCCGAGGCGCAAGAACTTGCCGCGGACGCACGCCACCGCGCCCCCCACGCGGCGCTGCAACTGGGCGTCATTCCCACCGTGGCACCTTATCTGCTGCCGCCGCTGCTGCCGCGCCTTGCCGCCCAGGCGCACGCGCGCGATCTGCGCCTGCGCGAGGCGCGCACGGCAACGTTGCTTGGCGAACTTGCTGATGGCCAGCTTGACGCTGCCGTTATCGCGTCGGCGCCAACCGAGGGCGGTTTTGTGGCTAAGCCGCTGTTTGAGGACCGCTTTTTGCTGGCAGGTAGTGCGGCGCGGTTGGCGCATCTTGGCCAAGCGCGTGATGCTTTGCGCCCACGCGGGCTCGACCCGGACGAGCTTTTGTTACTGGATGAAGGCCATTGCCTTGCCGATCAAGCGCTTGAGGTTTGCGGGTTGATGCGGTCGAGTGCCCGCCTTGATCTTGGCGCCGCTTCGCTTGCTACGCTTTGTGGGCTGGTGGCGGGCGGCGCAGGGCTGACGTTTCTGCCCGAAATCGCGCTCGCGGCTGAAACCGCCGCAGCGCCGGGGCTTACCTGCCTGCGCTTCTCGGCCCCGGAACCTAGCCGCACGCTATACCTGCTGCGCCGCGCAGCCAGCGCCGCAGATGACTGGTTCGACCCGCTCGCCGCCGCCTTAGCTGCAACCGGTGATGTGCTTCTGGCCACGACCCGCGCCCGCATTGCCTGACAACTGCAACGTAAAAGTAGCCAGAGTGGCAGGCAGCCCCCCTTGGCCTGTGCGCACCGATGCTCTACATCTGCCGCGATGCTGCTTTGAGGAGCCACCATGACCCGCGATCTCAAGATTCCCGGTGAACGCCACCCCGAAAAGGCGCATCGCCCCGATCAGCAGCAACCGGCAAAACCGTCATGGATCCGCGTGCGCGCCCCCACGTCAGAGGGCTACAAGGCCACGCGCGACACGCTCAAGACCAACCGGCTTGTCACGGTGTGCGAAGAGGCGGGTTGCCCCAACGTCGGCGAATGCTGGAGCGCGGGCCACGCCACAATGATGATTATGGGCGATATCTGCACGCGCGGCTGTTCGTTTTGCAACATCGCCACCGGCAAGCCCGACACGCTAGATGCGTTTGAACCAGGGCGCGTGGCGCAAGCGGTCGCAACACTTGGGCTCAAGCATGTAGTCATCACGTCGGTGGACCGCGATGATCTGGCCGATGGCGGTGCCGACCACTTCGCCCAGACCATTCGTGCGATCCGCCATCGCGCACCCGATACCACTATCGAAGTGCTGACCCCCGACTTTCTCAAATGCGGCCCCGAGGCGTTGGAAACGGTCGTTGCGGCGCGCCCCGATGTGTTCAACCACAACCTTGAAACCGTGCCGGGGCTTTACCCCACGGTGCGCCCCGGCGCACGATATTTTGCCTCGCTGCGCCTTTTGCAACGCGCCAAAGAGCTTGACCCCGGCCTGTTCACCAAATCGGGCATCATGGTGGGCTTGGGCGAAGATGCGCAGGGCGTGCGGCAGGTGATGGACGATCTGCGCGCGGCGGATGTCGATTTTCTGACTATCGGGCAATATCTGCAACCGACGCCCAAGCATCACCGGGTTGACCGCTTTGTAACGCCTGAAGAGTTCAAGGGCTACGAAGGTGCGGCCTACGGCAAGGGGTTTCACATGGTGTCAGCCACGCCGCTGACCCGGTCAAGCTATCATGCGGGCGATGATTTCGCGCGGTTGCGCGCGGTGCGGGCGGCAAAGCTCGGGCAGGCCTGATGTTCGCTTAGCGCGCGTCGGGGTAGGCCGCGTGGCAGGTGCTGCAGCTTTGGTTCACATCGGCCAGCGCCGCCCGCATCGGCTCAACTCCGGTTGCTGCGACCGCGGATAGGCGCATGATCGCTTCGGACATGTCATCAAGTGCGCGCGAACGGGCCGCAGTGCCCATGACGCTGGCCAGCGTGATGCGCGCGATGCCTCTGTTGCGCGCCTCGGGCCAGAGTTTCGTTTGGTCAAGCTGCGCAACCGTCGCAAGGTTGCGTGCAGCATTTTCGGCCACGAGCGGA
Source organism: Rhodobacteraceae bacterium UBA6213 (assembly GCA_002421605.1). GTDB lineage: Bacteria > Pseudomonadota > Alphaproteobacteria > Rhodobacterales > Rhodobacteraceae > UBA6213. The sequence goes on along the minus strand of DISJ01000001.1, from coordinate 100,911 downwards.
TCATATTCCACCGTGCCGCGGCCCATCGCCATGATCGGTTCTAGATAAAGCGAAAACAGCCGAAACAGCGCCTGACGTTCGGGTATCTGCTCTTCCAAGCGGTTGCTTGCGCGTTGAGCACTGGCAAAACCCAGTGCCGCGGTGACCGCAAGTGCTGCCAAGCCAACAGATCTTACTGTTTTCATGCACTTCGTCCTGTCAGACTTTATTTTTATTCGCCTTATAAACTAAGAGTCACACTAGTCGAATCCGGCGTGCTTGCCTGCGGCAAGTGGCCGCACCCCGCTAGCGTGGCCGCGCCGCCGCAGATGTACGCCGAATTTGGCGCAACCCTTGCCGAACGCCGCGCGCGGCCCTATCTCGCCCCCGTGGCCCAAGCGGGCCGACTGCGGAGCTCCGATGAAAGCCTCACTACATTATTTTCGCTGGGCCTTCGGCATTACTGCCTTCGGCTTGATACTCGCCTTCTGGTTGGGCGTCTCTTACGGCGGTTACGCGGGCGGGGTTTCGTTTCTGTTGATTGCTGCGGTTCTGGCGGTGCTGGAAATCTCTCTTTCCTTCGACAATGCGATTGTAAACGCGAACAAACTCAAAGACATGACGCCGGTTTGGCAGCAGCGGTTTCTAACTTGGGGCATCCTGATCGCGGTATTCGGCATGCGCGTTCTTTTCCCACTACTGATCGTGGTTGCCGCCGCCGGGATTGGGCCGTTTGAGGCGATCCATCTGGCGGCAACGCGACCTGCCGAATACGCCCACATCATCGGTGAGGCGCATCTGTCGATTGCAGCGTTCGGCGGAACATTTTTGATGATGGTGTCGTTGCGCTACTTTATTGACGAGGGCAAAGAGGTCGATTGGATCCGCGCGCTCGAATGTCAGTTGCGCCGCTGCGCTTCGGTGCGCGGGCTCGAGATTGCACTGGTGCTGGGGGTGATCATGCTCTGCACCGTCCTGTTGCCCGAAGCGCGCGAGCACGAGTTCCTGTTTGCCTCGCTTGCCGGACTTCTGACCTTTTTGATTGTGGAAGTGCTTGGCCATGTGCTTGACCAGCGCTCAAAACTGGTCACCAGCGCGGCGCGTGGCGGGCTTGGCGCGTTTCTTTACCTCGAAGTGCTCGACGCGTCTTTCAGCTTTGACGGCGTTATCGGGGCCTTTGCGTTGACGCAGAACTTGTTTTTGATCGCCATCGGGCTTGGCATTGGTGCGATGTATGTGCGCTCGATGACGATCATGCTGGTCGAACGCCAGACGTTGGCCGAGTTTCGTTATCTGGAACATGGCGCGTTCTGGTCGATTCTGGTGCTGTCGCTGATCATGTTTGCGCAGACGATGTGGCATATTCCCGAAATGGTCACCGGGCTATTGGGGGCCAGCCTGATTGGGTTGTCACTGGTGTCGTCAGTGCGCCACAACCGCGCCGTTCAGGCCAAGGAACTCCTGGCGCAATCGCGCTCTTGACAGGCGGGCACCTGCGCGCGATGACACCTTTACTTCGGTTTCGCCTCGTGAGGGGCGGATGAAAAGGGAACCCGGTGCGGTGGCCATGGCCATCAACTCCGGGGCTGCCCCCGCAACTGTAAGCGGCGAGCGAAGGCTGAATGCGCCACTGGGGGCAACCCCGGGAAGGCCAGCCCAAGCCCTGACCCGCAAGCCAGGAGACCTGCCGAGGTGATCACTCTTTTCCGCCGCGCGGGGTGCGTGGGGGAGGCGGGCATTCCGCTAGTGGTGATTATCACCGTCGGCGGAAAGATAATCTTTCCAAAGGCTTGAATGAAGCGGCGCCGAAATTGGCGTATTGGAAAGACCGTTTTATGCGACATCTCACACATCTGAGCGCAACCCTCGCAGCGCTTGCAGGCAGCATTGCCGCTGCACCCGCCGTGGCGCTCGAACTGATAGAGCTTGACGATATCATCGTTAGTGCCGGGCAAGAGCCGCGCGCCGCCGGGCGCACCGGAGCCACCGTCACCACCGCCACCGCAACACAAGTGCAGGCCACGGGCGAACTGAGCCTGACTGAATACCTTGCCCGCATGCCGGGTGTCGGCATCCTGTCGCGCGGTGGTTTGGGTGGGCAGACTGGCTTTACGCTGCGCGGGGTCAGCCAGAACTACGTCAAGGTGCTGGTCGATGGCATCGACGTATCCGACCCCTCGGCGCCGCAGGTGGCGTTTGATATGGGCCGCTTGACCGGCCTTGGCTTTGGGCGGCTGGAACTGCTTCGCGGCTCGCAATCGGCGGTGCATGGCGGGCAAGCCGTGGCGGGTGTGCTGAGTTTTGAAAGCCCGGTGCGCGAAGAACTGGGAAGCGAACAGACCGCCACCTTCGAAGTCGGTAGCTATGGCACCGTTTCGCTTGGCTATGAGTACGCGCAGCGCACCGAAACCGGCTTTTTCAGCCTTTCTATCTCGCGGCTGCACACTGACGGTTTCTCGGCGGCTGCAGGCGGCACCGAGGCGGATGGGTTCGCCTCGACAAGGGCTTCGCTGAAGGGCGAAACCACGCTGGAGAATGGCGTGACGCTAGGCTTCTCGGCCTTTGCGGAAAATGCGCATGGCGAATACGACGCGCAGTATTACGCAAACGCAACCCGTACGGATTTCGTGCTCTTGGGCGATGGCGAAAGCTTTGACGAAACCTCGCGCCAGACCTCGCGCGGTGTGCGCGGCTATGCACGGTTCGAGCTTGGCGGTGTTGAGCACGAGGTGAGCGTCAGCGGATATGACATGGCGCGCAACCTCTATGGTAGCGAGAATTATCTGGATTACGATGCTTTCTGGGCTGTCTCCGGCTCGACTCTGCGCACGATGGATCTTGATTATACGGGCCGCCGCACGACACTTGCCTGGAAAGCCGCAACCGACATCGGCGCGGCCGGGCGGTTGGTATTCGGTGCGGACGTCACACGCGAAAGCTATGGGCAAACGGGTGACACCGGCTATGACGCGGTGGACCTTGAGGCGAGTTCGACCATGGCAGGTGTGTTTGGCGAATACGCGCAGCGCTTTGGCGACAACATCGACGTGGTGGCATCCCTGCGCCATGACGATCATTCGCGCTTTGGCGGGCAAGATACCGTCCGTCTGGCGGCAAGCTGGCAACTCGCGGACGACTGGACCCTGCGTTCGGCCATCGGAACCGGTTTTCGCGCGCCCTCGGGTTACGAGCTTTACGAACCAACGTACGGCAATAGCGATCTTGAACCTGAACAAAGCCAAAGTTTTGACTTTGGACTAGAACGCTCGCTGGGCGGCAATGCCTATGTGCGCGCCACGCTGTTTCGCATCGATACCGACAATCTGATCGACTTTTCCGATATGGGAACGCCAGACTATAGCGATGACGGGTATGCGCAGGTGGCGGGCCTGACCCGGCGCCAAGGGCTAGAGCTTGAGGCCGCAATGCCGCTGGGCGAGCGGTTCGATCTCACCGCCGCCTATACCTACACCGATGCCACCACGCCGTCGCTAAGCTATGGCAACACATGGTCGGCAGGTTTCGGGCGGCACCAACTGGCGCTGACGCTAGGGGCCAAGCTGAACGATTCGCTGCGCCTTGATCTCGCGGCGCGCTTGGTGGCCAACCGCCCGACGCTGCCGGATTACACGGTTGTGACCGCGGCGCTGCATTACAAACTGGCAGCCGGAACCGAAGCCTACCTGCGGGTCGAAAACCTGTTCGACGAAGACTACCAGACGGTCAGCGGCTACAACACCTCGGGGAGGGCGTTCTATCTCGGCCTGCGCAAAACCTTCTGAGCTAACGCGGCACGTCAGCCCCCGCACCGTTGCGCGGGGGCTGATGCTTGCGGCTTGCGTGGCGGCGGGGGCATCGGCGGCCCGTGCCGATGCCCCTGCGCGCGTGGTGTCGATGAACCTTTGTGCCGATCAATTGCTGTTGCTGATCGCGGATCGCGACCAGATCGCGGCGCTCTCGCCGCTGGCCACGGACCCCGAAATGTCGGCCCTCGCGCCGCTCGCCGAGGGTATCGCGCAGACCACAGGTGGGGCCGAAGACATCTTTACGCGCCGCCCCGATCTGGTGCTGGCCGATGTCTGGTCGAACCCCGGCACGTTAGCGATGCTGGAGCGGCTGGGCCTGCGCGTCGAGCAGTTTTCGCCCGGCGTTTCGGTGCAAGACATCCGCGCCAAGATTACTCGGATGGGCGCGGTGCTGGGGCGCGAGGCGCGCGCGGCGGAATTGCTGGCAGAGTTCGACGCGACCCTTGCCGCAATCGATCTTCCCACCCATCCGCCGCGCGCCGCGGTCTGGGGGGCGGGCGGCTACGGCTATGGGCCCGCCACGCTGGAGGGTCAGATTCTGGCGCTGGCGGGGTTTGAAAACATCGTCGCGGGGCCGGGGCTGGACTGGGGCGGGCGGCTTGATCTGGAGCGGCTTTTGGCGCTGGCCCCCGATCTGGTGATCGTCGGCGCGCCGGGTGCCAGCCGCGCCCAAGAGATCCTAGCGCATCCGGCCTTGGCGGGGTTTCGGGTCGAGCGCACCTTGCATGATGCGCGCTGGGTCTGCGCCGCCCCGGCAATGCTGGAGGCAGTGGCCGAGCTGGCCGCAATCGGGCGCCAGATCGACGCGGAAAAATCAGAGGCGCAGCAATGAGATGCGGTGTGACATTGCAGCCGGGTGTGCCGACGGGTCGGCGGCAAGTGATGACTGAAATGCGATATGAAACAGTTGGTTACGCACTGAAATTCGCGCAAATTTGGCGATTTGGTGCACGCACTCTCAAGATGCGCCGACTGATCCATAAATGGAATTATATTCAATGAATTACCGCATGATCCTAGGGTTGCTTGCGGCGTTGGTTGTGGCGCTTTTTTGCGCCTCTCTGCTGATCGGTAGCAGCAACCTTGGCCTGCGCGAAAGCCTTTCTGCGCTGACTTCGGGCGAAGGTGTCGCCGGGATGGTGCTGCGTGAAATCCGCCTGCCGCGAGCGTTGCTTGGTGTCTTGGTCGGTGGCGCGCTGGGGCTGGCCGGGGCGGCGATGCAGGGTTTTCTGCGCAACCCGCTGGCCGAGCCGGGGCTGATCGGCACTTCCGGGTCAGCGGCGCTGGGCGCGGTGATTGCCATTCACACCGGTGCCTATGCGGCCTTTGCGCTGGCGTTGCCCTTGGCGGCGCTTATGGGGGCCGGGGTGGCGGTGGCGCTGGTGATGGCGCTGGCAGGGCGTGAAGCGCGGGCGTTGACGTTGATCCTTGCGGGGGTGGCGCTTTCCGCGTTGGCCGGGGCGTTGACCGCGCTGGTGCTCAATCTGGCGCCCAGCCCCTATGCCGCAGCCGAGATCGTGTTCTGGCTGATGGGCTCGCTGGCCGATCGTTCGATGCTGCATGTGACGCTGGCGGCGCCGTTTGTGCTGGCTGGTGGGGCGCTGCTACTGGCGCAGGGGCGCGGGCTTGACGCGCTGACGCTGGGCGAAGACGCCGCCGCAAGCCTTGGAGTGTCATTAGCGCGCCTGCGACTGGGTGTGGTGGTGGGTAGCGCCATGATGGTGGGGGCCGCGACTGCGGTCACAGGCGCGGTGGGGTTTGTGGGGTTGGTGGTGCCGCATCTTTTGCGCCGCGCGGTAGGCGCGCGGCCATCGCGGCTGTTGCCCGCATCGGCGCTTGGCGGTGCGGCGATGCTGCTTGCCGCCGACATCGCAACGCGCCTGATCGTGCCCGAGCGTGACCTGAAGCTTGGCGTGCTGACGGCGCTTGTCGGCGCGCCGTTCCTTTTGCGGATGATCCGCCAGCAGGCGAAAGAAGGTGGCGCATGACGCTGTTGCAGGTACACGATCTTGGCGTTCAGCGTGGCGGCGCGGTGGTGCTGGCGGGGCTAAGCGCCACGGTACGGGCGGGCGAGGTGATCGGCCTTATCGGCCCGAACGGTGCGGGCAAGACCACGGCGCTGCGCGCGATGCTGGGGTTGTTGACGCATGGCGGCCAATCATCGCTTGACGAGATGGCACCGCATCAGCGGGCGCTGGCCGCCGCCTGGTTGCCGCAAGCGCGCGAAATCGCCTGGGGCATGTCGGTGGAGGCGGTGGTGCGGCTGGGCCGCCTGCCGCACGGGCCCGAGGGCAGCAGCGAGGCGGTGGAGCGGGCGTTGGAACGGATGGGCTTGCTTGCGCTGCGCCACCGCGCCGCCACGGCGCTTTCAGGGGGCGAGCAGGCCCGCGTTCTGATCGCGCGCGCACTGGCGCAAGAGGCACCCCTGCTTTTGGCAGACGAGCCCACCGCCGGGCTGGACCCGGCCGCGCAGATTGCCACGATGCAGGTTTTTGCGGGGCTTGCCGCCGCGGGTGGCGCGGTGGTGGCATCGCTGCACGATCTGGGGCTGGCCGCGCGGCACTGCACACGGCTCTTGGTGCTTTCCAAAGGGCGTCTGGTGGCCGATGGCGCGCCGCTGGATGTGCTGACACCGGCGCTTTTGGCCGAGGTCTTTCACATCCGCGCACATTTTGCCGAAACGCTGGAAGGGCCGGTGTTTCAGCCCCTCGCGTTGCTAGAGCTTTAACCCGCTCTCAGCCTTCGACCGTCACCTGTCCCGTGCCCTCGACCATCTGCCCGATGATCGCCGCGCGCTCGTAGCCCTGCGCATGGAACATCGCCAGCACTTCGACCGCCGCTTCGGGCGCCACGGAAACCAGCAGCCCGCCCGAGGTTTGCGGATCAAACAGCAGGTTGCGGTGCCAATCGGGCAGACCCTCGGGCAGGGTGACATGCGCTTCGTGCGCGCCGCGGTTGCGGGTGCCAGCGCCGGTGTTGTGACCAGCCTGCGCATAGGCCACGGCGGCACCCAGCAGTGGCACATCGGCCAGCCGCACACGCGCGCCAAGGTGCGAGCCTTCGCAGACTTCGCGCAGATGGCCAAGCAGGCCAAAGCCGGTAACATCGGTCAGCGCATGCACCGCCTCGATCGCGCCAAGGTCGGCACCGATGGAATTGAGCTTGGTTGTGGTAGCGCGCAGCTCTGCATAGTCGGCGTCTGAAAGCCCCTCGGCCTTTAGCGCGTGGCTAAGAACGCCGACGCCAAGCGCCTTGCCCAGCACCAGCACATCGCCCGCCCGCGCTGTGCAATTGCGCTTGACGCGGTCGGGGTGGACCATGCCAATCACCGCCAGCCCATAGATCGGCTCTGGCGCGTCGATCGAATGGCCGCCGCCGATCAGAATACCCGCCTGCGCCGCCATATCGGCCCCACCCGCCATGATCGAGCGGATCGTATCAACGCCAAGCACGCCGATCGGCATACCCGCCAACGCCAGCGCGAACAGCGGCTTGCCGCCAACCGCGTAGATATCGGAAAGCGCGTTGCAAGCAGCTATGGCGCCGAAATCATAGGCGTCATCAACCACCGGCATGAAGAAATCGGTGGTGGCGACCAAAGCGTGTTCATCGTCAATGCGGTAAACGATGGCGTCGTCCTTGGTTTCGATGCCGACCAGCATGGCCGGGTCGCGGAAATGTGCCGGAAGGCCCGAAAGGATTTCGTCCAGAAGTGCGGGCGAAACCTTGCAGCCGCAGCCGCCGCCGTGGGCAAGGGTTGTCAGGCGGATTGTCATCAGCTGTCTCCGGTGTTGCGAGTCGCCCCCCTATAGCGCTGCGGCGGTATCGGGGCCAGTGCGCGCGGCGCGGCGCGCACCCTGCGTTGGCGCAGTTTCGTCGCGCGCGCAACCATGCTAAGGGGCGTGCCGGGGCAGCACCTTGCCCCCTTGATGGAGCCCGCCTTGCCTGATCGCTTGCCCTTTCAGCCCGCCATAGCCCGCGCCGCCGCGCGGCTGTCGGTGGCACCTATGATGGATTGGACCGATCGGCTTTGCCGCCGCTTTCACCGCGAAATCAGCCGTGGTGCGCTGCTTTACACCGAAATGGTCACCGCCCCCGCCGTGCTGCACGGAAACCGCGCGTGGTTGCTTGATTTCGACCCGGTTGAGCACCCTGTTGCGTTGCAATTGGGCGGATCAGACCCGGCAGAGCTGCGCGAGGCCGCGCGGATTGCTGCAGCCTGGGGGTACAGCGAGATCAACCTGAACTGCGGCTGCCCGTCAGACCGGGTGCAATCGGGCGCGTTTGGCGCGGTCTTGATGAAAACACCGGGGCTGGTGGCCGACTGCGTGGCCGCGATGGCCGAGGGGGCGGGGCATGAGATCACGGTGAAATGCCGGATCGGGGTCGATGAGCAGAACCCGGCTGAGGTGCTGCCCGCGTTTCTGGAAACCGTCGCGGCAGCCGGGGTGCGCCGCTTTACCATCCACGCGCGCAAGGCGTGGTTGCAGGGCCTTTCGCCCAAGGAAAACCGCGATGTGCCGCCGCTCGATTATGCGCTGGTGCGGGAAATGAAACGCGCCTACCCGGCGCTGCACATTTCGATCAACGGCGGTGTGACAAGCTTTGCTGCCGCCGAGGCGCTATTGGCCGAAGGCCTTGACGGCGTGATGGTGGGCCGCGCGGCCTATCATGAACCGTGGAACATCCTTGGGCAGGTCGATGCGCGGTTGTTTGGCCTGCCCGGCCCAGCAGACCCGTTCGCGGTGGCCGAGGCGATGCGCGCGCCGATTGCGGCGCATCTGGCAGAGGGCGGCAGGCTGCACCAGATCAGCCGCCATATGCTTGGCCTGTTCCATGGCCGCCCCGGCGCGCGTGGCTGGCGCCGCGCGCTCAGCGAGGGGGCCAGTGTCCCGGGCGCTGGGCTTGCGCTGTATGATGCCGCACTTGCCGAGGTGGCGCGCGCCTGACCCGGCGCGCGCATCTTGGGGCTTAGTCGATCACCACCCGCGTCTCGCTCATTTCGCGCAGCGCAATGCGCACGCCCTCGCGCCCAAGGCCCGAGCCTTTGATGCCGCCAAACGGCACGTGTTCAGCGCGAAAATCAGGGCCTTCGTTGACCATCACGCCGCCCACCTGCAATTCGCGCGTCACCTGGCGGATCGCAGCGTGATCGTTGGTAAAGATCCCGGCTTGCAGACCGAATTCGGTGCCGTTCACCTCGGCAATGACTGCATCGAGGCTGTCAAAGCGGCGCAGTGCAAGCACCGGGCCGAAGGTTTCACTGGCCCAAAGCCGCGCGGTTTGCGGCACGCTTTCAATCACGGTCGGTGCGAACAACGTGCCCTGCGCCGTGCCCCCGGCCAGCAGCCGCGCGCCCCCCGCCTGCGCTTCGCCCAGCCTTGCGGCAAGGTCCGTGGAGGCGGCCATGTCGATCAGTGTGCCCATCTGCGTGTCTTCGCGTGCCGGGTCGCCGTAGCGATGATCTGCCACCAGCGCCAGCAACTGCTCGACAAAGGCATCTGCTACAGCGCCATGAACATAAAGCTTTTTCACCGCAGCGCAGCTTTGCCCCGCGATTTCAAAACGGTGGCCGATGGCGGTGGCGGCGGCGGCGGCAAGGTCGGCGTCGGGCAGCACGATCAGCGGGTCGTTGCCACCCAGTTCCATCAAGCAGCGCACCAGCCCGCTCGCGCGTTTTAGCGCAAGCCCGGCCGCAGGCCCCCCGGTGAAGCTGAGCAGATCGATCGGCGCACGCGCCAGCGCCAGTGCAGGTGCCGCACCGCCATGCACGATCTGCACCAGATCGGTTGGAAAGCCCGCCTCGCGCGTCAGCTTCACCAGATGGTCAGCGGCCAGCGGCGCCTTAGGCGATGGCTTGGCCACCACCGCGTTTCCCGCAGCGATTGCAGGGCCAAGTTTGTGGCAAAGCAGGTTCAGCGGATAGTTGAAGGGCGTGATCGCAGCGACGACGCCGGTTGGCACATAGGTCACCACCGCCTGTCGGTCTTTCCCGCCAGCCACCACCGCGCAGTGCAGCACTTCGCCGTCAAGGAAGGTTGCGGCATCACCTGAAAGTCGCAGCGTGTTCTGGGCGCGGCGCACTTCGCCGCGGGCTTCGGTGATGGTTTTGCCCACTTCTGCGCTGATTATCTGCGCCAGCACTTCGCCGTCGCGTTTGATCAGATCGGCAAGGCGGTTCAGCAGCGCGCGCCGCTCGTGCGGGGTAGAGGTGCGAAAAGCAGCTGCGGCGCTGCGGGCGCGGGCGACAACCGCCAGCACCTCGCCCTCATCCGCCTCGGGCAACTCGGCCAGCATTGCGCCGCTGAACGGGTTGGTCACGGCAAAACGGGCGGCGCGCGGGCTGCGCGCGGCGGGGATGGCAAGGGTCATTCGGTCTCTCCTGAGGTCAGATTGGGTGCGGCGAGCAGATCGGCCACCGAGATGGGTCGGGCAGGCCAGCGTGGCTGGCCAAGGACCGGCCGGGGTGTATCGCCAAAGTCGCTTGCAACGATCCGCGCCACCCACTCGGCGCAAAAACGACCTTGGCAGGCGCCCATGCCGAAACGCCCGTCAAGGCGCAGTTGGCGGGTTGAGGGGGCGGGGCCAAGCGCTTTGAGGTCGGCAAGCGTGCGCGCCTCGCAGCGGCAGATTACGGTGTCGTCGGGCAAATCGGTTAGCTGCGCGGCGCCGTCATGCGCGTAGATGCGCGCAAGCCGTGCCTGCGCTGCGGCTTCGCGCGCCAACGCGGATGTGGCGGTTGGCGGGGTGGTGCCGGTCAACTGCGCGGCCAAGGCCCGCCCGCGCGCGCGGCCATCGGCCAGTGCGGCGGCGGCGCCAAGTGCTTCGCGGCAATCGCCCAAGCGCAGCACCGGAAGTGCCGCACAGTCAGTCAAACCCGCGTCGTTGGGGCGAATACCATCGTGCAAGCCGATATGGTCGGCCAAAAAGCGGCGCGGACCATGCCGGGTGTCGACCTCGCCCATCAGCGCGCCGGCGTCTGGTGCAATGCGCCGCAGATGCGCGCCGGTCAGAATCGGCACCCGCGCCGCCACAAGCCGCGCCAGATGACGCGCAGCCTCGACCATGTAGCTGACCGGCAGGCGCAGCGACGGTGCGGGGTGCGAAAACGGTTGCCCCGCCTCGATGATCGCCAGCGGCGGTCGTCCGGTGCGCACCAGTTCTGCACCCAAGGCCAGCAGCAAGGGGCCCGAGCCTGCCAGCAGCACCCGACCCTGTGGCGGTGTACCTGTGGTTTTGAGCAGCGTTTGCAGCGCGCCTGCGGTCGTCACTCCGGGCAGCGTCCAGCCAGGGCGCGGCTGCACGGCTTCGCGCGCGCCCACCGCCAAGACCAGTGCGCGCGGGCGAAACAGTGCCGGGGCTGCGCCAGTCAGCAACACCGCGCCGCTGTGGTCGATGCCGCCGAAGCGGGTTTCGCAGGCGAATTCGATGCGTTCGCGCTGCGCCTCAACTTCGCTCATAAGCGCGCGCCAGCGCCGCGCCTGCGCGGGGCTGGCGAGCGATCGCCCCCCCGGCAAGGGCTGGCGATGCACCGCGCCACCCGGCCGCATCGCCTGATCGACGACCAGTACCGCGATCCCGGCGCGCGCCAGTTCCACCGCAGCAGCCAGCCCCGCTAGCCCCGCCCCAACCACCAGAACGCGCGCGCCGCTCATTGCTGCACCTCGCGTTCAGCAAGTGCCATGCCGTCGTGGCAGGGCAGCAGGCAGGCTTCAGTCAGCCGACCATCAAAGCGCACGAGGCAATTCTGGCACTGGCCAATCCCGCAAAACAATGCGCGTGCCTGCCCCTGCGGTGCTTGGCCAAAACACAGGACACCAGCGCGCGTCAGCGCCGAAGCCACGGTTTCACCCGCCCGAAAGGGCACTGGCGCGCCATTCCACAAGATGTGCCTACCGCTCATGCCACACGCCCCGGTTGCGCCGCGCTAAACCGCGCGGGTGAAAGTGCCGCAAAGTCGGCGGCCCAGTCTGGCCCCGGGCCTTCGCCACGCGCCATCGCTGCGACCTCGCGCCCGATCAGTGCCGAAAGGCAGATACCGTCGCCCTCAAAGCCCGTGGCAAGGATCACGCGCGCCATGCCCGGCATCGGCCCGACAATTGGCAGCCCGTCAGGCACCGCCGCGCGGATGCCTGCAAAGGCGCGGATCACCCGCCGTTCGGCCAGCGCGGGAAAAGCGCTGGCAGAGCGACCCAACAGGCGACGCAACGTCACAAAATCGACGCGTGAGGTATCGGCGTGATCCTCGCGCGAGGAACCTATCAGAAATTGCCCGGTTGCCAGCGGGTCGATCACCACCGGCGGCAGCACCTCGTGCCCCGGACCATCGGTTTTTGCCAAAAGGTATGCAGCAGCGGTTAGTGCGCCGGGCAGGGCTCCACGCGGCCCGGCATCTGTCACCAGCAACTGACCGGCGCGTGGCAAGACGGGCAGACCGGGAAATATCTCGGGCGTTGATGCGCCAAGTGCGCCGATCAGAATGCCTGCGCGCAGCCGCTGGGTGCCCAGATCGACCGTTACCCCGCCGTCATCGACCTCGTAGCCTGCAAGTGCTGCGGGCCAAAGCCGGGTGATGCGCGGATGGGCAAGATAAGCGCGCACCGCCTTGTGCCCAGGCATATGCCCTTCACCCGACAGCGCCAGAAGCCGCTCGACCCCCGGCCCGGCACCGGGCAAAAGCCCCGCACCGCCATCTGCAAGAACGCGCACCGGCCCGGCCAATTCGGCAAGTTTGGCAATCAGCGCATCGATCGCGCCCATTTCCGCAGCACCTGTGCCAAAAACATACGAAGGGCGCGCGGCAAAGGCCGTAGCCAATAGCCCGCGTGCCGCCAGATCGCGCGTATAAAGCAGCGAGCCGGTCGCAAGACGCGCCATCACGCCGGGTTTTTTCGAGGCAACTGAAACCGCGCCGTCCGACGCGCCTGATGCTGCCGCGGCAGGCCCCACGGCATCGGCCACCGCGACGCGCAACCCGGCCTCGGCCAGATGCCAAGCGATCGAGGCACCCACGATTCCCGCCCCGGCAATCAGCACGTCATGGTCAGTTGCCTTGGCCACGAAAAACTCCACCCTAGGGTTGCGTTGGGTCAAAGCTAGCCGCGCCAAAGGGCTTGCGCGATGCAAAATGCGGCACCAGAGTTACAACAAATTTTGCAAGATGCTATCGTATTGCCGGTTTAATTAGTTCTCGATGCTTCGAGATATAAGGGGAATTGTATATTACCCCATCAATCTTGTATTGATCGAAAGCCGGAAAGCGGGTGGTCTGATGGCAACCGGCCCGAAACCAGAAGGTCGGCGCATCAGAGTTTTCGCGGCAACAGCCGCAGCAACACGGGGAGTATCCGATGTCCTTTTTCAAACGTGTGATGGTAGGGGTTGCCGCCGCCGCTTTGGCGATGAGCACCGCTGTCACCGCCGCTCAGGCACAGACCAGTAAAGTCGATGAAATCCGCGCGCGCGGCACGCTGCGCATTGCGGGCATTCTTAACGAAGACCCCTATTTCAGCAAAGACCCGCGCACCGGCGAATGGCGCGGCTTTGTGGTGGAAATGGGCAAGGACATGGCGCAGGTTCTTGGCGTCGATCTTGAAGTCGTCGAGTCGAGCTGGGCCAACTCGATCCTCGATGTGCAGTCTGACAAGGTTGACCTTGCCTTCGCGCTGACGGCACTGCCGACCCGCGCGCTTGCGGTCAACTTTTCGGCCCCGACCTACTATAATGCTTTCACGATCATCTCACCAAAGCCCGAGCTTGCGGCGATGAGTTGGGCGGAACTGAACGACCCGAAATACACCATCGCGGTGGACCTCGGCTCGTCGCAGGACCAGATCACCAAGGCCTATCTGCCAAAAGCCAACATCCTGCGCTTCAAGACCCGCGACGAAGCGGTACTGGCGGTGCAGACCGGCAAAGCCGATGCGATCATCAACACGGTGTTCAACTCGATGGTGATGAGCAAGAAAAACCCGGGCATCGGTGCGGTCTATGTGCCCACCCCGATCTTGTCGTCGCCCTCGGTGATCGGCATGAACTATGCCACGGACGAAGTCTGGAAAAGCTTTGTGTCGGCATGGGCCGACTACAACCGCCGTGTAGGCAACAACCAGACCTGGATCCTGATGGGGCTTGCGCCTTTTGGCATTACGCTCGAAGATCTGCCGCTAGGCTTTGATATCAACGGCTAAGTCACCTCAGCGGGCCTTTCGGGGCCCGCCTTTCCAACCCCCGCGCCTGCAGGAGCACTGCCCGATGACCTACCACTGGGATTTCTACACGGTCATGCAGTCGTTTGACTTGCTGGTTTGGGGGGTCTGGACCACGTTTCTTTATACGGTCGGCTCGATCGCAATTGGCGTCGTTGTCGGGGCGGCCTCGTGCTATGCGCGAATTTCGCGGTTTTGGTGGTTGCGGCTGATCTCGCGCTCGTATCAAGAGTTGTTTCGTTGCACGCCGCTTTTGGTGCAGATTCTCTGGGCCTATTACGCGCTGCCGATGCTGTTGGGCATCAGCATTTCCAACGCCACGGCGGGGCTGCTGACGCTGTCGCTGTATGTCGGGTCGTTCTATGCCGAAATCTTCCGTGGCGGTATTCTGGCGATCGACAAGGGCCAGCGCGAGGCATCGGCGGCAATCGGCATGTCGGGGCTGCAATCAATGCGCTACGTCATCCTGCCGCAAGCGGTCAAGAACATGCTGCCCGCCTTCATCAATCAGTCGGTGATCCAGCTTAAAAACACGTCGCTGCTTTACGCGATCTCGATTGCGGAACTGACCTACATGACTTCGGTCGTGACATCTGAAACCTACCGTCCGCTGGAAGCCTATAGCCTAGCCGCCGTGCTTTACTTTGCCATGCTGTTCCCGCTGACGCAGGTGGCGGACCATTTTGAGCGCCGCATGCGGCGCAGCGACTGATGCAGGGGGCGAAATGACCAATTCCGCAGTGATTTCGGTAACGGGCCTCGGCAAAAGCTTTGGCAAGCTCGAGGTGCTCAGGGGTATCGACCTCGACCTGATGCCGGGCGAAGTGCTTGGGGTGATCGGGCCCTCCGGGTCGGGGAAATCGACGCTGATCCGCTGTCTTAACATGATGGAGGTGCCGAGCAGCGGCACGATCCGCTTCAAGGGCCGCGAGGTCAGCCCCCGGTTTCGCGGTCGTGGCGAGGCAATCGGTACGGGCGAGTTGCGCCGCAAAGTTGGCATGGTGTTTCAGCACTTCAACCTCTTTCCGCACCTTACAGTGCTTGCAAACGTGACCGCCGGTCCGATCAAGGTGCTTGGCGAGCCGCGCGGCGAGGTCGAGGCGCGGGCGATGGATTTACTGGGGCAGGTCGGGCTGGCCGACAAGGCGCGCGCCTATCCTGCGCATCTGTCGGGTGGTCAGAAACAACGCGTGGCGATTGCCCGTGCGCTGGCAATGCGCCCCGAGGTGTTGCTGCTGGATGAGGTGACATCGGCACTTGACCCAGAACTGGTGGGCGAGGTTCTGGCGGTGATCCGCCGCCTTGCCGATACCGGCATGACGATGGTATTGGTCACCCACGAGATGGGCTTTGCCGCCGATGTGGCGAGCCGTGTGCTGTTCATGGAAGGCGGACGAATTGCCGAGCAAGGAAGCGCCGAGGATATTCTGCGCAAACCCGAGTCCGAGCGGCTCAGGGCATTTCTTGCGCGTTTCCACGCCTGAGGCGCGGGCATGAGCGGCAAGATTCCGGTTCTGGTGCTGGGCGCCGGGCGGATGGGGCGGCGCATCGCGCGGATGCTGGCGTCCGATGCGCGTTTTGCACCACGGCTAAGTTCGCGCGATGCCGATGCGCTGGCGCTTGCAGCGGCCTCTGGGCTGGCAACAGTGCCGTTCGGAGGTGCTGGCCTGCGCGACGAGCTTTACACGCTGCTGCATGGTATGCGCGCCGTGGTGCTGACCGACGCGACGATGGCACCTGCCGAGGTAGCGCGCGCGGCGCTGGAATGTGGCTGTCATTACCTCGATATTCTGGAAGATACCGGGGGCGCTGCGCAAGTAGCGGCGCTGGCGGGGATTGCGGGCAGCTTGTGCCTGGCGCCGGGCTGCGGGCTGGCACCGGGCTATGTGACGGCACTGGCTGCCGAACTTCTGGCCAAGTCTGCGCCCAAATCCGAAACCACGGTGTTTGTGGGCGTGCTACCCGCGAGGCGCGAAAATCGCCTTGGCTATGCCAATATCTGGGGCATCGACGGGTTATTGGATGAATATACCAACCCTTGCCTTGTGGTTGAGCAGGGGCAACTGGCCGAAATTGCGCCGCTGACCCTTGCAGAAACCGTGACCCTTGGCGGCGCCACCTTTGAGGCGTTCGCGACATCGGGCAGCCTTGATGCGCTGGCGCGCCGGCACGCGGGCAAAGTGGGGGCACTGGTGTTCAAGACCCTGCGGTATCCGGGGCATCTTGATTACATGCAGTTCTTGCTTGACGATCTTGGGCTTTCTGCGCGCCTTTACCAATTGCGCGCGCTGTTGACCACGGCGCTGCCCGAAACCGCCGATGATCGGGTGCTGATTGCCATTCGCCAATGCGCAAGCCCCGGCGCGCCCGAGGTCTGGACCCGGCAGGAACTGCGCGCGGCCCCCGATGAAGCGGGCGCACCGGCAAGCGCCTCGGCCACCGCCACAGCAGCGCATACCTGCGCGATGGTCGATCTGATCTGCACCGCCACGCCGCCCCGCGCCGGGCTGATCGCGCCGGGTGACATTGGCCCTGCAAGCTTGCGCCAAAGCCATTTCTTTGCCACGCTCGACCCCGCCCGTACGACAGCACTTCCGGCCTGAGGGGTCGGGGGCGTGGTGCCAGAACGGCGGGCAAGCCGTGTCATTTGTGCGGGCACGAATTGCGGCGTTGCACGATGACATATGGGGTGGGGTAGTGGCAGAACGCGTTGGCAAAAACGGCGGGCAAGGGGGCGAGCGCGCTGCCAAGGTCGATATCTCGCTGTTGCAGACCTTTCATCTGGTTGCGCGCACCGGTTCGTTCTCGGCGGCCTCGCGCGAGTTGAACATTTCCTATCAATCCGCCGCCAACCATGTGCGCAGGCTAGAACAGCTTTATGGCGCGCGGCTGATCGAGGCCGAGAAGGGCTCGCGCAGGGTCACGCTGACACCGCAGGGCAGGGCGCTGCACGCCTCGCTTGGCGATGAACTGGAAACCATCCTGTCGCGGATTTCGGTGCTGCTGCACGATGTCCATTCGGTTTTGCGTGTCGGCGTGCCGCAGGCGCTGTTTCACCATTTTTTCCCCGGTATCCTTGCCGAATTCCGCCGCGAGGCGCCAGAAATCGAATTGGCGTTCTTTGAACGTGACACCACGCTGGAAAAGATGATGATGGATGGTGCGCTGGATGCGGCGGTTAGCGAGCGCAGTTTTTCGCACCCCGCGATTACGCAGCAAATGCTTGGCTCTTACAGACTGGCGCTGGTCTGGCCCGCCGCGTGGGATTTGCCGGAGACCGGCAACAGACCGCTTGGCGAAGCATTGCAGCCATTCCGCGAGCGACCGTTCGTAACCTACGAGGCGGGGCAAGCGGTGCGCCAGCGCGCGCTTGATTATCTGAACCAGCGCATGGGTTTCATGCCGCATATCGCCACCTCGGCTTCGGGCTCTACCTCGGTAACGCGGTTGATCGAAGCGGGGCTTGGCTATGGAGTGGTGCCCGAGTGGAGCGTCGATCCCGCCGATCCGGCGGTGCGGATGTTGGTTCTGCACGAGGTAGAGCCGATGAAGCTCTGGTTTGCACATACCGCGTTTCTGGGCGGCAACCGCTACATCGGGCTTTTGCTGCGATGCTGTCGAACAGTGCTGGTCTGAGCGAATTTGACCTTACGTCGCGACCGCCGCGCAAGGGCGGTTTCGCCATGGACGCGCCAGGACGCGCGCGCCACATTCGCGCTAGCGCCGCAAGTCCGGCGTCAGCGGTTTCGAACGCGCCGGGGAGGAATATTGAATGTTGGGACGGATGATGCAGCAACCGCTGCTGATTAGTGCATTGATCGAACACGCAAACCGTTATCATGGCGCGACCGAAGTTGTCTCGGTGGCCACCGAGGGCGGTATCGAACGCTCTAACTGGCGCGAGGTTGCAGCCAACGCACGCCGCCTTGCGTCGGTGTTGACCGATATGGGTTTGCATCAGGGCGAGCGCTGCGCCACTATTGCGTGGAACAACCGCCGCCACCTCGAGATATATTTCGGCGTCGCTGGCGCGGGGCTGGTGTGCCACACGATCAACCCACGCCTTGCGCCCGAGCAGCTGGTCTATGTGATCAACCACGCAGAAGATCAGGTGCTGTTCATTGACCGCACCTTCTTGCCGATCGCCGCAAAACTGGGCGCGCATCTGAAAACCCTGCGCGCCGTAGTGCTGATGGGTCCGCGCGACGAAGAAGCCGCAGCATTGGTGCCGGGACTGCTGTTTTACGACGAATTCATAGCGGCGGGCGATGCAAGCTATCGCTGGCCAGAACTTGCCGAAACCGCGCCGTCATCGCTTTGCTACACCTCGGGCACCACGGGCCACCCCAAGGGCGTGCTGTATACCCACCGCTCGACCGTTCTGCATTCGCTGGGGGGCAACCAGCCCGACGGATTGGCACTTCGCGCCGCCGACACGGTGATGCCGGTGGTGCCGATGTTCCATGTCAACGCTTGGGGTGTGCCCTACATCGCCCCAACGGTCGGGTGCAAACTGGTGCTGCCGGGGCCAGGGTTGGATGGTGCAAGCCTAGTCAAGTTGATCGAAGGCGAAGCGGTGACGCTGGCGCTGGGCGTGCCGACGATCTGGATGGGGCTATTGGCTGCACTGGAAGCCTCGGGTTCAAAAGCGCCAAGCCTGAAGCGCACGGTGGTTGGCGGTTCGGCGCTGCCGCCCTCGATGATCGCTGCATTCCGCGACAAATACGGGGTCGAACTGATCCACGCCTGGGGCATGACCGAAACCAGCCCGCTCGGCACGTTGAACCAGTTATTGCAAAAACATCAATCACTTGGCGACGACGAAAAGGCAAAGATCCGGCTGGGGCAGGGCCGTCCGCCGTTTGGCGTAGAGCTGCGCATCGTCGATGCGCAGGGCCATGTTCTGCCCAATGACGGGGAGGTGCAGGGCGAGTTGCAGATTCGTGGCCACTGGATTGTGGACAGCTACTTCAAAGCCGGTCACACCGCGTTGACGGTCGATGGCTGGTTTGACACCGGCGATGTCGCGACACTCGATGCCGATGGCTACATGATTATCCGCGACCGCTCGAAAGACATCATCAAGTCCGGCGGCGAGTGGATTTCGACGGTCGAGCTAGAAAATATCGCCATCGGCCACCCGCAGGTGGTCAACGCCGCCGCAATCGCCGCGCGGCACCCGAAATGGGATGAACGCCCGGTCGTGATTGTGCAGAAACTGCAAGACAGCGAGTTGACCGAAGAGGAGGTGCTCGCCTTTTACGAAGGCAAGGTGCCGCATTGGCAAGTGCCCGACAAAGTAGTGTTCGTGGCATCCTTGCCGATGGGCGGCACCGGCAAAGTGCTCAAGAACAAGCTGCGCGAAGAGTTTGGTGATGTGTTGATGCCGCTCGCAGCGGCGGATGGGGTGGATAGCGATGCAGGTGGCAAGCAAGGCTGACGGCGCACTGATCGGGCGCGATGGCTACGAGGCGGCGCTGGGCGAGTTGGCTGCGGCTCGGCGCACTTGGGCGCAAAGCAGCGCCGAGGTGATGCTGGAGGTGCTGGCAGAGCTGCGCGCCGCCGTGCCGCCGCTTGCCGCGCGCTGGGTCGAGGTAGCATCGAGGATCAAGCAGATCCCGCCCGGCTCAGCACTTGAAGGTGAAGAGTGGCTTTCTGGTCCGCTGGCACTGCTTACCGCGTATGATGGTTACGCCGAAACCCTGCGCAATCTGCCCGGCAAAAGCTTTCTGAAGGGCTTGCACCGCCGCAGGCTTTTCAACGGCCAGCTGGCATTGCGGGTGCTGCCGCACAATATCTGGGACCGGGTGCTGTATTCCGGCATTTCGGCCGAGGTCTGGATGCAGCCCGGTGTCACCGAGGCAAACCTTGCCAGCCACGCCGCCGTCAACTGGGACACGCTACCCGAGGCGCGGCAAGGTGCGCTGGCGCTGGTACTGGGCGCAGGCAACATCACCTCGATCGCACCGCTCGACTGCCTTTACAAGCTACTGGTCGAACATCAGGTGGTGGCGCTGAAGCTCAATCCGGTGCTGGCCGATCTTGCCCCGGTGCTGGCCGAGGCGATGGAGCCGCTTACCCGCCGCAGTGTTCTGCGTATTCTAGAAGGCGATGAGCGCGACGGCGCGTGGCTGACAACGCATCCGCTGGTGGAAACCATCCACATCACCGGGGCGGGTGCCACATATGATGCCATCGTCTGGGGGCCGGGGGCCGAAGGGGCTGCAAACAAGGCCGCCGGGCGGCGCCAGAACCCGCGCTCTGTGACCAGCGAGCTTGGCGCGGTCTGCCCCACAATCGTGGTGCCGGGGCCGTGGTCAAAGGCCGACATCGCCTTTCAGAGCGAACATATCGCCACACAAAAGCTGCAAAACTCGGGCTTCAACTGCATCGCCTGTCAGACGCTGATACTGCCCGAAGGCTGGGCGGGCGCCGCGCCGCTACTGGCCGCCCTAGGCGAGGTGGTGGCAAAATCGGGTGCGCGCCCGATCTGGTATCCGGGGGCCGAGGCGCGCATGCGGGCGTTTGCGCAATCGGCCGGGGCCTCGGCAACCCGGCTGGCGCGCGGTGCGGCACCTGCGCTGGTGCTGGCAGATCTTGACGCGGCTGACGATGCGACCGCGCTGCAAACGACCGAGGCCTTCGCGCCAGTGCTGGCGATTAAACGGCTGCCCGGCGACGATGCTGCGCGCTTTCTCAGCGCGGCAATCGACTGGGCCAATTCCTCGCTGCACGGCACGCTTGGGGCCAATATCCTGATTCACCCCGCCACGCTCCGCGCCATCGGGCAGACGCGGTTTGATGAATTGCTCGCACAGTTGCACTATGGCTGTATAGCGGTGAACGGATGGTCCGGGATCGGCTTTCTGCTGGCCCAAACCCCGTGGGGCGGCTTTCCGGGCCACAGCCCGCAGGATGTGCAATCGGGCATCGGTGCGGTGCATAACTGCCTGATGCTTGACGCTACCGAGCGCAGCGTGATCGTGGCGCCTTGGGCACCATTTCCGCGCGCCCTACGCAATGGGTTTTCGGTGCTGCCAAAGCCGCCATGGTTCATCACCCATCGCCGCGCACGCCAAGTCGGACGGCTTCTGTCCGACTTCGTGGCCTATCCCGCTTGGCGCAAACTGCCGCGCCTGATGCTGGAGACGCTGCGCGGCTGACACGCGGGGTGGCGGACGAGACACAAAGTGTTTCCAGATTAGCGACAATTTAGCAGCGACCTGTCGGACCAAATCAGATCAGTTGCTCTGTGCCTCGATCACAACCTGATCGGCGGCTATTGCCCCGCCAGCTTTCCTTTCGACCGTCGCTACGTTGCCCGGCCCGCGTAGTAGTGCGTTGCAACCCTTGGAACCTGTTGGCACTTTCACCCCAGTGCCCAGCCTGCGAAAAACCTGCATCAATGATCTATCTAATTGATGTGGCAAGAAAAAACTCCGCCCTTTCACCGGTATGTGATTGACTCGGGGCCAAGGGTGGGTTCTGGCGGTTGCATAATCAGCTATAGGTCGGACGCGGACCTGCTGGCGGGCAGGGTGCTGCATGGCGGCCTTGGCGGCTCGTCTGAAGCGGCGTTTTCAGGCACCAAACGGTGTGGCAGGGGAGGACGAAGATGCAAAGGATGCTTTGGATCGGGGTGGCGGTCGCGCTGGCGGTGCTTGCGGCATGGGGACTGTGGCGCGAGTTTGGACCCGCTACAGGCACGGCGCGCTTTGGTGCTGTTGATAAATACGTGTTCATCGCCAACGAGTCCGCCCCCGAGATTGCGGTGATCGATGCCAACGACGACCGGCTGGTGGGCACGCTAGCGCTGCCCTTCGTGCCTGATCAGTTGCTGGTGTCGCTTGCCAAGTTGCGACTGGTGGTGCTCAACCGTGCCGAACATATGGTGGCGCTGGTCGATCTGGAAAGCGGTGCGGTCGAGGCGCGCTTTGATCTCGATATCGTGCCAAATCTGATGGTGCTTTCGCCCGATGGCAGCCGCTTGGCGGTGACCGATGGTGAGGCGGGCAAGGTGGCGCTAATCAATCTTTCCGACGCCAAGCTGATTGGCATCGTCGAGGGCCTGAACAATCCTGCCAAGATGACCTTCGGCGCGGATGGCGCGGCGCTTTACGTGATCGACGACACCGAGGCGGAAATTCGGCGCATTGACGTGGCAACTGCCAGCCTGCTTGCGCCAGCCTCGCTGCGCGAAGCGGGCGCGGTGCCGGGGGCGGTCGATCTGTCGGCGCTGACACGCACCCCGGATGGGCGCATGGGGCTGGTGACCGACGCACTGGGCGGCAAGGGCTATGTGATTGATGTGCGCGACTGGAGCGTGGTGCGCACGATCAACCTCGGCAATGCCCCCTCGCGTGCCTATGGCACGGCGGACGGGCAATATTTGCTGGTGGCCAATACCGGATCGCGCACGATTTCGGTGATCGCCAGCGACCGGTTCGATGTGGTGGCCACCTTGCCCGGCCCGGGTGATGTAACCTCGATCGCCACCGGGTTCTTTGAAACGCTCGCCTATGTTGTCAGCGCCAAAGAACGCCGCGCGGTGGTGATTGACCTTGAATCGCTGACTATTGCGGGCGAGGTCGCACTTGAGGGTGTGCCGGGGCAGGCGGTGTCTGACGCTGATGGGCGCAAGCTTTATATTCCGCTGGGCGAGGTTGGCGAGCTGGCGCTGATCGATGTGTTCAACAAGCGTGTCGGCCATCTGATCGCGGGTATTTCGGTGGCGCCGGGCGCCCCGGCCATGTCGGCCTCTAACAACTACTGCCACTAGGGCGCGGGCGGGGCGCGTTTGTGCCGCGGTCGCGCTTAGGTCACCCTTGCGCGGACCCGGTATTCGGGCCGATCCCAAAGCTCTTGGCTCATCACGTCCGTCAATACCGCCGCCGCCATCGCCACATCTTCGGTTGAAGTGTAGAGCGGCGTGAAGCCAAAGCGCAAAATGTCGGGGGCGCGGAAATCGCCCACCACGCCCTCGGCGATCAGCGCCTGCATGATTGCGTACCCCTGCGGGTGGCGAAAGCTGACCTGGCTGCCGCGGCTGGCGTGATCGCGCGGAGTGGCAAGTTGCAGCACCGGGCAACATGCCTCGACATCGGCGATGAACTGGTCGCTCAGCGCCAAGGAGCGCGCCCGCAGATCAGCCATATCCACCTCGTCCCAGATATCGAGCGCGGCGTCGAGTGCGGCCATCTGCAACACCGGCGGTGTGCCCACGCGCATCCGCTCAATTCCCGGCCCGGGTCGATACGAGGGTGCAAAGGCAAATGGCTCATCATGGCCAAGCCAGCCCGAAAGCGCTGGGCGCACGCGGTCTGCAAGGCGAGGTGCGACATAGATGAAGGCCGGGGCGCCGGGGCCACCGTTAAGGTATTTGTAGGTGCACCCGACCGCAAAGTCGGCCCCCACAGCGCCAAGATCAATTGGCATGGCACCGGCGGAATGCGCCAGATCCCAGATGGTTACGGCACCAGCCCCCTGTGCTTTGGCGGTCAGTTCGCCCATGTTGTGCCGCCGCCCAGTGCGATAATCGACCTCGGTCAGCATCATCACTGCGACAGTGTCATCTAGCGCGTCCACTACCGCGTCGGGGGCCACGACGCGCAGCACATAGCCGCGCCCGAGGCTCGCGATCAGCCCCTCGGCCATATACAGGTCGGTGGGGAAGTTGCCGCTGTCAGACAAGATAACCTTGCGCTTTGGCGCTGCCAGATCAAGCGCCGAGGCCAGCGCCTGATAGACCTTGATCGATAGCGTATCGCCCAACACCACCGAACCTGGCTCGGCCCCGATCAGGCGCGCGATGCGGTTGCCGATGCGCGCAGGCATTTCCATCCAACCTGCCGTGTTCCAGCCTGCGATCAGCAACTTGCCCCATTCGTCGCTGATCGCGTGCGCGACGCGTGCGCCGACGGCGCGTGGCAAGGGGCCCAGCGAGTTGCCATCAAGATAGATCACCCCTTCGGGCAGGTCGAACAGGGTGCGGGTGGCGGCAAAATCGGTGCTCATGATGGAACTCCTCCTGTATTTCAGCCTGCCCCTAGCGGCGGCGCGACGCAAGCCCCGGGGGCTTGCCTTGACGCGCGCAAGACGTGACAAGGAAGCGAAGGCACGGGGTGAAAAACCAAGGGGGCGAATGGTGACGGACCTGGGCGAATGGCTTGATCTGCCGCCAGTCTGGTTGGCCGGGTTTGCGGCGACGGGCTGGGCGCTGGGGCGGCTCTGGCCGCTGGCGCTGCCGGGGGGTGAGTGGCTCGGCGGGGCGTTGGTGGTTGCGGGCCTTGTGCTGATGTCGGTGGCAGCAGCGCAGATGCTGGCGCACCATACCACGTTTGTGCCACGCCGCGACCCGAGCGCATTGGTAACCGGCGGGGTTTACGCGTTCAGCCGCAATCCGATCTATCTGGCCGATGCTGTGGTGCTGTTGGGCCTGCTGATCAGTTGGCACGCGCTCTGGGCAGCGCCTTTGGTGCCCGCGTTCATGGCGTTCATCGCATGGCGCTTCATCCGTGATGAAGAGGCGCGCATCGCGGCGAACTTTGGCGATGCCTGGCGCGCTTATGCTGCACGCACCCGGCGCTGGCTTTGATCGGTGTCTTGCTCTTGTTTCTGGCTACATGCCAAAGCATCGCCACACCGCGCTCATTGTCGCACGCCAAGGCCGCCGCGGCGCTTGTTTCTTCGTAAGCGCGGGTGCTATGAGTGCGCCGCCAATGTATCCACGTGGACGAAACGCTCGGAACGAGGGGAATTAAGGTGAAGATAGGCGCACCCAAAGAGGTAATCGAAGGCGAAGCCCGTGTGGCGATGACGCCCGATAGCGCGGCGCAGCTGCAAAAACTGGGGCATGAATGCCTGATCGAGGCGGGCGCTGGCGCGGCCGCCGGGTTCTCGGACGCTGCTTACGAGGCGGCAGGCGTGAAGGTGGTCAAAACCGCCGCAGCGCTGGCAAAAGCCGCCGAGGTGATTGTCAAGGTTCGACCCCCGGTCGATGCCGAGGTGAAACGGTTGCAGAAGGGCCAGACCCTGATCTCGTTTTTCTATCCCGCGCAAAGCAAGGAATTGCTTGATGCCGCCAATGCCCAAGGCGCCACCGTGGTGGCGATGGACATGGTGCCTCGCATCAGCCGCGCACAAAAGATGGACGCGCTGTCTTCGATGGCGAACATCGCAGGCTACCGCGCGGTGATCGAGGCGGCCAACAACTTTGGCCGCTTTTTCACGGGGCAGGTAACGGCGGCGGGCAAAGTGCCCCCGGCCAAGGTGCTGATCGTGGGTGCGGGTGTTGCGGGCCTTGCCGCAACCGGCACGGCCGTCAGCCTTGGCGCTATCGTGCACGCCTTTGATGTGCGCCCCGAGGTGGCCGAGCAAATCGAATCAATGGGCGCGAACTTTGTCTATCTGGATTTTGCCGATGCGCAGGATGGCGCGGCGACGGGTGGCTACGCCGCCCCCTCTTCGCCCGAGTTCCGCGAGGCACAGCTGGCCAAGTTCCGCGAATTGGCGCCCGAAATGGACATCGTCATAACCACCGCGCTTATTCCGGGTCGGCCCGCGCCGAAGCTCTGGACCGAGGACATGGTGGCGATGATGAAGCCGGGTTCGGTGATCGTCGATCTGGCCGCCGAGCGCGGCGGCAACTGCGACCTGACGGTGACTGACGAAAAGATCGTCAGCGCCAATGGCGTAACGGTGGTCGGTTATACCGATTTTCCAAGCCGCATGGCAACGCAAGCCAGCACGCTGTATTCGAACAACATCCGGCACATGCTGTCTGACCTTACGCCCAAAAAAGACGGCGTGATCGACCACAACATGGAAGATGACGTGATCCGTGGCGCCACAGTGACGCATGCAGGCGCCATCACCTTCCCGCCGCCGCCGCCCAAGATTGCGGCGATTGCGGCGGCCAAGCCGAAAGAAAAGGCCAAGGAACTGACGGTGGCCGAAAAACGCGCCAACGAAGTGGCGCTGTTCAAAAAACAGACCGTCAATCAGGTCGGTCTGTTGGCAGTCGGCACCGGCTTGATGCTGTTGATTGGTGCCTTTGCGCCCGCCAGCTTCATGGGGCACCTGATCGTCTTTGCGCTGTCGGTCTTTGTCGGCTTCTCGGTAATCTGGAACGTCAGCCACGCGCTGCACACGCCGCTAATGGCTGTGACCAACGCAATCTCGTCGATCATCATTCTGGGCGCGTTGTTGCAGCTTGGTTCGGGATCGTGGCTGGTGGTGGTGCTTGCGGCGATCTCGATCATGATCGCCTCGGTCAACATCTTCGGTGGCTTCCTCGTGACGCGGCGAATGCTCGCCATGTTCCAGAAATCGTAAGCGGAGGATCGGGAAAATGGCGATTGGTATCGTAAGTGCTGCCTATATCTCGGCGGCGATCCTGTTTATCCTCGCACTAGGCGGGCTTTCGGGACAGGAAAGCGCAAAACGCGCGGTCTGGTATGGCATTGTCGGCATGGCGCTGGCGGTGTTCGCCACCATCTTCGGCTCTGAAGTCGTGCTGAGCACGATGGGCTGGACGATTCTGGTGGTGATGCTGGCGATCGGTTCTGCGGCTGGCTGGTTTGTGGCAGGTCGTGTGAAGATGACTGAAATGCCCCAACTAGTAGCGGCGCTGCACAGCTTTGTCGGTCTTGCGGCGGTGTTCATCGGCTTCAACGCCGAACTTGAACTGGGCCGGATTCATGCGCTGATGGCGGCAGGAACGCCCGAGGCGGCCGAGGCGCTGAATGCGCTGGCAGGCTTTGCCAAGGTGTTGGCGCACAAGACTGCTGTTGAAGTTTCGATCCTCAAGGTCGAGGTGTTCCTCGGCGTGTTCATCGGGGCCGTTACCTTTACCGGTTCGGTCATCGCCTTTGGCAAGCTTGCGGGCAAAGTTGACGGCAAGGCGAAAAAGCTGCCGGGCGGGCACTACCTAAACGCGGCGGCGGCTATCGGCTCGGTCGTGCTGCTGGTGATGTATTTCAACGGCGCCGGGCTTTGGTCGCTGGGGCTGATGACGCTGCTGGCGTTCTTCATCGGTTACCATCTTATCATGGGCATCGGTGGTGCTGACATGCCGGTGGTTGTCTCGATGCTCAACAGCTACTCGGGCTGGGCGGCGGCGGCGATTGGTTTCACACTTTCGAACGATCTGCTGATCGTCACCGGTGCGCTGGTTGGCTCGTCTGGTGCGATCCTGAGCTACATCATGTGCCGCGCGATGAACCGTTCGTTCATCAGCGTGATCCTCGGCGGCTTCGGCAACGTGGCTGGACCGGCGATGGAGATCGCGGGCGAAATGGTTGCTATTGACGCAGAAAGTGTCGCGGCCGCGCTAAACGATGCTGACTCGGTCATCATCATCCCCGGCTACGGCATGGCGGTGGCACAGGCGCAGCAATCGGTCAGCGAGTTGACACGCAAGCTGCGCGCCAAGGGCAAGACCGTGCGCTTTGCGATCCACCCGGTGGCGGGGCGCTTGCCCGGCCACATGAACGTGCTTCTGGCCGAGGCCAAGGTGCCCTACGACATCGTGCTCGAGATGGACGAGATCAACGAAGATTTCCCCACAACCGATGTGGCCATCGTGATCGGCTCGAACGACATCGTGAACCCCGCCGCACAGGAAGACCCCAACAGCCCCATCGCCGGTATGCCGGTGCTGGAATGCTGGAAGGCCAAACAGGTGTTCGTATCCAAACGCGGTCAGGGCACGGGCTACTCGGGCATCGAGAACCCGCTGTTCTACAAAGAAAACACCCGTATGTTCTACGGTGACGCCAAGAAATCGCTCGATCTTCTGCTGCCGATGATCGACTGAGGCGACGCGAAGGCGTAGCGTGCCAATCGGCCCCGGCTGCCAAGGCCGGGGCCGTATCGTTTTGCAGGGTGGGTCATGGCAAAACTGCCAAGGGGCATCGTGGCGCTGGGCTTTGTGAGCCTGTTCATGGATGTTTCGTCCGAGATGATTCACGGGCTTTTGCCGCTGTTCGTGGTTGGCACACTCGGCGCATCGGCCGCGATGCTCGGGTTGATCGAGGGGTTGGGCGAGGCTACCGCGTCAGCGGTCAAGCTGTTTTCGGGCATGCTCAGCGACCGGATGGGGCGGCGCAAGCCGCTGGCGGTTGCAGGCTATGCGCTTAGCGCGCTGACCAAACCGTTTTTTGCGATGGCCGGTGTGCCGGGCGTGGTGCTGGGCGCACGGGTTGCCGACCGGGTGGGCAAGGGTATTCGCGGCGCGCCACGTGATGCGCTGGTGGCTGACCTTGCGCCTGAGGCGCAGCGAGGGGCCGCCTACGGCTTGCGCCAGTCTATGGACACGGTGGGGGCGTTTATCGGGCCGCTAGCGGCGATTGCGTTGATGGCGGCGTTTGCGGGCAATGTGCGGCTGGTGTTCTGGCTGGCAATCATTCCGGCGCTGGCTGCGG
This sequence comes from Rhodobacteraceae bacterium UBA6213, assembly GCA_002421605.1. GTDB lineage: Bacteria > Pseudomonadota > Alphaproteobacteria > Rhodobacterales > Rhodobacteraceae > UBA6213. Next base: position 72,495 of record DISJ01000001.1, on the reverse strand, counting down.
TGGCGATCTTGATGATTTATGTGCGCGAGCCCGAGGCGCGCGCAGAGGTCACGGTGCGACCCCGGCTTGACCGCGCGAGCCTTGCGGCACTCGGCAGGGGTTTCTGGCTGGTGGTGGGCATTGGCGCTGCGCTGACCTTGGCGCGCTTTTCCGAAGCTTTCCTGATCTTGCGCGCCTCCGAGGCGGGGTTGGTGATGGCGCTGGCGCCCTTGGTGCTGGTGCTGATGAACGTGGTTTATGCGTTTGCGGCCTGGCCGCTGGGGGCCTTGTCGGACCATATCGGCAGGCGCGGGTTACTGACACTGGGTTTTGTGGTGTTGGTGTTGGCCGATCTGGCGCTGGCCTTCGCGCCCGGGCTTTGGGGCGTTGCGGTGGGTGTGGCGCTTTGGGGGCTGCACATGGCGCTGACGCAGGGCCTGCTTGCGGCCGAGGTGGCATCGGCGGCACCCAGCCGCTTGCGAGCAACGGCCTTTGGTGTGTTCAACCTGGTTACCGGAGTCGTGCTACTGGCCGCAAACGGGCTTGCGGGCGTGCTTTGGGCCGAGTTCGGGGCCGTGGCCACCTTTACCACGGGCGCTGCCTGTGCGGCGTTGGGGCTTGTTGGGCTGATGCTGATGGGGCGGCCACAAAAAGCGCCGGAGCCGAAGTAAAGCGGTGGCGCGCGCACGTTTGGCGCCCCGGCACGGCGCTGGACGCAAATGCTGGTGGGAGGCGGCAACGCGCCGCCCCCCGCAACTTAGATCAGGCGCCCTTGCGCTCGGCTTCGCGCCTCTCGGCGCGGGTCAGCAGGCGCGAAAGCTGCGACATCGACGCGATATGCGCATGAATGACGGATAGAAAGCCGGTGCGGAATAGGTCTAGCACTGCCACATCGTCAAGATTCGCAAGCCGCTCGGGGCTGACCCGCAGGAACCCGCCAAGTGAGAGGCGCGAGCCGTCGGGTAGCGTGGCAGTAGCGGTAGCCGGTTCAAGCAGGTCCAGTTCGCGCAGCCGGTCGGTGAAGGCTCGCGTAATCGCGTGTTGCGACTGATAGTCAGACGCGAATTGCAGCATGGTGCCAAGGTACTGGGTGCGGTTGCCCTCGCTGTCAAACAGACGCTCGCCTTTGCCGTTTTCATTCACACCCTCAAACGCGCTGTCGATGCACAGGGTGAAGGTTCCCTCTTCCGCACCGTTCGCAAAAACAAACGGATAGCGGCGCAGGAAAGCGGGCACATAGTCACCATCCCAGCTGCCGTTGGCGGTTACACAAAGGTTCTCGTCGGCCCGAAGCCCGACCACCGCGGCAGGCGTAAGGTCTGCGCCCTCGCCCGCAAACACGATCGGGTATTCTGCCGCCGCCTTCTCAAACTCTGCCACCACAAGCGGGACAGAGTTCAGGGCGGCGGCAAAGCTGAAGCTGGCGCCTTGCCGCACGGCGACATCCCGGTGTGCGTCTGCCGAAACGGGCACGGCGTTTTCGTAGATCATCAGCTGTTTGGTCATCTGCGTCCCCTTTTGGATCGTTCTAAATTGAGTGGACTGTGCGAAGGATTGCATCTCGCCGCAACCCCACAACGTGACCGCAGTAGATAATCCGCGCCGGTCGACCAAGGGGAGTGCCTTTTTCAGGCGCCAAGGAAATTGCCCTTTGCCAAGGTCGCAGCCACGCGCGTCAGTGCTCGGATGACCTCGCGATCCCGTTGGGGCGTTTCGTTAAGCGACAGGTGAAATACGGTGCCGGAATCGGTATTTTCAGGGTCCCATTTTTTGGGCGCAAGGCACAGAATTTATGTCTGAGGCAACAAATATTCGAATCTCGGGTTGTGGCGGGGCAGGGCGGGCCGCACATTGCGCAAGCCGCAAACCCACAGAAATCAGCGGAAATTGGCCTATTCACGGCGAAAATATCGTCGGTCCGAGGGTGATTTTGCCGCCAGTCATTAAAGGTTGCTTAAAGTTATTCTAATTGTTACGCTCCCTTAACAAAAAAATGTGACAAAACGTCGCAGTAACTGCCAACCGGAGGTGACCCCGAACGTGACAGATGCAAAACCCCTTTTCTACAAGAATGTCGTTCCGCTTGATGTGAAGCGCCACGCAAACCTGCGAATTGGGGCCGCGGTTCAGCCGCTTGCATATGCACGTGAAGCAAATGTCATCCCCGCACTGGTGGACGAGTTCGAGTTGGCAATGGCCGAACTTCCGATCGCGTTCCTGCCCGGCCCCGACCTTCCCTCTGCCGTATTCGTAACGGGTGCTGCGCCTGGAACCAACGCCTTCGTCTCGGACGATGGGCTTTGGACGGGGGCCTATGTCCCCGCCTATCTGCGCCGCTATCCGTTCATCATTGGCGATGTCGAGGGTGGGCAGTCGCTTTTGTGCATCGACGACACCTATCCCGGCCTGGGCGAGAAATCGGGCGAGCGGTTCTTTTCAGATAAGGGCGAGCGCGAGGAGGCCCTCGATAAGGCACTGACTCTGGCGCAAAGTTATCGCGACGCTGCGCTGCGGACTGAAATCTTTTGCGGAATGCTGCGCGACTTCGGCCTGCTGCAAAGCGCAACACTTGATACCGCCGCGCCCGATGGCAGCAAGTCGGTCGTACACGGCATCCTGATCATTGATGAGGCGGCACTTGCGGCCCTTACTGGCGAGCAGTTGCAAAAGCTGCACGCTTCAGGGTTCCTCAAGGCAATCTATAACCAGATTGCAAGCCTGCGCTCGGTTGCCAAGCTGTCAGTTCCGGCACCCAAAAAGGTGCGTGCCTCGAACAAAAAAACGAGTTGATGCGCCCGAAAGACGCTGTGTTCGGGTGCAGCAGTCACGTAGTTGGTTGATCGAGATGTTTCCCCTCACTTGCCACATTCAAGGCACGACTTGGCTTCGGCCACCCGTGCCTATTTCTGTCTGATTAACGTCTGGAGATGTCGATGCCGACTATCATGAGCCTTCGCTTTTCCGACGCCTTTCTCAAATTGACCTTAGCAGCTTTCTTGGCTCTGTCGGGCAGTTTCGCGGCCCCCTCGGTGGCGGTCGCGCAGTCAGCAGTGCCGGTCGCGCCCAGCGAGACGACCGCGATGGCGCTGACCGGGTTCCGCTCGGCGCAGTTCGGCATGGACGAAGAGGCCGTTCGTGCCGCTATCAAGGCCGACTTCGGCATTGAAGGCGATGCGGTAGAGGTTGGCCTGAACACGGTCGAGCGTACCCAGGTCATGACCATTTCTGTGCCCGAGGTGCTGCGCGATGGCGGCGTCGCGCAGGTGTCTTATATCTTCGGCTACAAAAGCAAGGCGCTGATCCAGATCGGTGTACTCTGGGCTCCTGCCACCGATCCTTCGATCACCGAAGCGACGCTTTATGCAAACGGCGATGTGCTGCGCGCCTATTTTGAGGGTGCAGGTTATCTGCCCGACACGGTTTCCAAAGACGTGGTGCTAGAGAACGGGTTGCTTTTGTTCCGCGGCTCTGACGCCTCCGGGCGCACGGCAATTCTGCTCCTCCAAGGGCGGTTTGAAGAAAGCGAGGGGGTGCGAACATTGTTCCCGGCCAGCCTCACGCTGCTGTACGCAGTGAACCCTGACGATCCCGACATCCTGAAAATCAATAGTGGAGAATTCTGATGGGCAAGCACAGCAGTCTCCTCCACATTGAGTATTCCCGCCAGCAAAGGGCGCGCCAACGGCGCGACCTTTTCAAGCAATTTGTACTGGGTGCAAGTCCTCTTGTGCTAGGCGCGCTGATGGGCACGGGCGTAGCCGATCGTGCCGAAGCCCAGGCGGTGAACCTGGATATCACCGCCAACAACATCATAGCCGATGGCCGCACCCGCACCACGATCACCACCAATGAGAACTACACCCGAATCACCACCGACACGGTATCGGGCAATACCGGTTTCAACACGTTTTCCGATTTTCAGCAGGCCGCGGGTACGCGCGTTGATCTGATGGTTCCCGATGCGGCGGGCAACCTTGTCAACATCGTCACCAATGGTGCGGTGCTGATCAACGGCGAGCTGAACAGCTACATGGACGGCAGCATTGGCGGCAATGTGTTCTTTGCAAGTTCCAATGGCTTCATCGTTGGTCAGAATGGCCGCGTCAACGTGGGCTCTCTGACTGTCAACACCCCGACGCAAGAGTTTCTTGACCGCGTTGTGCGCGCCGATGGCACTGTTAACGACGCCGTCGCCTCGCAACTGATGCGCGGCGAAATCCCGATGTCGGCCGATGGCCATATCGCGATCATGGGGCAGGTCAATGCGCAAGGCGCTATCACCCTTCAAGGACAGACGGTTACCGTCAACGGCAATACCGGGCCGCTGACCGGGGCCGATCTTGGCCAGCGCACGAAGTTTGAATCCACCGTCAACTCGAGTGGCATGCTCGAAGGCGCCGCAATGGTTGCCCACGGGGGGCGCATTTCGATCGTTGCGGCGGGCGGTTCGCACATTGGCGGGCAGCTAGATGTCAGCACCGAGACTGGGCGGGGCGGCGACATCTCGATCACCGGCGGTGACATTACGATTGATGCGGGTGCCTCACTTGCGGCCGATGGCGAAAGCGGCGGCGATATCGTGGTGTTCGCGGATGGCGCCCTTGCGGTGCAGGACAATGCGACCTTCAGTGCGGCAGGCGTTGGCCTTGGCGACGGTGGCTTTGTAGAGCTGAGCGGGCGCGATGCGCATATCGGCTCGGTTAATCTTGACCTCTCATCGCGCGCTGGCCGCGCGGGCACGTTACTGGTTGACCCCTACAACCTCTTTATCGGCGGTGTCCCGACTGACTCCGCTGCTGCAGACGATGCGAGCATCGCCACCAGCATCTTCTCAAACGGCGCCAGCATTCTGCTGCAGGCCGATAACTCGATCACGATCTCCACCGGTGGTGTGCTCGATTCCCGGATGCTGACTGCGAGCGTCACCAGTGGAAACTCGGGCAATATCACAATTGAAGCGCCGCTGATTACTTTGGCGGACGGCTCGAAAGTTCTGGCCGGTGTCACGGCAGGCTCTGGCTTTGCTGGCGGCGACGTCACGCTGACCGCAGTGCGGGCCAGTGGCGGCACGGCGCATATCGTAATCGGAGAAGGCGGCGCGTCCGGCCCGGAAGTGACCGGCCGCAACATCACGCTGACCGCTACCTCGACCGTTGATCAGGCAAGCCTTCTACTGGCCCTGCCGACCGCAAACGCCCTGATCACCGCCAACGGCGGCACCATTGCCGCTTCGGGAATTTTCACGGCCACGGCGTCGGCCACGGGCGCAGGCGGGCTTACCTTGCTGCCGCTCGGCGTTGTCGTGACCAATGTGCAGGCAAAGGTCGATATCGGTGGTGCCACCGATCTGACCGCCGCTTCGGTTGATATCGACGCAATTTCGCAGGTGCAGTCGTCGATTGTCACCCAGTCGCTTGCCCCAGTGAACAGCTCGGCAGACGGCGCGGTAGCCGTTTCCACCATCAACAGCACCGCGATTGCCCGCATTGGCGGCACGGCCAAACTGACCGTTGCTGGCGACACATCGCTGACCGTCGATAACACCGTAACCTCCAATTCTGACGCGACCCCGCAAGCCGCAGCCTTTGGCGCGAGCGTGGGGGTCAGCGTGGTGAATGCTGTTACCACCGCAGAAATCGTGGACGCCGCCGAAGTAACCTCTGGCGCGCTCGCGCTGCTTGCCAACACTTCCACCGACATTTCGGTCAACGCGACCGCCGGGGCAGGTGGTGCCACAACGCCCTCTGCCGGAAGCAAGGCGATGACCTACCTTTCAGATCCGTCCTACGGCGGGCAAGCGCAAACCAGCGGCGGCGGTGTTTCGGTTGCTGGGGCGCTTGCAATCTCGGATCTGACCTCGACAACCAACGCGCGCATCAATTCAACCGCGACCACTACGGTTACCGGCGCGCTCAACGTTGAAACCGGGTCCGAAAACGGCGTCAGCGTTAGTGCGGATGGCTCGACCGTTGAGTCAGCAACCGGCGTTGGCGTAGCGCTTGGCATCAACATCGCCAAGGTCGTGAACGACGCTGTCATCTCCAGCGCGGTCAACACCGGCAGCGCCAGTGTCGCGGCTCTGGCGACGGGGGCGGGCAATACCTTCACCACCAACGCAACATCGGGTGCTGGCGCATCAAACGTCGGCATCGCTGGATCGTTCGCGCTGAACCTGCTCGACACCGAAAGTATCGCGCGCGTTGCCGGGGCGTCTGAGGTTACGGTTACCGGCGGCGGTGCGGTTGTACTTTCGGCCGACAACAAAACGAGTTCGACCACCAATGCATTGCCAACAGGTGGTGGCGCCACAGGCGAGACTGTGGGCGTGGGTGCCTCGGTTGCGCTGAACATTCTGGCGAACCGCTCGGTGGCCGAGGTTGCGGATGGCGGCGTCGTCACCGGTGCGGGCGATCTGACGCTTGCAGCTTTCGCAACGCATGTGGCCGCAACCAAGGCCGAAGCAGGGTCGTCGGGCGGTGTTTCGATCACCCCGGCACTCGGGCTTTCGCTGATCAACAACACCACGACTGCGCGGCTGGGTACTGGCGGCACGCAAAGCGTGACTGGTGCAGTCAATGTATCGGCGGCGCAACATTCGACCACGACGACCGAAGCCTCGGGCAAGGCCGCCGGTTCAAAAGCCGCAATCGGTGCGGCGCTGGCGCTGGCCATCGTCGATGACCGCGCCACTGCCACCACCGCGCGCAACGTGAGCGCTACGGGTGCCGTGACCTTCTCGGCGGCGGGCGCCTCGCTTTCGACGCTGAAGGCAGAAGCCTCGGCCGTGGGTGCCGAGGCTGCGGATGATGCTGGCGATGCACCCGCGGGCGGCGCGCCGGACGTGGATACAACCGTCAATTCCGAGATGTCTTCAGGCGCGGGCCGCCAGCGGGCGGCGGGCGTTGGCGATGCTGACCAGCAAGCGGCAACCGAGACTGCGGCGAATGATGACGAGGGGCATTCGGCCTCGACTTCCGAAGGCAAGGTTTCGGTCGCGGCGGCGGTTGGCATCAATGTGCAGAACTCGACCGTGACGGCGGCGATCCCGGACGGGGTGGCGATTTCGGCAGGCGGTGCACTGACGCTGGCGGCGGTGAACAACACCGATGGCAAGATCGAAGCCACGGGCGACGCGGTTGGCGTGGCCGATGAGGCGGGCGAGACCCCGCCCACTTCGAAAGTAGGCATCGGTGCTGCGGTTGCAGTCAACGTGGTGAAGGCGCGCAACGACGCGATTCTGGGCAATGCGGCGCATAGCGCGGGCGGACTCTCGATTTCGGCAGACAAGCGCGACGTGGCCGCACTGATGGCTAATCCGGCCAGCACGGCCACGCGCACGGATGTGTATCTGGCACGCGCGTCTTCTGGCGCAGGTGGTTCAAAAGTGGGGATCGCCGGTTCAGTGGCGCTGAACCTGATCGATACGCAGTCGGTGGCGCGGGTTTCCGGGGCCACGGTGCTGACCATCACGGGCGGCAGCGCGGTCATGCTTGCGACCGACAACCAGACAAATACGACCGCCGAGGCGCTGCCGGTTGGTGGCGGCGCCACGGGGGCGACCGTGGGCGTGGGTGCCTCGGTTGCGCTGAACATTCTGGCCAATCGCTCGGTTGCCGAGGTTGCCGATGGCGGCGTCGTGGGCGGCGCGGGCGATCTGACGCTTTCGGCGCGGGCTACGCATGTGGCCGCAGCCAAGGCCGAGGCGGGGTCTTCGGGCGGTGTTTCGATCACCCCGGCACTCGGGCTCTCGCTGATCAACAACACCGCGACTGCGCGGCTGGGTACTGGCGGCACGCAAAGCGTGACTGGTGCAGTCAATGTATCGGCGGCGCAACATTCGACCACGACGACCGAAGCCTCGGGCAAGGCCGCCGGTTCAAAAGCCGCAATCGGTGCGGCGCTGGCGCTGGCCATCGTCGATGACCGCGCCACTGCCACCACCGCGCGCAACGTGAGCGCTACGGGTGCCGTGACCTTCTCGGCGAGCGGGATTTCGCAATCAACCCTGACCGCCGTGGCAAGCGCTGCCGGCGCCAAGGACGCGGAAGATGAAGATGCGGCGCCCGCCAGCACCGGCGACAGCGTTGACAAATCGGCGACCCGCGAAATGACCGCAGGCTCGGGCAAGCAGCAGGCCTCAGGCGTCGGTGACGCCGACCAGCAAGGCGCGACCTCGACCGCGGCGGCAGACGAAAACGGGCGCTCGGCGAAATCGTCCGAGGGCAAGGTAGCGGTGGCTGCGGCTGTTGCGATCAACGTGCAGAATTCGCAAGTGCAGGCGATGGTGCCCGATGGGGTAAGTATTATCGCAGGTGGCGCGATCACGATTGCATCCGGTGCAACCACCAGCGGCGCGGCAAGTTCGGATGGGCAGGCCGTTAAGGGCGAGGACGGCGGCTCATCGCAGGTAGGTATTGGCGTCGCGGTATCGGTCAACGTGGTGAAAGAAACCAACACCGCCTACCTGGGTGCCGCGACGCATTCGGGCTTGGGCGTGAACGTGCGGGCCTTGCAGACGGCGACGGCGCCGACTGACACCTTCCTGACCTCGGCCACGTCGGGCGCGGGCGGTTCCAAAGTGGGCATCGCAGGCTCGGTTGCGCTGAACATTCTGACGCTCAACACCACCGCGCGGATTGCCGGTGGGGCATCGGTTTCCGCAGGTGCGGGCACATCGAGCATCGAAGCCGAAAACATGGTCGATTCGACCGCCAAGGCACAGCCTTCGGATGAGGGCGTGACGGGCGGCAAGGTTGGCGTGGGCGCGTCATTCGCGATGAACCTTGTGAACCAGACCACCACGGCAGAGTTGCAAGATGGCGCCACGCTGACCGCTGGCACCGGCCTTGCGGTCGAAGCGACCTCTGGCCTTATCACCTTGACCGAGGCGTCGGCCGGGGCGGCGGGCGGTATTGCGGTAGATGCGTCGGTGGCGCTTGCGCTGCTGGACCAGACCACGGTGGCCCGGATTGGCACCGGCAATGCGCTTGTGATGGGCGCAGGCGCTGTCAGCGTGATTGCGACCAACACCGGTAGCAACACGGCAACATCAACCGGTGAGAACAAGTCTGACAAGGTTGGCGTCGGTGCTTCGGCGGCGATCATTCTTGGCAATGGTGCTTCGGGTGGCACGCTGCTCAACACCTCGCTGACCAGTGCAACGCTGGCGCGCTCGATCACGGCGGGGTCGCTGACCATCACCGCCAGCGCCAATCGCACCTATGACGCGAATGCTACTGCAACGGCGGGCGGCGGCGATTTTAGCGAAACGGACGAAAAGAAGAACGACAAAACCGGTGGTACTTCGACCACCGCTGACTCGCTCGACAAGACCAAAGACAGCCAGCGCGACCAAGACGGCAAGAAAGATGGTGCCAAGGTGACCATCGCGGCTGCGGCGGGTATTGCTGCGGCACAGGATGTGGTTTCTGCCAGACTTGAAGGCTACACCGTCAACGTCGCCGGCGCGATCAACATCGGCGCAACCAATACCGTTGGTATGACCGCCTCGGGCATTGGCGCTGCGACCAATATGAGCAGCAAGGTCGGCATTGGTGTAGGGGTCGGGCTTGCCATTCTGAACAACACCACGAGCGCGACCATCGCCGACGATGCGACCGTCACGCACGCGAGCAGCATGTCGCTCACCGCGACCTCGCGCGAAAACGCCGATGGCGTGTACCGCTCGAAACTGACCGCGCTGGGTATTGCCGGGGCATCGGGCAAGAACGTTGCGGTTGCGGGCTCGATCGCGGTGGCGATTTCCACCGGCACGACCGAGGCGACGATCGGCGACGATGTCGCCGTGACCAACGGCGGCGCCATGACGCTTGCGGTGGATAACGAAAGCCACCTTTCGGCAAAGGCCCTTGCGGGCTCGCTTTCCACCAGCGGCATCGCGGTGGGCGGCTCGATTGCCGTGGTTGTGGCCGACAAGGATTATGAGGCGAGCGTCGGAGCGAACAGCAATCTTACCGGCTCGGCGCTGTCGATTTCGGCAATCAACCGCAAAATCGACGCAGCCCCCGATTTCGACTTTGACAACCTAGATGATCTGGATGCGTTCGCAGATTTGCTTGAAGATCTTGCGACCCAAAAACTTCTCGGTAATTCAAACTACTACGTAGAAGCCATCGGCGGCGCGGGCGGTTCCGGCGTAGCTGTTCAGGGTTCGTTCGGGGTCATGGTATTCTCGGACACGCTGACGGCGGCGGTGGGTTCTGCCTCTACAGTCAACGTCGGCAGTGGCAATGTTACGCTGTCGTCGGGCGCAGATTTCGTTGCCAAGGCGCTATCGGGCGCACTTTCGGCCAGCACCTCGAGCGCGGCGGTCGGGGTTTCGGCCACGGTGATCGTGAGCGATGGGGAAACCACCAGCAAACTGGGCGAAAACGCCCGCATTACCGCGGCGGGGTCATTCTCGAATACCGCTTCGGCAAAGCAGGACATCCGCTCTTACGCCGCTTCGGCCTCGGCTGCATCGTCGGCTGGGGTTTCGGGTGTGGCAGGCGTCATCACTGCGGAAAACACGGTTCAGGCGCTGATGGATCGTGGCGCGCGCGTTACGATTTCGGGCAATGGTGCGGTGTCGCTTGGGGCTACCAACGATTTTGACGTATTCGCGCTGGCCGCAGGGGTTGGCGTAGGCGGCACGGCGGGAATTGGCGCTGCGGCAACGGTCGTGGTGGTCAATAACACCACCCGCGCGGCGCTGGGGGATGGTACATCCACCGCGAACCGCGCTGAAATCAACGCAAGCGGTCCGATCTCGATTACCGCTGTCGCGACAGAAGATGGCGATCTGTTCAGCGTTGCCGGTGCGGCCGGTGGCACGGCGGGCGTGGGCGCAGGGGCGGGCATCTATGTGCTTGGCACCACGACCGAGGCGCTGATCGGCGATTACGCCAAGGTTGGCACCACGTTCAATTCCGGCTCGTTGACGGTTCAGGCATCCGACCTTTCGCGCCTGTTCTCGGTCTCTGGTGCTGCCGGGGCTGGTGGCACGGCAGGTGTTGGCGCTGGCGTCTCGGTTGGCGTGATCGACAAAACCATCACCGCCGAAATCGGCGCGCATGCGACGGTTGATAGCGGCAATGTCGTGCTGAACGCGACAAGTGCAGAAGACATTCTTGCGATTACCGCAGGTGTCGGGATTGGTGGTTCTGCCGGGCTAGCGGGCGCGGTTACCGTGCTGTCGGTCAGCCCGAAAACAACTGCGCGGATCGGCACAGGCGCGCGCGTGCTTTCAAATGGCAACGTAGCGGTCACTGCCGATGGCAAGACCGAAATCGACATGGTCGATGGCGCGTTTGCCGCGGGCGCGGCGGGTATTGGTGCATCGGTCGGCGTGACGGTGATTGATGCGGTCACGCTTGCAACCATTGATGCGAACGCTCAGGTTACCGCGCTCGCAAACAGTGCCGCGCAAAGCTATGTTACTGGATATGCAGCCGGATTTTCGGCCTATGGTAGCGATAATGGCTTTGCCGCCGCCGATTTCAAAGCCGATGCAACCAATGAGCTGACCGATGCCAATGCCGCCTCGGCACGCACGGTGGGCCTGCAAATGCTTGGGCAAAAGCGAACTTCGACCCCGACCACCGCAAATGCGCGCGGCGTAATTGTGAACGCGACCGACAAGGCCGCGGTGCGCGCGCTTTCGGTTGGCGGTGCGGCGGGTTCGGTGGGGATCGCGGTTTCTGCCGGGGTGCCGGTCATTACCACCGACACGCGCGCTACAATTGGCACGGGTGCGCAGATCAACCGCCTTGCGGGAACGGCTGCAAGCACGCAGAACGTGACCCTTGCTGCGGCAAGCGACATCTACACGATGGGCTTCTCGGGCGCGGTTGCGGGTGGCGCGGTTGCGGGTGGCGCGGGCGTTAGCGTCATGGTGATCGACACCACGACCGAGGCGACCATTGCGGCCGCCAATGTGACCGCCGATGGCGATGTTGCCGTTACGGCGCGCGCGACGCAAGACATCGTTGGCATCGGTGCTGCAGGTGCGGCAGCGGGCAGTGTGGCGCTTGCGGGCGGTATTTCGGTGATCGACCTGACGACTGCCACCAAAGCGCAAATTGCGGGCACCGTGACGGCGCAGGGCAACGTTGACGTTATCGCAGATGATCAGACGCGCACCGCCGTTGTGGCAGGGGCACTGGCGGTTGGCTATGTTGGCGTGGGCGCGGCGGTCAGCGTGGTGAACCTTAACAAAGAAATCACCGCGTCAATCGCGTCGGGGGCGACTGTGTCGGCCCTTGGCTTGCGCGGAAACCATATGATCTTGCCCGCCGATACGTTTGGCGGCACGCCCGTCGCATCACGCGGCGTGAACGTGGCGGCAAATTCGCGCCAATCCGGCTTTACCCTTGGGGTTGCGGGTTCGGCGGGCGGGGTCGGGGTTGCCGGTGTGCTGACCCTTTATCTGATGGACGTGAAGAACACGGCTTCGATTGGCAACAACGCTTCGATTAACACTTCGGGTGGCAATGCAGCCGCAGATGGCGCGCAAGATGTCGTGGTTTCGGCGCGCGATGAAACGATCACCTCGGTTGCCGCAGGTGGCATCGCGGTGGGTCTGTTCGGCGGGCTTGCGGGCGTGGTTGATGTGGGCGTGTTCAAAAACACCACCGCCGCCTCTATTGGCGACAACGTGACCCTGAATGCCAAGGACGACGTGCTTGTCAGCGGTCTCGCCAATAAGGCGGGTGAGGCTTATGTGATCGGTGCGGGCGGCGGCCTTGTTGGGCTGGCGGCTGGTATTGCAGTCTACAACTACGGCGACGGCGTGGCCCCGGGTGGTGAAGCCGACAAGAACATCGGTGAGGCAAGCGACGACGGCTCGCTGAGCTTTGCCTCCATCACCTCGGGTGCGCAGGATCAGGCGAAGAACGGAGAAGTCAACGACATGCTCGCCGGTTCTGACGATGCACGGGTGCGCGATGTCAGCCAAACCGCACAAGATCGGCGCAATCAGGTCGATATCGTTTCGGCAGCGTCGAGCTTGGCGATCCCGGCAGGCACTTCGGCCAGCATTGGCAGCGGCACGATCAATGCGGGCGGCACGGTTGCGGTCAACAGCTCGGATGTGTTGAAAGTGAAACTCGTCACTGGTGCGGTGGCGGTGGGAGGCCTTGCGGGCGGCGCGGGCATCGGCGTGCTTTCGGTTGATACCGGCAGCACCGCGCAGATTGACGGCACAGGTTTGATGGCCGCAGGCGCGGTGAATGTGCATGCCGTGACCAATCACACGCTTGCGGGCAACCACTTTGCGGGGGCTGGCGGTCTGCTGGCCGCGATCAGCGCCGATGTCGGCATTACGTCGGACAATTCGCGCACGACCGCCACGATCAAGCGCAAAACCATCACCACAAACGGCATTGTCGCGGTGAATGCAAACGCGACCCGCTCGATCAACGTCCAAGCCATCGGCGTTTCGGTTGCGGGCACGCTCGCGGTCGGCGCATCGCTTGGGCAGGCGACCATCGGCGGCACGATTAGCGCCTCAATCTCGGATTCTGCGCAGATCGGCAGCCTTGGCGCGCGCGCCGCATCGGTTTCGGTCGGTGCGACGGCGACGGATTCGGCCACCACCACCGCCTATGCTGTTGGCGGCGGCATCGGGGCCGCGATTCAGGGGGCGGGGTCGTTCGCGACCGTCAAACCCACGGTGATAGCCTCGGTTAATTCTGCACAGATTTATGCCACTGGCCTTGCCTCTGTCAGCGCCTCGGCAACCGGATCGGGCAGCACCTTCACCAAGGGTATCGCAGTTGCAGGCGGCCTTGCGGTTGGCGCGTCGCTTTCTGAAACAGAAGTCAGCGCACAGGTTTCAACCACCGTTGCCAATAACGCGACGATTGATGCGGGCACCATCGCGATTGGCACGACGGCCACATCGGGGCTTGTCGAATCCTATTCGGAAGGCTCTGCGGGGGCGCTGATCGGCGTCAATGCCACGGTGTCGAAGTCGCAAAACTTCACCAATGCGCAGACCAGCGTGAACGGTTCTGCCCTGGTTTCGAGCGGCATCACAACGGTTTCAGCTTCTAACACCACCGGCCAGTTGGCAAAAAGTAGCGGCCTTGCCGTGGGCTTTGTTGCGGCGGGCTTCAATATCTCGAAGGCCAATTCGACCACCACCACAACCGCCACGCTGACCAATCTGACCACGCTTTCGGCTGGCGCGTTGAACGTGGCGGCCAACGGCACCGATTCCAACAACGCCGAAGTGGTGGCTGGCAGTGGCGGCCTTGTGGCGGGGAGCGCGGCAACCGCGACCACCGCGACCCGCAGCACGACGCGTGCTGCCCTCGACACCACCGGCGCCGCAGCTTATGGCGCCAACGTGACTGGCACCGCGACTATTGCAGCGACCCACAATACCAACTTTGCAGGCTCGGTTGATAGCACGCAGGCCTCGCTGGTAGGTTCCAGCGGTGCCACACTTGGGCATGTCGTCGAAAGCACGGTTGATGCGAATATTGGCGACCGGGTGCAACTGACGGCCAGCAATGTCACGCTTGCCGCGCGCAATATCACGACCAATCCGTTCCTTGCGGGCGGTGCGACCAACGTCAACTCGATCTCGGGCGGGCTTGCGAACATTCCTGCGGGCGGTGCTACGGTTGCGGTCACGCACAACACCACGGCGAATGTCGGGGCGAATGCTGTGGTGCGGCTGACGCAGCCTGCGTCGGACCCGTCACTTTACAAGCAAGAAGCGTATAACTCGATCTCATCCAAGCAAAAGGTCACGCTCGATTCAGGCGGCGCGATTGCCACGGCGGACGCTGTTATCGACGCATTCATCACAGCCAATGCCACCGCATCGGTTGGCGGCGACGGCAAGGTCATGGTCGACTATGGCGATATCCAGATCGCCGCGTGGGGCGAAAGCGATGTCGACATGCGCGCCAGCGCCACCACTTACGGTCTGGCGGGTGCGCCTTCGGGCGATGCCAACATTACCTACACCGGCGCAAACACCGTCAGCATTGGCAACGACGCGCTGGTGCAGGCGACCGATGGCGACAACCCGACCAACGGTGACGTGCCGCGCTACGCGACCGTGACCATCGGCGCGGGCACCGGCCCGCAGGGGCAGGCCGCGAACCTAGTGTTCAACGCCACCGTGGATATCTTCAACAAGACCGCGATCCCAATTCCGACCGGGCCGAACCCGACCGTCATCGTTGCAAATTCGGGCTTGGTAAGCGTGGGCACGAGTTCTTCGACCAACATGAACCTTGACCCACAAGGCGTTCGTGCCGCAGGGGATATTCGCATCTCGGTCAGCCGAGGCAATATCACCGCCACGGCCGTGGGCACCGGCAAAGACATCTACCGCGAAGCACTCGCGGCGGCGGCTTCGGCGGTTTCCAACGCGTTTGGCGGCGGCGATGTGACCTTTGATTATCACGGCGGCTCCACCTCGACCAACGGTGGCACGTCGCGTGTCGATATCAACGGACGCGTCGAAACCAGCATTCAGCGCTACAAGACCCTGAAAATAGACGATGCTTGCACAACCACGGGCTGCATTTCTGTCACCTCCAGCGGGAATATCATTTTTACCACCTCGGGCCCGAACCCGGTAGGGACCGAGATTCTGGCGCGTGTCGCCGAACTGGCGCAGTTGATCCTGGACTATGACACCGACCCGATCGCCAGGGCTGCTTATCAGAACGAAATCAACTTCTTGCACAACAAACTTGTTGGGCTTGGCCTTGGTTCGTTTGATGGGAGCGGCAATTTCGTGGAAAGCGAGTATTCCGGGCCGTCACCCAGAGCCGCGCTTGAAGCGGAGGCCGCAGCGTTTTCGATCTCGATCTCGACCGTCAAAGTGCAACTCGACGGCGTGGCCGATACCAGCATTGTTGATGGCCTGACCGAGTTGGCAGATGGCGTCAAAGGTCTTTATGAAGACGGGACCTATGGGTTGATCGTGTCGGTCAACAGCACCATTTCGACCATCCAATCTATGAGCACCTATAGCGCCGCCACACATGGCGGCACGGTCACGAGCCTGCAAACCACACGCAATCAGGGGCTTGCAGCTGCCGCTGCGGCAAAAGTTGCAGAAACCGATACTATTGCGCGGCGCAACACCAACATTGCCAAAGCTGCCGAAATCGCTGCCGCGCAAGTACTGCTTTCAGCGGCGCTGATTTCCAATGACGTGACTACTGCATCTACGCAGCAGTCGATCATTGCATCCGCGCAGACGACGATTGCCAACAACCTCAATGTGATCGCGTCAAATACCGCGACGATTTCCACCCAGAGCGCCATTGCGCGTGATCGTGCAACCACCCTTGCAGCAGGGCTGACACTTCTACTTTCGAGCATTCCTGCAAATAGCACCTCTGGCCTGACAGGACAGGCACTGATTGACGCGAACAACGCGAACATCAGCGATAACAACAAACGCGCAGCACTTCTTGCGGCGGGCACTGCGGCCGATAATTACGTCACCGCCGGGTCGCTGACACGCATCACGCTGAACAGGGATGCGCTAACCAACACCGTTAGCGACCTTGGCGCGGTGCTCACCGCTATCAACTCGGCGGTGACAACCCTCAACGCCAATACGGGTTCGACGCCGGGCACCGTGGGCGGCACCAAATCGCTGACCCAGTTTGTGGGCTTGCTGGGCACGCTGACCACCAGCTACACCGACAAGACGAAAGCAGCTGCGGTCGCATTGAACTCGTCGGAGGCACCGCTCGCCTACACGATTGAAGTGGCCGATACTGCGGCGCGCTTGGGCAATATCTACGTCACGGGCGATCAGTTGCGCACCACCGCCTCAGGCATGTTGCTTGCGCCGGGTGATGCGAAAATCGAGATCACCAACAAAACGCACCACACGCTAAAGCTCGGCAACCTCATTGTGCCTGAATATGATGCGGGCAACCTGCGGTTTAACGGCGTGCTGGTCTATGGCCCCGCCGATATCACGTCGCTCAACGCGGGCGGGCTGAATTCGGGCTTTGCCAACCTCGATGTGGTGACCTCGCGCACTTCCAGCCGTGGTCTGATCGAGATCATCTCGACCTACACGCCTGAAGCTTACGCGATGGCCGACCGCAAGGTTGCGCCCGATATCATCCTCAAAAGCGGCTCGGTGATTGAAAACACCACGGGTGCCGTGCGCATCATCTCGGAAGCCGGGAACATCTATATCCAAGGCACGATCAACGCCGGTTCGGTCGAGATTCTTGCCAAGGACGGCGACTTTGTGGCGAGCTATGTGAACGGTTTCAACCACATCGGTGGCGATCCGGCGAGCTTTACAGTTCACACCTCGACCTCTGAGCAGGGGCCGGGCATCACCGCGAACGGCGCGATCTCGATTTCGGCGCGCTATCTGAATATCAACTCGACCATCCAGTCGGGCATCGCCGAATGGAACCTGACCCTTGGTGGCAACCCGACGTTGACTGCGAGCATGGCCGCAATCGGCGTTACTCAAGCGGACCTCGATGCCGCCAACCTGATCAACGCGGCGACCGTGCAAAACAGCGCAGGGGACGCAATTACCATCAACCGCACGCCCTTGGGAATTGACCCGACCGAACTGGCGACCGTGGTCAACCAGTACAAAAATGAGGTTCTGGTCAACCCGAGCGCTGACCCGGTGCGCACAATCGCAATCTTTGGCGTGGCGACGCAGGTGAACATCAAGGACTATCTGTCCGAACAGATCACATTCAGCTTGCAGTTCAACAGGGCGCAGGCCGAAAACTATGTTGCGGCCAACCCTGGTAGCGACGGCATCTTCTCTATCGTGCGGGCAAGCGCGGCCGATAATATCGGCGCATCGTATGATGCCAAAAACCTGCAATATGTGGTCAACGGCGCATCGGTGAAGGGCGGTTATATCCAGCTCTTCGGCCAGATCATGAACACCTCGTCGTCAACCACCGTAGGGCGGCTGAACGTGCTCGACGGGTTCGGCACCATCAACATTACCAATGCGTCGAACACCCCGGTGGTGTTGCGCAACCTATCGACAGGCGAAGACCCGACCGGCACGCTGCGCGGAATCGAAGGGCGGATTGAAATCACCGATGTTACGGGTCTTCAGACGACAGGGGCCTATAGCACCAGCAACCCGCTGATTTCGGTGCGCAAGACCATCTATACGCGCAATTACGTGCCCGGAAACGCCGCGGGCGTTGTACAGATTGCCACCCAGACAGGCCACATTGACAATGCCACTGGCAACCTGATCCTCGGGAGCGCGGTTGCGTCCACCGGATCGGATCGTGGGGCAACCTACACGCCGGTTGCCAACCAGCGTTATGTCTGGACCACGGGTGAAGAATACAAGCGGACTTCGAACTATTCGAAAGTGTCCACCCAGCTCTTTGGGTCTGAAAGCCTGACGATCAGTTCCATCACCAGCCTTACGCTGAGCGGCAGCCCGTTGCTTCTGAACACCTACCGTTTGGGCGACGGCACATATGTGACGACACAAAACACGATCACCGGTGGTGGGCTGACCGTCGTCAACGGCGCTGCGTTCCAAGACCCGAATGCAATTACGTCTGCTAACTCAAGCCTTTTGGGCACGCAGCTGACCACGGCAAATCAGACCAATTTCACTTTGCGAGATGCTGCTAACAACCCGTTCGTCTTCTCAAAAACCGGCGAAAGCTCGCGCCGCTGCAACTGGTGGACTGCGTGTATCGCTTCTGAAAAAACCTACTATTACGAGCTCCGGCAGGAATACACGACGATCATCACCCAGTCGCTGAGGGCCGATTACCCGATCGGGGTCAACTTCATCGGGTCGAATACCGGCGCGATCAACATTACCTCGACTGGTGGCGATGTGGTGCTGACCAGCAACATCAACGCAGTTGCGGGCAGCGTTACGATTAATGCTGGCACCACGCCGGGCAGCAACGCCTCGATCATTCAGGGCGATCTGGCGGGCGAGATCAAGGCACGCACTATTTCGCTGACCGCTGACAACTTTGTGGGCGGCATCACCAACCCGCACGCGCTGGCGGGCCCGATCGACGCGGCGCTGACTGTCAATCTGACCGGCGTGGTGACTGGCACTGGCGCGCTTTCGGCCAATGCCAAAAACGGCAACGTGGCGATCATCGGGCGCAGTTCACTAATCGTCGATCAAATAACGGCGGCGGGCGACGTAACAGCGGGCCGTGGCAATGTTACTCTGTTCTCCTACGGCTCGATTGACGGGGCAAACCAGAGCGCGCGCATTCAGGCACCGCGCGTCACGCTGACCTCGCTCAGCGGGTCGGTGGGCAACACCACCACTGGCGCGATGCTACGGGTCAACACCGGCTTTACGGTTGACCCGGCACAGCGCACCTTCGGCGATCCGGAACTTGACCTGAGCCTGCAGACCAACCCGCTCTTTGGGCTTTCGGTGACAGCGGCAGGCGATATCGGCATCCGCTCGGACGGTTGGGCAAGCAATACCGATGGCACCATGCTGGTGGCCAAGGTGCAGACCACGGGCGGCGATGTGCGCCTTGCATCAACCGGGCAAATTCTGGACAACAATCCGGTGCAGTCGATTGACCAGCGTACCTACGATCAGCTTCTCGGCTTCTGGGAAAGCCTCGGGCTGCTGGCCAATGATCCCGCGCGTGGAATCAATGGCACGGCCAACGAGGACAAGCAGGAAAATGCCGTAAAGGCATTCGAGGCTTCGACCACACAAACCTACAACCAATACTGGCGCGTGCGCGGCGATGCCGCCTACAATCCTGCGGCCACGATTACGGTTGCGGAAGACACAGCACAGTACCGCGCGCTTGACGCACAGTTCCGCGCCGAGGCGATTGATGCGGGTGCGCCCGATCCTGATGCCTATGTTCTGGATCACATCGCTGACTTCGAGACCCGGCAGACGGAAGAGTATCATAACCTGCACGCGGTTGTTGGCGGCCTGACCACGGAATACGTCAATGGCTACACCTATGTCGCTTCTGACGCTGAAAAGGCCGAACTGACCCGCGGGTCGGTCTGGACCGAACGCGAGTTGGCCTTCTCGATCGCGCCCGGCGCGCTCAAGACCGTCACCGCCACCAACCCGGTGCTGAAAGACCCGAACGTTTCGGGCCGCACCGTGACCATCGAAGCCGGGCTTGGCATCGGTGAAACGATCGGCGGGGGCACAACAGGGCCGCTGGGTGTTTCGATCCGCTCCAGCCTTGATCCACGTGATCTGACGCTCGATCAAAAAGTGGCGCTTGCCTCTGCAGAACGCGACGATTTGCAGCTGACGCTTGGGCCGGTCAACCTGCCCACCGGTGCCAGCGCCGAACAGATCGCGGCCTACAACGCCGCCGTGGCGCTTGGGCTTGATGTGAGCGGGGTGCTGACCACGCTGATGCTCGGGGCCGAGTACAATACGCTGACTAATGTGCAAAAGGCCGCATTCGACGCGGCGGCACTGGGTCTTGTTGCACCAGAGCACACGCTTTTGACCGTGCTGAGCAAGCGGCCGTTGAACTTCAACGCGGTGACCGCGCTAAATGTCACGGTGCCAAATGTGTCGAGCGGCGGCAACGCCGATATCGGCGGCGCGTTCCTAGCGTCGCGCGGCGGGGCAACGCTGGGCACTATCAGCACCTTTGGCGACACCCGGATCAAGGTTTACGGCGATATCATCAACGCCCCGGTCAGCGCCGTGCAGACCGGCAACCTGATCCTCGAAGCGGCGCAGGGCAGCATCGGGTCGCCTACGACCCCGTTGACCCTCATGCCGCGCACGGGTGCCACGACCACGGCGCGCGCGCAAAACGGTGTCAACATCGCCTTTATCGGCACCGGTCTGATCGACACCGTCTATTCACAGCAAGACGTGAAATTGATGGCGCCGGTTTCGCTGCTGAACGCCTACGATGACGAGTTGATCAACGTTCTCGGCGCGCAAGTTACGCTGACTGCGGTGACCGGTTCGATCGGCACTGTAGCGCGCAGTCTTAACGTTGGCGTCAACGTCGGCGGTAAGATCATCGCGTCAGCGGCAAATGAAATCAATATGTTCGGCCCGACGGGTTCGTTGTTCATCGTCGGTTCGGCACTGGCACATGGCACAATCCGTCTGGCAGCTGCCGGGCAGAGCGTGATCGACGGGTTGGTAGATACTGCAGGCGACATCAATCTTGCGGCTGGTGGTCGGCAACTGTTCACAAGCCTTGGCGATGTGCATTCGGTTGCGGGCCTGGTCGATATCAGATCAGCCTCGCTCAAGATGCTCAATGGCGCGACGCTTCGCGCAGATGCCGGACGGGTGCAGATTGCCACTGATGGCGATGCGCTGGTGACCGGGATCATCTCGGGCAGCGGCGATGCGGATGCGGTTTCGATTGCTGCAGACGGGCGGATCTATGCCGGCACGCTTGATCCGCGCACCGACATCACCGCCATGGCGCCCGGGGCAGGGGTTGTGTTGACCGCTGGCCTTGGCATCGGCGACAAGACGCAAGCAAACGCGACAGCACTTGATAACGCGGTCACTGATCCGGCAAACCCGCTGCGCATCCGCACCAACTCGCTTGCCGCTACGGCGGCCAACGGTGGCATCCAGCTTGGGGCGCTGAGCAATATGGTGCTGAGCAACCTGCAAGCGCTGAATGGCGCGATCAAGGTCGTAGGCGATGGCACGCTTGACATCACTCTCGCGCAAAGCGGCGGAAGCCAGCACTTTATTGCCGACGGTGATCTGACCTTTGTCGATCTGCAAACTACGGGCATCCCGGCGGTTCCGGGGCCGGAAGATGCGGGCGACATCACGCTTACCTCGGTACACGGCAGTGTTCTGGGCGGTACGTTCAACGCGCACGGCTCGGCATGGCTTAGCGGCAATGGAGTAGGCTTCGACACCGCGACAACCGGATTGGATGCTACCATTACCGCCGGTACGGGGCAGGTGAACATCGTGACCAGCCTGAACGCCGGTCGCGACTCCTACATCACCGGTAACGGCGTGTTCTTCCAAGACATCATCGCAGGCCGCAACAGCACCATCTATTCGACCGGCGATATCATCGGCGATTACGAAGAAGCAGGTGATACGCTGATCAACATCGCAGGCTTTGGTGATGGCAACACGGGCAAGCTTGACGTCAAGCGAATGCGCGCCAAGAACATCGAACTTCAGGCCACCGACACGCTCGATGTCGGTATTATCGAGGTTGGTGAAAATCTGACCCTGCGCGCCGATGTCATTCACGCGCTTGATGTTACGCAGGT
The DNA here is from genome assembly GCA_002421605.1 of Rhodobacteraceae bacterium UBA6213. Taxonomy (GTDB): domain Bacteria; phylum Pseudomonadota; class Alphaproteobacteria; order Rhodobacterales; family Rhodobacteraceae; genus UBA6213. Next base: position 50,268 of record DISJ01000001.1, on the reverse strand, counting down.
CCCAAGCGGGCCCAACCCACTTAACATCACCCTCACCGGGGCGAACGGCCTTGCGGCAACATTCGCAGAGCTGGTCGTTGACGCGCCTGCGGGCATTGTCATGCCGCTGCTGTTCGTGTCAGAAACGTTGCTGACCACGACTGCAGAGTTCGTCAATGTTCTCAACGGTATGGTGCCGATCCAAGGCAGCTCGCCGATGGCTGGCACATTCCTGCTCAAGACGCCGTTGCAAACGGTCTTTGTTGACGACCGCTCGCAAACACCAAAGACGAACCCGGCGAGCAATTCGCAGATGTTCCTCAACGGCAAGCCTTTCACGCTTCGCCTTGATGGCACCACGACGGCGACCAACTCCTTCGTCGTGGTCTACGATGCCACGGTGCAGGTGACCGACCTTCTGGGCCTGCCGTTCCCGGGCATCAGCCTGGTGCGCGATACGGTGCGCAACATGCGTGAAGCGGGTGATCCGATCTTGTTGCCCGGTGCATTCGGCTCCACACCGCTTGAGGACGACGACACGGACCTCGATATTGCGGACTTGAATGGTACGGTGGTTATCATCGACGGTGTATCGTATAGTGTCTTCGTGCGCGGCAATGGCCCTGCAGTTCTCTTGCGGCAATGACGACTTCAGCGGAATACCGCGAGTTGTCCAACACGGCGGGGCAGTACGATGGCTGGAAATGACAAGACGCCTATAAAGCGGCATGCATCCGGGTTTGCGGCGCTAACAGTTGGTGCGCTGGGGCTCTTCGCAGCTACGAGCGCGCTGGCGATAACGCCAGCAGAGGTCGATCTTTCGGCGCGTATCGCGGCAGAAAGCGAGCGGGCGCTTGATGCGGCAGACGCCGAGGCCGACACGCGCCAACAAGGGCCGGGCGTTGTGGTAGAACCACTCAACCGGCGCGATTTGCCGCCACCCGGCGGGCCGACAGTGCTGCTGAAGACCGTAACCTTCGCACCGACATCGGCGTTTCTTTCGGATGTCGAGCTTGCGGCAATTCGCGACAAATACGTCGGGCGGCAGGTGGATTTCTCGGGCCTGTCGGAGCTTGTCCGCGATGTGAACGATCTTTATGCCGAAAAGGGCGTGGTTACGGCGACCGCCATCCTTGGCCCCCAAGACGTCGAAGGTGGCGATCTGGTCATCACTTTGGTCGAGGGGCAGGTCGGCGTTGTGGCCGTAGTGGGCGAGCATAAGACCCGCACCAACTTCATCACCAACCGCGTTCGTTTCGCCAAGGGCACCACGGTTGATGTTCCCACCGCAGCAAGTGACATTGCGTTTTTCAATCAGACCAACCGGGCGAATTTGCGCCTGATCTTGCAACCGGGTGCTGCCTTTGGGCTGACAGATCTGGTGTTTGGCATCACTGAACCGACGCCGCAACAGTTTCAGTTTTTCCTCGATAACAACGGCGTGGCCTCCACCGGGGATCTGCGCGCCTCGCTCATGTATCGCCAATACGGCGCGCTTGGCATTGACGACACTTTCCTTCTGTTCCTCGAAGGAACTGAAGGCAGCAAGTCGGCGACCGTGCGATACGACTTTTCGCTTACCCCGATTGGCACGCGCCTCAGTCTCAGCGCCTCTGCATCGGAATATAACGTGGTCGATGGTCCATCGGTCGGACTTGATCTAACGGGCAATGCCCATTCGACCTCGGTTACCGTGACCCAGCCGATCTATGCGACTGATCGTATTGCGCTACAGGCAACGGCAGCGTTTTTCCGGGGCGCGTCTGAATCCTATTCAGCAGGCGTGCCGGTTGTTAATGCGGACACGACCAAATTTGCACCGGGTTTCACGCTTGCCGGGTTTGGCGATAACTGGACCATCAGCACCCAAATGCAGGCGGTCTTTGCCACGGTCACGGATAATGTTGCTTCCACGAGCAACGACTATGTGATCGGCACCGGCTCGATCGACGGGGCCTACAAGTTTACTAACGGCATTTCGTTTATCGGGCGCGGTGCGTGGCAGACCAGTGAGGAATCGCTGCTGCCCGGCGGGCTGCTGTTCCAGATCGGGGGCCCGACCACGGTGCGCGGTTATCCTTCGGATGGGGTGGCTGGCGATAGCGGATTCTACGCGAATCTCGAGCTGCACAAGCCCTTTGAGTTTCAAGACAAAGTGTTTAGCGGCTTTGTCTTTGCCGACTTTGGTGCGGTCTATTCGACTTTCCCGACAGTTGTGAATATGGCATCGGCAGGGGTAGGGGCGTCTTACAGGTTCAACGATCACGCGCGCTTTGAAGTTTCGGCCGCGGTGCCGCTGCGCCAAGCGGTTGCCGATCAGTCAGATGTGACCTTCTCTGCAACGTTGACGCTTTCGCAGTTTTGATCTTGGCTACGCAATCGCCTTCAGGGCCCGTCAAACGGCCCTGATGCTGCGCTGTGGGCTTATCTCTAAAGCCGTCCGATCCGCTCGGTCAGCAGCGCGAAAAAGCCCTGCGCATCGACCTCGCGCATAAACATCGCGTTGGGTGCGCGGTTGGTTACGCGCCACCAGTCGGCCACCGTCATGCCACGGGTCAAAACGCTTTGGGTTTCGACTTCCACGTTGATGTGGCGGCCTTGGAAAAGGTCTGGCGACAGCAGATAGGCGATCACGCAAGGGTCGTGCAGCGGCGCTCCGTCTGATCCGTATTTGGCCATATCGAAGCGCTCGAAGAAATCGGTCCAGCCTGCAACGGCATGGCCGACAGGGGTGCCAAGCGCGCGAAACCCCTCGATCCGCGCCCGTGTGGTCAGCACTTTATGCGTAACGTCCAGCGGCATCACCACCAGCGGCACGCCAGATTTAAACACGATATCCGCAGCTTCCGGGTCGACGTAAATGTTGAATTCGGCGGCCGGTGTGGTATTGCCGCCCTCAAAGCAGCCTCCACCCATCAGCACGATTTCTGCCACCTGGCCGATAATGTCGGGCGCGCGCGCGAATGCGGTGGCGATATTGGTCAACGGCCCGAGTGGGCAGAGCGTGACCGAGCCGGGCGCCGCTTCGCGCAGCGTCTCGATCAGAAAGTCGACTGCGTGGGGTGGTTGCAAAACCATCGTCGGCTCAGGCAGCTCGATCCCGTCTAGGCCCGACTTGCCGTGTACATATTCCGCTGTCACCAGCGCCCGGGAGATCGGCTTGTCGCATCCTGCGAACACCCCCACATCGGCGCGCCCGGCCAATTCGCACACCACCCGCGCGTTGCGCGATGTCAGCGCCAGGGGCACGTTGCCTGCGACACAGGTGATACCCAGGACGTCAAGTTCGGGGCTGGCGAGGGCGAGCAGGATCGCCACCGCGTCGTCTTGCCCCGGATCGGTGTCGATGATGATTTTGCGCGCGCTCATGGCACCCCCTGCATAGCCGTTGGCCGTGAAGGTGGCGCGCTACGATGGCAAAGTCCACATCTCACGCGCTAGGGCGACGGGCGAGGCGCTGCGACGTGGCAGCGCCCCGCCGATTTAGCCGTCGAAGTTCACTTCTTGAATGAGTTTCAGCGCCGCGGGACGCAGTTGCGCAATTTCACCCAATGGAAGCGAGTCGGGGGTAAAGTCGCCCCAGCTTGCAACCAGATCCGAGCGCGCGACGCCGGGCTTGATTGGAAACTCGTGGTTGGTTTCGGCATAGATTTCCTGCGCCGTGTCAGAAACTAGAAACTCCATCAACTTCAGCGCCGCATCGCGGTGCGGGGCCGCCGCAGTCATCGCCACGCCCGAGATGTTCATATGCGTGCCGCCGCCCTCGAAATAGGGGAACACGATGCGCACGGCATCGGCCCATTCCGTCTGTTCGGGGTCGGCCAGCATTTCGCCCATGTAATAGGTGTTGCCAAGGCTGATGTCGCATTGCCCGGCCCAGATCGCCTTGACCTGATCGCGATCACCACCTTCGGGCTTGCGCGCAAGATTGGCTTTGAGCGCGATCAACCAGGCGCGGGTTTCCGCCTCGCCGTGATGCGCCAGATAGGCGGCAGTTAGCGCCACATTGTAATCATTGGTGCCTTGACGAGTGCAAATGCGCCCCTGCCATTTGGGGTCGGCGAGGTCTTCGTAGCTGGTCACTTCACCGTCAGCCACACGGTCGCGCGCGGCATACACAACACGCGCGCGGCTGGTCAGGCCAAACCAGTGGCCTTCTGGGTCGCGAAACTCTGCCGGAATGGCGCCGTCAAGCACTGGCGAAGACACGGCTTGCGTGACACCCGCATCGACCACCTGCATCAGCCGCGCGATATCGACCGTCATTACCAGATCGGCGGGGCTGCGGCTACCTTCGGCCACCAGCCGCTCGACCATGCCCTTATCTACAAAGGCCACGTTGATGGTGATGCCGGTTTCCTTAGTGAAGGCGTCAAATAGCGGTTGCACCAGTTCCGGCTGGCGGTGCGAATAGATGTTTACCTCGTCGGCCAGTACCGGAAAGGCGGCAAGAAGCGAGGTGGCAAGCAGCGCAAGGCGCAGGGTCATAGGTCAGGCTCCGCAGGGTTGATGCTACGCCCTATAAACCCGACAAAATTACTCAGGTCAATACCTGATAAAACAAGTCAGCCAAGTTCTGCCTTCAACGCCGCTTCCAGCGCTTCGTGCGCGGCCAGCCACAACTCTTCGGCGCGTGCCAGCCCGTCGACGGCCTCGACCCGCTTCATCGTCCATTTGTGCAGCTCTTTGCCCATGTGCGGGGCATAAAGCGAAGGATCGGCCAGCTTTTCATCAAGCTTCTTCAGCATCCCATCGATCTTTGCGACCCGCTCCTCGCATCGGCGCAGGTCCGAGCGCAGCACCAGCACCCGCTCGCGCGGCGGCTTTTGCGGCTTTTCGCTGCGCGGCTGGCTGGCGCTGTCGTCGCCCGCCAACAATTCGCGCCGATACGCCTCAAGATCGTTGAGGTAAGGCGTTACACGGCCTGCCTTGACCAGCCAAAGTCGGTCGGCAACGAGGCTGAGCAGGTGCATATCGTGGCTGATCAGGATCACTGCGCCGGTGTAATCGTTCAACGCCTCGACCAGCGCCTCGCGGCTTTCCATGTCGAGGTGGTTGGTCGGTTCGTCAAGAATCAGCAGATGCGGCGCGGTGGTGGTGGCCAGCATCAGCGACAGCCGGGCTTTTTGCCCACCCGAAAGTTGGGCAACCACGGTATCGGCCTGATCGGCGCCAAGGCCAAAACCTGCAAGACGCGCGCGCAGCCGGGGCTGAAACTCGGCCGGATAAACGCGCTGGATGTGCTGCAACGGCGTCTCGTCAAGGTAAAGCTCGTCAACCTGATGCTGCGCAAAATAGCCGATGCGCAGCTTGCTCGACCGTGTAAGCTTGCCCGCCTGTGCCTCAAGCTTGCCCGCCAGCAGTTTGGCCAGCGTTGATTTACCCTCGCCGTTGCGGCCCAAAAGCGCGATCCGGTCATCCTGATCGATCCGCAGGCTAAGGTGGCGCAGCACCGGCGGCCCGCCATAGCCCACCGCCACATCGTCAAGCGCAAGGATCGGGGGCGAAAGCTGCTCGGGTACCGGGAAAGAAAACACCTGCTTGGCGGCATCTTCTGGCGCGGTGATGATTTCCATCTTTTCCAGCATCTTGACCCGGCTTTGTGCCTGCACGGCCTTGCTGGCCTTGGCTTTGAAACGGTCCACAAAGCTTTGCAGGTGCGCGCGCCGGGCTTCTTGCTTTTTCGCCTCGGCCGCCTGCACGGCGCGCTGTTCGGCGCGCGCGCGCGCAAACTGATCGTACGGCCCGCTCCACAGCGTCAGCTTGCGGTTTTCGAGGTGCAGAATCGCGCCGACCGCGCGGTTCAAAAGGCCACGGTCGTGGCTGATGATAATTACGGTGTGGGGGTATTTTGCGAGGTAGCTTTCAAGCCAGAGCGCGCCTTCAAGGTCCAGATAGTTGGTCGGCTCATCCAGCAGCAGCACGTCAGGCTGCGCAAACAGCACCCCCGCCAACGCCACCCGCATCCGCCAGCCGCCCGAGAAGTCTGAGCAAGGGCGCGCTTGTGCCTCGGCGTCAAAGCCAAGTCCGCGCAGAATGGCGCTAGCGCGTCCCTCTGCTGACCAGGCGTCAATATCGGCCAGCCGGTGCTGGATATCGGCAATGCGGTGTGGGTCGGTCGCGTGCTCGGCCTCGGTCATAAGGGCGGCGCGTTCGGTATCGGCCTCAAGCACCGTGTCGAGCAGCGAGGTTGAAGACGAGGGCACCTCTTGCGCGACGCCGCCGATCTTGGCGCGTGAGGGCAGGCTTATCGTGCCGCCCTCCAGCGCCAGTTCGCCCCGGATAAGGCGGAACAGCGTGGTTTTGCCCGCGCCGTTCTTGCCCACCAGGCCCACCTTGTGGCCATCGGGAATGGTTGCCGAGGCGCCTTCGAACAACGGGCGGCCCTGCACGGAATAGGTGATGTCGTTTATCTTAAGCATGCCGCCCCATGCCTGATGCGCGCGCCCGCGTCAACGCCTGCCCGCACGGGGTTTTCAAGCAACGCGCCCCATGCTACGGGGCGCCATCCGGCGCGGCCCAATGCGGGGGCGTCGCCATTTCCAGAACAAGAGGCAAACATGGCCATCGAACGCACACTCTCTATCATCAAACCCGACGCCACCAAACGCAATTTGACCGGCAAGATTGTTGCCCGCTTTGAAGAAGCAGGTCTGCGCGTGGTTGCCTCCAAGCGCATCCACCTTTCGCCCGCGCAAGCTGGCCAGTTCTATGCCGAGCACGAGGCGCGCCCGTTCTATGGCGAACTGTGCGCCTTTATGGCATCCGAGCCGGTGGTGGTGCAGGTGCTTGAAGGCGACGCGGCCATTACCAAAAACCGCGAAGTGATGGGCGCAACCGACCCGGCCGCCGCCGCCGATGGCACCATCCGCAAGGACTTTGCGCTGTCCAAGGGTGAAAACTCGGTCCACGGTTCCGACAGCCCGGAATCGGCGGCGCGCGAGATCGCGTTTTTCTTTTCGGGCCTTGAACTGGTCGGCTGAACAGGCTTTTCCTGATTTGGTAAAGGGCCGCCCCATCCGGGCGGCCCTTTCGCTTTGCCTTGCGCACCCTATCTAGAACGCAAGGAGTCATCATGCCCCAAACCGACCCAAGCTATGCCCGACTACCCGAACGCTTCTTTGCGCATGTCGCCCCCGCCCGGGTACGCGCGCCGAGACTGCTGGCGCTGAACCTGCCGCTGGCCGCGCGCCTTGGGCTGGATACCGAATGGCTCGCCTCACCCGAAGGTGTTGCAATGCTGGCGGGAAACGCCTTTCCTGATTGGGCAACGCCGATTGCACAGGCCTATGCGGGCCATCAGTTTGGCGGCTTTGTGCCCAGCCTAGGTGACGGGCGCGCACTGCTGTTAAGCGAGTTGTTGCCCCCCGGCGGTGGCCGCTTTGATCTGGCGCTGAAAGGGTCGGGGCGCACGCCTTTTTCGCGCGGTGGCGATGGGCGCGCGTGGCTTGGCCCGGTCTTGCGCGAATATCTTGTCAGCGAAGCGATGGCGGCGCTTGGTGTTCCGACAACGCGGGCGCTGGCCGCTGTGGCAACGGGCGAAACCGTTCTGCGTGAACAGGGCGCCTTACCCGGCGCGGTGCTGGTGCGGGTGGCGGCAAGCCACATCCGGGTCGGGACCTTCGAGTTTTTTGCCGCCCGGCGCGATACAGAGGCGCTGGCGACGTTGGCCGAATACGCCCGCGCGCGCCACTATCCGCAGGCCGAGGGGCCGCTGGGTTTGCTAGCTGGCGTGGTGGCAGGTCAGGCGCGGCTGATCGCGCATTGGATGAGCCTTGGCTTCATCCACGGCGTGATGAACACTGACAACATGGCGATTTCGGGCGAAACCATCGACTATGGACCTTGCGCCTTCATCGACGCCTACCATCCTGACAAGGTGTTTTCCTCAATCGATCGGCACGGACGCTATGCCTTTGCCCAGCAGCCCAACGTGGCGCTCTGGAATCTCGCGCAGCTGGCCTCGGCACTCTTGCCGCTGATCGGCGAGGGCGAGGCGGCGGTAGAGCCTGCGACGGCAGTGCTCGACGGTTTCTGGCCGACGTTCACCGATACGATGAACGGCTTTTTTGCCGCGAAAATCGGCATCGCCACCCCGCGAGAAGGCGATGCGGCGCTAATTGAAACGCTCTTGGCGCGGATGGCGCAGCAGGGGGCCGATTTTACGCGCGTGTTCCACGGCCTAGCCAATGGCACCGCGCGCCGCGAGTTTGCCGAGCCTGCCGCCTTCGATGCCTGGGCTACAGGCTGGCAGGCCCGACTGTCGCAAGAGGGTGACCCAAAGGCCGTGATGCGCGCCGCCAACCCCGTGCGTATTCCACGCAACCACCGTATCGAGGCGGCCATCGTAGCGGCCACGGCGGGCGATATGGCACCGTTTGAAAGCCTGCGCGCAGCCCTTGCCGCCCCCTTTGATGCGCGCGCTGAATGGGGTGACCTTGCCGAGGCCCCCGCGCCGCACGAGGCGGTCAAGCGCACCTTCTGCGGCACCTGAACTACTTGCGAAACTTGCGAAATAACTTGCGGTTGCGATCGATAAAAGCCTGTAACAGCGCCGCCGAGCCGCCGATCGACTGCCCCTTCAGATACAAAAGGCCAGACCCCGCGCCGATGCTTGCCCCGATCACGTCCACAATGATGTCACCCATCGTGTCATTCAGCCCGCTTTCCTGCATGTTGAGGCCAAAGGCAAAATCGACACCGAATTCAAAGATTTCCCAGACCGCGCCGATGGTCACGGCAAACGAAAACCCGATAAACGCCAGCGCCCATGCCGGCGCCGCGTAGCGATCCCCCTCAAACAACATGAACGCCAGCAAAAAACCGACAATCCCGAACCCCAGCGCCGAGCCAAGGTGCAACATGCCGTCCCACCACCAGTAGCGTTGATAAAAATCGAACGCTTCGCCCAGAAAAATCGTGGCGAAGATAAAGGCGGTGATGCCGACCACAAAGGCCCACGGCAAGCGCACCCCAAGACGGCTGACAAGGATCAGCGGCGCCAGCGTCAGCACGAAAGTGGCAAAGGCAACCCCTGCTGACGGCCATTGCTGCTCCCAAAGCGCCAGTACGAACTCAATCGCCAGCACCGCCCACATGAGCAGCACGGGCAGCGGCAGACGGCGCAGTGAAGCAAATGTGATGGGCTTTTGCATGGTCGCGATATAGGTGTGCGGCAATTGCAGCGCAACGGGGGTTCCGGTTGTGCCCATTTGCCCCCATATCAATGGGATGATCCTGCGCATCGCATCCTACAACATCCACAAGTCCAAGGGCTCTGACGGGCGTTTTGATCCTGCGCGCGTGATTGACGTGATCAACGCGCTTTCCGCCGATGTGCTGGCGTTGCAGGAGGTGGACTTCCGCTTTCGGGGGCGCCCGGCGGCGCTGCCGCAAGACGCGCTGCGCGAGGGCTGTGCGCTCGTACCGGTGGCGCTGACCCCAACAGGGCCGAACAGCCTTGGCTGGCATGGCCAGACCTTGTTGCTGCGCAAGGGCATCACGCTGGCTGCGTTGCACCACGTCGCTCTGCCGGGGTTTGAGCCCCGCGGCGCGCTGATCGCCGATCTCGACGCAGGCAGTGGCCCGCTGCGCCTGGTTGGCGTTCACCTTGGGCTCCGGCGCGCCGATCGGCGCTCGCAGCTTGCCCATATCCGCGCGCGGCTGCGCGACGATGATGCGCGCCCCGCGCTGATCGTGGGGGATTTCAACGAATGGTCCGCGGCCGAGGGCTTTGAGGCGCTGCATGGGTTTGAGATGACCAGCCCCGGTGCCAGCTACCCCGCGCGTGCCCCGTTTGGCCGACTTGACCGGATGGCCACAAACGCAGGCATATCGGTGCTGCGCTCGGGCGTGTTCGATAGCCATCTGGCACGCCGCGCCTCGGATCATCTGCCGATCTGGGCAGACCTGCGGCTAACCAACTAAGCCTGCGTCAGCCTTTGCGCCGGGGCTTTCGCGACCGCGGCAAAACGCGTAAACCCCTTTGCTAAGGCCCACCCGATCAGGAGTTGCCCATGAGCACGATCATCGACATTCATGCCCGCGAAATCCTCGACAGCCGCGGCAATCCCACCATCGAGGTGGATGTAACGCTGGAAGACGGTACCATGGGGCGCGCCGCAGTGCCTTCGGGTGCCTCGACCGGCGCGCATGAGGCGGTTGAACGGCGCGACGGCGACAAGGGCCGGTACCTCGGCAAAGGTGTGCTGGACGCGGTGGCGGCGGTGAACGGCGAAATCGCCGAGAACCTCGTGGGCGAAGACGTGACCGAACAGGTAGCCATCGACCGCTTGATGATCGAGCTCGACGGCACGCCCAACAAAGGCCGCCTTGGCGCCAACGCCATTCTCGGGGTCAGCCTCGCTGCGGCCAAGGCTGCTGCCGAATACACCGCCCAACCGCTCTACCGCTATGTCGGCGGCACGTCGGCGCGGGTGTTGCCGGTGCCGATGATGAATATCATCAACGGCGGCCAACACGCCGACAATCCGATCGACATTCAGGAATTCATGATTATGCCAGTCGCCGCCGCGAATATTCGTGACGCGGTGCGGATGGGCTCGGAAGTATTTCACACGCTGAAAAAGGAATTGTCGAAGGCGGGGCTTGCTACCGGCGTGGGCGACGAGGGCGGATTTGCTCCGGCCCTGTCGTCAAGCCGCGCGGCGCTCGACTTCATCCTTAAGGCGATCGAAAAAGCGGGCTACCGCCCTGGCGAAGACATCTGGCTCGCCCTCGATTGTGCGGCGACCGAGTATTACAAGAATGGCACCTACGAAATGGCGGGTGAGGGCAAGTCGCTTTCTTCCGCGCAAAACGTCGATTACCTCGAAGCCCTTTGTGCCGACTATCCGATCCTGTCGGTTGAGGATGGTTGTGCGGAGGATGACTGGGCGGGCTGGAAGCTTTTGACCGACCGACTTGGCGGCAAGGTGCAACTGGTGGGGGACGATCTCTTTGTCACCAACCCCACCCGCCTCGCGCGAGGCATCAAGGAAGGCTGTGCCAACTCGCTTCTGGTCAAGGTCAACCAGATCGGCACGCTGACCGAAACGCTCGATGCGGTGCGTATGGCGGATCGCGCACGCTATACGAGCGTGATGAGCCACCGCTCTGGCGAAACCGAAGATGCCACCATTGCTGACCTCGCCGTGGCCACCAACTGCGGTCAGATCAAGACCGGCTCGCTCGCCCGTTCCGACCGGTTGGCAAAGTACAACCAGTTGATGCGTATAGAGGAAATGCTGGGCGAGACGGCCGAATACGCGGGTCGAAGCATCCTGCGGGGCTGAACAAAAGACGAGGGGGCTTTTCGCCCCCTCTTGACCCTTCGGGCCAATTCACCCCCAAGGATATTTTGCCTGAAGCATTTGCGCGCGCCTGCTCTGCTTCAGAGACAAATATCCCCCCGCCGGAGGCGCGCGGCGAATGGCGCTAGGCGCGTTGGCGGTTAGTCGCGAAAGTTGCGGCTATCCTTGATCTGCTCCCAAGCCCAAACCACTTCTTGCAGCCGCTCTTCATCGTCGCGGTTGCCAGCGTTCATGTCCGGGTGTAGATCTTTCACCAAGCTTTTGTATTGCTTGCGGATTTCAGGCTTGGTCCAAGTGTCGCGGGCGTCGAGAATTTCAATCGCCTTGCGTTCGGTGGGCGGCAGCTTGCGCCCTGCGTTCTGACGGCCGGGGTTTTGCGTAGCATTCGCGCCAAGGATTTCCATCGGGTCGGCAACACCGTGGCGGGCCCAGGCGCGGTCTTCTTCTGACACGCGCCCGAAAGGTTTGGTGGGGCGTTCCCAGACTGTGGCGTTGTCGAGAAAAGCTTGAAACTCTTCTTCCGACTGGCCCTGAAAATAGTTCCAGTTCAGGTTGTATTCGCGCACGTGGTCCTTGCAGAACCAAAAGTAGTCATCGAGTTTCTTGGGCGATTTCGGGGCACGATACTGCCCCTGCTCCTTGCAACCGTGCCGGTCGCAGGTGCGCGTTGAAGTCTCGAAAGCGCCAGACATGCCGCGCTTGCCCTTGGCGCGGCGCTTTTTGTCGGTTGCGGCGGAGATGTCGAACCCGAAAGGGTCGTTTCTGGTCATGCGCGGTCCTCTGTTCCCGACCGCTTCGAGTCGGGCCATGAAGAATAGGCGATTTCGTGCGACGTTAAAGCAAAAATCATTCCGCCGCCGTCGGCTTTGGCGGGATCAGGCCTCTGGAGTGGCCGGGCCAAGGCGAGGTGTGGGGCCGGCTTCGCTGTGCGTGCTGAGCCGCGGCGCGGCGCCGGGCTTGGTTGCGGCAAGAAAACTCGGCACCGAATTTGCCCCCGGTTCTTCGGCTTCCATCGCGTCGTTCGCCGTCATCGGCGCGGGCACTTCGGGCAGTAGCGCCATTTCGCCATCGGATTCGCTTAGCGGGCGGCGAAAGATCAGCAAGTTGTGCCAGACCGTCGTGCGCGACGTCAGGCCCGAGCGCTCTTCGCATGGCAGCACATCGGCGCGCAGATATTCCCAGCCTTCGGCGGCCATCCGGTTCATCACCGCGGCCAGCGTGGCGCCGAACCGCTCGCCCGAGGTTTTCAATGCGCGGTTCTTGTCGGCGCGGGCCGGGGCCGGGATCGCCGAATATTCATAAGCCTGCATTGTTGCCCCCTTCAGAGCCCGAGTTTTCGCGTGACGATTTCAGTCACTGCGGCCGGGTTGGCCTTGCCGCCGGTGGCCTTGAGTACCTGCCCGGTGAACCAGCCCGCAAGTTTGGGGTTGGCCTTGGCCTTTTCAACCTGTGCTGGGTTGGCCGCGATGATTTCATCGACCGCAGTTTCAAGTGCACCGGTGTCGGTCACTTGTTTCATGCCGTGCGCTGCTGCGATAGCGGCAGGGTCGCCGCCTTCGGTCCAAACTATCTCGAACAGGTCTTTGGCCATCTTGCCCGAGATTTCGCCCGAGCCGATCAGCTCTAGCACACCGCCGAGTTGCGCAGCCGTGACGGGGCTTTGCGCGATGCCAAGCCCTTCCTTGTTCAAGCGGCCAAAGAGTTCGTTGATCACCCAGTTTGCGGCCATCTTGCCGTCGCGCCCCTTAGCCACATCTTCGAAGAAGGCAGCGTTTTCGACTTCGGCGGTCAGCACGGCGGCGTCGTATTCGTTCAATCCCAAGTCGTGCACGAACCGCGCTTTCTTCTCGTCTGGCAGTTCCGGCAGGCTGGCGGCAATCTCATCGACCCATGCCTGTTCGATTTCCAGCGGCAGCAGGTCGGGGCAGGGGAAGTAGCGGTAGTCGTGCGCCTCTTCCTTGGAGCGCATGGAGCGCGTTTCGCCCTTGTCGGGGTCGTAAAGGCGGGTTTCCTGCACCACGGTGCGACCATCTTCAAGCAGCGCGATCTGGCGGCGGGCTTCAAACTCGATTGCGGCCTGAATAAAGCGCATCGAGTTCATGTTCTTGATCTCGCAGCGGGTGCCGAGGTGCGAGAAATCCTGCGTTGCCTGATAGCGTTCATAATCGCCGGGGCGGCAGACTGAAACGTTTACGTCGGCGCGCAGATTGCCATTTTGCATGTTACCGTCGCAGGTGCCAATATAGCGCAAAAGCTGGCGCAGCTTGGCCACATAAGCCGCCGCTTCCTCTGGGCCGCGAATGTCTGGGCGCGAGACGATTTCCATCAGCGCCACGCCCGTGCGGTTAAGATCGACGAACGACATGTTTGGGTCCATGTCGTGGATCGACTTGCCGGCGTCCTGTTCGATATGGATGCGTTCCACGCGCACCCGGCGCGCGACGCCGGGGCCCATATCCACGATAATCTCGCCTTCCCCCACGATAGGTGCGTAGAGCTGGCTGATCTGGTAGCCTTGCGGCAGGTCAGGGTAAAAATAGTTCTTGCGGTCGAATGCCGACACAAGGTTGATCGACGCCTTCAGCGCGAGCCCAGTGCGCACCGCCTGCGCTACGCAGTATTCGTTGATTACCGGCAACATTCCGGGCATCGCGGCATCGACAAAGGCGACGTTGGAATTGGGCTCGGCCCCGAACCGGGTCGAGGCGCCGGAAAACAGCTTGGCGTTCGAGGCGACCTGAGCGTGGACTTCAAGCCCGATCACCAGCTCCCACGGGCCGGTGGCACCTTGAATGACTTTCGCCTCAGGGGCGCTAAAAGCGAGATGATCGAGCATTTGGCCCTCGGGATTTGGCTGGCGTTCGGTTTAGGGCATCGGCCGGGTCAGCGCAAGCGGGCGACAGATGTGCAACAGTCGCATAGGCCGCCATAGGATCGTTTCCGCCAATCGCATAATTTGGGCCACACCTTTGACGCATTGCAACCTTGACGATAGCGCGTCTCGCATTGTGGTTGGGGGCGTGCCTGGGGTTTTAGAAGCGGTCTGGTATCAGAGCCTAGGCGCCGTCGAATTAGGGCACTGCCATGAGCCATTCCAAGCCCGGTCGGCAAATATCCCCGACCACTGCGCACATCGATGTGCCGCGCAGGTACGATTCGCGCGCTTTGGCGTCCAACTGCAGGCCGTCAGTGGCCACATGTTGCCGGTATTTCCAAACTTCAAAGCCGCCTGACTCGGTCGCCCAACGCGGCTGTTGTTGACGCAGGCGCCTATACGGCGCACCATTTTGCTAATGGGTGTAACGCGATGGGTAACGGCATAACCAGACTGCGGCGGTTTTCGAACCTGCAATGGTATCTCGCGCATTCGCAAAACCGGGTGCATTTGGCCTGTGCCAGCCGCGAAGCTATCTCGCAAGAGGCGTTCCATGCGTTGCTGAGCAAGGTGTTGGCTTTGGCGCCGCAGCTTGGCTGGGCCGAGACGCTGCTGGATGATGGGCTGATCGAGGCTGACGCTGTCGCGCCAGAGCATGTGGCACAGTATGAATGCGCCGCGCGGCAGGGGCTGCGCTTGGCGGATTTGGCACCGCAGCTTGCCAAACCGCTTGCCGATACCGGGCGGCCCGCGTTCCGCGCGCTGTGCCGCGCCGCGCCAGAACCGGACGCACGCGGCCTGCGATCTTGGCTATTGCTCGAGGCGTCACATGCGCTGATCGAGGGCGGCGACGTTGCGCCGCTGCTGCACGGCCTTCCCAGCCAAGAGGACGTCCGCCCGCTGGTCGATCTGCGGCCCCGGAGGCTGCAGCGCCTTGCGGCGGGTGTGTTGATGCCGCTGTTGGCAGCCTTGCATCTTGGTGCCTCGGCCTTGCCACGCCCTGATGTTGCCAGCTTTCGCTTCGGTCGGGTGGCGCTCGAGCGCGCCGCTATTTCGGCGGTGGCGCGGCGCATGCAGGTAACCCAGCGCGCGTTGCTGTTCGGGCTGGTGCTAGAGGCGCTGTTCGGTGGGCGCGGGCGGTGGGGGCGGCGGTTGAATGTTGCCTATTCGAGCTTGCCTCAAGTGCGCGCCTTGCTGATTGACGACAGTTTTTTGAAAGTGCGGATGGATGAATTGCGGCTGCGCACTGGGGAAAAAGCCGAGGCAACCATTGCCGCCACAGCCGCTGCGATAGCTGCGCGCGGTCCAAGCCCGTTGGCAGTGCAGGCATGGCACAGCGCACTGTTGGGCTGGCAGCGCAGGCTGTGGCGGCGGGTGCCGTGGCTTTTTCAGCACGGGCTGTTTGGCTATTCGCCGTATCATATCGTGCTGTCGCTGGTGCCGTGGGTGCGGGCGGGCAAGATGATACCGGGCGCATCCGAAGGCATCTGCTTTGCCGCCTCGATGACCGGCACCACCCCGAACTGCATTTACGCAGTGGGTGCGCGGCACATAACGCTCAGCCTTTGGTTGCCGCCTGTGCTTTATGCGCGGTTGGGCAATGTGGCCGCAGTGGCGCGTGCGCTGCAGATTGACGCCGAGATATGGGAGTGACGCGTAGGCGTCAGTAAAGCGCCGCCTGCCTGCGCATGGCGCGGCGCCCTTCGCTACCCTCGTTGCCGCTGTTGACCGGCACACCGCAGGCGCGAAGCTCTTCGGCCAGACGATCGCGTGGGGGCAGCGCTGCATGTGGCAACGCAACGCGTGTGCCATCGGACATGTGCAGCAGGCACTTGCTACTGCCCAGCTCGGCACCGCTGATGCGCGCCAGCGCAAAGTTGCGCCGGTCTTTGCCTTGGTAAACCTCTAGCCGCCCATGCCCGATTTGCAGCCCCGCCGATTGGTTCAGCGCCAGCCGGTTCAGCGTGACCGCCAAAAGCAGGCTGACAGCGACCCAGCCCAGCAACGGCGCATCAATCAGAAAATTGACATAGGTCATGCCCATGCCAAATCCGAGCGCAGCGTAGCTGGCGGGCCTGCGGCCTTGGCGGTGATATTGATATGCATTCATACTTTTCATGCGACATTTTCGACAGCCAAATGTGGCGCAAATAAGGCAATTGTGGCGGCAGTTTCGCCATTGTCGCACCCGGTGATACAGCGGCGCGCGGGCGGCGCAATTGTGCGCCGCCCGAGGTCAGTTTGGCCGCAACCTTGCGCCGATAGCCCCGCGCTAGCCTGCGCTGGCCGCAAGTCGAGCCACCATTTCGCCCATATCGCGGCTAAGCTTTGGTGCCGCAGCGATTCGGGCAAGCTCTGCCTGTGCCGCCGTGCGCCGCGCCGCATCATAGCGCGACCATGTCTCGAACGCGGTGGACATACGCGCCGCCATCTGCGGATTGAGCGGATCAAGGCGCAGCAACCATTCGGCGTAAAAGCGGTAGCCTTCACCCGAAGCGTGGTGAAAACCCGCATGGTTGGCTGCAAAACCGCCCATCAGCGCACGGAAGCGGTTGGGGTTTTTCCAGTCAAACGCCGGGTCGGCGGCAAGGCGCGCGGCAAGAGCGGGTGCTTGGGCGGGCAGGGCATGGGCAAGCTGCACCATGAACCACTTGTCCATCACCAGCCGATCGCCCGACCAGCGCGCGCGGAACGTGGCAAGTGCTGCCTCGGCGCTGCCCACCTCGATTAGTGCCACCAGCGCACCCAGCGTTTCGGTCATGTTCGGCGCGGCATCGAACAATGCCTGCGCCCGCGCGCCGCCGTCAAGGCGGCTGAGAAGCCCCAGACAGGCCAGCCTCAGAGCGCGCTGCCCCGCCGCTGCGGCGTCGGGTGCATAGGCACCGGGTACCGCCATAGCGGTAAAGATTTGCGCCAGCAGCGCCGCATGGCGTTCGGCCAGCGCGCGGGTCAGGCGTTCGCGGGCAGCGTGGATCGCATCGGGGTCGGGCACTATGCCCTGGTCATGCAGGGCGCCGGCGATTTCCTCTTCGCTCGGAAGGCGCAGGCACAGGGCGCGGAAGGCGGGGTCTGCCGTCTCATCGCGCAAAAGCCTGCCGACTGCATCAAGGTGTTCGGCCTCGGGGGCAGCGCCCCCGACCATGGCAACCAACGCTTCGCGGGCAAGCGCGCGCCCTGCCTCCCAACGGTTGAAGGGGTCGGTGTCGTGGGCCAGCAAAAATGCGCGTTCCGCTGCGGAAACCGTGCGCTCCAGCACCACTGGCGCGGAAAAGCCGCGCAGGATTGAAGGGATCGGGCGTGCGCCTAGACCGGGGAAGGAAAAGCTCTGATTGCCTTCGGTCATTTCCAGCACTTGCGTTGGCACCACCTCGTCGCCATTGGGCGAAAGCAGACCGACTGCGATGGGAATGACCCGTGGCGGCTTTGCCTGCTGCCCCGGCGTTGGCGGCGTAACTTGCGTAAACTCAAGCGTGTAGGTGCCGTCTTTCCAGTGTTCTTCGACGCCAAGGCGCGGGGTGCCTGCATCAGAATACCAGCGCTTGAACTGCCCAAGGTCGCGCCCAGTAGCGTCTTCAAACACCTTCAGCCAGTCTTCGATAGTCGCCGCATGCCCGTCGTGGCGTTCAAAATACAGATCAAGCGCTGCGCGGTAACCCGTGTCGCCCACCAGCCGTTTGAGCATGCCGATCACCTCGGCGCCCTTTTCATAAACAGTTGCGGTGTAGAAGTTGTTGATTTCCACATAGCTTTCAGGGCGCACAGGGTGCGCTAGCGGCCCCTGATCTTCGCGGAACTGGCGCGCGCGCAGTGTCAGCACGTCGTCGATGCGCTTTACCGGGCCTGAGCGCATGTCCGAGGTGAACTGCTGATCACGAAATACCGTCAACCCTTCCTTCAGGCACAGTTGGAACCAATCGCGGCAGGTGATGCGGTTGCCGGTCCAGTTGTGGAAATATTCATGCGCGATCACGCCTTCGATGCGCTCGTAATCGCCATCGGTGGTGGTGTCGGGGCTGGCCAGAACAAGTTTGGCGTTAAAGATGTTCAAGCCCTTGTTTTCCATCGCGCCCATGTTGAAATCGTCCACCGCGACAAGGTTGAAAACGTCTAGGTCGTATTCGCGCCCATAGGTGTCTTCGTCCCATTTCATCGAGCGTTGCAGCGCGCCAAGCGCGAAGGCGCAGCGGTCCTCATCGCCGCGCCGCACCCAGATGTTGAGCGCGACTTTCTTGCCCGACATCGTGGTGAACTCGCCCGAATGGGCCAACAGATCGCCCGCAACCAGCGCGAACAGGTACGCGGGCTTCGGCCACGGGTCCACCCATTCGGCCCAACCGGGGCCTTGGCCCGCGGGGTTGCCGTTCGATAGAAGCACCGGCAAGTCAGACTCGACGCGCACGCTAAAGCGCGACATCACATCGGGGCGGTCGGGGTAAAAGGTAATACGGCGAAACCCCTGCGCCTCGCACTGCGTGCAATACATGCCGCGCGACATGTAAAGGCCCTGCAGCGCGGTGTTGCCATCGGGTGCAATTTCGACCTCGGTCGAAAGCGTAAAGGGATGGTCGGGCAGGGCGGCGGGGTGGATGCTGAGCCCGGCCTCGCCAAGCAGATAGTCCTCGCCGCTCAGCGCCTGCCCGTTGATCGCCACTGAAATCAGCTTCAGCCCTTCGCCATCCAGCACCAGCGCCGCGCCGGGGCTTTTTGGGGTGATGCGAATTGTGGCCGCGACCCGCGTGGCCTTCGGCGCAAGCTGGAAGCGCAACGCGACATCATCAAGGATGAACGGGTAGGGGGCATAATCGGCCAGAAGAACGCTCTGGGCGGCGACGGCATTGGTCATGGTGACTCCGGTGTTGGGCAATTTGCGCAGCGTATTCCTCTGGTTTGGTCCGTGCAACCAAGGTGTGCGGTAAAGAGTTCTGACCAATTTCTGCATGGCTGGACAGCGTGTGGTGTTCTGCGCATAAAGGGCGCGATCACTTTGGGAGGAGTTGCCATGACCGAGCGAAGCCTACGTGCTGGCTTGCAGTTGGATGCCGGACTTGCCGCCTTCTTCGAGAATGAGGCGCTGCCAGGCACCGGGATCGAGCCTGATACCTTCTGGGCGGGGCTTGCGGCCCTCGCGGACGAGTTCGGGCCGCGCAACCGCGCACTGCTGGAACGGCGCGAAGAGCTGCAGGAACATATCGATGCTTGGCACCTGACGCGGCGCGGCCAACCCCACGATGCGGATGCCTACGAGGCATTCTTGCGCGAAATCGGCTATCTGGTGCCGGAAGGCCCCGATTTCAGCATCGAAACCGGGCCGACCGACCCCGAGATTGCCACCCTTTGCGGCCCCCAGTTGGTGGTGCCGGTGATGAACGCGCGATACGCGCTCAACGCCGCCAACGCGCGCTGGGGTAGCCTTTACGATGCGCTTTACGGCACTGACGCGCTTGGCAGCGCGCCACCCTCGGGCAGCTTTGATGCCGCGCGCGGTGCCGAAGTGGTGGCCTGGGCCAAGGCGTTTCTGGATGACGTGGCGCCGCTGGCGGGCATGGCGTGGGGTGCCGTGCAAC
The DNA here is from genome assembly GCA_002421605.1 of Rhodobacteraceae bacterium UBA6213. GTDB lineage: Bacteria > Pseudomonadota > Alphaproteobacteria > Rhodobacterales > Rhodobacteraceae > UBA6213. The sequence continues at coordinate 30,538 of DISJ01000001.1, read as the reverse complement.
ACTTTTGCGTGCAAGCTGGCGCGCTTTTAGCCGAAGGGCCGCGCGGTACCGCCGGGTTGGTGGCACCGGGGCAGTTTGCGGGTTATCGCGGCAGCGAAATGGCGCCGACTGCGGTGCTTTTGCGCCAGCACGGGCTATACCTTGAACTGGTGATCGACCGCAGTCACGGCGTGGGCCGCGCCGATCCGGCGGGTATTGCCGATCTGCGGCTCGAATCGGCGCTGTCGTCGATCATGGATTGCGAGGATTCGGTGGCGGCGGTGGACGGTGAAGACAAGGTCGTCGCTTATCGCAACTGGCTGGGTCTGATGCGCGGTGATCTGAGCGAAGAGGTCAGCAAAGCGGGCAGCACCTTTACCCGCCGCCTTGCCCCTGACGGCGAATACACCGCCCCGCACGGTGGCACGCTGCGCCTGAAGGGTCGCGCGCTGATGCTGGTGCGCAATGTGGGGCATCTGATGACCACGCCTGCCGTGCTTGACGCCGAGGGAAGCGCGCTGGGCGAGGGGGTGCTGGATGCGCTGGCCACCACGCTGTGTGCACTGCACGATCTGCGCAAGCCCGAAGCGCCGCGCAATTCGATTTGCGGCTCGATCTATGTGGTCAAGCCCAAGATGCACGGGCCCGAAGAGGTGGCCTTTGCCGACGATCTGTTCAGCCGCGTTGAAAGCCTGCTGCGGCTGCCACGCTATACAGTCAAGCTTGGCATCATGGATGAAGAGCGGCGCACCAGCGTCAACCTCAAGGAATGTATCCGCGCCGCGCGCCACCGCATCGCTTTTATCAACACCGGCTTTCTTGACCGCACCGGCGACGAGATCTGGACCTCGATGGAGGCCGGACCGATGGTCGCCAAGGGCGAGATGAAGCGCCAGCCCTGGATTTCAGCCTATGAAGACCGCAACGTTGATATCGGGCTTGCCTGTGGGCTGTCGGGGCGCGCGCAGATCGGCAAAGGCATGTGGGCCGCGCCCGACCTTATGGCCGCAATGTTGGCCGAAAAGATTGCGCATCCGATGGCAGGTGCCAATTGCGCCTGGGTGCCAAGCCCGACGGCGGCGACGCTGCATGCCACGCACTACCACCGCGTCGATGTTTTTGCCCGCCAGCGCGAGATTGCGATGAAGGGGCGGCCAGCGCGCTTGCGCGATTTGCTGACCATACCCTTGGCAACCGGCGTGAACTATTCCGAGGCAGAAATCCTTGCCGAGGTAGAAAACAACGCCCAGGGCATTCTTGGCTATGTGGTGCGCTGGATCGATCAGGGGGTTGGTTGCTCGAAAGTGCCCGACATCCACGATGTAGCCCTTATGGAAGACCGCGCCACCTGCCGTATTTCCAGCCAGTCCTTGGCGAACTGGTTGCACCACGGCGTGGTCAGCGAGGCTGTGGTGATGGACGCGATGCGCAAGATGGCGATTGTAGTCGATCGGCAGAACGTGGACGATCCTGCCTATCATCCAATGGCGCCGGGCTATGCGGGGCTTGCCTTTCAGGCCGCATCCGATCTGGTGTTTCTGGGCCGCGTGCAACCTTCGGGCTATACCGAACCGGTACTGCACGCGCGTCGGCTGCAACTGAAGGAGGGCAGGGCATGAGCCTGAATCTAGAACTCGCGCGGCGGATCATTTCGGTGGCGCTGGCGCATGGGGCGGAGCACGCGATGAAACCGCTTGCGGTGGTGGTGCTTGACGCAGGCGGCCACCCGATTGCCTTTGAACGCGCAGACGGCGCCAGCCCCGGACGGTTCGAGATTGCCCGCGCCAAGGCGTACGGCGCGGTGATGCTGGGGCTTGGCGGCTTTGCGCTGGCGGCGCGGGCGGAAACCCAGCCAAGCTTCGTTGCCGCCCTGAATGGCGCGTTCGACGGTCGCATCATGCCGGTGGCGGGTGGCGTGCTGGTGCGCGACGCTGCGGGGCGCGTGATCGGCGCGGTGGGTGTTACCGGCGACACATCCGAAAATGACGCGGCTGCGGCGCTGGCCGGACTGAAGGCGGTGGGACTGACCGGCGAGGCCTAAAAGCGGCCTTGACGCGGCGCAACCGCACCCCGGCGTTCACCCCGCAGGCGGTGGAACAGGTGCGTAAAGCTTGCTGCCGCCAGCACCGGAACGACGAAATTAAGCACCGGCACCGATAGCGGCAACGCCATCAGCACCCCCGCCAGCCAGACCTGCCCCCAATGCTTGCGGCGCAGCGCATTCGCCTCGCCCCGGGGCAGGCGGCGCAGCGCAACCATCTGGAAATACTCGCGCCCAAGAAGATAGCCATTCATCCCCCAGAACAACAGCGGCGCGGCGGGGCCGAGCGTCACATAGCCCAACAATGCCAATATATTGGCACCGATCAGCAGCAACAGAAAATTAAGGCTGTCCTGAAGCCCCTGCACGAATGATGCGCCCTGTGCGGGCCCCAGGCGCGGATAGTGCCGCGCCTCGACCCCTGCGGCGACCGTTTCCAGAAAAAGCCCGGTAAACAGCGAGGCGACCGGCACCATCAGAAAGAAGCTCAGCACCAGCATGAAGGCCAGAGAGCCCCAAGAGAGCAGGTCTTTCACCCAATGCACTTCGCCCACCCAAGGCAGGGTCAGCACATCGGGCGTGGTCCAATCGACCAATTGCACAAAGCCCGCATAGACCGCCAGCAGCAAGGCAATCGACAGCGCGATGCCAAGCAGCAGAACCCCCATCGCGCGCGGGCGGAACAGATCGCCCACCGCGGTCAGAAAGTCGCCCAGCATCAGAACCCGCGCCACTCAGTCAGCGCCGCGACATCCGGGCGGGGCCGTTCGGGCGAAGGGCCGGGTGCTGTGCCGATATGCACAAACCCCACCACCCGCTCGCTTTCCGAAAGCCCCAGCGCGTCGCGGCGAAAAACGGCGTCATAGGCAGGCCAGCCAGACAGCCATGCCGCCCCCCAGCCCGCCGCAAGAGCGGCGTTCAAAAGCGACAGCGCCACAGCACCAGCCGAAAGCAATTGCTCGACCTCGGGCGTCTTGTCCGAGGCTTTGGGCGAAAAAATCACTGCCACCGTCAGCGGGCTTTTGGCGAACTGGTCGATCCCCTTTGCTGCCTGCTCGGCGGGCATCCCGGCCGCGGCGGCGCGCGCCGTTGCGGCATCGGTCAGCGCCACCAGCGCCGGGCGCGCCAGCACGATCAGGCGCCACGGTTCTAGCTTGCCGTGGTCGGGCACCCGCAGGGCCGCACTCAGCAGCGGCTCCAGCTCGGCGCGGGTTGGGGCGGGAGCGGAAAGCGTCTTGGCGGGGTGCGAGCGGCGGGTCTGCAAAAAACGCAGCGCCTCGGGTTGGGGTGCGGGCATGACATTCTCCAATTGCTTTCGCAATTTCTGCGCCAAAGGGGGCGCGGCCACAAGGGCGCGCCGTGCGCATTGCGCCAATCCCTGGTTCCCCTCCGCGCTAATCCGATTTAGAACTGGGGGCATGTTCACCATCGAGCACGAATTTGACGCGACCGTCATCACCCTCATCGACGAGGGCGAGCGCCCCGAAGATGGGCTGATCGAGGATGTCATCATCCGCGCCTACGACGATTGCGTGACGCTGGAACAACACGACCCTGAAAGCGGCGACGAAGTCGTGGTGGTGCTGAGTGCGGGGCAATTGCGCGAACTGGCCGCAGCGCTCAATCTGCCCGAGGGGGCCTATCAGCTGCGCAAGGGCAAGGCCGAAAAGCCGGGCTGAACCTTAGTCGAGCCGAAACACCTTGTCGCGCGCCTTGGTGCCGCGCAGGAGCGTTAGCCGGGTTTTTGCCACGCCAAGCGCCTTGGCCAGCAGCACCTGTGCCGCTTCGGTCGCCTTGCCATCTTCGGGCACGCTGGTCACCTGTATCCGGATCATGCCGTCGTCCATACGCAGCGCGTTGCGCGAGGCGCGTGGTGTCACGCGCACCGCAATTTCGGCCCCGGGGTGCGCAAGATGGGCAAGCTCGGCCATACGATCTCCTCTGGCACCGGTTCTAGCGCGCCGCTAGGCTTGTTGCCAGAGCCGAGGGGATTTGCCCATGACAACTGCCTTTTTTCACGATGAGCGCTGCCTTTGGCATGGCGGTGGTAATTTTGCCTTTACGCTGCCTGTGGGCGGGTTCGTGCAACCGGGTGGCGGATTGCCCGAAAGCCCTGAAACCAAGCGGCGGCTGGTAAACCTTTTGCGGGTCAGCGGGTTGATGGCAGAGCTGGCCGAACAAAGTGCGCTACCCACCAGCCGCGATGACCTTTTGCGCGTTCACCCCGCCGCCTACCTTGATGCTTTCAAGGCCGCCTCTGATGCGGGTGGAGGCGAAATGGGCCCACGCGCGCCCTTTGGCGCAGGCGGGTTCGAGATTGCGGCACTGTCGGCGGGGCTGGCCAAAGGCGCGCTTTTCGCCGTGCTCGAAGGTCGCGCACGCAACGCCTATGCGCTGGCGCGCCCGCCTGGCCATCACTGCCTGCCCGCGCAACCGATGGGGTTTTGTCTTTTGGCCAATATCGCGGTGGCGATCCGGGCGGCGCAGGCGGCAGGGTTGGCGCAGCGAATTGCGGTGGTGGATTGGGATGTGCACCACGGCAATGGCACCGAGGCGATTTTTTATGAAGACCCCGAAGTGCTGACCATTTCTCTGCACCAAGAGCACAACTTCCCGCTGGATACCGGCGATGCGGGGGCGCGCGGGGCAGGGGCGGGGCGTGGCGCAAACATCAACATTCCGCTGCCCCCCGGCACTGGCCACGCAAGCTATCTGGAGGCGATGGAGCGGTTGGTGCTGCCCGCCCTGGTCCGTTTTCGCCCCGATGTCATCGTGATCGCCTGCGGTTTTGATGCCTCGGCGGTTGATCCGTTGGGGCGGATGCTGGCCAGCGCAGAAACCTTCCGGTTGATGACCCGCGCGCTGATGGGTGCGGCAGATGCGCTTTGCGGCGGTCGGTTGGTCGCGGTGCACGAGGGCGGCTATTCCGAGGTGCATGTGCCGTTTTGCGGCCATGCGGTGCTGGAAGAACTGTCCGCCAGCACCATACACGCCCCAGACCCGCTGGCCGCCACCTTGGCGGCGCGCCAGCCGGGCCCGGAATGGGTGGCCCATGTCAGCGCCCATCTCGGGCGGTTGGCGGCGGCGCTGGGCTAGGCGCGTTTAGCCCGCGCGCGCAACCAGCGAACGGTCGATCGCCGCAAGCCAGTTTTCGTGCGTGAGCTTGCGCATCAAGGGCGCGTCGAAACCGTGCGCCTCAAGGGCGGCCAAAAACACAGCAAGACCCTCCACCCCGCCGATGTCTTTGGGCGTGGTGGCGCCGTCGAAATCTGAGCCGAAACCTACGCGATTTTCCCCTAGCTTCGAGATCAGATGGTCAAGGTGGCGCAGCATCGGATCGAGCGTCATTTCGGGCGATTTGCGCCCATCGGGGCGTAGGAACACGGTGGCAAAGTTCAGGCCTACCAAACCATCAGACTCCGCAATCATCGCCAGTTGGCGGTCGGTCAGGTTGCGTGCGCTGGGGGTAACCGCGTGGGCGTTCGAATGCGTGGCGATGATCGGCGCGGTTGAAATTGCCGCGACATCGTTGAACCCCGCCTCATTCAGGTGCGACATATCCAGCATGATGCCAAGCGCGTTGCAGGCGCGCACAAGGCGCTTGCCCGCCTCGGTCAAGCCGGGGCCGGTATCGGGCGTGCTGGGAAAGCGGAAGGGCACACCATGTCCAAAGACCGTGGGGCGCGACCAGACCGGGCCGATGGAGCGCAGGCCCATCGTATGAAAGCTGTAAAGCGCATCAAGGTCTGGGTCGATCGCCTCGGCCCCTTCCATATGCATGATCGCGGCGATCGTGCCATTGGCTACGCAAGCGCGCACTTCGCCCGCCGTGCGGCACACCTTGAGCGCGCCTTTCGCCGCACGCTCCATCCACAAAAGATGCCCCGCCATGGCCAAAGCCACGGGCTGCGCTGCTTCGTGGCCGATCAGTTCGGGCAACGGCAGATCATAGGGCGGCGCATCCATCATCGCCTCGAAATCGGGTGAATCGTGGGCCTCGGGCGAGGGGATGTAGATCGCAAAGAACCCGCCCGCAAAACCCGCCTTGCGCATCCGCGGCAGATCAAGATGGCCCTCGCCATCGCCCTGAAGCCAAATCTGCTCGCGCTTCTCGGGCGCGCGCAAAAGGCGCAGCAAAAAGTCGTTGTGGCCGTCAAATACCGGATAGGTCATGGAGTCCTCATAAAGCGGCGCGGCTGAAGCCTTCGGATGCGGCAAGCAGCGCGCGGGTATAGTCTTGTGCGGCGTGGTGCGCCTGCAGCGCGGCGCGGGAAAGTTCTTCCACGGCCTGGCCGTGCTGCATCACCATCAATCGCTCGCACATATGTGCAACCACGGCAAGGTCGTGGCTGACCAGAATATAGGTCAGACCGCGCTCGGTGCGCAGCCGATCAAGCAGGTTCAGCACTTCGGCCTGAATTGAGGCATCCAGCGCCGAGGTCGGCTCGTCTAGCAGCAAAACCTCGGGTTCAAGGATCAACGCGCGCGCCACCGCCACGCGTTGCCGCTGCCCGCCCGAAAGCTGGTGTGGAAAGCGAAAGCGAAACCCTTGGCCTAGGCCAACATCGTCCAGCGCCTTTTCCACCCGCGCTTCGCGATCATCAAAACCATGAATCGCAAGGGGTTCCGATAGCACCCGGTCCACCGTGTGGCGCGGATGGAGCGAGGCGTAGGGGTCTTGAAAGACCATCTGCGTGGTGCGGTAAAACTCCGGGCGGCGCGGCTTGGTCAGCACCTTGCCCTCGATGCGGATGCTGCCTTGCGAGGTCGGCGCAAGCCCGCAAATGGCACGCAGCACCGTCGATTTGCCGGACCCGCTTTCTCCGACGATACCAAACGCCTCGCCCTTGTCCACCGCAAGGCTGATGCCGCGCACCGCGTGGACCGGGCCGAAGCGCACATGCAGGTCTTCAATCTCGATCAGTGCCATCAGAGTGCCCAAGCTTCGTCGCGTTGCAGGGTCGCAAGTGGCCGTGTATTACCATCGATACGCGGCAAGCAGCCCATCAGCCCGCGGGTATAGGGGTGCTGTGCCTGTTGCAATTCGGTGGCACGCAATTCCTCGACTACGCGGCCGGCATACATCACCAACACCCGGTCGCAGAACGAGCTGACCAGCCGCAGATCGTGGCTGATGAAGATCAGCCCCATGCCACGGGTTGTCACCAGATCGTCAAGAATCCGCAGCACCTCGATCTGCACGGTCACATCAAGCGCCGAGGTCGGCTCGTCAGCGATCAACAGGTCAGGCTCGGTAATCAGCATCATCGCGATCATCGCGCGCTGGCCCATTCCGCCCGAAAGTTCGTGCGGGTAGGCGGCCATGACCCGCGCGGGGTCGCGAATCTGCACCGCTTCCAGCATCGCTACTGCGCGTTCGCGCTGCTCGGCACGGCTGGATGCCACGCGCCGCGCCGCTTCGGCCAGTTGCCGCCCAATGGTCATGACCGGATTGAGACTGAACTTGGGATCTTGCATCACCATGCTCATGCGCGCCCCGCGCAGCGCACGCCATTGCTTGGCGCTGGCACCGCGCAGATCAATGCCGTCAAACGCCAGCGTGTCGGCGGTGGCGCGGCCGGGGGCGGGTGTGAGGCCAAGGATCGCGCGTCCGGTCTGGCTTTTGCCAGAGCCGCTTTCGCCCACGATTCCCAACCGCTCGCGCCCAAGCATAAAGCTGACGTTTCGCACCACCTGCTGTGGGCCTTGGCGCGAGGGGAAGGTGACGGTCAGGTTTTGTACATCGAGCAGGGTCATTTGCGCGCCTTCGGGTCGAGCACGTCGCGCAGACCATCGCCAAGAAAGTTAAAGCCAAGCGAGACAACAAAAATCGCCAGCCCCGGCATCGTTGCCACCCACCAGTGGTCAAGAATGAACCGCCGCCCGCCTGCAATCATCGCGCCCCATTCGGGCTGAGGCGGTTGCGCGCCAAGGCCAAGAAAGCCAAGCCCCGCCGCGGTCAGAATGATGCCTGCCATATCAAGCGTGACCCGCACGATCACCGACGAAAGGCACAAGGGCACTACATGCCCCCAGATGATGCGTGCCGAATGCGCGCCTTGCAGACGGATTGCGTCGATATGGTCGGCGGCGCGTATGGTCAGCGTTTCGGCCCGTGCGAGGCGGGCATAGGGGGGCCACGAGGTGATGGCGATGGCGATGATGGCGTTTTCAATGCCGGGGCCAAGGGCCGCTACAAAGGCCAGCGCAAGGATCAGGCGCGGAAAGGCCAGAAAAATATCGGTAATTCGCATCAGCACGGTATCGACCCAGCCGCCGTAATAGCCCGCTGTCGTGCCCACCAGCAACCCGATCGGCGTGGCAATCACCGCCACCAGCGCTACCACCAACAGCGTGATGCGCGAGCCATAGATGATGCGGCTGAGAATGTCGCGCGCCTGATCGTCGGTGCCCATCAGGTGCTGCCACGAAGGGGGCAGCAGGCGCTCGGTGCGCAGGCTGCCGCCAACGATCGGGTCTTGCGGTGCCAACCACGGCGCGAGCAGAGCGACCAGCACCAGCACCAGCACGATGCCCAACCCGAACATCGCTAGCCGGTTCTGGCGAAACGCAATCCAGGTGCGATAGGCTTGGCCCGCGCGTGCTTGCCGGCGCGAGGCGGGTTGCTCGGTCAATAGCCATTCACGGGTGCTCATCTGCGGCGCACCCTTGGGTCTAGCAGTGTGTAAAGCAGATCAGACAAAAGGTTCAGCCCCACGAAAATTGCCCCGATCACCAAAGTGCCGCCAAGCACCGCGTTCATGTCGGAGTTTTGCAACGAGTTGGTCAGGTATTGCCCAAGGCCCGGCCACGCGAAAACGGTTTCGGTCAGCACCGAGCCCTCTAGCAGCCCCGCATAGGACAGCGCCACCACAGTCACCAGCGGAACTGCCGCATTGCGCAATGCATGCACCCAGATGATGCGCCACTCGGCAACGCCTTTGACACGGGCAGTAATGACGTACTCCTGCGCCAGTTCCGCCAGCATGAAACTGCGCGTCATGCGGCTGATATAGGCCAGCGAATAGTACCCCAGCAGCGAGGCGGGCAGGATGATATGCGAGAAGGCGTTGCGAAACGCATCCCACTGGCCTTGCATCGCGGCATCCCAAAGCATCAGCCCGGTTCGCGAGGTGATGGAATATTCATAGGAAATGTCTATCCGCCCCGGTCCTGCGACCCAGTGCAGGCGCGCGTAAAACACCAGAAGGGCCAGCAAGCCCAGCCAGAAAATCGGTGCCGAATACCCGATCAGCCCAACCACGCGCACGACCTGATCTGTAAATCGGCCCTGCCGCACGGCGGCCAGCACACCCAGCGGGATGCCTAAAATCGTGCCAATCAAAATGCCGACGGTGGCCAATTCCAGCGTTGCGGGGAATACCCGCGCGATATCTTCGATGATCGGTTTCTTGGTCAGAAAACTGACGCCCAGATCGCCCGAGAGGATCTTTTGCAGATAAATCCAGAATTGCTCATACAGCGGCTTGTCGAGCCCAAGCTCGATGAACACTCGGTTATAGACCGACTGCGAGGCGCGGTCGCCAACGACCGCCAACACCGGGTCCACCGGCACCACGCGACCAATCATGAAAGTGACAAGCAAAAGACCCAGAAAGGTCAGCGCCACGCTGGCTAGGATCTTGACGATCTTCCAAGCGAGGGCGGGAAGGGCGCCGCGGCGCCCTTCCTCATTTGCGATTGAAGCCATTATTTCGTCACGGCCTTGAACGAGTTGTCGTTGAACGACGGTCCGACGACGAAGCCTTGCACGTTGGCACGCCGCGCCATCACCTCGATCTCTTGGAACATGATGACGAAGGGCGAGGTCTGCTGATGCTCGGCCTGCAGATCCAGATACATCTGGGCGCGTTTTCCGGCATCCGCTTCAAGCACGGCGGCGTCGGCCATCGCGGTCATTTCCGGAATGTCCCAAGCGTTGCGCCATGCCAGCGGCTTGGAAGCCGCGTCGTCAGAGTTGTCGGGGTTGCGCGCGAAGGTATCGGCATTGGTGTGGGGGTCCTGATAGTCGGGGCCCCAGCGGCCGATATAGATGTCGTGGTTGCGCGCGCGGTATTTGGTCAGCGTCTGCCCGCCGTCGCCGGGGATCAGTTCCAGTTCGATTCCGGCCAACGCAAAGGTTTGTTGAATTGCCGTGCCAATTGCGGTGATTTCATCGGTGTTGCGGGTGTCCATGGTCACTTTGAAGCCGTTCGGGTAACCCGCCGCCGTAAGCAGTTCCTTGGCCTTTTCAACGTTGAGCGCGAACGGATTGTCTTCCAGCGCGCCGAGGAAGCCGAGCGGCAGGAACGCCTCGTGCACAACGACGCGCCCCTTCATGATGGTGTCGGCGATGGTGGCGTAGTCCACCAGATATTTCATCGCCTGACGCACCTCGGGAATCGCGAGGATCGGGTTCTTTTGGTTCAGCCCCAGGTAGTAGATCGAGCCTTTCACGCCCGAATCAACCGCAAGGTCGGAGTTTGCGGCCAAGGCGTCGATGCTGTCAGCCGAAACGTTGCGGGCGATGTCGATATCGCCTTGCTCCAGCAGCAGCCGCTGCGTTGCGGGTTCAGGGATGTGGCGGTAGATCACCCGTGCCATCTCCGGGGCGGGGCCTGAGTAATTGTCGTTGCGTTCCAGCACGACGACCTCGTTGGCACGCCATTCGCGGATCGTGAAGGCACCCGAACCGGCGTAGTTGGTTTTCAGCCAGTCATAGCCGAAATCGCCATTGGCTTCGTGTTCCATCGCCAGCTTTTCATCGACGATGAAGCCCACGGTAGAGGTCAGGCAGTACAGCACCAGGGTTGGGGCATAGGGTTTATCGACCTGATATTCAAAGGTCATCGGCCCGGTCTGGCGGATCATCGCGTCAACGTTGTCGGCGGTAAAGCCGAACTGGGTGAGGATGAAGGCGGGCGATTTGTCGAGCTTGACCGCACGGCGCAGCGAGAACACCGCGTCGGATGCGGTGATCGGGTTGCCCGAGGCAAACTTCATGCCTTCGCGGATGGTGAAGGTATAGGTCATCCCGTCGGCCGAGATGTCCCATTTTTCGGCAATGACGCCGAAAATGTCCGAGACGTCTTTCACGTCATAGCCGATCAGACCTTGGTAAGCGTTACCGAGCAGTTCCGAGGCGGTAAACTCGAACACTTCAGCCGGATCAAGGCTGATGATGTCATCAATTGCCCAGGCTTGAATAAGCGTGTCCGGCGGCGTCGCGGCACGTGCCACGGGCGCGAACAGGCCAAGCGACGCGACCAGCGCAGCGCCGACCAGTCTTGGCAGATGTTTCATGCGTAACTCCCAGTGTTGCAGAACATTTATCTTATTGCTGGCAGCGCGTGCGCGGCCAGTTGGTCCATGCAACAGGTTAGCGCCAGCAGGCCCCAAAATGTCAAGCCGCCCCGCGCGGGTAATTTGGCGAAAGCATCCGCTAGGCGGGGTCGGCGCCATTTGCGGCGCCGTGCCGCCAAATTGGGCAGCGTGTGATGATGGAACCGGTGCCGCGCCAAAGGGTCGCCTATGGATTCGCAAGCGCGCCCGCCACTATTCCAGCGGCGCACCACTCGGTCACTTGCGCGCGAAGCGGCGGTAACGCCTTAATCTATATCGTAAATATCGCCAGCAGTTTGCGCGCATCTGGCCAAAGCAGTGCCACGCCCGACGGCAAGGCCAAAATGCCCCGCTCGTCTGCATCACCGGCCACGTGGCAGCCCTTTGCTCCAACCGGGGCGGTTTCGCCAGCACCATCGAGCCAAGCCCGTAGGCGGCGAAATTCAATGCCACCGCGATGCCCTGCTCGGCCCCGGCATTTGCCCCGCCAGACCAACGCCAAAAGCCTGCGCGCCACCGTCGTCGGGCCGCACCCGAAGACAGAAAGTACCTGCGCGGCCAATAGCCTGCACTAAACGGGATGGGAAAGCGCCTCTCACCTGCGACCAAACTACGCAGCGACTGTGCACCCGCAGGCCGGGTATCCAAATGGTGCCTAGACGCGAAAAGAGGGCCCCGGCATTTTTCTTGCGGCAAACTTGGGAGGTTTTTTGGCTCAGCGCCTGTGGATAGCAGCCTTGCGGCTGGTTTTGGCTCTCGTCATTCTGATGGGTGCTATTCTGCGGCCGCCGGGCACGATGATCGACCGTTCGGGAGATTCAATCAGCTACGTTATCTGCACCGGGGCAGAAATCACCACCATTACCATCGCGCTAGGCGATGGCAGCGTCATCCCACCCGGAACCAAACGTGCCAGTTGCGACTTTTTCGCGCATCAGGTGGCAAGCGCGCCCACCGTTGCGCCGATCATTCTGCCGCTGACGAACCAGCACTTCAGCCGCCTTGTGGTGGCGAGCGAAGCCGTTTTCATTGCCAGCGTCGCACCGCGTGCGCACGCTCCACGAGGGCCGCCCGCCCTGATCTGACCTCAGCCACACCCTGAAACAGATCAAAGGACACCACTATGTGCAGAGCATCTCTGACAGCGCGCCATCCGCTTTCGCGCACCCATGTCGCAATGGCGGAGGGATAGATGTCACGACGTTCCAAACAAACGCCGCCGACCCCTGGCCCCAGCCTGCCTGGCGCACGGGCAGGGCGGGCGCGCGACGGCTACCTTGGTGGGGTAGCACTTGCGCTGCTTGCATTGGTTGCGTTGGCCTCTGTCGGGCTGCTGCAAACAGCACCAATCGGGCCGAAGCCTGCGCGCGAGGCGATGCCGGGGCCAGTTGCGTTCCGGCCTGCGCAATGTGCGACACCGCCCGAACTGGTCTTGATCCTGCCCAAAGCCTAGAGCCCGTAGAAAAAGATGATAGCCATGATCTGCGGAGACAGGATGCGCAGGCACATCACAAGTGGATAGACCGTGGCATAGGCCAGCGCCGGGGTGCCCGAACCGGGGTGCACGTTATTGGCAAAAGCGAGCGCCGGTGGATCGGTCATCGAGCCTGCCAGCAGGCCGCAAATCGTCAGATAGTTCATGCCAAGCACCCGGCGCGCGAAAAGACCCACGCTCAGAAGCGGAATCATGGTGATGAGCGCGCCATAACCCATCCACGAGAGCCCGCCACCACGTGTAAGCGTTTCGACGAATCCTGCGCCTGAATCGAGCCCGACCACCGCCAGAAAAAGCACGATGCCAATTTCGCGCAGCGCCAAATTGGCGCTCGGCGGCATGAACCAGTAAAGGCGTCCGAAACTGCCCAGCCGTGCCAAAAGAATCGCGGCGATCAGCGGACCGCCCGCCAGCCCAAGTCGCAACGGCGCGGGAAGATTAGGAAAGGGTATGGGCAGCGAGCCCAAAAGCACGCCAAGCCCGATGCCAATGAAAATCGGCATCATCTGCACCTGACTGAGCTTGGCCGAGGCATTTCCAACCCGCGCGGCCAGCCGCTCGATTGCTTCACCGGGGCCAACAATATTGAGTATGTCACCGAATTGCAGCACCGCGCCCGCCTGCGCTACCAACTCCACCCCGGCACGGTGCAAGCGCGAGATCACAACTTCGCCATGCGCCTGCATCACAAGATCGCCAATGTGCTTACCCAGCACCTCCTCGTTGGTGACCACCACGCGCTCGGAGCGAAAGCTGGTGCCTTTGGTTGAAAGCGATTCTGACACCTCAACCCCGACGATCAGTGCGGCGCGGTGAAGGGCCGCCGCATTGGAGCCGACCAGATGCAGCACGTCGCCGGTTGCAAGGCGAACATCAGGGCCGGGCACTTTCAGCGCGCCGCCCGTTTTCAGCCGCGAACAGATCACCCTGTCGCCGATCAGCTCGGCGAGTTCGGCGCAGTTGATGCCGTCAATATTGGCGTTGCGCACCTCAACGTTGGCCGCGAATAATCCACTATGCTCGGCGCCGTTTTCGGCTTCGCTGGCAGCGACTTCTGCCGGAATGAGAATAACGAAAATCACCCGGATCAACCACATCGCAACCAAGATGCCCAGAATCCCGAAAGGGTAGGCCATGGCATAGCCAAGCCCCATGGTGCTGGTGGTGGCGGCGGGCCGGCCAAGTTCGGTCAAGATCTGTTGCCCGGCGGCAAGCGCGGGGGTATTTGTCACCGCCCCCGAATAGACCCCGAGCAGGATTTCAGGCGCGATCCCGAACCCGTAATACAGCGCCAGCGTGGTCAGCGCGCCCAGCAGAACAATTGCTGCGGCAAGCGCGTTGAGCCTTAGTCCGGCACGTCGCAGAGAGGCGAAAAAGCCCGGGCCGACCTGATTGCCGATCGAATAGACAAACAGGATCAGGCCGAATTCCTTGATGAAATGCAGTGCGTTTTCGTCAATTATCCATCCGCCCTGATGGACGAAATGCCCTACTAGAATGCCACCAAAAAGTACTCCGCCGATCCCCAACCCAACGCCTCGAACGCGCACGGCGCCGATCAGCAGGCCAATGATGGCAACCAAAGAAAGCAGAAGGATGGAAAAGCCGATATCGCTCATGGGCCGTCTCGCTCATCCCCCTAGGCCATGTGATAGACCCCTGTGTAGCAAAAGCAATCGATCCTAGGGCGCATTGCGCGCAATAAATCTGCGCTGTGGGGCGCATGCCGCGCGTAGGGTTAGCCTGCGGGCCGCGTACTTGGTGCCAGTGGCCTGTGGGCTCCCCGGTTTCGCTTGAAAATGGCTGCCCCCGTAGGTGCGGCGGCATCAGAGTAGGGAACCATGGTGCAATTTCTGTTTTGTCAGGGCTTGCAAAATTTTCTTGCCCAAGAATTGAGTCGCTGTTAAACGTTTAACAGTAAAACGTTTAACGACGCGGGGATTCGTGTCCAAAAGACCGACGATCAAAGATGTCGCCAAGCTGGCGGGCGTGTCCATTGCAACGGTTTCGAACGTGATGAGCGGGTCGAAGCCGGTGAATGCCGACCTGCGCGAGCGTGTAGAAGGCGCGGCGCGCGCGCTTTCCTACCAGATCGATCGTTCCGCCTCGCGGCTGCGCTCGGGGCAGACCAAGGTGGTGGGCGTTCTGGTGCCGGACCTTGATGACACCTTCTTCACCTCGCTGGTTTCGCGGCTGGAAGTGATGGCTGGCAAAGATGGTTACGATGTGGTCGTCGCAAGCTCGCGTGACGATGTTGAATTGGAAAAATCGCGATTGTCCGCGCTGCTGGGGTGGCGGCCTGCGGGGCTGGTTGCCGTTCCCTGCTCTGACACGGTGCCTGCGATTCTTGTCAATGAGGCGCATCGGCTGCCGATGGTGCTTGCTGACCGCGTTATAAGCGGCAGCGCCGATATTGACTCCGTTACTATCGACAATTTTGAGGCTGGCGAAATTGCGGCCCGCCATCTGGTTTCGCTTGGGCACCGCGATGTGGTGATTGCGGCGTCGAACCTGTCGATCTCGCCTATCAGAGAGCGTGTTCGCGGTGCCGAAACCTTCATGCACGCTGCAGTTGGAGTTGCACCGATCGTCGTTGAATTGGGATCGAACGGCGAGCGCGGCGCTGAAATATTCGCGCATTGGCTAGAACGTAATACCTGCCCGACAGCGGTAATCGCGCTGACCAACGTGACCACGCTTAGCGTGCTTTCGACCCTTGCGGCGCGCCATGTAGCGATGCCCGAACAGGTTTCGATCATCGGCTTTGACGATTATGCGTGGATGAGCGCGCGAAAGGCTGCTGTGACGGCCATCCGCCAACCGATTGATGAAATGGCGCGCATGGTTTGGGACCGCCTGCGCGCCCGAATGCTAGGCGACACCTCGCCGCCGCATCTTATCGAGCTGAACGCCACGTTGCAGGTCAGGAATTCGGTTAGCAACCTGCTTGGCCCACACAGTCGCGACGCAGATTTGACGGTGCCGCAGGCCACGAATGTCGCATCCGCTAAAGGACGCAAGTCAGTCCACTGACCGCCCAAGTCGAGGGGCGAGTTGAAAGAGGAAGGGAAGGAACGATTGCGTAGCAGAAGCCTTGCTCATCTGATGCCGTTGATCGCACCGGTTCATATCCTGATCCTTAGCGTCATCGTTATTCCGTCTATTTATGTGATCTGGCTTAGCGTCACGCAATCCAGTTTTGGCAAGGCGCCAAGTTTCGTTGGTTTGGAAAACTACATTCGCGTGTTGACCGATCCAGCCTTTCATCGCGCGCTTTGGAACACGGTTGGTATCGTCGTCGTGGCCGTGCATCTGGAACTTGCGATAGGGCTGCTTTTGGCGCTGCTTTTTGCCAGCGGTCTGCCGCTGCGCCGCTATCTGCTTGTTGCCGTGCTTGCGCCTTATGCGGTCAGCGAAGTGACGGCTGTGGTTATGTGGCGGTTTCTCTTTGACCCTGACGCAGGGCCGATCACCCAGATGCTGCAGTCGTTGCACCTTCCGATCCTTGATTGGTCGTACGAACCGACACACGCGATGATCCTTATCGCGATGCTCACGATCTGGCTGCACCTGCCGTTCACGTTCATCATTCTTTACGCCGCGCGCCTTGCCATACCGCTTGATCTTTACGAAGCGGCGCGCATCGACGGGGCAACCCCGCTGCAGGCCTTTCGGCGTGTAACGCTGCCACTGCTCGGCCCGGCGATCGTGGTGGCGCTGCTGTTTCGCTACATCTTCGCCTTCCGCATCTTTTCAGAGGTCTGGCTGCTGACAAACGGCGGGCCTGCGCGAACGACCGAGGTTGTGGCTGTGTACCTTTATCAAGAGGCGTTCAGTTACAACGCTTTCGGCACCGCCGCTGCCACCGCGTGGATCATGGTTGTCGTCTCATTGTTGCTGGCCGTTGGTTACATTTTGCTGCTCGGAAAACAGGTGAACGCCAATGCGCATTAAGCGGCTTATCATTGGTTCTGGTAAGGCCGTCGCGGTTGCAGCGCTGCTTTTGTGGTCGCTGTTGCCGATTGCCTTTATCGTGATGTCGTCATTCAAACCGGGGCGCGAAATCTTTGCGGTGCCGCCGCACTATATTTTCACCCCGACCTTGGATCACTTCACCACCTTGTGGACGCGCTGGGGGGTATTCTTCGACGGGCTGGTCAACAGCACGATCATTACCGCCGGTGCCACGGCGCTGGCGGTCATTGCCAGCACTGCCGCAGGATATGCCTATTCGCGCAATTCCAGCCGCTTTCTCGACTCGAGCGTGCTGTTTCTTATCGTCGTGCGGCTGATCCCGCCGATTGTGGTTACCTTGCCGCTGTTTCCCATCGTGAATGCGCTGCAGGTCAACGATACGCATGTGGTGCTTATGGTTCTTTATGCGACGTTTTTCGTCTCGCTCGGCACGGTGCTGATGCGCACCTTCATCGACCAGATTCCGCGCGAGCTTGATGAGGCCGCGCAGATCGATGGCGCGGGGCGCTGGACGATTTTGCGCAGGGTGATCGTGCCGCTGGCCGCGCCCGGCATCCTTGCTGTGGCGGTGTTCGTTGTCGTGTTCTCTTGGAACGAATTTCTGTTCGCCTTCATCTTTACCGCCACCAAAGCCAAGACAGCGCCGCTGGTGATCTCAGAGATGATCGGCTCGATCGACGGGGTTGACTGGGGGGTCTTGTTTGCCGCCTCCACGCTGCAACTCGCCCCGGTGCTTTTGTTCGTCATCTTCATGAACCGCTATCTCGTCGCCGGAATGACGGCCGGTGCCACAAAGGGATGATCATCCGTCAACCTGGGAGGTCACTATGAAAGACAGATCCGCATTCACGTTCACCCGGCGTGGTTTTCTTGGCACGACTGTCGGCGGCGCTGCCGCTTTGGCGGCTGGGCCGACTTGGGCTGCTGGCAAGACCCTGAACGTGCTGAGCCACAAGGTTCACCAAACGGTATTGGGCGCCGACGCTGATGATCTGATGGCTGCGTGGAAAAGTGCCAATGACGCTGACATCAGCTTCACCACGTTTGATTCCAACCCGCTGCAGGACAGGCTTTTCCGCGAGGCGAGCTTGACCGAGACGGATTACGGTGTCGGCTATATCATCGACAACCGGCCCACATCCGAGATCGCCTCGCTGTTTGAGCCGCTGAACGATCTGACGGTCAGCGACCCGATCGAAGACTTTGACGACATCGCGCATGGTCTGGTTCAGGGCATGACGGTCGATGGAAACCTGATTGGTATTCCCGTGCGTCACGCCACGCAGGGCCTGTTCTACAATGAGGCGTTGCTGGAAGAGGCAGGCATCTCGGCACCCCCGACCACGCTGGAAGAGCTTGTCGAGCAATGCAACAAGCTGACCTTTACCTCCAAGTCGGGCACGCCAGTTACCGGCATGATCCTGGCAAGTGATCTGGCACTGTTCCCGGTGATGTTCGCGCGCGCGTTTGGCGGCGATTTCATCACCAAGGATTTCCAGCTTGTGCCAGACCCGGCGGCGATGGAGAAGGGGCTCGACGTGCTGCGCGCCATGTTTGAATCCGGTGCCTTGCCCCGCAGCTATGCCACCACCAAGAACGACGACCAGGTGACTTGGCTGCAACAAGGCCGTGCCGCCTTTACGGTGCTGCCATTCGCCCGTTATGCGCAGCTCAACAACCCCGAACAGAGCAACTTCCCCGGCAAGATCAAGGCTATCGCCTTCCCGGGGTCGGCTACTTTGGCTGCCGACAAACCGATGGCGTCGATTGTCGAGGCTTGGGCAATGGTGATTCCGAAAAACGCCAAGGACAAAGCCCTTGCGTGGGCCTACATCAAGGAAGTGTCGAGCAAGCGTGTAACGCTTGGCATGGCGCTGAATGGCAACGGGCCGGTGCGGGTATCCAGCTACTCTGACCCTGCGCTGATTTCCAAGAACCCGCTGGCCGAGGTTGAGGCGATGGTTCTTGCCAATGCGCGCGGTGCTTTCCCGCCGTTCCCGGAAGCCGCGCGCGCCCAAGCCACGATGCTGGAAGAGGTGCAGCTTGCAGTCATCGGCAGGAAGTCCGTCAAAGACGCCGTCGCCTCGATCATCGAGCGCGTCACACCGATGATGCCTGCCTGACACGCAACGCCAAGTATTGCCGCCCGGGCCCTCTCCCGAGCCGGGCGGCGGTACAATCAGACTAGCTCAATCAACCACCCGAGGCTGCGCTGCGGCTTGAACAAGGATCGAAAGATGTCAAAGACCACAACCCGCTCGATACAAGAGCCGGCGCGCAGCATTCCCGTAGCCGCAGAATACGACGTGCTGGTGGTGGGGGGAGGGCCCTCGGGCCTGACCGCCGCACTAGCCGCAGCCGAAGACGGCTTGCGCGTCGGCCTGATCGAAAGCCGCAGCTTCGTGGGCGGCAACATGACGATCGGTCTGCCGGTGCTTGGATTCTTGGGCCAGAAGGGCAACCAGATCATCGACGGCCTGCCGCAGAAGTTTATCGAGCGACTAAGGCGCGAACGCAACGGTGCCAGCGAGCACCGCCCTTGCCCCTTGCACATGGGCATAACGCTGGTCGAGCCAGAGGCGGTAAAGACAGTGGCGCTGGAAATGCTGACCGAAGCGGGCGTCGATGTGCTGTTCTACACTTTTTGCGTTGACGTGGTGATGAACGGCGATGTGATCCGTGGCGTTATCACCGAAAGTAAAAGCGGGCGCACCGCAACCCTCGCCAAGGTGGTGATCGACTGCTCGGGCGATGCCGATGTGGCCTTCCGTGCGGGCGTGCCCTGCGAAAAGGGCGATGCCCAAGGCGGGATGCAACCGCCGACCCTGATGTTCTGCCTTGCGGGCGTTGACACCGACAAGCTGCGCATGAGTGTCGCAAACGCGCCGCCAGAGGCGCGAACCTACCTGACCGATTTCATTCCGGCCGAGTATTTCGGGCAGAATAACCAGTTCATTCTGGTTGGCCTGCGCGAGTTGATGGCAAAAGCCAAGAATGAGCGTCACCTCGATATTCCGAACGAGCGCACGATTATCATTACCGGCCTGAAAAAGGGCGAGGTCTGGATCAACATGACGCGCGTCAAAGGCACGGATGGCACCGACGCGCGCAGCCTGACCAATGGCGAGATTCAGGGGCGCGCGCAGATCGACGACATTGTCACTTACCTCGTTAATTATGTGCCGGGGTTCGAGGCGGCCTATTTTACCAAGACGGCACCGTTTCTGGGAATCCGCGAAACCCGGCGCATCGTCGGGCAATATGTGATGACGCAGGATGACGTCCTGAGTTGCCGCCATTTTGACGATTCCATCGCGGTGGCCAGCTACCCGATCGATATTCATCGCCCCGCCGATGATGGCTGCACGCTGATCTGGTGCGGCGACTGCTACGATATTCCGTATCGCTCTCTGGTGCCGACCAAAGTGGCGAACCTGCTGGTTGCAGGGCGCAGCATCTCGGTCACGCATGAAGCGATGGGGGCAACGCGGGTCATGGCCACCTGCATGGCGATGGGCGAAGCGGCGGGGCGCGCTGCCAAGATTTCGGTCCGTGGCAACCGCTCACCAGCCGAAATCGACATTTCCGAATTGCGCCGTCAGCAAATTGCGCATGGCGTTTATCTGCGCAATCCCGATGGAAGCCGCGCGACAGAGCTTGCCCCCGGACAGACATCATGAGGTTCACCGCCCGATTCTTGATGCACTTCAGTCCGTTATCGAGGATGGATCGGGCAAGGTCATCAGAGATGGCGCGAGGATTAGGCGGCATTTTCAGCCGCCATTTGGCACAGGGGTTTTGACATGACAGCAAGTTGTTTCATCGGCGTAGATGTTGGCACCGGCAGTGCGCGCGCGGGCGTGTTCGACGCCAAGGGCGAGATGCTGGCCTCGTCCAAGCACGACATCGCGCTTTATCAAGATGGCCCGAACCTTGCGGAACAGTCGAGCGGCGATATCTGGCGCGCGGTCTGTGCGAGTGTGCGCGAAGCCGTCGCGGGTGCCGCGCTTTCGGGTGATGACATCGCAGGCATCGGCTTTGATGCGACCTGCTCGCTGGTGGTGCTGGGGCCAGAGGGTGCGGGGCTTGCCGTGGGGCCCCATGGTGACAAGAGCCGCGACATCATTGTGTGGATGGATCACCGTGCGATCGAGCAGGCGCGCCGGATCAATCGAACGCGCCACCGGGTGCTGGATTACGTCGGCGGCGTAATTTCGCCCGAGATGGAAACGCCCAAACTGCTGTGGCTAAAGGAAAACCTGCCGGAAACCTATGCGTCTGCTTGGCAGTTCTTTGATCTGGCAGACTTTCTGACATGGCGTTCAACCGGAAGTCTGGCCCGCTCAGTTTGCACCGTGACCTGCAAATGGACCTATGTTTCCCATGAGCAACAGTGGGACGAAAGCTACTTCCGCCAAATTGGCCTAGGCGATCTGGCCGATCAGGGGTTTGCCCGCATCGGCACCGAAATCGTGCCAGCCGGGCAGGCGTTGGGCAAGGGGCTGACCGCGTCTGCTGCCGTCGAACTTGGCCTGAAACCGGGCACTCCGGTTGCGGCTGGTATGATTGATGCACATGCAGGCGGCGTCGGCTCGGTCGGCGGAAAGGATGCAGGGGGCGCTGTGACCACGCGCATGGCCTATGTGCTGGGCACCTCTGCCTGCACGATGGCGAGCAGCAGCGAGCCAATCTTCATCCCCGGGGTATGGGGGCCCTACTACTCGGCCATGGTGCCGGGCTTGTGGCTAAGCGAAGGTGGCCAATCCAGCGCGGGCGCGGCAATTGATCAGTTGGTCAACCTGCACCCCGCATCCGGCGCGGCCCGCGCCTTGGCTGCATCCCATGGCGTATCGGTGCCGCACATGCTTGCCGACTTGGCCGCGGCTGATTTGCCGTCGCTATCACATGCAAGCGATCGCGCCGGTGATTTGATCGTTGTGCCAGACTTTCTGGGCAACCGCGCGCCCCACGCGGACCCGGACGCACGCGCGATCATTGCTGGTCTTGGCGTTGAGCGCGACCTCGACAGCCTTGTCGCACTCTACGTCGCGGGGCTGCTAGGCATCGGTTACGGGCTGCGCCAGATCATCGCGGCGAGTGCCGCGAAAGGCGCCACAATCGAAACCATCGCCATCAGCGGTGGCGCGGGAAGCCATCCGCTTGTCCGCCAGCTTCTGGCCGACTGCACCGGGGTGCCGGTTGCGGCTTCGGCACAGCCAGAGCCGGTGCTGCTGGGTGCCGCGATGCTTGCTGCCACAGCCAGCGGTTCATTTGAGGACCTGGAGGGCGCGATGACGGCCATGTCGAGCGCGGGCGAGACCTACATTCCAGCTGAAGGCGCATTTACCCATCAGCACGAGCAGCGCTTCGAAGGGTTTGAACTGCTTCAGACTGCGGCCCGTTCGGCGCGCAAACTTTCACATCCGGAGCGCTGAAATGGCCGAATTACGACTCACCAATCTCAAGAAACGGTTTGGCGCTGTAGAGGTGATCAAAGGCGTGAGTCTGGAAATCGCCGATGGTGAGTTTGTGGTCTTTGTCGGGCCGTCCGGGTGCGGCAAATCAACCTTGCTGCGCATGATCGCCGGGTTGGACGATATTTCGGATGGCGATCTTTTCATTGAGGGCAAGCGCTGCAACGATGTGGAGCCTCAGGATCGGGGCATCGCAATGGTGTTCCAATCCTATGCGCTTTACCCGCATCTGACCGTTTACGAAAACATGAGCTTCGGGCTTTCGCTAAAAAAGACCCCGAAAGACGAAGTTGACACAAGGGTGCGTGAGGCCGCGCGCATTCTGAAGCTAGAGGAATTGCTTGACCGCAAGCCAAGCCAGCTTTCCGGTGGCCAGCGCCAGCGCGTGGCGATCGGGCGCGCGATTACCCGCAAGCCATCGGTATTTTTGTTCGATGAACCGCTTTCCAATCTGGATGCGGCGCTTCGTATGGATATGCGCATGGAGATCGCCAAGATCCATCAGGAGTTTGGCGCAACCATGGTCTATGTGACGCACGATCAGGTCGAGGCCATGACCTTGGCCGACAAGATCGTCGTGCTTGAAAACGGGTTTGTGCGCCAGATCGGAAGCCCGATCGACATCTATAAAAAACCGGCAAACAAGTTCGTTGCCGGGTTCATCGGATCGCCGCGGATGAACTTCTTCGACGTAACCGTGACGCAAGTATCCGAAGGTTCCGTAACCGTTGAATCGCCATCGGTTCTGCCAGTGGCGCTTGCCGCGGCGGGCTTTACAGTAGGCAATTCCGCGCAGCTTGGTGTTCGCCCACAAAACCTGCACCTGAAAAACGGCGATGTTTTGAGCGGTAGGGTGAAAGGAACCGTCCTGCTGGTCGAACGGTTGGGCTCTGAAACGATCGTGAGCTTTGAAACCGCATCAAAAGAACACGCCCTTGCGGCAATCCCGCAGGACTTGAGCTTTGATCCGGCAGCTGCCGTCGAATTTTCCTTCGATCCGGAGTCCGCGCATCTATTTCCTGCGGATTGACCACAGACACGAGCTTGAAAAAAGAGGGGTTAGAGATGGAGCGGACACTGGCGGGCAAAGTTGCTGCGGTTACCGGCGCGGCGTCAGGAATTGGTCTGGAGTGCGCCAAGATCATGCTCAGGTCAGGCGCGCGCGTGGTATTTATCGACCGTGCCGAAGCGGCGCTGGCCGAAATATGCGCGGCACTTGGGCCTGATGCGCTGCCATTGGTCATCGATCTGACAGACCCGGCAAGCGTTGCTACGATGATGCCCTCGATTCTGGAAATGACCGGGCAATTGGACATTTTTCACGCCAATGCCGGGTCTTATGTTGGCGGTGACATCATCGACGGCAATCCGGACAAATGGGATAGTGTGCTGAACCTCAATATCAATTCAGTCTTCAGGTCCGTGCATGCGGTGTTGCCGCATATGGCGTCGCGAGAAACCGGCGACATCATTGTTACCGGCTCGATCGCCGGTGTTGTGCCGGTTATGGGCGAGCCGATCTACACGGCATCAAAGTTTGCGGTTCAGGCTTTTGTTCACACCGTTCGCAGACAGGTTGCAAAATATTCCATTCGTGTCGGCTCGGTTTTACCCGGCCCGGTGGTGACGGCACTGATCGATGACTGGCCAAAGGAAAAGCTTGAGGCAGAGCTAGCCAATGGCGGGCTGATTGAACCTATCGAGGTTGCGGAGGCTGTTTTGTTCATGCTGACACGGCCAAGAAACGTCACGATCCGTGATCTGGTCATTCTGCCGCAACGAAACGACCTCTGAAGCTTGTACCTGCCGCCATCATCGCTGGCCGGTCGTCAGCAGCAGCGTGTTTGGCCCGATCCAGCCGCTTTCGGTCTGATAAATCTCCAACTGCGCCGTGATGCCTGCCCAGGCGTCGGCCTGCGCGCGTGCGCTCAAAGGCGCCAGAATCTGCAAAATCGGGCCTGCCGCATCGCGAATGAATGCCATGTAGTCCTTTGTCGCGGGAAGGTGGAAGGGCGCATCAATGCGCGTTGTCGCAACCCCGTGGAACCCCGCCTTGCTAAACAACGCATCAATCAAGCCCGGCTTGCCCAAGCTGACAAGCCCGCCTGGGCGGAAAGGATCGCTTGGCGCAATGCCTGCGTGGCGCATCGCGCTCGACATTAGAATCCGCAAACAGGGGTTCGCATCGGGGCCCGCAAAGACAACGCTGCAAAAACGCCCGCCCGGTTTCAGAACACGCACGATCTCACAAAGCCCTTGCAGCGGATCGGGCAAAAACATCAGGCCAAGGCGCGAAACCGCGGCATCGAAGGTTGCTTCTGCCAGCCCAATGTGTTCAGCGTCCGCGCAATGGATGCGCACATTCTGATGGCCCGCCGCCACTGCATTGGCGAAAGCGTGCTCTAGAATACCCGGCGAGATATCGCTCGCAACGACGCTGCCTTTTTCGCCAACTTTGCGCGCGATATCCAGCGTCTGATCGCCAGCCCCCGCTGCCAGGTCGAGCACCGTATCGCCCGGCCTGATTGCGGCCATCTCGATCATCGCGTCGGTCGTTACACGCAGCCAGTTGCGAATTTCGGGGGTGTGCTTGTCCCACCCGGCGGCGGTCTTGTCCCACTTTCTCCCAGCTTGGGTGCTGGCAACTGTGGTTTTCGAAATGAGGTCAATTGTCATGGTCATGATCCTCTGTGATAGGTCAGGGCAACTTTCGGCCAGCAGCCCGAAGCTGCGTTGCGCCGATACTTTGCGGCTTGCGATGTGGCGGCGGGTGCGATGTGCCGCCGATAGCCAAAGATTGCGCTTGTCTGGGGTGGCGCAACAGCCGCAGTGTTGCGGATGGGGGCCGCAGTTATGCGGGGGGCATCATGTTCGACTGGAACGATCTGAAGTTTTTTCTGGCCGTGGCCAGCAAGGGCAGCACGATTTCTGCGGCGCGATCGCTTGGCGTAAACCAATCGACCGTTCAACGAAGGTTGGCGACGCTCGAGCAGAACCTCGGTCAGAGGTTGGTTGAAAGGCTGCCTTCCGGCTATCGGCTGACCGAGCTTGGCGTGGCTATGTTGCCCTTGGCTGAAAGCGTTGCAAAGGCGGCCGCTTCATTCGAACAAGGGCTTGCGGATCTGGGGCGCGACCGTGTCGGCATCATCCGCCTGACCTGCCCCGAACCAATTGCCTTTCGGCTAACCCAATCCGGTATTCTCGACAGATTTCAGCGCGCCAACCCCGGCATGAAGGTGGAGTTTGTTCTGAGCGATCAATACGTTGATTTATCAAAGGGCGAAGCCGACGTCGCTTTGCGGTCAGGCGATACAGATGACAACGTTCTCGTGGGGCGCAAGATTGCGAATTCGCTTTGGGCAGTTTACGCCAGCCGCCAATATGCTGAACGCAACGGCGCACCTGCCGATGTGGGTGATCTGGCGGTCCACCCGCTGATCGCGTTTGAAGAAAGCATGACTAAGCATCGCGTGATGACTTGGCTGAAAGAGGTGGCGCCCTCTGCGACCTACGCCGCCCGCAACACCAGCGTTCTTGGCATGATCTATGCGGCCAAAGCCGGGTTGGGTGTCGCCCCTTTGCCAATGGCCTTGGGTGACGCAGAACCCGATCTTGTCCGCCTCTTTGGCCCGGTTCCTGAATTGACCCGCGCTTGGCGCATTCTTGCACATCCCGATCAGCGCAATACCCCGCGCATTTCCGCGTTTTTCGCGTTTGTTCTGAAAGAGAGCGAGGCGTTGCGTCCGATTCTGACAGGGTAACTTCGGGCCGCATCTGTTGCGCATCATGCCTGACGCCGTAGTGGCGCCCGACCCGACCAGCTGACGCAGGTGCCCACGTCACGTGAACCTCAGTTAGCAAAAACCTTGGCCTAGCCCTCACGGACGCAACACGCTGCTGCGCGTCATTCGGGCGCGCGTGGGTGATGACGCGTGTTTCGGGCCGACCTCAAGAATTACCGTCCGGCGAAGCCTGCGATTGGCGTGGCGCAGAGGCGCGGGCAACCTTTCCTGCAGCGCCAGAGTGCATCCGCAATACAAGATCAAGGGGCCGCGTCTCAACCTGCAGGCTTTGCAGCTGTGTCAGAAAAGTCCCCCAATATCAGATGAATTGATTACGACAGAAATATCCCAAAACCGCAAAAGCTCAGCCTCACTCGCGCAAAGCTCATCGGCCGTGTTTCCGCTCAGAAGTTCTACACGAAACCCAAACCGCTCAAGACCGCTGTTTGAATGTGTTGCAAGGATGATCGGTGCGATGCCTCGTTCCAGTGCCGCAGCGGCAAGGCGATATGCGAGCTGTGCCGGATGTGCGACCTCGCAATCAATGCGAATGCCGACGTAAGGCACAGACGAATCTTTCTTTGGCCAAAGCTTTGCCGAAGGAAGAGTCCGCACCCCCACCAAGGTGCGATCGGGCATCGCATCCCGACTGCCCGCGCCGTCTTGCACGGGAGCCCCGAGCACGGGCTCCAAACTGATCGGTCTTGAAGCACTGATCCGCGACATAACTGCAAGCCAATCGTCGGAAATCATTTTGCGAAAACCCCTTCAATCAATTCTGCAGCGCGAAGGTTTCCCAGTGCTGGAAGCTGCGCCTTTGCCAAGCAATCTTTGATCTCTTGTGCTTTGCCAGCATCAAGAAACGCGCAAATCTCGCGCTCAAGCATCATGAGATCGGTCGCGATGACCGTTGCGGCATACCCCCGATCAGATGCAGCGCGCGCGCGGCGTTCTTGATCGTCCATGTAAGGGGCGATCTGCGGGATGAAAATAGCGGGAATACCGTGATACAAAAATTCGTGAAAGGAATTATAACCAACTGCGGAAATTGCAAAGTTGCTGGCCATGCAGAGCGGTAGTGCGTTTTTCGTGCTGACTACGTGAGTATTCTTCCACGCGTAAAGTCCGGGTGATACCTTGGAATTCGGCCACACCACCACAAGGTGAAGGCAGTCGGTGCGATGCTCGAATAATGCACAGAGCATCTGCATTTGCGCAGAGCGATCGGCCGCGACGCCACCTCCAAGCATTGTGACTACCATCTTATCGAAGTCGCGCCCGAACTGCGCCTTTAAGGTGCTCCGCAACGCTTCATGGTCGCTCGGCCCGCGCGCGCATTTTTGCGCGATGGGGCCAACTACATGGATTTTTTCTCCAAAAGAATAGCTTGAATTAAGTTCGCTGAATGCCTCCGACGGAACGATGACCTGGTCAAATACTTTCTCGCGCTCCAGAGATGTCTCATTGATTTGACCTGGTTGCCAAAGGCCGCGCCTGATCCATGTGGACTTGAGCTGCCTTTCAATAATCGTGCGAAAAACAGAATCAAAGATGTACCCACCATCGAAAACCAACTGATCGCCGGTTTGAACAAATCGTTGGAGCCGCAGATAGTTGATGATGTCGTTCGCGTGGCTATCAAGATGAGACTCGCTTTTCTGCACCAATGGCGCACATGCAAAACCTTTTGAGCGTAGCAAAGGCTGACAACTTGGAAATGCCGCAAAGGAGACATCGATGGAATTGGAAATGTTCGCGGCGATTACCGAGCATCTTTGGGCGTGTCCAAGGCCGACACCATTGGTCGGTATGAACACGATGCCGGGCTTGGCGGCTGCGCACTCGGGGATTTCCATTTCTGGAGGCGGCAACGAAAGTGCTGTTTCCAGACGCTCAATAGTGTTCCTTGCAAGCCAAGAGCTTTCAAAGCTTTCCGCGGCGAACTCGTGTTGTTTCTGCAAAACCCCACTTTCAAGATAGCCAGACACCGCCCCAAGATCCTCCGGCCCGGGCAGCGCCGGTGCGCCGCATTTTACGAATGCCCTGGTGCTGGTGCAGTCAATCACAACACCGCCGCTGCGCATCAGTTGAAGCGCAAACGCTGTAAATCGTTCTCCCGGCGCTTCGTTGCCGAGAAATACCGCGAAGTCGGTCATTTTCGCATAGGCATCTGCAGAAATCTCTGAATAGCCAAAAACCGACAGGCCGCGGTATCTTGAGTTGGCAATGTGTTCCTTGCCCGCGCCTGATGTTACGACATGCAAACGATACGTCTTGCAATTATTCATGGCGCCGAGCAGGGGAAGTGTCAGCGGCATCTCTAGAAAATCGACTGGAAGAAAAAGCAACACATTCGGGACCTGCCGCGACAAATGGCGAGTGTTGGCCTTCACTGCCACAAGCGGGCAAATGGAGTCGTTTAAAAGCGGGTGTCCAGCGAACGTCGCTAGATCAAGCAACCGTGGCTCGAAGCCTACCGCGTAGGCTATTTTTGACTGCGAGGCAATGATGTTTTGACGCTCGGGAAATCTACCGATCGCCGAGAAAGTCGCATCCGGCCGAAACTCATAGGTCCGCAACTTCGCTAGAACGCTGTCAGCGATGTTTTCGGCGCCAAGCAGTATCAGATGGTTGAACTGTATATCGCGCGGGCTGCATAGAAAGCGCGAAGCTTCATATTGCTGGTGTCGATCGCGCAATGGGGGCGTGCACGTGTCGTCGATCACGGCGTGGTGGCCGCGCGCTGCTAACATCGAGGCAAAAAGAATTTTCGCGTCGAAATGTTTTTCGTTAACCTGACCCGACTCGATCAAGATCATTTTCGCACTCCGAGAAAATTATGCAAGTATTCGGAAAACCTAAGTTGAAATGAGCTTTCGGAAAATTCCGCCAGTTTACCTTGAGCCAGCGTCACAAAATCGACGTAGCGTCTGGGCTCGGCCACGAACATCCGCACAATATCGTCGACATCTTGCGGTGCGGCAGGCACGGTTGCGCCAGAGAATACGGAGGCCGTTCCAGGATCTGTAATGACGATCTTTCCCGCCGCGATCGATTCTGCGATGACTCTGCCAAAACTTTCGCGCCATGCGGGCGACGTAAAATACACCATGAAGTCGATTTTTTCGAAATAGTCAGAGACACTCATCCCACGGAACGGAATCATTTCCCAGTGTGGCCGCTGTATCGCGTCGCTTATAAACGTGTCGGCGCCCAGAATGACATTTGATTGCGCATGGCTTGGAAAACACAGGTCCATATCGCGGATGTTCGGAAATTTTTCGAACCCCGCCCTCGAATGACGCCCGCGTCGGTCATTCGGATGCTGGTTTGGAGGGGCAATGGGAAAGTCACAAATATTGAGCCAGTCTCTGTTGAGTAATGTCCATCGGTCCGAAAAGTGATTGCTTTCCATCCATTCAGTGATGGTTTTGCGATTATAGGGCGAAACGGGCGCTATTGATTTTGTAAGCGCGACTGACGCGCGATCAATTGCGCCGAGGCAGGAGGTCACATCAAATGCTTCGGCACCACCGGGGCGGAGGAAGTTTTCGTGCGCGACAACAATGATGTGATTTGCAACTATGCGTGTACCTAATTGCTTTTGAAATTTCAGGAATGAGGGGTTGTGAATGATGACAATATTGGCGCTGATCGATTGCGGGTCCCAGGTCATTTCAATGTTAAGGTTTTGAAGTGCCGCTTTCAGGTATGGTGCAATAGTGCCGCCTTTGAACATTTCGGACGAGATGGCGTTTACGCTGACAGGAGCCATGCGCGCTGTCGCGCGTAACTCATTCGCCACAGCGGAAGAGGTTCCCCCGGGAAATCGCGGTTCTATGACATATGCAATGCTCGGAGTTGCAGGCATTGTATTGGCCCTACGTGATTGTAAGTGTGACGATCTTTTGGTGCTTCATGGTGCCCCACGCTTGGAAAACGTGGCGTCGTTTTGGTGGTTACGGCGGGCCTAGGCGCAACTTTGATCGCAAGAAGTTTTGGGACGGTTGTTTGGCACGTAATTTCCGGAGAAGAAATTTGTCTAAAGAGGCGATCACGGTTGCAGGTTCGCCTGCTGCTCGACGCTCAGCTGGGTTTGTCAGATATGCCATATCTGTCATCTGCGCTGCCCTTACCTCGTTAAAAGATGAATGTCGCGCCGATTGGCGAAAGCATCCATTAAGGACGATTATGACAGGGCATTTCTTTCTGTTTGGTAAACAATGAAGCTATCTGAACGGGTATTGCGGGGCAGTTGGCAATGTTCAGCGCGCGTATCAACTGCCGCGTCGTGGTGGCCGCGATGGCGTCGAGTCGCCGCTCACGGGGCAGATGCATAGTCCGGGTCTGGTGCTTCAAGCAGACCAGGACAGCAAGTAACTCTTAGCCATTTCGTCCAGCCCCGACAATCAGGCCTGAGCAGGTCGCGCGATCATTCCACTGCGAGGGC
>DISJ01000009.1:822-539846 GCA_002421605.1 Rhodobacteraceae bacterium UBA6213 | reverse complement strand
TGTCAAAGAGCACAGAGACAAAACATGCCCGGGGCGCTAACTCTTAGCGCTTCGGCCAGGTCGATCTCCAATTTTCGTTTGCTTTCAGTACCTTGCGGCGCTTTCTGCGTTCCGTCGCGGTGTTTGCCGTTTCGGTGAGGCGGTATTTACGGGGCGCGACCGGACTGCGCAAGAGACATTTTCACAAACCGCGCTTTTTTTTCGCAAAACTGACAAAGCCTTCAAAATATTGTGGTTTTTGACCGCCTCTCCACCACACGCCACACACCTACGCAACAATATTTCGCAAATCACCCCCTGTGGCGAAACGAATGCCCGAAGCATCGCCGGTGCGGGCGCAAACGGGTGTTCAGCGCCACAAGCGCAGCGCCAGCAACGCCAGAATCGCGCCCAGATAGACGAAGGGTTCGGGCGGCCACGCCTTGACCAGCCACAGGTAATGCACAGCCCCCAGCAGGGCCGCCGGATAGACCAGCTGATGCAGCCTGCGCCAGCGCGCGCCCCCAAGGCGGCGCAGCGACCAGTTGTTCGAGGTCACTGCCAGCGGCAGCAGCAGCGCAAAGGCGGCCATGCCCACCGTCAGATAGGGCCGCTTGGCGATGTCACCCAGCGCCTGCTGCCAGAACAACGCCATATCCAGCACCAGCCACGCCAGCAGGTGCAACGAGACATAGGCAAAGGCCGTCACCCCGATCGCGCGGCGAAACCGCAAAAGGTTCAACCCGCCCCAGCGCCTCAGCGGCGTGACCACCAGCCCGGCCACGATCAGCTGCAAGCCGATCTTGCCCAGTCGGTGCTCAATCTCTTTCACCGGGTCTACGCCCAGCCCGCCGGTGAACAGCAGCCAGACGATCCAGCCAAGCGGCAGGGCGCCCGCCAGCCAGACCACCCAGATCGGCACACGCCGGAGCGCGCCATTCACAGAAGGCGCGAAGGGAAGCGAGAATGACGCCGCCATCAGTAGTTCTTCGCCAGATCCATGCCCGCATACAGCCCGGCCACTTCATCGCCGTAACCGTTGAACATCTCGGTCGGCACGCGGTTGCCAAACAGCCCCGCGCCGATCACCCGCTCGCTAGCCTGGCTCCAGCGCGGGTGGTCCACGTTGGGGTTCACGTTGGCGTAAAAGCCGTATTCGCTGGCTTGGCTCATGCGCCATGTGTTGTCGGGCTCGGTATCGGTCAGCGTCATGCGCACGATCGCCTTGATCGACTTGAAGCCGTATTTCCACGGCACCACCAGGCGCAGCGGCGCGCCGTTACCCTTGGGCAATGGCTCGTCATAAAGTCCGGTGGCAAGAATGGTCAGCGGGTGCATGGCTTCGTCCAACCGCAGCCCCTCGCGGTAGGGCCATTCCAGAAGGCCGTATTTCTGCATCCGCATTTCTTCGGGCCGTTGCAGCGTTTCAAAGGCCACGTATTTTGCGCCGGGCTGCACCCCGACCTGCGCCAGAAACGCCGATAGCTCAAAGCCGGCCCAAGGCACTACCATCGACCATGCCTCGACACAGCGCAGACGATAGATGCGCTCTTCCAGCGCCTTGCCGCGCAGCACATCGGACAGATCATAGCTCCCCGGCCGTTCGACCAGCCCATCCACCTCGACCGACCAAGGGTCAATTGTCAGCGCATCGGCGTAGCGTGCCGGGTCGGTCTTGTCGGTGCCAAATTCATAATAGTTGGAATAGCCGGTAATGTCGCTCAGCTTGTTGGGGGCAGCGTCGGTTGAATATTGGCTTTTTGCAGCCCCCAGCCCGGCCAGCGCGGGCCCAGCAAGGGCCACGCCACCCGCCGCCGCCATAAAAGCGCGCCGGTTCAGGTAATGCGCCTTGGGCGTAACATCGGCCCAACCCAGTTTTGATATCTTTTTGATCATCATGCTCTCCTGCGATGGGCGAGCTTACCATGCAGGCGCACCGCGACCGACTCACGTTTGCGCCAGCAGCTTGTCAAAATGTCACAACGCTTTGGCGCCGGGGGCCCGAACACCGGTCGGGCCCCCGGCAGATTATATCAACACCGCGGCGCGGTTAGACCGCGCCCCCGCGCTTAGTGCAGCGATGCGCCGAAGGGTTTTTCTTGCGCCATACGCGGCGCGCGATCACCCACCACAAGGCCTTCCGGCCCGGCCGATACTACAACCGTATCGCCATCCTTCACATCGCCCGACAGCAGCATTTCGGCCAGCGGGTCTTGCAGATTCCGCTGGATCACGCGCTTCAAGGGCCGCGCGCCAAACACCGGATCATAGCCTTCATCCGCCAGCCAAGCCCGCGCCGCATCATCAAGCGAAAGCGTGATCTTGCGCGATGCAAGCCGTTTTTCCAACTGCCGCATCTGGATCAGCACGATGCCATCCATATCGCCGCGCGTCAGCCGCTCGAAGATGATCGTCTCGTCCAAGCGGTTCAGGAACTCGGGGCGGAAATGGGCGCGCACGGCTTCCATCACCTCGGCGCGTGCCTGCCCGCTGTCAGACCCTTCGGGCAACTGGCTCAACGCCTGACTGCCAAGGTTCGAAGTCAGCACGATCAGCGTTTGCTTGAAGTCCACATGCCGCCCGTGCCCGTCGGTCAGAACCCCGTCGTCCAGCACCTGCAACAGCACGTTAAAGACATCGGGGTGCGCCTTTTCGACCTCGTCAAACAGGATCACCTGATAGGGCCTGCGCCGCACCGCTTCGGTCAGCACACCGCCCTCGTCATAGCCCACATAACCCGGAGGCGCGCCGATCAGGCGGGCCACCGCGTGTTTTTCCATGAACTCTGACATGTCGATACGCACCATCGCGCTGTCGTCATCAAACAGGTATTCGGCCACCGCCTTGGTCAACTCGGTCTTGCCCACGCCAGTCGGGCCAAGGAAAAGAAAGCTGCCCAAGGGCCGCCCCTCGTCATTGAGGCCCGCGCGCGCACGGCGCACCGCATTGGCGACCGCCGTCACTGCCGCCTTTTGGCCGATCACGCGCTTGCCAAGCTCTTCTTCCATCTTCAGCAGCTTGTCACGCTCGCCTTCCAGCATCTTGCTGGTGGGGATGCCGGTCCAACGTTCCACCACTTCGGCAATCTGCTCGGGGCGCACGGCCTCTGACACCATTGCTTCGGCCGCCGTATCGCTTTCGGCCAGCTTGCGCTCCAGCCCCGGTATCACGCCATAGCTCAACTCGCCCGCGCGCCCGAGGTTGCCCTCGCGCTTGGCTTGGTCAAGCTCGGTGCGGGCGTGTTCCAGCTGTTCCTTCAGCCCGCGCGAAGCTTCCAGCTTGTCGCGTTCGGCCTGCCACTGCGCGGTCATTTCAGAACTGCGCTGCGTCAGATCGCCCAGCTCTTTTTGCAGCCGTTCCAGCCGATCGCGGCTGGCGGCGTCGTCCTCTTTCTTCAACGCTTCGGACTCGATCTGCTTTTGCAGGATTTCGCGGTCCAGCGCATCCAGCTCTTCTGGCTTGCTGTCCACTTCCATGCGCAAGCGGCTTGCGGCCTCGTCCATCAGGTCGATGGCCTTGTCGGGCAGAAAGCGGTCGGTGATGTAGCGATGGCTCAAGGTCGCCGCCGCCACCAGCGCGCTGTCGGAAATGCGCACGCCGTGGTGCAGTTCGTATTTTTCCTTGATACCGCGCAGAATCGAGATCGTGTCCTCGACCGTCGGCTCTTCAACCAACACCGGTTGGAACCGGCGCGCCAACGCCGCGTCTTTTTCTACATACTTGCGGTATTCATCCAGCGTGGTGGCACCCACACAGTGCAACTCACCCCGCGCCAGCGCCGGTTTGATCAGGTTGGCAGCATCCATCGCACCATCGGCCTTGCCCGCCCCAACCAGAGTGTGCATTTCGTCGATGAACAGGATGATCTCGCCCGCCGCAGCCTCGATTTCTTTCAAGACAGCCTTCAGCCGTTCTTCAAACTCGCCGCGATATTTCGCCCCCGCAATCAGCGCCCCCATGTCGAGCGCCATCAGCTGCTTGTTCTTCAGGCTCTCGGGCACGTCGCCCCCGATGATGCGCAGTGCAAGCCCCTCGGCAATCGCAGTCTTACCCACGCCGGGTTCCCCGATCAGCACCGGGTTGTTCTTGGTGCGCCGGCTTAGCACCTGCATGGTGCGCCGGATTTCGTCATCACGGCCAATGATCGGGTCAATCTTGCCTTCGCGCGCCGCTTGCGTCAGATCGCGCGCGTATTTCTTCAGCGCGTCATAGCCTTCTTCGGCGCTCGCGCTATCCGCCGTGCGCCCCTTGCGCACGTCATTGATGGCGGCGTTCAGCTTTTGCGCGGTCACAGCACCCGCATCCAGCGCGTCTTTCGCGCGGGTGTTAACCAGCGCCAGCGCCATCAGAATCCGCTCGACCGGCACGAAACTGTCGCCCGCCTTCTTGGCCACCTTTTCGGCCTCGTCCAGCACGCGAACCAGCGATTGGTCCACATAGACCTCGCCGCTACCGCCAGTCACCTTGGGCAGCTTGGCCACCGCCGCGTTGACCGCCTCGATCACCCGCTCGGGGGCACCGCCCGAGGCGCGGATCAGGTTGGCCGACAGCCCCTGATCGTCATCCATCAAGGCCTTCAGCAAATGCTCCGGCAGCACCCTCTGGTGCTCCTCTCGCATCGAAATCGTTTGCGCCGCCTGCACGAAACCACGCGAGCGTTCGGTGAACTTTTCCATATTCATGAGGTAACTCCTTCGAAAAGCCCCCAGCCATGACGCCGCCCATTGTGGCACAGCGTTCTGCCGGGTCTTGCACATGAAATGGCGTTGCGTGGCAAAGGCTTCAAGAGGTGCCGGGGGCAGGTTTTGCCGCCTTTGCTAACGCTTCGCCAACACTTCGCCGCAATACTGACGAGAAGCGATTGCAGAAAGGCGCTCATGTCCCATTCCGCCACCCATATCGCAGACCTCTTTTACAACGCCGCGCTGCGCCGCTTTGAGGCGGTGGTAGAATTTTTCGCACCCGGCCTGCCCTTGCCGCTGCGAGTGCCGGTCAAGCTGTCGGCACCGCAAGGCATTGCGCACGACATGCTCGCCCGCGCCCTTATGGCCGAGGCGGTGCGGCGCGGCATTGGCGGGCTTGCAACCCGCTAACCCCCACATCAAGCACGGCGTCATATCACTGGCGGGCACAGCGCCTATCGTCGCTGCCTCGAATGGTATGCGTTCTCCCGCGCGCCGCCTTTGCACACCCCGTCGCTTGCCGAACCTGACCCGTCAGACTAAGCAGCGGGCGAACCCGCCTCAAAGGAGCCACCATGCAAAGTGATGACCGCCTGATTGTCGCCCTTGATCTGCCAAACGCCGTCGCCGGGTTAGAGCTTGCAAAAAAAATCGGCGACGCTGTCAGCTTCTACAAAATCGGGCTCGGTATGCTCACCGGTGGCGGGCTGGCGCTGGCGGACGAGCTAAAGCAGCAGCACGGCAAGCGCATCTTTCTTGACCTCAAGCTTTTCGACATCAGCGCCACTATCGAAGCGGCAGTGCATGGGCTGGCACAGTATGACCTCGATTTTCTGACCGTGCACGGTGACCCGCATGTAGTGCGCGCCGCGTGCGAAGGGGCTGCGGGCAGTAATTTGCAAATCCTTGCCGTCACCATCCTCACTTCGCTTGATCGCGCCGATCTTGATGCCTGCCTGCTTCGGCCCGGCGACATCGCCGATTTGGCCGTCGAACGCGCCGCCCGCGCGCTTCAAGCAGGTGCGCACGGTGTGATCTCCTCGCCGCACGAAGCGGCAGCGATCCGCGCCCTACCCGAGGCAAGCGGCCGGCTGATCGTGACCCCCGGCGTGCGCCCCACAGGCACAGCATTGGGCGATCAGAAACGGGTAGAAACCCCTGCCGCCGCCATTGCCGCAGGCGCTGACTACCTCGTGGTTGGCCGCCCCGTCTGGCAAGCCGCCGACCCGCGCGCGATGGCACAGGCGATCGTGGCGGAAATGACCGGTGCGTAAGAGGCAATCGGGCAACGCCCGGAGTGCCGCCGGGCAAAACGAAGACCTAGCCCCTGTCTCCTAGCTAAAGTTCCGCTTGAAAACCGCTGCCATGTCAGGCCGCGCCTGCACCCCTGCGGCTATCGCCGCCAGCTTCGGCGCCTCGTCGGCAAACCACGCAGGGCCCGGCCGCCACTGGCTCATCACCCCGATGTAAATATCCAGCGCCGAAAACCGTTGCCCTAAAAACCACGGTCCTGCGGGTGCCGCCGCGGCCTCAACCATGCGCCAAAGCTTGCACGAATAGTCATCGACCTTCGCGCGAAATGCCTTCGCCGCCGCGACATCTTCCACGAACCGGGTCGGCACATCGGCAAAGGTGAAACAGGGGTAGATATTGGCCACAATGAACACCAGCCAGCGCAGAAACGCCGCCCGCTCTGGCGCACCCGCCCCCGGCACCAGCGCATCCGACCCCGCCACATCGGCCAGATACAGCGTCATCGCGGCGCTTTCGCTCATCACCTCGCCAGATGGCAGCATCAGCGTCGGTATCTGGCCCAGCGGGTTCAGCTTTTCCAAATTGGGCCGCGCCGCCGGTTCGCTGAACACGTCGCCGCTTTCGACCAACTCATGCGCCAGCCCGTAAAAAGCCAGCTGCGCCTCGATCATCGCCGAGCCCCAGCCCGGCATCTGGTATAGCTTGAACACGAGCATCCCTCAGTTGTCGTTAATATCGCGGTCCCAGATTTTAGGCTCATTGCGCCAAATCCCGGCCCAGCGTCGCAGCGCCAGCCACGAAACCAACGCCCCCACCGCCATCACGAAAATCATCCACGGCAAGGATGCGCCAAGCAGCCCGATCCAGACCAGCAGCGCCACGATCAGCGCGCCAAACCCCAAGCCGAGCAGATAGAACCCCGGCGTCACCATTTCCAGCGCCGCCAGCACCACACCCGCCGCCGCCCAGAACCATGCCTGCTGCCAGATCATTTTGCCCGCCCCTGCAACAATTTAAAGGCATCGCCAAAGGCATCAAGCGCCGCCGTTGGCACGATAATCATCTGCTTGCCGCTGCCCTGACCCACCGTGGTCAACGCCTCGACCTGCTTCAGCGCCACCTGATACTGCGCCGCTTCAATGCCGTGCTCCCTGATCGCGGCCGCCACCACCCCGGTCGCATAGGCTTCGGCATCGGCGGTGATCCGGCGCGCCTTGGCAACTTGTTCGGCGGCATAAAGCTGAGCATCCGCCGACAGTTCGACAGCCCGCTTCGAACCCTCTGCCTCGGTCACTTGCGCGCGCCGCGCGCGTTCGGCGTTCAACTGCTGCAACATCGCCTGCCGGGTCTGATCGTCCAGGTTGACGTCCAGAATCTCGGCCCGCGTCACCTCGATGCCCCAGTCATCGACCATCGCGTGC
Organism: Rhodobacteraceae bacterium UBA6213; assembly: GCA_002421605.1. GTDB lineage: Bacteria > Pseudomonadota > Alphaproteobacteria > Rhodobacterales > Rhodobacteraceae > UBA6213. The sequence goes on along the minus strand of DISJ01000009.1, from coordinate 532,510 downwards.
ACATGTTCGCGGATCTGCGCAATCAACTGGGTGCGGTTTGACTGCACCTGATCCAGCTCCAGCTTGCCGATCTCGCTGCGCACGATCCCCGCCACTGTGGTAGCAATCGCGGCATCGACATCGCGGATCCGATAGACGGTCTTTTCCGGCTCGGTGATGCGGTAAAACACGCTGGTTTCAACCTTAACCAGCACGTTGTCGGCGGTGATCGCATCCTGATGCGCGGTTGGCAACTGGCGCTCCAGCACGCTGATCTTGTGCGCCACGCGGTCAAGAAACGGGATCACCAGATTGATCCCCGGCCCCAAGACTGATCGTAGCCGCCCGAACCGTTCAACCACATGCTTTTCAGATTGCGGCACAATCCGCACTCCAAGGAAAAGCGCGAGAATAATGAAAAGTGCAAGCACGATCAGCAGCACGTTGCCGCCACTTATACCAATGTCGTTCATCGGGGTCCCCGCTACCAAAATCAGGCTCGATCATGCCCGCAAACCTGCAAAAGTAAAAGGGTCCGTGCGCTCCATGCGGGCTTTGCGCAACACCCCCCAAGGCGGGGCTATACTGGCGCGCTTGAAAATAGGAGCCGCCATGCACACCCCCATCCTCGATCTGCCGCTCAACGCCATCGACGCAGCTGCCCTGCCGCGCGACCGTCTCGCACTTGATGACAACGCGCTAGAAGAGCTTAAGACCTCGATCTCACTGCACGGCCTGCGCCAACCGATCGAGGTGTATGAGCTTTGCGAACCCCAAGGCCCGCTGCTTTACGGCCTGATTTCCGGCCTGCGCCGCCTCACCGCGATGCGCGCGCTTGCCGATATGGTGCCCGACCGTTTCCCCACCATCCCCGCCTTTCTGCGCCACCCCCAAGACAGCGGCGAGGCGGTGGCCGCGATGGTTGGCGAAAATGAACAGCGCGCCGATATCACGCCGTGGGAACGCGGCCTGATCCTTGTGCGCTGCCGCAATGGGGGCCTGTTCGACACGCTCGATGCCGCCGTCGCGGCGCTGCACCCCTTTGCCCCGGCGATGAAACGCTCGCGCCTGCGCGCATTGGCCCATGTGGTAGAAGAACTCGACGGCCTGCTCGAAGGCCCCACCGCGCTCTCGCAACGCCAGATGCTGCGGCTCGCGGCGGCCCTGCGCGGCGGCTGGGCAGAGCTGATCCGCACCGCGCTAGAGGAAAGCCGCGCCCGCACCCTTGAGGCGCAGTGGGAACTGCTGCAACCCGTGCTGGCCGAGGCCGAAGCCACCCTGCGCGACCCCGCCCCCATCACCCGCCCCGACCGCCCCCGCCGCCTGCTGCGCCCGCGCGCCGGGCTGACCATCCGGCGCGAACGCACCCCCGAAGGCTACCTGCTGCGCTTCACCGGCCCCGAAGCGCGCGGCATGATGATCGATCAGGTGCTGGATGATATCGAACGGATGTATGCGCCGATTTGAGGGGGGGCTAAGCCGCTCCGCAACTACCTTTGCCACCGCCGCCGCGCGCGCCATAGGGCCGCGCCCGAACCGAGGGGTGGCGGAAGGGGCGCTTTAGGCCGAGTGCGTCTACTCTTAGGTACTTGGGGTTGCTTCAAATCGCTCTTTGTCGCTATTAAACGCTACGATTTCAAACCGTTAACAACACTATTGGCATACTTTTGCAATGTCGTTAACCTCATGATTCCCATTGACATTTTGCCAAATTGCGCTAGCTTTGATGTAGGCGGCCATGCGCCGGAACCACCCAGAGCAATCGAGAGACTGCAGGCGAGTGATCGCAATTATGGGCCGGGGGGCCGCCGCCCTATCTCCTTAATGCAAGCATTTTCAATTGTTCTTCGCTCATGGTGCACTGGCCATGATGTGGAACGATTTTCACGCCGTAACTTAAGTAATTATTGTTTTTGCTATATGTGATCGGCTTAAGCATTTCGGCGTATCGCCACTCGCAGTTTCCGTATGGGTCCGGCTCAAACCCCATTGCAAATGCAGAGGCGACTACGTCCGCGAACTGCAAACTGGCGCTCGTGCTGTGGTCCGCTGCCGTGACCGCGTCGATATCTATGACGGGCCAATGAATTCTCACGTCCGCCGAGCCTTTAGCCTTCAGTCGTGCAAGATATTCTCTGAACGCTTCATATTGCATTCCGCCCCGACGCGAAAAAGTAATCGCTACCCGCCCATCGCCTTCTGGTGCTTGCGGTCTGTGATCGCGACAGAGCCAAGACAATCGCTCGATTAGGTAGCGTGTCATGAAGAAGTATAACTGGTTTTTGTCTTTGAAGACCTCCGGGTCGATGTGCTCTTTCGCCGCAAATACACTCACTGCGCGCACTGGCTTCGAGGCCAAAGTTCGCACGGTCAATAACCTCTGCCCGTGGTTAAGTTTGGCGAAATGCAAATCACGCGCCTGCCTATCGGGCATCTTGCTCGTTATTTCATCGCGCCATCTCACCGCCTCCAAGCCGTATGTTTTTCTGAAAACACACGCGGAAATAACCAACCACCGTGATGATCCGCCACGCCCACCCACCTGCCGAAACGGCTTTGCGATGCCGTCGTCGCCAGACTCGTCGATAAACGCGAGATATGTGTGAGTCATACGAAAAATAATCAGCGATCAGTAAGAAATAGGCAAGTATACACTGAGCGATCATACTCAGTCGCTTTCGTTTTGTGAATGCAGCGACAGAGACTGTCTGCATGTAATTGTTGCGACGTTTCTGAAAATAGACAACCGAAGCCCCCACCCCTTACCAACCCCTCAACATCTCCAAAAATCCTCCGCTTTTTCAACCTCTTACCTTCCCTAACACGCGTGTTATCACACCCCCTCGGGGGGCGCGTGGTGGCCCTCCACAGCCCCCCAAATCCCGTCTATACTCCCCCATCATGTCCGCCCTTTGCCGCGATTGTCTGGCCACGTTTGATGCCCCCTCCCCCCGCTGCCCCGCCTGCGGGCGGCCGCGGATGCTTGCCCACCCTGAACTTTTCTCGCTTTCCATCGCCCACGTCGATTGCGACGCCTTTTATGCCAGCGTTGAAAAGCGTGATGATCCGAGCCTCGCCGCCCGCCCGGTGATCGTGGGGGGCGGCACGAGGGGCGTGGTTTCAACCGGCTGCTACATCGCCCGCATCGCCGGGGTCCGCTCGGCCATGCCGATGTTTCAGGCGCTGAAACTCTGCCCCGACGCGGTGGTGATTCGCCCGCGCCACAGCCACTACGCCGCCGTCTCGCGCCAAATCCGCGCGCTGTATGAGGCGCTGACCCCGCAGATCGAACCGCTGTCGCTTGACGAGGCGTTTCTAGATCTGTCGGGCACCGAACGGCTGCACCGCGCGCCGCCCGCGGTCCTGCTTGCCCGCCTCGCCCGCGATATCGAGGCGCAGATCGGGGTGTCGGTTTCGGTCGGGCTGTCGCACAACAAGTTTCTCGCCAAGATCGCCTCCGATCTCGACAAGCCGCGCGGATTTGCGGTGATCGGCAAGGCTGACACCGAAGAGTTTTTGCGCGACAAACCGGTGCGGATTCTCTGGGGCGTCGGCGCGGCCACTCAGGCGGCGCTGGCTGGGGCGGGCATCCGCACCCTCGCCGATATCCGCCGCCAAGACCGCGCTGCCTTCGCCCGCTGGTTCGGTGCGGGCGCGGACCGGCTTTGGCGGCTCGCGCAGGGGCAAGACAGCCGCCGCGTGGCCCGCGATGCCGCGCTCAAAACGGTGTCGAGCGAAACCACCTTCGAGGCGGACCTGACGGACCGCGAGTTGTTGGACGCCCACCTCTGGCGGCTGGTCGAGAAAGTTTCCGACCGCATGAAGGCGCTGCATCTGGTCGGCCGCGTCGTTACGCTGAAACTGCGGCGCGCCGATTTCAGCCTGCTCAGCCGCCGCATCAGCCTGCACGATCCCGCGCAACTGGCCGACACGCTTTACCTTGCCGCCGCGGGCTTGCTGGCGGGGGTGCACGAGGCGGGGCCGTTCCGGCTGATCGGCGTCGGCTATAGTGAGCTATCGCCCGCCCCAGCGCTTGACCCGGTGCGCGATCTGCTAGACCCCGCCGCCACCGCCCGCGCCGGGGCTGAGCGCGCCACCGATGCCATCCGCGCGCGCTTTGGCCCGCAGGCGATCATCAAGGGGCGCGGGCTGTTATAGTTTCGCAGGTTCAGGCTGGCGTATCTATTCGGCGGCCAACTGCGCCGCGTCGTCCCGCCCCAGCGGCGCAATTCGCGCCAGCACCCGGCCCATCACCGCCGCAAAGGCGTCAAACCCGGGGCCAGGCTCAACCCGCGTTTCGTCCATATAGATAGAGCGGTCGATTTCGACCTGTACCACATGGCTGCCAAATCGCGGGCGGCCATAAGCCTGCGCGATATAGGCGCCGGCAAAGGGCGCGTTGCGCGCCACGCGCAAACCCTCGGCGGTAAAGGCGGCCTCAACTGCCGCCACCAGCGCGGGCGCGGCCGAGGCTCCATACCGGTCGCCCAGAACCACCTGCGGCGCCGGACGGGGCAGAGATGCCACCACCTCATGGGGCATCGAATGCACATCCAGCAGCAGCGCCATGCCAAAGGCGGCGTGCGCCTCGGCGATCAGGGTGCCAAGCCGCGCGTGGTAGGGCCTCCAGACCGCATCGATTCGCGCCTCTGCCTCGGCGCGGCTGATCTTAGCGCAATAGATCGCCCGGCCCGCAGCCACGACGCGCGGAATCACCCCCAGCCCCGATGCCACCCGCGGATCGAGCCTGTGGCTGCGCACCCCCTCGATCAATGCCGGGTCAAGGTCATCCGTGGCGCGATTGAGGTCGACCCAGGCACGCGGCAGCCGGGCGGCAAGCAAGGGCGCCCCATGTGTGGGCGCCGAGGCCAGCAATTGCTCGATAAACGCGTCTTCTGACGAGCGCAGAGTCAATAAGTCAAGCGGCGATGCGGCAAGCATTTCAGCAGGATACTCGGCACCGCTATGGGGCGAAGAGACAACAACGCAGCTGCACAACGTATGCGGACGGGCAAGCCGATAGGGCGGTAGCGGGCGTTCGTCGGGGTGCATCGGTTCTCCTTGTGTCAAGCCACTATACCGCAGCCCCTCGCCATGCCAAAACCCCTTGAAAGGGACACCGTTACCTTTTATAGACCCTCCACCGACGCGGTTCCGCCCGCGTCCTATTAGTTTTGGGCGTGCGGAATTGTTGCGGATGTGGGCGGTTAGCTCAGCGGTAGAGCACTACGTTGACATCGTAGTGGCCACTGGTTCGATCCCAGTACCGCCCACCATGTTCACCGCCCCAATTCCGGGGCACTTTGGTTCAAGGCGCGACGGCGCCGCGAAAAGGAGAAGGCCGATGAAGGTCCGCAACTCGCTCCGCTCGCTGAAAACGCGTCATCGCGATTGCCAAGTCGTGCGCCGCAAAGGCCGCGTCTATGTGATCAACAAGACGCAAAAGCGCTTCAAAGCTCGCCAGGGCTGAAGCCGTTTCAAAAGCGTGCAAACACGACCGCCGCGGGTAACCCGGCGGTCTTTTGCATGTTCGACGATCAGTTCTCGGTGCCCGAGAGCAACTGCGCAACCGTATCCTGATCGAGATATCCGGTCACAGGCAAGCCGCGCGCTTGTTGAAAGCGGCGAATCGCGCGGCGGCTACTATCATCCAGCACGCCGTCGGAAGTGCCCGGCTCATACCCCATCAACCCCAACTTCACCTCGATCAGGCTAATCGCGAGGCTGGGCAAGGCCAGTGAAGCCTCGCGCGCTTCGGCGGCCGCGCGTGCATCTTCACCCGCCACTGCGGCATCAAGCGCCGCAATGCGTTCGCGCGCCGTTTCCGCAAAACTGCCTTGTGGGCGCTGGTTGAGATAGGCGGCAAAGGCATCGCGCGTGCCAAGTGCCTCGGCGCGGTCCCATTCTGCGCGGTCGGCTGCAGCGGCATTGGCGGCACGGGCGGCATCGAAGGTTGCCAACCGTTCGCCAGCCAGATCGGCAAATAGACCATCGGGGAAGCGGCGCAGATAGGCGCGCAAGCCTGCCTCATCCCCCGCCACGCCGGTCTGGCTCCAATAGGCGCGGTCGGCGGCTTGCTGTTCCGCCTGACGCGCGCGTGCCTCGGCTTCGAGTGCCGCCGCACGCACCCGTGCCTGTGCGGCGAGTTCGTTGATCTGCGCCTGCGTCAGATAACCGGAAGGCTCGTACGCATTTGCCTTTTGCCAATTGCCGAGTGCGGTGCGGGTGCCGCGGCCGAAAATACCGTCAATTCCATTCGGGTCGTAGCCGAGCAGCGCCAGTTGCTGCTGCACTTCGCGCCGTTGATCGCGGTCAAGCGCCAACGCCTCTTCGGCAAGCCGCGCCAGCCGCCCCGGTTCGGCCCGGATGCGTTCTGCCGCAGCCCGCGCCTCGGCAACGAAAAGCCCCTTGGGATAGCGCGCCACATAGGCGTCATAGGCCTCGGGCGAATCTAGGGCCCGCGTCGCCTCCCAAAAGGCGCGATCGGGGGCGAGCGGATCAGTTGCCGGGCCTGCGATGGCGGGTACCAGCGGCAAAAAGGGCTGAAACTCGCTTATAAACCCCTGCGCGGTAAGCGCGGGGTGCTGTGCCAGCGCGTCTTTGAGGTTGAGGCCCGGCTGCACCAGCTGCTGCGCCGCGAAGGCGGCAACCGTGCTGGCATCGCCCTGCACCACGCTGACGCCTTGCGGTATGTCGAGCGCGCCGATGCCGATTTGTAGCCCACGCCCAAGAGGCAGCGAACGCGCCTCGCTTCCCAGCAATACCAGTGCCCCGCCGGGTACCGTGCCCGCAATTTCGAGCACTCCGTTCAACGCCAGCCCCGCCGCACCGACCGTCGCAAGGTCTGGGCGCGCCGCGTCTGTTGCCAAGAACCAGCTTTCACGCCCGGAATGCGCAAAATGCCCGGCAAGCAGAATCACCACCCGCTCACCCGGCGCAAGCCGCGCCAGCAATTGCGAAAGCATGCCACGGCTGGCAACCGCACCAAGATCTGCCCCCGCGATCACCGTAAAACCTGCGGTGCCAAGCGGCGCGCGCGCCGCTAGCGCCTGCACGGCACCCGAAACATCGTCACCAAGCCTGTAATCGGTATTGGCAATGATCAACGCGCGATCGTCGGCCAATGCGGGCGCGGCAAACGCGCAGAACGCCAGTGCTAGCGGCAATCGCATGGTAAAGCCCCCCTGTTTGGGGGAAGCCTAGTCGTAGCGGCGCGTATCCTCAATCACCTTGCCGTCATTGGGCAGGCTACCGGGCGGAACCAGCACGATCTTGCCGCGTAGTTTCAGCGTTGCGATCACGCTGGCCTCAAAGCGCGCGCTATCCTGCGCCTCGGTTTCGATTTGCACGGTCATTGCGTCCATCTCGCCTTCGCGGCTGGCCACGACGCGGGCACGGTGTGCCTCAGGGTGGCGCGCCATCAGCGCGGCTACCTGTTCGGGGCGCACGAACATACCCTTGATCTTGGTGGTCTGATCGGCCCGCCCCATCCAACCCTTGATGCGCTGATTGGTGCGCCCACACGGCGACTGGCCAGGCAGCACTGCCGAAAGATCGCCGGTGGCAAATCGGATCAGCGGGTAGTCAGGATTGAGTGTGGTCACCACAACTTCGCCCACCTCGCCTTCGGGCACCGGGTCGCCCGTGCCGGGGCGCACAATTTCGACGATCACGCCTTCGTCCAGTATCATTCCCTCCATCGCAGGGCTTTCATAGGCGATGTTGCCAATATCGGCGGTCGCATAGCATTGCAGCGTGGCAATGCCGCGCGCCTCATATTCCTTGCGCAGACTTGGGAACAGCGCGCCGCCCCCTACTGCCGCGCGTGTGAACACAAGGCGTTCGCCCATTTCATCAGCGCGGTCGAGAATGACCTTCAAAAAGTCGGGCGTGCCCGCATAGACCGTGCAGCCCACATCTGCCGCCGCACGCACCTGCAATTCGGTTTGCCCGGTGCCAGCAGGAAGTACCGCAGCACCCACGGCACGCGCACCTGATTCAAAGATCATCCCGGCCGGGGTCAGATGATAGCCAAAACAGTTCTGCACGATGTCGCCCGCCCCCACACCGCAAGCATGCAGAAACCGCCCCACGCGCCACCAGTCGAGCGTGGTGCGACCGGGTTCATAGATCGGGCCGGGGCTTTGAAAGATGTGCTCGAAGCCTGCGGGATCCAGCGTGGTCAGCCCGCCAAACGGCGCGCGCAATTTCTGCGCGGCGCCAAGGTCAGATTTGCGCAGCACCGGCAGGCGCGCCAGTGCCGCCGCGTCGCGAATGTCTGCGGCGTCGACTGCGCCGATATGTTCGGCCATGCCCGGCGCGCTGAGCGCACGTGCAATTTGGGCAGGCAGAACGCGCGCAAGGTCTGCGGCGCGCGCATCGGCGGAGCGGGTTTCGAGTGCGTCGAAGTGCTTTCTCATCGCGTTCCGGGGTCGCCCCCCTCCCTGTCCCTCGCCAATATTGGCAGGGAACTATTTGTTTTTATTTACACTTTATCTATGCCAGCCAGCGCTTGCGGCGCCGGTAGCTGCGCACGTCGCGAAACGACTTGCGGCCCTCGTCACCGACACCGAGATAGAATTCCTTCACATCCGGATTTTCGCGCAGTGCCGCTGCCGGGCCGTCCATCACCACGCGGCCGCTTTCCAGAATGTAGCCGTAATGGGCAAAGCGCAGGGCCACGTTGGTGTTCTGCTCGGCCAGAAGGAAGGTCACGCCCTCGCCTTCGTTCACCGCTTTCACGATTTCGAAAATTTGTTCTACCAATTGTGGCGCTAGGCCCATGCTGGGTTCATCCAGCAAGATCGTTTCGGGCCTGCTCATCAACGCGCGCCCTATCGCGGTCATCTGCTGCTCGCCACCCGAAGTATACCCCGCCTGGCTTTTACGCCGTTCCTTAAGGCGCGGAAAATAGGTGTAAACCATCTCAAGGTCAGCAGCGACCGCCGCGCGCCCATCCCGCCGCGTATAGGCGCCGGTCATAAGGTTCTCTTCAACCGTCAGGTGCTCAAAGCAATGCCGCCCTTCCATCACCTGAATCACCCCCATCTTCACCAGATCAGCGGGCGACATGTGGGTAATGCTTTGGCCACGGTAGGTGATCGAACCTTTCGACACCTCTCCACGCTCGGACTTCAACAGGTTTGAAACGGCTTTGAGCGTAGTAGTCTTGCCCGCGCCATTGCCCCCCAATAGGGCCGTGATGCCACCCTTGGGGACATTCAGGCTGACACCTTTCAGCACGAGGATCACATGGTTGTAAATCACCTCGATGTTGTTGACTTCCAAGAGCGTTGTCTCGGGTTTTGCAGCGTCGAGCATGTGGATTCCCCTCAGGTTCATGGCTCCCCGGCCCACCGAATGGCGGGCCAGGAAAAATCGCTTAGTTGCAGCGCTGGGTGATGCCTGCTTCCGCAGCAAATGCTTCGGAATCGGCCGCAACCAGCGGGTCAAGTACGTCCTGATCCGGGGCGATGAAGCCGGTGATCAGGGTCCACTTCTTGCTCGTTGCATCCCACTGCTGCAGCATCGCCGCTCCCGGGCCGCCATGGTCGGCGCAAGTGGCTGCGAAGGGCTGACCGAAGTTCGGCAGGCCAATTTCAGCCATGCGCGCTTCGGTAATTTCGAGATTTTCGAAACCCTCGCGCATTTGCGTGGCGTTAATGGCTGAAACGCCAGCCAATTCTTGCGCCTTGCGAGCCGCCTCAGCAATCACCATCGCGGCATAAACACCGCGCGAGTAAAGCACCGAGCCGATTTGGTCTCCGTTGCCCGAAGCCTTGCCTGCATCATAGACATACTGCTTGAGGTCAGCATAAAGCGGGTAGTCCATGCCAGTGCCATGCATCGCAAGGCTCTTGTAGCCATTGGCACCCTCACCCGCCGGGATCACGTCGTTTTCAGAACCCGACCACCAGATGCCGATGAAGTTTTCCATCGGATAGTTAATGTTGGCGGCTTCCTGCACGGCAACCTGGTTCATCACGCCCCAGCCCCACATCAGCACATAGTCAGGCTTATCGCGGCGGATTTGCAACCACTGCGATTTCTGCTCTTGGCCGGGTGCGTCAACGGGCAGTTCAGTCAGCGTGAAGCCGTGCTTTGCGGCTAGGTCCTGCAAGGTGCGGATCGGCTCCTTGCCATAGGCCGAGTTGTGATAGACCAGCGCGATCTTCTTGCCCGCCAAGTCGCCGCCGTTCTGGTCGAGCAGATACTTGATGGCCACCGAAGCGCCGTCCCAGTAGTTTGCGGGGTAGTTGAAAACCCACTCGAACACTTTGCCGTTCGCGGCCGAAGTACGCCCGTAGCCGGGGGTGTAAAGCGGAATGTGGTCAACTGTAACTTTCGGAATCAGCTGATAGGTAATGCCGGTCGAAAGCGGGTTATAGGCCAGCGCGCCAAGACCCTTGGTCGCCTCATAGCATTCCACACCTTTTTCGGTGTTATAGGCGGTTTCGCACTCTGGCACCGAAACCATCTCGCCACCGATGCCGCCATCACGCGCATTGAGCAGCGTGAAATAGTCGTTGAAACCATCGGCGTAGGGGATGCCACCGGGCGCATAGGCGCCGGTGCGGTAGCTGAGGTTCGGAATGACCAGATCGGCCATTGCCGGGGCAGCGGCACAGAGTCCGCCAACCACGAGGCTAATAAATTTCGTCTTCATTCGGTTCTCCTCCCAGAGCGATTGTTGAATGCCGGTTTTCCGGTTCTTGCCTATTGGGCGACCTTTCCGCCCCCATTCGGGGTCAGTGCGGGAAAGGCCAAAGCCGTAGCTTCTCCTTCGCCAAGCGCCAAAGCTGCGCAATGCCGTGCGGTTCGGCGATCAGGAATGCAACGATCAGCGCACCGACGATCATCAGTTCCAGATGCGCTGCAAGGTCGGTGGGCCAACCCAATTGGCCTACCAGCACGTTCTTCAGAAATACCGGCAACAGCACCAGAAACGCCGCTCCAGCAAAGCTGCCGAAAATCGATCCAAGACCACCGATGATGACCATGAACAGAATCAGGAACGATTTTTGAATGTTGAACGCCTCCGTCACTTCCGCAGCGCCCAAGTAAACCGCAAAGAACAAGGCCCCCGCGATACCAATGAAGAACGAACTGACGGCAAAGGCGGTCAGCTTGGCATTGAGCGGGTTCACCCCGATGATCTCGGCGGCAATATCCATATCGCGGATAGCCATCCATTTTCGCCCCACCGTGCCGCGCGTAAGATTGCGCGCAACCACCGCCACGCCAACCAGAATAATCAGACAAAACAGATATTTGGCAGTTGCCGATGTCTGCGGCCCAGTGATGTAAAAACCCAGCATCTTGCTTTGTGGCACGGTGATCTGCCCCGAGGCCGAATAGTTGTAAAACCACGGCGCCTTGTTGAAAAGCCAGACCAGAAAAAACTGCGCGGCAAGCGTTGCCACGGCAAGGTAAAAGCCCTTGATCCGCAGGCTCGGCAGGCCGAACAATACCCCCACCGCGGCGGTCACAAAACCCGCCAGAAGCACGTGGATCAAAATCGGCACGTCGGGAAACGAGGTCATGAGCTTGTAGACCGCATAGGCTCCCACCGCCATGAAGCCGCCTGTGCCAAGGCTGACTTGCCCCGCATATCCCACCAGAATGTTCAGCCCGATCGCCGCGATCGCATAAATCAGAAAGGGCAGGAAAACCGCGCTGGCCCAGTAATCGTTGATAACCAGCGGCACCACACCGAACGCGACCAGCAGCGTCACATAATACCCCATCCGGTCAAAACGGATCGGAAAGGTCTGGCTGTCTTCGCCGTAAGTGGTCTTGAAATCGCCTGCCTCACGGTAAAGCATCAGCGCGCCCCCCTGCTCATTGCTTCAGTCCAAATATCCCCGCCGGAGGCATCCGGCCGTGCCACTTGCGCCATCGCTTACACCCGCTCGATGATCTTCTCGCCGAACAGGCCTTGCGGTCTGAACACGAGGAACAAAAGCGCTAGGACATAGGCGAACCAGTTTTCGGTCGCACCGATGGTAAAGCCGAACCACGCCCCGGCAAGATCGGGGCTCGACATGATGAACTCGAACAGCTTTTCACCGACACCGATAATCAACCCGCCAATGATGGCGCCGGGGATTGAGGTGAAACCACCCAGCATCAGCACCGGCAGCGCCTTCAGCGCAATCAGCGAAAGGCTGAACTGCACGCCCGACTTGGTGCCCCACATGATGCCTGCCACAAGCGCCACAAAACCGGCAATCGACCAGACCAGCACCCAGATGAAGCGTAGCGAAATGCCAACCGATAGCGCCGCCTGATGGTCATCGGCCACGGCACGCAAGGCACGGCCTTGTTTGGAATACTGGCTGAAAATCGTCAGCGCGGCGACCAGTAGAACCGCAACCACCGTGGCCACAATATCGAGGTTGTCGATGAAGAACCCATAGCCGAACCAGCCATCCGTCACTCGCTCGATGGTGTCAGAGATGCCTTGGGGCAGCCCCACATCGAGCTTCTTGATATCCGCGCCCCACATCACGTCTCCGAGGCCTTCGAGAAAATAGGCCAACCCGATCGTTGCCATGAACAGGATGATCGGCGCTTGGCTTACCAGATGTTTCAGCACCAACCGCTCGATGATGATCGCCAAGATCACCATAATCCCCGCCGTCAGCAAAATTGCCAGCAGCGCGGGCAGATGCCAGCCGAAGGTGCTTAGATTGGTGCCGAAGGTCGCGTTGATGACATGTGCAAAGGGCACCTGCCCGTTTTGCAATCCCACGAGTGTCAACGCCGCAAACAGCGCCAGCACGCCCTGTGCGTAGTTGAACACGCCTGAAGCTTTGAAGATCAACACAAAGCCAAGCGCCACGAGCGAATACATCACCCCGGTCATCAGCCCGTTGAGCGTTACTTCTATCGCGTAGAGAACTTGATCTGGCATCGCTTTCCCCCCGTCAGTCGTGCGCCACGCCGAGATAGGCGTCGATCACATCCTGGTTGTTGCGCACCTCGTCAGGGGTGCCGTCTCCAATCTTGCGGCCGTAATCCATCACCACCACGCGGTCTGAAAGGTCCATCACCACGCCCATGTCGTGTTCGATCAGGCAAATGGTGGTGCTGAATTCGTCGTTGAGATCGAGAATGAAGCGGCTCATGTCTTCTTTTTCTTCGACGTTCATGCCAGCCATCGGTTCATCCAGAAGCAGAAGTTTTGGCTCTGCCGCCAAGGCCCGCGCCAGTTCTACCCGCTTTTTCAGACCATAAGGCAGCCGCCCGACAGGTGTTTTTCGGATATTCTGAATTTCAAGAAAATCAATGATGCGTTCTACCTTTTCGCGATGCGCAAATTCTTCGCGCGCCGCCGCCCCATACCAGAACGCTTGCGAAAGCAGCCCCGATTTCATCATTGTCAACCGCCCGGTCATGATGTTGTCCAGCACCGACATGCCGTCAAACAGCGCGATGTTCTGAAAGGTGCGCGCAATTCCGAGGCGCGCCACCTCATAGGGTTTCATCGGGCCACGCTTGATCTTCTTGAAATAGACCTCGCCCTCAGTCGGAATGTAAAAGCCCGAAATCACGTTTAGCATCGACGATTTGCCAGCTCCGTTCGGGCCGATGATTGCGCGGATCTCGCCGTCGCGGATGTCAAAGCTGATATCCTTGATCGCCACGACCCCGCCAAAGCGCAACGTGATATTGCGCAGTTCCATCAGCGTGCCGCCGATCTGGCGGCCGTCGGCGGTGACGTAGCCTTCCTCTGCGTGGCTGACGGGTATCAGGCGGCCCTCCTTTGCTCGGGGGCGACTTCGGCGTCGGCGATGCGCAGTGTAGCGGTGATCTTGCCCTTGCGGCCGTCTTCGTAGGTCACTTCGGTTTCGGTGTAGATGGACTGGGTATCGCCATAGAGCGCTTTAATCAGGTCGGCGTATTTCTGCTCGATGACATTGCGGCGCACCTTGCGGGTGCGGGTCATTTCGCCATCGTCGGCGTCAAGTTCCTTGTGCAGGATCAGGAAGCGGTGGACTTGGCAGCCCGACAAAATCTCATCAGCGGCGATTGAGCGGTTCACCTCTGCCACATGGTCCGCGACCATTTCATAGACCCGCGGGTGGCCAGCCAGTTCCTGATAGCTGGCATAGGCAATGTTGTTGCGCTCGGCCCAGTTACCGACTGCGTTCAGGTCGATGTTGATGAAGGCGATGCAGCGTTCGCGGCCATTGCCAAACACCACCGCCTCAAGGATCGAAGGGTAGAACTTCAGCTTGTTTTCCACGTATTTCGGCGCGAACAGGCGGCCATCGGCCATTTTGCCCACGTCTTTTGCGCGGTCGATGATGCGCAGATGCCCGGTTTCCGGCTCAAAATACCCGGCATCGCCGGTTGCCACCCAGCCTTCGGGGTCTTTGGTGCTTGCAGTGCTTTCAGGGTTTTTGAAATATTCGACAAACGTGCCCGGGCTGCGATAGTAAACCTCGCCGTTATCAGCGATGCGCACCTCGACACCGGGCGAGGGCACGCCCACGGTATCGTTGCGCACCTGCCCGTCGGGCTGCTGGGTGATGAACACACTTGCCTCGGTCTGCCCGTAAAGTTGCTTTAGGTTGATGCCAAGCGAGCGGTAAAATTCGAAGATTTCGGGGCCAATCGCCTCGCCAGCGGTATAGCCAACGCGGATGCGGCTAAACCCGAGCGTATTTTTCAGCGGGCCGTAAACGAGCAAGTTGCCGATCGCGTAGTGCAACCGATCAAGCACGCCGACCGGCTTTCCGTCGAGGATTCTGGGGCCGACCTTGCGCGCGGCGGACATGAAATGGTGAAAAAGCCATTTCTTCACCCGGCCCGCATCTTCCATGCGGATCATCACGTTGGTCAGCTGGCCCTCAAAAACCCGGGGTGGTGCGAAAAAGTAGGTCGGTCCGATTTCGCGCAGGTCCGTCATCATGGTCGCGGCGCTTTCGGGGCAATTGACGGTAAAACCGGTCCACATCGCCTGCCCGACTGAAAAGATGAAGTCACCCACCCATGCCATGGGCAGATAGGCCACCACCTCGTCCAGCGCGTTGAGCTTGTCAAACGACGACGAGTTTTTGGCGGTTTCAATGATGTTGCGGTTTGAAAGCACCACGCCCTTGGGCTTGCCAGTGGTGCCAGAGGTGTAAAGCATCACACAGGTGGTGTCATAATTCAGCTCACCGATGCGCGCGTCCAGCTCTGCCTCATAGCGATGGTGGCCGGCGCGGCCCTCGGCCTGCAAGTCTGCCAGCGAGTTCATCTTGGCGTGGTCATATTTGCGCATGCCCCGCTTGTCGGTATAGGCGATGTGCTTGATGTCGCGCACCCGGTCGCCGATTTCGATGACCTTGTCGACCTGTTCTTGATCGCCGCACACCACGAAGCGCGCACCGCAATGTTCCAGCACATAGGCCATCTCGTCAGCAACCGCGTCTTGATAAAGAGGCACCGGAATTGCGCCGCACATCTGCGTCGCAATCATCGCCCAGTAGTGCCGCGGGCGGTTGCGCCCGATGATCGCCACCGAATCGCCCCGCTCGACCCCGACCGAAAGCAGCCCCAGCGCGATTGCGCGGATTTCCTGATTGGCCTGAGACCAGCTCCAGCTTTGCCAGATGCCAAATTCCTTTTCGCGGTAGGCAGGAAGGCCACCGTAGCGCTGCACGTTGCGCGCCAGAAGCCCCGGAATGGACTGGGGTTCGGCCGCGGCCGGTATTGCGTCTGCCAAAGTCTTCCTCCCTCGTGCCGTTCGTGCGGCAACTTGTCCGCAATGAGTGATTCCTCCAACCACCCGATTGCGCCATGATCGCACGCTGGCGCTCAAAGCTTACCTGACTTTGTCGCAATTCTTACGAATTGTAACAGGTCGCCCTTGCCCCTTTGCGGCACGGGCGCGAGGGTGCTAGCGGTAGCTCGGGGAGGCAATCGGATGACGGGCGAGCACGATACCGGGCGGTTGACGCGCGCGGGGTTGAACCTGATCCAGCAAGCGTTGTCGATTTTTGACAGCGACCTGCGGCTTGCCGTCTGCAACCGGCAATACCGCGTGATGTTCGATCTGCCCGAGTCGTTGACAATTCCGGGCGCGACGTTCGAAGACACCATCCGTTTTTTGGTCGAACGCGGTGAATACGGCCCGCAACCCGATTTTGAAGCGGCCGTGCGGATGCGGGTGGATCAAGCCCGCGCCTTCGCCCCCCATTACATGGAACGCACACGCCCCAACGGCCGCACGATTTCGGTAGAGGGTTCGCCACTGTCCCAAGGTGGCTGGGTGACGGTTTACACCGACATCACCGAAATCAAGCGACAGGAAGGGATGCTGCGCGCCCATTCAGCCGAGCTTTCAGACCAGCTGCTGGCGCATGCCGAAAGGTTGGCCCAAGCCAACCGCGAGCTTGCCTCGACCAACGCGGCCCTCGAAGAAGCCAAGCGCGAGCTGACCGAGATCGAGGCGCGCACCCGGCAAGTGACCGAAATGATGCCCGCCCATATCGCGCATCTGGACCGCAGCTATCGCTACACATTCTCGAACCGACGCTTATCGACGGTGATGCCGGGCAGCCTTTCGGATATTGTCGGTCTGTCGGTTTCCGAAGCACTTGGGCAGGAAACATTTGCCCGTATCCTGCCAGAGCTTGCCCGTGCCCTGACAGGTGAGCCAATGGCGTTCGAAATTACCCATACCCCGTCCGGGCGGCGCGTGCGCGTTGCGCTGACGCCGGAGCGCGGTGCCGATGGCGCGGTCAGCGGCGTCTATGTGCTTTCAACCGATGTCACACACGAGGCGCAGGCCCGCGCGGCACTTGCGCAAAGCTCCAAGCGCGAGCTTGCGGCGCAGCTGACCTCGGGGCTCGCGCATGACTTCGCCAACTTGCTGACGATCATCATGGGTTTGCAGGGGCGGATCGAGCGGATGGAGGGCTTGCCAGCCGAGGCAGGTGAGGCCGTTCATGCCACGCTGGCTGCGGCGCGCCGTGGTGGCACGCTGCTTGACCGTATCGCGTCCATTTCCGGGCCCCGCGAACTGCGCCCACAACCGCTCGTGATGGAACCGTTTCTAGCCGATCTGGTTGCCATGGCGCGCCCATCGCTCGGCGAAGAGGTGACATTGGAAGCCTTGGTTGAGGGGTTGGAGGAACCTTTGCTGCTCGACCCCGGCACCTTGCAAGACAGCCTTTTGAACCTGATCCTGAACGCGCGCGATGCGATTGGCACAGCGCCCGGCCAGATCACGCTCCACGTCCGCCCGGTGCGCGACACCTGGGTGGAAATTGCGGTTAGCGACAGCGGGCGCGGTTTCAGCCCCGAGGCGCTGGAACGTGGGCTTGACCCGTTTTTCACCACCAAGGGGGGCGAAGGCTCGGGGCTTGGCCTATCGATGGTCTATGACCAGACCAAGCTTGCCGGCGGCGCAGTGCGGCTTGATAATCGCGCCGAAGGTGGCGCACGGGTCACGCTGCGCCTGCCGCTGCGCCTTGCCGCCGCCGCCGCGTCGCCGCAACTCGTGTTGCTGGTTGAGGACAGCGACGAGATTCGCGCCGGGGTGCGCGAAATGCTGCGCGCCATGGGACATTCGGTGATCGAGGCAGCCAGCGCTGCGGAAGCGTGCGAGTTGGCGGACCTGCCGGGTATCGGGCTGGTGCTTTCGGACATTCATCTTGCCGGGCCGGAATCGGGAGTCGAACTGGCGCGCGCACTGATGGTGCGCAAACCCGAGCTGCCGCTGCTTTTGATGACTTCGCTGCCCGAAGGTCATGCACTCCGTGCCGGGGCACCTTGCCCGGTGCTTTCCAAACCCATCACCGAGGCCGCGTTGTTGGCGCGACTTGCCAGCGGAGGCGCCGCATGAAGCCACCACATGTCGCCATTCTTGACGATGAACCCGAAGTGCGCCGCATGCTTTCGGATGCGTTGGAAGAGGCCGGGTTTCGCACCACATCGTATGGGCGCGCCGCCGAGTTCGAAATTGGGCTGAAACGCTCGGCCCCCGATGTGTGCCTCGTCGATCTGGGGCTACCAGACCGCGACGGGCTGGCGCTGGTGCATCGGCTGGCGCTTGAATCGGGTGCGGCAATCATCATCATCTCGGGCCGCGCACAGGTGCAGGACAGAGTCACCGGGCTGGAGCTTGGCGCAGACGACTACATCATCAAGCCTTTCGACCCCGCCGAGGTGGTGGCGCGCATTCGCGCCCGGCTGCGCAAAGGCCGCCCCGAGGCTGAACGCGCGGCGCAAACTGCACGTTTTGCCGGTTGGAGCGCACATTTCGACCGCTACCATCTGGTTGCAGCAGATGGAAGCGAGGTGCCCTTCAGCCATGCCGAAGGGGAAGTGTTGCGAATGTTTCTTGAAAGCCCGAAGCGACTGATAAGCCGCGCCCAGATGCAGGAAAGCCTTGGCGGTGCGGCGGGTGATAGCTTTGACCGCGCAATGGATGTGCGCATTTCGCGTTTGCGCACCAAGCTTGGCGAAGACCCCAAGAACCCGCGTCTTATCAAAACCATCTACGGTGCAGGCTACATCTTTCTGGGCGATGTGCTCTGGGGTTAGCACCGCCCGGCGATGTGCCCGCGCCACCCTATAAAATGCAAAACCCAGCCCCCAAGATACGGCAGAATGCGTCTGGTTGCCGCCAAGGCGATATGATTGCTTGCGCGGGCAATAGAGAGGCCTTGCATGACACATATCTGGGTGCGCGCGGAGCAGCGGCCAAACGAAGAACGAGTTGGTCTGACGCCCGAAGGCGCGGCAAAATTGCGCGCGGCGGGTCTACGCGTGACGGTCGAGCAAAGCCATGTCCGCGAAATCGGGATTGAGGGGTACCGCGCTGCGGGATGTGAGATCGCGCCCGAAAACAGCTGGCCCACCGCACCGCACGACGCGATCATCTTTGGCCTGAAAGAGCTGCCCGAAAACGGCACGCCCCTGATCCATCGCCACATCATGTTTGGCCACGCCTTCAAGGGCCAACCCGCCGGGCGGGTGTTGCTGCAACGCCTGAAGGCAGGGGGCGGGGCGCTATATGACCTTGAATACCTTGTGGATGAGGCCGGGCGGCGGGTCGCGGCTTTTGGCTATTGGGCAGGGTACGCGGGTGCGGCGCTGGCACTGAAATGCTGGGCTGCACAGGCGCGCGGTGGAATTTGCGGGCCAGTGGCCAAATACCCCGGCAAGGCCGCGCTGCTGGCCGATCTGGCCGCTGATCTGGGCGATGCGTCGCGACCGCAGGCTTTGGTGATCGGTGCGCGGGGGCGAGTTGGCACGGGGGCTGGCGATCTTTGCGCCGCCGTGGGCGTAGCGGTGACGAAATGGGACACGGCAGAAACCGCGCATGGCGGCCCCTTCCCTGAAGTGCTGGCGCATGAGATCTTTCTCAACTGCATTCTTGCGCGCGCCGGTTGCCCGGTATTTGTGCCCGCCTCGGCGCGCACCGAGGCGCGCGCGCTGCGGGTCATTGGCGATATTGCCTGCGATCCAACTTCTGACTTTTCGCCGATCAAGGTTTATGATCGCACCACCGATTGGGCCGCACCCGCGTTGCGCGTTGCCACCGATCCGCCACTTGATGTAACCGCGATCGACAATTTGCCTTCGCTTTTGCCGCGCGAGGCAAGCGAGGACTATGCCGCGCAGCTTTTACCATCGCTTGCAGCACTGACCGATCTCGATAGCGGTGTCTGGGGCCGGGCCAAGGCAGAATTTGATCGCCACGTGGCAACGCTATGAGGAATTACGCATGACAATTCATTGGTGCGGCACTGGCCTTTCGGCAGTGCCTGGGCTGCGGCGTCTCTTGAGCGAGGGGCAGGATGTGGTGGTCTGGAACCAGACCATCGAAGCGGCGGCAGCCGTTGTGGGCGACCTTGCCCTCGACATTAGGCTGCATGACCCGGTGGCGATGTCGGCGGCGTTTGCCCCGGGCGATGTGGTCGTCTCGATGCTGCCTGCCAGTATGCACGCCGACCTTGCGCGGCAAGCTTTGGCCGCAGGCGCGCATTTCACCTGTTCCAGCTATCTTTCGCCTGAACTGCGCGCGCTGGATGGCCCAGCGCGGGACGCGGGCGTGGTAATCACTGGTGAAATGGGGCTCGACCCGGGCATTGACCACATGATGGCGCATGATCTGGTGGCGGCCTACCGCGCCAGCCCCGCCTATGACCCAGCCAACGCGGTTTCCTTCAACTCGCTCTGCGGCGGTATTCCGGCAGTGCCGAATGCGTTTCGCTACAAGTTTTCATGGTCGCCTCTGGGCGTTCTTGCGGCCTTGCGCTCGCCCTCGCGTTCGATCCGACATTTCAGCGAACTGCGCGTTCAACGGCCTTGGGATGCGATCACGCGGTATGACGCGCCGCTGCCGCACCCTGAGACTTTTGAGGTTTATCCCAACCGCGACAGCCTGCCGTTTCTGACCGAATACGGCTTTGACCCGGACTGGCGGATCAAGGATTTCGTGCGTGGTACGATCCGCCTGAACGGTTGGGCTGAGGCGTGGGCACCGATTTTTGCCGAACTCGAATCGCTCAACGGAGCCGAGGGCGAGGAGCGTCTGCGCACGCTATCCAATGAACTTTGGGCGCAAAACGCCTATGCGCCCGGCGAGCCAGATCGTGTTGTGCTGGTTGTAACCTTGAAGGCCGAGCGCGACGGTGTGCCAGTCTGGCATCAAAGCTGGGTGCTGGATGCACAGGGCGATGCGCGCGGCTCTGCGATGGCGCGGCTGGTATCAGGCACCGCCGCAATGGCCGCCGAATCGATTCTGCTGCGCGAACTTCCCACTGGGGTGCACGGTGTGCCGACAGACCCGAGGCTGCTGGGGCGTTGGCTCGCGCAGGTGCAAATGCTCGCGCAGTATATGGCGCGCGTTGACCACCTTTAGGTCGAGCGCATCACACCTTCCTCGGCATCTTCAAGCGAGATGCCGAGCGCGTTCAGCCCATATTCAAGGTAATCGGCCAGCATCGGCATGCCCATCAGATAATCTTCGGTCGGTGCTGTCGCCTCTGCTTTGGCGGTGGCAATTGCCTCTTCTAATTCGTCGACGTCAAAGGTTTCGCGCCCCACCCACATCACAGCTACAAGGCTGGCCTGTTCGTCGTCGTTGAGATTGGCAATGAAAGCGCGCAAGTCGTTGGCAGCGGCGTTGCCATAGCTGCCGGTATCGCCGAACCCGCCGAAATCGGCTTCCATTTCGCGGGCGCGGATAATGACATGGGCGACCTTGTCGGATGTGATCTGCAGCATCAAAACCTCTCCTTCGCCGAACACTGTTCAGGAAAGCTGCATCCAACGCAAGCGACGCAAGCGCGCACCCTCACACAGGCGGCGGTAGCGGTGGCACAATTGCCGGGTCGGTATCGGGCGCCAGTTCCTCAAAGTCGAAATTGTCGAGCCGACGCGCGCGTCGCCCGGTCTTTTCTGCGGAAATCTTGATGTCCTCGATGTCTTTCGCGGCCTGGCTGAAATGGCGATCAAGGCTTTCGACCCGCACCCCAAGCCGTTCGACATCGCCGTAGAGCATCCCCAGTTCCTTGCGGATCGCGCCAGCTTGTTCGCGCATCCGCGCATCTTTCAGCACCGCGCGCATGGTGTTGAGCACGGCCATGCAGGTGGTGGGCGAAACGATCCAGATTTTGAGCCCGAATCCCTCGCGCACGATTTCAGGGAAATTGGCGTGCAGTTCCGCGTAAACCGCCTCGGACGGCAGAAACATCAGTGCGCCGTCCGCCGTTTCGCCTTCGATCACATAGCGCTCGGCAATGGCGCGGATATGAGCGCGCACAGCAACGCGCATTGCCCGCTGCGCCTCGGCAGTTTGACCCGGGGTTTCGGCGCGGCGCAGCGCTTCATAAGCCTCGAGCGGAAATTTCGAATCGATGCAGATCGGCCCTGGCGGGTTTGGCAGATGCACCAAACAGTCGGCCCGCCGCCCGTTGGAAAGTGTCGCCTGCATTGTGTAGGCATCCGCAGGCAGCGCCTTTTGCACGATGTCGTGCAGCTGAATCTCGCCAAACGCGCCGCGGGTTTGCTTGTTGGAAAGAATATCCTGTAAGCTCAACACGTTGCCTGATAGCTTTTCGATATTTGCCTGCGCTTTGTCGATGGTTTCCAACCGCTGCTGCAACTCGCCCAAGCTGCGCGCGGTACGGGTGGCTGTGCCGTGCAGGCTTTCGGTCATGCCGCGGCTGACCTCGGCGAGCCGCTGTTCCATCAGGGCCAAAAGCCGTGTCTGCGCGGCTGCCTGCGCCTCAGAAACGTGATGCAACCCGCCCGCAAGCTGCTGTTGCCCGTCCGAAAGCGCCTGCACCCGGTTGCCCAGATTACCCATCTGATTAAGAATCGGCTGCGCCAGACTGGCAGACCGTGCGGTGGCACGCAGCGTCATGATGACCAGTGTAAACAGCACCAGCACCAGCGCAGCCGCGCCCAGTGCGGCCAGCACCAGCGGGTCTTGCAGATCAATCGTGGTCTCACCAATGCGAATCATCTGCGCCCGAACAGCCGCTCGATATCGGCCAGCTTGAGTTCCACATAGGTCGGCCGCCCGTGATTGCATTGGCCGGAATTGGGCGTTGCCTCCATTTCGCGCAAAAGCGCGTTCATTTCTTCTACCCGCATCTGCCGACCTGAGCGCACAGACCCGTGGCAAGCCATGCGGCTGAGCACCGCATCGATGCGCGCGCCAAGACGCTGGCTGTCACCAAGGTCGGCCAATTCGTCAAGTATATCGCGCAACAGCGCCGCGGCACTGAGGCTGCCAAGCACCGCAGGCGTTTCGCGCACCGCAACCGCCGTGCCACCAAAGGGTTCGATGCCAAGGCCAAGCCGTGCCAGCTCTGGCGCAAGATCAAGCAAGCGCGCCGCCTCGGGCGCCGAAAGTTCGACAATTTCGGGAATTAGCAGCGCCTGCGCGGCAACGCCGCTTTCGGCCATCTGCCGCTTTAGCCGCTCATAAACCAGCCGCTCATGCGCTGCGTGCTGATCGACAATCACCATGCCGTCGGCTGTCTGCGCGACGATCCAGTTTTCGTGCAACTGCGCGCGCGCGGCACCCAACGGGTAATCGACCGATTCGGGCATCGGGTTCACCGCCGCCGCAAAGGGCGCGGGTGCCTCGGCAAAGATCGGTGCCTGCCAGGCGTAGGCGGCACGAATGGCACCGGCGCCGGGGCGGTCCATCTGATAGATGCGCGGCGCTTCGGGGCGCATCGCCCCCAGCGTCTCGCCTGCAACTGTGGTGCTGGCGCGGTGCCCCGCGCCTGCCAGTGCATGGCGTAGCGCCGAAACAATCAGCCCCCGCGCCAGTGAGGGGTCGCGAAAGCGTACCTCTGCCTTGGCGGGGTGCACGTTTACGTCAACAAGTTCGGGATCGCAGGCAAGGTAAAGCACCGCGGCTGGATGGCGGTCGCGGCTCAGCACGTCCATATAGGCGGCGCGCAACGCGCCGATCAGCAGCTTGTCACGCACCGGGCGGTTGTTGACGAACAAGAATTGCTCCACCGCCGCGCCGCGCGAATAGGTGGGCAGCGCCGCAAATCCGGTCAGCCGCAAGCCGTCGCGCTCGGCGTCAATCGGCAGCGCGTTATCTGCGAATGCGCGCCCCAGCACGCGGGCAAGGCGGCCAAAAAGTGCATCAAACAATTCGCCCTGTTCAGCATCGGCGCGCAACACCTCGCGCCGCTCGCCGCCAGACAGATCGGTGAGCGTAAAGCCCACATGCGGTGCCGCCATCGCAAGACGGCGCATCACATCGGAAATGGCCTGCGCCTCGGCGCGGTCTGATCGCAAAAACTTCAGCCGCGCGGGTGTGGCGTGGAACAGATCGCGCAATTCGACCACGGTGCCGCGGTTCAGCGCGGCGGGGCGCACGGGCGAAATGGCACCGCCGCTGACCGATATCTGCGCTGCCTCCAAACCCTCAACGCGGCTGGTGATGGCCAACCGCCCCACTGCGCCCAAGCTAGGCAACGCCTCGCCACGAAAGCCGAAGGTATGGATGTTCAGCAGATCGGAACCGTCAATTTTCGATGTCGCGTGGCGCGATAGCGCAAGCGGCAGGTCGCTTTCGGTCATCCCGCAGCCATCGTCGACCACCCGGATCAGCGTCTTGCCACCGTCGGCGTAGCTGACATCGACGCGCTGCGCATCGGCGTCGAGCGCGTTCTCGACCAGTTCCTTGACCACCGAGGCAGGCCGCTCCACCACCTCGCCTGCGGCGATGCGGTTAGCGGCGGCCTCGCTCAACTGGCGAATGACTGGGCGCGGCGATACGCCTATGTTGCGACTTTCGTGATTCATGCCACAATCGTTAGCATGAAGTAGCCTGCGGTTCTATTGATTCGCGGCTATTGCGGCAGGCCCACTGGCTGCCCGACCACTACAAAACGCAAGGCATCAGCATCCAGCAGCCGTGCTGCAACTCGGCGGATATCATCGGCGGTAACCGCCTCAACCCGAGCGTTGCGGGTGGTGATGTAGTCGCGCGGCAGGCCCTGATGCTGCATCCCCACAAGAATCGAGGCGATCCGCCCGTTACCATCAAAACGTAGCGGATAGGCACCGGTCAGATAGGTCTTGGCCGCAGCCAGTTCTTCGTCGCTCGCTCCTTCGGCGGCCATCCGCGCCCATTCGGCCTGCGTCACCGCCAGCGCTTCGGCAACCTTTTCGTTGGCCGAGGCGAAATATCCCTGCCAAGTCTCGGAAAGATCGCGCGGGGCCAAAAACGACGAAATGCCATAGGTCAGCCCACGCTCTGCGCGCACCGCCGTCATCAGCCGCGAGCCGAGCCCGTCGCCCAGAATGTGGTCGATCAGGTAGGCCGCGAAATAGTCGGGGTCGGTGATCGGCAGGCCGATCTGGCCGAACAGCACCACAGATTGCGGGCTGGCGTAGTCAACCACGCTGATCCCCCCGGTCAGCCCCAATTCGGCGCGCGGGGGCATTGGTGCACCGTTTTCCGGCAATTCGCCCAGCAATGTGTCAAGCAGCGCGCCAAGCGCCTCGGGCGTGATGTCGCCGACCGCAGCCACACGGATATGGTCACGCGTCATCACGCGGGCCCTTGCCGCAAACATGTCTTCGCGGGTCAGGCCAGCGACACTTTCCAGCGTGCCATTCAACGAACTGCCATAGGGGTGATCGCCCCATGCCAGCCGCGCAAAGGTATCTGATACGATTGCATCAGGGTCGCGCGAGTCGGCATCGATGATCGAGATGACCTGCCCGCGAACCCGCTCCAGCGCCACTTCGTCAAAGTTCGGCTCGATCAGCGCACTCCGCAGCAGCGCCACGGCAGCATCGCGATTTTCGCTCAGCATCCGCGCCGAAATCGACAAAAGGTCGTCGCCTACATCAAAGCGAAACTCGGCAGCAAGCGACTCGGCGGCTTCTGCAAAGCCTTGGGCATCCAGCGGCCCTGCGCCTTCTTCCAAAAGCCCGGTCATCAGATTGATCGCACCGCGCTTGCCCGGCGCATCAAGGCTGGCCCCGCCCGCAAAGCGGATCTCAAGCGCGGTAAAGGGGATCTCGTGGTTTTCCACCAACCAGGCGGTGATACCCCCCGGCGAGACAACTTCGGTAATATCGATAGTCGCGTGCGCCGGAACGGCGAGCGAGAGCGCACCCACAAATGCTGCGGCAAACCGAATCATGGCTGCACCCCCTCGCCCTCGGGTCGCATCAACCAAGCCGTGACTGAACGGCCTTTATCGAACAGCGCCTGTGCCGCGCTCATCACATCGGCTTCGCTAACCGCGCGCAGCGCATCGGGCCATGCCTCGACGTCGGCGATTGTCAGACCGCTGGCCAGCGCCGCCCCATAGCGGCGCGCGAGCCCTTGCACATTGTCGCGCGCATAAATCTCATCGGCGCTGATTTGGGTACGGATTCGGGAAAACTGCGCCGGGTCCGGCCCGTCACGCAAAAACGCGGCCAGTGCCGCATCAAGCGCTGCCTCGGCGTCGGCAAGGCTGACCCCGGCGGCGGGTACGACCGACAATCCGAAGGTTGATTCATCAAGGCTCAGCCCGTCATAGGACGCACCTGCACCAATCGCCTTGCCGCTGTCAAACACTAACGCGCGGCCCAAAACCGAGGTCGCCGCATTGCCGCCCAACAGCTCCGCCAGCACCGTCAACGCTGCAGCGGCAGACTGATCGCCCGCGTCGCGCTCTGGCGCAAGGTAGCTGCGCACCACATAGGGGCGCTGGACGCGCGGGTCTGCCATCGTCAGCCGCCGCTCGGCCAATTGCGGCGGTTCAGACACGCGTTCGCGGGGGGCAAGCCCCTCGGTCGGCGCCAGTGGGCCATAATATGTCTCGGCCAGCCGCTCTACCTCGGCAGGGTCCACATCGCCGGCCACGACAAGAATCGCATTATTCGGGGCGTAATAGCGCTGATACCACGCCAGGGCGTCATCCCGCGTCAGCGCTTCCATCTCATGGCGCCAGCCGATTACCGGGGTGCCGTAGGGATGGTTGAGGTATTGCGCGGCGTTCATCTGTTCGCGCAAAAGCGCGCCAGGGTCGCTGTCGGTGCGCTGGTTGCGCTCTTCGATAATCACCTGCAACTCGGTCGCCCAGTCATCTTGCGAAATCACCAGATCACGCATCCGGTCGGCTTCCATGCGCATCACAAGGTCCAGCCGGTCGGCGGCGATGCGCTGAAAATAGGCGGTGTAGTCATACGAGGTAAACGCGTTGTCCGACCCACCATTTGCCTCGACCGTCGCTGAAAGCTCGCCGGGCGCCAGATCGTCGGTGCCCAGAAACATCAAGTGTTCCAGAAAATGCGCAACGCCCGAACTGCCGCGCGTCTCGTCGGCGGACCCGGCCCGATACCAGACCATGTGCACCGCCACAGGGGCGCGATGATCCTCGATCACCACCGCCTCCATGCCATTTGCCAGCGTGAAGTGGCTTACACCTTCTGCAAAGGCGGGCGCGGCCGCCAAGGTGAGCGATAGGATTGGCCAGATACGGGCAAAGGTCATGCGCAAGCTCCGGAAAAACATGCGCAACGCTAACCTATAGCTCCGCTCGGGCAAGGCACGAAAGGGTGTGATGACGCCCTGTTGATCAGCGGTTGAGCAGCGCCGGTTCTGGCGGCGCACCAACCGTGCGAATCCCCAGCTTGCGCCAACGCTCGATCTCTGCGGCCTGATCCAGCGTCATCGGCAAATAGGCTTGGAAATAGACGTTCACGTTGAACAGCCGCTCCAGCAGTTTGCCGTTGTTCTTGCGCCTATAGTCAAGGTCTTCGGCGGCCAGCACAGTGCGGATATCGGAGCTGCCGCCATATTGCGCAACGTGGGACAAAAGCCCTGCATCGGCCGCAGGCACCCCGCGCGATGCAAGCGCCGCACGGCTGCCGCCCAATGCAACCACCGCATCCGCCGTAGGCGTGGGATCGGTCAGGTTGGCGCCGCCCGGTGTTGGCGCAGGCAGAGCGGCAAGATCGGTGGGTATTTGCAGCGGCTTGGTCGGCAGAATAGCAAACTCGTCTGGCCCGCTGGTTCCAGCGCGCACGTTCATCAGCCGCGGGTCAGTGTCGTTACCGCAGGCACCAAGCGCCAGCATGGCTACCAGCACCAGCCCGATCTTGCCGATTTCTGCCCGCATGATGCGCCCCCAGTCCAACTTGCCCACCGTATTAACGCAACTCCTTGCGCGCGTCACGAGGCTTCTGCCCACTACCCGAAAAGGCGACAAGCCCAAACGCCCCGGCAAAGATCGCCACATCGGCAATGTTGAACGACCATGGGTTAACAACGCCCGGTACCGACATGTTCAAAAAGTCGGCCACGGCACCATAAACCACACGGTCAACAACATTGCTAAGTGCGCCGCCAATCAAAAGACCGGCGGAAACCTGCACCACTGGGCGTTGCGGCGTGCGCGCCACCCACCAGTAAACCCAACCTGAAATTGCCAACGCCACCGCAATCAGGCCCCAACGCACCAGCCCCGCATCATTGGCAAAAAGCCCAAAGTTGACACCCCGGTTCCATGCCATGCGCAGCACCAACCACGGCGGCGCCACCTCGATCAACTGTCGTTGTGCAAGATTAAGCCAGTGCACCACAAAAAGCTTGCTGACCTGATCGGCCAGCAGCACCGCCCCCGCCACCCAGACCGCGCGCCTCATGGCCTAGTGCCTGAAATGGCGCTGGCCGGTAAAGACCATCGCCAGCCCTAGCTCATCCGCCGCCGCAATCACCTCGCCGTCGCGCATCGACCCGCCCGGCTGGATAATCGCCGTCGCACCCGCCTCGGCGGCGGCTATCAGCCCATCTGCGAAGGGAAAGAACGCATCCGATGCCACTGCAGAACCGCGCGTCAGCGGCGCAGGCAAGCCCATCGCATCGGCCATATCGCGCGCCTTCAGCGCAGCGATTCGGGTCGAATCGACGCGACTCATTTGCCCTGCACCCACGCCCACCGTGGCGCCGTCTTTGACGTAGATGATCGCATTCGACTTTACATGTTTGGCGACAGTCCATGCGAACATCAGGTCTGAAAGCTCGGCCTCAGTCGGCGCGCGGCGCGTGACCAGCTTGAGGCTCGCGCGGCTAACACTGGCGATATCCTTGTCTTGCACCAAAAAACCGCCCGCCACCTGCCGAAACGTCAGAATCGGCGCTTTCGGATCGGGCAGGGTGTCGGTAGTCAGAAGACGCAGGTTCTTTTTGGCCGCAAAAACCGCGCGCGCCGCCTCGTCCGCGCCCGGCGCGATCACGACTTCGGTAAATATCTTGCAAATTTCCTCGGCGGTATCAGCGTCAAGCGGGCGGTTCAGCGCCACAATGCCGCCAAAGGCAGACGTGCGATCACAATCATATGCGCGACGATAGGCGTCGAGCAGGCTGGCACCATGCGCCACGCCACAGGGGTTTGCGTGCTTGATAATGGCACAGGCAGGTGCCCCGTTCGCAAACTCGGCCACCAGCTCAAAGGCTGCATCGGTATCGTTGATATTGTTGTAGCTCAGCTCTTTGCCCTGCCATTGCCGTGCAGTAGCAACCCCGGGGCGATTGCTGCCATCGGTATAAAAAGCCGCGCGCTGGTGCGGGTTTTCGCCGTAGCGCAGGCTTTGCGCCAGTGTGCCTGCAAAAGCGCGTCGTCGTGGCGCGCTCACGCCCATCGCGCCCGCCATCCAGTTGGAAACGGCGGTATCGTACGCGGCTGTGCGCGCGTAGGCCGTCTGCGCCAGCGACTTGCGAAAGGCTAGCGAGGTCTGGCCCCGCTCTGCATCCATTTCGTCAAGTACGGCGTCATAATCTTGCACGTCCACCACCACGGCCACCCAGCCGTGATTCTTGGCCGCAGCACGGATCATCGCCGGGCCGCCGATGTCGATGTTTTCGATGCAGTCGGCGTAAGGCGCACCCTTCGCCACCGTCGCCTCGAACGGGTAGAGATTGACCACCAACAGATCGATCGGCTCGATCCCGTGCGCGGCCATCGCGGCCAGATGTTCGACATCGTCGCGCAGCGCCAAAAGCCCGCCATGCACCGCCGGGTGCAAGGTTTTCACGCGCCCGTCCATCATTTCGGGAAAATCGGTCAGTTCGGATACATCGCGCACTGGCAGTGCTGCTGCACGCAGCGTGGCTGCGGTGCCACCGGTTGAAACAAGTTCGACCCCGCGCGCTATCAGCGCCTGTGCAAAGTCGACAAGCCCGGTCTTGTCGGAAACCGAAATCAGGGCGCGGCGGATCGGAACGAGGTCGGACACAGCATTTCCTCTGGTTTATTCGTCGATTTGGGGCTCACCACGCTCTAGATCACGCAGTACCGTGGGGGTATCTTGTGCCTTCGCCAAGGTCCAGCCTATCTGGCAGGCATAATCGGATACCTCGCCCGAAAGCACGATCTGGCGGCTGCCGCGCGGGCGCAAGCGACCTTTTTCCAGATAGACCGAAGCCTCAAGCGACATTTCCGCCCCCGCCTCGGGTCGGAAGATCCAGATCTCACCGCTTTTCAGCGCCAGCGAAACCGCCGTGCCACCAAGGTCAAGGGCGGCATCAACCTCGGGGTGCAGATGAAAGCGGATGTCAAAAGCCACGCCTGCGTGGTGGCTGCGCGCCATCACTGCATCAAAGCGGCGCCGGTCTGTTGCCGTCATCGCGCCCAGCGTATCGGCGCCCACCAGAACCCGACCGTCGAGCGCAAGTTCCAGTTCGCGCACATGGGTCAGCCCGTGCGTGGCAACATACCCATCATGACCAAAGATCAGCCGTGTGCCGACGTCGCCCAACTCGGTTTTCTGCCAAACTTCGTGGGGCGCATCTGCTAACATCTCGGCACCGCCGCCGATCAACCCCGCATGCGCCAGCCGCGACGAAGAATAACCCCGGATGCACAGCGTCGAATGGCTAGGCGTAGCCCGACCGGCGCGCCGCCATTCGGGCCCAAATGCCGCGCCAGAGCCGCAATTGACGATCAGCGGGCGGCGTCCCGAAGTCAGCTCCAGCGCCAATGTCGAGGCATGCGCATTGACCGACGCGCGCCCGCTCGGCGGAGGTGCTGCATCGACAATGACCGTCGTGCGCCCGCCGTGCAGCCGCACAAAACCCATCGCGGGGCCTTCAGTGGCATGCGCACGCACCCCGGAGGCAGCCAGCGCCTGATCGAGTCGCCCCTCAAGGCCCCGCCCGCCGCCATGAAACCGCGCCAGTCCTCCGTCGGCGTGGCGCAGGGCGCGCAATGTGGGGGCAATGCGCGCGATCGCCGCCAATAGCGACGGGTGCGGGCTTCGCCCGGCCTCACCTAGCGCCGCGGTGGCCCAAGTGAGCAGCGTGAAAACCTCAAGCAATTCTTCGGGGTTGCGGGTGGGAATACCACCATGGGCATCAATCTGAAGCTCGCATTCGCGCGCCAGTGCCGCAGCTGCGCGCGGCACATATCGCTCCATTCCGGTCAGCGCGAGCCCCGCATAGATCAACCCGGTCAGCGCCTCGAAACGGGCAACACCCGGGCTGGTCGCACGCCAGCGCCGCACCAGAAACAGCATTTGTTGCGATAGCGACCGGAAAAACTTGTCCGCCGACACCCGGTCGCGCCCGTTGAGCAGCAAGATGGCATGATTGATCCAGCGAATCAGTCGCCGCGCGGTCAGATCCGGCGTCCAGCCGGGGCCGCGGCCCTGCCCATAACGGTCAATCCAGCCAAACACCCAATCTTGAGCACGCTCTCGTGCTGCCCCGTCGCCCAACGCGGCCAGATCGTCAAGCCAGGTACAGCCATGCAACGCCTGTTCAAAGCTGCGCTCGGGCATCGGCAGATTCCAGATCGATAGGCCGGGGCCTTCGATCAGAAAACCTGCAAACAGAAAATTGCCTGCCAGCAACTGCCGCCCACGTGCCTGACTGCCGATGGTGCGCGGTTCGGGTTGGCTGACAAAGCCGGTAGCCGGGCGCGCACGTGCCGCGCGCAGCGCCTGCATGCGGTTCGAAAAGCGATAGTTGGCGCGGGCAAGCCAGCCCGGCTTCGCCCCGTAGTCACTCTGCCGCCGTTTACTGCTTGCCATGCTGCCGGTCGCCAATTCCCGCGCCTGTGCGCCTGTGCCATCGCGCTGGCGCACCATAGCCAGCAGCCCAGCCACTGTCACCGCTCAATTCGGTTGACGACGCATTGCCAAATGCGTGACGCGTGTTCAGCGGCGCAGACAGGCAATAAGAAAGCCGTCGATACCGCCGGTTTCGGGCCAATAATCAGGGCGCAGCCGCAGCCCACCTTCGGGCCCGATCCAGCCGGCTTCAACGCCCGGCAACGCCAGCGCCGCCGTATCGACGACAAGCCCCGGATGGCGCGCAAGAGCCGCCGTTACTTGTTCTTCGCCCTCTTCGCGCAGTAGCGAACAGGTGGCAAAGACCAGCCTTCCGCCCGGCGCGAGAAACCCAAGCGCCCGGTCGATCAGTTCCGCCTGCAGCGCCGCAAGTGCACGCAAACTTGCCGGGTCGCGCGCAAAAGGCAGGTCGGGGTGGCGCCGAATCGTGCCCGTGGCCGAGCAAGGTGCATCAAGCAGCACCGCATCGAATGGTGTTTCGGGTGCCCAAACAAGCGCATCGGCAACAACCTGTGTCGCCTCGACGCCACAGCGCGCGAGGTTCGCGGCAAGCCGCGCCATACGCGGCGCTGAAATGTCGAGCGCAGTGACCGAAGCCCCGGCTGCCGCCAGTTGCAGCGTTTTGCCTCCCGGTGCGGCGCATAGATCAAGCACGCGTTCGCCCGCACGTGGTGCAAGCACCCGCGCGGGCAATGCGGCCGCCGCGTCCTGCACCCACCAATCGCCCGCCGTATAGCCGGGCAACTGCGAAACCTGCTTGGGGTGCCCCGATAACCGCACCGATCCGGTGGCAGTGACCGCGCCGCCAAGTGTTTCTGCCAACCCCGCCGCATCGCCCGACTTCGGGGTCAGATCAAGCGGCGCGCCACGCCGATGCGCCAGTTCCATCGCCAGAACCGCGCGCCTGCCCCAAGCGTTCATCAGCCGCCCGCGCAGCCAATCGGGCATGGCCGGAGGCGGCAGCGCTGTCCATGTCTCGGGCGATGTCGCGCCAACCTTGCGCGCCACCGCGTTGACCAGCCCGGCAAAACTCTCTGCCCGACCGCGCGCCAAAGTCACCGCCGCATCGACCACGCCATGCGCGGGCGCGCCTTCTTCAAGCATCTCGACCGTGGCAAGGCGCAAAATTGCCAATATCTCGGGCGGTGGCGTGCGGCGCAGGTGCGCGCGCAGCACTGCATCGGCACTGCCAAGGTGGCGCAGGGTCAGCAACGCCAGACGTTGCGCGCGTGCCCGGTCTGGCGGTGCCAGAGACGACAGCGCCCCATTGGCCAGAAGATCGGAAAGTGTCGCACCACCCTCGGTAACGCCGAGAATCAGTGCGGCGGCGGCCTGGCGCGCCGGATCTGCCCTGTTCATGCCCGGCCCCCTTGCCTGTTGCACCTGTTGGCGCCGCCTATATCATGGCGCCTATCGGCACAAGGAGACCACTTTGAGCGACGAACGCCCCGATCTACCCCCCGCAGCCCGCCGCGCCCTTGCCGAAGCCGAGGCGCGGCGCAAGGCTGCGGCAAAGAAAGCGGCTCTGCCCACAGAGCTTGGCGGCCGCGACGGCCCAGAACCCGTGCGCTATGGCGACTGGGAGAAAAAGGGCATTGCGATCGACTTTTAGTCGGTGCGGGACCCGGGGCGTCCGTGCCCCCAGCCACCCCTGTGGTGTATTTCAGAGCGAAGAAACGCGCAGGCCGAGCACGTCAATCATGTCGTATTCGCCGGGCTTTTGCCCTTGGCCCCAAATGGCGGCCCGCAATGCGCCACGCGCAAAGATGGCGCGATCTGTGGCAACATGGCGCAGCACGATCCGCTCGCCCGCACCGGCAAAGATCACGTCATGTTCGCCCACAAAATCGCCGCCGCGCAGACTGGCAAAGCCGATTGCACCGGGGCGACGCGCGCCAGTGATCCCGTCGCGCCCCGCCTCGCGGTTGGAATCGAGCGATATGCCACGCCCTTCGGCTGCCGCCTGACCCAGCATCAGCGCCGTTCCGGAGGGGGCATCGACCTTCATGCGGTGATGCGCTTCAAGGATTTCCACATCCCAGTCGGCATCTAGCACTTCGGCCACCTTGCGCGTCAGTTGCACCAAAAGGTTGACGCCAAGGCTCATGTTGCCCGCCCGCACGATCACCGCGTGCCGCGCCGCAGCCTTGATATGCGCAAGATGCTCGGGCTCAAGCCCCGTGGTGCCGATCACGTGCACGGCGCGCGCTTGCGCCGCAAGCGCTGCAAATTCCACGGTGGCCGGCGGGGCGGTAAAGTCGATGATTGCCTGCGCGCGCGCAAAAGCCTCTAGCGGGTCGTCGCTGACGATCAGGCCGCTTGGCGTGCCGCCAAGTGCCGTGCCGTGATCCTGGCCAATCCACGCGTGACCGGGACGCTCAAGCGCGCCAACGAGTTGCGCCTTGCCCGACGCCATAATGGTTGCCGCAAGCATCCGGCCCATTCGCCCCGATGCTCCGGTAATCACGATGCCCGGCAATTCGTTCATTCGCGCCCCCGCCCTTTCAGCTTTCCTTACCTGTTGCGGCGCGGCTTGGCAAAGCCCCGTTGCGGCAAGCGCGCACCTGCCCTACATGGGGCACATGGCAACCAACCGTTTTCCCAAGGGCCAAGGCCCCTCGCAACGTCAGCTTCGCGTCGGCGAAGCGATTCGGCGCAATCTTTCGGAAGTGCTCGCACGCGGCGAAGCACATGACGATATTCTGGCAAGCATTTCGGTGACGGTGGGCGAAGTGCGCCTGTCGCCGGATCTGCATATCGCCACGGTCTATGTCTTGCCGCTCGGCGGGGTGGGCGGCGAGGAAATGCTCAAGGCGCTAAGGCGTCGGACGGGCGAACTGCGCCACCTCGTTTCGCGTGGAATGACGCTGAGGGTTACGCCCGAGCTGCGCTTTCAGCTCGACATGACCTTCGACCGGCTTGACGACGTGCGGCGCCTGTTTTCCGACGAGACCGTGCAGCGCGACATTGCCAAACCCGATGAGCCACCGGCGGACGACGAAACCAGCAGCGATTGACGCGCTGCAGGCAGCGCGCTAGCAGGCGGACTTCACCAACAAGGGGTAAGGCATGGCACGCAAGAAGGGCCGCGATGTTTCGGGCTGGCTGATCGTGGACAAGCCTGCAGGCATCACCTCGACTGCGGTCGTGGGCAAGGTGCGCTGGGCGTTTGACGCCAAAAAGGCAGGCCACGCAGGCACGCTCGACCCCGGCGCAACTGGTGTGCTGGCTGTGGCGCTGGGCGAGGCAACCAAGACCGTACCCTACATCACCGATGCGCTGAAATGCTATCGTTTCACCATGCGTTTTGGCGCCGCCACCAATACGGATGACGCCGAAGGCACGGTGATTGCCAGCGCGGTGGTTAGACCCTCGGATGGCGAAATCGCCGCCGCGCTGCCCGCCTTTCGCGGCGAGATTCAACAGGTGCCGCCGCAGTATTCGGCGGTCAAGGTTGATGGCGAACGCGCCTATGATCTGGCGCGGGCGGGCGAGACGATGGAACTTGCCGCGCGCCCGCTTTGGGTTGAGAGCCTTGAGGTGATCGCGCGCCCCGATGCCGATACGCTCGAGCTGGAAATGGTCTGCGGCAAGGGTGGCTATGTGCGCGCCATAGCGCGCGACCTGGGCGCGACGCTCGGTTGTTTTGGCCATGTGCTGACGCTGCGCCGCGTTTGGTCGGGGCCGTTCGACGCGTCTGAAGGGTTGAGCATGGACGAGATTGAATGTCTCGCACGTACGCCGGAACTGGAAGCGCATCTCTTACCGCTGGAACTCGGACTGACCGACTTGCCAGAGCTGAAGGCCACGGCAGAAGGCGCGGTGCGGCTGCGCAACGGCAACCCCGGCGCGGTGGTGACCGCCGTTGAATACGGCGAACCCGCCTGGGCAAGTTTTCAGGGCAAGGCGATAGCGGCAGGCATTTACCGATCGGGTGAATTGCACCCGAACCGGGTTTTCAACATCTGACAGCGCCGCGGGCGGCGGCACTTGCGCAGGCACGAACCCTGCGCGACAAAGGGCAATGATCACCCGAAACCACATCAAGGGCGACGCGGCAAGCAGCGCGGTCTTTTCTGACTGCGAGCGGTATCGGTATCTGTTGACCCGCGTGTGGCAGCCGCAAGCACCGCGGGCTTTGTTCATTCTGCTAAACCCCTCGACCGCAACCGAAACGCAAAATGACCCCACGGTCGAGCGTTGCGAACGACGGGCGCGGGCCTTAGGATTTGGCGGCTTTCGTGTGACAAACATCTTCGCCTTTCGCGCCACCGATCCGCGCGAAATGCGCGCTGCGCCCGACCCGATTGGCCCCGGCAACGACGCGGCAATTGCCGAAAGCCTTGATTGGGCGGCAAACCCTGACGACCGCATAGTTTGCGCCTGGGGTGCGCATGGCGTGCATCTGGGCCGCGGATCAGCAGTCGAGGCCGCGCTGCGCGCGAAAAAGCAGGCGCTTTACCACCTGGGGCTCACACAGTCAGGCGCGCCGCGCCACCCGCTTTACATCAGTTACGAGCGCCAACCCGCGCTATGGTTTCCCCCAATACATGGTTAACACACTCGTTTCGTTAAACTATTAATTACATTCTGCTTTGGAGCAGCCCCTGCCTGGGTGTAAATGCACACTCGCGAGCGCCATTGGGGGGGCAGTCGCTATGATGCTGATGACTGGTGTTCTGGGGCTGCTGCTTCTCGGGTTTTCGGCAGATATTTTTTCTTTTTTCGGTCCACCCGAGGAGGCCGAAGAAGAGCAGGATGAGCTTCTTCCCACCAACATTTCCGAAAGTGATTGCGAGTTGGACCCCGACCTTTATGCACCCGAGGTCGCGGCCTCGCCGGCGACCGCGGATGACACGTCCGACGATATTCTTTGGGGCGATGCGAAAGACGACAGCATCGACGGGCTCGGCGGCGACGACCAGTTGAACGGTTACGGCGGCAATGACGCGCTGTCGGGCGGCGCGGGCAGCGACGACATGCATGGCGGCACCGGCGATGACCAGCTTTCGGGCGGCGCTGGCAACGATGCGCTTTCAGGCGATGACGGGCACGATACGCTTGCAGGCGACGCTGGCGACGATACGCTTCTGGGCGGCATGGGCGACGACATCTTGTGGGGTGGCGACGGGGCTGATCTGATGTTGGGCGGCAGCGGCGGAGACGTGCTGGCGGGGGGCGCGGGCAACGACAGCCTGCAGGGCTGCGACGGCGACGATACCCTGACCGGCGACCTTGGGTCTGATGAGCTTTTCGGTGATGCAGGCAATGATGTTTTGATTGGCCGCGTGGCCGACCCAGAAACAGGGCGAGGTGACATCGACACCGGGCAAGACCTGCTGAATGGCGGGCGCGGCGATGATGTGCTGGTGCTGGGCAGCAACGATTTTGGCAACGGCGGCGAAGGCGCAGACATTTTCGCGGTCGGCGACTGGATCGACCCGGCGCACCCCGCCACCATTCTTTTTGAGCCGGAACTTGACCAGATCGTGTTGGTCTATGACCCCACGGCGCATCCTGACCCGCAAGTAAGCCTTGAACCCTCGACCTCGGCATCCGACTCGATCTGGATCAAGCTTGACGGCGTGGCCTTGGTTGAGGTGCTGCACGGCGCCGGACTGATCGTGGCCGACATTGCCTTGCAGCCTGCGCTCGAGCTGCCAGCAATCGCCGCGCAATAGGGTGCGCCCTGCGCCTGGCCGCGATTGCCGCTTTTCTTTCGCGCGCTTTTCCCCTATATGCGCGCATCCGCCTTGATTGGCGGGCCAAGGGCCCTGCTGGACGACATCCCGGCTTGTGCCGTCAACCCAAAACCAAGGAGTAACCGATGTCGATTACCGCTGAAGAAAAAGCCCGCCTTATCAAAGAATTCGGCACCAAAGAAGGCGACACTGGTTCGCCCGAAGTGCAGGTTGCGATTCTTACCTCGCGCATCGCGACGCTGACCGAACACTTCAAGGACCACAAAAAAGACAACCATTCCCGCCGTGGTCTGCTGATGATGGTGGCCCAGCGCCGCCGCCTGCTCGACTACCTCAAGGGCAAAAATGCCGCGCGTTATACCACGCTGATCGAACGTCTGGAACTGCGCCGCTAAGCGGGTCTTTCGTAGAGCTTTTCAAACGCCCGCGCCGCAAGGCGTGGGCGTTTTGCTTTGCGGCTGCGCCGTGCGCCTCTCCATAGCCGCACAAACTTGCCGAATACGACAAGTACAGCCCGGACGAACGGCGAACTCGGTGCTTTCAATTTAGCCCGCAATCCTGTAGACGCGCGCAATCTGCGACGTGAGGCCATGCCCCCGGCCACATGCAAAGGATAGGGGGCGGCGGCAATGGGGCCGCTATTTTGGATGGGAGACCCGGAACGCCGGGAGTGCTCTCTAGAGGAAACGATATATGTTCAACGTTACACGTAAATCGATTCAGTGGGGCGACGAGACGCTCACACTGGAAACCGGCAAGGTTGCGCGTCAGGCTGATGGCTCGGTCATCGCCACGCTGGGCGAAACCTCGGTCATGGCCAACGTGACCTTCGCCAAGGAAGCCAAGCCGGGACAGGATTTCTTTCCGCTGACCGTGCACTATCAAGAACGCTATTACGCTGCGGGCAAAGTGCCCGGCGGCTTCTTCAAACGCGAGGCGCGGCCTTCCGAAAAGGAAGTGCTCACCTCGCGGCTGATCGACCGGCCGATCCGGCCGCTGTTTGTCAGCGGCTTCAAGAACGAGGTGCTGGTGATCGTCACTGTGCTCAGCCACGACCTTGTCAACGAGCCCGACATTCTGGGTATGATCGCCGCCTCGGCCGCGCTGACCATTTCGGGCGCGCCTTTCATGGGCCCGATCGCTGCGGCTCGCGTTGGCTTTGTCAACGGCGCCTATGTGCTGAACCCCGACTGCGAAGCGATGCACAAGCTGCGCGAAAACCCAGAGCAGCGGCTCGATCTGGTTGTGGCGGGCACCCGCGATGCCGTGATGATGGTGGAATCCGAAGCGTACGAGCTTTCCGAGGCCGAAATGCTCGGTGCCGTGAAGTTCGCGCATGACTCGATCAAACCGGTGGTTGATCTGATTATCGACTTCGCCGAAGAGGCCGCCAAAGAGCCCTTCGACTTCGTCGCTCCGGACTATTCGGCGCTGTATGCCAAGGTGAAAGCCGCGGGCGAAGCGCAAATGCGCGCCGCCTTCGCGCTGCGCGTCAAGCAAGATCGCGTCAACGCCATCGATGCTGCACGCGCGGCGGTCAAGGCGACGTTGAGCGCAGAAGACCTTGCCAACGAAAACCTCGGCTCTGCATTCAAAAAGCTCGAGTCATCGATCCTGCGTGGCGACATCATCAACGGCGCCCCGCGCATTGATGGCCGCGACACTCGCACTGTGCGCCCTATCGTTTCGGAAACCGGCATCTTGCCGCGCACCCACGGTTCGGCACTGTTCACGCGTGGTGAAACGCAGGCTTTGGCGGTTACCACGCTTGGCACTGGCGACGACGAACAGTTCATCGACGCCTTGACCGGCACCTCGAAGATGAACTTCCTGCTGCACTACAACTTCCCTCCTTACTCGGTTGGCGAAGTTGGCCGCTTTGGCCCGCCCGGCCGCCGCGAAATCGGCCACGGCAAGCTTGCGTGGCGCGCGCTGCAGGCAGTGTTGCCGCCCGCGACCGACTTTCCCTACACGATCCGCATCGTCTCAGAGATCACCGAGTCGAACGGTTCCAGCTCGATGGCGACCGTGTGCGGTTCGTCCTTGTCGATGATGGACGCAGGCGTGCCGTTGAAAGCACCGGTGGCTGGTGTGGCGATGGGCCTGATCCTTGAAGACGGCGGCCGGTTTGCCATTCTGACCGACATCCTCGGCGACGAGGATCACCTCGGCGACATGGACTTCAAGGTGGCTGGCACGGCGCAGGGCATCACCTCGCTGCAGATGGACATCAAGGTTGCGGGCATTACCCCCGAAATCATGGAGCAAGCCCTGGCGCAGGCCAAGGAAGGCCGGATGCACATCCTTGGCGAAATGGCCAAGTCGCTTACGCAAGCGCAAGCCTTCAGCCAGTATGCCCCGAAAATCGAAACCATGACCGTGCCGGTTGATAAGATCCGTGAAGTCATCGGGTCGGGCGGCAAGGTGATCCGCGAGATCGTCGAAGTTTCCGGCGCCAAGGTCGATATCAACGACGACGGTGTGATCAAGATCGCATCCTCGAACGCGGAATCGATCAAAAAGGCGCATGACATGATCTGGTCGATCGTGGCAGAGCCGGAAGAAGGCAAGATCTACACCGGCAAAGTGGTGAAGCTTGTCGATTTCGGCGCCTTCGTGAACTTCTTCGGCAAGCGCGACGGGCTGGTCCATGTCAGCCAGATTGCTGGCAAGCGGCTGAACCACCCGAACGAGTATCTGAAAGAGGGCCAGGAAGTGAAGGTCAAGCTTCTCGGTTTTGACGAGCGCGGCAAGGTCCGGCTTGGCATGAAGATGGTCGATCAAGAAACGGGCGCGGAAATCTCGCCCGAAGCGCAGAAAGACGGCGGCGAGGCCTAAAGCCAACCCAAAGTGACAAAAGGCCCCGGAGCGATCCGGGGCCTTTTTGCATTCTACGCACCACTTCAGGCAGATTTTGCGATATGCCCCCAGCGTTCCAGATCAGCCAGCGTATCGCGCAGGCTCGCGGCCGCGTCGCGGTAGTTGATGCCAAGCTCCTGCTGCGATTTTGATGCATCATATCGCAGCGTGCGGCCAAGGTTGGTGCGCAGATAGCTGCCAGTGCCAGCGGGTTGGGTATAGCTGATCGCTTTCATCAGCGCGGTGCCAATCGGACCCGTTAGCGCCAGCCGTGGCAACTTGGCGCCGTAGCCTTCAGCGCGCATCAGCGCCACCGCTTCGGCCATGCTCATTGCGCCACCCACGCAAAGGTAACGCCCAGCGGCATTCGGACGCGTCATCGCCGCGATATGCGCATCGGCCACATCGCGCACATCGACGACACCCCAGTTCAGCGCAAACACTGCCGGAAACACGCCCTTGATGATGTTGACGAAGATTTCGGGTGAAGCGTTAATGGCAGACGTATGAGCAGGCCCTATCACCAGAAACGGATTGATCACCACCAGATCAAACCCCGGCCGCTCGCGCGCCACAAAATCCCATGCCGCACGCTCGGCAAGTGCCTTTGAATAGTAATAGGGATTGCGGGTCAGCGACGATTTTGTGTTCCAGTCGGCCTCAGTCAGCACCCGCCCATCCGGCTCGTCTGTCACTGCAGCCATT
The DNA here is from genome assembly GCA_002421605.1 of Rhodobacteraceae bacterium UBA6213. Taxonomy (GTDB): domain Bacteria; phylum Pseudomonadota; class Alphaproteobacteria; order Rhodobacterales; family Rhodobacteraceae; genus UBA6213. The sequence goes on along the minus strand of DISJ01000009.1, from coordinate 491,708 downwards.
GACGAGGTCAACACTACGCGACGCACGCGTGGCTGCGCTGCGGCGGCGCGCAGCATCGACAGTGTGCCCTGCACCGCCGGATCGATCAGATCGCGCTGCGGGTCGGCAACATTGGGCCGATAGGGCGAGGCCATATGCATAATGACATCGACATCGGTATAGGGTGAAAACGGGTCGGCATCTGTCAGATCGGCCGCAACAAGTTGCAACCGCTCTGCGCCCGGCATTGCGCGAAAATGCGCCAGCTTGGCCTCAGCCGAGGGATCGCGCACCGTGCCGACCACTTTGTGCCCTGCAGCCAGAAGCCGCTCGATCGTATGCCCGGCAATAAATCCCGTAGCACCGCTCACCAAAACCGTTTTAACCATCATAAACCGCCCTAGTAATTTACTTTATGAACGAATATATAATGTTTCGTTCATTTTTTTCAAGGACCACCCCATGTCTGGCGCTAACATTTCTCTATCGCCACTAAAGGCCGCTCGGCGCGAAAAAATCATCGACGCTGCCGAGCGGATGTTTTTATCGTATGGGTTTCGCGGCACCACGGTTGAAGGCATCGCTGAAGCGGCAGGAATTTCGAAGGTTACGCTCTACGCCTATTTTCACGCCAAGGACGCCGCCTTCGAGGCGGTTGCGGCCCGATTTTTCGAAACTCTGCGCACGGCAGCAATGGCAGCACTTGGCGGTCCTGGCAGGCGCAGTGCGCGCGTCGCCGCGGCATTGATTGCAAAACACGGAATACTTTTCGACACCGTCCGCGCCTCGCCGCATGCCGCCGAATTACTGGCGGCGCGGGCGAAAGTAGCCGCGCGCTTAGATGCGCTCGGCACCGGGCTGATTGTCACACTTGGCGCTGTGCTGAATGATGCGCAAGCCGGGCGCATTCTCTATAATGCGACCGTCGGAATTTCTGATGCGGCGGCCACGCGCAACGACATGGCCGCCGATATTACGCGGCTGGTTGCCGCGATGGTCCCGGATTAGGCGATCAGACCGGCCGCTTGATGGTGCGCAGGTAGGGCAACTTTACATCAACCTTGCCAAACTTCGCCTTGGCATCTTCGGTTGAAACCGAAAGCCCCACGATCACGTCTTGCCCCGGCAGCCAATCGGCTGGAGTTGCAAAGGGCGCGCCATCTGTAAGTTGCACGGCGTCAAGCGCGCGCAGAATCTCGGCAAAGTTGCGGCCTACCGACATCGGGTAAGACATCATCAGACGGATTTTCTTGTCCGGCCCGATAATGAAGACGGTGCGCACCGTGGACGAATGCGCGGGCGTGCGCCCATCGGGCAAATAGGCATCAGCGGGCAGCATGTCATAGGCTTTGGCTACGGTCAGCGACGTGTCGTCGATGATCGGAAAGTTGACCGGGCTACCAGCAAACGCCGCAATGTCGGCGACCCATTTCTTGTGCTCTTCAACCGAGTCGACCGAAACGCCGATTACCTTGGTTTTGCGCTTTTCAAACTCTTTTGCCAGCACCGCCACGGCACCAAATTCGGTGGTGCAGACCGGGGTAAAGTCCTTGGGATGCGAAAAGATGATGGCATAGCCGCCAGCAAGCCAGTCGTGAAACCGTATCGTTCCTTGAGTTGATTCGGCGGTAAAATCGGGGGCGATATCGTTGATGCGCAAACCCATTTGCGTAATCCTTCCAAGTTTCATGTTCGAGAAAAAATCTAAGTATTACGATGCCAAGTTTCAGCCCCTTCGCTTGCGAATTTTGTACAAATTTGGGTAACCCGTAGCCCTTGCAGCGGACGCGCGCTGATGCCAGCATGGCGCGCAATTTCGGAGGCCCTTATGATCACCAAACGCGAATTCTACATCAGCGGCCGCTGGGTCGCCCCAACAGCCGCGAACGACTGCATCGTCTATGACCCATCGACCGAGGAAGCCTGCGCGGTGATCTCGCTTGGCGCGCAGGCCGATACCGACGCCGCCGTGGCTGCGGCCCGCGCCGCCCTGCCCGGCTGGCGCGCCACCGCGCCTGCAGATAGGCTGGCACTGGTCGAGCGTATTCTTGCCGCCTATACAGCGCGCACCGAGGAAATGGGTGCTGCGATCAGCCTTGAGATGGGCGCACCAATCGACATGGCGCGTGTCGATCAGGTCAACGCAGGCAGCTCGCACATCAAGAATTTCATTACTGCCTTCAAGAACTTCGAGTTTGTGCGCCCGCTTGGCCCACACGCCCCCAGAACCCGAATCTCGTTCGAACCCGTGGGTGTAGTGGGGCTGATAACGCCTTGGAACTGGCCGATGAACCAGATCGCGCTCAAGGTCGTTCCGGCCTTGCTTGCGGGTTGCACGATGGTGCTGAAACCGTCCGAAATCGCGCCGCTTTCGGGGCTGCTCTTTGCCGAAATCATGCATGAGGCGGGCGTTCCGCCGGGTGTTTTCAACCTTGTAAACGGCGACGGGCTGGGCGTTGGCACCCAGCTTTCAACGCATCCCGATGTTGCGATGATTTCGTTCACAGGCTCCACCCGTGCGGGCATCGCCATCACCAAGGCCGCCGCCGACACCTTGAAGAAGGTGGCGTTGGAACTGGGCGGCAAGGGTGCCAATCTGGTCTTTGCCGATGCAGATGCCGAGGCGGTCAAGCGCGGCGTGCGCCACTGCTTCAACAACTCGGGCCAATCGTGCAATGCGCCAACGCGGATGCTGGTCGAACGTGCAGCCTATGCCGACGCGGTCGAGACTGCCCGGCAAGCCGCGCTTGCCACCCGCGTCGGCTCGGCGCACGAGCCTGGGCGCCACATTGGCCCGGTGGTCAGCGAGGCGCAATACACCAAGATTCAAGGTATGATTGAAAAAGGCATCGCCGAAGGGGCCCGGCTTATTGCCGGTGGCCCCGGCCGCCCCGACGGGCTGAACCGAGGCTGGTTCGTGCGGCCCACGGTTTTTGCCGATGTCACGCCAGATATGACGATCGCGCGCGAGGAAATCTTCGGCCCGGTCCTGTCGATTATTCCCTTCGACACCGAAGAAGAGGCGCTGTCGATCGCTAACGATACGCCCTACGGGCTGACCAACTACGTGCAAACAACGGATGGCACCCGCGGCAACCGCCTTGCGCGTGGCCTACGCTCGGGCATGGTTGAAATGAACGGGATCAGCCGCGGTGCGGGGGCATTCTTTGGCGGCGTCGGCGCGTCTGGGCGCGCGCGCGAGGGCGGACACTGGGGGATCGAAGAGTTTCTCGACAGCAAGACGATCTCTGGCTGGTTCACAGACTGACGTAGGGCTTTAAGCTGGCCAAAATGCCACCCTAAAACGGGCAGGGTGAAGAGTAGCTTTGCGCCTTGCCGCCGTCTGGGTGGCGAAAGCGCAGCGATTCCGCATGCAGCATCAGGCGCGGAAAATCGAGCGCTGCGCCGGTGGCATAAAGCCTGTCGCCCAAGATCGGGTGCCCGAGTTCGCTCATATGCACACGCAGCTGGTGGCTGCGTCCGGTCAGCGGCATCAGCCGCACCCGCGTCGTTCCATCAGCCTCGTGGCGCACCACCCGCCAGTCGGTCTGCGCCGGGCGACCAACCTCGTGGTCCACATGCTGGCGAGGCCGGTTGGGCCAATCGACACACAAGGGTAGGTCAACCCGCCCCTCACGTGGGCTCAGTTGCCCCCATAGCCGCGCGACATAGACCTTTTTCGTCACCCGCTCTTCAAACTGCCAACCAAGATGGCGCTGCGCCAAGGGCGTAAGCGCAAAAACCATGACGCCAGAGGTATCAAGATCTAGGCGGTGCACCAGCAACACCTCGGGGTAAACCGCCCGCAGCCGCGCAATCAGGCAATCGGCCAGATGCTCGCCCTTGCCGGGAACCGACAACAGGCCAGCGGGTTTGTTGACCACCAGCACCTGCGCGTCTGCATGCAGAATCTGCAACGGCTCGTCGGGTGGGGCATAAACGAAATCGCTCATGAGAGCGCAAGCTTTGCGGCAAGCCCGCCAAACAGCACCGCCGCGACCTTGTTGACCGCCCCCATACGCGACAAGAGTGAGCGGCCAAGATAGCCCGCCAACAAACCGTAGCCCATCGTCACGATTGTGCCGGTGAATGCGAAGATCGAGCCGAGCGCGACGATCTGCATCCAGGTCGGGCCATAATCCGGGTTGGTGAACTGGGGCAGAAAGGCGAGGATGAAAAGCACCGGCTTGGGGTTCAGCGCGTTGGAAATAAATCCGCGCGCTACCGCCCTCCACGGGTCGATGATGCCGCGGCTATCGCCGCCGCTGCTGCCCGCGCGCCACGCCTTGACAGCCAGCCACGCCAGATAGGCCGCCCCTGCCCAGCGGATTGCATCAAGCGCGCCGGGGTGCGTCGCCATCAGCGCCGAAAGGCCAAGCGCCGCGAGCGTGACGTGCCAGACAACGCCGATACCCGCCCCCAGACCAGCCATCGCACCGGCCCGCGGCCCGCCGTTGATGCCGCAGGCGGTGGCGAAAAACATGTCTTGCCCTGGCGCGAAATTGACCACCAACCCGCCGAGGACGAAGCCTACCAGCGCCTCGGCCGGAAAAGCCGCATAGATTTGCCACATCTGTCAGTCTCCGCCCGCCGCAGTGCCTTATGGGGGCACTGACCGCGTGCCGCAAGCGATTCAAATCGCGCCGAAAACCTCGGCAAGAATGGCTTGCAGCGCCACGGTATCGGCATCGTTGAAAGCCGCCAACGCGTTGCTGTCAATATCAAGCACACCGATCAGCCTTCCCCCAAGGCCATACACCGGCAGCACCAGCTCGGATCGCGTGGTGGAAGAGCAGGCGATATGATCGGAGAAAGCTGCAACATCGGGCACGTTCATCGCCTTGCCGCTGCGCGCCACTGCGCCGCAAACCCCGCGCGAGAAGGGGATGACAAGGCAACCGTGCCCACCCTGATAGGGGCCGATCTTCATCAGCTCTGGCGCGACAACGCGGTAAAACCCGGTCCAGTCGAAACGATCGTCCGCGTGGTGGATTTCGCAGGCGAGCGTTGCCATCAGCGCCACTTCATCGGTTTCGCCGTGGGTAAGAGCGCCAATGGTGGCAGCAAGGTTTGCATAATCGACGCGCATAGGGGCCTTTCTGGCGAAGGTCAGGGGTAGCGTGGTGCCCGCGATCCATTGCGGGGTGTTTCAATCAGGGGCGCTCGATAGCGATTGCCGTACCCTCGCCGCCGCCGATGCAGATCGCCGCGATGCCACGCTTGAGCCCGCGGGTTTCCAGCGCGTGCAGCAGCGTCACGATGATACGCGCACCCGAGGCGCCGATCGGGTGGCCAAGCGCACAGGCGCCGCCGTGAATATTGACCTGCTCGTGTGGCACCCCAAGGCGCGCCATGAACGCCATCGGCACCACCGCGAAAGCCTCGTTCACCTCCCACAAATCGACATCATTTATCGCCCAGCCGAGGCGCTTGAGCAACTTTTCGATAGCCGGCACAGGCGCGGTTGGAAAATCGGCAGGAGCTTGCGCATGACTGGTGTGGCCAAGAATGCGGGCGCGGATGGCAAGGCCCTCGGCCTTTGCCACGTCATTCGACGCCAGCACCAAGGCCGCCGCGCCGTCAGAGATAGAGGAGGAGTTGGCAGCGGTGACCGTGCCGCCTTGCCGGAACGCGGGTTTCAGAAGCGGGATCTTTTCTGGCCGCGCGAGCGCGGGCTGTTCGTCGGCCGCCACCACTTTGACACCGCCTTTGGTGGTAACCATTACCGGCGCGATTTCACCTTTGAAAGCGCCCGAGGCTTCGGCTGCAAGCGCACGGTTCAGTGAAGCCAAAGCGTAGGCATCTTGCGCCTCGCGGCCAAAGGCAAAGGCACCCGCGCAATCTTCGGCAAAAGTGCCCATCAGGCGACCCTTATCATAGGCATCTTCAAGCCCGTCAAGGAACATGTGGTCAAGCGCCTGCGTGTGGCCAAGGCGCGCACCTGCGCGCATTTTCGGCAATAGATAGGGCGCGTTCGACATGCTTTCCATACCGCCCGCAACCATCAACCCGCTCGCCCCCAGCGCAATCTGGTCATGCGCCATCATCGCCGCACGCATCCCCGAGCCGCACATCTTGTTGAGCGTGGTCGCGGGAACTTCTTGCCCAAGCCCTGCCGCAAAACCGGCCTGGCGCGCGGGAGCCTGACCTTGCCCCGCTGGCAGTACGCAACCCATAATCAACTCGTCCACCCGAGCCGGAGCAACCCCAGCACGCGTCAGCGCCGCGCCGATGGCAGCACCACCCAGCTCTGCCGCCGATACTTGCGCGAACACCCCTTGCAGTCCGCCCATTGCCGTTCGTGCCGCGCCTACGATTACCACACCTTGCATTCTGCCCTCCCAGTTTGCCCCACGCTTGCATGCATACCGAATGGTAAGCTTTGCCGTCTAGCCTTGGCGCGTTGAAGCTGCGCAGGAATACATATGAAACTCTCTGCAGAGGCAATCGACGGCGCTTTGGTAGTGCGCTTGGGCGAACCTCGTCTGGATGCCGCGATTGCGATTCAGTTCAAAGACCGGATGCGCGAGATGCTCGCGCATCCGTCGCCACGTGTTGTGCTGGACATGGCCGCGGTAGGCTTTCTCGACAGTTCGGGTCTCGGGGCGCTGGTGGCGGTGATGAAAGGGTTGATGCCCGCCCGACAGCTAGAGTTGCGGGGGCTAAGCGCCAATGTCGAACGGGTCTTTCGCCTGACGCGGATGGATTCAGTTTTCACGATCTCTGCGGATGCGCCGCGTGATGGTTTGCGCGATGTGGGTTGAGCAGATGTCCCTGCCCGAAAACCGCCCCGCAGCAAATCCGCGACGCTGCACCGGAATCTTTCAAAGCGTCTTTTCCGCCGAACCGCACGCGGTTCGCAACGTGTTGCGTGCGGCCGTTGCGCGCTTTGCCCCGAAGATCAGCGAAGGCGAAGCGGGCGCGCTGGAACTGCTGCTGGCCGAGTTGCTGAACAACATTGTCGAACACGGCTATGCCTATGGCCAAGCGGGCACGATATCGCTTTCGATTCTATGCGACAGGCGCGGGCTTTCCTGCTCGCTCATCGACGATGGCGTGCCCTTGCCACCGCACTGCCTGCATCCGCCCGATCTGCCCGACACCGGAGTTGCAACCGAGAATATGCCCGAGGGTGGGTTTGGCTGGTTTCTGATTCATGATCTTGCACGCGATTTACGCTATCGGCGCGAGGCCGGACAAAACCTGTTGGAATTTCGTCTGCCGCTGAGCGCGCCAGAGACCTGATCAGTTCATCTGGAATTGCAGCGGATAGCGACCATCCTCAAAGTCACCAAACAGATCGGGCAGATCCGGGTGACCGACCGGCTCGCCGGAATAATCCGCAACGAGGTTCTGCTCTGAAACATAGGCGACGTAGTAGCCCGTCCCGTTCTCGGCCAGCAGGTGGTAAAAAGGCTGATTCTTCGACGGGCGGCTATCCTCGGGGATGGCGTCATACCATTCTTGCGTGTTGGAAAACATCGCATCGACATCAAACACCACGCCGCGAAACGGGTGTTTCCGATGACGCACCACTTGGCCCAGATGATATTTTGCACGCGATGTTTGCATAGCAACGCCCCCGAGCCTCAAAATAGCCTTTTAGCAGTGCATGAGTCCACCACCCGGCCGCGATTCACGCGGAAACAGTCTGTGAACCGAAGTCAGACAGTTGTGAAAGCAGATTCGTGATTTCCCGGCGCGCACATTTTTGTTAGGGTCTTGGCAAAACAAGAACCGAGGCAGTGATATGGGCAGATTTCTATGGCTGGCGGTGGCCTTACTGGTCGCCTCCTGTGGCGGCAGGTTTTCCGAACCACGTAACCTTGATGACGCCTGTGCGCTGGTGCGCGAACGGCCAAGCTATTTGCGGGCCATGAGCAGAGCCGAGAAGAACTGGGATGTGCCGGTCGCGGTGCAGATGGCGATCATCTATCAGGAATCAAAATTCGTCGGCAACGCCCGTACGCCGCGCCGCTATGCGTTGGGAATTATTCCGCTTGGACGCATCAGTTCGGCATACGGCTATGCGCAGGCTCTTGATGGCACCTGGGCAGAATACGAAGACGCGACCCGCGGATTCGGCAAAAGCCGCACCGATATCGACGACGCTACCGATTTCATCGGCTGGTATCTTGACGGTTCCGAAAAGGCGCTCGGCATTGCCAAAACCGACACGCGCAACCAATACCTTGCCTATCACGAGGGCCGCACGGGCTATGCCCGGGGCAGCTATCGTTCAAAGGGCTGGTTGTTGCAGGTGGCGACCAACGTGGCTGCGCGGGCAGACATGTACCAGCGCCAGCTTGCCGCCTGCGGCAAGCTCTAGTTTTCGCGGCGATCAGATTCGGTGTCGATGTCGAACAGGAAGTTCGAATAATCTTCGCCCAGCTTCAGGTCGCCCAGCAGCACTGAAGTCTGGTTGCCGAATTCGTCGCGGATGATCCATTGCTTCAGCGTAGTGGGATTAGGCGAAAAGATCAGCAGAATAGAGCCATACTCCGGGTGATCGGGGTCTTGCGCCTCGACCCATGTCATCGAGGCGTCGCTGCCGTAGCTAACGACGTTATCGGCCTCTGCCAGATTGATATTGCGCGCCAGAACAAGATTGAGCGGTGTCAGCTTGAGCGGGTATTGCTCGGCAGGGCTGTTCGACTTTCCGTCAAAAATCGCCACCTGCCCGCCCGATGCAAGCACCAGCGTCTGTTCAGGCGGGTCATATTCGAACCGCGCCCGGCCAGGGCGGTAAAGGAAAAGCTTACCGGTCGAGCGAGAACCATCAGCGTTGATCTGGTTGAAGATCGTCTCGGCGCTACTGATGCTGTTGAGATACGCTGACAACTCATCCAGCGTCTGGTTCTGCGCACTGGCAGGCAGCGCGGGCAACAGGGCAAGCAGAAGGGCAAAGGTGGGGGCAAGGCTTTTCATGCGGTGAATCTAGTCGCTAATTCGCGGCGCTTCTAGCCCCGCCCGATCACTGTTCAGGCACCAGTATCTCGCGCTTGCCAACGTGGTTTGCACTCGAAACGACGCCTTGGTCTTCCATTTGCTCGACCAGTTTTGCCGCCTTGTTGTAACCCACGCCCAGTTTGCGCTGGATATACGATGTTGAACATTTGCGATCACGGATCACGATCGCCACTGCGGTGTCGTATAGCGCGTTTTCTACATCATCGCCGCCGCCAAGCCCCAGCACCGCATCAATGTCAGCCTCGCGGTCCTCGTCGGGGCCATCGACCACGCCAGAAAGGTATTCAGGCGGACCGAAGGATTTGAGGTGGTTGACGATTTCCTCGACCTCTTCGTCACTGACAAAGGGCCCGTGGATGCGGGTAATCCGCCCGCCACCGGCCATATAAAGCATGTCGCCCATGCCCAGCAGTTGTTCGGCCCCCTGCTCGCCCAAAATCGTGCGGCTGTCGATTTTCGAGGTGACCTGAAAGCTGATCCGGGTAGGGAAGTTGGCCTTGATCGTGCCGGTGATGACATCAACCGAGGGGCGCTGCGTGGCCATTATAAGGTGGATGCCAGAGGCCCGCGCCATCTGCGCCAACCGCTGGATACAAGCCTCAATCTCTTTTCCCGCGACCATCATCAGGTCGGCCATTTCATCGACCACGACCACGATGTAGGGCAGCGCTTGGGGTGCAAATTCTTCGGTTTCGAAGATCGGCTCGCCGGTGTCTTCGTCAAACCCGGTTTGCACGGTACGCCGGAACATCTCGCCCCGCTCCAGCGCCTCATGCACGCGCCCGTTGTAGCCTTCGATGTTGCGCACACCGGTTTTTGACATTTTCCGGTAGCGCTCCTCCATCTCGCCCACCACCCATTTCAGCGCCACAACGGCCTTCTTCGGGTCTGTTACAACGGGTGAGAGCAAGTGCGGGATGCCATCATAAACGCTGAGTTCCAGCATTTTGGGGTCGATCATAATCAACCGACATTCTGCAGGTGAAAGCTTGTAAACAAGGCTCAGGATCATCGTGTTGATCGCCACAGACTTGCCCGAACCTGTGGTGCCGGCAATCAGCAAGTGAGGCATTTTTGCAAGGCTGGCCACCACCGGTTCGCCAAAAATATCCTTGCCCAGTGCCAGCGGCAACTTTGCCATGCTGTCACCAAAACCGCGGTCCGAAAGGATTTCGCGCAGCACCACTTTTTCGCGGTGGGTGTTGGGCAATTCGATACCGATCACGCTGCGCCCCGGCATGGTCGATACCCGCGCTGATAGTGCTGACATTGAGCGTGCGATATCGTCTGCCAGGCCGATCACCCGGCTGGCTTTCAGCCCCGGTGCCGGTTCAAGCTCGTACATCGTTACCACCGGGCCGGGGCGCACTGAAACGATGTCGCCTTTGACCCCGTAATCGTCGAGCACGTTTTCGAGCATCCGCGCGTTTTCTTCCAGCGCCTCGTCCGAAAGCGAATGGCGCTGAATGCTCACCGGATTAGTCAGCAGGCTAAGCGGCGGCGGCTCGTAGGCCTGCGGTTCTGGTTCAAGCCGCAGCTTCGGTTGCGCTTCGGCCTGTGCTTGGCGCGAGGTGGTTACCGATTTGCGCGCCGCGTGCTGCACCACACGCTTCGGCTCGGTATTTGCCAAAAGCGCGCGTCCCAGCACTAGCGGCTGCACCTCTTCGTCAACCATGGGCCATTCGTCTTCAACGTCAACTTCACCAATCGGCACGGCAGGCGCGGCAAAGGCCGCGGCGGGCGGGGACGCTGGCATGAAACGGGGTGCTGCGGCGCGCAGCGGCGGTTCGGCCCGCACCGCCGCCTCGGGCGCGGGTTTTGCGACACGAGCCAGCCGCGCCGCTACCGAAGACAGCACCGATGCCGCAGGGGCTACAGCGGGTTCGACAACAGCAGCTGGCTTTTGCATTGGCTCAACCGCCCCTGCAGCAGACCGGGCGCGCACGGCATCGGCAATACGCGTGCGGATACGGTCTTCGCTGGGCGCTTCGGGCGCTGGCAGATGCGTAAACGGTTGCATCTCGACCAGTTCGGGCATCGCCTCGGCCCAAGTCTCGGATTCGGCAGCGCGCCGGATACGCGGTGCAGCCTGGGTACGCGCGGGCGCGGCAAGCTGTGGCGCATTGTGCCAGCCTGCTTCCTGCTCTTGCCAAGCGGCAAGTTCGGCGGCGTGTTCGGCGGCTTCTGCGCGCCGCTCGCGCGAGCGTTCGCGCGCGTTCTGCGCAAGGCGCAACAAAGCCGAAGCGCCACGACTTAACAGCGCCATCAGCCCGGCGTAAAGCAGCACCATACCCACCAGCAAAAAGCGCGCAAACGCACGCGCCTCGGCGGCATCGACCCCAAGCACGACCAATGCCGCGGCAGCAGTGACCAGCGCCACCACAATTGTCACGAGTTTCAGCCCCAGCGCGGATTCCACCGGCGAAAGGTTCAAAAGCGCGCCCACCACTGTGTCGCCAAACAACCCGCCGAGCCCGAACGCATGCACCCAGCCCGCGCCCGGCACCATTGTTGCGGCATAAACCGCAGCCAACGCCACCCAGATCGGCGTCAGCGGGGCGCGGCTAAGCATCCGTTCTTCGCCAAAATGCGCGGCAAACCGCAGCCCCCAGACAATCAGCGCGATGGCAATGGCCCAAGCGCCCTGCCCGACGATCACCATCAGTGACGAAGCCATCCCTGCGCCGACCCGGCCCAGCAGGTTCTGCACCGGCCCTTCCGTCGCTGCCATCCAGCTTGGGTCCGAAGGCGAATAGCTGCCCAGCATCAGCGCCACGAGTATGCCAAGGCCGACCAGCAGCGTGCCCAGCAATTCCTTGCCGCGCCGCTCGATCATCGCCTGCGTTCCTTCGTCCAAGAGCGGGTCGCGACGTCGGGCCTGATAGGAAGCCATCTTCTTCACCTCACGCATACAAGCATTCGCGCAGACTTTTCAGCCCGCGCACGGTTTCGTCACGCGGTGCGACTAGCGCGACGCGAATATACTCTTTTCCGGGGTTTTGCCCCGCCACATCGCGCGCCAGATAGGCACCCGGCAGAACCCGCACCCCGGTTTCGACCCAGGCCTTCAGTGCAGCGGCCTCGCCATCGGCGACTGGCAGCCACAAAAAGAACCCGCCTTCGGGTGTGCGATAGCCGTTAACACCTGCAAAAATCTGCGCGGCCACAACGTATTTCTCAACGTAGAGCAGGCGGTTAGCCTCGACATGCGCCTCATCCGACCAGGCGCGCTCGGCCACACGTTGCAATGGCAGCGGCAGCGGCGCCCCAGCATAGGCGCGCAACTGGCGAACGCGCGCGATGCTTTCACGGCCCCCCGCCACAAACCCCGACCGCAACCCCGGCATATTCGAGCGTTTGGAAAGCGAATTGAACGCCAGCACGCGTTCAGGGTCAGCCCCGACTTCGTGCGCGACCTCGAGCGCGCCGGGCGGCGGCGCGATGTGCCAAAGCTCTGAATAACATTCGTCGGACAACAGCTGAAAATCATGCTTTTCGGCCAGCGCCAGCAACCCGGCGATGTAATCGCGCGGGGCTACCACGCCTTGCGGATTGGCGGGCGAGCAAAGATAGGCCAGCACCACTCGGTCAAGCACGTCTGCGGGAAGGCCCGCATAATCGGGCAGGAACCCGGTCGCCTCGGTCGCAGGCACATAGACCGGCTCTGCGCCCAGCGTCAGCGCCGCCATCGCGTAAACCTGATAGAACGGGTTTGGCATTAAGATCACAGGCCGCTTGCCGCGTTTGGTTTGCGGGCAAAGCGCAAGCGCAGCGTTGAACAACCCTTCGCGGGTGCCGTTCAGCGCCATGATCCGCTCGGGCGCAACATCAGTACCGTAACGCCGCCCGATCCAGCGCGAGATTGCGCCCAAAAGCTCTGGCGAGCCGTCATTGGGCGGATAAACCGCGAATTCCTGTACATGTGCGGCCAGCGTTTCGGCCAAAAACGCGGGCATCGGGTGGCGCGGTTCGCCAATGGTCATGGCAATCGGTGCAGCACCCGGCACATGCGGATCCAGCAGCTTCCGCAGCCGCGGAAACGCATATTCGGGCAGGCTCGAGAACCGCTCGGGAAATGCCATATCTGCCTCTCATGCCGGGGTCGTAGCGCCCCGTTTGCACAAACCTACCCGCCAGGGTGCCGCACGTCCAGAAAAAGTGCCGCTTTCCGGGTGGTTGCAACGCTGTTTGTGACTTTTCAGCCGAGCGCGGCTTCGCACGCTACACCCAACCGCAAGAGCCGCTCTTCCGCGCCGGGGGCGGTCATAAGCGAAATTCCCGTGGCGGGCAGCCCAGTTGGCAAGGTCAACACGCTTAGCCCGAAAATGTTGCCGATCCGCGTGTTGCGCAGCGCGAGCAGGTTTTCCGATGCGAAATACGCAGGCTCCGAAATCAGCCGCGCGGCGACGGGCGGCAGGATCGGTGAGGTCGGCACCAGAATCGCGTCATAGCCCTCGGTCGCGGCGCGCCATTCGCTGCGGAAACGGTCTAACGCGGCCCACGCGGCGACGTAATCGGCGGCGAGCACGTTGGCCCCGGTGCGGAACCGCTCGAGAATGAGTGGATACATCGCCTTTGGATTAGCCTCGATCACGTCTTTCCACAGCCCATAAGCCTCGGGCGCGAACAAAACGCCCGACAGCGCCATCGCCGCATCGACCATGCCAAGTGTTCGCCGCTCCAGCCGCGCACCTGCGGCGGCCAGCCGGTCCACCGCCGCCTCGAACCCCTTGCGCGGTTCTTCGCGCACGTCTTCCAGCGGAAGCCCTTCCAGCACCAACAGCCGCGCACCGACAAGGCTTGCGCCGCGCAGATCCGCCGGGTGGCCACCATCAAGCGCGGCAAAAACCAAGGCGCAGTCTTCCACCGTCCGCGCCAACGGCCCCACCGTGTCAAACCGTGCACACAGCGGAACAACACCGGTTAGCGGAAGGCGCCCGTGCGTGGTTTTCAAGCCTACAAGATCGTTCCACGCCGCCGGAATACGCACCGATCCGCCGGTGTCAGACCCCACTGCCGCCGCAGCCAGCCGCATGGCCACCGAAACCGCCGCACCAGACGAAGACCCTCCCGGCGCCAGCAGCGCGTCATGCGCATTGGGCGGGGTTGCGGTCGAAGGGTTCACGCCTAGTCCGGAAAACGCAAGTTCGGTCATATGCGTCTTGCCCAGACAGACCGTGCCTTGCAGCGTCGCGCGCCGCAGCACCTCGGCATCGGCGTCGGGCACGCGGCCCTTCAGCAGCTTGCTGCCCGCTTCCGTGGCCACACCCGCGCTGTCGAACAGGTCTTTCCACGACAGTGCCACCCCATCAAGCGGCCCACGCCCAAGCCCGGCACGCGCCCGCGCCCGTGCAGCCATTGCCTCGGCCCGCGCCCGCTCGCCAGTTAAGCGGGCATAGATGCGCGCGCCCTCGGGGTGCGCCGCTGCCGCCTCAAGATAAGCTTCGGTCAGATCGACAGGGCAGGCCTTGCCCGCGGCAATCGCCCTGCCCTGTTCCGCCGCGCTTGCATTAAGCCAGTCCATGCCGCACCCCCCGATTTTCGCCCGCAGGCTAGCTCTATGACCGGGCTTGGACAATCCCGCATAGCCGCGCCATAGTACGGGGATGAAACATGATTCCGATGTTCTGATCGCAGGCGGCGGCCTGAATGGCCCGGCGCTGGCACTGGCGCTGGCGCAAGCGGGGCTACGCGTGAGTGTGGTTGATGCGCAGCTCGCGCGGGCGCGCGCCAACGAAGGTTTTGACGGGCGCGCCTATGCGCTGGCAATCGCCTCGCAGCGCCTGCTTTCAGCTGTCGGCGTGTGGCCCGCCGTGGCCGGTGAGGCGCAACCGATTCTGCAGGTACGCGCTGCCGATGGCCGCGCGGGCGAACGCCCCGCGCCGCTGGCGCTCAACTTCGATTCGGCCGAACTCGACGGTGGGCCGGTGGGCTATATGCTGGAAGATCGCTTTCTTGCCCGCGCCTTGGCCGATGCCATGGCGGCAAGCCCGCACATAACGCTGATTCCCGCAACATCGGTGGTTGCACAGGAACCCGGGCCAGCGGGAATCAGCGCCACGCTTTCTGACGGTCGCACCCTTTCTGCCCGCGTGCTGGTGGGCGCGGACGGTCGCCGCTCGACCGTGGCGGAGCGCGCGGGGATCACCCGCACCGGTTGGGGCTATGGGCAGACCGCGCTTGTCTGCGCGCTTGAACACGAACAGCCGCATCACGGCGTGGCCCAGCAGGTGTTTTTGCCGACCGGGCCGCTGGCGCTGCTGCCGCTGCCGGGCAACCGCACCTCGATTGTCTGGAGCGAGACGGACGCCAATGCGCGTACCCTTGCCGCCCTGCCCGACGCCGATTTTCTGGCGCTTTTGCGCGAAAGGTTGCCGTCGGGGTTGGGCGAGGTGCGGCTGGTCGGGCCAAGGTTCAGTTATCCGCTGAACCTTACGCTCGCAAATGCCTACATTGCCCCCCGCGTGGCTTTGGCGGGCGATGCGGCGCATGGCGTGCACCCCGTCGCAGGGCAAGGGTTGAACCTTGGGCTGCGCGACGTGGCGGTGCTGGCCGAGGTTCTGGTCGAGGCGCATCGGCGCGGCGAAGATATTGGCGCGGGTGATGTGTTGGCGCGTTATCAGGGCTGGCGGCGGTTTGATGCAACCACGCTGGCGCTGGGTATGGATGCGGTCAACCGGCTATTTTCCAACGATAATCCATTTCTGCGCGCAGGCCGCGACATTGGCATGGGGGTGGTGCAATCAATCCCTTCGTTGCGCCGGGCCTTCATGAGACAGGCGGCGGGGCTGTTGCCCAACCCGCCGCGCCTACTTGCCGGGCAGAAGCTTTAATCGAGCCGCCGCGCCTCGTCAGGCAGCAAGATCGGCACGCCGCTGCGGATCGGGTAGGCAAGCCCTGCGGGGCGCGAGATCAGTTCCTGCGTCGCGGCATCATAGGATAGCACTGCGTGCGTCAGCGGGCAGACCAACGCCTCAAGCATGCGCCGATCGAACAGCGGCTTCACCTCTTCTGTCATTGCAGCACCTCATCGCTGCCGTCGCCACCGCCGCCCACACCGCCGCTGCGCAGCGCGAACTCTAGCAACGTCTCCAGCGTTTCGCGCCGCGCCTGCAGATTTGGTGCCTCAAGCAACGCCTGCTTGTCTTCAGGGGCAAGTGGTAACAGCATGGAAAGTGAATCAATCAACAGCTCGTCTTCGGCGTCTTTCAGTGTATCCCAATCGGTTGAAAGCTCGGCGGCCGTAAAGAAGCGGCGTAGCAATTCCAGAAACTGCCCGCGCTGAAACGCCTCGTCCGGTTCGGCCCGGCGTAGATCGGGTGCAAATTCGGCCCAATCGACGTCGCCCCGCCGATAGGGGGTGAAGCCCGGCACTTCATTTACCAAACGAAACCGGCTGATACCGCTAAGCGTGACGACATAGCGCCCGTCATCAGTTTCCAGAAACTGGGTGACGCGCCCGGCGCAGCCTACCGCATTCAATTGCCCCGCAGCCGCGCCGCCACGCGGTTGGATCATGCCGATCAGCCGGTTGCGGGTTTTCAGGCTGTCTTCCAGCATTTGCAGATAGCGCGGCTCGAACAGTTGCAGCGGCAGCCGCGCACGGGGCAACAGCAGTGCCCCCGGTAGCGGGAACAGCGGCAGTGTTTCTGGAAGATCGCCGTTCTTGAAGATCATCGAGCCTATGCTCCGCGTGGCGCTTTAGAGAAAGATCATCGAGGATAGCTTGCGCCGCCCCTTGAGCACGATCGGATCGGTTGCCTTGAGGGCCCCGAATATGGTCAAAAGCTGCGCCTTGGCCGCGCCGTCATTCCATTCGCGGTCGCGCCGGAACAGTTCCAGCAATTGCTCGACTGCAGCCTCGACCTTGCCCGAAGCATGCAGCGCCAGTGCCAGATCGAAGCGCGCCTGATGGTTCTGCGGTTCAGCAAGTGTGATTGAAAGCAGATCGTCAACCGGCCCGGCCTTGGCTGCCTGCCGCGTTAGCGCCAGTTGCGCACGCGCCGCCTCAAGCGGTGCAGATTGCGCGATTGCTGCCGGTGCGGCGTTCAGAAAACTCTCGGCCTGCTCAAGGTTGCCCGCCGCCACATGCGCACGCACGAGGCCGCCGTAAGCCGCTGCATTTTCCGGCTCTTCGCCCAAGACCGCAGCGAAGGTTTCGGCCGCATCAACCGCCGCGCCCTCGGCCAGCATCGTTTCGGCCGCCTCAATCGCCTCGGCAAGCCCGCCATCACCGGCGAGGGCTGCAACCTTTTCGACAAACTTCTTCACTTCCGAACCCGCAATGGCCCCTTGAAAGCCATCAACCGGTTGGCCCTGCCAGAAGGCATAGACCGTTGGGATCGACTGCACCCGCAGTTGCCCGGCAATCCCCTGATTCTGATCGACGTTGACCTTGGCCATCACCACCTTACCAGCGGCCGCGTTCACCGCCGCTTCAAGCGCCGGGCCAAGCGTTTTGCAAGGCCCACACCAAGGTGCCCAGAAATCGACGATCACCGGCACTTCGCGGCTTTTCTCGACCACCTCGGCCATGAAATCGGCCTCGGAAACATCTTTCACATGGCTATTGTTTAGTCCGTTCGCGAGCATGTCTGCCCCCTTGAAATTGCGTTGCTTCCTATATGCGTTCGTCCGGCCGCTTCGCCAAGGGGGCGCGGCGGCAATGCCGCAGATACGGCGTCAAAGATCGAAGCTTGCAAACACCGGCGCGTGGTCCGAGGGCTGGTTCCACCCGCGCGCCGCACGCAAAATGCGGCTTCCGTGCGCCGCACCCGCGATATCGGGCGTGGCCCAGATGTGATCCAGCCTGCGGCCCTTGTCGGCCATATCCCATTCGGCGGCGCGATATGACCACCAGCTGAATAACGGCCCCTCTGGAATGTCTTGCCGTGTTACATCAACCCATGCACCTGCATCGCGCGCCGCCTCAAGGTGTTCGACCTCGATCGGCGTGTGGCTGACAATTTTCATCAGCGACTTGTGATTCCACACATCGTCCTCGCGCGGGGCGATGTTCAAGTCGCCCACCAAAATCGCGCGGTCAGGCTGCTGCCAGCGGAAATGGTCGCGTAATTCTGTCAGGAAATCAAGCTTTTGGCCGAACTTTTCGTTCTCTGCACGGTCGGGAACATCGCCCCCGGCCGGCACGTAGAGGTTGTGAATCACCAATCCGTTTTCCAACCGCGCCGCAACGTGGCGGGCATGGCCTAGCTGCGCAAAATCTTCGCCGCCCGCATCCATCAGCGGCAATCGCGACAAAATCGCAACCCCGTTGTAGCCTTTTTGCCCACGCGCCACGATGTGGTCATAACCAAGCTCGCGGAACGCTTGCATCGGAATCGCCTCGACCGGGCTTTTACACTCTTGCAGGCACAGCACATCGGGCGCTTCTTCGCGTAGCAGTCGCGCCACCAGACCTTCGCGCAATCGAACCGAGTTGATGTTCCAGGTGGCAATGGTCAGCGTCATGGCAGTTTCCTTTGATGGACCATGCCTTTTAGCCCGCATGCCCACCTTGCGGCCAGCAAAAAGCGGGCGTGGCTATACCACGCCCGCTTGCGAAGGTAGTTTCGCTATTGCAGCGTGTAGCTGTCCAGTTCGCAAATATTCACTGTGTCACTCAACTCTTGCCCATCGCTCATCACGAAAAGCAGGTCATAGTCGCACTGCGTGCGACCATCCGAGATGTTCACCGTGCCAGATTCGCCGGGCGCCAAAACGTTCGCGCCAAGAATGTCTTCTTCCCAATCGTCGGAATCTGCGGGCGAGGTATAGAACTCGACCAAAATCAACGCAGAATAATTGTTCAGCGTATAGGTGATATCTTGGGCCAATACCTGACCCGTCAGTGCTACCGTCGCGGCCAGTACCGCGACAGCTTGTTTCAACAACTTCATATCGTTCTCCATTTTGGCGTCTCCTGCG
Organism: Rhodobacteraceae bacterium UBA6213; assembly: GCA_002421605.1. GTDB lineage: Bacteria > Pseudomonadota > Alphaproteobacteria > Rhodobacterales > Rhodobacteraceae > UBA6213. The sequence goes on along the minus strand of DISJ01000009.1, from coordinate 472,832 downwards.
CCGCGCGCAAGATCACATGGAAAAAGCGATCCCGCGAGCGAAAAATGCAGGTAGAATAGCAAGATACGGCAAAATTATTTTGCCCCACCGCTGCCGGGATCGATTCAAGATGTTGTCGGCAAACTCGCCTGACAGGGCCTTCAGGGCACCAACCTGTAGCCCCCCGATTCCGTCACCAAGAGCCGTGCGTTCGCAGGGTCGGGCTCGATCTTCTGGCGCAGCCGGTAGATGTGGGTTTCCAGCGTATGCGTGGTGACGCCCGCGTTATAGCCCCAGACATCGTGCAGCAGCACCTCGCGCGCCACCACCGTTTCACCCGCGCGATAGAGAAACTTGAGAATGTTGGTTTCTTTCTCGGTCAGCCGAATCTTCTTCTGCTTGGCGTCGATCAGCATCTTCATCGCGGGCTTGAAGGTATAGGGGCCAAGCTGGAAAACCGCGTTCTCGCTTTGCTCGTGCGTGCGCAACTGCGCGCGCAGCCGCGCCAGCAGCACCGGAAACTTGAACGGCTTGGTGATATAGTCGTTCGCGCCGCTATCTAGGCCCAGAATAGTGTCAGCGTCTGTGTCATGCCCGGTCAGCATCACGACCGGGCATTTCACGCCCTGCTTGCGCAACCGCTTGCACAGCTCGCGCCCATCGGTATCGGGCAGGCCCACATCTAGCACCACAAGATCGAAAAGCTCGCTGCGTGCCTTTTCACCGGCCTCGGCACCGGTGCCCGCTTCGATCACTTCAAACTCTTCGGTCGCCAGAAGCTGCTCTGACAGGGCCTCGCGCAGGTCGGTATCATCATCCACCAGCAGTATTTTTTTTAGCCCAGCCATATCGTCCTCCTTGGGTTCCACCAAAGCTGCGCCCTATCCTCCCGTGCTACAAGGCGACTGAAATCTTTTTCACGCGGACGTGTCGCACGACGGGGATATGTTTCAATTCTTTGCGCGTAGCGCTATCTCTGGCGCATGGATCGCACCCTTGCCCCCCTTTGCCCAAGCGCCGTTGAACGGCTGAACCGCGCCCGCGCCGATCTGCGCATGGGTCTGCCTGTGGTGCTTGAACGGCCGGGCGAGGTAATGCTGGCAGCAGCGGTGGAAACGCTCGCGCCGGAACGGCTGTCAGCCCTGGCAGCACTCGGGCCGCTCATGCTTGCGCTGACCGACCGGCGCGCCGAAACGCTGAAGGCGCGCGCCTATGATGGTGATCTGGCCCGAGTCATTGTGCCCCAAGATGCCGATCTCGGCTGGCTTCGCGCACTCGCCGACCCCGCAGACGATCTGCGCGTGCCGATGAAGGGCCCGCTTCGCACTGCGCGCGAAGGTTCTGCTGATCTGCACCGTGCGGCACTCGCGCTAGCCAAGTCAGCGCGTCTTTTGCCCGCCGCCTTGCTTGTGGCGCTGCCCGGGCCGGTGCCCGCCGGGTTGACCCGGCTGGATGCGGCCGAGGCGATGGCGGAAATCGGCAGCGCCACGCGGCTGCACGCAGTCGCCGCCGCGCGCCTACCGATGGCAGCCGCCGAGGCCGGGCGGCTGCACGTCTTTCGCCCCGACGATGGCGGCGAGGAGCACTACGCGATCGAGATTGGCGCACCTGCGCGCGATGCTCCGGTGCTGACGCGGCTGCATTCGGCCTGCTTCACCGGTGATGTGCTCCACAGCCTCAAATGCGATTGCGGCAGCCAGCTTGCCGCCGCGCTTGCCGCAATGGGCGGCGAAGGCGCGGGGGTTCTGCTATACCTCAACCAAGAGGGGCGCGGCATTGGCCTTGCCAACAAGATGCGCGCCTATTCGCTGCAAGATCAGGGCTTCGATACGGTCGAGGCCAACCACCGCCTCGGCTTTGAAGACGACGAGCGCGATTTTCGCCTTGGCGCGGCCATCCTCAAGGAGCTTGGCTTTTCTTCGGTGCGTCTTTTGACCAACAACCCGGCCAAGGTGAAAATGCTGGCGGCCAATGGTATCACGGTGGCCGAACGGGTGCCGTTGCGGGTGGGGCGCACGCGGCACAACGCCGCCTACCTTGCCACCAAAGCCGCGAAATCGGGGCATCTGATGTGAAGGGCGGGCTTGTGCTTACCCCAACCGGCCTGCGCTATGGCGGCGTCACCCTGCCGTGCAGCATCGGCCGCGCGGGCATCACGTGCGACAAACGCGAAGGCGACCAAGCGACCCCCGCAGGCACGCACCGCATCGCCGGGCTGCTCTATCGCCCCGACCGCATCGCGCGCACCATGTTGCCACGTTGGGCGCAACCGATCGGGCCGCGCGATCTTTGGTGCGATGCGCCTGAACATGCCGCCTACAACCAGCTTGTGCGCGCGCCCTTTGCCGCCTCGGCAGAACGGCTTTACCGCGCCGACCCGCTGTATGACCTGATTCTCGTGACTGACTGGAACTACCCCGACTCAGCACCCCATCGCGGCTCTGCGATCTTTCTGCATCAATGGCGCAGGCCCGGCTTTCCCACCGCAGGCTGCATCGCGCTGGCGCGGCGAGACCTGATCTGGCTGGCGCAAACCGTGGCCCCCGGTACAGGGCTGGTTGTGCGCGGCTGACGTGCCGCGCGCTTAGCCGCGTGGCCCGAATATCGCGCTGCCGACCCGCACATGCGTGGCACCGGCGGCAACTGCGGCCTCAAAATCGCTGCTCATGCCCATCGACAGACCCGCCAGATCGTTGCGCGCGGCAAGGTCGGCCAGTTGCGCAAAATGCGGGGCAGAGTCTTCAGCCTCGGGCGGAATGCACATGAGGCCCGCCAGCGGCAGCCCCAGCGCGCGGCAATCGGCTACGAATCGGTCCAGATCGGCGGGCAGCACCCCGGCCTTTTGCGGCTCGGCCCCGGTGTTGACCTGCACGAATAGCTCGGGGCAGGCCCCGCGCGCCTCGGCCAGCCGGGCCAAGCGCTCGGCAAGGCTGATACGGTCTAGCGAATGGATCGCGTCAAACAGTTCGACCGCCGCTTTTGCCTTGTTGCTTTGCAATGGGCCGATCAGGTGCAGCGCCACGCCGGAAAACGCAGCGCGCCACGCGGGCCACTTGCCCGCCGCTTCCTGCACATAGTTTTCACCAAACACCCGCTGCCCTTGGGCCAGCACCGCCGCAACCCGTTCGCGCGGTTGCAGCTTGGATACCGCGATCAGCGTAACGGAACCCGCCGCCCGCCCGGCCCGCGCCTCGGCGGCCCGTAGCCGCGCCTTGATTTCGTTCAAACCCATTCCCGTGCCCCCCAAATGAAAAGAGCGGGCTTGCGCCCGCTCTTTCCGGTTCGTTCGATCACAAGATCAGAACGAGAAGGTCATGCCGAATTCGGCTTTGGTGTCGTTGGTCACGAAGTCATCAATCGTAGCCACGGTACCTGCCGTATCGATGCGATCAACCGAGCCGATACCGGCGATCAGTTTGGCGCCGCCGCCGAGGTTGTAAGCCACGCCGATGCCGTAACCGGTGCGGGTGTCGTCTTGGGTGAATACAGCGGTCAGAGTGGTCGCCGAGTTCAGCTTGTAGCCGAAGTCAACGCCGTACGCCTGCTCGCCGGTCGAAGCGTCGCTGAACAGCACGTGGGCCGAGATCGCGCCCATAGTCACGCCGCCGCCGATGGAAAGCACTTCGTTCGAGTCGTAGCCGAGAGCGACCGTGAAACCGTCACCCGCATAGCCGACGCCCATCGCCCAATCGTTGCTGCCAGCAACGGTCTGCGAAACGGGAAGAGCATACGACAGGCCAACACTAATAGCACCGAACGTGCCGGTGTAATTTACGTTAGCGGCGGTGCCAGCATAGAGAGATTCAGCGATGTCATCAACGCCGATGCCATTGTAGCCGATTTCCGCGATGCCGAGGCCAACCGAATCGTCGCCTGTGTCAACAGCGCCGAAGGTCACTTGGCCCCACGAATCGCTGACCCAAACAACCGCATCAGATGCGGCACTGGTCACGCCGTTCACAAGGAATTCAGCGCCGAAGCCCATGCCGCTATCGGTGGTGCCCGAGAAGTTGAATTTTGCGCGGACACGATATTCAGCAACGAAGTCTTCAACCACGGCAACACCGTTGATCGTGGCGGCGTCGTTGTAACGCAAGCCGAAGCGCGCGTCGCCGGTCATTTTGACTTCGGCGGCCGCTGCGCCAGCAACCAGAACCAGTGCGGTTGAGGCGATAAGGAGTTTTTTCATGTCGTTTCCCTCGTGTATCTAAGGTGCCAACCCAGCTCAGGGAACTCCGACCTGGGGATGGCGCTTTTTCACCCCAGACGCGCTGCAAAGCAACTGCGGCAAACCGGCAGGCAGGTTTAGCCGCAATCGTGGTGCAGTCTTGCCACAGTGCCCGCCAGTGCGCGGAAACCCGCCAGACGCCTTGCGCGCGGCCACGCGGGGAAAAACCTTGTCCACCACTGGCCCTTGGGCTAGACAACGGGAAAGCGAAACGGGGGCCGTCTTGATGACCATCACACGCATTTTGCGCGCATCGCTGCTGGCAGCACTTGCAGCGTCGGTCGCGGCTTGTGGCAACGGCATCGCAAGCGGCAAGTGGTTCGGCAAAACCGACCAGCCCGAAGAAACCGGCCCGGCCATCCGTGAAGAAGCCGAATCCGGTGGCACGATCTGGGATTTGTTCAAAAACGCCGACGACCCCAACATCACGGTCGAGGTGAACAAATACCTTTGGCAAGCCTCGCTGGAGGTGTTGAATTTCCTGCCGATTCAGTCTGTTGACCCGTTCTCGGGCATCATCGTTACCGGCTACGGCACGCCCCCCGGCGGCGGGCGCAGCTATCGCGCCACGATCTATGTGACCGACCCGGCGCTGGATGCGCGCAGCCTGAAGGTTTCGCTGCAAGGTTCGGGCGGCGGCGCGGTATCCACCGACACCGTGCACGCGGTGGAAGACGCTATCCTGACCCGCGCGCGCCAGCTTCGCATCCGCGATTCGGGGCTCTGAGGCGGCAATCGCCGTTTTGCGCGGGATATTTGACCATTAGCAGGCATAAGCCGCGTTGATGCGCTGGACCTTGGCGGGCCAGCCGGTGTAACCACGCGCGGGCAGTTGACCGCGAAGGGGCACGAAAATGGCGCGCTACGAACCGAGCCAAAGCGAAGCACTATGGCAAAAGGCCTGGGCCGATGCCGAGGTTTTCCGCGCGCGGCGCGACGAGAGCAAGCGCAAGTATTACGTGCTCGAGATGTTCCCCTACCCTTCGGGGCGAATCCACATGGGCCATGTGCGCAATTATACGATGGGCGACGTGGTCGCGCGCACCAAGATCGCGCAAGGCTATTCGGTGCTGCACCCGATGGGCTGGGATGCCTTTGGCATGCCCGCCGAAAACGCCGCGATGGAACGAGGCGGGCACCCGAAAACCTGGACCTATGGCAACATCGCCGACATGAAGGCGCAGATGCGCCCCTTGGGCCTTTCCATCGACTGGACCCGCGAATTCGCCACGTGCGATCCCGAATACTATGGCCAGCAGCAAGCAATGTTCATCGACATGATGGCGGCAGGGCTGGTGTACCGCAAAAACGCGGTGGTGAACTGGGACCCGGTCGATATGACCGTACTGGCCAACGAACAGGTGATCGACGGGCGCGGCTGGCGCTCTGGCGCTATGGTCGAGCGGCGCGAACTCACGCAGTGGTTTTTCAAGATTTCGGACTATTCCGAAGAATTGCTGACCGCGCTTGACGGGCTGAAAGACTGGCCCGAGAAGGTGCGCATCATGCAGGCCAACTGGATCGGCCAAAGCCGGGGCCTGCAATTTGCCTTTGAAACCAAGGGTGCGCCGCAAGGTTTCGAGCGGCTAGAGGTTTATACCACCCGCCCCGATACACTGATGGGCGCAAGTTTCGCAGCCATCAGCCCCGATCACCCGCTGGCCCGGGCGCTAGAGGCAGGCAACCCCGCCGTGGCCGCGTTTGTGGCCGAGTGTCGGCGCATCGGCACCAGCGAAGAAGCGCTGGAAAAGGCCGAAAAGCGTGGGTTGGATACCGGTATCACAGTGCGCCACCCGCTCGACCAGGCGTGGGAGCTGCCAGTCTACATCGCCAACTTCATCCTGATGGACTATGGCACCGGCGCCATTTTCGGCTGCCCCGCGCATGACGCACGCGACTTTGAATTTGCCACAAAATACGGCTTGTCGATCCATTCGGTCTTTGTGCCGGAAGGCGAGATCGACGCGCCGCTGACCGAAGCCTTTGTGCCGCCGAAATCCGAGACAGTGCACTATGTCCGCCGATTCGCAGGCGAATCAGTGCAAAGCGGCGAAAACGGGGTCGAAACCGCAATCGCATATTGCGAGGGACACGGCATCGGCAAGGGCGTAACCAATTACCGCCTGCGTGACTGGGGCATTTCGCGCCAACGCTATTGGGGATGCCCGATTCCCGTGGTGCATTGCGCCACCTGCGGCGTGGTACCCGAGGCCAAGGCCAACCTGCCCGTGCGCCTGCCCGATGACGTAAGCTTCGATCAACCCGGCAACCCGCTTGACCGCCACCCGACCTGGCGCGATTGCGCCTGCCCCAAATGCGGCGCCCCGGCGCGGCGCGAAACCGACACGATGGACACGTTTGTCGATTCGTCTTGGTATTACGCCCGCTTTACCGCGCCCCATGCCGCAACCCCGACGGTGGCAGAGGATGTGGGATACTGGATGAACGTCGATCAATACATCGGCGGCATCGAGCATGCGATTCTGCACCTGCTCTATTCGCGCTTTTTCGCCCGCGCGATGCACAAGACCGGGCATCTGCCAGCCAAAGCGATCGAGCCGTTCAACGCGCTGTTCACGCAAGGCATGGTAACGCACGAAATCTACCTTACCCGCGATGCCGCCGGGCGACCCGTCTATCACTTGCCTGAAGATGTCGAGGGTGGGCAGCTGAAGGCCAGCGGCGAGGCGGTTGAGGTGATTCCCTCGGCCAAGATGTCGAAGTCGAAAAAGAACGTCGTCGACCCGGTGAACATTATCGAGCGATTCGGTGCAGATACCGCGCGCTGGTTCATTCTGTCCGACAGCCCGCCCGAGCGGGATGTGGAGTGGACCGCCGCCGGGGCAGAGGCCGCGTTCAAATTCCTCAACCGGGTTTGGCTGATTGCCGAGCGGGTTGCCGAAATGCCCGTCAGTGATGCAGGGCCGGGCGATATGGATTTGATGCGCGCGGTGCACCGCGCGATTGCCGATGTGACCTTTGCGATAGAAAACTTTGCCTTCAACAAGGCGATCGCAAAGATTTACGAGCTAGCCAACACACTCTCGCGCAGCGCCGCCTCTGCAGCGGCGATGAAGGTCGCCCTGCGTGCGATGGCGCAGCTGATGTCGCCCATGGTTCCGCATCTGGCCGAAGAAATCTGGCACGCGATGGGCGGGGCCGGACTGGTGGTCACTGCACCTTGGCCCGAGGCCGACCCTGCGCTTTTGGTCGAAGATGAGGTGACCTTGCCAATCCAGATCAACGGCAAGCGGCGCGCCGAGATTACCGTGCCCAAAGACATGCCCGCGTCAGAGGTTGAAAAGTTGGTGCTGGCAGACGAGACTGTGGCACGCGCGCTGGCTGGCCAGCCGCCGAAAAAGCTGATCGTGGTGCCGGGGCGCATCGTCAATGTGGTTCACTGACCGCCGAAATCTCTTGGTCTCGCTTGCCGCGCTGGCAGGCTGCGGCTTCACGCCGGCGTACGGGCCCGCGGGCGGCGCAACCGCCTTGCGCGGCACTATCGCCCCCGACGCCCCAACGACTCGCGACGAATTTGCGTTGACCCGGCGGCTGGCAGAGCGGCTGGGCCCGACCGAAGTGGCGCGCTATCGGCTTGCCTATACGATCACTGCCACATCCAGCGAACAGGCCGTTACCACTGACAGCATCACCACGCGGTATTTGCTGCAGGGCGAGGCGAGCTTTCAGTTGTTTGATATCGGCTCGGGCGCGGAACTGCTGAGCGGAACAGTTGAAAGCTTTACCTCTTGGAAGGCAAGCGGCACCGTGGTTGCTAGCAGCACCGCCGAAGATGATGCACATCTGCGGCTGGCGCGCATTCTTGCCGACGAAATCGTTACCCGCCTGCTGGCCGGCGCCGCCAGCCTGCCACAATGAAGCCTAATGCCGCTGCCGCCGCGCGGTTGCTGGCACGGCCCCCCGCCGATTTGCCCGCCTTGCTGCTTTACGGCGCAGATCCGATGCGGGTGGCATTGAAACGGCGAGACCTGATCGTTCAAGTAATCGGTGCCGAGGGCGAGCACGAAATGCGCCTAGCGCGTATCGACGCATCCGAACTGCGCAAAGACCCCGCGATACTGTCGGATGCGCTGCGCGCGCAGGGCTTCTTTCCCGGCGCGCGCGCGGTGCTGCTGGAAGGTGCAGCCGATGGCGCCACCGCCGCGGTGCAGGCGGCGCTTGCCGATTGGCGCGCGGGCGACGCGTTGCTGGTGGTCAGCGCGGGTATGCTTGCCAAAAGCTCCAGCCTGCGCAAGTTATTCGAGGCGCATCCGACCGCCGCCTGCATCGCCATTTACGACAACCCGCCAAGTAGCGACGAGGTCGCGCAAACGCTGGCAAAGGCGGGGCTACGCGGCATCGGGCGCGAAGCGATGATCGACCTCATGGCACTGGCCGAGGCGCTTGACCCCGGTGATTTCCGCCAGACGGTCGAGCGGATCTCGCTGTACAAACACGCCGACGCCACGCCGCTTTCCGTGGCCGACGTAGCCGCCTGCAGCCCGGTTACGATCGAGGCCGAGGTGGACGATCTGCTGAACATCGTGGCACTGGGGCAAGAGCCAGCTTTCGGCCCAATGATGGCGCGCATTTCGGGGCAAGGCGTGCTGCCGGTAACGCTGGCCATTGCCGCCCAACGCCATTTCCGCGTTCTGCTGGCCGCCAAGGCCAACCCCGGCGGCACCGCCGCAGGGCTATCGCACGCGCGCCCGCCGGTCATGGGTCCACGGCGCGACCGTATGTTGCAGCAGGCGCAGAGCTGGTCTGTGCCGCGGCTGGAAGAGGCGCTTCGGCATCTGTTTGAAACCGACCTTGCGCTGCGCTCGTCTTCGCGCGCACCCGCGATGGCCATGCTTGAACGTACCCTGTTGCGCATCGCGCGGTTAGCAAAAGCCTAGCCGGTCTGCACTGCCCCTTGCCATACCGGCGCGACTCATGCAGCAAAGCAGTGGCGCGGCTTGTTGCGCAGGTGGCGTGAGTCGACATCCGCTACCTTGGCCGCGGGGTCGAGACAGGGCAAAACACGACATGAGCGAAATAATGGTCATCGGCGCTGGCCCCGCGGGGCTGATGGCAGCCGAAGTGCTGGCAAGCGCGGGCCACCGCGTAACGATTTGCGAAGCCAAACCCAGCCCGGCGCGCAAGTTGTTGATGGCGGGTAAAAGCGGGCTGAACCTGACCCGCGATGAACCCGCTGCCCGCTTCGCCACGAATTACGATGCAGAATGGCTTGCCCCGATTCTCGCCAGTTTTGGCCCTGCCGAGGTGATGGAATGGGCGCGTGGCCTTGGCATTGAGCTGTTCACCGGCTCGACACTTCGGGTGTTTCCGGTTGAAATGAAGGCCTCGCCGCTTTTGCGCGCATGGCTGCGCCGTCTTGATGGCTTGGGCGTGCGCCTGCAATCGCGCTGGCGTTGGACCGGCTGGCAAGGCGACGCGCTGCGTTTTGAAACTCCCGAGGGCGAGCAGCTCGCCCACTCCATTGCCACCGTACTGGCGCTTGGCGGTGCCAGTTGGCCCCGACTTGGCTCCGACGCTGCATGGGTGCCGTGGCTGGCGGCGAAGGGCGTTGAAATCGCACCGTTCCGCCCCGCAAATATGGGCTTTACCGTCGCTTGGTCGCCGCATATGGCCGCGTATTTTGGCACGCCCGTCAAAGGGGCTGCGCTTGGCGCTGGCGGTCGTATCAGCCGCGGCGAATTCGTGATTACGGCGCGCGGCATCGAGGGCGGCGGGGTTTACACTGTTTCGAACCTCGTGCGCGACGGCGCTCCCCTGACGCTTGACCTCGCGCCAGATCGCAGCCTTGCCGAAGTCACAGGCCGCCTTGCGCGCCCGCGCGGCACTGATACCGTGGCCAACTGGTTGCGCAAGGCGCTGCACCTTGATCCGCTGAAGCTGGCGCTACTGCAGGAATGGGGGCGCCCACTTCCCAGCGCGCCCGATCGCCTTGCGCGGTTGCTGAAGGCGCTTCCGGTGCGCCATCAAGGGCCGCGCCCGATTGCCGAGGCGATTTCTTCGGCAGGTGGCATCACCGCCGCCAGCCTGACCGACACGCTAGAGCTTCGCGCACTGCCCCGAACCTGGGCCGTGGGCGAAATGCTCGATTGGGAGGCGCCGACCGGCGGCTATCTGATTACCGCCTGCCTCGCCACCGCGCGCCACGCGGCCACCGCAGCCGCCGCAGCGTTGCCGATCTGAATTCTTCTGCTTTGTGCCCAGCACCTGATGCGCTATCTTTGCGCAACAGGCTGGAAACACGAACAAGAAGAATGCGCGAGTGGCCCCGGCCCCGTGCGCAGGCAGAGCAGGTATGTTGCGCATCAACGACGCTATCACGATTGCCGACTGGGAGCTTTCCGAAAGCTTTACCCGTTCGCAAGGGCCGGGCGGGCAAAACGTCAACAAGGTCTCGACCGCGGTCGAATTGCGGTTCGAGGCAGAACGCAGCCCACACCTGCTGCCTGCCGTTAAAACGCGGCTAAAGCGGCTTGCAGGGCGGCGCTGGACCATTGACGGCGCGATCGTGATCCGGGCCGAAGAAACCCGCAGTCAGGCGCGCAACCGCGAAGCAGCACGCGAGCGGCTGGCAGAACTGATCCGCGCGGCGCTCGTCGCACCCAAACGGCGGGTGCCGACCAAGCCCACCGCCGGCAGCAAGCGACGGCGCTTGGCGCAGAAGGCAGAGCGAGGCGAGGTAAAGGTGCTGCGTGGCAAGGTTGAAGATGATGAATAGCGCCGTGCTGAACGTGTTTGCAGCAGTGCGCCAATGGCTGCGGCATTTTTTCAGCAACATCCAGCCATCAACACAGGTCGCGGCGCTGTGTTTGCGCGGGCGACCGGGGCGGCGCGAGGTTCTTTTGGTCTCATCGCTCGGCACCGGGCGCTGGATCATTCCCAAGGGTTGGCCAATGCGTGGGCGCACGCTTGCCGAAGCGGCGTTGCGCGAAGCGTGGGAAGAGGCCGGGGTCAAAGGCGAAGTCGGCGCGCTACCCTTTGGCGCTTTTGACTATCTCAAGCAGCGCGATAAGGCCGTGCCGACGCCGTGCGAGGTGCAGGTGTTCATCGTGCGCGTAAGCGGGATGGAGAAGGAGTTTCCCGAAGCCGGACGACGGGAGCTGCGCTGGGTGCGCCCCATTGAGGCTGTGGCAATGGTGGATGAGCCGCGCTTGAAGGTGCTGCTCGGCGGGCTGTGACCCGATTGACTGTTGTTATGTCGCTGGGTTCGGGATAACCCCCAGGCCGATTGTACCAGCCACGTAACGGAAATGTGACATGGCCCTGCCGCCGCAGAACCAGTGGAAGACGCTCGACAAAGACCTCGGGCGGATTGATCGGCTAGAAGAAGCAACACATTTTGTCGCGCGCCCACTGGTGGCGCCGGGTATTGCACTGGCCTTTGTAGTGCTGGCGGGTGTTGGCGCTGCGCTGTTCTTTGGCACCCAACCCAACGCCCTGGTGGTTATCGCGGCGGCGACGATTGGCGCTTACATGGCGCTCAACATCGGTGCCAATGATGTGGCCAACAACATGGGTCCGGCGGTCGGCGCCAACGCGCTGACACTTGGCGGCGCGCTGTTGATTGCGGCGGTGTTCGAATCTGCCGGGGCGCTGATTGCGGGCGGCGACGTGGTCAAGACCATCTCCAGCGGCATCGTTTCTCCCGACGCTTTTGCACAGAACTCCACCTTCATCTGGGCGATGATGGCGGCGCTGCTGGCTGCGGCGCTCTGGCTCAACCTTGCAACGTGGCTCGGCGCGCCGGTTTCCACCACGCATTCGATAGTCGGTGGCGTGGTCGGAGCAGGCATTGCGGCCGCCGGGGTAGACACGGTCAACTGGCTGGTGGTGGGGCGCATCGCGCTCAGTTGGGTGATTTCGCCGGTTCTTGGCGGGGTGATCGCGGCGTTGTTTCTGACTTTCATCAAAACCCGCATCATGTATGTAGACGACAAGATCGCCGCCGCGCGGCGTTGGGTGCCGGTGCTGATCGGCATCATGGCGGGCGCTTTTGCCGCCTATCTGGCGCTGAAGGGGCTAAGCAAGGTGGTCAAGATCGACTTTGCCTCCGCGCTCATCATCGGGGTGTCGATTGGGCTGCTTGTCTGGCTGATCTCGGTGCCGCTGATCCGGCGTCAGTCGGAAGGCATGGAGAACCGCAAGAAATCGCTGCGCAAGCTGTTTTCAATACCGCTGGTCATCTCTGCCGCGCTGCTTTCGTTTGCGCACGGCGCAAATGACGTGGCCAACGCCGTTGGCCCACTTGCCGCAATTGTGCATGCGGTGCGCGAAGGCGATGCGGGTGCTGCCAACGTGACCTTGCCGCTTTGGGTGATGCTGATCGGCGCGGGCGGTATTTCGTTCGGCTTGGTGCTGTTCGGGCCAAAGCTCATCCGCATGGTGGGCAGCGAGATTACCAAGCTCAACCCGATGCGCGCCTTTTGCGTGGCGCTTTCAGCGGCGCTGACGGTGATTGTGGCTTCGTGGCTGGGCCTGCCAGTTTCCTCAACGCATATTGCAGTGGGGGCGGTGTTCGGCGTCGGCTTTTTCCGCGAATGGCATGCAGAGCGGCGGGCAAAGGCGCTTGGCCTGATCAAGGGCAAGGTGGTGCCGCCCGAAGAACGCAAGCGGCGCAAACTGGTGCGTCGCTCGCATCTGCTGGCGGTTGCCGCTGCTTGGGTGGTTACGGTGCCTGCCTCGGCGCTCTTGTCGGCGCTGGTGTTCAGCGTTCTCCGAGCCGTTAGCTAAATCTGCCCATCAGACCAGCACCGGGCGCTCTGCCTGCGTACCGACGCCAAAAACCTTCTTGTAGCGTTCAATCTCGGCAGCCGGGCCAGTCGCCTTGCGCGGGTTGTCCGATAGCTTCACGGTTGGCCTGCCGTTGGCCGAAACCGCCTTGCACACAAGGCTGAAGGGCGCCAGCCCATCGCCCGCGACAAGACCGCGAAAGTCGTTGGTCAAAAGCGTGCCCCAACCAAACGACACCTTCACGCGGCCAGCAAACCGCGCCTGCAGCGATAGAATCGCATCAACGTCGAGCCCGTCAGAAAAGATCACGAGCTTTTCGCGCGGATCTTCACCCCGAGATTTCCACCACGCGATGGCAGTTTCGGCGCTTTCGGCGGGGTCGCCAGAATCGATGCGAATACCGGTCCATGCCGCCAGCCAGTCGGGTGCATGTTCCAAAAACCCGGCTGTGCCGTATGTGTCAGGCAAGATGATGCGCAGGTTGCCTTCATGCTCTTCCTGCCAGTCGGCCAGCACCCGGTAGGGCGCTTCGCGCAGGTCATCGTCATTATTGGCAAGCGCGGCATACACCATCGGCAACTCATGCGCGTTGGTGCCGATCGCTTCGATATCGCGGCGCATCGCGATCAAGCAGTTCGAGGTACCGGTGAAGGCGTTGCCCAGCCCTTCCATCATCGCCTGCACGCACCAATCTTGCCACAGAAACGAATGCCTACGGCGGGTGCCAAAATCGGCGATGCGCGGGGCGTCCCCGACGCGCAGCTTTTCGACCTTTTCCCAAAGCCGGGTCATGGCGCGGGCGTAAAGCACCTGCAACTCAAACCGCCCCATGTCTTTCAGCACCGAGCGCGAGCGCAACTCCATCAGAATCGCCAGCGCCGGTATTTCCCACATCATCACATCGGGCCACTTGCCCTCGAAGGTCAGCTCATACTGGCCATCGCGCTTTTCCAGATGATAGGGTGGCAGGCGGAATGCCTCGAACCATTCCATGAAATCGGGGCGAAACATCTGCCGCTTGCCGTAGAACATGTTGCCGCGCAGCCATGTACTTTCACCCCGGCTGAGAGAAAGCGAGCGCACATGGTCAAGCTGTTCGCGCAACTCGCCTTCATCCACCAATTCGGCCAGCCGGATCGACTTATTGCGGTTGATCAGGCTGAAGGTGACCTGCGTATCCGCCCGGTTGCGGAAAACCGATTGGCACATCAACAGCTTGTAGAAATCGGTGTCGATTAGGCTGCGTACGATCGGGTCGATCTTCCACTTGTGGTCGTAAACGCGGGTAGCGATGTCGGCCATGTCAGGGCTCCAGATTCACGCCAGCGGCGCGCATTTTGTCCATCGCATCAGCCAGCGATCCTTCAAGGTCGATTGCGCGGCAGGCGCGGGTCAGCACGGTCGCGCCAAACCCCAACCGCACCGCATCAAGCGCCGACCATGCAACACAGAAATCGGTAGCAAGCCCCGCAAATGTCAGATGCGTCGCACCGCGTTCACGCAGATAGCCCGCAAGGCCAGTGGTGGTAGCCCGGTCATTTTCGTAAAATGCGGAATAGCTGTCGATCCCGGCGCGAAAGCCTTTGCGCAAGATCATGTCTGCGCGATCGGCAAGCAGACCAGCGTGCAACGCCGCGCCATGGCTGCCTTGCACGCAATGCGCAGGCCAGAGCACCTGCTGCCCATAGGGCATTTCGATGACTGTATAGGGTTCTGCGTCGGCATGGTTATCAGCGAAACTTGCGTGATCCGCCGGATGCCAATCTTGCGTTAGCACGCGGATCGGAAAAGCATCAAGCAGCGCGTTGATGCGCGGCACGATCTCATTTGCGCCCGCCACGGCCAGCGCGCCGCCCGGGCAGAAGTCGTTTTGCAGATCGATCACAATCAGTGCTTGCGTTTCGCCCGGCATCGGTTCCTCCCGGTAGCGGTCTTTAATCTGCCTTAAGTGGCGCTCTCTGCTCCGTCAATGGCTCTGCGGCGGGCGTTTTATCCTTGCTGCGCCCGCTTGCGCCGTTAGCATAGCCGAAAACGGATGAGGTATCCCATGATCCCCGGGCTTGGCTCGCGCCGCCGCTTTTCCGACCTGACAGAACAAGAAATCCTTGCACTGGCCATTTCTTCGGAAGAGGACGACGCCTCGATCTATCGCACTTATGCGCAGCGCCTTCGCGCCGACTATCCCGCCTCCGCGCAGATTTTCGACGGCATGGCCAGCGAAGAAGACGAACACCGCCGCCGCCTGATCGAGGTGCATAAAGAACGGTTCGGCGATGTCATCCCGCTGATCCGGCGCGAGCATGTGGCAGGCTTTTACGCGCGCCGTCCGATCTGGCTGATGGAAAACCTGTCGCTGGAAAAAATGCGCGCCGAAGCCGAGGCGATGGAACAGGATGCCGCCAAGTTCTACACCACCGCCGCGCAGCACAGCACCGATGCGGCAGCGCGCGCCTTGCTAGGCGACCTTGCGGCAGCGGAAGCAGGGCACGAGGTGCGCGCAGGCGAACTGGTTGCCGAGCATCTGGGCGATGAAGAAAAGGGCAAGGAAGACCGCGCCGCGCACCGCCAGTTCATTCTGACATGGGTACAGCCGGGGCTTGCCGGGCTGATGGATGGTTCAGTCTCGACCCTCGCGCCAATCTTTGCGACCGCCTTTGCCACCCAGAACACATGGACCACGTTTCTGGTCGGGGCTGCGGCCTCGGTCGGGGCGGGTATATCGATGGGCTTTACCGAAGCCGCGCATGACGACGGCGTGCTGTCAGGGCGCGGCAGCCCGTGGAAGCGGGGCGTGGCCAGCGGCGTGATGACCACATTGGGCGGCATGGGCCATGCGCTACCCTACCTCATCCCCGATTTCTGGACAGCCACGACGATTGCGATGATCGTGGTGTTCGTCGAGCTTTGGGCGATTGCATGGATCCAGAACAAATTCATGGAAACGCCGTTCCTGCGCGCCGCCTTGCAGGTGGTGCTGGGGGGCGCGTTGGTGTTTGCGGCAGGCGCGCTGATCGGCGCCGGTTAAAGGGCGCGGTCTGCACGGCCATCTTGCCGCTATGGCTCGGCACACCTTGGATCGACCACCGCAGAACCGGAGCCCACGATGAACGAAACATCGAAACCTGTCTACAACGCCCTGCCCCTGCCAGACCGGGTGCAGCTTCCGCCCGAACACTCTTTGGGTGCGGCGCGGGTGTTTCGTGACCACATGCGCAAGCGTCATTCGGTCCGCGACTATGCACCCACGCCGGTTTCGCGTGATGTGATCGAGGCCTGCATTGCCGCCGCAGCCTCGGCGCCATCGGGGGCAAATCGGCAGCCTTGGCATTTCGTCGCAATTTCCGACCCCGCGATGAAAGCGCGCATCCGCGCCGCAGCGGAGGAAGAAGAGCGCGCGTTCTACGAAGGTGGCGCGGGCGATGAATGGCTGGCGGCGCTTGAACCCATCGGCACTGGAGCACAAAAACCGCATCTGGAAGAAGCGCCTTGGCTGATCGTGGTGTTCGCGCAGCGCTACGGCCTTGGGCCAAATGGACAGCGCATCAAGCATTACTACGTGCCCGAAAGCGTGGGCATTGCGGTTGGCATGTTGATCGCCGCCATTCACCACGCAGGGCTCGTGTGCCTTGAACACACGCCAAACCCGATGAAGTTTCTCAACGCTGCCTGTGGGCGGCCCGAGAATGAAAAACCGGTGATGATCCTGCCGGTTGGCTACCCCGCCGAACACGCCACGGTGCCCGCCGTCGCCAAGATAAAAAAGCCGTTGGCCGAGGTTCTTACCGTTTTCTGATCGGCGCGCGCGCTCAAAGCAGCGCCATGACGCGGGCATGAAAGGCGCGCGTCAGGGCGCGACATTCCTCTAGGTATCCGCTTGCCGTTCGCGCGCGCGCAAGCGCTGTCAGCCAGTCGGTCGAGTCGGCCATTTCCGGGGGCTGCGTGAAGCCACCGAACTTTTCCCCATTGGGCAAGCACAGCACCCGGCGGCCCAGTAGCATTGCCCAATAGGTGCCGTGGTAAGAATTGGTCACGACCGTTTCACCAGATGCGATAAAGTCGATCACCGGCGCAAAATTGCCCTGATGGTTCGTTGCAAATGGAATGCCTGCGGGGCGCGCAAGGTTTGCCGATTTGGTGGCGTGCGCAAAGATCACCACCTCGTGGATTGGCGCAGGTGGCGTCGATAGCCGCGGCGCCATGCACGATACGCAGGGCACATGGATAGTGCCCGCCACCCCCACATCGCGGCACCCCAAAAGATCGACCGCGCCGGTAAAAACGTCGTGCCGTGCTGTATCGCGGTTCACACCACGCATACCGATGCCCCAAACCACGCGCCTGCGCGCAGCGGCAGCGCGGTAGAGCACCGCACCCGCAACCTCGCCGTAAACCTGGCCTCCACCCAGCACCGCCACATCGCAGGCCGGGATGGCTTCACCAAAATTCTGCAGCGTCACCTCACCATCAAAATCCAGCCAGCGCGCGGGTGTCGCGACGCGGTCGCCAATGTTGCGCGTTGCGCGAAGATGTTGAAAAACGAAATGCGCCATGCCGTTAACCTGCCCGCGCCGCCTTGCATTCGCAAGGTCAGCATGAAAGCGTGCGCCCATGCTAGCGATCTTCCTCAAAACACTTCCGTTCTTTGCATTGATCGGCCTTGGCTGGGGGGCCGGGCGGCTGCGCTTTTTCCCGCCCGAAGCCACCGCTTGGCTGACGAAATTCGTCTTTTACTTCGCACTTTCAGCGATGCTGTTCCGGTTTTCGGCAACGCTCTCGCTGTCGGAACTGTTCAGCGCGCCTTTCGTGATGGCCTACCTTTCCGGCTCGGCGTTCGTTTGGGCTGTCGGCATTGCGGTCGCAAAGGCGCGCCGCTTGCCGCTGGCCGAGGCGGCGATGGAGGCGCACACCTGCATGACCGGCAACACCGGTTTTCTGGGCGTGCCGATGCTTGTGGTGCTGTTAGGCCCCGCCGCCGTCGGCCCGGTGCTGATGGTGCTAGCAATCGATCTGATCGTGTTTTCCTCGTTGATCACGCTGCTGGTGACCGGGGCGCAGCACGGGCGGGTTTCGCCTGCGATGTTCGCGGTCCTTGGTCTTGGTTTGGTAAAGAACCCGATGATTGTGTCGATGCTGGCAGGCCTTGGCTGGGCCGGGTTTCATTTGCCAACCCCGGAACCGCTGATGGAGTTTGTTACCATCCTCGGGGCCGCCGCAACGCCCGGTGCACTATTCGCCATCGGTGCCTCACTTGCAGCACGGTCGGCAGAACGCATCCGCCCTGCGGTGTGGCTGTCGTTTGCCAAACTGGTGCTGCATCCGCTGGCGGCTGCTGTCGCGGCCTGGGCTTTTGGGGTTGAACCCTACGCGGCGGGGGTGATGGTGGCGGCGGCGGCTTTGCCGGTTGCGGGAAACGTCTATATTCTGGCGGCGCATTACGGGGTGGCACCGCAACGGGTTTCGGCCGCGATCCTGATTTCGACCGCGTTTTCCATATTAACCGTGCCGGCGGTCATCGCCTGGGTCACGGCCAGCTAGGGGGCATCATGCGCACGCTTTGCGAAAACCGGGCCTTTGGCGGGGTGCAAGGGGTCTATGCCCACGCATCCCACGTTACGGGGTGCGAAATGACCTTTGGCCTCTACCTGCCACCCGCCGCCGAGGCAGGGGCGGTGCCGCTGTTGTGGTTTCTGGCGGGCCTGACCTGTACCCATGAAAACGCCATGGTCAAAGCGGGCGCGCAGCGGTGGGCGTCCGAAGCCGGGCTCGCGCTCGCCTTTCCCGATACTTCTCCGCGTGGCGCGGGTGTGGCTGACGACGCCGCCTATGATCTGGGGCAAGGCGCGGGGTTTTACATTAACGCAACCGAGGCGCCATGGGCCACACAATACCGCATGTGGGACTATCTGTCCGACGAGTTGCCCCGCATCGTCACCGCCAATTTTCCGGTCGATGAAGACCGCCAGTCGATCAGCGGCCATTCGATGGGTGGGCACGGCGCGCTGACGCTGGCGATGCGCCTGCCGGGGCGCTACCGCTCGGCCTCGGCCTTCGCACCGATCGCGCAACCCACGCGGTCTGACTGGGGGCGCAAACAGTTTGCCGCCTACCTTGGCCCCGATGAAAGCCGCTGGCTGGCCCATGATGCGACCTTTCTGATGCAAACCGAAGGTTTTGCGGGCGAGGTGCTGGTTGACCAAGGCAACGGCGACCCCAACCTCGACCTTTTGCGCCCCGAGGCGCTGGCCGCCGCCATGGCCGCACGCCGCCAGCCCGGCGCTTTTCGTATGCAGGCAGGTTACGATCACAGCTATTTCTTCGTGGCCAGCTTTATGGCTGACCACATCGCCTTTCACGCGAAAGCCCTTGCCTGATGGCCCTTTACGTTGATGCCGATGCCTGCCCCGTCAAGTCCGAGGCCGAAGCGGTCGCCACCCGCTTGAAGGTGCGCCTTTACGTCGTCTCAAACGGCGGGTTGCGCCCCTCTGCCAATCCGCTGGTTGAAATGGTCTACGTCGCCACTGGCGCTGATGAGGCCGACAAATGGATCGCAGAGCGCGCGGGGCGCGGCGATGTGGTGGTAACCGCCGACATCCCGCTGGCTGCCAAATGCGTGGCGAATGGCGCGCGCGTGCTGACCCACGCGGGCGAGCCGCTGACACCGGCCAACATCGGCCAAATCCTTGCCACGCGCGATCTGATGGCCGATCTGCGCGCCGCTGATCCGTTCCGCCAAGGCTCGGGCAAGGGCTTTACAAAGGCAGACCGCTCGCGTTTTCTCGACGCGCTCGACCGCGTGCTGCGCGCCGCCGAAAGGGATGTAACACATGATTGAAGCGGTGGTTTTTGACATCGGCAACGTGCTGATCGAATGGCAGCCAGAGCGGTACTACGACGCCACCATCGGCCCCGAAGCGCGCCGCGCGATGTTCGCCGAAGTTGATCTGCACGGCATGAACGACGTGGTGGACCGAGGTGGCGATTTCAAAGGCACGATCTACGACACCGCCGAGCGTTACCCCCAATGGCGCAATGAAATCCAGCTTTGGTACACCAACTGGATCGAGATGGCCTGCCCGGTGATCTCACGTTCGGTGCGGCTCATGCGTGCGCTTCGCGCCAAGGAGGTGCCAGTTTTTGCGCTGACAAATTTTGGTATCGGCTCGTTTGCCTATGCCCGCACCCAGTATGATTTTCTAAACGAGTTCGACCGGGCGTGGGTTTCGGGCCATATGGGTTTGCTGAAGCCCGATCCGCTCATTTACGAGGCGGTCGAGGCCGATTGCGGGTTGACCCCATCGACGTTGCTTTTCGCCGATGACCGCGCCGAAAATATCGCCGCCGCTGCCTCCCGTGGCTGGCAAGTGCACCATTTCACCGGGCCCGAAGGCTGGGCCGCGCGGCTGGTCGCCGAAGGATTGCTAAACGAAAAGGAAGCCGAATGAGCGTGGAAATCATCGGGCCTGAGGCCGAGGCGCATCTTGACTGGCTGGCACTGACCGACGCGCTGGCCGCAGGCCACGCCCTGCCGCGCGCCGAGGTGGCCGATACATTCCTCTATCGTGGCAAAGATACGCTGCTAACGCGGTCAGCGTGGATCAGCGGGCTGGGCCTAGCGGTCAAGGCCGCCAGCGTTTTCCCCGGCAACCCCGCAAATGGCGTGCCAATGGTCAATGGCGCGGTCACGCTGTATGACGACGCCACCGGGCGGCTTGAGGCAATTGTCGATTTCCACCTTGTCACCAAGTGGAAAACGGCGGGCGACAGCCTCTTGGCCGCGCGCCGCCTTGCCCGGCCAAACGCGCGCCGCATCCTGATTGTCGGCGCAGGCAACGTGGCGCGCTCGATGATCGCGGCCTACAGCGCGGCGTTCCCCGGTGCGCAGTTCACCATCTGGAACCGCTCACCCGAACCCGCCCGCGCGCTGGCCGCCGCCACCGGCGCCACCGCCACCGAAGACCTTCAGGCAGCTGTGCAGGGTGCCGAAATCATCGCCACCACCACGATGTCATCTGCGCCGCTGGTCATGGGCGAATGGCTCACCCCCGGAACCCACCTTGATCTGATCGGCGCTTACCGCCCCGACATGCGCGAGGTGGATGATACCGCGCTGACCCGCGCCAGCCTTTTCGTCGATGCCCGCGCCACCACCATCGGCCATATCGGAGAGATCAAAGACCCGATCGCCCGTGGCATCATTTCGCCCGAAAGCATCCGCGCCGATTTCTACGACCTACCGAAAGGCAGCTTCGCCCGCCACAGCCCCGACGAAATCACGATTTGCAAGAATGGCGGCGGTGCGCACCTTGACCTGATCGCGGCGCAATACATCCTTGCCGCGTGGCGCTATCGCTAGGCTTTTTCAGCGCAGGCGCCTGGGGCTCAGGCGCGCTCAGGCCAGGCGGAACTGCATGGCCCGTTCGCGGATTGGCAAGTGCACAATGGCCGAAAACGCCCCCACCGCGACGCCGATCCACCACACTGTCGTGTAGCTGCCGTAAACATCGTAAAGCTTCCCGCCCAGCCAGACACCCATGAAAGACCCGATCTGGTGGCTGAGGAACACAAAGCCATAAAGCGTGCCCATGTAGCGCAGCCCGTAGATATGCGCGACCAACCCACTTGTCAGCGGCACCGTGGCCAGCCACAGCGCCCCCATCGACAACGAGAATAGCACTACCGTCGTGGGCGTGATCGGCAGCAAGATAAAGACGGCCGAAACCAACGTGCGCGCCGCATAGATACCCGCCAGCAGGTATTTCTTGGTGTATCGTTTGCCCAACCACCCCGCCATGATCGAACCACCGATATTGGCCAGCCCGATCAGCGAAATCGCAATGGCCCCCAATGCCGAGGTTGTCGAAATCCCGAGCGTTGCCAGCAACCCGTTCGGTGCTACGGCACCGCACATTTCGGTAATGAACGCCGGAAAATGCGCGGTCAGAAAACCAAGCTGATACCCGCATGAGAAAAAGCCCAGAAAGATCAGAGTGTAAGATGGGTCACGAAAAGCGCGGTTGAGTACATGGCCAAGGCTTTCTTCCAGTTCCGCACGGCTGGCGCGCGCCGGCGCGCGCAGCAAAGGCAACGCGAATAACGCAAGCAGAATCACCGCAGCAAAGATCATGAACACCTGCTGCCACGCCATCACCGCCAGCAAACCTTGTGCAACCGGCGCGCCGAACACCTGCCCCGCAGACCCGGCGGCGGTGGCAACACCCAGCGCGAGGCTGCGGTTTTCATCCGAAGTGGCGCGCCCGACAACTGCCAGAATCACCCCGAACCCGGTACCCGCGATGCCAAAGCCCACAAGAACTTCCAGCAACTGATGCTGTAGTGGCGTTGTCGCATAGGCCGAAAGCACCAACCCGCCCGCATAGAACAACGCCCCCACAATAATTGCCCGGCGGTCCCCGAACCGCTCGGCAAGCGCCCCGAAGAGCGGCTGCCCAAAGCCCCAGGCGAGGTTCTGAATGGCGATCGCCAGCGAAAACTCAGCGCGCGGCCAGCCAAACTCTGCCGCAATCGGAATTTGAAAGACGCCAAAACTTGCACGAATGGCAAAGCCGATCATCAAGATGATGCTGCCCCCGATCAATACGGGCGTGAACAACCGTGCGCTCTGCATATGCGTCTCTCCCAAGGCACAGGCGTGCAGAATCGCTGCGGGGGCTGGGCGCGTCAATTCCCGAATTGTGCTGGCGACAATTTCTGCCGTGCGCATCGGCCCAAATTCGAAAGGCCGCCCGTTGCCGGGCGGCCTTCGAGATCTACGGAGATGGGCCAGTTAGGGCGTCGTTTCCGACTGGTCCCAGTCAGGGTGCTTAACCCTTGGGTCTGCCCTCAGGCAACGTTACCCCTGACTGTCCCGACACCTCTCTCCAATATCACTCTCGACACTGGACCACCTCCTTTCGCTCGCGTTACCGATAGGGGCAGGCTGACACAGATTTTGTGTTTGTCAAAAGTTTTTACGCATACCTAGTGGTCATTTTCTTCACGATGATGCGAAAAAGCGGAAGCGCAACCAGCGCGAGCGACAGTTTCACCCCCAGATCGGCCAGCGCCAACGATACCCAAAACGGCGCGTTCGGCCCGATTCCAAAGATTGGAACCACGCCCGTTGCCCAGCTCGTATCCTCGCACGGCTGCACGAAGGAAAGCGCATCGGAAAACGCCACCGAAAAGAAAATTGCCGTGTCGAGCGATGCGCCAACAAGCGTTGATACCAGCGGCGCACGCCACCAGCTGCCGCCCCGCAGCCGGTCAAATACCGCCACATCCGTCATTTGCGCGGTTAGGAACGCAAGCCCGGAACCAATCGCGATACGCGCAGTGGTGGCGTTGAATCCTGCCGCCACCAGCGAACAGGCAATCCCCACGCCAAAACCCGCCAACACCACTCGCCGCGCCGCCGCCGGGCCATACACGCGGTTCATCACATCAGTTATCAGGAAGGCGAAGGGGTAGGTGAATGCACCCCATGTCAGCCAGTTGCCGTAAAGGAACTGCACTAGAATGTTAGAGGCCACCACAAGGGCGGACATGGCGAGAATGCCGGGCAGAAAGCGCGTCATGGGATGCTCCGTTTTGGCAAGGTAGCGGATACTTGGCCCACAACCGTCGCGGGCAGCGTCGCTTACGCGGCGCACCACGGCGCGTCAATCCCTTACGCGGTATTCCACAATCTCGTTGCGTTGAAAGGCCCGAAAGTTGTCGTCGGCGATCAGCGTAAGGCGAATGTCGCCGGCGCTGTCACGCCAGACCGAAATGCCTTCAAGGTTGTCATGCTCGCGTACACGGGTTTGCAATAGCAACGTCTCGCCCGAAAACCCCGTGTCGGTCAGATCGAAGCGGCGCACGCGGCTAAGAAACCCCACCAGCCCCCAGAAATCGCGCTCGAGCAAATAGAACCGCCCGTCCGGCCCGAAATCGGCACCCACGGCCTGCCACGCATCTTTATGCGGCAGATAAAACGGCTGCTCCCAAGCACCGTTGCGAAACCGCCAGACCGGGAACGGCGCATTCAGCAGGCCAGACCGTTCTGGCATGGTGTAAATCGCGCCGTCCGGGCCGATTGCCAGCGCCTCGAGCGACGTGTTGGACAGCATCGAGCGGAACGCATCGGGGCGCGGCAGCGGTTGCGAAGGCGCGCCGGCGCTGGGGTATCGTACCACCCGCGCCAGACCCTCGAAGCTGACGAACAGGCTGTCGTCGCGGGCCAGCGCCAGCCCTTCGGAATCGGTCAGATATCCGGTAAGAACCGCGCCGTCAGCGTCGTGCAGGCTGTCAAAACCCAGCGCCTCTGCCCCGCTGAGCAGCCCCTCTGCATCGCGCAGCAGCCGCCCCCGCCAAAGAGTTCCGCGGTCAGACAGCGCCAGAAACGAGATGCCGTCAGCGCCGACCTCGATGCCCGAAAAGCCACCAAACCCCGCCTCTGGGCTGCTCCAAGTGATCGAGCCCAAAAATTCAGCCAAACTTTCGGCGGGCGCCGCACCTGCCGAAAGCATTAGCGCGAAAAGCGCGGCGGTTATTTGGCTGCAAGTACGGCGGCGCATTGGGCGGGCAAATCGGACATGAGATAGGTCGTCGCGTTGCGCGGCGGCGGCGTGTTGGCCTTGGGCGGCGTTGCAGCCTTCGGCGGGGTTGTTGCGGGTTTGGGCGGCGACAGATAGTCTGTCACCCACCAGTCAAGCGTTGCATCGCAGCCATTCCCGCCGTTTGACAGTTCGCTGACCGTAGGTGACTGGGTGATGCAGTCTCCCATCCCCGCAGGGCAGCGCAACCGCACATGAAAATGCGTGTTATGCCCGGCAATCGGGCGCAGCCTTTGCAGCCAGACCGTATCACTGCGCTTCGCGGTCTTGCACAATTCCAGCTTGATCGCGGCAGCCACGAAAATGCGGTCAACCCGCGGATCGCGCGCCGCAGCCTCCAGCAGCGCGGCATGTGCGGGGGTCCAGTTTTCGTTCACCGATTTTTGGTCGGCAGTGCGCACCGAGATTGACGAGATATTCTCGCGCCGGGTGCGGCTCAGATCCAGCCGGGTGGGCGGCAGCATCCAGACATCGGCATCCAGCCCGATCTGGTGGCTTGCATGATCGCCCGTCATCGGCCCGCCGCGCGGCTGACTGATATCACCAATGTAAAGCCCGGCCCAGCCGATGCCCTGCGCCACCTGCGACAAATCCTCCAGATAGTCGATCATCTCTGGCTGGCCCCAGAACCGGTTGCGGCTTAGCCGCATCGCCTGCCAGCTTGGCCCGCTTTCAGGTAGCGCGACCAACCCCGCCGCACAGCCCTTTGCATACGACCCGATTGCAGCGCTTTCATCCGCCGTCGGTGCTTTTGCCGCGCCAAACAGGCTGCGCGCCAACGGCTCTGCCCCGGCGGGTGTGGCAAGCAGCATTGCAGCCAAAAGCCAACGGATCATTGCACCACCTCCCCTTGCGGTTTCACCCAGATCATCAGCACCAGCCCGGTCAGAAACAGCACTACCAGCGGTGAAATGCCAATCTGCTGGCTGCCGCTTAGTTGCGTTGCCACGCCGATGCTCAGCGGCGCGATGAACGAGGTCGCCTTGCCGGTCAGCGCATAGAGCCCGAAACTTTCGGTCAGTTTGGCAGGGTCAGCCTGGCGCACCATCATCGACCGGCTAGCCGCTTGCATCGACCCACCCGCCGCACCGATCAGCCCGCCAATCACATAAAACGCGATGTCGGGCAGCTTACTATCTGGCGCCACCGCAATCCCGAAAACCGAATCGCGCGACACATAAACCACGCCCACCGCCACCAGCGTCAGCACCGCCACCGTAAACAGGATCACGGGCTTGGGGCCAAAGCGATCATCGGCCTTGCCGCCAAGCCATGCAAAGGTCGCCCCCGTGATCGTGCCCAGAATCCCGAATATCCCCACGCTGACAATCGACCAGCCAAGCACGCCTACGGCGTAGATTCCGCCGAAATAGTAAATGCCGTTCAGGGCGTCGCGGTAAAACATCGACCCGAGCAGAAAGGCAAAAAGGCTGCGATTCTTGGGCAATCCACGCAGGGTTTCGCGCAGTTCGGGCCAAGCGCCGCGAACAGCGGCCCCGATTGGCACCATGCCGGGGCGGCGCACCTCGCGCACCCAAAGGAAAAAGGGTACCATGAACAGCGCATACCAGATCGCGGTGAATGGGCCGACTGCGCGCGTGCCCTCGCGCGCTGCAGCATCTAGCCCGAGTATCGGTGAAATCCCGATCAGCGTTTTGCCTGCGCCGTTTTCCGCAAACAGTGTGAGCATGACGATCAGTGCCACCATGCCGCCGAGATATCCAAACGCCCATCCAGACCCCGATATGCGCCCAATCTGCTCGGGTGGGCCAAGATCGGGCAGCATGGCGTTGGTAAAGGTGGTCGCAAACTCCATGCCGATCATGCCAATGGCAAAGGCCAGCATCACCAGCCAGATATTGAAATTGCCCGGTGCCGCAAACCAAAGCAACCAAGCCCCCACGACATACATGAGCGAAAAGAGCCAGATGAACCCCATCCGCCCGCCCGATTTGTCGGCCACCGCCCCCAAAAGCGGCGCGAGAATGGCAATCACAAAGCCGGTGGCGCCGATGCCGTATCCCCAGATCGTTTGCGCCGCCGTGCCCGAGCCTAAAAGTTCGGTCATATAGGGCGCAAAGATGAAGGTGATCAGCAGCGTGTTATACGGCTGGCTTGCCCAGTCGAAAAACCACCAGCCCCAGATCTTCTTGCTTGCGCGCGCCATAGTGCTCCCCTGCCCGGTGCGCCGATCAAGCCCGAAATCGGCGCCCCGCGCAAGCTTGTCAGGGCGCGGGTGGCCAGGGCCGCTTGGCGTCGGCGTCGATCCATGCCTGCACCCATTCAGGCAGCGCCGGAGAGGGGCCAGTATGGCCCAGTTCTGCCGCCACCAGATCAGGCGCGACCAAACCGTTTTTTGATATGACCGCCATGCGCAACAGCATCTGGTTGGTGCATTCACCACCACGCCACATGGTCTGCTCGATATACAGAAAGCGCGCGTCCCAGCCGATCGCCCGGCTGCGCATCTCAAAGCGCTGAAACATCTGCACCCGGCGGCGATAGCGCACCGTATTGCCCGCCACCGTCAGCCCCCAACCATGTGCACGCGTTGCCCGCACAAGGCCCGAGCGCATCGCCAACGGAATCCGCCCCAGATCGTAAAGCGTCAGCGCACGACCATTGTTCAGCTCCATCCACGGGTCAATGTCCCACGGCCAGCAGACATGATGGCTGACATGCATACCAAGCAACGACAACGCCGGGGCGTTGCGATATTTCAGCGACTCTTTGACCATCCGGACATATGGATACATGGCGTGTTCCTCTTTGCGCCCTCGGTGTCAAACCGCCCCGCCGCCGTCAACCCGGCACGTTGCGGCACAGCGGGCGGTTGCAAGCGGCGCGCGGCTGACATACCTGTGGGGCCGCAACGACACGAGGAACCCCATGGTCACGCTCTACCAAGCCCTGATGCTCATCCTGAATGTGGTCTGGTTCATCATGATCGCGCATATCATCATGAGCTGGCTGATCAATTTTCAGGTGCTGAACATTCGTCAGCCACTGGTGGCGCAGGTCTGGTTCGGGCTCAATCGCCTGCTAGAGCCGCTTTACACCCCAATCCGCCGCTTTTTGCCCAATATGGGTGGGCTCGATCTTGCGCCGCTGGTGATGTTCATCATCGTCATCATCCTGCAGCGCGCGCTGATCAACAACGCGGGCTTCTTCTACGGCTTCTAGGCAGTGTCCGCGCCCAGCCCGCAATCGCTATTGGCCTCGGTATTCGGCTTTTCGGTTTTCAGACCGGGGCAGGAAGAGGTTGTGCAAGCGGTGCTGGCCGGGCGCAATACACTGGCGATCATGCCTACCGGGGGCGGCAAGTCGCTTTGCTTTCAGCTTCCCGCGCTTTGCCGCGAAGGGGTGACGGTGGTGATTTCGCCGCTGATCGCGCTTATGCGCGATCAGGTGCGCGCGCTCAAGGCCGCAGGGGTGGATGCCGGGGCACTGACCTCGGGCAATACCGACGAAGAAACCGAAGATGTTTTTGCCAGCCTTGATGCGGGCAGCTTGCGGCTTTTGTACATGGCGCCCGAACGGCTTGCCAGCAGCGCAACCTTGGGCCTTTTGCGCCGCATCAACACCACCCTGATCGCGGTGGACGAGGCGCATTGCGTCAGCCAGTGGGGGCACGATTTTCGCCCCGACTATCTGCGGATTGGCGATTTGCGGCGCGCGCTTGGCGTGCCGCTGGCTGCCTTTACCGCCACCGCAGACGAGGAAACCCGCGCCGAAATCGTCACCCGGCTGTTCGATGGCACGCCTCCCGCCACCTTTCTGCGTGGCTTTGACCGGCCCAACATCCACCTTGCCTTCGCCCCGAAAGATGAACCCCGCGCGCAGATCCTCGCCTTTGCCGATGCGCGCCGCGGCCAGTCGGGAATTGTCTATTGCGCCAGCCGCGCCAAGACCGAAACCCTTGCCACCGCCCTGCGCGCGGCGGGCCACTCGGCCCTCGCCTACCACGCCGGGATGGAGGCGCAGGCGCGCCGCGATGTCGAAGCGCGCTTTCAGCAGGACGACGGCTTGATCGTGGTGGCGACGGTGGCCTTTGGCATGGGCATCGACAAGCCCGACATCCGCTGGGTTGCCCACGCCGATCTGCCAAAATCAATCGAAAGCTATTATCAGGAAATCGGCCGCGCGGGCCGCGATGGTGCCCCCGCCGAAACCCTGACCCTTTACGGTGCCGACGATATTCGCCTGCGCCGCACGCAAATTGACGAGGGGCTAGCCCCTTCCGATCGCAAGGCCGCAGACCATGCGCGGCTGAACACCTTGCTGGGGCTGGCCGAGGCTATAGCCTGCCGCCGTCAGCGCCTGCTTGCCTATTTCGGCGAGTCGTCAACACCTTGTGGCAATTGCGACCTCTGCGACACGCCGCCCGAAACCTTTGATGTCACAGACCCGGTGCGCAAAGCGCTTTCGGCCTGCCTGCGCACCGGCGAAAGCTTTGGCGCGGGCCACCTGATCGACATTCTGACCGGCTCGCTCACCGACAAGGTGCGCGAGCGCGGGCATCAGGGCCTGCCCACCTTTGGCGTCGGGCAAGACCTGACCAAGGCGCAGTGGCAATCGGTGTTTCGCCAGATGCAGGGGCACGACCTTGTGCGCCCCGATCCCGCCCGCCACGGCGCATTGGTGATGACCGAGGCCGCCCGCCCGGTGCTGCGCGGCGAGGTCACGCTGCACTTTCGCCGCGACCTCGTGCGGCGCGCCAAATCCGCCACCGTAGTGCGCGCGCTGGTAAGCGACGAAGACGCACCGCTGCTTTCCGCGCTTAAGGCCAAGCGGCGCGCGCTGGCCGAAGCGGCGCGCGCACCCGCCTACATCATCTTTCCCGACCGCACACTGATCGAGATGGCCGAGGTGCGGCCGATGACGATGGACGAGATGGCCCGCATTTCCGGCGTTGGTGCCAAAAAACTCGAAAGTTTTGGCGCGCAGTTTCTGGAGGTGATCGCGGGCAGCGCACCGCACATGCACCCCGCGCGGCTAAAGCTAGCCGGTAGCGCGACAGGCAGGCTGTTTGACCGCCTGCAAGCCGCGCAGCAGGAACTGGTGCGCGGACCGGCGGGGCAAGACCGCCTGCTGAATTGCAGCCAGACCACCTTGCGCAAGATCGCCGAACGCCGCCCCAACAGCATCGCCGCACTTCAGCGGATTCCCGGAATGAGCACCGCAAGTGCCGAGCGTTTCGGGGCGGTGTTCTTGTCGATCATCGCAGCAGGCTAAGCCGCCGAGCGGCTTGCCGCTGCCCTCGCTCGGCACCCTACTGCAGCCCTGCCTCAGGCACCGAGCAGCGCGCGCCCGGCGGGCAATAGGCTGCCAACTGCTTTGCAATTTCGCGTTTTTTCAATGGCTTGGTAAGGTATAGGTCAATCCCCGCAGCAAGAATTGAATCTGCGTCTCCGTCCATCGCATGTGCGGTCAACGCGACGATCGGGGTGCGCCGTAGCCCGTGCACCTGTTCATAGTCACGAATGGCACGCGCGGCTTCGCGCCCGTCCATTTCGGGCATCGAAATATCCATGAACACCAGATCAGGTCGCCATTGCTGCCAAAGGTCCAGCGCCTCGCGGCCATTGTTGGCAAATTGCAGATCGATGTCGTAATCCTTCACCATCTTGTTGAACACCAGTTGGTTAGTGCGGTTGTCCTCGGCGGCCAACACCCGCATCTGGCGCGGCGCAATGGACGCTTGCGCCGGTGCCGCCGCCACGGGCTGCGCGATGTCTTGCAACGAGCGGAAGAGATCTGAACGCAACACCGGCTTTTCCAGCGCCGCCGCCAACTCGCCCTGCATCGCCCCGATCGCGGCCTGATCCGGATTTGTGGTCAATAGCAGAATCGGCGCGCCCAAGCCCTTGTCGCGCAACCGCTGCACCAGTTGCAACCCGTCCATGTCGGGAATCTGCTGGTCAACCAGCACAACATCAAAATGCGCGCCTGCCTTGACCGCCCCTAGCGCTTCAGCGCCGGAACGGCAAAGCGTTACGGCCAGCCCATAGGCTTGCAACTGCCGTTCCAGAACGACCCGATTGACCGAAAGATCCTCGACCACCAGCGCCGCCTTGAGCGTGATCGGTGCCAATGGCCCCTCGGCTACCTCAAGCGGCTCAGCAACCGGCACCGTCAACTTGAAGCCGAAACAAGAACCACGCCCCAGCTCGCTATCAACCCAAATTGTGCCCCCCATCAGCTCGACCAATTGCCGGGTGATCGCCAGCCCTAGCCCGGTGCCTTCAAACTTGCGGTTCGACGCGCTTTCAACCTGATTAAACTTGTCCAGCACATGCTCGATGTATTCGGGCGCAATACCGATGCCTGTATCTTCGACCGCCACTTGCAGATCAAACTGGCCGTCGCCTCGCTCCTGCCCCACCACCCGCACCAGCACATGGCCCGCGAGCGTAAACTTGACCGCGTTGCCAATCAGGTTGGTCATCACCTGACGCATCCGGCCCGGATCGGCGACATAGCGGGTGGGCAGGGCGATGTCGTAATCGACCAGCAGTTCCAGCCCCTTGTCGCGCGCCGAGGGACCAAGCAGCACCATGATTTCATGCAAGCACCGCTCCAGATCGAACACTTCTGGGTAAAGCCGCAGCTTGTCAGCCTCGATCTTGGAATAATCGAGCACCTCGTTGATGATCTTCAACAGCGCCTCGCCCGAGGACTTGATGGTTTCGGCAAATAGCCGCTGCTCCTCGTTCAGCGTGGTTTCGCAAAGCAGTTCCGACATGCCGACTACCCCGCTCATCGGGGTGCGGATTTCGTGGCTCATGTTCGCAAGAAACGCCGATTTGGCACGATTCGCCGCCTCGGCCTCAACACGTGCCTTTTCGAGTTCGGTTTCGCGCGCCATGGTTTTCGTGATGTCCTGCGCAAGACAGACCAGATCACCCTCATCACCCCAGCGGTCGGCCAGTCGCAGATAGCGTCCGTTCGCTAGGCGCAGCACGTAAGGCTCGATCTTCGCGCAGCGGATGCGCGCCATCATTTCGCTGTGCCAAATCAGCGGCTCGCGGCCCTCAAGCTCGACCATATCGTGCTGCGCCATCAGCTTCAGCACAGCATCGTAGCCAACCCCTTGCGTCACCGCCACATGGCCGTCGAAAAACGCAAGATACGCGCGGTTTGCCACCACCAGACGCAGTTCCTGATCGAATACCGCAAAGCCGTCATGGATGGTTTCCAACGCCTCCCACAGACGCCGATTTGCAATCTGCGCGGCCGAAGTGGCCAACTCCAGATCGCCTCGCACACGGGTATTTTCGCCCAAAAGCGATTCGGTTTGCGCTTGGGCGCGTTCCAATCCGTGCCGCTGCGCCACGATCTGATCCGAAAGCGCGCGCGCATGTTGCGCAAGCTTTTGGTTGGCGGCAAAAAGCTCAACTTTCGTTTGTTCCAGAAACCGTTCTGCGGCAAGCCGCGCGCGACGTTCCTGCGCCAGTTTATCGGCAATGCTGACCTGCATCCTAAAGCGCCCATGCTCGGCTCTGGGTTTCAACCGCAGCCTCCACATTCCGCGTGAACAAGCCCTTAATTCGCGATCAGAATGGGTAGGATTGCTTGCGCCATAGCAACGAAAGTGAGAGCATCCATGTATTCAACCGCCAAAGGAGTATTGTGATGCGTGCGCTGGTAGCTGCGGCCCTTTTGAGCGTTTTTGCATTTCCCGCGCTGTCACAGAACGCGCCACTTGTCCCAGACCGGCGACTGGTGATGAGCGAAAACCTCGATCTGGCCGGCACCGATATCAGGCAGATATTTGACACCACATTAGAGGCCTGCGCCGCGGCGTGCATTGGCGACAAGGCCTGCACCGCAGTCACCTTCAACACGCGCAACGGTTCTTGTTTTCCGAAATCAGCGGTCACAGGCGAAGTACCGTATCAAGGCGCCTATTCGGCGCAAGTGCGCACGATTGCCGCCGGTGTAGCCGCCCGCGCCACCACCCGCGCCCAAGAGCTGGAGTTTCTGGCCGCGCCAGACTTCGCGGCGGCTTACGATCAGGCATCAAACCTTGCGCGCTCGCATCTGACCAACGGCTGGAGCGATCAGCAACTGCTTGATGCCGTGGCCGAAGCGCGGCTCGCAGGTGATACAGCGCGGGCGATGCGCTTGCAGGGTGCCGCGCTGAACCTGACCGACGCGCCTGACCACTGGTTGGAATATGCGCGCTTGTTGTTGGCCATCGGCGGCAACGATAGCGATAAGGCCGCGCAAGGTCAGCGCGCGCTTTTGGCGGCGCTCAACGGCTATCTGCGCACCGGCTCTGCCGGCGTGCGCGCCGAGGCGCTGCTGGTTATGTCGCAGGCGTTAGAGCGGGTTGACCGTGGCCGCGACATGGTGCCCGCGCTCCGTCTGGCCAAGACCATTTCGCGCCGCGAAGACATCGCCGCAGCGCTTGAAGATGCGATGGGGAAATACGGCTTCCGCATCTCTGAACATCAGGTCGAGGCTGATAGCGCCGCGCCGCGCATTTGCGCGATCTTCACCGATGATCTGATGCGCGCGGGCGTCGATTACACAAGCTTCGTGAAGCTGCCCGAAGCTGGGCTTTCGATCGAGGCCGAGGCAAGCCAGATCTGCATCGCCGGGCTGGTGCATGGCGCGCGTTACGAAATTACCTTCCGCGCCGGGCTGCCCGCCGCCACCGGTGAAGTGCTCGCCGCTGATACCACCATCACCGCCTATGTCCGCGACCGCACCGCCGCAGTGCGCTTTGAAGGCCGCGCCTATGTGCTGCCGCGCGCCGCCGATGCCGGGTTGCCGGTCGTGACAGTCAATACCGAAGCACTAGAGCTGACGCTGCTGCGCGTATCCGACCGCAACCTCGTCGAGGCGATGCGCGACGATTACTTTGCCCGCGCGCTCGACTATTGGGCGCTTGATTACTTCAGCGAGACGATGGCGGAAACCGTGTGGAAAGGTTCGGCGACCGTTGAACAGATCGCTAACCAGGACGTAACTACCCGCCTGCCAATTCAAGAGGTTACCGGCCCCCTCGGGCCCGGCATCTACGCGTTGCAAGCAATGGTTCCCGGCACCGATCTGTGGGATTTCCCACCCGCCACGCAGTGGTTCATCATCTCGGACCTCGGGCTTTCAACCCTGTCGGGCAGTGATGGGCTGCACGTCGTGGTGCGCGGGCTTTCCGATGTGGGGGCGCGCGAAGGCGTTACGGTTGAGCTGGTTTCCAAGGCCAACACCGTGATCGGGCGCACCAGCACGGACGCACAGGGGTATGCACACTTTGCCCCCGGCCTGACCAGTGGCAAGGGGTCTTCGGCACCGGCGTTGGTCACTGTTTCCTCAGGCGATGACATGGCATTCCTGTCATTGACAGATGCCGAGTTCGACCTTTCCGACCGTGGCGTCGAGGGTATGCCCCCCGCGCCACCCATCGACGTTTTCCTGACAACCGACCGTGGCGCCTACCGCGCGGGCGAAACCGTTAATGCCACCATGCTGGCGCGCGATGCCGC
The DNA here is from genome assembly GCA_002421605.1 of Rhodobacteraceae bacterium UBA6213. Classification (GTDB taxonomy): domain Bacteria; phylum Pseudomonadota; class Alphaproteobacteria; order Rhodobacterales; family Rhodobacteraceae; genus UBA6213. Next base: position 438,789 of record DISJ01000009.1, on the reverse strand, counting down.
AATGCGGGCGCTGCCGGGCATGCCACTGGTGGCGGTGCTGGTGCGCCCAGATGGTGTTGAATATGCGCGCAATCTTGCCCCCGAACTGGGTGCGGGCGGGCATGTGGCGGCCTTCCCGATCGCGGCCAGCGCGCCGCGCGGCACTTGGCGGCTTGACGTTTATGCCGATGTGAACGACGCGCCGCTCGCCTCGAAGCGCGTGCTGGTAGAAGATTTCCTGCCCGAGCGGATCGACTTTGCTATGGCCCTGCCCGAGGGCAATCTGGCGGTGGGTGCAGCGCCCGAACTCGCTGTTGATGCGCGCTATCTTTTTGGCGCACCGGGTGCTGATCTCAACCTTGATGGCGATGTGCGCCTGACGCCCGCCGAGACGCTGGCAGGCTGGGAAGGTTTTCGCTTTGGCCCCTACGATTCCGGGTTCCGCCAGCAGTATGATTATTTCGGCGCGGCACAAACCGACGCTGCCGGTCACGCGACCTTCTACCCCGTGGTGCCGGACCCGGGCACCGACGTGATGGCACCGATGTTGGCCACCTTCACGATGCGCGCCTACGAAGGTTCTGGCCGCCCGGTCGAGCGGCAAGTGACCCGCACGGTGTTGCCTGCCGATCCGTTCCTTGGCATCAAGCCGATGTTCGCGGATGATACCGTGGCCGAAGGCACCGAGGCGCATTTCCAAATCGTGGCGCTTGGCTCGCAGACAACCGCCGTGGCGATGCCCGTGCACTGGGTCGTGAACCGCATCGAAACCCGCTATCAGTGGTATTCCCTTTCGGGCTACTGGAACTGGGAGCCGGTAACCCACCGCACCCGCGTGGCCGAGGGTGACCTTGCCCTGACCGCCGCAGGCGCGTTGGAAATCGCCGCACCCGTCGATTGGGGCCAGTACGAAATCAAGATCGAATCTGCATCGGGCAGCTACGCCGCCGCCTCGATGACCTTCTACGCGGGCTGGTATGCCCCGGCTGGCGCGGTTGAAAGCCCGGATCGCCTGTCGCTCTCGCTCGATGCAGCAAGCTACCGCACGGGCGATACCGCGCGGCTGCGTATCGTGCCGCAGGCAGATGGGGTTGCCGTGGTTTCAGTTCTTTCCAACCACCTGATTTCGCTGACAACTGTGGCCGTGGCGGCGGGCGAAAACGTGATCGAGCTGCCAGTGACCGATGAATGGGGCGCGGGGGCTTATGTTACCGCCTCGGTGCTGCGCCCGCTTGCCGAAGCGGCTACAGACCGGGCGCCAAACCGGGCGCTGGGGCTGGCGCATGCGGCGGTGGACCCCGGCGCGCGCCTGCTTGGCGCAACGCTCGAGGTGGCCGAAGCCTCGGACCCGCGCGCGCCGCTGCCGGTGGCGCTAAAGGTCGATGGCGTGGCGGCGGGTGAAACCGCCTGGGCCACGATCGCCGCGGTTGATCTGGGTATCTTGAACCTGACCGGGTTCAAATCACCCGACCCTGCCGCGCATTACTTTGGCCAGCGCCGCCTTGGCATGGGCCTGCGCGATCTTTACGGGCGGTTGATTGATGGCCGTGCGGGAACGCTGGGCTTGCTGCGTTCGGGCGGCGATTCCGATGCAGGGCTGAAAATGCAGGCCCCGCCCCCGACCGAAGAACTGGTCGCCTATTTCAGCGGCCCGCTGACCGTGGGCGCCGATGGCTACGCGCGCACCGAATTTGCGATGCCCGCCTTCAATGGCACCGTGCGGTTGATGGCGGTGGTCTGGTCGGCCTCCGGCGTGGGGCAAACCAGCGCCGATGTGCTGGTGCGTGATCCGGTGGTGGTTACCGCCACCGTGCCCCGCTTCATGGCGCCGGGCGATCAATCGCGCTTGCTGCTGGAAATCACCCATGCCACGGGCGCGCCGGGTCAAATGCCGCTATCGGTTTCAGCCACGGGATTGCAGCTTGGTGCTGTGCCTGCCGAAGTGAACCTCGCGCCGCGCCGCACCATCACGCTCAGCGTGCCGGTCACGGCGGGCGAGGTAGAGGGCGTGCAAACCCTGCGCATCGCGCTGACCACACCCGATGGCAAGGTGCTGGAAAAGGTGCTCAGCATCCCGGTGCAACGGCTTGATCCGATGATTTCGCGCCAGTCGCGCTTTGAAATTGCGGCGGGCAAGACCTTCACGCTGGATAGCAACGTGTTCGACGGGCTCGTGCCCGGAACCGGGCAGGCGACGGTGGCTGTAGGGCCGCTGGCGCGGTTTGATGCGGCGGGGCTGCTCGCTTCACTGAACGGCTATCCATACGGGTGCACGGAACAGATCACCTCAAAGGCGCTGCCGCTGCTTTATTTCAGCGACGTGGCCGAGGCGATGGGGCTGGCCGCCGACATCGACATCGCCACCCGCGTGCGCGGTGCGATTGCCGAGGTGCTGACCAACCAAGATGCCTCGGGCGCCTTTGGCCTTTGGTATCCTGACAGCGGCGATTTGTGGCTTGATGCCTATGTGACCGACTTCCTTAGCCGGGCGCAGGTGCAAGGCTACGAGGTGCCCGCCGCTGCCTTCCGCAACGCTCTGGACAACCTGCACAATCAGCTGAACTACGCGGCCGATTTCGATGCAGGGTCGAACGGCGGCGGGGTTGATGTCGCCTATGCGCTGATGGTGCTGGCGCGCGAAGGCGCGGTGCCGGTGGGCGATCTGCGCTATTACGCCGATGTGAAGGGCGATGATTTCGCCACTCCGCTGGCGATGGCGCAACTGGGCGCCGCACTCGCCTCGTATGGCGAGCAGACGCGGGCTGATGCGATGTTCGCGCGCGCAGCGCGGGTGATGGGGGACCGTTCGCCCGAAGCCACGCTTTGGCGGGCGGATTACGGCACCCGCCTGCGCGATCAGGCGGCGGTGCTGGCACTGGCGATTGAGGCTGGGTCGAACGTCATTGCCCCCGATGCAGGCGGGCAGGCACTGGCCAACCGCTTGCAAGGCCAGCGGCTTTCCACCCAAGAAGCGACATGGGCGCTGATGGCCACCCACGCGCTGATCGACCGGCCCGGCGGTGAGGGCTTTACGCTGAACGGAATGGCGGTCAGCGGGCCGCTGATGCGGGTGCTTGATGATGGCGTGGGCTTCGTGCCGGCCAGCATCGGCAACGGCTCATTGGAACAAGCCACGCTGACGCTCACCACTTTCGGTGTGCCCAGCGTGCCGGAACCGGCGGGCGGCAAGGGCTATTCGATCAGCCGCAGCTACTTCACGCTTGAGGGCGACGAGGTTTCGCTCGATCGCGTGGCGCAGGGCACGCGGCTGGTAACGGTGCTTACCATCACCCCGTTTGAACCCGATAGCGCTGCGCGCCTTATGATCGCCGATCCACTGCCCGCCGGGCTTGAGATCGACAACCCGAACCTTTTGCGCGCGGGCGATCTGGCGGGACTCGACTGGCTTGATGTCGAAGGCGGCACCTCGATGACCGAGTTCCGGCAGGACCGCTTTCTTGCCGCGATCGACTGGTATGGCAACGATGCGTTCCGCCTTGCCTATATTGTCCGCGCCATCAGCCCCGGCAGCTACCACCACCCGGCGGCCAGCGTGGAAGATATGTATCGCCCCGACATGCGCGCCCAAACCGATGCCGGGCAAGTGACGGTGTATTGACGCCTTGCGCGGTGCAGCACGGGGCGTAGTAGCGCTGGTGGTGGCCACCTGGGCCGCCGCCGCCACACTCGATGCCGGGCGCGACTGGATTGCGCACACCGCCCTACCGCCACTTTCGATCGAAGTCGGCGCAGAGATTCTGGCGCGCGATGGCAGCTTGTTGCGCGCCTTTCAGGTGTCTGACGGGCGCTGGAGGCTTGCACCCGGCCCGGTCGATGAACGCTTTATCGTGATGCTGCTCGCGTTTGAAGATCACCGCTTTTACGACCATTCGGGCGTCGATACGCAAGCCATGGCGCGCGCTGTCGTGCAGGCAGTTCTGAACGGTCGGATCATCTCGGGCGGATCAACGCTGACAATGCAGGTGGCGCGGCTGCTTGAAGACGGCCCGACGGGCACGTTCAGCGGCAAGCTGCGCCAGATCCGCGTGGCGCTGGCGCTGGAACAGCGCTTGAACAAGGTCGAAATCCTCGACCTCTATCTGCGCCTTGCCCCATATGGCGGCAACCTTGAAGGCGTGCGCGCCGCCAGCCTTGCCTGGTTCGGCAAAGAACCGCGCCGCCTGACCCCGGGCGAGGCTGCACTGCTTGTGGCGCTGCCGCAATCGCCCGAAATGCGCCGCCCCGACCGCGCCCCCGAGGCTGCCCACGCGGCGCGCGACCGGGTGCTGGCGCGACTGGCCGCAGAGGGCGTGCTGCCCGCCGATGAAGCCGCCGCCGCCACGCGCGAGCCGGTGCCCACAACGCGGCGCGCCTTTCCCGCGCTGGCACCGCACCTGAGCGAACGGTTGCACCGCGCCTTTCCCGAATCGCTGCGCATCGCCACCACCATCGACCCCGCCGTTCAACGCGCCGCCGAGGCGCTGGCCGCGCGCGCGGTGGCTGGGCAAGAGGCGCAGGTCACCGTGGCGATGATCCTTGCAGACCATCAAAGCGGCGAAATCCTTGCCCATGTCGGCGCCGCTGAATGGAGCAGCGACGCACGCGCGGGCTTTGTCGATATGACCACCGCGCTGCGCTCGCCCGGATCAACGCTCAAGCCCTTTGTCTATGCGCTTGCCTTCGACGACGGCCTCGCCCATCCCGAAACCCTGATCGAAGACCGCCCCACCGCCTTTGGCGACTGGCGCCCGCAAAACTTTGACCGCCAGTTTCGCGGCACCGTCACCGTGCGCGCGGCATTGCAAGCCTCGCTCAACATCCCGGCGGTCAGCCTGACCGAAGCTGTAGGCCCGGCGCGCCTGTTGGCCACACTGCGCCGCGCCGGGGTGGAAACGCAAGTCGAGGGCACACCGGGCCTTGCCGTGGCGCTGGGGGGCGTCGGGATCAGCCTTGAAGGGTTGGTGCAGGCCTATGCGGCACTCGCACGGCTGGGCGAACCGATCACGCTGTCACCGCTGCCGGGGCAGGCCGCGCCACTGGTTCAGCGCCTGTTCGCGCCGGTGGCAGGCTGGCAGGTAGCTGACATTCTGGCCGGGCTGCCACCACCCGCCGGAGCAGCACCGGGGCGCGTTGCCTACAAAACCGGCACGTCTTATGGGCACCGCGATGCGCTGGCGCTGGGCTTTGACGGACGGCACGTGGCGGGTGTCTGGCTTGGGCGCGCCGATGGCACGCCGGTACCGGGCGCGTTTGGTGGCGATCTGGCGGCACCGCTGCTGTTCGAGCTGATCGGTCGCGCCAAAAACGCCCCCGATCCGTTGCCACCCCCGCCTGCCGCCACCTTGCTGCTGCCGACCGAGCGCTTGCCACTACCGCTGCAACATTTCCGCCCGCGCGACGCCGCGTTCAGCACGCTTAACCCCGATGCGCCAGAACTGATGTTCCCCCCGAACGGGGCGTTGATCGAGGCGCCGGGCGGGGCGTTGGCGGTGAAAATATTGGGCGGTACTAGCCCGTTTACGTGGCTTGCAAATGGTGTGCCGGTGGCGCTGGCGATCCGGGCGCGCGAAACCACGCTGCCGATGCCCGGCCCCGGCCCGGTCACGCTGAGCGTGATTGACGCCAGCGGCAATTCCGCCCGCGTCGAAATCACCCTGCGCTAAGCTGTTTCTTCATTGCCAAATTACCCCCGCCGGGGGCCAGCACCAGCGGCGCAAAAAGCCTCCGGCGGGGATATTTTGGCTGAAGCAGTTGATCGCGGCGCTTAGATCCGCTCGATCGCCAGTGCGATGCCCTGACCGCCGCCGATGCACATGGTAATCAGCGCGCGTTTGCCTCCGGTGCGCTCTAACGCGTGCATTGCTTTCACGGTCAGTATCGCGCCTGTGGCACCCACCGGATGGCCAAGCGCGATCGCGCCGCCATCAGGGTTTACCCGCGCCGCGTCCATCCCGAGCTCGCGCGAAACCGCAATTGCTTGTGCCGCGAACGCCTCGTTCGATTCGATCAGATCGAAATCGGCAAGCGTCAGCCCGGTGCGCGCCAAAAGCGCGCGAACCGCGGGGATCGGGCCAAGCCCCATCACCTCGGGGCGCACGCCTGCATGGGCGTAGCCCAAAATCCGTGCGCGCGGGCGCAACCCCGCCTTTGCCGCCGCATCGGCGCGCGCCAGCACCAGTGCCGCCGCGCCGTCATTGATGCCGCTGGCGTTGCCCGCCGTTACGGTGCCGTCTTTCTGGAAGGCGGGGCGTAGCCCGGCCAGCGCCTCGGCACTTGTGACCTTGGGGTGCTCGTCGGTGTCGAACACCACCGTGCCTTTACGCCCGACAATCTCGACCGGCACGATTTCGTCCTTGAAGTGCCCCGCCGCAATCGCCGCCGCAGCCCGTTGCTGGCTTTGCAGCGCAAAGGCGTCCTGATCGGCGCGGCTGATGCCGAATTCGCGCGCTACGTTTTCGGCCGTTATCCCCATATGGCCGCTGCCAAACGGGCAGTTCAACGTTCCGGTCATCATGTCGATCGCTTTGGTATCACCCATCTTCTGACCCCAACGCGCTTGCGGTAGAATGTAGGGCGAGCGGCTCATGCATTCGGCACCACCAGCCAGCGCAAAATCGGCGTCGTTCAGCAGCAGAGCTTGCATCGCAGAAACCACTGCCTGCGCGCCAGAACCGCAAAGCCGGTTCAAGTTCATCGCAGGCACCGTTTCCGGCACCCCGGCAGCCATCGATGCCACCCTGCTGACATACATGTCGCGCGGTTCGGTGTTGATCACATGGCCAACCATCACATGCCCGATCTGCGCGCCCTCTACCCCCGCCCGCGCCAGCGCCGCCTTCATGGCGACGGTGGCAAGTTCGATCGGCGGTAGGCTCGACAGGCTGCCCCCGAAAGTGCCAATGGCAGTGCGCGCGCCCGACAGAATGACGATGTCGCTCATGATGATCTCCCCTATGGTTCGCGCAAAGACTATCGCCGCGCCCGAAACGGCGCCAGCCCTTACGCCGCGTTTCGATCGTTCAGAACGGCAGGCCAGCGGCCAGAACGCGCCGCAACACGATCAGCACCAGACCATCGCGAATTACCCAATACGCGACCAGTTCCAGCGTCACGGCCAACGCCACGCTTGCCCAGACCGGCAGCCAACGCGCCAGCCAGAACCCGGCAAGCATCGCCAGCATATCGCCCTCGGAATTGAGCACCGTATCGCCCACCGCACCAAGCTCTGCCGCTTCTGCGCGAAACAGCCTGATCACCAGATTGGAGTTTTCAAAAACCTCCCACACGGCCTCAAGCGTCATGGCCCCGACCATGCGCCACGCCAGCGCAAGGTGCGGCAGTAGCCACCAGCAGAGACCGAACAGCAAAAGCCCATGCACCACGTGTGAAAGCGTGTACCAATCGGTGAATTGTTGCGAGACTTCGCTGGTTTCAGCCGCGCCAGAGGCCAGCCGGATCGTGCCGCAGGGGCAGAAAAGCGTTCGCCCGGCAAACAGCATAGCCGGTGCAACTGCGGCCATCAGCAAGGCCGTCCAGAACCAAGGCAAAAGGCGTGCGCGCATGATGCCAGAAAACCATGCCTGACCGCGGTCAGCAAGCCCGCGCCAGTGCTGCGACCATTGGCCTGATAAGGTTTCAAACACCGCGCGTCAGGCTAGCAGTTGCACCCGCCCGGTGGGTGTTAGCAGCCAGGCATCGCGCCCCTCGATTATTACGGCGGAAACCGGGCCGCCGTAGGCTGCCGAACTGTCGATATTCAGCCGGTTACCATAATGGCGCGGTTTTTCGATTGCGGTGTGCCCATGCACGATCAGCGCGCCATGATCGCGGGTATCTTCCAGAAAATCGGTGCGGATCCATAGCAGATCATCTTCGCGCTGCGCCGCAAGATCGACACCGGGGCGAATGCCTGCGTGCACAAACAGGGCCTGCCCCTGCAAAAAGTGCAGCGGCAGGGCCGCCAGCCAGTCGCGATGCGCCTGCGGTACCGCGGCCAGCGCCTCGGCATGAACCTGATCCACCGGGCGATCTGCCGGTTTTATCAGCCCGTAGGATTCGAGCGTTTGGGGCCCGCCAAGGCGCGGGTGAAACCAGCTCAGCTCTGCCCGCAGCCCAGTGTCGCGCGCCCAAGGATCGGTCAGAAAACCGGCGAACATGCGATCGTGGTTGCCCTTTAGCACAATCCAGGGCTCGCCAGCCGCTTGCCCCTGCATTAAAAATTCAATGGCACCACGGCTATCGGGGCCGCGGTCCACCAAGTCACCCACATGCACCACGAGCGCATCCACCGCTCCATGGCGCACCCGATCCGCCTCGATCAGCGCGTGCGCCTGTTGCAGCAGGTCAAGATGGCCGTGAATATCACCGATGGCATAGGTCTGCATGGTGCCTCGCGCAGCAAAAGACCCCCCGCGCGGGCGCTGGGGGCCGGATCGGTTTACACCCGCTTTCAGTGAACCTCAAACTCAAGCGGTTTGACCTGCTGGAAAAGGCCGGTCGCCTGCAACTCGCTGATCACTTGCGGCTTCAGCGGCTCGTCGAGGTAGAGAATGGCGATCGCGTCACCCCCCGCCGCAGCCCGCCCGAGCGTAAAGTTGGCGATGTTCACCCCGTGCTTGCCCATCGTGCCACCAAGTGCACCGATGATACCCGGCACGTCGCGGTTGGTGGTGTACAGCATATGTGCGCCTACCTCGGCGTCGATGTTGATGCCCTTGATCTGGATAAAGCGCGGCTTGCCATCGACAAAGCAGGTGCCGGCAACCGAACGCTCGCGCGTTTCAGTGACAACCGTCAGCTTGATATAGGCATCGAAGGCACCGGATTTTTCTTGCCGGGTTGTGGCAATCTGAATGCCCCGCTCGCGCGCGATTACCGGGGCCGAAACCATGTTCACATCGGGGTTGGTGGCTTTCATGATACCGGCGATGGACGCGGCGTTCAGCGCTGCAAGGTTCATGTCAGCCACGGCGCCGTCATAGAGAATGTTGATCGCCTTGATCGGCTCGTCCGTCATCTGGCCGACAAAGGCCCCCAGATGCGCCGCCAGCTTGAGCCACGGCCCCATTACCACAGCCTCTTCCGCCGTGACCGAGGGCATGTTGAGCGCGTTCTGCACCGCGCCTGTCAGCAGGTAATCCGACATCTGTTCGGCCACCTGCAAGGCCACGTTTTCCTGCGCTTCGGTGGTCGAAGCACCAAGATGCGGCGTGCAGACCACGTTGGGCAGGCCGAACAGCGGCGATTCGGTTGCGGGCTCAGTCGCAAACACATCAAGCGCGGCACCCGCCACTTGCCCTGATTTCAACGCCTCGACCAGCGCCTCCTCGTCAATCAACCCACCACGCGCGCAGTTGATGATGCGCACGCCGCGCTTGGCTTTGGCCAAAGCCTCGCGCGAAAGGATGTTGCGGGTCTTGTCGGTCATCGGCACGTGCAGGGTGATGAAATCGGCGCGCGAGAGCAATTCGTCCAACTCAACCTTGGTGACACCCAGCGATTTCGCGCGCTCTTCGCTCAGGAAGGGGTCATAGGCGACAACCTTCATCCTCAGCCCCAGCGCGCGGTCGCACACGATACCGCCAATGTTGCCCGCGCCGATCACGCCCAGCGTCTTGTTGAAAAGCTCCGCGCCCATGAAGCGGTTCTTTTCCCACTTGCCGGCATGGGTGCTGGCCGATGCCTCGGGCAACTGGCGCGCCACCGCGAACATCATCGCAATCGCGTGTTCGGCGGTGGTGACGCTGTTCCCGAACGGCGTGTTCATCACGATCACGCCTTTTTTCGACGCGGCCGGAATATCGACGTTATCGACACCAATCCCGGCGCGGCCGATGACCTTGAGGTTGGTCGCGGCGGCAAGGATTTTTTCGGTAACCTTGGTCGCCGAGCGGATTGCAAGGCCGTCATACTGGCCAATCACTGCCAGCAGCTTTTCCTTATCTTTGCCAAGGTCGGGCAGATAGTCCACCTCGACCCCACGGTCGCGGAAAATCTGCACAGCGGTTTCGGAAAGCTTGTCGGATACGAGAACGCGTGGTGCCATTTTGAGGCTCCTTGAAATATCGGAAATGAGTGAATGTCCGGCGGCTGTGCCGCCAGACAGGTTCAATGCTCAGGCTTGCGCGGCGATTTCGGCCTCGAATGCCCATTCGACCCACGGCATCAGCGCCGCGACATCGCTGGTTTCCACGGTCGAGCCGCACCAGATACGCAAGCCGGGGGGGGCATCGCGGTAGGCACCCGCATCCAGCGCCACGCCCGCCTTATCAAGCCGTTTCGCAACCGCCTTGGCGAACGCCGCACCATCCTTGATGCGCGGATCGGTGAACTTCAGGCACACGCTCGTGGTCGAGGCTACTGCCGCATCAACCGCCAGATTGGAGATCCAGTCCTTGTCGCGGATGAAATCGGCAATAGCGCGCGCATTGGCATTGGCCCGCGCGATCAGCGCTGGAAGCCCGCCGATGCCTTGCGCCCACCGCAGCGCCACAAGGTAATCCTCAACCGCCAGCATCGAGGGCGTGTTGATGGTTTCACCCACAAAGATACCCTCGATCAGCTTGCCGCCCTTGGTCATGCGGAAAATCTTGGGCAGCGGCCATGCGGGGGTATAGCTTTCCAGCCGTGCCACAGCGCGCGGCGACAGGATCAGCACCCCGTGCGCACCTTCGCCGCCCAGCACTTTTTGCCAGCTGAAGGTCACCACATCCAGCTTGTCCCACGGCAGGTCCATCGCAAAGGCGGCGCTGGTGGCATCGCAAATCGTCAGCCCCTGTCGGTCGGCCGGAATGGCATCGCCATTCGGCACCCGCACACCCGAGGTGGTGCCGTTCCAGGTAAACACCACGTCGGCGTTGAAATCGACTTCGGCAAAATCCACGATCTCGCCATACGTGGCCTTGCGCACCTTGGCGTCAAGCTTGAGCTGCTTGATGACATCCGTCACCCAGCCTTCGCCAAAGCTTTCCCATGCAAGCATTTCGACCGGCCGCGCCCCAAGCAAGGACCACAGCGCCATTTCCACCGCGCCGGTGTCCGACCCGGGCACGATGCCGATGCGGTAACCCTCGGGCACACGCAGCACCTCGCGGGTCAGATCGATCGCTTCTTTCAGCTTGGCTTTGCCCACCGCAGCGCGGTGCGAGCGCCCCAGCGGCGCATCGGCCAGCATTTCCAGCGTAAAGCCGGGGATTTTAGCACAGGGGCCAGAGGAAAAGCGCGGATTGGCCGGGCGCGCACCCGGGGTCTGTAGCTCAGACATGGTATCCTTCCAGATAAATGCCCCCCGTTGGGGAGGGGTGTCCCGCCGCCGGGAATAGCCGCACCGCGGCACTGGCACAAGCGGGCAAATTGCGCTAAGCGCCGCTTTGCCCGCAAAAAGCGACACGCCGCGTTCACTATCGGAAACAGCTGCCATGTTCATCGCCAGCCTCATCGCCAACCCCGCCGGGCGCCCGCTGGACCGCGTTGCGGTAGAAAGTTTGCGCGACGCATGGGGCGGGGGCGAGGCGGTCTGGCTGAACCCCGGCATCGCGGCCGAATTTGCGCTGGCTGTGGCCCCGGCAAATCGTTGGGATGTCTGGGCGGGGCTGCAAGAGCTAGGCATCGACCTTGTCGTGCAGCCCGCCGAGGGGCGGCAAAAGCGTATGCTGCTGGCCGATATGGACAGCACCATGATCGGGCAGGAATGTATTGACGAGCTGGCCGATATGGCAGGCGTTGGCGCGCGGGTAAAAGACATCACCGCCCGCGCTATGAATGGCGAGCTCGATTTTGAAGGCGCACTGACCGAGCGGGTGGCGCTGTTGCGTGGCCTGCCCGAAGCGGTGATCGCGCAGGTTCTGGGCGAGCGCATCACCTACACCCCCGGTGGGCGCACGCTGATCGCCACGATGCACGCCTTTGGTGGCCACGCGGTGCTGGTGTCGGGCGGCTTTACGGCCTTTAGCGCAGCCGTCGCGGCGCATCTGGGCTTTGATGAGCACCGCGCCAATACCCTGATTGTGCAAGACGGCCATTTGACGGGCGCGGTTGCTCGCCCGATTCTGGGCCGCGCCGCCAAGGTGGCGGCATTGCAAGAAATCACCGCCCGCCTTGGGCTGACCCCTGCCGATGTTATGGCGGTGGGCGATGGGGCGAACGATCTGGGCATGTTGCACCTTGCCGGCGTAGGCGTGGCGCTGCACGCCAAACCCTCGGTCGCCGCCCAGTGCGAGGCACGCATCAACCACGGCGATCTGACCGCGCTGTTGTATCTGCAAGGCTACGCGGTCACCGATTTCGCCTGAGATTGCCAGCGCTTCGCGCCCAGCGTAACTTGATCGCGTTTGGGCAGCGCATGGGTTCGGGCGATGGACACGTTTCTGATTTTGCTGGCACTAAGCATTGTCGGCGTGCTGATCTGGTTGCCGATCTATGTGCTGGTGCTGGCAGCGCGGTTGCGTGCGCTGACCGCAAGGCTGGCGCAAATCGAGGCACGGCCTCGCGCAGCGGAGGCCGCCTTGCCGGAACGCCGCGAAGCCGCGCCCGAACCCTTGGCAGCCGCCCCCGCGCCTGCCTCGCCCTGGCAACCCGCGCCGCCCCGCCAGACGCCCGAACCGGCCGAACCGACCGAACCGGCCGACCAGAATCGGCCGCTGGTGGTCAGTTTCGAACGGTTCAAGGCCGCCACTGCGTGGCTCGTGCGCAACTGGGTCTATGCGGTTTCGGCCGCCTCACTGGCACTCGCCGCAATCTTTCTGCTGCAATACGGTGTCGAACACGGCCTGTTGCCGCCCGCCGCGCGGGTTGCAGCAGCAATGGCACTGGGCCTTGCGCTGGTGGGGGCGGGCGAATGGTTGCGCCGCCGCCACGGTGACAACACCCGGCAGGCCACCGCCTATCTTCCTTCTACCTTTTCGGGCGCGGGCATCGTGGCGCTGTTCGCCTCGGTTCTTGCGGCGCGTCAGCTTTACGGGCTGATCGGCCCCGAAGTTGCCTTTGCCGGTCTGCTTGGCGTGGCGGCGTTAGCGATGGTTCTGGGCTGGCTTTACGGGCCGTGGTTAGCCGCCGTGGGCCTCGTAGGTGCCGCCGCCGCGCCGTTCCTAGTCGGTGGCAACGCCGAGGCGACGTGGTGGCTTTTCCCCTATTTCGCTCTCGTCACCGCAACCGGCCTTGCGATTGATGCCGCCCGCCGCTGGGCGTGGGTTTCTGTGCTGGCGCTGGCGCTTGGCTATGGCGGTGGCGTGCTGGTGCTGGCAGGCGGTGGCGCGCCCGGCTGGTTCGCGGGCGAACTGGCAACACTTGTGCTGCTGGCCATCGCCCTTCCGCCGCTTACTCGAATGCCTGCCCATGACGGTCCCTTGGTCGCCGTGCGGCTACTGCGCCGGGTCGGTCAATGGCCCGCCTTTCCTGTGCGGCTGGTGGCGGGCACCACGCTTGCGGCCAGTTTGACGCTGGCGCTTCTTGGCACCGATAGGGCTGTAGAAAGCCTCGCGGTGTTCGCCATGCTGGCAGCGCTGGTGCTGGCGCTGGCGGTTTGGGCCAAAGGCGCCCCGGCGTTGGCCGACCTGACGGCGCTGCCAGCGCTTGCCTTCATCTCGCGGCTTGCTTTCGAAGGCTTTGGCGGGCGTCTTCACAGCGATTTCATGGCGCAGATGACCCTGCTGCGCGAACCCGAAAGCTCAGCACCCCTTACCGTAACGCTGCTGCTGGCGCTGGCACTGGCAGGTAGCTTGGCTGCCGCGTGGCGCAGCCTGCGCGCGGCCGATGCGCCCCTCGCACCATTCTGGGCGGCGGGCGCGGTGCTGTTCGCCCCCCTCGCGGCGCTGGCGCTTGAACTTTTCTGGGCGCCAGCCTGGGTTATCGGAGCCTACCCTTGGGCGCTGCACGTTATCGCGCTTGCCGCGCTGATGGTCTGGTTGGCGGTGCTATATGCGCGCGCCGATGCCGCAAACCTGCGCCGTGCCGCACTTGCCACGCTTTCGGCGCTGTCACTGATCGCATTCGCGCTGTTCATCCTGCTGTCAGAGGCCGCACTGACCATTGCCCTTTCGGTGCTGGTGGTGGTCGCCGCCGCGCTCGACCGGCGCATCAAACTTGCTGAAATGGGCTGGTTCATTCAGGCCGCGCTCTTGGTGCTCAGCTGGCGGCTCTTGATCGATCCCGGCACCGACTGGGCGCTTGCCGCGCCACTTTGGGAGGTTGCGCTAGCCTTCCTTGTGGCCTCTGCCGCCTCGGCGGGGGCATGGGTGCTGCTGCAAGGTCTTGGGCGCGAGCGTGTCACACCGCTCCTGGAAAGCGCAGGCGTGGGCTTTGCCACGATCTTTGCCGACCTCGTGATATTCCGCTGGCTGCGTGACGGTTTTGCGGGCGACGCGGCGGCGACGCATTGGGGCATGACCCTGCTGGCGCTGCCGTGGCTGGTGACCGCACTGGTCGCGCTTTGGCGGCTGCAAGCGGGCGGGCCACTGCGCCTGTTTCGCAAGGCGTTGGCGGCGGTGTCGGGGGCGATCGGCCTTGCTGGGCTTGGCGGGGCCATGCTGGTGGCCAACCCGCTGGTTAACCCGGGGCTAGCTGGCGACAACGCCGTTGCGGGCCCCACACCGCTTGACACGTTGACACTTGCCTACCTTGTGCCCGCCACCCTCGCACTTGCCGCTGCCCTCTTGGCGCGCAACCGCCTGCCCCGCGCCCGCCTGCCGCTTTTGGCGGCTTCCGGGCTGCTGGCCGCACTTTGGCTCGCGCTTGAAATCCGCCGCTTTTGGGTGGGCGATACGCTTTGGCAGGGCGGCGTGCCGCAGGGCGAGTTGATCAGCTACACCGTGGCCTTGCTGCTTGCCGCAGCCGCGCTGCTGTATCAGGCCATCGCGCGCGGCTCAGCACCATTGCGACGGCTGGCGATGGCGGTGGTCGTGTTAACTGTGGCCAAGGTGTTCCTGCTTGACGCCGCGGGCCTGACCGGTCTGACCCGCGTTGCCTCGTTTCTGGGGCTCGGGCTTGCGCTTGCAGGTGCGGCTTGGCTCAACCGCTGGGCCGCCGGGCAACAGCGCGGCCCTACCGCATGACCGCGACGTTTTGACCAAGATCTGCCGCCGGATTCTGCGATATATGCAGAAGCGTTCTGAAAATGAAAACGGGCGCTGCGGTGCCCTTTTGGGGAAGCTGGCATGAACATGGTTTTTGCACGAATTGCTACACTGGCACTGGCGATTGGCCTTGGCGGTGCGGCACATGCCGCCGACCTGTTCAAGATCGCGCTACCCGATGGCACCGACGGGCGCTACGCAGTAGCGCTGCCGCCGGGTTTTGACCCTGCAAAAACCTACCCCACGCTACTGGCCATTCCGGGCGGGGAACAAGGCATCGAGGGCGCCGTCAGCATGGTGCAATACCTTGAGCAAGAGGCTGGCAAACGTGGCATGATTCTGATCGGCCTTTCTACCGAATACAACGGCGTGCGCCCGATGTATGGCCCCTATGCCGACGACACGTTGATTCCGATGTTCATGGACGAAATATTGAAAAGCTACCCGGTCGAAGGCGGCAAGTTTTATATCACCGGCCATTCGGCGGGCGGTGAATCTGCCTTTCGCGTGGCGATCCGCCACCCCGAAATGTTCCGCACGATCACCTCAACCTCCAGCTACGTTGCCGATGAAGACCTGCCCAGCGTCGCCGTGCTGAAAGACATCCCCATCAACCTGTTCGTCGGCGGGCAAGACTATGCCTACCACCAAGGTGCCAAGCAATCACTCGACCTGCTCACCGCCGCTGGCGCCGATGTTTATCACGAGGTTCGCGGCACCGACCAGCACTCGATCTTTTCGCTGCGTACGCCCGGGGGGCAGGCGTTTTTCTTCGACAAGATCACCCGCGACGTAACGAAATAGCGTCACCCCACCGGGGGGCGCGCAAGGCGGCTGGCCAGCAAATCGCCGGTCTCTGACAGGATCGGGTAGGCGACCATCGTGAAGGCGGTGTTCACCTGTTTCAGCGTGCGCAGCGTTTCTTGGTGGATGTTCGAGGTTTCGATGCTTTCCACCCGCCCCTGGCGCAAGCGCTCCAGATGCGAGCGTTGCAGGTCATGTTCGACCGCGCGCACCCGCTCCTTTTCTTCAACCAGCGCGCGCGCCGCGTCGGGGTTAAGCGTCATCAGCACATTCAGCGCGGATTGCGCGTTGGCCAGCACACGGTCGTGAAAATCGGTCAGCTCTTTCCAGCCGTTATCAGAAAACTTCAGGTTTTCGGCGCTCATCCGCCCCGCAAGCCCCAACATCACGCGCGAGATCGCATCACCCGCAGCCTCGATATTGGCGGCAAGGTCGGCCAGTTCGACACTGCGTCGCGCCACCTCGACTCCCTCGCTTTCGCGGGTAAGGCGGGCAAGGTATAGCTTTACCTCGAAATGCATCCGGTCCACCGCGCGCTCTTTCACCCGGATCGCCTCGGCGGTGGGCTCATCCCATGTGGCGTAAAGCTTGATGACCGGGCGCAGCATTGCCTCAACCTCTTCGCCCATGTGCAGAACCTCGCGCGCAGCGCAAGCAAGCGCGCGATCGGGGAAGGAAAGCGCCGCAGGTTCCAGCGCCGACAGGCGCGCCAGTTCAGCAGGCACTTCGGGGGTGCGCAAAATCCGCGCCGTAGCGTGCAGCACCGGGCCGCAAAACGGCAGCGATATCAGCGCAACCAGCAGGTTGAAGCCAAGATGCAGCGTTAGAATCTGCCACACATCGCTGCCGATCATCGGCAACCACGCGACCACAGCGCCCAGCGTCAGCAGCGCCGCAATCGCACCGCCCCCGCGCAGCAAGAGGTTGGCCAGCACCACCCGGCGCGCCTCTATCTCGGCTGAAAGCGTCAGGAACCAGGCAACAAAACTGCCACCAAGGTTCGCCCCCAACACCACCGCCGCCGCGACCGGAACCGGCATCACGCCCTGCGCTACAAAGGTCACCACCAACAGCACCGCCGCCACGCTCGATTGCACCGCCCAGGCAAATAGCGCGCCGATCAGAAAGGCCGAAATCGTATCGCCCCCCAGGTAGCCCATCGCACTCACCACCGCAGCACTTTCGCGCAAAGGCTCGGTCGCACCGCGGATCATACCCAGCGAGATGAAAATCAACGCAAGCCCGATGATGATCCGCCCGCTTTGGCGCAGCGTCTTGGATTCACTTCGCAAAAATAGCGTTACACCCACCAGCAGCAGCAAAGGCACCAACCAATCGCGGTGCAAAAGCAATAGTTGCACCACCAGTGCCGAACCGACATCGGCACCCAGCACAATTGCCAGCGCCACCGAGGCGCTCATAGTGCCCGCCGCGATGAACGAAGTGGCCAGCATCGCCACCGCGGTAGAGCTTTGCAGCAGCACCGCAACACCCGCTCCCGCCATCGCCGCCAGCGCCGGTCGCCCCGCACCCAGTCGCAGCCAGCGCCGCAGCGGCACCGAAAACGCGCGCTCAACCCCCGTGCGCACCAGCCGCACCGACCAGATCAGCATGGCCGCAGCCCCTGCAATCTGCAGCACGAACAGAACCACACCCGGATTTTCCACGTCACCTCCCTAGCCGCTCGCGCGCCTTGCACGCGGCACCTGAATCTTACCATTTGCGACCAACTGCCGCCGAAAGTCCATGCCCGACGAAATCGTATCACGCGATATCGCGGGCTCTTTACTTCGCGCCCCCCCGCCGCGATCAAGGCGCAACCCGCCCGCCGGAGCGATTGATGTTCGAAGTCTCTCTCGACCTTGCCTTGCTGCTTATCGGTGCCGCTTTCGCGGCGGGATTTGTTGACTCGATCGCAGGGGGCGGCGGGTTGATTACCGTGCCGATGCTGCTGCTGGCAGGTGCCTCGCCCTTGCAGGCGCTATCGACCAACAAGGTGCAAGGCGCGTTCGGCGCGGCAACTGCGGCGCTCAGCTACGCGGCGCGCGGTCATGTAAACCTGCGTCGCCAGATCGGTGCGGCAGGCATTGCCTTCGCCGCCGGTATCGCCGGTGCGCTTCTGGTCTCGATCATCCCCACCGAACCGCTGCGCCTTGTACTGCCTGTGGTGCTGATCGGCATCGCCGCATTTTTCTGGCTGCGCAAAGGGCTGGACGATACCGACCGCGCCGAGCGCATTCCCCCCGCCGCCTTTACCGCCTTCGTGGTGCCGCTGATCGGCTTTTATGACGGGCTGATCGGCCCCGGCGCCGGGGCGTTTTACATGATCGGCTTTGTGACGCTTGCGGGCTACGGCGTGCTGCGCGCCACGGCACATACAAAACTGCTGAACTTCGCCTCGAACCTTGGCGGGTTGCTCGCGTTCGCACTGATCGGTGCGCCGTGGTGGGTCATGGGCCTTGCCATGGGGCTGGCGCAGGTCGCGGGGGCGCGGCTCGGCTCGCGCCTTGCGATGCGCATCGGCGCACCGCTGATAAAGCCGCTGCTGGTCATAACCTCAACGCTGCTGGCGCTGCGGCTGATCTGGCAGATGCTTTAGCACGCATGCTTCAGTCCAAATATCCCCCGCGGAGCGCAGCACCGGCGCAAGGTGCCTCCGGCGGGGATATTTACACTGAAGCAGTTTGAACGGTCAGGCAAACCCCGCCGCAAGGCGCAACTCGCCCGTAACCAGCCCGCGCCAGTTGGTCAGCGGCGCGCCAACATACTTGCGCGCCACCGGATGCGCGCCAGGCAATGCACCATATTTGACCAAAAGCGCCGTGATCGCCGCCTCGGATGCGCGCGTGGCGCCATCGATTATCTTGAGCGCGATCCCGCGCTTTTGGTCTGGCAGAATCGCCACAAAAACCGCCTCGGCCCCGGTTTTTACTGCAACCCGCCCCTCCATGGCGCGCATCAGCAAGGTGCAGGCTCGCCCCTCGCCCGCCACCATTTCCGGGTAGGCCATCATCGCGCGCGCCAACCGCGCCGCAGCGGCCTCGCGCCGGCCACCTTCGGGGTTGGCAACGGCGAAAAACGCCATCGCCCGCGCAAGCCCGCCAACCGAGGTCGCAAAGTTTGGTGCCGAGCAACCGTCGATGCCAAAACCGGGGCTGACTTCGCCGGTGACATCCTCAAACGCCTCGAGCACCGCGCGCTGCACCGGATGCGTGGGTTCTACATATTCTGGCCCCCCGCCAAGGTGCTTGTTCAGAGTCAGAAACCCGGAATGTTTGCCCGAGCAGTTGTTGTGAATCTGACAAGGCGCAGTATCGGAACAGACCAGCGCTTTTTGCGCGGCAGGGTCATAGGGCAGATGCGAACCGCAGCGCAGATCGGCCTCGCCAAGGCCAAGGCCCGCCAGCCACGCGGTCACCGCCTCGGTGTGAATTGCAGCACCCTGATGACTGGCGCAAGACAGCGCCAGTTGCCGCTCGCTCAAGCCCGCCGCGCCCGCAGCCCCGCTTTCCACCAAAGGCAGCGCCTGGATCATTTTGCACGACGAGCGCGGAAAGATAACGGCACCCGGATCGCCCCACGATGCCTCGATACCACCCGGCCCCCAGACCACCGCATGCCCGCTATGCGCGCTTTCCAACCGCCCGCCACGCCACAGTTCCACCATCGCCGCCGCTGCCATGCCTGTCTCCTCGCAAGGTTTTGCGCGGTTTCTCGCCAACGAGGGTTTTACCCGCCGCGGAAAGTGCGCTATCTGTTCGATATCGAGTTGAAAAGCACTCCGCCATCCGAAAAAAGGGTTTAAGCCCGGTGGTGTGATGCTGAGGCAGTAAGGCTGGAGGCCGTTGAGAGATGACCCAATCCGCAATCCGTGGTGCTTTGATTGCAATGCTGGCGTTGAGCCTGCCTTTTACGCCCGCGTTGGCGCAAGACAGCACCAACCGCGTCGCCGCCGCGACAGACTGGAGCGTGTTCGTTGAAGAGACGCCCACGAAATCCTGCTGGATCGTTTCGCAGCCCAAAGAAACGCTGAACACCCGTGACGGCAAACCCGCAGAGGTGACGCGTGGCAAGATCCTGCTGTACGTCTCGTATTTCGCGGGATCGGCGGGCGAGGTGTCGTTTGCCGGGGGGTATCCCTTCGCGCCCAACTCGACGGTCGAGCTGGATGTCAGCGGCACCAAGTTCGAACTGTTCACGCAGAACGAAACCGCCTGGGCAGGTTCTGCCGATGATGATGCCAAGATCGCCGCGGCGATGAAGGCGGGCTCGTCGGCGATTGTCACCGGGCGTTCGGCGCGCGGTACGGTCACCAAAGACACCTTCTCGCTTCTGGGTTTCACCGCCGCGCTGGAAGAAGCCGCGACGCGCTGCAAATAAGCCTGTATCTGAACTGTTCCGTTCTGGCGGCGAATCCCCTATATCGGGGCCTTCCCGGCTATTGGATACGCCATGACTGACGCTTCGCTGCCCCTAACCCCAGAGGTTCGCATTCTGCCGCGCAAGCGGCCGGAGGGCGCGCGCACCAACATCGTGGGGCTGACGCGCGCGCAATTGCGCGCCGCCCTGATTAGCGCAGGCACGCCCGAGCGGCAGGCGAATATGCGTGTCGGTCAGGTCTGGCAGTGGGTCTATCACTGGGGGGTGCGCGACTTTGCGCTGATGTCGAACCTTGCCAAGGACTATCGCACGCTGCTGGTCGAGAATTTCGAGATCACCCTGCCCGAGGTCGTCACCCGGCAGGTTTCCGACGATGGCACGCGCAAATATCTGGTGCGCATCGCTGGCGGGCATGAGGTTGAGGTTGTCTATATCCCCGAGGATAATCGCGGCACCTTGTGCATTTCCAGCCAAGTTGGCTGCACGCTTACCTGCACCTTCTGCCACACCGGCACCCAGACACTGGTGCGCAACCTGACCGCGGGCGAGATCGTCGGGCAGGTGATGCTGGCGCGCGACGATCTGGGCGAATGGCCGGTGCAGGGCGCGCCCAAAGACGAAACTCGGCTGATCTCGAACGTCGTGCTGATGGGCATGGGCGAGCCGCTCTATAACTTCGAGAACGTGCGCGATGCGATGAAAGTCGTGATGGATAACGAAGGCATCGCCCTTGGCCGCCGCCGCATCACGCTGTCCACCTCGGGCGTCGTGCCGGAAATTGCGCGCACTGCCACCGAGATCGGCTGCCTGCTGGCAGTTTCATTCCACGCCACAACCGACGAAGTGCGCGACCGTCTGGTGCCGATCAACCGCAAATGGAACATCGCCACCCTGCTTGACGCCTTGCGTGCCTACCCGGGCTTAAGCAACTCTGAGCGGATCACCTTTGAATATGTGATGCTCGACGGCGTCAACGACAGCAAGGAAGATGCCTACCGGCTGGTGGCGCTGTTGCAGGGCATACCGGCCAAGGTGAACCTGATTCCGTTCAACGAATGGCCCGGTGCGCCCTACAAACGATCGTCCGGCAACCGCATCCACGCGTTCGCCGACATCATCCACAACGCAGGCTACGCAAGCCCGATCCGCACCCCGCGCGGCGAAGACATCATGGCAGCGTGCGGCCAGTTGAAATCGGCCACCGAACGCGCTCGCAAAAGCCGTGCCGAAATTGCTGCCGAGGCGGGCCAGCCGCCGCCGCCCCGCATTGTGCGCCGCCCCGACGCGCCAGACCTGCACTAGCGCGCCCCCGCTCAGTCGTCTTCGGGCTCCGAAGTCGCCGGGTCTTCCGTGCCGGGCGCAAAGCGCGCCGAGAAGCGATCTGACAGGTGGAACATCAACGGGTTCAGCAAGATCGAGATCATCGCGCCCGCGACCACAAGATCGCGCGCTTCGATCGGCACAATATCAAGCTGCTGTCCCATCACGATCAGAATGAAAGAGAATTCACCAATTTGCGCGAGGCTGGCAGCAATCGTCAGCGCCACGCGCCGATCGTAGCCAAACGCGCGGACAATTCCGAATGCCGCAGCGGACTTGACCAGCAAGATCACCACCACGGTCGCCAACAGCGCAAGCGGTGCATCAACCAGAACCTGCGGATCAAACAGCATCCCTACCGAAACAAAGAACAGCACCGCGAAGGCATCGCGCAAGGGCAGCGTTTCGCGCATCGCCTGGCTGGCCAGCGTCGACTCGGCCATCACCATGCCCGCAAAAAACGCTCCGAGCGCGAATGAAACCCCAAACAAATATGCCGACCCGAACGCCACACCCAACGCGGTTGCAAGCACCGCCAATCGGAACAGCTCGCGATTTCCGGTCGTTGCGACATAGTGCAAAACCGCCGGTATCAGCTTGCGCCCGACGATCATCATCAGCGCAACGAACGCCGCCAACTTGACCACGGTTACCAATAGCGTCCCGGCAATTGGCCCCAACCCCAGGCGCGCGGCCTGCACGGCCTCATCTGTAATCGGCGCGACAGTGCCCCCCAGAACACCGGCCAGCGGTGGAATCAGCACCAGCGACACCACCATCACCAGATCTTCCACAATCAACCAACCCACGGCGATGCTGCCACGTCTGGTTTTCACGATCTGGCGGTTTTGCAGCGCACTGAGCAAAACCACGGTCGATGCCACCGATAGCGAAAGGCCAAAGATCAAACCTGCACCGATGCCCCAGCCGCTCAGCCAGCCAACCGCAAGCCCCGCCAGCGTCGCCACCGCAATCTGCCCCAGCGCACCGGGAATGGCGATCCTGCGCACCGCCATCAATTCCTTGACCGAAAACTGCAGGCCCACCCCGAACATCAGCAAAATGACGCCAAGTTCGGCAAGCTCTGCCGCCAGTTCCTGATTGGCCACATATCCCGGCGTAAAAGGCCCGATTACGACCCCGGCCAACAAATAGCCCGCCAACATAGGCAATCGAAACCGGTGCGCCACCAACCCAAACAGAAACGCGAGACCAAGGCCCGCGACAATGGTGGCGATGAGCGGCACGTCATGCGTCAACTGGCGGTCCTCTGAAATCACGGCACCACCGCAGCAGACGCGCTGCTCTCGTGTGCCTTCGGGGGAATGTGCTGTGGTTAGTGTTCTTAAGCTATTCTACAGGCGCAGATTTTCAATGCCTTGGGCGCATGACGCGGGGAAAGTCGCTGTTTTTTGCAAAATCTTCACCGAGTCGCACAGCACTTAGCCGCTATTGACCCGCCCGCGCACCCTGTTACGCCTTCGCCATGACCTTACCACTTCTGTCCAACGCCGTTGCCCGCCGCCTGTTCCTTGCCGGTGCTGGCCTCGCCACAGCACCCACGGGTGCGGCCAGCGGCACGGCGCTGGCAAGCCTTGTTGAAAGCCTTGGCTTCGTGCAGGTCGACAGCATCCAGACGGTCGCGCGCGCGCATCACATGATTCTGTTCGCGCGCCGCCAAAGCTACCGCGCCGATGCTCTGGCACCTCTGATTGAACGCAAACGCCTGCTTTGGGAACACTGGACCCATGATGCCTCGGTTCTGCCGATCGCGCTTTACCCCCACTGGCGTCACCGATTCGCGCGCGATGCAGACCGGCTGCACCGCAACTGGCGCAAGTGGTTCCGCGAAGGGTATGAGGCGCAGTTCGATACGATCCTGCGCCGGATCGAGGCTGACGGGCCGGTAAAATCTTCCGAGGTGGGCGAGGGCGAGGCGCGTGGCAAAGGCGGCTGGTGGGATTGGCACCCTTCCAAGACCGCGCTTGAATGGCTCTGGCGCACCGGGGCGCTGGCGATCACCCGGCGCGAGGGCTTCCAAAAGGTCTATGATCTGTCCGAGCGGGTGATACCCGCGCCACTGCGCGCGGCCACTCCCTCGCTCACCCAAACCATCGACTGGGCCTGTGGCGGCGCACTTGACCGGCTTGGCTTTGCCACACCCGGCGAAATTGCCGCCTTCTGGCACGCGGTGCGCCCGGAAGAGGCGCGGGCGTGGTGCGACGCGGGCGTGGCGGCGGGCGATCTGGTCGAGGTCGCGGTGCAAGGTGGCGACGGCGCTCCCCGCCGCGCGCTGATGCGCGCTAAGGTGCTGGCCCGCGCGGCTAACCTGCCCGCGCCCCCAGCCCGCCTACGCATCCTCTCACCCTTCGACCCCGCGCTGCGCGACCGCGCGCGCACCGAACGTTTGTTCGCCTTTCACTACCGCATCGAGGTCTTTGTGCCCGAGGCGCAGCGCCGCTTTGGCTACTACGTTTTCCCGGTGCTGGAAGGCGCGCAGCTTGTCGCGCGTATCGACATGCGCGCTGATCGCGCACGCGGCGTGCTGGCCATCCGCGCCTACTGGCCCGAGCCCGGCACGCCGCTCACCAAAGCCCGCCTCGCACGCCTTAACGCCGAACTGGCGCGCATGGCGGCATTTGCCGATTGCACCCGCATCGACTTTGCGCCGGGCTGGCAGCGCGAGCCGCCTCAGCGGCCATAAACCGCCAGATCGACCGGCTCGCCATCGCCAAGGTTCACGCCCTGCACGCCGCCCAAAAGCCGTGCGGAAATGCCTGCCCTCGCCAGTGCCGCCTCCGCCTCGGCTACAGGCAGCACCGCACGCGCGCAGGGGTCATCCGCGATAGCGGCAACGGCACTTGCGCCGTCCGTATGGCGCACCGCGCCGGGGCTAAGAAACACCAGCGAAGGCTCGCCGAAACCCGCAACGTAAAGCGTGGGCGCGGGGCAATCCGCACCCACCGCCAGCGCCACGATCGCGGGCGCGGGCCAAAGCGCACCAACCTGCGCCAGCAACCCCACGCTGCCTGAACCCAGCGCCGCCCCCATCAGCCAAAACCCTGCCAGCGCCGCGCCCGCCAGCCGCTGGCGCAGCGCCGTCACGGCCAACCAGCCGCCCAACGCAACCGCAAGCAAGCCCAGCACCAGCGGCGCCAAGGGCAACGCGCCGTATTGCGCCTGCGCCACGCCGCCAAGCGCCAGCAACAGCCCCGGCCCGATTGCCCCGATTACCGCCGCCAGCACCCATTGCCACCAGCGCAAACCCGCGCCAACCACCGCGGGCCAAACCTGCGCCAACGCCAATGCCAGCGCCGGATACAGCGGCAGCACATAATGCGGTAGCTTGGTCGGGCTCAGTTCCAGCACCAGCCAGAACGGCAGCAACCACGCCAGCGCAAAGGCCAACCACGCCGCCCGCCGCGCCCGCCAAAGCGCAGGCAGCGATAGCGCCAGAAGGATCGAACCGGGAAAGAACGTCAGCCACATCGCAGTCAGATAGGTGCCGGGCGGCGCGCCGTGGCTTTCTTGCGCGGCGGCAACCTTGCCCAGCAAATCGCGCCCCAACGCTTCTGCCCAAAACTCTGTGCCAGCCTTCAGGCTGATCGCCAGATACCACGGCACCACCAGCGCCAGCAGCAGCGCCCCGCCCCAAAGCGGGCGCAGCGCGCTGATCCATGCGCCGCCGCGATGCCAAAGCGCCAGCACACCCAACGTACCGCCACAGACCAACAGCCCGATTGGACCTTTGATCAAAACCGAAGCCGCCAGCGCGCCCCAAAACAGCGCCACCTCGCCAGCCCCGCGCGGTGCCAGCCGCCCCGGATCAAACTCTACCGCAATCGCATCTCGGTAAAGACGCGCCAGAACTGCCTGCGCCAGCGCGATTGATGCCAGCAAAGCCGCGTCGGTCGTGGCCAACCGTGCCTCAAAGCCAAAAATCAGCGCGCCCGCCAGAATCGTCCCCGCTGCCAGCCCCGCTCGCACCCCGCCAAACACCGCAGCCGCGCGCGCCGTGGCCAGCACCGCGATCAGCGCTGCCAGCAGCGAGGGCAGCCGATAGCGCCAGATCGCAGCGCCCTCGGTCTTGCCGCTCAGCGCTACCGCGGCCGATTGCAGCCAGTAAATGCCCACGGGTTTTTTGTATCGCGGCCCGTCCTGAAAACGGATGTCGATGAAATCGCCGCTGGCCAGCATCTGGCGGCTTGCCTGTGCAAACCGCGCCTCGTCGCGATCAACGGGCGCAAGTGTGGTAAACCCCGGCAGCACCGCCGCCAGCACCAGAAGCACCAGCAGCACGGCGATGCCACGGCCGCTCAACGCCGCCCAAAACGCCTCGATCCGCGCGGCCAGCCTGCCCACGGATCAGCAACCATTCTTCCAGTTGGCAATCACCTCAACCGCCTCTTCAGCGGTCTCGACAAACGAAATCAGCCCGAGGTCATTGGCAGAAATCGTACCCGCTTCCACCAACGCCTGCCAGTTGATGACCTTTTCCCAGAACGCGCGGCCAAACAGGATAAAGGGGATGCTTTTCATCCGCCCGGTCTGAATCAGCGTCAGCGCCTCGAACATTTCATCCATCGTGCCAAAGCCACCCGGAAACACGCAAACCGCACGCGCCCGCATCAGGAAATGCATCTTGCGGATGGCAAAGTAGTGGAAGTTGAAGCTGAGGTCGGGCGTCACATAGATATTGGGCGCCTGCTCGTGCGGTAGCACGATGTTCAACCCGATGCTCTGCCCCCCCGCCTCATGCGCGCCACGGTTGCCCGCCTCCATCACGCCGGGTCCGCCGCCGGTACAGATGACGTTTTCGCGTCCGTAGCTGGCCATGCTCTGCTCGGTCATCATGAAAGCAAAGCGCCGCGCTTCTTCGTAGAAATGGCTCAACTCGCCCAGTGCGGGCACCTTGGCGGTGTCCTTTAGCTCTGGCGCGGGTATCCGCGCGCCGCCAAACATCACCACCGTGGTGTTCACCCCGCGCTCGTCCAAAATCATCTGCGGTTTCAGCAATTCCAACTGCAAGCGGACCGGGCGCAGTTCTTCGCGCATCAGGAATTCGGTATCGGTAAAGGCCAGCCGATAGGCGGGTGCCCGTGTTTGCGGCGTTTCGGGAACTCGATGCGTGGCGGCGACATCCTGCACAGAATCGCGGAACGGGTGGCTTCGGGGTTCGTCTTTCATCGGCTTCTCCTTTGCGTGCATTGCGCGCATGACCTGCTCCGATTATAGGCTGGGGTCGATCAATGCCATATGAAAGACACAGCCACCATGCCGATGAGCGCCCTAGAGACGACTGTCAACGCCGCCTGGGAGGCGCGCGATACAATCGGTGCCAGCACCAAGGGCGAAGCGCGCGATGCGGTCGAAGCCACGCTGGAAGAGCTTGACAAAGGTCGCCTGCGCGTAGCCGTGCGGCAACCCGATGGCCACTGGCACGTCAACCAATGGGCGAAAAAGGCGGTGCTGCTGGGTTTTCGGTTGAACGATATGGCGATCCAGCCGGGCGGACCGCAGGACGGCGGCTGGTGGGACAAGGTTGATAGCAAGTTCAAGGGCTGGTCCGAGGCCGACTGGCGCAAAGCAGGCTTTCGCGCGGTGCCAAACTGCGTCGTGCGTTATTCGGCCTACATCGCCCCAGGCGCGGTTCTAATGCCCTCTTTCGTCAACGTCGGAGCCTATGTTGGCGAAGGAACGATGGTCGACACTTGGGCCACCGTCGGGTCTTGCGTGCAGATCGGGCGCAATGTGCACCTGTCGGGCGGAGTCGGCATTGGCGGCGTGCTGGAACCGATGCAGGCCGGCCCCACGATCATCGAGGACGACTGCTTTATCGGTGCGCGCTCCGAGGTGGTCGAAGGCTGCATCATCCGCGAAGGCTCGGTGCTGGGAATGGGCGTGTTCATTGGCCAATCGACCAAAATCTACGACCGCGAAACCGGCACCATCAGCTATGGCGAGGTACCCGCAGGTTCTGTCGTGGTCGCAGGCTCGCTGCCCTCGAAAGGCGTCAACCTTTACTGTGCGGTGATCGTGAAACGCGTCGATGCCAAGACCCGCTCAAAAACCTCGATCAACGAGCTGTTGCGTGACTGAGGCAGCCGAAACCCCGCGCGAAAAACGCCCGCAGCAGGTGTTCACCTTGCT
This sequence comes from Rhodobacteraceae bacterium UBA6213, assembly GCA_002421605.1. Classification (GTDB taxonomy): domain Bacteria; phylum Pseudomonadota; class Alphaproteobacteria; order Rhodobacterales; family Rhodobacteraceae; genus UBA6213. The sequence continues at coordinate 411,088 of DISJ01000009.1, read as the reverse complement.
GGTCGAAGTTGGCCGCAAGGCGGGCGACGGGCTGCCCAAGGGGGCAACCGGGGCGGGGCTTTTGCTTTATGCCTCGGGCGTTGATGAGGGCGAAGCGGTGCGCGAGGCGGTGGCGGTGCTAAAGCTCGCCGATCTCGCGCCGCTCGATGTGACGGGATACGGCACGCTGGCCGAACGCGAAGCGGCGGGTGACGAGATTGACCCCGAAGAACGCACGTTGATGGCACGCGCGCTGGCCGAAAACGCGGTGATTGTGGCGCAGATGGAGCCGTTTTTCGGTGGCGAACGGCCCGCCAAGGACTAGGCGCGCCAAGCTCGGGCGCGCCGCCGCACAACCCCGTCGCGCGCAAGAAAGCGCCTGTGTTGACCCGCGGCTACGGCTGGGCATTGGTCATCGGGCGAACCCGCGTTAGACTGCCCCAAAACAACAGGCAGCCCATGAACCCCCTCGCCTCCATCCTTGCCGTTACCTCGCTTGCGCTTGCCGCCTGTGCCGGGCAGGCCGAAACCACCGCCGGAGGTGCCATGTCCAGTTCCGCCCAATCCGCCGCCTCGGAATCTGGCTTTCAGCGCTGGCTGGTGGCGTTTCGCCCACGCGCATTAACGGCTGGCATTTCGGCCAAAACCTTTGCCGATGCCACCGCGGGTCTGCACTTTGAAGCCGATGTGATCCGGCGCGACCGCAACCAGAACGAATTTGACCAACCGATCTGGGATTACCTCGACACCGCCGCCTCGCTCGCCCGCATCCAGACCGGGCAGAGCGAGTTGGCAGAGCGCAAAAAGCTGTTCGCTGCCCTTGAGGCGCGCTACGGCGTGGAGGCAGAGGTGCTTGCAGCAGTCTGGGGCATGGAAACCAATTTCGGCCGCCAGCGTGGCGGCAGCGCCATCATCCCCTCGCTTGCAACGCTCGCCTACGATGGGCGGCGCGGCGATTTCTTTGAAAAGCAACTGATCGCCGCCTTGCAGATCGTCGAGGCGCGCGAGGTGGATGCCGCGCATCTGGTAGGGTCTTGGGCGGGGGCGATGGGGCACACCCAGTTCATCCCCACCTCATATCTTGCCTATGCTGAAGATTTCACCGGCGACGGCAAGCGCGACATCTGGGGCGACAACCCGGCAGATGCACTGGCCTCGACCGCGGCCTACCTTGCCCGTTCGGGCTGGGTGAAGGGGCAACCCTGGGGCGTCGAGGTGGTTTTGCCCGAGGGGTTCGACTATGCCGCAGCTGGCAAAAACCATCGCCGCGCGCATACCGACTGGGTCGCGATGGGGGTGCGGTTGCCCGGTGGCGCAGTGCCACCCGACCACGGGCTTGCCGCGGTGCTGTTGCCCGCAGGCGCGCGCGGCCCGGCGTTTCTGATTTACGGCAACTTCTTTGCCATCGCCGCCTACAATACCGCCGACGCCTATGTGATTGGCACGGGCCATCTGGCCGACCGTCTGGCTGGCGGGGCGGGGTTTTATTCGGACTGGCCGCGCGGCACACGCCTGCTTGGCCTTTCCGAACGGGTCGAGCTGCAACGGCGCCTGACCGCAGCAGGGTTCGACACCAAGGGTGCCGATGGCAAGATCGGCCCCAACACCACCGCCGCCATTGCCGCCTTTCAGCGCGCGCGCGGCTTGTTGGCCGATGGTTATGCCACCGAAGATCTGTTGGCCGCCTTACGCAAGTAAGCGCGCCTCCGGCGGGGATATTTGGTCTGAAGCAGAGGCCGCGGTCAGGCCAGATGCGCGCGGAACGCCGATATGACCGTATCATAGACTTGCCGTTTGAAGGGCACGATGCAGGTGACGAGTTCGCCCGCACCGATCCAACGCCAGCGTTCAAACTCGGGGTGCTCGGTGTCGATATGCACCTGATCGTCACGCCCCAGATAGCGCATCAGATACCAAAGCTGGCGCTGGCCGCGGTATTTGCCGCCCCAGATCTTGCCCAAAAGTTCCGCCGGTAGATCATAGGTCACCCATTCGGGCGTTTCGGCGACAACCTCGACCAGATCTGGGGTAACCCCGGTTTCCTCCCGCAATTCGCGCAGCGCCGCCTCGCGCGGGGTTTCGCCTTTGTCGATACCGCCTTGGGGCATTTGCCAAGCGGGGCCGGGGCTATCAATCCGTTGGCCTGCAAAGACCAGCCCAGCGGGGTTGACCAGCATGACCCCGACGCAGGGGCGATAGGGAAGTTGCGCGGCTTTATCGGTTTTCATTGGGCTTTCCGGCAAAGACGGGGCGCCCCAAGGGCGCCCCGATAGGATCACTCGGTCGGTGCGAGTTTCGCCAGCCCGGTCAGAATGTCGATCGCATAGGCAAGCTGATAATCTTCAAGCCGCAGCTTGGCCGCCTGTTCGGCGCGGTCTTGCTCGGCAATGAACTGCGCGCGCTCGTCCTCGGTCATCGAATCGTTCGAGAGCGAGCCGCGCAGGCTGGCCTCGGTCCGGTTCGCGGCTGCGGCGGAAGCGGGCTCGTCAACCGGTTCTGGGGTGGTTTGCGGTTGCGCTACTACAATATCCGGCGCGATGCCCAGCGACTGGATCGACCGACCCGAGGGCGTGTAATACCGCGCCGTGGTCAGCCGCATCGCACCATCGCCGCGAATTGGCATCACGGTCTGCACCGAACCCTTGCCGAACGACTTGGTGCCCACCACGATCGCGCGGTGATGATCTTGCAGCGCGCCGGTGACGATTTCCGAAGCCGAGGCCGAACCACCGTTGATCAGCACCACAATCGGCTTGCCCATCGCCAGATCGCCCGGTGCAGCATTGAAGCGTTCGCTCAGCGCCGGGTCGCGCCCGCGTGTGGAGACGATCTCACCCGCGTCGAGGAAGGCGTCAGACACCATCACCGCCTGCGTCAGCAAGCCGCCGGGGTTGTTGCGCAAATCGACCACAAAGCCCGAAACGTTGTCGATGCCGCCCAGATCGGCGATGCCCTTTGCGATGCTTTCTTCAAGATTCGCATAGGTCTGATCGTTGAAGGTGGATATGCGCAGCACCACCGCCTTGCCTTCGGTGCGGCCCTTGACGGCTGTCAGCTTGATCGTGTCGCGGATGATCGACACGTCAAACGGCTCAGAACGACCCTCGCGCACCACGGTGATGATGATCTCGCTGCCGATCGGCCCGCGCATCTTGTCTACCGCCTGATCGAGCGTGAGGCCCAGCACCGATTCGCCATCGACATGGGTGATGAAGTCGCCCGAAAGGATGCCTGCCGCATCGGCCGGGGTGCCATCCATCGGCGAGACGACCTTGACGAAGCCTTCTTCCTGCGTGACCTCGATGCCAAGCCCGCCAAAGCTGCCGCGGGTTTGCACCCGCATGTCGGCGTAATCGTCTGGAGGAAGGTAGCTTGAATGCGGATCAAGCGAGGTCAGCATGCCGTTGATTGCCGCCTCGATCAGCTTTTGCGAGTCTACTTCTTCCACATAGTCCGACCGAATCCGCTCGAAGATCGAGCCGAACAGATCAAGTTGTTCGTAGACAGACGACGGCTGCGCCGCCTCTTGTGCTACCAGCGGGCCTGCGAATTGCGTTGTCAAAAGCGCCCCGGCAACAGTGCCGCTGAGCGCGGCGATCACGAATTTCCTCATCATCTACCCCTGGTCATTGCCTGTCATAGTGAACCACTCTGCCGGGTCCACGGGCATCTTGCCCTGTCTCAGTTCCAAATAAAGCGTTTCGCTGCGCCGAGCACCACCGCCGATTTGCACCGCCTGTCCGATTTCCGCCGATGCGGTCGTGGTGCCGCCCATCAGCCCCAAGGGCGCCCCTGCCGAAACCACGTCGCCGGTTTCGCCAAAGACCGTGCCCAGCCCGGCTAGAATCAGAAGATAGCCGGTCGCGGGTTCGACGATCATCACATTTGCGTAGTCGAGAAGCGGGCCGCGGTAACGGATCGTTGCGGGCCATGGTGCGGTGACAAGCGCGCCCGCTTCGGTGCCCAGTATCAACCCGGGGCGGCGGATGCCTGCAGCATCGGCCTCGTTCATGCCGCGCAAAAGCGTGCCAAGTACGGGCAGCGGCAACTGGCCCTTGGCACCCACAAAATCGGCCATCGGTGCGCCGATGTCGGTTTCCATGTCGGCCAGACCTTGCGCAAAGCCGTCAAGTGTTTGGGCCGCGGCTACCAGCGCTTGCAGTTCTTCGGGCTCTTGCAGGTAGCGTTTGGGCAGATCGCCGCGTTCTGCCACTGCCTGACTAAGCGCCGTGCGCGCCTCTTGCGCCGAGGCGAGCCCTGCCGCCAGTGTTTCGTTTGCGCCCGCCTGAAGGGCGCGCAATGCCGCCAATTCCGCCAATTCGGCGCGCAACGCATCGGCGCGCGCCTGCAACGCCGGCGCCACATCCGAGAGGATCATTCCGGTCCGCGCCGCTGCAAGCGCGCCATCTGGGTGCAGCAGCAAGGCAGGAGCCTCGCTGCTCTCGATCGCCGCCATCGCCGCCAGAAGTTGGCCGATCTCTTGCTGGCGCGCGGCGAAACCGGTGGCTATTTCGGCCTCGCGCACCGCCACCTGCCGCATACCTTCGCGCAGCGCCGCAAGCCCGCGCTCGTAGGCACCGATGGTCGCGGTCAGCGCCGCAACGCGGTCCGAAGCGCGCTGGGCCGTATCCAGCGCCGAGATCGTGCCGCGCAATTCGTCCGCCGCATCGCGCGCGGCGGCTACCGCCGCCGGTTCGCCCCCGGCAGCGCCAGCGACAACAAGCAAAGACAAAGCCAGTGCCAAACGCATCAATGCACGATCAAGCTTTTGCCCGTCATTTCTGGCGGGAGCGGCAGGCCCATCAATTCGAGCAGCGTCGGTGCAAGATCAGCAAGCCGCCCCTTGCGCAAGGTCACGCCCGCAGGCCCACCCACCAGCACCACCGGCACCGGGTTGGTGGTATGCGCAGTGTGCGGCCCCCCAGTGACAGGGTCGATCATGGTTTCGCAGTTGCCGTGATCGGCGGTCAGCACCATCGCGCCACCGGCTTTTTCCAGCGCCGCCAGCACGCGCCCCAGATCGCGGTCGATTTCTTCGCAGGCGGCCATCGCGGCGGGCAGGCTTCCGGTATGGCCCACCATATCGGGGTTGGCGTAATTGACCACGATCAGATCATAACCCTCACCAATCGCTGCAACAAAGTGCTCGGTCACTTCGGGTGCCGACATCTCGGGCTGCAGATCATAGGTGGCAACCTTGGGCGACGGCGCCATAAAGCGCGCCTCGCCCGCCTCGGGCGTCTCGCGCCCACCGTTCAGGAAAAACGTCACATGAGGGTATTTCTCGGTTTCCGCCAAACGAAACTGGCGCCGACCGTGCTTTGCCACCCACTCGCCTAGCGTATTGACGATCACCTGCTTGGGGTAGGCAGCGCTCATATAGGCGTCATGCTGGCTTGAATAATCGACCATGCCCAGCATCGCTGCCCATTTCGGCCGCGCGCCAACCGCGTAGGCCGCAAAGCCCGGCTCGCCCAAAGCCTGCAAGATCTCGCGCGCGCGGTCTGCGCGGAAGTTCAGGCAGAAGAACCCGTCACCGTCCTGGGCACCTGCGTAGCGCGCAATCACGGCGGGCGCGATAAACTCGTCGGTTTCGTCGCGCGCATAAGCGGCCTTGACCGCCGCCACCGCATCGGGTGCGGTCTCGCCTACGCCGTGCAGCATCGCTTCACTGGCGCGCGCCACGCGCTCCCACCGCTTGTCGCGGTCCATCGCCCAGTAGCGGCCAATCACCGTGGCCACCCGCGCGCCTTTGGGCAAGCCCGCCACCAGATCTGCCATGAACCCGGCGGCAGAACTGGGCGCCACGTCTCGCCCGTCGGTAATGGCGTGCAGCACCACGGGCACCCCGGCATCCGCAACCGCACGACAAGCCGCTAGAACGTGGCTGATGTGCCCATGCACACCACCATCCGAAATGACCCCCATCAGATGCGCGGTGCCACCGCTGGCCTTCAGCTTTTTGACAAAGGCCAAAAGTGGCGCATTGCGAAAGAACGAACCATCCTCGATCGCCAGATCAATCGCGCCAAGGTCCATCGCCACCACTCGGCCCGCGCCGATATTGGTATGCCCCACCTCGGAATTGCCCATCTGCCCGGCGGGCAGGCCCACATCGTGGCCGTGGGTCACCAGCGTGGCATGGGGGTTGTTGGCCATAATGCGGTCGTAGTTTGGCGTATCAGCCAGCAGTGGCGCGTTGCCCTCGCGCTCGGCGCGCAGGCCCCAGCCATCGAGTATGCACAGCACAACGGGTTTTGGCGCGGTCATAGGCAACTCCTGGCAATCTCGTGCCCTTTTACGCTCACGGGTCCGGCCCGGCAACCGCAGCGCCTGCGCTTCCCGCGCAAATATGCGTGCGCGTGCGTGCATCGTCTTGGCGGTGCGTTTCTGTTAGCTTCACGCAAGTATTTATCGCAGGAAAATCCCATGCACCGCACCCCGGTCAGCAACCTCTACCAAGACCTCGCGCTGGCCGAGTTTTATGACGTGGCCCCGCGCCAGCGCCCTGATTTTGGCTATTGCGTCGCCCTTGCCGCCAACGCCGGTTCGGTGCTTGACCTTGGTTGCGGCACCGGCGCGCTGGCCTGTGCGCTTGCCATGGGGCGGCATGTGAGCGCGGTTGACCCTGCGGCGGCAATGCTCGCCCTTGCCCAAGCGCGCACCGGGCACAGCTTTCAGGTGTTTCAGACCCGCAAAGCACAGCGCGCGGTGCTGGCCGAGTTGATCGACACAGCGGGGCTAGCGGTAGATCACTGGTTTGGCGCTTGGTTTGGCACCGCGTTTACGCCCGAGTCGCGAGAGATTATTCCGCTGGGGCGGTTGGTGTGAGCCTTTGAAAACCTTGCCGAATCCTTAGTAATATGTAATTTTTTGCTTTATTTCATTGGCTTAGAGTGACTATCACGCGTGATACTCGCACCCGCCGGCAAGCGCGCCGACAGATTCGGGCGAGGCGAACCTCGCGCCCCGCCACGCCCGATTCAACCGTTCCCCGAGCATCGGGCCAAGACACACCCCTTTAGAACTGCAGGTTGTATTTCTGGCCGCGATTGTCGGTCGCTTCGCCAAAACCGTGCGGCGGGTTGCCGGGTTTAATCGTCATCGTCACGTTCAGCACATGGCCCTTGTTGCCCACCAGTACCGCCGAGCCAACCGCCAGACCGCTTGTCTGTACCGTCTGCCCCGTAACTTGCGGCCCTAGAAAGGTCTGCTGCGAGTGTTGCAAAACCTGCGTTTCCATCATCGCGGTATAGGTGCCCGCGAAAACCTCGCCATTGCGCGGGTCGGTCGCGGTGATCTTGCCCGAGCCTGTCGTTACCTGGATCTCCATAGGCAGCACCGAACCATCAGAAAGCGAGGTTAGCGTACCCGGAATCATCGTTCCAAATGTGTTTGGAACGGTTGCGCAAGCTGTCAGCGCAAGCATGGCAATCATCAGAAGCTTTTTCATGTTTTAACGCTCCTCCGACGAAGAACTTGTGCAGATGGACCGGTTTCCCGCCACCCGCGCGGAGCGCGGTCGCAGGCCGCGAGCCGAAATGTCGGCGTCTCACCCGCAGGATCAATTTTGCCACCTTTGTGTGAACGCCGATAGCAAGATTGCAAGCGTCATTTTGGCGCACCTATGGCCCGGCAAACCGCAGGAGTCGAGACCAAACCTGTCGCTTATCCGGACCTCTTCACGCCCGGTGGTACGGCCCGCCCGCCAATATCGTCGCCGCCCGGTAAAGCTGTTCGGCCAGCATCACACGGGCCAGCATATGCGGCCAGACCATGCGCCCGAAGCTAAGGCTGAAATCGGCGCGGGCCCGCAAGGCGGGCGCCAGCCCATCCGCCCCGCCAATCACAAAAGCCACGTCTTGCCGCCCCGCGTCGCGCCAGCCGGCAAGCTTGCCGGCAAACTCGGGCGAGCTTAGCAGCCCACCGCGCTCGTCGAGCGTTATCAGCAACGCCCCGCCAGGAGCGGCGCGTTCCAACAGCGCCGCCTCGGCCTCCATGCCGCCGCCCTTCTTGTCTTCCACCTCCAGCACCTGCGCCGGGCCGAGCCCAAGGCTGCGTCCGGTCTTGCCGAAGCGGTCGAGATAGTCGGCGATCAGATCAGCCTCGGGCCCGGCGCGCAGCCGACCCACGGCAACGATCGCCACGCGCATCAGGCAGCGCCCGGACCAGCCATCGGCGAAGGCACGCCCAGCCACAGCTTTTCAAGCTGGTAGAACTCGCGCACTTCGGGGCGGAACACGTGAACGATCACTTCGCCCGCATCAATCAGCACCCAGTCGCCCTGTTCCTTGCCTTCGCTGCGGCAAACCAGCCCAAGCTCGGCTTTCATCCGGTCTATCAGCTTGTCGGCAATCGCAGCCACCTGGCGCGAGGAACGGCCCGAACAGATCACCATGAAATCGGCAATCGACGAACGCCCGCGCAGGTCGATCTGGACCACGTCTTCGGCTTTGTCATCCTCGATCGAGGCGATGACGCGGGCCAGAAGCTCGGTGGCGGTATAATCGGCGGCGGCTTGTGCCGGGCGCGGGCCGACCGGCAGGCCGGTCGCGGGATCAGAATGGGTCAGGACCAAGTCCTCCAGCTATCGCGCCATCATCCCCCGGCGCCGGGCAGCCCCTTGCTAGCATCGAGAGGCCAGAATCTCAACACCGGGGACCGGACCCGATACCGGACCGCCGCCCCCGCCGCAACCCCCGCCGCATATTGCCTGCACGCGAAATCCCGCGTAGAACGCCTCCATGATCCGCTTTTTCGACATGGATGACCGCGCCCGCCTGCCTTGGCGGTTTTTCGGCGACAGCCGGACGATACGCGCACGCGCCTGACCCGGCCCCCGCCGGGGTCAAACCCATGCCGCCCGTTTCCCCTTTCCGCCAGCTAGCGAGAATGCCATGATCGGCCCGAAAACCCTCTATGACAAGATCTGGGATGCCCACGTCGTTTCCACCTCGGACGACGGCACCTGCCTGCTCTATATAGACCGCCACCTCGTGCACGAGGTGACCAGCCCGCAGGCTTTTGAGGGTCTGCGCCTTGCAGGCCGCAAAGTGCGCGCCCCCGAAAAGACCATCGCTGTGCCCGATCACAACGTGCCCACCACGCTTGACCGCGTTTCGGGCGTGATCGCAAACGAAGAGAGCCGCATTCAGGTTGACGCGCTCGACAAGAACGCGCGCGATTTCGGCGTGGTCTATTACCCGGTTTCCGACGTGCGCCAAGGAATCGTGCATATCGTCGGCCCCGAGCAAGGCTGGACCCTGCCGGGCATGACCGTGGTTTGCGGCGACAGTCACACCGCAACACACGGCGCTTTCGGCGCGCTGGCGCACGGGATCGGCACATCCGAGGTGGAGCACGTTCTGGCCACACAGACCCTGATCCAGAAGAAATCAAAGAACATGAAGGTCGAAATCACCGGCCACCTGCGCCCCGGCGTGACCGCCAAGGACATCACCCTTTCGGTCATCGGCGCCACCGGCACCGCTGGCGGCACAGGCTATGTGATCGAATATTGCGGCACCGCCATCGAAGACCTTTCCATGGAAGGGCGCATGACCGTCTGCAACATGGCGATTGAAGGTGGCGCCCGCGCCGGGCTGATCGCGCCGGACGAAAAGACCTTTGCCTATGTCATGGGCCGCCCGCACGCGCCCAAGGGTGCGCAGTGGGAAGCCGCGCTGGCCTGGTGGAAAACGCTGAAAACCGATGCGGACGCGCAGTTTGACAAGGTGGTCACCTTGCGCGGAGAAGATATCGCCCCGGTCGTCACCTGGGGCACCAGCCCCGAAGACGTGCTGCCGATCACCGGCACCGTGCCCGCCGCAACCGACTTTGCCGGAGGCAAGGTCGAGGCCGCGGAACGCAGCCTTGCCTATATGGACCTGACGCCGGGCATGAAGCTGACCGACATCAAAATTGATACGGTGTTCATCGGCTCTTGCACCAACGGCCGGATCGAAGACCTGCGGGCTGCCGCCGCGATCCTGAAGGGCAAGAAGATCAAGCCGGGGCTGCGCGCGATGGTGGTGCCGGGCTCGGGTCTTGTGCGCGCGCAGGCCGAAGAAGAAGGTCTGGCGCAGATCTTCCTTGATGCAGGCATGGAATGGCGCCTTGCCGGGTGCTCGATGTGCCTTGCGATGAACCCCGACCAGCTTGCCCCCGGCGAACGCTGCGCCGCCACAAGCAACCGCAACTTTGAAGGCCGACAGGGCCGCGGCGGGCGCACCCACCTGATGAGCCCCGCAATGGCAGCAGCCGCGGCAATCACCGGGCACCTCACTGACGTTCGGGAGATGATGTAATGGAAAAGTTCACCACACTCACCGGCATCGCCGCGCCCATGCCGCTGGTCAATATCGACACCGATATGATCATCCCAAAACAGTTCCTCAAAACCATCGCCCGCACCGGCCTTGGCAAGAACCTGTTTGACGAAATGCGATTCACCCAAGATGGGGCTGAAATCCCAGATTTTGTGCTGAACAAACCCGCTTATCGCAAAGCCGAGATTCTTGTGGCGGGCGACAACTTCGGTTGCGGCTCGTCGCGCGAACATGCGCCTTGGGCGCTTTTGGATTTCGGCATTCGTGCGGTGGTTTCGACCTCGTTCGCGGACATCTTCTTCAACAACTGCTTCAAGAACGGCATCCTGCCGATTGTGCTGCCACCCGAGGCAGTAGCAACGCTGATGGCAGACGCCCAAAAAGGCGCTAACGCCCGCATGAGCGTGGACCTTGCGGCGCAAACGGTGACCAGCTCTGACGGGCAGGTATTTCACTTTGAGGTTGATGCCTTCAAAAAGCACTGCCTGCTGAACGGACTCGATGATATCGGTCTGACTTTGGAAAAAGTTAGCGCCATCGACACGTTTGAGACACAGGCGACCCAGTCCCGACCATGGGTCTGAAAACCGCTTTGAACACAACATCTTGTGCCGCCGGGTTGGAAACAACCTAGGCGGCCTTTTTATTGCACCAAGTTTGATGCAATGCCGCACCAGTTGTTTCGTCAAAATGCCCCAATAGAAACACTATAGTTAACAAGATGTTGCCACGGCATAGCAAATCGGGCATTTTCATGGCCAAAATGAGGCAGACCGTCTTAATCGGCGGAAAAGAAACGGCAATAGGGGCGCGGCGATGCGCTGCCCCCGGGCATGGCAAGGGATAGGGGCAGTGGTCAGTCGGCTGGCAGGGGCGTTTTTGCGCGCCATACTTGTGGCGCTGGTCGTCGCTATGCCGGCCCTGATGCTTCCGGGCTTGGGCCCGGACACCAAGCAGATCACCGCGCTGATCGCGCTGTTCGGTGCACTGCTGACGTTTTTCGAATACGCCTCCGTCTATCCCGGGCTAGTCGAGTTCCGCGATGCGCCGCCCTTCAACCGCATCCGCTTCATCGCACTTCTGGCCAGCGTGTTCCTGCTGACCACATTGATGCTCAACACGAGCGAGCCTACCACGCTCAGCAACTTTGTCGAGGCAACGGGGGCGGCGGTGGCGCGCTCTATCGACCTTCCCTATAGCCCGGTGCGGCTGCTGGTACTGTTGCTGCCGCCAGACAGCAGCGCAGAGCATGTCTCACTGGTACGCACCGCCGCAGGGCTGAGCTATGTCATCTCGTTGACATCGCTTGGCTACTTTGTCGTTATCCTGCGCACCATGGGTTGGCCGAACAGCTCCGGTGGTTTCAACGTCTGGGTAAACCTTCCTACATTCGACCCCACGGCTGGTGCCGATGTGGTTGCCCGGCTGCGTCGTGATGCAATGCTCAACGTGGCGCTTGGCTTTCTGCTGCCATTTCTTGTGCCGGTGGCGGTGAAAACCGTGGCCAGCGTGTTTGCGCCGATTTCATTCTCGTCGCCCCTAACCCTGATCTGGACAATCACTGCCTGGGCATACCTTCCGGCCAGTCTGTTCATGCGTGGTATCGCCATGGGCCGTGTTGCCGATATGATTAAGGCACAGCAACAGGTCGGCACCCGGCCCAAAGACCTGTTGGCGCGCGCGTGATGCAGGTCTGGGTTGCTGGGGTCGCGGCAGCTTTGCTTGCGCTTCCGGCGAACGGCGAGACATTGCGCATTGCCACCTACAACGCCGATCTCAGCCGCGATGGGCCGGGGCTTTTGCTGCAAGACTTGCAGCGCGGCACCTCAAGACAGCTTGCCACCGTGATCGAAGTCATCGCCGCCACCTCGCCGGACGTGCTGTTGCTGACCGGCATGGATTGGGACCACGAAATGCTCGCGCTTTCTGCGCTTGAGGCGGGTTTGGCGGCGGCGGGCGCGGGCTATGGCCACCTTTACGCGCCGCGCCCCAATGCGGGCCTGCCCACCGGGTTTGATCTGAACGGCGACGGGCGGCTAGGCGGGCCGCGTGATGCGCAGGGCTACGGGCGCTTTACAGGCGAGGGCGGCATGGCGTTGCTAAGCCGCCTTCCGATCATCGACGATGACGCGCGCGATTTTACATCGTTTCTTTGGCGCGATCTGCCAGATGCGCTGTTGCCCGGCGCCGGATTGGAACCCGAACTCGCCGCCAAGCTGCGACTTTCGAGCATGGGTCACTGGGATGTTCCGCTGCGTTTGCCATCGGGTGAGGCGCTGCATGTGTTCGCCTTTCTGGCGACACCGCCAGTTTTTGACGGGCCAGAAGACCTGAACGGGCGGCGCAACCATGACGAGGCGGCGTTTTGGCTGCGTTACATTGAAGGCGCGCTGCCGCTTGCACCGCCATCGGCACCTTTCGTGGTGCTGGGTGACGCGAACCTCGACCCGATTGACGGCGAAGGGCGGCCCGAGGCGCTGCGCGCGCTGCTTTCGCACCCAGCACTGCAAGATCCTCGCCCCGTCAGCGCGGGCGCGGTGGCTGCCGCAACGGCCCAAGGTGGGCCGAACAGCACGCAGTCAGGTGACCCCGCGCTTGATACCGTCGATTGGCCCGAAACGAGTGATTTGGGCAATCGCAGGGTCGATTATGTGCTTCCCTCGTCAGGGCTTCTGGTGCGCGGCGCTGGCGTCGTCTGGCCCGCGCCGGGCGCGCCGCTAGCCGAAGCCGCAACCGCTGCCTCGCGGCATCGGCTGGTTTGGGTTGACATCGAGCTGCCCTAGGGCACCGCGCGGCGGCTAAAGCCCCCGCGTGGTCATATGCTCGTCCACCACCTGCGCCAGCGTCTTCGTCGCGAAGCCGGGTACAAGGCGCGCAAAATCGCTGCCGTCGATGCTGTGCGGCGTGTCGTAAAGATAACGCATCTCGCCCAGTTCTCGGCCCAGTTCCCAGACCGGCGCGGCGAGTCGCAGCGCCCACCACGGAAACTGCTTAAGAGTTACCGGCCGCTGCAAACGACGCGCCGCCTCGGCCGCTAGGTCGTTGGCAGAAAACGTCAGCCCGGCAAATCCGATGTCGTTAAAGGCGGGCAACGTGGGCAACTGATCGGCCAGCGCTGCCACCCCGCGCCCAAGGTCTGACAGATCAGCCCAAGCATGGGGCGCCGCTGGCGCGCCAAGTGCGGTAAGCTTGCCCTTGGCGATGCCCTTGAGCATCAGAATATTCATAATCGTACCGGGGTTCGTGGCCGCTACAAAGTCGCCCGCCCGCAAGATGATGGTCTTCTGGCCACGTTCGCCCGCCTCGCGGTAGCGCGCTTCCATTTCGGCGCGGATTTTGCCTTTTCGCGCCACGGGGCGATGCGGCGTGCCCGCACCCCACGGCCCGGGCTGTGTGCCAAACACATAGACGTTGCCTGGCACCAGAATGGTGGCACCACAAGCTTTTCCTGCGGCCAGAACCGAAGTGGTGATTTCGGGGATAAGCTGAGCCCAAGCATGGTAATTTGGCGGGTTGAGGCCATTGACGATCAGCTCGGTGCCCGCTGCCGCCGCTGCCATGTCGGTGCCGCGCTGATACCGCGCTACTTGCCAACCTGCCGCCGCTAGTGCCGCCGCTGCCGCGCCGCCAAAGTTGCCGCCCGCGCCCAGTACTAATGCTTTCTTGCTACGCATCATTGCCTCCTTCGTTGCTGATAGCTAAATCGACCTTTTGCGACTGTTTTTCCATTGCCCGAAAACGCCGATCTGGTATTCATTTATGAATGACCAACCCACCTGCCGATTGGACCCTGTTGCGCAGCTTGCTAGCGGTAGCCGAGGCAGGCTCGCTGTCTGCTGCGGCGCGCGAGCTTGGGCTGAGCCAGCCCACTCTTGGCCGTCATGTTCACGCGTTGGAGGCCAGTCTTGGGCAGCCGCTGTTCACCCGCGCCTCTGACGGGCTGCAACCAACGCAAGCAACGCTGTCTCTGCTGCCACACGCGCGCGCCATGCGCGAGGCGGCCGAGCGGCTGGCGCTGGCGGCAGCTGCGCAAGGAGCGGGGCTGGCGGGGGCGGTGCGTATTTCCGCCAGCCGGATCGTTTCGCACCATCTGCTGCCGCCGATCGTAGCACGGTTGCGCGCCGCACACCCCGAAATCGAGATTGACCTGACCGCGTCGGACACAAGCGACAACCTGATGTTCCGCGAAGCAGACATTGCGGTGCGTATGTATCGCCCAACCGAGCATGAGGTCGCCGCCCGCCATGTGACTGATCTGCCGCTCGGGCTTTATGGTGCGCGCAGCTACCTCGATCGCGCCGGGCGGCCCGAGTCGATCGAGGCATTGATGCAGCTGGCGTGGGTGGGGTTCGACCGATCCGACTTGATTTTGCGTACGATGGCGTCGCAGGGCATCAAAGTTGATCGCAGCTTTTTTGGCACCCGCTGCGATGACCAGGTAGTGTATTGGAACCTCGTGCGCGCAGGCTGCGGCTTGGGGGGTATGCAGACGCGCGTGGGCGATGCCGACCCGCTGGTGGAACGTGTCGCCGCCTTTGTCGATCTGCCGGCGATGCCGATTTGGCTGGCCGTGGCTGAACCGCTGCGCGCCAACCCACGCGTGCGCCTAGTGCTCGACGCATTGGCCGCTGGCTTTCGCGCCCCGCTTGACCCCGCGCCTGCCATTGGCTAGGCCGCTCACAACCCCGTTTTTCAGGAGCACTCGATGGCAAACCCGTCCCTTCTCATCCTCGCCGGCGATGGCATCGGCCCCGAAGTCATGGCCGAGGTGAAAAAGATCATCGGCTGGTATGGCACCCGGCGCGGCGTGCGCTTTGATGTATCCGAAGATCTGGTCGGCGGCTGCGCCTATGACAAATACGGCACGCCCCTGCATGATGACACCATGGCCAAGGCGCAATCGGTCGATGCAGTGTTGCTGGGCGCGGTGGGCGGGCCAAAATACGACAACCTCGATTTCAGCGTAAAGCCTGAACGCGGGCTGCTGCGGCTACGCAAGGAAATGGATCTGTTTTCCAACCTGCGCCCGGCGCAGTGCTTTGATGCGCTGGCTGATTTCTCATCGCTGAAAAAAGAAGTCGTCGCGGGCCTCGACATTATGATCGTGCGCGAGTTGACCTCGGGCGTTTATTTTGGCGAACCGCGCGGGATCTTCCCTGATAACGAAGGTGGGCGCGTCGGCATCAATACCCAGCGCTACACCACCGACGAGATTCGCCGCGTCGCCCGTTCGGCGTTCGATCTGGCGCGCAAACGCGGCAACAAGGTCTGCTCGATGGAAAAGGCCAACGTCATGGAATCGGGCATTCTTTGGCGCGAAGAAGTACAGTGGGTACACGATAACGAATACCCCGAAATCGAGCTGAGCCACATGTATGCCGACAACGGCGGTATGCAGCTAGTGCGCAACCCCAAGCAGTTTGACGTAATCGTAACCGACAACCTCTTTGGTGATCTGCTGTCGGATGTGGCCGCAATGCTGACCGGCAGCCTTGGGATGTTGCCCTCGGCCAGCCTTGGCGCGCCGATGGCCAATGGTCGCCCGAAAGCCCTTTATGAGCCCGTGCACGGCTCTGCCCCCGATATTGCGGGCCAAGGCAAGGCCAACCCGATCGCCTGCATCCTGAGCTTTGCGATGGCGCTGCGCTATTCCTTTGACATGGGCGCCGAGGCTGACCGGCTGGAGAGCGCGGTGGAAAAGGTGCTGGCCGACGGCCTGCGCACCGCCGATCTGATGGGCCCCGATGGCGGGAAGCCGGTTTCCACCACCGAGATGGGCGATGCGGTGATTGCGGCGCTGGAGGCCAGCCTCTAGGCCGCGCGCCATTGAGCCCGCCTAGCGAATCTGCAATGCTTGATCTTGCAATCAGGGCAGCGGGTCGATGAGCAGTAATAATCTGAGAGGCGCGCTGCTGGCGCTGGTAGCGCTTGGCATCTTTGCCACGCATGACGTTGTGGTAAAGACGCTCGGGCGCGGCTACTCGCCGTTTCAGATCATCTTCTTTGCCTCGTTGATCAGCTTTCCGATGGTCACGATGATCTTGCTTCGCGACCGCGCGGGCGGAAGCCTCTGGCCGAACAACCCGCGCTGGGTGGCCCTGCGCACAGGGATGACGTTGATTACCGGCGTTTCGGCGTTTTACGCGTTTGCGCATCTGCCGCTAGCGCAGACCTATTCGATTCTGTTTGCCTCGCCGCTGCTGATCACGGTGATGGCGATACCGCTTTTGGGCGAGAATGTTGGTGTTCGCCGCTCGGCGGCGGTGGTGGTGGGGTTGATCGGCGTGCTGGTGGTGCTGCGCCCCGGCGCCGAGCCACTTGGCCTTGGCCACTTGGCCGCGCTGGCCGCCGCAGTCTGCGGTGCGCTTGCCTCGGTGATCGTGCGCAAGATCGGCAAGCAAGAGCGGCCGCTGGTGCTGATGCTTTACCCGATGACCGCAAACTTTCTGCTTACCGGTGCGGTGCTGCCCTTTGTCTATATTCCAATGAGCATTACCGACCTTGGCCTGATGGCAGTGATCGCGCTTTTTGGCCTGGCCGCCTCGTATCTGATGATTCTTGCCTACCGCGCAGGTGAGGCCGTGATCGTCGCGCCGATGCAGTATTCGCAGATGCTTTGGGCCATTGGCTATGGCTGGTTTCTGTTTGGCGAACGCGTCGATACCTATACCCAGATAGGTGCCGCGATCATCATCGTTTCGGGCCTTTACATCGTGTTGCGCGAAAGCCGCGCGGGCAACTCGGAAAACACCCCGGTGCTGCAAACCCACATCCGAACCGAGATCATTACCACACCGCGCAGCTCGATCATGCAGCGGCTGCTCGGCCCCACCAAACGCGGCGATCGCTAGCGCCGTTCCCCCTTGCAAAGCGCCGAAAGAGACTGTAACCCCCCGCCACACGGTCGGAGCGTAGCGCAGCCTGGTAGCGCACCTGCTTCGGGAGCAGGGGGTCGGAGGTTCAAATCCTCTCGCTCCGACCAATTCCCGAAATACCTCAATTATAGTGGGATCGGCTGCCGATTGGCAGCCAGCGATACGCGTTCACAATTGTCTTTACAAAACTAGTTTAGTAGTTATTATTGTCGATATGACGACGCACGCATCAGTTGCCCTTTCCCTTGCCGCACTTGGCCACGACACCCGCTTGGCGATCTATCGTCTGTTGGTGCGGGCCGGAGATGACGGTTTGAATGTTGGCGAGATTGGCCAGCATTTAGACATGGCCGCATCGACCCTTGCCTATCATTTGGGCCTGCTGGTCGAGGCCGGGTTGGTTGTTCAGGAACGCCAAGGCAGGCAGATCGTAAATCGGGTTGATTTCGATGCAATGCGCCGGACCGTCGGCTTTCTGACCGCGGAATGCTGCGCCGGGGTCAAGCTCACAACGGAGGATGCGGCATGAAGTTTGCCCGCCTCTTTTTCGGCTCTTTATCACTACTATCCTAGGGATTTAGCTATGTCAGAAATCGCACTCTCTACCCGCTTGCGCACGACGGACCTCGCGCGCCGACTCTGGGCAAAAGAAAAGCCTTGGTTGTTCACCTGCGGCCTGCTGCTATCGCTTCTCGTCTTCTCCCCAAGCCAAGGTGTGGCGAGTGCTGAATCTGTTGTCAGCAACCTGCTGCACATTGCCCCCTATCTGATCCTGTCGATTGCCATCGCGGCCTATGTGGGGGCAACAGGTGCTGACGGGTTGATTGCCCGCGCCTTCAGCGGATCGACTGTGGTTATGATCCTAGTTGCGGCGGCGGCCGGTGGCCTTTCGCCCTTCTGCTCATGCGGGGTAATTCCGCTTATTGCCGCTTTGCTGGCGATGGGTGTGCCGCTTTCCGCCGTCATGGCATTTTGGCTGGCATCGCCAGTCATGGACCCATCGATGTTCGTATTGACCACCGGCGTTCTTGGTATCGAATTTGCTATTGCCAAAACCGTCGCAGCAATCGGTCTTGGTGTCTTTGGCGGCTACGCGGTGCATTTTCTCACGCGGACCGGCCATCTTGGCGACCCGCTGCGCGAAGGTGTGGGCAACGGTGGTTGTGGTGGTGCCAAGGTGCGCACTGCAAAACCGGTGGTGTGGAAATTCTGGCGCGAAAGCGAGCGCGTTTCCAAATTCACCCGCGAAGGCATCAAGACGACGCTGTTCTTGCTCAAATGGCTGAGCCTCGCCTTTCTGTTGGAAAGCCTGATGCTGGCATGGTTGCCCGCCGATCTGGTGGCGCGCGCGCTTGGCGGCACGGGCCTGATGCCCATCGCCATCGCAACGGTGGTTGGCGTTCCCGCCTACCTTAATGGTTTTGCAGCACTGCCACTGGTTGGCGGGTTGATCGGGCAAGGTATGGCCCCCGGCGCGGGGCTGGCATTTCTTGTTGCGGGCGGCGTGACCTCGCTTCCTGCGGCAATCGCGGTCTGGGCGCTGGTCAAGCGGCCAGTATTCTTCCTCTATATCGCGCTTGCTCTGATTGGCTCGCTTGCCAGTGGGCTGCTGTTTCAGTTGTGGACCACCATCTGAGCGCCACCCTCAAGACACTGCAGCAAGCGGGCCTTCTAGCACGCTTGCGCCCTACCCCGCCTCTTGCACCGCCCCAAATTCTGCAGCAGGGTCCGACGGTGTCGGACAGAGGGACGCATGCATGAAGGTCGGTATTGCTTTTCTGGTGGCAGGCTATGTGCTCAGCCAGTTCTATCGCGCGTGTCTTGCGGTGCTGGCACCAACGCTGGGCGCCGAAATTGGTGCAACGCCGGGCGATCTGGCGGTGTCGCTTGGGCTTTGGTATGCGGCTTTCGCGTTGATGCAGATGCCGGTCGGTGCGGCGCTCGACCGGATCGGGCCGCGGTACACGGTGTCATTGTTGCTTGGCATTGGTGGTGCAGGCGGTGCTGCGGCCTTTGCGATGGCTAACGGCCCTTGGGGCGTTCACATTGCCATGGCGCTGATCGGTGCAGGCTGTGCGCCGGTGCTGATGGGGGGCTATTACATATTCGCCCGGATGTATGCGCCTGCGATGTTTGGTACGCTGGCGGGGGCGATGATCGGCTTTGGCAGCCTTGGCAACCTTGCGGGGGCGGCACCGCTGGCTTGGGTGATCGAGGCGGCGGGCTGGCGGCAAACTCTTTGGGGGTTGGCGGCGATTACCCTTGCCGTCGCGCTTGCCGTGGCGCGCTTTACGCGCGACCCCGAGCGTATTGCCCACGCGCCGGGTGCAGGCGGGTCATTGCTTGACCTGCTGCGCATCCCCGGGCTTTGGGCAATTTTGCCTCTGATGTCCATCAACTACGCCGCCGCCGCCGGGCTGCGTGGGGTCTGGGCCGGGCCATACCTGACCCAGATTTACAGTGCCGACACTACGGCAATCGGCAAGGCGACACTGGTGATGGGGCTGGCGATGGTAGCGGGCAATTTTCTTTATGGGCCCGCTGACCGGCTGATCGGCAGCCACAAGCGGGTCGTGCTTGGTGGTAATCTGGCGCTCGCCGCCATCGTTGCGACCTTGTGGCTTGCACCCGATGCGGGGCTTGGCCAAGCCACCGCACTGATGGCCGCCGCCGGGTTCTTTGGCGCCAGTTTCCCCGCGATCATGGCGCATGGCCGCAGCTTTTTCCCCAACCACATGGTGGGGCGCGGGGTGACGCTGCTCAACATGTTCTCGATCGGAGGGGTCGGCATCATGCAATTTGCCTCGCGCCCGGTCTATGAGGCGGCACTCGCTGCCGGATCGCAAACCTCGGCGTTTTCGACACTGTTCCTGTTCTTTCTTGTGCCATTGCTTGCGGGATTGGCGATCTACGTTTTCGCCCGCGACCGCGGCGGCGCGAGCTATTAGGGAACGGTGATGGAAAGCGCGCAAATCGAAGTCATCGCGCCAAACCTCAAGCGCCGCCTGTCAGGGGTTACAGCAACCGTATTGCGGCTGGTGCCGATACAGGCGCGCGATATCGGCATCGCCGTAACCGGCCCCGGACTGCCAGCAGATCTGCCACGGCTGTCGCTATGGCGGCTACCGTTTCTTCCGCGCGACCGCTGGCGCGTCTGGCACGCGCGGCGCAATAACGAGCTACTAGTCGGTTTGATCCTGCGTGACCTGCTGCGGCGCAAACTGCGCATTATCTTCACCTCATCGTCGCCACGCATGCGCGGCCGCTGGACAAGGTATCTGCTCGCCCGATGCGACCATATCGTTGCAACCAGCACCGCGAATGCGGCGGTGATGCGGGGGCGCTGCACGGTCATCGCGCATGGCGTCGACACCGAGGCATTTCGCCCTGCACCCGAAGACTTTTTCGGGCTGAACGGGCAGCACGTGATCGGCTGTTTTGGCCGCATTCGCCCGAAAAAAGGCACCGATGATATTGTTTCGGCGCTTTGTGACCTGCTGCCAGATCATCCAGAATGGTCGGCGGTAATCATGGGGCGTGTGTTGCCCAGCGAGGCCAGTTTTGCGCGCACCCTGCGCGTACAGATTGCGACAGCGGGCCTGCAAGACCGTGTTGTCTTTCGCGACGAAGTCCCGGTCAAAGAGATGCCGCGCGCCTATAATGCACTATCGCTCTACATTGCCCCATCGCATTTGGAGGGCTTTGGGCTGACCGTGTTCGAGGCCATGGCCTGCGGCGTGCCGGTTTTGGCAAGTCGGGGCGTCGGAGCCTTCGATGTGGCGCTAGAAGGTGGCGAAGCAGGTGCGCTGTTCAAGCCTGCCGATGCCGCTGCACTGGCCGAGGCGCTTGCGCCCTTGCTCGCCAATCTGCCCCGCTTGGCCGAGATGGGCCGCGCCGCGCGCGCCCGCGCCGAGCAACATTTTTCGATCGTTAACGAAGCCGCGGCACTGACTGCGCTCTACCGAGATGTTCTGGCATGACGCGCCTAGGGTTTCTGCTTGCCCGCACGTTGCGTCGCGAATCGCCTTTAGCGGCGCTATCGGTGCCGCAGGCCGTGCTGCTCGCCGATCTGGAAGGGCTATCTGTCGCACTTGTGGGCAATGCCCGTGCTTTGATCGATGCGCGCCACGGTGGCGCTATCGACGCGGCGGATCTGGTGATCCGCATCAACCGAGCACCCATGCCCACGCCCACCTCGCATGGCACGCGCACCGACTGGCTGGCGCTGGCGACCTGGATTGGTGCCGAAGACCGCAGCAGATTAGCACCCGCGCGCACACTGTGGATGTCACCAAAACGCAAGCGCCTTGGCTATGCAACGGCCACAAGCCCCGGCTTTTACCTGCACCCCAAGGCCGACAATGTTCGCCTGCGCACTCTGCTCTCCGCCCCGCCAACTACCGGGTTGATGCTGATCGACCTTCTGGCTCGCGCGCCGCTTGCCAGACTCTCACTCTATGGTTTTGACTTTTTCGCGTCGCTTTCGCTAACTGGCCGGCGCAACGCGCAGCAGGTGCCCCATGACTTCGGGGCCGAGGCCGCCTTTGTGGCCGACCTGATCGCGAGGGATTCGCGCATCACCCGCGTGGAATAACGCAAATGTCCCTTTCCGCGCGCCCGCCTTTCCGCTAACGCAACAGCGTTCTATCTTCAGGAGATGCCTCATGGGCTACAAGGTCGTTGTTGCCGGTGCCACGGGGAACGTGGGCCGCGAAATGCTGAACATCCTCGCCGAGCGCGAGTTTCCGGTGGACGAAATCGTCGCACTGGCCAGCCGCAAGTCGCTGGGAACCGAAGTCAGCTTTGGCGACAAGACCCTCAAGACTAAGGATCTTGATACTTTCGATTTCACCGGTTGGGACATCGCGCTGTTCGCCGTGGGTTCGGACGCGACCAAGATCTATGCCCCCAAGGCCGCTGCCTCGGGCTGCGTGGTCATCGATAACTCGTCGCTTTACCGCTACGATCCGAAAGTTCCGCTGATCGTGCCCGAGGTGAATGCCGACGCGATTTACGAATATAAAAACAAGAACATCATCGCTAACCCCAACTGCTCGACCGCGCAGATGGTGGTGGCGCTAAAGCCGCTGCACGACCGCGCGCGCATCAAGCGCGTGGTGGTTTCCACCTATCAGTCGGTTTCCGGCGCTGGCAAAGCGGGCATCGACGAGCTTTGGGACCAGACCAAGGGCATGTATGTGCCCGGCCAAGAGGTTGCACCGAAAAAGTTTCCCAAGCAGATCGCCTTCAACGTGATCCCGCATATCGATGTGTTCCTTGATGACGGTTCGACCAAGGAAGAATGGAAGATGGTCGCCGAAACCAAGAAAATTCTCGACAAGTCGATCAAGGTCACCGCGACCTGCGTGCGCGTGCCGGTGTTCGTCGGCCACTCGGAAGCGATCAATATCGAGTTTGAAGAGTTCCTCGACTGGCAAGAGGCGCAGGACATTCTGCGCGAGGCGCCGGGCATTCTGGTGATCGACAAGCGCGAACCCGGTGGCTACATCACCCCGGTGGAATGCGTCGGCGATTATGCGACCTATATCAGCCGCATCCGCCAAGACAGCACCATCGATAACGGCCTGAACATCTGGTGCGTCTCTGACAACCTGCGCAAGGGTGCTGCGCTGAACGCGGTGCAGATTGCCGAAGTGCTGGGCAACCGCTGTCTGAAAAAGGGCTAAGCCCGGCCCAAAGCGGCTAATTGCGAATCCAATGTCCCGCCCTTTGTGGCGGGACATTGCGTTTCAGCCTCGGCTGTTCTTCGCCGCCGCGAGGGCGCAAAACCCTAGCGCAGAGCGCGAGAGGGCTTGTGAATTTGCGCTGGCAGGACGACACTTTACCCACATTTTGTCCACATTACCCCACAGGAGAGCACCATGCGCCGCCTGAAACTGCTTCCTCTCGCCCTGATCCTTGGCACCACCGCCCCCACGGCACTTTTGGCTGACACGCTTACCGCCGCCTCGAAGGTGGCGCAGGTGACACTTTACCCTTGGGGCGCAAGTGTTGTTCGCGTGGTTGAGGTTACGGCCCCGGCCGGTGTGCATCAGTTGATCGTGCCAGACCTGCCCTATTACACCGACGCCGGCAGCCTGCGCGTTGCCGGGCAAGGGGTAAGCGTGGGCGCGGTGAACCTGCAGACCGACCGCCTGCCGGTGGCCGAAACCGCCCCCGACCCCGCGATTGCCGCCGCCGAGGCCGAAGTCGCGCGCCTGGAAGACGTGGTCGCCGACCATAGCGCCGCCATAGCGGCCATCCGACTAGAGGTGGATGCCGCAAACCGCCAAGTTGCCTTTTTGGCCGCACTCAAGCAGGGCGATAGCGCCAGCGCCGAAGATCTGCGCGCGCTCTCGCAGATGGTCGCTGAAGAGGGGCTTGCCGCCTCGCGCGCGGCCTTTTCCGCCGAGGCAGAAGCCAAGGCCGCCGAACGCACGGCCAAGCCGGATATCGTGGCACTCGACAAGGCGCGTCAGGCGCTGGCGGCGCTGAGGAACCCCGACATTGAAGACCACGCCACACTGATCGCCGCAGTCGAGGTGGGTGCCGATGGCAAGGGCACGGTCGAGATTACCACCTTCACCAGCGATGCAAGCTGGCAACCGGTTTACGATGTGCGGCTGACCCGCGTCGGTGCCGCCAAGCCCTCGCTTTCGCTAGAGCGTGGCGTGCTGGTTTCGCAATACTCGGGCGAAGATTGGCGCGGGGTCGATCTGCTGCTATCGACCGCGCGGCCTTCGGACCAGTCTGAGCCTTCGATAGTCTACCCGTGGCTGCGCCAAATCGGCCCGTTCGAGCCGGAATTGCAAATGGAAGCGGCACCCCGGTTCGAAAGCAAATCGATGGCAGATACCATGATGGGCTTGGTCGCGCCGATGGTGGTCGAATCCGCCGCGATGGAGATGATGGGGGCCACGGTTACCTACCATTACGGCGCGCCGGTCGACATCCGCGACGGGGTCGAATCGCTACGCCTCAAGCTCGATACATTGACCTTGGTGCCCGAGGTCTTGGCCGAGGCGGTGCCCTCGATGGATGAAACCGCCTTCCTCGTTTCCAAGGCTGTCAACGATAGCGGCCAGGTGCTGCTGCCGGGCGAGGCGACGCTGTTTCTAGACGGCGCGATGGTCGGACTGGCGGGCCTGCCGTTGACCGCCGCAGGGGCAGACCTTCGCATGGGTTTTGGGCCGATTGACGGGTTGGTGCTAACCCGCACCGTGCCTGCGAAAACCGAGGGCGACCGCGGTGTGATCTCCAAAACCAACCAACAGAACGAAACGGCGGTGCTGACGGTCGAAAACCTGACTGGCGAAGTCTGGGCGCTGCGCGTACTCGACCGTGTGCCCTATTCAGAACAGGAAGATCTGGCGATCACCTACAAGGCCACCCCCGCCGCGACCGAAGCCGACGTTGATGGCAAACGCGGCGTGCTGGCCTGGCAATCGACATTGGCACCGGGCAAAACCCAGACGATCCGGATCGAAACCACGCTGAGCTGGCCGATAGATCAGATCTTGCGCTAGGCCGGGGCGCGCCCGGTGTGGTCTTTGGCAAGGGCGGATGCAAGGCATCTGCCCTTACCGTGTCGGGCACGCGATTGGGCGACACGCCGCGAGTGCCAGCCGTTTTCGCGCGTGTGCCGCAACGCCTGTTGTTCACGCAACCTTGCCCTCGCGCCGCACCGGCAGCGCCCGTTCGCGCATCGGCACCGCGCCGGGAAATGGCGCTCGAAAGCGAATGCAAAGCGCAGGCAGGTTGGAACCCAACAGCTCGATCGGCATCAGTGCCCGGTCTGTGGGCCAAGAGTTGAGCGTCAGCGTTCCCGCATCCGAAAGGCGCAGCACAAAACCCGCTTTGCGTAGCCGGGTTTGCAAATCAAGCCAGCCGCGTGCCACAATCAGCGCCGTATGCACCTGCGCATAACTGCCACCCAAAGTTCGCAGCGACTCAGGGTCCGCACCTGCCAATGCCGCCTCAAGCAGTGCGCGCACAATTTCGGCGGGACTTTTCTCTTGCACCCGCGCGGCGCGGCTGAGCGCGTCGATCAGATTGTCGGGCAGACGTAGGGATACAAGGCGGTGCTGGCTCATCGCCAAAGCTTCGCAGCCCGCCCTTAAACCGCAGTTAACGGCGCCCCTTACACCGGCACAAACCCACTGGTAGCCGTATCGTATTGCAGCAGCTGCCCTTCACCGATGTCGGTCCAAAGCCCGTGCAAAGTCATTCGATCGCCGTCCAGCGCGGCTTGCACGAAAGGAAATGTCATCAGATTCTCAAGGCTGATGACTACCGACTCGCGCTCCAGCGCGGTAATCCGCTCTGCAACATCCTCCATCTCGGCTATCCGATCGTAACCGGGGCGCAGAATATCCAACCACTTGCCCACGAACGACGATTCGCGTTCCAGTTCAGGTGCTTGCCCGGTGCACATCGCATGGCAACCCTGCACGCCACCGCATTGCGAATGGCCAAGCACGATCAGATGCGCGACCTTGAGCGTATTGACCGCGTATTCCACCGCAGCCGAAGTGCCGTGGTAATCGCCATCGGGGTTATAGGGCGGCACCAGATTGGCGATGTTGCGATGAATGAAGAACTCACCCTGATCGGCACCGAAAATCGAGGTGACGTGCACGCGGCTGTCGCAGCACGAAATCACCATGGCGCGCGGGCGCTGCCCATCTTGGGCAAGGCGGCGATACCAGATGTGGTTTTCGGCGAAAGTGGTAGCGCGCCATCCTTGAAAACGTTGTACCAGATAGGAAGGCAGCGGTCGCACATGGGTCTGCATTAGCGGTCTCCTTCTTGCTATGTGATCCTTAGTCTGGCCGCCCCTGCAATTCGAGCGGATTTTCTGCCGCCCCTCAACCTTTTCTTGACCTTCTGCGGCGCAGGGTCGCCTCGGGCATGGGGGCCTCTATCGGAGGGATGCAGGGTGGCGGACATATCCGTTTTGCACCATCAAGAAGGCGTCAGACTCGACCCAGACAGGGTCGTAACCCTTTATTCTGAACTGGGCGCAGCCAAAGCCGAGGCGGTCATGTGCCACTCGATCGAAGAGCTGGCCTTGCAGCTTGCCGCGTTGCAACAGTCCGCGCAGGCAGACAATCGGGGCGAGCTGGTCGAAACCGCAGGCAGGTTAGCGCAGTTGGCCGCGCAAATCGGCATGGTCACGCTGGCGCGCGTGGCAGATGACGTGGCGCGTACGGCACTGGCCGCAGACGCCGTAGCACTGGCCGCAACGCAGGCGCGTCTGGTGCGCATTGGCGACCGTTCGCTGACCGCAGTCTGGGATCTGCAAGACATGAGCCTTTAGGCGCAATGCCCCTTGCAGGCCAAGCGCAGCGCGGTAGGTTGGCGGCGTCACGCAACAGGAATGCCCAAATGACGCTACGCTTTGCAGACTCCGCCAGCCCGTCGCTGCCCCTTATCCTCGTGCCCGAATCCGCACTGGCCGAAGTGCTGGCCCAATTGTCGGCACCCGCCCGCGCTTGGGCCGAGGCGCAGGGCTTTGCCGCGGCGCTTGGCCAGTGCTGTGTGTTGCCGGGTGCGGGGGGCACCCCGGCGGGTGCGCTGTTCGGCTTTGGCAGCCCGGCGCAACGCGCGCGCGGGCGCTTTCACCTTGCCAAGGCCGTCGATCTGCTGCCTGCGGGTGTCTGGCACCTCGAAGGCGCGCTTAACCCCGCCGAGGCCGATGAGGCGGCGCTGGCATTCCTGCTCGCGGCCTACCGATTCGGGCGCTACAAGGCGGCCGCCTCGCCCAAAGCCACGCTGAAATGCCCCGCGGGCGTCGATGCCGCCCGGATCGAAGCAATTGCCGCGGGTGAGGCGCTGACTCGCGATCTGATCAACACCCCCGCCTCTGACATGGGGCCGGATGAGCTCGAGGCGGCCTTTAGCGCACTCGCCACGCGCCACGGCGCCAAAACCCGCGTGGTGTCGGGCGAGGCGTTGCTGGGCGAAGGTTTCCCGATGATTCACGCGGTGGGCCGTGCCAGCCCACGCGCACCGCGCCTGCTTGATCTGCACTGGGGCACCACCGGGCCGCGGCTGACGCTGGTCGGCAAGGGCGTGTGTTTCGATACTGGAGGGCTAAGCCTGAAGCCCGCTGCCAGCATGGGGCTGATGAAAAAAGACATGGGCGGCGCGGCAACCGTGATGGGGCTGGCCGAAATGATCATGGCGCTGGGTCTGCCGCTGCGCCTGCGCGTGCTGGTGCCCGCCGTGGAAAACGCCGTTTCCGGCAATGCCTTCCGCCCACAAGATATTCTGACCAGCCGCAAGGGGCTGACGGTCGAGGTCAACAACACCGATGCCGAAGGGCGCTTGGTGCTGGCCGATGCACTGGCGCTCGCAGACGAAGAGGCACCCGATCTGCTGCTTTGCATGGCCACGCTGACGGGTGCGGCGCGGGTGGCGTTGGGGGCAGACCTGCCGCCCTACTATACCGACGATGAACCCCTTGCCGCCGCCCTTGCTACAGCCTCTGCACGGGTGGCCGACCCGCTTTGGCGGATGCCCTTCTGGGCACCTTATGAAAGCCTGATCGAGCCCGGCATTGCCGACCTCGACAACGCACCCTCTGGCGGCATGGCCGGGTCTGTGACGGCTGCACTGTTCCTGCGCCGCTTCGTTACCGAAACGCCCCGTTTCGCGCATTTCGATATCTACGGCTGGCAGCCCACCGCCGCCCCCGCCCGCCCAAAAGGCGCCGTGGGGCAAGGCGCGCGCGCCATTCTGGCCGCGTTGCCCGAGGTGCTTGGGCTATGAAAGCTGATCGGCGCACACATCCCTACTCGGGCCGCGTTGCCCATGTGTCGCTGCGCGGGCAGATCGAGGCTGAAAGCTTTAGCGAAGGCAGCCCCGCGCGCCTTGGTGTGCCGCTGGCCGACCTTTGCGCCACACCTTTCGGGCGGCGCGAGCGGCAGTTGCTGCTGGGGGCTGCGCTAACCGTGCTTGATCGGCGCGACGGCGCGGCCTTCGTGATTTCGGCACTCGATGGCTTTTGCGGCTGGGTGGCGGAATCCGCCTTGGCCGCGCCGCAAGATGCCACGCACTGGGTTTCGGCCCCGGCAAGCCACCTTTACCCCGAACCGCAAGTGAAAACCCGCGAAACGGCGGCGCTGAGCATTGGCGCGCGGGTGCGGGTGGTGGGCGAACAGGGCAAGTTCCTGCAAACCGCCGACGGCGCCTTCATCCCCCGCATGCACCTGCGCGCGCTCGGCGATTGGGCAACCGACCCGGTGGCGGTGGCCGAAAGCCTGCTCGGCACGCCCTACCTCTGGGGTGGCAATTCGCACGCGGGCATCGACTGCTCGGGTCTTGTGCAAGTATCGCTAAGTGCGTGCGGCATCGCCTGCCCCGCCGACAGCGACCAGCAATGCGATGCGCTCGGCGCCACTTTGCCCGAAGCGGCCGCACCGCGGCGTGGCGATCTTTTCTTCTGGCCCGGCCATGTAGCTATGGCGGTTTCAGACAGCGAGATAATTCACGCCAACGGTGCCACCATGAGCGTTGCCTACGAGGGAGTTGAGGCGGCCCTTGCGCGCATCGCCGCGTCAGATGCGCCGCTACAGTGCCTCAAACGGCTCTAATTAACCGCACGGATCAGCTTTCGCTCCAGCACACGCAACACCTGCGCGAGGTCATGGCCGCGCCGCAGCACCTGCCCCTCGGCACCAATCACCACATACTGGCCTTGGCGCACACGTAACAGCGGGCGCTTTTCTATCCGGTAAAGCGGGTTTTCGCTGGCACGCCGAAACACCGAAAATACCGCCACATCGGGCAAGAAGGCCATCGCATAATCGCGCCACTCGCCCGCCGCGACCATGCGCCCGTAAAGCTGCAAGATCGGCCCCAGCTCTGTGCGATGGAAAGCCACGCGCTCGCAATCGCGCGCGGCTTGCAGATTTATCGGGGGTTGCACCGTCATGGCGCTATGCTGGCACAACCCGGCCACCACGATCAAGCGCCGTGAAAATGCCATAAAAAGACCCGCAAACCTTCACGCTGCCAGCGCGAAACCGCCCCGATCGCAGGCGACAAAGGCTTCAGCGGAAATCGCTAAGCCCTGGTGGTGTTAGAAAAGCCCCCACCCAGTATGCGCCGCCAGGGCGACTTTCGCCTGCAAGACCTCGCTGGAAACGGCGGGGTCTTTGCGTTTCGGCCGGATCAACCGCAGTCGATGTTGTAAATATTGCCCGCGGCGTCCAGGCGAAACACGATCCGCCCAGCTACATATTCCTGCGGCTCAATCCCGCGCCACGGCACGATCCGGTACGGCTGCGTCAGGGCCAAGGTATCAATCAGCGCGCCGGGCTTGCCGAGGTAGGGCACATAGTCGATGGCGTGGCAAAGATCAGGCTCGCGCGATTCAAGCCCCGGCGCCGCAATCGTAGGCGCAGCAATAGCCGATGCGGTGGGGTCTAACGCAGGCGCTCCGTCCAGCGGGGTCACCGTGACCATCTCTCCGCTCAGGACCGGCGGCGGAACCTGAGGCGCCTCGACGCAGGCAGCCAGCGCCAGCACCAATGCAAAAGCCAATATTCTCGCCATTCGATCCACCTCGATGTTGCGCGCCCGCCAGCTTTCGCCCAGGCTTGGCCAAATATAGAAGAAGGAGCCGCCAATGAGAACCCGTGCCGCAGTCGCCCTTGCATCCGGTCAACCCCTGCAAGTGATGGAGGTAAACCTCGAAGACCCGCACGCCGGCGAGGTCCTGGTGGAAATCAAGGCGACCGGCATTTGCCATACCGACGAATTCACCCTCTCGGGTGCCGACCCGGAAGGGTTGTTTCCCGTTATTCTCGGTCATGAGGGCGCTGGCGTGGTGGTGGAATGCGGTCCGGGCGTCACCAGCCTGAAGCCGGGCGATCATGTGATACCCCTCTACACCCCCGAATGCCGCGAGTGCCCCTCGTGCCTGTCTCGCAAAACCAACCTATGCACCGCGATCCGCGCGACGCAGGGAAAGGGGTTGATGCCAGATGGCACGACGCGGTTTTCGATGCTCGATGGCACGCCGATCCTGCATTACATGGGCTGCTCGACCTTCGCCAATCACACGGTAATGCCGGAAATTGCGCTGGCCAAAATCCGGGACGACGCGCCGTTCGATAAGGCCTGCTATATCGGCTGTGGCGTCACCACCGGGGTCGGGGCCGTGCTGAACACTGCCAAGGTCGAGGTCGGCGCGAAGGCGGTGGTGTTCGGGCTGGGCGGAATCGGACTGAATGTTATCCAAGGGCTGCGGCTGGCGGGTGCCGACATGATCATCGGGGTGGACCTGAACCCTGCCAAGCGCGCCTGGGGCGAGCGGTTTGGAATGACCCATTTCGTGAACCCAAGCGAGGTGGGCGATGTGGTGGCCCATATCGTCGAGCTGACCAAGACTCCGTTCGATCAGATCGGGGGCGCAGATTATTCCTTTGATTGCACCGGAAACGTCACCGTGATGCGGCAGGCGCTGGAATGCACGCATCGCGGCTGGGGGGTTTCGGTGGTGATCGGCGTGGCCCCCTCTGGCGCCGAAATCCAGACCCGGCCGTTCCAGCTGGTGACCGGGCGCACCTGGAAGGGCACGGCCTTTGGCGGGGCGCGCGGGCGGACCGACGTGCCGAAGATCGTCGATTGGTATATGGACGGAAAAATCGAAATCGACCCGATGATTACCCACATCCTCAGCCTTGATGAAATCAACAAGGGGTTCGACTTGCTGCGCGCGGGCGAGAGCATTCGCAGCGTGGTGGTATATTGAAGGGGGTGGATAACACGCGCGTTATGGTATGTAAGTACCTGTAAAATCTAGCTTTTGCGAGGAGCGTTAAGTAAATCGAAAGACTTTCACCCGCCACACCCGCGCCCCTTTACGCCCCGAGCGCCACCATCAGCACGCGCAATGTCATGTAGATCAGCAGCAGCGAGCCGATCGTCCAGAGCGTGGCGCGGGTGTCGTGCGTGCGCGCGCTGAGATAGGCGGCAAAGTGCAGCAAGCGCGAGACGACATAGCCATAAAGTACCACGCGCGCGGTCAAGAGCGAGGGTTGGGTCAGCACGAACAACAGCCCCGCGACCAGAAAGAACGGCAGGTTTTCCAGATCGTTCATCTGGATGCGGCGAATCCGCTCGACCCGTTCGTTTGGCGCAAGCTGCGCGGGGTCGGGCGCGGGGTTCAGCAGCGTCTTGCGTAGATCTTCGGGCGCGCGGTAGCCGCCCTTCTCCTGCATCATGCGCAGCACGGTCAGCCACGACATGCTGACCGCTTTCAAAATCATCAAAGCGGCGGCAATGGCATAGGTTGCAAAAACCGGATCTTGCAGGTTCAGATTGTCCATCCAATGCCCTCCCGCGCGATGGTTGACCGCCCTAGAATAGCGCAAAATTGGCGAGCTCCAAAGTTGAAGATGCACGGCCCGGAACCCGCAGGCGCGGCAAGGCCGCCGCAGCACAATCTGCGCCACATCGCCGGCGAGTGGCGCGCCGATTGCGGGCAAAAACGTTTCTATTGCACCAGAAACTCGGCATGAAGCGCACCCGCAGAGTTGATCGATTTCAGAATGTCGATCATGTCGCGCGGGCTGACGCCGAGTGCGTTCAGCCCCGCGACCACTTCGGAAAGCGTGGTGCCCGAGGTCAGTTCGGCCATCGCAATGCCCGGCTCTTCTGTGAGGGTCGCTTCGGTGCGCGGCACTACCACGGTGTCGCCGCGCGAAAAGGGGCTGGGTTGCGCCACCAGCGGCGCTTCCTGAATCCGCAAGGTCAGGTTGCCCTGACTGACCGCAACACGGCTGATGCGCACATCTTCACCCATTACGATGGTGCCGGATCGCTGATCGACAACCACGCGGGCGCGCTGTTCTGGTTCAACCGAAAGCGACTCTATCCGGCCCAGAACATGCGCGGTCGAGGCCATGCGGGCGGCGGTGATATCAACATTCACGGTGCCGGAATCGAGCATCTGCGCGACCGTGCGGCCGAAATCGGCGTTGATCGCCTGTTCGATCCGGGCGGCGGTGGTAAAATCGGGGGTGCGCAACGCCAGCCGCACATCCGATAGCGAGGCCAGCGCAAACTCAATCTCGCGTTCGATCCGCGCGCCAGAGGGGATGACCCCGGCGGTTGGTACGCCCTGCACCACCGAGGCACCCTCGCCCGAGGCCGAGGCGCCGCCCGCGATGATCGTGCCTTGCGCCACCGCGTAGATATCACCATCGGCGGCGTTCAGCGGGGTCATGATCAGCGTACCGCCCAGCAGGCTTTTGGCATCGCCAATCGCCGAAACGGTCACATCGATCTGACTGCCGGTGCGCCCAAAGGGCGGCAACGTCGCGGTAACCAGCACTGCGGCCACGTTTTTTGGCCGAAACTGCTCGCCCGAAACGTTGACGCCGAGCCTTTCAAGAATATTGGTCATGATCTCTTCGGTGAAGGGTGCGTTGCGCAGCCCGTCGCCGGTGCCGTTCAGCCCGACCACGAGGCCGTAACCGACCAGATCGTTGCCGCGCACGCCGTCAAACTCGACCAGATCCTTGATCCGAATCGGCGTGGCGGTGGCAAGCGCGGGCAGCAGGCAAAAGATCAGCACGGCGAAGCGTTTCATCTGAGGTAATCCGTCAATTTGAGTGCCGAAAGCCGCGCGGTCAGGGTGTAAAGCGTTTCGATTTGCGCCTGTACGGCCTCGAGCGCGGTGGCGGTGTCATAGGGGTCGGCGGCGGTCATGGCGGTGCGCGCGATGCCCAGCGCCGCGGTTTCAGCGCTGTTGCGGGTTGCGCAATCGTCGATCTGCGCCTCGATGCTGCCGACGCGGGCGGCAAGCGCGGTGGCCGCGCCGGCCGCGCTCATCGTCATATCGCCTGCGGCGCGGGTTAGCGCGGCGCGCGCGCTCACATCATCCGCCATCGCCCCTTGCGAGATCATCGCGCCCAGCGCCATGCCCTTGAGCAAATCACGCACTTCGGGGGCGGCAGCGGTTGTGGCGATTTCCACGCGCTCGCCACTGGCGATGGGAAATGGGGCCAATGACGCGCCACCATCGTAGGCCGCATCAAGGTAGCCGCCATTACCGGCAGGCGCATCAAACCACGCCTCAAGGGCCGCAATGTAGCCCGAAACGGTGGTTTCGCCTGCGGTTGCGGCACCGAGGGCGGCGAGAATATCTTCGGCAGGGGCGAGCGGGCGCGTATCGCTAGCGGTGCCGGCAAAGCTGTAGCGGCCCGCCGTATTGGTGTTCAGCGCCGCGATGATGGTGGCGAACTTCTGCGCAGCGTCGCCCGTTGCGGCCGCGATTACCGCCGGGTTGGTGCTGGTCGAGGCAGACAAAAGCATTGGCCCCGCCTCGCCCAAAAGCGTTGCAACGGTGCCAAGCGCCACTTGCTGGGTAGCTGCAAACTGCGTGGCCTCGGCCGTGACAATGGCGAAAGACCCAAGCGAAGCAAGCGCGCGCTCTACCCCCGCCAGCGCGGTAAAATCGCCGCGCACCGCAGCACCGGTGTCGGCCTTGGCGCCGGTGGTCATTTCGTCGGCCAGCCGGGTTGCGTGCGATTTAAGCTCGCTGCTGTGGCGGCGCAGTTGATGGATTTGCGACATATCGCCTACGGAATACAAACTCATTTCACATCGCCAGAAGTTGTTGGATCAGTTCGTCCATTGCGCTGATGACCCGCGCGTTGGCGGCATAGGCCTGCTCGATCTGCAAAAGCACCTGCATTTCGTGGTCGGTATCGACGCCATCGGCCAGCTGCATTTCGCGCAGCGCGTCTTGGCGTGCGCCTGCATAGACTTGGTTCGCCTCAGCGGTTTGGCGCGCCAAGGACACTTGCGAGAGGATGTCGGCGGCCAGTCCCGAGGACGAGCGCGCAGCACCGATGAAATTGCCCGATTGCGGGGCAACTGGCCTGCCCAGCGCATCGGCGAGCGCCGTCAGCAGGGCCGAATTGCCGACCGCGCCGGGCGTTGCGGCGCCAATCCCGTCGCGCAGCCGCCAGAGCGCGCCACCCTGTTTTGGGTCAACGCGCGTGCTCAGTGCGATGCGACCGGCCAACCCAACCTCGTTCGCAATATCAAGCGGCGCACCGTGGTCGGTGAATAGCCCCATATCGCCGGGTGCCAGAGTCGGGTCCACGGCCGGGTCTTGAAAGCGCGAGATCAGATCGCGCGCGAACGCGTCGATCTGCACCTGCGCAGCGGGTGCAAGCACGTCTCGCACCGCGAAGGCGGCACCGAGGCTGCCACCGCCGAACAGCCCGCCATCGTCCGGCGGCACCGCCATGCCGTTGATCGCAAGGCCCGAAAGCGCGCCAGATGCGAGCGTCATGTCGGCGGTTACCAGCCCGGCTTGGGCAAACCCGATGACCGCTGCATTGCCCTCGAGCAGAATTGCGCCACCGGCCGTAAAAAGCGAGATCTGGTCGCCATCGCGCGCCACTTCGCGCACCGGCACGATTGTGGCAACGATATCGACCTGAGTTTGGCGCTGGTCCATCAGCGCGGTCGCATCGTATCCGGCGGCACGTTGAGCGAGGATTTCGGCGTTAAGCCGGTCAATCTGGGCAAGCGATGTGTTCAGTGTCTGCACGTGCGTGGCAACCGCATGATCGGCGCTGGTGCGGGTTTGCTGAAGTGCGCTGGAAAGCGAGTTGAGTTGGCCCGCCAACCGCTCTGCCGAAGCGAGCACGGCTGCCAGCCGCGCCTCGCTGTCGGGGCGGCTGGCAGCCTCGATCAACGCAGTTTCGAGCCCCGCTATGTTGGTGGAAAGCGCGCCCGGCTCGCCAGGATTGCCCAGCAACGCCTCGAACGAGGTCAGAAAATCATAGCGCGCGCCCGCATTGGCAGCATCAGCGTCGGCCAAGCGACGATCATTCAGAACGACCTGATTGAGCACCCGGCTGACGCCATCGCTCCAGACCCCGGCGCCGGTGCCGCCAAGGTTGCGCGCCGAAAGCGAAAGCTCGCGCCGCGCATAGCCTTCGGTCATTGCGTTGGCGGTGTTCGAGGCCACCACATCGGCTGCCCGAGACACGGCCGAAAGCCCGGAGAGTGCGTTGGAAAGCGCACCTGAAATGCTCATCACACAGCCTCCATTCTAAAGGCCGCCAAGGGGGATCAACGCTTGATGTTGGTCGTTTCCTGCAACATTTCATCAACCGTCTGGATTACCTTGGCGTTCGAGGAATAGGCGCGTTGGGTCTGGATCAGGTTGGTCAGCTCTGCCGCCACGTCTGTCGTGGACCCTTCGCGCGCATAGCCGACAACCGAGCCGGTCGGACCATCACCCGCGTCCCACAGAAAGAACGAACCCGACACTGTCGAGACCTGAAATGTCTGATCGCTCAGCGTGGTCAAGCCGTTGATATTAGGCACATCGACCAGCGGAATCTGGTAAATTGTGCGAATGAAACCGGTGTCATAGGTGGCACGAATAAAGCCGCCCTCATCCACCTCTACCGCCGTGAGGTTACCCACTGGCGAGCCATCCTTGGTGATCGATGTCGGCGCGAAACTGTCTGAAAGCTGGGTGAGCCCGTTCGGGTCACCCAGCTTGCCAATCGTCATTTCCAGCGGGCCTCCTGCCACGGTCAACGAAAGCGCACCCTCGGTGCCGTCATAGGCACCGCCCGAGATCTGCGTGACCGAGGCCAATGTGCCGCCGTTGCCGCGCGAATCGTCAAAGACCAGCGTGTATTCCCCGATCACCGCCCCTGCTTGCGCCGAATCCCGGATGACCATCGTCCATTGGTTCGATGAGCCGGAGGCCGGGATCGTTGGGGTGAAGGTGATGTCGAGCGTTTCTGATGTGCCGAGGTTGCCGTAATATTCAACCGAGAGTGGCTGCGGTGCGCCATCTGCTGTCGATTCGGTATCGACGGCGGGCAGGTTGACGCCAAGATTCATCTTGGTGGTCGGATCACCCGCTGTCTGGTTGGCATTGATGACCACTAGCTCCAACCCGCTGGTCGTGTCGCGCGGCATGACCGGGATGGTACCGTCAGCGTTGGCAGGCCAGCCGAGCAACACCAGCCCCGATTGCGTGCGTAATACGCCGCTGGGGTCGGTGCGGAACGAGCCGGTGGTGGTCATCATCAGCGGCTGGTCACCCGAGGTGCTGCCGACTGAAACCGACGGCATCACCGGCAACATGCCCCGGCGTGAGACCGCAAGATCAAGCGCATTGGAGGTAGAGACCAGTGCACCGCGTTCTTCGATCAGGCGCATGGTTTCGGCGCGCACGCCGCCCGCCGAATAGACACCCGCGCCGCCAGACTGGTTGATGACCATGCTTTCGAATTCGGCCGCGGCGCGTTTGTAACCGTAGGTGCCAGAGTTGGCGATGTTGTCGGAAATGGTCGCGAGGCGGGTGGCGTTGGCCGCAAGACCGGCCACCCCCGCGTTGAGCGATGACGAGATGGACATACCTGAGCGCCTTTCTGCTGCTGCATCCCTCTATGGCGGCAGAATGCGCAGGCGCGCCTTAAGATGACCCTAACAGATTTCGCAGCTGCATTTCACTTGCCGGGGCGCAAAAGCGTAACCTCTAGCCGGTTATTGCGCACTGCCATCAGGTTGCTGACAGCGGGCTTACGGTCAGCAAAGCCGGTTACGCGCTGCACCCGCACGCGCGCGAAACCTTCTTGCTCCAGCAGTTTGCGGAACACTTGTGCGCGTTCGCTCGAAAGTTCCCATTCCGGATTGACGCGCAGCATGTCGGGGTAGGCGCGCACATAGCCGCTGATCGCCACCTCGTTGCCTACCAGCCCGAACACCCGTGCCAGCATCCCTGCAATAGCCACCGTGACCGGCTCGGGTGTAGTGCCGTCTTTAGAAAACAACGGCTCGCCGTCGAGATCGAAGAATTCGACAATCAGCCCCTCATCGGTCAGCCGGGTTACGACATGGCGCGCCACATCGGGTGCAAGCATCGCTTCGCCGCCACCTGCCGCCAACGCGCTTTCCAGCTCGCGCTGCAGATCAGAAAGCACGGCAGCTTCGGCAGCGCCGGTATCGGCACCACCTTCCGCTGCACCCATTGCCTGCCGCTCGGCACTTGGACGCAGCGTGGTGGCCCCGGTTCCGCTTTGCGCGATCTGTTCCTCGGAAAACACTGACTCGCCGCCAAAGGCACCGTCGCCACCGCCCGAGACCCGGTTGACCGGAATCGTCGGGCTGAAATAATCCGCGATTCCCTTGCGTTGCTTTTCAGTCGTCGCGTTCAGCAGCCACATCAGCATGAAAAAAGCCATCATCGCGGTTACAAAGTCGGCATAGGCCACTTTCCATGCCCCGCCGTGGTGCCCGCCAGCTAAGATGACCTTCTTGCGCTTGATAATGGCAGGCGCCGCAGTGTTGCGCGCTTCCATCCCATCACCCGTATATTCACCCGTCGTCCGCCATAGCAGCGCGGTGTTAATGCCTGCTTAAACGATCAAATGCGCGCGAATATCAAGCAGGCGCCAAACCCCTTTCAGGACGATGAAATTTGCCCGTAGCGGCCCTGCGCAAAAACCAGCGGCGCGCCCTTTCTGCCCTCGGCAAAGCGGCTGACGCGGCCAAGAATGATGGTGTGGTCGCCGCCTTCGTAGAGCGTTTCGGTTGCGCATTCGAACCGCGCAAGGGCATCGGGCAGCAGCGGCACGCCAAATTCGTTGAGCGTAAAGGAAAGGCCGGAAAAATCGGTGCCATTGCGGCTGAACCGGGCCGCAAGATCAGCCTGATCGGCACCCAGCACGTGCACGGCAAAGGCGGTCGCCTTGGTGAAATGCGCGTGCCGAACCGACGCGCGCGCCGCCGACCACAGCACCAGCGGTGGCTCTAGCGAAACCGAGGCGAAGCTGTTGACGGTAATCGCCAGTGGCCCGCCCCCGTCTGCCTCGCGCGCGGTTACCACCACCACCCCGGTCGCATAGCGCCCGAGCGCATCGCGGTAAGCGCGCTGGTTGGTTGGGTCGGGCGCGCTGCCCGCAGGCATTGCGTCTGAGTTTTGCATGGTCTTGTGCACAAGCCTTCTGCGATGTCTGGGCAGTCAGACTAGCGCCCCGGTCGCCACTGGCAAGGGGCGACGGTCAGTCGCCGAACACGTCGGCCCATTGCGGGTGGCGCTGGTACTGCGAACGCACGAAGGGGCAAAGCGGCACCACATGCAGCCCGCGCGCGCGCGCATCGGCCACCAGAAACTCGACAAGCAGCATACCAAAGCCGCGACCGCGATACGCATCGGGCACGTCGGTGTGATCGGCCGCGATCACCCCATCGGTGAGCGTTGCCCAAGTCAGTTCGGCTTCGGTCAACTGGTCATTGAGACGGATCAGATAGCGGCCACGCGTGGCCGACTGCTCTCGCAGGATTTCAATTCGAGACATGGCTCCTCCCCAGGAGGGCCGCGGCGGCGCTGTTGTTTTAGGCTCTTGGCGCTCGGGGCGGTCACGCCTTGAGGATCATCCAAAGCTTGCAACAATGCAATTGCGCATTTTCGCCACAGGTTCAAATCAGGAAATCAGCTGCGTTCAACGCCGGACCGCCTTGCAGCTCGATCACCATATCGGCGCGGGTGTCACCATTGATGTCGATCGAAATGACCCCGGACCCCCCGCTGATCGCATAGCGAATCTGGCCCGGCACGCCATCAAACGCCGCGTCGTCGATGAAACCGTGCAGCCCTAGCGCGCGCAGGTCGATCAGGTCTTCGCCGGGCGTAAAATCGGTGATGAGGTCGCGTGCAACCCCTGACGCGCCGCTTTCGCCCGCAGCAAAGATGAAACAGTCGGCCCCCGCACCGCCCGTCAACAGGTCAAACCCGGCGCCGCCATCCAGGCTGTCATTGCCCGCCCCGCCCATCAGCACGTCAGCACCCGCACCACCCTGCAACAGATCGTCGTCGGCGCAACCGTCCAGCCAGTCGTTTCCGCCTTCACCCGCCAGCATGTCGGCACCCGCACCACCCAGCAGCATGTCGGCACCGTCACCGCCGCGCATCTGGTCATTGCCCGCACCGCCCAGCAGCAGATCGTTGCCTGCACCGCCCAACAGCGTGTCTGCCCCGGTGCCGCCAGCCAGCATATCGGCGCCCGAGCCGCCTTCGATCCAATCGTTCCCTGCGCCGCCCAGCAACCAATCGTTGCCATCGCCTCCGTCGAGGGTGTCATGGCCCGCGCCCGCGTCGATCCAGTCGGCGCCGCCAAGCCCGCGGATCACATCATCACCATTGCCACCCAGAAGGGTGTCTGCCGCCGCGGTGCCCAAATTCTCGGGGGTGTCGGCATAAACATAGCCGGGCGGATAGCGGGTAATTTCGATGCTGCCTGCCCCTGAGAACTGCGACGGCATCAAGGTTGCGCCATTGGCAGTCAGCACGGTCAACACGGTGTCGCCGTATCGCAGCACCGCACCGCCGGTGATTGGCGTGATCGTGACCTGCGCCATCGTGCGCAGAAACGGCAGCCCGGTAAGGTCGATGATATCGCTGCCAGACTGATAGTCCTTGATCGTCACATTCTGCGCACCGTCCGAGATCACGAAGCGGTCGCGCCCGCTGCGCCCCCAAAGTTCGATATCGCCTGCCCCGGTTACCAGAATATCGTCACCGCTGCCGCCATTTATCGCTGTGGTCTCTGGCCCTGCCACCAGCAGATCGTCACCCGCACTTCCTGCCATCGAGACAGCGCCACCAACCAGCGTGACGCCAAGCGCGCCCAGATCCAGATCGAATTGGCTGATCCCGGCTTCATCTTCGCCCGCAGCAAAAACCTGAACCCGCCCCTCCACCAGAATCGCGGCCAGCGCGGTGATGTCGGAAAGTGTGGTGGCGGTCGTGTCGGCAATGCTCAACAGGTGCAAAAGCCGTCCGTCTGGCAGCATCGTGAACAGGCTCAAACCATCATCTGCACCCCCGGCCAGCACAAAAACCCGTTCGCCCGCCCTCACCACCTCAACCGCCGTCACGCCGTCAAAGCGACTGAACAGCGTGTCGGTGATATGGTCCACAGCCACCAGCGCGCCATTGGCCTGCAAGCGAAACACCGTCAACGAGCCGCTTTCGGCCGCGCCCATGATGACAAAGGTTTCGCCGTAAGCGGCGACGGTGGTCAGCACGTTTGGCTGCGAAAAGCCGATGCCGCCAAGCGCGGAAATGCTGCCGACGCGTTCCAGCACCCCGTCGCCGCCGATCAGGTAACTGGTGATCGCATTTGCCGCAGACGAGACAGCAAGCAACACGCTGCGCCCGCCCACCTCGGCAACCGCCAACATGTCGATCGGCGCACCCAAGGGCGACGCGGTAGGCGAAAGCTGCGTGATCTTGCCACTACCGTCGATTTCATAGACCAGCGGCTCGCTTCGCCCCGCGCGCGCGCCGAAGATATAGACATGCCCGTCAAGGCTGGCGCTGGCGGCAACGGTCAGATCGCTGGCCAGCCCGCCCGTGCCGCCAAGGTTCTGTGTGCTGCCAAGCGTGCCAGTGCTGCCCAGCGTGTAGCCGGTCGTGACGCCATTGCGCAGCCCCAGCGGCACCAGATAGCTGCGCGCGCCGCTGGTCAGCTCTAGCATATCGGGCGTGTCGAGTTGGGTCAGCCCGCCACTATACCCCTGATGCTGGAGTAGCCCGGCAGGCCCGGCGCTGCCCGAAAGGTCGTACACCGAAACGCCGCCGCCCACCCGAGTTGCCGCGTATAGCCGTGGCTGGCCGTTGGCCCAGACCGCGTCGAGATCGGTCAGGTTGGCCACGAAACTGGCGTTCGTGCCCATCAACGTCGCCACATGGCGCAATTCCGCCATGACCCACCCCCTTTACCCAATGCACCCCCGTGCAGAGGCAACCTTCGGGGGCGGGTGTTTAACGCTGCATTGCGCAATTGCGACAACCGCATGGCGCTTACATCGAATGCGACGCATCTGAACGACGACCGTGGCGGTTGGAGTAACCGAGCAGCGCCGCTTCGATGCGGCGCTACAAGGCGCGCGCATGGTGTTTTTGCGCGACGGGTTCAAGCTTGCTGCCGACCGGTTTGCCGAGTTGCGCCGCGCCGATATTCTCGCGCGGCTGATCTTTGGCAACGCCTCGCACCCGGCCCGTTACGGTAAGACGCGACCCGAGTGTGCCTAGGCGCGCAGCTACACGCGCAATGGCCGCGCGGCAGTGTCCAGCTGGCACATATCGCTGCGTCCGGCCAGATACTTGCCCCAACTTGCAGACCCGGTATCGGCGTGCCTGACCTGACGGCGCTGCCACATCGCAGACCCCAGCAACCCGATCGAGGCCCAGCCCTCCTCGCCCGCCAGTTCGTTGATAACCGCGCGCAACTTGGGGTCTAGGGCCGTGGGTTTGGGCCGCGCCGCGACCGCGCGCACCGGCGCGGGCTTTGGCGCCGCCATCTGCCCAAGCACGGCAAAACCACCGGCGGCGTGACGCAGTTTTTCGGGCGTCTTATCCTCGCCCAGAACGATCAGGCGAAACCCGCGCTCGCGCAGGTGCAGCGCAAGATGGGTGTAATCGCGGTCCGACGCGGCAAGCACGATGCCGTCCACTAGCCCGGAGTGAAAAACCTCCATCGCCTCGATGCAAAGCAAAAGGTCGGTTGCGTTCTTGCCCGTGCCTGTGTGCACAAGGCGAAGGCCCTGCACCTCGCCCCAACCCGCCAGCCGTTCTACATCGCCATACACGCGGCGGATGGGCAGTGCGCCGTGCTTGGCCGCACGTGTATGTATCTCGCCCGCAAATCCGGGCCCGATATTCTCGCCGTCAATCAATAACGCCCAGTTCAACCGCCGAAGTGTCAATTCGCCTGCCATTGAAACACTCAAAACCGTTTAGGTATGGCTGCATCGGCATTTTGGCAGAATTGCGGAAATCCCGCTGGCCCAGGACAGATTTCTCGCTGGCAGGGCCGCCTGCCCGCTTGGTTCAGGCCACGTCGCGCGCCAACAGCTGGCCACCCGGCCCCGATTTCACCTCGAACCGGCTGATCTTGCGCACAAGGTCGCTGAGCTTGGCGCTGCCGTAGGTGCGGGTGTCAAAGTCGGGGGCGCCTTGGGTGATATACTGCCCGATCTGCCCCAGCGAATACCATTCACCTTCGGGATCGATCGCCCGCATCGCCTGAATAATCAGCGGAATAGCCTTAGCGGGCGCCTCTTTGGCACCGCGCGGCTCGGGCGCGGGCTGCGGCTCGGCGCTGCCCATTTTGGGTGCGGCCCGTGCGGCGGGTTCTTCGCCTGCGGCAAGGTTTTCGACATAGATGAAGCGTTTGCAGGCCATGCGGAATGCCTCGGGGGTCTTTTTCTCACCGATGCCGTAAACATCAAGCCCCTGTTCGCGCACCCGTGCCGCCAGCCGCGTGAAATCGCTATCCGACGAGACCAGCACGAAGCCGTCGAACAGGTCCGAATGCAAAAAGTCCATCGCCGCAATCACCAGCCCGATGTCCGAGGCGTTCTTGCCCTTGGTATTGGAAAACTGCTGATCGGCCACCAGCCCCAGCGCCGCCACCTTCTTGGCCCAGGCACCCAGCCGCAACGCCGACCAGTCGCCATAGATGCGCCGCACCGAAGCCTCGCCCAAGCTCGCGACTTCCTCGAAAATCGCCTCGGCGTAAGAGGCGGGCACGTTGTCGGCATCGATCAGCACACAAAGGCGCGGCGCACGGGTTTGCTGCATGGTCTTTCCTTTCGGAGCATTTTGCACGGTTGTGCCTGAAAGACCGAGATGGCGAAAGCCCAAAGGGCTATAGCGCCACCACCACACCACCTGCCGCTTCGGCATCGCCCGCGTCATGGGTTACCATCAACACCGGAATGGCGCGCGCGAACATGGGCAAAGACAAAGCTGCGCACTTCGTCGCGCAGGGCGGTGTCGAGCTTTGAAAAAGGTTCATCCAGCAACAGTGCTTGCGGCGCAGCAAGTAGCGCGCGCATCAGCGCTGCGCGGGCGCGCTGCCCGCCTGAAAGCGTTGCGGGGTCGCGGTCAGCAAAGCCTTCCATCCCCGCATGCGCCAGCGCCTCGGCCACCGCCGCCCGCCGCGCCGCGCGCCCGCGCACGCTGTGTGCCAAACCAAAGGCAAGGTTATCGCCCACCGACAGATGCGAAAACAGCAAGGCATCCTGAAACAGGATACCGATCCGGCGCGCCTCGGCCGGCAGCGCCATCACCTCGCGCCCGTTCAGCGTGACGCTGCCACTTGCCACAAACCCATGCGCCAGATGCCCGCCGATAGCATCCAGCAGCGTCGATTTGCCAATTCCCGAGGGCCCCAT
Organism: Rhodobacteraceae bacterium UBA6213; assembly: GCA_002421605.1. Lineage (GTDB taxonomy): Bacteria > Pseudomonadota > Alphaproteobacteria > Rhodobacterales > Rhodobacteraceae > UBA6213. The sequence goes on along the minus strand of DISJ01000009.1, from coordinate 367,665 downwards.
CACCGTGACAATTTCGCCTGCGGGCACGCATAATGTCAGCGGCGCGAATAGCGGTGCGGGACTGCCTGCCGGGGTCACTCTCAGCCGGGTCAGATCAAGGCTCATACGTTGGCTCTTCCGCTTAAACCAATCCGGTTGCGGTGCAGGATTGCGGGCAGCACCAGTGCGCCCGCATAGGCGGCAAAGGGTAGCGCTGCCTGCAACACCGCGTAAACCCCGACCACGCGACGGTCAGAACCCGAAGCAAGCGCCACCGCCTCGGTGGTCAGCGTGCCGATCCGCCCGGCACCCAAAAACAGCGTCGGCAGATATTGCGCAACCGACACGCCAAAGCCAATCGCCGCCGCCGCAAGGATTGGCGCAAGCAACATCGGCAGTTTGACCGCCCAGAGCCGCCGCCACGGCGCGGCGCCAAGCGCTGCGGCAGTATCCAGCAGCCGCCGGTCTAGCGCGCGCCAAGGGGCGGCCAGCGCGATCATCACGTAGGGAAAGGTAAAAAGCAGATGCGCCCAGATCACCGTGCCGTGGCCTGCGGAAAATCCGACGCGCAAAAACACCACGTTCAGCCCGTAGAGAAAGCCGATCTGCGGCACCAGCAGCGGCAACACGATCAGCACCCCAGCCCAAGCCGCCGTGCCGCGCCGGGCGCGGTCATCAGCCTCAAGCCAGCCGATTGCCAAGCCCAACGCCAGCGCCGTGCTGGCTGCGCCGATCAGCAGCGTTTCGCCCGCCGCGCGCGCCCAGCCCCCGGCGGGGTTGGCCCAGACCTTTAGCGACCAGCTTTCAGGCAGGCTGGCCGGAAATGGCCAGCGCCACGCTACCGACCAGAGCGCCAACGCCACCAGCGCCGCAAAGCCGACTGCCAGCAGCACCATTGCGCCGCCGCTGGCCACCATGATCCACGGTTCCGCCGAAACACCGCGCCCGCCGCGACGCAACCACCATCGCCCAAGCCACGCTACCGCTTTCTGCGCCAGCCAGAATCCCCCGATCGCCACCGCTACCAGCACCGTCTGCAAACTGGCCGCCGCCGAGGCGGGTAAGATCAGCCGCGTGTCGGGCGAGGTGAACCAGCGCGTCACCGCCACCGCCAGCGTCGGCGGGTTCGAAGGGCCTAGCAAGATCGCCATATCCACCACCGACAGCGAGAAGGCCAACACGATCAGTACCGGCAAGCGGATCAGCGGCCACATCTGCGGCACGATCACCTTGGCCCAGACCAGCCCGCGCCCATAGCCAAGCGCGCGCCCCGCCGCCATCTGGCGCGCTACCGGTAATTGCCCTAACGCCGCCAGCATCACCAACAGCAAAAACGGCACCTCTTTGACCAGCAGACCAAGAATGAGCGCGCCACCCCACGGGTCGTGCAGCGTGAAAAGGTCTGGGGGCACCTGCCAGCCGGTGAGCCACGGGCTGAAAAGCCGCGCAAACCACCCCGTCGGTGCAATCAGAAACGCCACGCCAATCGCCATTGCAGCGTGCGGTGTGGCCAGCAGCGGCGCCAACAGTCGCGCCCCGGCGCTGGGGCGCATACGCCCATGCACCAACGCACAGAACCCGGTGGATAGCACCAGCGCCAGCGCGGTTGCCACGAACCCGGCCCAAAGCGTTAGCCGCAGGCTGGTGGCAAACCCCGGCAGCGCCAGCAACTGACGCCACGGATCAAAGCTGAAGCTATGCGCACCAATGGCGGGCAGTACGCCAAATCCTGCGCGCGTGGTTTCCCATAGCCCGGCAAGAATTGGGGCGGCCAACCCGCCCAGCGCCAGCGCCAGCACGACCCCGCGCAGAACGCGGCCCTCGGCCCTCATTTTGTATAGCGCTCTGCCCATGCTTGGGTCAGCCGGGTCATCCAGCTTGCATGCGGCTCTAGCAGCGTCGGGCCAAGTTCGGCCAGTGTCGGCAGCGCGGGTGAGGCGGGCAGCGCCGCAAATGCTGCCGCCGCCTCACCAAGCTTTGCCGGATCAAGAACCGAGTAAGCGCCAAGCACCGCGATGTCTTGCTGATGTGCCTGCGTTGCCGGGTTGAGCAGAAAGTTCGCCACAACCATCGCGCCTTCGCGGTTGCCCGCGTTGAACGGAATCGCCACAAAGCTGACGTTGCCGATGCTGCCGATTTCGGGCGTGAACACGCGCGCCGTTTCGGGCAAAAGCCCTTGGCGGATCGCCGCCGCTGCCGAGGCCGGGTCGAACGAAAGCGATATATCCACCGCACCATCGTTCAGCAATTGCTGCTGCACCGACTGATTTTCCGGGTAGTTAGCCCCACCCTGCCACAGGTTTGGCCGCAATCCGTCATACCACGCCCAAAGCGGCGCGGTTGCGCCCGCAAAGGTGGCGTCGCTGACGGGAGCTTGCAGCGCGGTGGGGTCGGGGGCGAGTTCAATCAGCGCCTGCTTGAGGAAGGTGGCACCCATGAAGTTGCTGACCGCAGGGTGAGTAAAGCGGCCCGGGTGCGCCGCCGCCCAATCGGCCAGCGCCAACATGCTGCGCGGTGGGTCGGGCAGGCGGGCGCTATCGTAAATGAACACGAACTTTGCCAGCCGCCAGGGCGATTCCATCCCATCGACCGGCACCGTAAAATCGACCGAGGCGGGCGAGTTGGGCGAAAGATCAAGATACTGCGCATTTGGCAGACCGGCCACGAAGGGGCCATGCAGCAGCCCTTGCGATTTCATCGACAGAAAGTTGGGGCCGTTTATCCAGATCAGGTCCACCGCACCGCCCTCTGTCTGCCCGGCGGCCTTTTCGGCGATCACCCGCGTCACCGCCTCGGCGGTATCGGTCAGCTTTACCTGCTGCACCTGCACACCGTAGAGCGCCTCGGTCTGCTGACTGACCCAGGTGATGAAGTCATTAGTGGCCTGATCGCCCCCCCAGGCGTTCCAATAAACCGTCTGGCCACGCGCGGCGGTCAGCGTGGCGTTCCAATTGGCCAGCGCGGGGCTGGCAAGGCCAATGGCAAGTATTGCGAGCAGGGAAAGGCGCATGGGGACTCCGCTAGTGGTTCAATTGAAGGCAAGCCAGCCCTGCCGCCAGCGCGTCAGCGTGGTTACGGCGCAGGCGACGGCGAAAACATAGGCAAGAGCGGGGAAGGCCGCGGGCCAAAGGCACATCGCGGCAAAGACCGCGATCGTTTCGGCCCCTTCGGTCAGCCCGCCGAGGTAATAAAGCCCCTTGCCGGGGTAGACATCCGCACCAATCCCGCGCTTGGCCGCGATGGAGGCAAAAGCCAGAAACGAAGACCCGGTGCCCACAAAGGCCACAAGCAGCACCGCCGCAGGCAGTGCATAGGCCGGATCTGCCAGCGCAAAGCCCAAAGGCACGAGCGCGTAGAACAAGAAATCGAGCGCAATGTCGAGAAATGCGCCCCGGTCGGTTGGCCCGGTCAGCCGCGCTACCGCCCCATCAAGCCCGTCCGCCAGCCGGTTCAGCGCGATCAGCCCCAGCGCCAGCCCGAATTGCCCGAATGCCAGCGCAGGCAGCGCCAGCGCGCCCAGCACAAAACCTGCCAGCGTGATTTGATCGGCGCTGATGCCGCGCGCTGCGATGGCCCGTGCCAACGGTGCCAATGCGCGCCGCTGCAGCGGCAAAAGTGTTGCGTCGATCATCGCCTAACCCCTTTGCCACGCGTGATACCGCGCCACCCAGCCCAGCAGGCGCGGGTTCACATGCGCGCGCTTCCATTCACCGGCTGCGTATTTGTTGGCCTCGGCCAGTGTCGGATAAGTGTGAATCGTGCCCAAGATCTTGTTCAGCCCAAGCCCGTGTTTCATTGCCAACACAAACTCTGCCAGAATGTCACCCGCTTGTTCGCCCACAATTGTCACGCCCAAGATGCGGTCGCGCCCCGGCACCGTCAGCACCTTGACGAAGCCGCGCGCCGCACCATCGGTTATCGCGCGGTCAAGCTCTGCCAAGTCAAAACGCGCCAGTTCATGCGCAATACCCATTTCACGCGCCTCCTGCTCATTGAGGCCCACGCGCGCCACCTCTGGATCCAGAAACGTTGCCCAAGGAATGACGCGGTAATCGACCTTGAAGCGCCAAAAGCGGCCAAAAAGCGCGTTGACTGCGGCAAACCACGCCTGATGCGCGCCGGTGTGGGTAAACTGGTAGGGCCCCGCCACATCACCCGCGGCGAAGATGTTGGGGTAAAGCGTTTCAAGATACGCGTTGGTGGTGATGACGCGGTTGACGGGCACCCCCAATTCTTCAAGCCCGTAGCCGGCGAGCCTCGGGCTGCGGCCCACCGCGGCAATCATCTCATCAAAGCCGATGCGCATGGTGGTGCCGTCCGCCTCGACCTCAATCCACTTTTCGCCATCGCTGATACCGCAGGCCAGCGCCTTGTGCCCGGTCAGCACCCGCACGCCATCGGCCTCGAGAGCGGCTTTGGCGAGTGCTGAAACCTCTTCGTCCTCGCGCAGCAGAATACGCGGTGCCATCTCGATTTGTGTCACTTCCGAGCCGAGCCGCGCAAAGCTTTGCGCAAGCTCTGACCCTATTGGCCCACCCCCCAGCACCACCAGTCGCGCCGGTGCGCGGTCGTGTTCGGCCAGCTTTGCCCACATCGTGTCCGAGGTTAGATACCCCACAGTCTCAATCCCCGGTAGCGGCGGCACGAACGGCGCGGCACCCGTAGCAAGAATGATCGAGCGCGCGGTAAGCTGTTGTCGTGCACTCGCCGCATCGGTGATTTCCACAGTCCAAGGGTCAAGCAGGCGCGCGTGGCCTTGCAGCACTTCGACACCAAGCCCCTCGTAACGTGCGACCGAGTCGTGCGGTTCCACGGCGGCAACCACGTCGCCCACCCGCGCCATCACCCGTTTGAAGGAAAATTCGGGCTGCACGGCAGCAAGCCCGTAGTGGTCTGCGTGGCGCATCTGATACGCAAGTTTGGCCGAGCGGATCAACGCCTTTGACGGCACACAGCCGTAGTTCAGGCAATCGCCGCCCATCTTGTGACCCTCGATCAGCGTGACCTTGGCCTTTACCGCCGCACCGATATAGGCCGACACCAGACCCGCCGCGCCGCCGCCAATCACGATCAGGTTGCGATCATACTGGGAGGGGCGCGACCAGCGGGCATAGACCTTGCGCGCATTGATCATGCCAATCGCCTTGCGCGCGATCCACGGAAACAGACCAAGCAGGGCGAACGACGCAAACAGGCCCGGTGAGATGATGCCCGAAAGGCTATCGATCTGCGCAAGCTGTGTGCCCGCGTTCACATAAACCAGGGTGCCCGCCAACATGCCGATCTGGCTGACCAGATAGAAGCTGCGCATCGAGATCGTGGTCAGGCCCATCCCGAGGTTGATGGCGAAAAATGGCACCACGGGGATCAGGCGCAGCGTGAAAAGATAAAACGCACCGTCGCGCGCAAAGCCTTCGCCAAGTGCCTGTGCGCGCGCCCCAAGCCGCGCTGCCACCGCTTCGCGCAGCAGCACCCGCGCCGCCAGAAACGCCAGCGTAGCGCCGATGGAGGAGGCGAATGACACGATCAGCGTGCCCCAGACCAAACCGAACGCAGCGCCGATAACCAGCGTCATCAGGCTTGCCAGCGGCAGCGAAAGGGCCGCGACGGCGACATAGGTGGCAAATGCAGCAGACGCCGCCTGCAACGGGTGCGCGGCCTTCCACGCGGTGATTGCCTCGGCTTGGGTGCGCAAGGTCGCCATATCAGGCACCAGATCGCGCAGCCAAAAGCTCAGCAGCAGCACCCCAAGCACGAGGGCGCCAAAGACCAACGGTCCGGCCTTGCGTCGCGAGGATTTCGTGGCAGGCGCAAGCGGCATCTTGGGTATTCCTTTTCAGCCTTGTTCCCGAAAAGACCGCCCGCGGGCCTATCCGTTACAGCCAGCAGCGAAAAAAGCCATGACTTCTGACCACTTCTGCAACATGTGGGCGAAGTTGCGGCGGGTCGTCGCCTTGACACCTCGCGCCCGAGGTCACAGGTAGGAACAAGCCATAAACCAGAACCGCCCGCACGGGCTCACGCCAAGACCGGAAGTCGCCCAGCATGAACCTTGCGCTGATTGTCTTGCTGCCGTTTCTGGGTGCAATGCTGCCGGGCGTTCTAATCCGTTCAGGGCGAAGTGCCGCAGCACTGGGGGCGGGGCTGGCCACAACGGCGGCGCTGGTGGGCGTGCTGACGTATCTGCCCCAAGTGCTGGCAGGCAATGCAGTGGTCACGCAACTCGACTGGATGCCTGCGCTGGGGCTATCGGTCAGTTTCCGGCTAGACGGGCTTGCCGCGCTGTTTGCGCTGCTGATCCTAGGGATTGGCCTTTTGGTGCTGCTTTATGCTCGCTACTATCTAACGCAAACCGATCCTGCGGGACGGTTTTTCAGCTTTTTGATGCTGTTCCAAGGCGCAATGCTGGGCATCGTGCTTTCTGACAATATCTTGCTTTTGCTGATTTTCTGGGAACTTACCTCGCTTAGCTCGTTTCTGCTGATCGGCTATTGGAGCCACAAGCCCGAGGCGCGCGCTGGGGCGCTGATGGCGCTGGCAGTGACTGCGGGCGGCGGCCTTGCGATGATCGCGGGGATGTTGATTCTGGGAGGCATCGCAGGCAGCTACGAGATTTCGGCAATCGTACGGGCGGGCGAGGCGATCCGCGCCTCGCAAGACTATCCGCTGGCGCTGACATTGATCTTGCTGGGCGCTTTTACCAAGTCGGCACAGTTTCCGTTTCACTTCTGGTTGCCGCGCGCGATGGCGGCGCCAACGCCGGTTTCGGCCTATCTGCATTCGGCTACGATGGTGAAGGCGGGGGTGTTTTTGCTGGCGCGGCTTTGGCCGGTGCTTTCGGGCACACCGGAATGGTTTTTCGCGGTCACTACGGTTGGGCTGGCGACCATGCTGTTGGGGGCGGCGGTCGCGCTTATCCGTACCGACCTCAAGGCGATCCTCGCCTATTCCACGGTTTCGCACCTTGGCCTGATTGTCATGCTACTTGGTTTTGGCACCAAGGCGGCGGCGCTGGCGGCGGTGTTTCACGTGCTCAACCACGCCAGTTTCAAAGCGGCGCTGTTTTTGGGCGCAGGGATCATCGAGCATGAAAGCGGCACCCGCGATCTTGACCGGTTGGGCGGGTTGCGGCGGCTAATGCCGCTGACCTTCGTGCTGGCCTCATTGGCGGCTTTGTCTATGGCGGGTGTGCCGCTGCTCAGCGGGTTCCTGAGCAAGGAAATGATGCTCGAAGAGGTGGCGCACACCGCCTACCTTGGCAGCGATTGGCTTTTGACCGTGCTTGTCACGCTTGGTGCGCTGGTTTCGGCGGCCTATTCGTTCCGGTTGATCCGGCTGACCTTCTTTGGTGCAAAGCGCGCCGATTACCCGACCGTACCGCATGACCCCGGCCCCGGCCTCTGGCTTGCGCCTGCGGTGCTGGTGGCTTTCGTGCTGGCCGTGGGGACTTATCCGGCGCTGGTGCAGACACTGGTCATGGCGGCGGCCGCTGCGGTGACGGGCGGCGAATTGCCCACGGTGACACTGAAAATCTGGCACGGCATCACGCCCGCGCTGGCCATGTCGGGCATTGCGCTGGCGGGCGGTGCGCTGTTGATGACGCAGTCGCGCCACCTGCACTGGGCGCGCCCGGTTCTTGCGCGCCTTGATATGGCGCGCCTTTACGAGTGGCTTGTGGCGCAGGCCGAGGCAGGTGCGCGGCGGCTGAGCGAGGCGTTGCACGATGGCGGCATGCGCCAAATGCTGGTGGCGCTGGTGCTGGCAGCGTTGGTTGCGGGCGGTTGGACGTTTTTTGGCACCGGGCTTGGGCCTGAAACGCGACCGTTGCTGGGGGTGCCGATGGTGGTGGCGGCAGGCTGGCTTTCGCTGGCCGTCGCAAGCCTTGCGTTGATGCGTTTTCACAGTAACCGTTTGCTGGCACTGGTGCTGATCGGCATCGTGGGGTTGATGGTGTCGGTCGGCTTCATCTACCTTTCCGCACCCGATCTGGCGCTGACGCAAATCACCGTGGAGGTTGTGACGGTGGTGCTGATGTTGCTCGCGCTTAATTTCCTGCCGAAAACAAGCATGGACGAACCGCTGGGCCGCCGCATTCGTGATGCAGTGCTTGCCAGTGTGGCGGGCTTGGGGATCGGCGGGCTGATTTATGCGCTGATGCGGCGCGATTTCGTGTTGCCACCGATTTCCGGCTTTCACGTCGAAAACTCCTATTCTGGCGGCGGCGGCAACAACATCGTCAACGTCATTCTGGTGGACTTCCGCGGCTATGATACCTTTGGCGAGATCATCGTGCTGGGTATCGCGGCACTTGTTATCTTTGCGCTGGCCGACGTATTAACCCATCGCTCCGCGCTGCGCCGTCTAGTTGCGTGGAGCCCCGATCAACCGCGCGCTGGCGATGCGCACCCGCTGATGCTGGTGGTGGCCACGCGGCTGGTTCTGCCGATGGCGCTGATGGTGGGGGTCTATATCTTCTTGCGTGGGCACAATGCACCGGGCGGTGGCTTTGTGGCCGGGCTGGTGGTGTCGATTGCGCTGGTGACGCAATACATGGCCTCGGGCCTTGCCTGGGCCGAGGCGCGACAGCGGTTTTCGTATCACGGAATGATCGGCGCCGGCGTGTTGATTGCCGGGCTGACCGGGATTGGCGCCTGGTTCGCGGGAAAACCGTTCCTGACTTCGGCCTTTGGCTATGTCACGCTGCCGCCGCTGGAAAAGTTCGAACTGGCCACCGCAATGGCCTTTGACCTCGGCGTGTTCCTGACGGTCGTTGGCGCGGTGATGCTGGCGCTTTCAAGCCTGTCTCGACTGGCCCAGCACGCCACGTCAGACGAGCGAAAGCGCGGGGGAACAAGCTGATGGAGCTTTTGGTAGCCAGCGCGGTTGCGGTCATGTCGGGGGTAGGGATTTATCTCATCCTGCGCCGTCAGACCTTTCCGGTGGTGCTGGGCATGGCGATGCTGTCTTACGCGGTAAACGTGTTCCTGTTTGCCACTGGGCGGTTGGTGGTGGATATGCCACCGGTGCTTTCTGAAGGCGCGGCGGGCTACACCGACCCCTTGCCACAGGCGCTGGTGCTGACTGCGATTGTCATTTCCTTCGGCATGACGGCGGTGGTGGTTTTGCTGTCGCTGGGTGCCTACATCGTCTCGGACGATGACACGATCGAGCTTGGCGAGGGCCGCGAATGAGCCACTGGATCATCGCCCCGGTGGTACTGCCCGCGCTATTGGCGCCGCTGTTGATGCTGCTTGTGCGCAACGATCTGCGGGCGCAGCGCGTGCTTTCAATGGCGGGAACCTTGGGCTTTGCGGCGCTGGCCGCATTGCTTTTGGTGCAGACTGCAGGCGGCGAAATCAGCGTCTATCGGCTTGGAAACTGGCCCGCTCCTTTCGGCATCGTGCTGGTGGCAGACAGGTTGGCCACGCTGATGCTGGCGCTGACTGCGGGGCTGGCGCTGGCGGTGCTGGCACATGTTCTTGGCACCGGCTGGGATGCGCGCGGGCGGCATTTTCACGCGCTGTTCCAGTTTCAGCTGATGGGCTTGGCAGGTGCCTTTCTGACTGGCGACGCCTTCAACCTGTTCGTGTTCTTTGAAGTGATGCTGATTGCGTCCTACGGGCTGATGATTCACGGCGGCGGGCGCGCGCGGCTGCGGGCGGGCGTGCAATATGTGGTCATGAACCTTGCCGGATCGGTGCTGTTTCTGCTGGCGCTTGGCACGCTGTATGCGGTCACCGGCACGCTGAACATGGCCGATATGGCGGTCAGGATTGCCGAGCTTCCGCCTGATGAGGCGGGGTTGCTGCGTGTAGGCGCGGTGCTGCTTTTGCTGGTCTTTGCGATCAAGGCGGCGCTGGTTCCGCTGCAGTTCTGGCTGCCGGCCACCTATGCCAACGCGCCCGGCCCGGTGGCGGCGCTGTTTGCCATTCTGACCAAGGTCGGGGTCTATGCGATCTTGCGCATTTACCCGCTGGTTTTCGGGGCGGATAGTATAGCAGGCGACATCGGCCCGACGCTGTTGCTGCCCGCCGCAGGGGTGACGCTACTGATCGGCATGGGCGGTGTGATGGGCGCGCGCGATCTGGGCCGGATGGCGGCGTTCGCGGTGATCGGCTCGATCGGTACGTTGATGCTGGGGGTCGCGGTTTTCAGCGCGGCTGCCACGGGGGCGGCGTTGTTCTATCTGATCCATTCCACGCTTGCGGCTGCGGCAATGTTTCTGGTCGCAGATCTGGTGCAGGCTGAGCGCGGCAACCTGACGCTGCAACCCGGCCCCCGCCTGACGCGGCACGGGCTTTTGGCCGCGCTCTTTTTTACCGTAGCAATCGGCGTGGCAGGAATGCCGCCGTTGCCGGGCTTTTTGGGCAAGCTGATGATACTTGACGCAACGCGGCTGCAACCAGAGGCATGGGCAATCTGGTCACTTGTGCTTGTCGGCTCGCTGATGGCTGTCATCGGCCTTGGGCGGGCGGGTGCTGCGCTGTTCTGGGCGGTACCGCGCGAACCGGCGCCCGCATCCGGCAAACCTTTTGCTTGGGTCGGCATCGCGGGGCTTCTTAGCGGACTGGTCGCGTTAACTGTTGCCGCCGGGCCGACCAGCAGCTGGTTGAACGCCACCTCCGAGGCGATCTACGCGCCCGCGCCCTATATCGCGGCGGTTCTGGGCAACGGGGTTGGCCAATGATGCGCAAGATTTTCCCGCACCCGCAACTGAGCCTGCTGTTGGGCGCCGTCTGGCTGCTGCTGGTCAACCAAGTCAGCCTCGGCTCGCTGCTGATGGCGCTGATCCTTGCCTGTGCGATTCCGCTGCTGACCGCGCCCTACTGGCCCGAGCGACCAAGGCTGCGCAACCTGCCGATGATGATCAGCTACCTTGGGGTCGTAGCGTGGGACATCGTGGTTGCCAATTTTGTGGTGGCGCGGATTGTGCTGTTCTTGCCCAACGCGCGGCTGCGCACCGAATGGGTGGCCGTGCCGCTGCGCCTGCAACAGCCCGAGGCGATCACCGTGCTGGCCGCGACGATCACGCTGACGCCCGGCACCGTTTCCGCCGACCTGTCCGCCGATAGCCGCACGTTGTTGGTGCATTGCCTGCACGCGCCCGACCCCGCAGAGGTGGTGCGCCAGATCCAGACCCGCTACGAGGCCCGTTTGCTGGAGATATTCTCATGATCGCAGCCGCCCTTTCCTTTGCCTTCGGTTGTTTCGGGTTGGCGCTGGTGCTGAACCTCTGGCGCGTGATCCGCTCGCCGGGGGTGCCTGACCGGGTGCTGGCGCTCGACACGATGGTGGTCAACTTGATCGCGCTACTGGTGCTTTATGGCATTCAGCGCAGCACCGCGGTCTATTTCGAGGCGGCAGTGCTGATTGCGATGGTGGGTTTCGTGTCAACCGTCGCCTACGCCAAGTTCATGCTGCGCGGCGACATTGTAGAATAGGGGGCGATGATGCTGATAGATGCACTGATCGCTGGGTTTCTGGTGCTGGGCGGCTTTTTCGGGTTCGTCGGCTCTTTGGGGCTGGTGAAATTACCTGACCCGATGACGCGGTTGCACGCCCCAACCAAATCGACCACGCTGGGGGTCGGCGGGGTGCTTGTGGCCTCGATGCTGTTTTTCGCGTTCAAAGAGGGGCATGTCAGCGCGCATGAGCTGCTGATCACGATGTTCTTGTTTGTGACCGCACCAGTCAGCGCGCATTTCCTTGCCAAGGCCAATCTGCACCGCGGATATCCAACACGGCTACCACGGCCCGAAGGCTCGCAATGGGCGCACCGGAGCCCCGGCACCGATACCTCAGCCGAAGTGCTGGCCGACCCAGAGCCGGAACCAGAGCAGCCGTTGACGCCGCCTGAAGGGCATGGTCACTAGGGGCGCATTTGCCGGGGCCCCCATGTCGCTATTGATCCAAGGCGTTTCAGCCGACCGCATCGCCGAAGTCGCCGCCCAAGCCGCCACCGCCTACCGCGCGGCGCGGCCACGAAGTGCTGCGGCGCTGGCGGTGGGCGGCGATGCGTGGCTTGGCGGTGTTCCGATGCACTGGATGAAGGATTGGCCGCAGCCATTTGCGATGCTGGTAGCCCGCGCAAAAGGCGCATGGCTTGAAGATATCGACGGCAACCGGCTGGATGATTTTTGCCTCGGCGATACCGGCTCGATGTTTGGCCATTCGCCCGCACCGGTCGCCCGCGCACTGCGTGCGCAGGCCGGGCACGGGCTGACCTACATGTTACCCACTGAAGACGCGCTCGCCGTCGGCGCGCTGCTCTGCGAGCGTTTCGGTGATTTTCGCTGGCAGATCGCCACCACCGCCACTGATGCGAACCGCTTTGCACTGCGGGTGGCGCGGGCGGTTACTGGGCGCGCCAAGGTGCTGGTGTTCAACGGCTGCTACCACGGCACCGTGGATGACGCGATGGTGCGGCTGCACGGCGGGCAGACCGAAGCGCGCCCCGGTCTGGTCGGGCAAGCCGCAGATCTGACCAAAAACGCTGTTGTGGTCGAGTTCAACGACCTCGCTGCACTGGAACGCGCACTTGCGGCGCACGATGTGGCGGCTGTGCTATGCGAGCCGGTGATGACCAATTCCTGCATGGTGCTGCCCGAGCCCGGTTTCCATGCGGGCTTGCGCGCGCTGACCCGCAGCTATGGCAGCCTGTTGATCATCGACGAAACGCATACCATCTCGACCGGCTTGGGCGGCTATGCACGCACGCATGGGCTGGAGCCCGACGTTTTCGTGCTGGGCAAATGCGTGGCCGGTGGCCTGCCCGCCGCAGTCTGGGGCCTTGCGCGCGAACTGGCCGCGCGGTTCGCGGCCTATGATGCCACGCGGCCTGCGGGCCATTCCGGTATGGGCACAACGCTTTCGGCCAACCCGCTGCAGTTTGCCGCCCTGCGCGCCACGCTTGCCGAGGTGATGACCCCCGCCAATTACGCGCGGATGGAGGCGGGGGCCGCACGCCTTGAGGCTGGCCTTTCGCGCGCCATTGCGGCCCAAGGCGCACCTTGGCACGTGGTTCGCGTTGGTGCGCGGGTTGAATTTATTTGCGCCCCCGGCCCCCTGCGCAATGGCACAGAGGCCGAGGCCGCCCACGCCCCCGCGCTGGAAGCCGCGATCCACGCGAGCCTTCTGAACCGCGGCTGCCTGATTGCCCCGTTCCACAACATGATGCTGGTCAGCCCCGCCACCACCCGCGCGCAAATTGACCGCCTGATTGCAGCCTTCACCGCCACGCTTGCCGCGCTTTTCAACTGAAAGTCCGTCCCATGACCCAATCGCCTACCGGTTCCACCCCCGCCGAAGCGGAAGCCTTTCTTGCCGCGCACCCCGAGATCGAGGCGTTCGACATCGTGCTGAGCGACGCCAATGGCATCGGGCGCGGCAAGATCATCCGGCGGCACGAACTGATCGGGCTGTATTCCGGCGGGCGGCACCTGCCGATTTCGATCCTCGGGCTCGATATCTGCGGTGAAGATGTGCACGAAACGGGGCTGATCTGGGATCAGGGCGATGGCGACCTGCGCGCCTGGCCAATACAGGGCAGCCTGAAACCCATGCACGGCACCAACCCACCGCGCGGCGAATTGCTGATGAGCATGTATCACCTCGACGGCGCCGAAATGACTTCGGATCCGCGTCATGCGCTGGCCCGGCAGGTGCAGGCCATGGCCACCGGGGGGCTTTATCCGGCAGCGGCATTTGAGCTGGAGTTCTTTCTGCTCGACCCCAAGCTTGACGATCAGGGCTACGCGCGCCCTGCCGCGGCAGTGCTCGACGGGCGGCGATCGGACAAGACCGAGGTGTATTCGGTCGATCATTTGCACGGGATGGAGCCGCTTTTCTCGGATATATACCGCGCCGCCGAGCAAATGGGGATCAAGGCTGAAACTGTCATTTCGGAATACGCGCCGGGGCAGTACGAACTGACGCTGCATTACCGCACCGATGTGCTGGCCGCCGCCGACGATCTGGTGCGCCTCAAGCGGATCGTGCGCTTGCAAGCGCGCAGGCATGGCGTCACCGCCTGCTTCATGGCCAAGCCGGTGGAGAAATACGCAGGCTCCGGCATGCACTTTCACGTCTCGCTGCTGGATGAAGCCGGGCGCAATGTCTTTGCCGAGGCGCAGGAAGGCCTGTGGAATGACACGATTCGCCACGCGATCGGCGGGCTACGCCAGACGATGGGCGAATCGATGCTGGTCTTTGCGCCTCACGCCAACAGCTGGCGCCGTTTTGCCAGCCAAAGCTATGCGCCAGTCAGCCCAAGCTGGGGCGTGAACAACCGCTCGGTCGCGCTGCGCATTCCCGCAGGCCCGGTGGCCGCGCGGCGGGTCGAACACCGCCCCGCAGGCGTCGATGCCAACCCCTACCTCGTTGCAGCAACCGTGCTGGCCGGGGTGCGCAAGGGTCTGGCCGAACGCATCGACCCTGGCCCGGAAACCACCGGCAACGGCTACGCGGGCGAAGCCGACGCGCTGCCGATTCCCGGCGACTGGCGCGAGGCGATCCGCGCGGCGACCGATTCGGTTTTTCTGCGCGATGCGCTTGGGGCGGACATGCACCGCACCTTCTGCGCCATCAAGGCCGCCGAATACGCCCGGGTGGCGCGCACCATCGCTGATGTCGATTACGACCTCTACCTGCACACGGTCTGAGGACTAGCGCTTCACGCTGGCGGTGACGTAGTTGACCGAAAGATCGCGCGCAGAAAGGCTCCAGCGCCAGCTGACCGGGTTGAAAACCATTCCCTTGCGGTCCACCGGCTCCAGGCCCGCGCCGCGGATGAGCGTGTAAAGCTCGTCAGGCGTGATGAACTTCGACCAGTCGTGCGTGCCCTTGGGCAGCCAGCGCATCACTACCTCGGCGCCGAAAATAGCCATCACATAGCTTTTCGGATTGCGGTTCAGCGTCGAGCAAAGCATCAGCCCGCCCTTTTTCAGCAACACCTGACAAGTGGTTAAAAACGCCTGCGGATCAGCCACATGTTCGACCACCTCCATGTTCAGCACCACGTCGAACTGCTCGCCTGCCTCGGCCAAGGCTTCGGCGGTAGTGTTGCGGTAGTCGATCGCAAGCCCCTGCGCCTCGGCGTGCAGGCGCGCCACCGGGATGTTGCGGGGGGCGGCGTCGGCGCCCACCACCTCGGCACCCAGCCGCGCCATCGGTTCTGACAAAAGCCCGCCACCGCAGCCGATATCAAGAATACGCAAGCCTTCAAATGGAAGGGGGGCAGCAAGATCACGGCCAAACTCGGCGGCGATCTGGGTGGTCAGGTATTCCAGCCTGCAAGGGTTCATCAGATGCAGCGGCTTGAACTTGCCGTTCGGATCCCACCACTCGGCGGACATGGCCTCGAACTTGGCAACTTCTTCGGGGTCGATCGAGCTGGCGGGGTTTTGCATCTGCGTCTCCGATTTCTGTTTGGCAACCGTGGCGGGCGGCGCCTTGGCGCTATATAGTCGAGCCATGGACCGAACCGCAGCCCAAAAGCGCACCAGCGCAGCCTTTCTCTACCCGCCGGTAGAGCCCTTCGATCAGCGCATGCTGGAGGTGGGCGACGGGCACCGGATTTATGTCGAACAATGCGGCAATCCGAAAGGGCGCACCGTGTTGGTGTTGCACGGCGGGCCGGGCGGTGGCGCAAGCCCTGCGATGCGACGCTATTTTGACCCCGGCGTTTACCGCGTGGTGCTGTTCGATCAGCGTGGTTGCGGGCGCTCGCGGCCTTCTGCTTCGGTCGAGTCCAACACCACCGCGCATCTGATCGGCGATATCGAGGCCATCCGCACCGCGCTCGGGATAGAAGATTTCATTGTGTTTGGCGGCAGCTGGGGCGCGACACTGGCGCTTTTATACGCCGAGGCGCACCCCGAAAGAGTGCGCCAATTGGTGCTGCGGGGAATTTTTTTGGCCACTCAGGCCGAGCTTGACTGGTTTTATGGCGGCGGCGCCGGGGCGTTCTGGCCGGATCTGTGGAAGCAGTTCAAAAGCATGGTTCCCGAGGCAGAGCGGGGCAATCTGATCGGGGCCTACCACCAACGTCTTTTCAGCGGCGACTGGGCGACAGAGGCGCGATTCGCGCGGATCTGGGCGCATTGGGAAAACGCGCTGGCAAGCGTCGATGGCGACGCGAGCATCGCCGAGGCGCCTGCGGAGTATGCCCGCACTTTTGCGCGGCTTGAAAACCACTACTTCCAGAACCGCGCCTTTCTGGAGGTTGACGGCCAGATTCTGCGCGACCGCCACCGGATCGAGCATATTCCGGCTATTATCGTGCAAGGTCGGCTCGACATGGTCTGCCCCCCCACGACGGCGTGGAAGCTGGCCGATGGCTGGGCCAAGGCCGAATTGCGGCTGGTGGCGGCAGCGGGCCACGCGCTTTCGGAACCACCGATTACCGCCGAATTGCTGCGGGTAATGAACGCGCTAAGGCCGTGATTTCACGCGTGATATACATATCAATACATTGATATTGCTACATTAAAGAAAAACCTTTAACTTTTTGGCAAGAAGTTCTCGGGCCATTGAGTGGACCCGCCCAAAATATTCCGCCCCGGGCTGGATGCTTTGGCAAGCGCGCCTGCCTATCTAAGGCCCTAGCAGCATAATTGCACGATGAGGAGATTTGCCATGTGGTCCCTGTTTTTGGTATTTCTCGCCGCGTCCGCCACGGCGGCGGCCAGTGGCAGCTTTTTCAAGCCGGGCGACTGGTATCAAAGCCTGATCCGGCCCAACTGGACCCCGCCGGGATGGGTTTTTCCGCTAGCATGGACCACGATTTACACGCTGAGCGCCTACGCCGCCGCGCGAGTGGCAATGGTGCCGGGGGCGGGCTTTGCGCTGGGGCTTTGGGCCTTGCAGATCGCGCTCAACACGCTCTGGACACCGGTGTTTTTCGGCGCGCGCAAGAAGGGCGCGGGGTTTGCGATCATCGGCGTGCTTTGGCTGGTGGTGGCAGGGCTGGTCTGGAACTTCTGGGCGCTTGATTGGTTGGCAAGCGTGTTGATGGTGCCGTATCTTGCGTGGCTATGTGTGGCGATGGCGCTGAACTATCGCATCTGGCGCGACAACCCGGAACCGAGCTGAGCGACTGCGGGGCATAGGGCCGCGCGCCCAACTGCCAGCATCTTGAATCTTTCTTGCGCCGCGACGACCTTTCGCCTATATGGCATTCAACAGCGGCGCAGCGGGGTCCAAACTCGCAGCCCACCGAATGAGACAACGGGCCGCGACGGCCCGTTTTTTGTTTTGAAAGCACCATCTATGACCGATCTGATTGCCAAAGCCGCCATCGACCAGCGCATGGCGGCCATTGTGGGCCCGGTGATCGAGGGCCTTGGCTTTGAGCTGGTGCGTATTCGCCTGATGGGCGGGTTGAACAAGACGCTGCAGATCATGGCAGACCGCCCTGAAGGCGGTATTGACGTGGCCGATTGCGCGAAGATTTCGACCGGGGTTTCTGCGGCGCTTGACGTGGAAGACCCGATCTCAGAGCCCTATACGCTTGAAGTATCCAGCCCCGGCATTGACCGCCCGCTGACCCGCCTGAAGGATTTTGATGTCTGGCAGGGCTACGAAGCGCGGATTGAAACCGAGGCGCAGATCGACGGGCGCAAACGTTTCAAGGGTATTCTGGCAGGCACCGAGGGCGACGAGGTATTGATTACCCTGCCCGAAGGACCGGACGGCGAATTGACCATCGGGCTCAAGTTCGACTGGCTGGCTGATGCCAAGCTGATCCTGACCGAGGCGCTGATTGCCGAAATGCTGCGCCAACGCACCGAAGCGGGCAGCATCGACGAATCTGAGTTTGACGAAATTGACGAAACCGAAGGCGACGAAGACGCGGGCGAAACCGCCCCCGACGCCACCCCGACCCAACACTGACCACCCCCCGGAGGAAGACATGGCGATTACCTCGGCCAACCAGCTAGAACTTCTGCAAACCGCCGAGGCGGTAGCACGCGAGAAGATGATCGACCCGGAACTGGTGATCCAGGCGATGGAAGACAGCCTCGCCCGTGCCGCCAAATCGCGCTACGGCGCGGAGATGGACATTCGCGTGGCGATCGACCGCAAAACCGGGCGGGCGACGTTTACGCGCGTGCGCACCGTGGTCGAGGACGAAGCGGTTGAAAACTATCAAGCGCAACTGACCGTTGAGCAGGCGAAGCCGTATCTTGCCGAGCCCAAGGTGGGCGATGAGATCATCGACGAGGTGCCTCCGGTCGATCTGGGCCGCATCGCGGCGCAGAGCGCCAAGCAGGTGATCCTTCAAAAAGTGCGCGAAGCCGAGCGCGACCGCCAGTTCGAAGAATTCGTCGGGCGCAAGGGCACGATCATCAACGGCGTGGTCAAGCGCGAGGAATACGGCAACATCATCGTCGATATCGGCCGTGGCGAAGCGATCCTGCGCCGCAACGAGCGGATCGGGCGCGAAAGCTTCCGCCCCAACGACCGCATCCGTTCCTACATCAAGGATGTACGGCGCGAACCGCGGGGCCCGCAGGTCTTCCTGTCGCGCACCGACCCGCAGTTCATGGCCGAGCTGTTCAAGATGGAAGTGCCGGAAATCTACGACGGCATCATCGAAATCAAGGCCGTGGCGCGTGACCCCGGCAGCCGCGCCAAGATTGCAGTCATCAGCTATGATAACTCGATCGACCCGGTGGGTGCTTGTGTCGGTATGCGCGGTAGCCGCGTGCAGGCGGTGGTCGGCGAATTGCAGGGCGAAAAGATCGACATCATTCCGTGGAACGCTGACCAGGCGACCTTCCTTGTCAACGCGCTGCAACCCGCCGAAGTTTCCAAGGTGGTGATCGACGAAGAGGCCGGCAAGATCGTGGTGGTGGTGCCGGACGAGCAGCTTTCGCTGGCCATCGGGCGGCGCGGGCAGAACGTGCGGCTGGCCAGCCAGCTGACCGGACTCGACATCGACATCATGACCGAAGCCGACGAAAGCACGCGCCGTCAGGCCGAGTTTTCTGAGCGCACCAAGCTTTTTGTCGACTCGCTCGATCTGGACGAGTTCTTCGCGCAGCTTCTGGTGGCGGAGGGCTTTACCAGCCTTGAAGAGGTCGCCTATGTCGATCTTGAAGAGTTGATGTCGATCGAAGGTGTCGATGAAGGCACCGCAGGCGAATTGCAGGCCCGCGCACGCGAATACATCGACAGCCAGAACCGCAAGGCGATGGAAGCCGCTGTGGCGCTGGGCGTCGAGCAGAGCCTGATCGACTTTGAAGGGCTGACCCCGCAGATGTTGGAAGCGCTGGCAAATGACGGCGTGAAAACGCTGGAAGACTTTGCAACCTGTGCTGACTGGGAGTTGGCCGGTGGCTGGACCACGGTGAATGGCGCGCGGGTGAAGGATGAAGGTTTGCTTGAGAAGTTCGATATGAGCCTTGAGGAAGCGCAGCATCTGGTGATGACCGCGCGTGTCCAACTGGGTTGGGTCGATCCTTCGGAACTGGAGGCGGTCGAAGCAGTCGCGACCAGCGACGATGAAAATGATGAGGAGGTCGGGGCCTGATTCAGCCCCGGAACCCAATATGACACGCGGCGGCCAGGACAAAACTCCGGAAGACCCAGAACGTCGGTGCATCGTCACCGGCGAGGTGCAGCCCAAGGCCGGGCTCATCCGCTTTGTCGTGGGGCCCGACAACATGGTCTACCCCGATCTGGCGGAAAAGCTGCCGGGCCGGGGAATCTGGGTCACGGCAGAGCGGGATGTGCTGGAAAAAGCGGTCAAGAAGGGCCTTTTCGCCCGCGCCGCCAAGGAACCGGTGACCCTGCCCGAGGGGTTGGTTGATCTGGTCGAGGCGGGGCTGGCGCATCGGGTGGTTGACCTTGTTTCGCTGGCGCGAAAGTCGGGCAGGGCGGTCTGCGGCTTTGAAAAGGTCAAGGGCTGGCTTTCAGAGGGCCGCGCAAAGGTTCTGCTGCAGGCTTCTGACGGATCGGACCGCGGCAAGGGCAAGCTCTGGACGCCCGAAGGCGGGCGCTGGTTTGGCTGCCTCACCGCGTCGGAATTGGGTTTGGCTTTCGGCCGCGATCATGCCATACACGGCGCGCTTGCGGCTGGCGGACTCACCTCACGGGTAAAAGTCGATGCTGCGAGACTTACAGGTCTGCGCAAGCGGGACGGCGGCACGACCGCCGAGAAGGATACGAAGACGGCATGAACGATACTGACGGCAAAAAACCTCTCGGTCTTGGTGGCGCAAGCCGCCCCGGACAGGTGAAGCAGAGCTTCAGCCACGGCCGGACCAAAAGCGTGGTGGTCGAGACCAAGCGCAAACGCGTTCTGGTGCCCAAGCCGGGTGCGCCAGTGACACGGGCACCCGCCCCCGGCGGCTCTTCGCCATCTGCGGGCGATCCTGCCAAGCGTCCCGCCGGCATTTCAGATGCCGAAATGGACCGCCGCATGGCGGCGCTGCGTGCCGCAAAGGCGCGCGATGCCGAAGATGCAGCGCGTCGCGCGATCGAAGACAAACAACGCGACGAAGAGCGCGCGTTGCGTGTAGCCGAGGCAGAGGCCAAGGCCCGCGAAGAGCGCGAGCGCGAAGAAGCCTTGCTGCAAAGGGCCGAGGAAGAAGCGCGCCGTCTGCGCGACGCCGAAACCCGCGAGAAGAAAAAAGAAGAGGTCCGCAAGCCCGCAGGTGGCTCCAAGGCCGATGCGCCCCTTGACCCGGCCGCCGCCGAGGCAGCCGCCAGCCGCGCCGCCACCAAAGGTGTCGTAACCGTTGGCCCGCGCAAGACCGACCGTGACCGCGACGAGCGGGGCGGTGGCGCAACCGACCGCGACGCGCGCGGCAAGGCCAAGACCAACGACAACGCGCGCCGCACCGGCAAGCTGAGCCTTACTGACGCCATCGACGGCGAAGGTGGGCGTCAGCGCAGCATGGCCGCGATGAAGCGCAAGCAAGAAAAAGCCCGTCAAAAAGCGATGGGCATCCATGTGAAGCCCGAAAAGCAGGTGCGCGATGTGCGGCTGCCCGAGGCGATCGTGGTTTCGGAACTGGCCAACCGCATGGCTGAACGTGCTGCTGACGTGGTCAAGAGCCTGATGAAAATGGGCATGATGGTTTCGATCAATGAAACCATCGACGCCGATACTGCCGAGCTTGTGGTCGAAGAATTCGGTCACCGCGCGCTGCGGGTTTCGGATGCCGACGTTGAGCATGTGATCGACACCGTTGTGGACAAGGCCGAACACCTTGCGCCGCGCCCGCCGGTGGTGACCATCATGGGCCACGTTGACCACGGCAAGACTTCGATCCTCGATGCGATCCGCCACACGACCGTTGCGACGGGCGAGGCGGGCGGCATTACGCAGCACATCGGTGCCTATCAGGTAACAACCGATACCGGCGCTGTGCTGACCTTCCTCGACACGCCCGGCCACGCGGCGTTTACCTCGATGCGCGCACGCGGTGCGCAGGTAACCGACATTGTGGTGCTGGTGGTAGCGGCCGATGACGCGGTGATGCCGCAAACCATCGAGGCAATCAACCACGCCCGCGCCGCCAATGTGCCGATGATCGTGGCGATCAACAAGATCGACAAATACGAGGCCAATCCGCAAAAAGTGCGCACCGATCTGTTGCAGCACTCGGTGGTGGTCGAGGAAATGTCGGGCGACGTGCTTGATGTCGAAGTTTCGGCAAAAACCGGAAAAGGGCTCGACAAACTGCTTGAGGCGATCTCGCTGCAGGCCGAACTGCTTGATTTGCGCGCCAATGCCGAGCGTTCGGCGCTGGGTGCGGTGATCGAAGCCAAGCTTGACGTGGGCCGTGGCCCGGTGGCGACGGTGCTGGTGCAAAACGGCACGCTGCGCCTTGGCGACATCTTCGTGGTCGGCGAGCAGTGGGGCAAGGTGCGCGCGCTGATCAACGATCATGGCGAACGCGTTGAAGTGGCCGGGCCTTCGGTGCCGGTCGAAGTGCTGGGCCTAAGCGGCACACCGCAAGCAGGCGACGTGTTGAACGTGGTTGAGACCGAGGCGCAGGCCCGCGAAATTGCCGACTACCGCATCAAGCTGGCGCGTGACAAGCGCGCGGCGGCGGGTGCTGCAACGACGCTGGAACAGCTGATGGCCAAGGCCAAGGCCGATAAGTCGGTGGCAGAGTTGCCGATTCTGGTGAAGGCCGACGTGCAGGGTTCTGCGGAGGCAATCGCACAGGCAATGGACAAGATCGGCAACGACGAGGTGCGCGTACGCGTGCTGCATTCGGGTGTTGGTGCCATTACCGAAAGCGATATCGGCCTAGCCGAAGCCTCTGGTGCGCCGGTGATCGGCTTTAACGTGCGGGCAAATGCGCCGGCACGCGCAAGTGCCAACCAGAAGGGCGTCGAAATCCGCTATTACTCGATCATTTATGATCTGGTGGATGACATCAAGGCGGCCGCTTCGGGGCTGTTGAAGAACGAGATCCGCGAAACCTTTATCGGCTACGCCAAGGTTCTCGAAGTCTTCAAGGTTTCCAACGTCGGCAAGGTTGCTGGCTGCTTGGTCACCGAGGGCGTTGCACAACGCTCGGCGGGGGTGCGGCTGTTGCGCGACGACGTGGTGATACACGAGGGCACGCTGAAGACGCTGAAGCGCTTCAAGGACGAGGTGAAAGAAGTCATCTCGGGCCAGGAATGCGGCATGGCGTTCGAAAACTACGACGACGTGCGCAAGGACGACGTGATCGAGATCTTCACGCGCGAAGAAATCGTGCGCAAACTCGACTGAGCCTGCCGCCAATGTTCTGGAAAAGCCGCCTTCGGGCGGCTTTTTCGATTCAAAGCCAGTCGCGCAGAATCGGGATCAGCGGCAGATCGGCAGGCGGCATCGGGTAATTACGCAAATCCACCGCGCGTACCCAGGCAAGGCGCTGCCCTTCAAGCGGGGTGACGATGCCGCCCCATTTGCGGCAGGCAAACAGCGGCATCAGCAAATGAAAATCTTCGTAGGCGTGGCTGGCGAAGGTCAGCGGCGCAAGGCAGCTTTGCCATGTTTCGATGCCAAGCTCTTCGTGCAACTCGCGGATCAGCGCGACTTCGGGAGTTTCGCCGGGCTCTACCTTGCCGCCCGGAAACTCCCACAACCCGGCAAGCGATTTGCCCGCCGGGCGTTCGGCCAAGAGCACGCGCCCATCGACATCAATCAGCGCGACCGCAGCAACGAGCAGTGTTTTCACGACCGATAATCGGCGTTGATGTCGATGTAGCGATGCGTGAGATCGCAAGTGTAAACGGTTTTGGAGGCGGTGCCGAGGCCAAGGTCGATGCTGATAACCAGTTCTTGCCCCTCCATATAGGCCGAGGCTTTTTCTTCGTCGTAACTTGGCACGCGCCAGCCGTTTTCGGCCAGAACCATGTCACCAAACGAAATCCGCAAGCGGTCGCGATCAGCCGTGGCGCCGGATTTGCCAATGGCGGCCACTACCCGGCCCCAGTTGGCGTCTTCGCCCGCGATTGCGGTTTTCACCAAGGGCGAGTTGGCCACCGACATGGCAACGCGATGCGCATCGCCGTTGCTTTCGGCCCCCGTCACACGCACCTCGACGAACTTTGTAGCGCCTTCGCCATCGCGCACGACCTGCTTGGCCAGATCGAGCATGACCCCGCCCAGAGCCGCTGCAAAGGCGCGCCCTGTGGACGAGCGCAGGTTGGCGATCTCGGCGGCGCTGCTTTGGCCGGTCGCCGCCACGATCAGCGCATCGGAGGTAGAGGTATCGCTATCGACGGTGATTGCGTTGAACGAGGTATCCAGTTGCCCCGAAATGATCTTTTGCAGCTTGGCCGGCGCAATTTTGGCATCGGTGAAGATATAGACAAGCATCGTCGCCATGTCGGGTGCGATCATGCCTGAACCTTTGGCAAAGCCCGCAATGTGAATTGTGCCGCCCTCGCCTTCGATTTGGGCCGAGGCACCTTTGGCGAAAGTGTCGGTGGTCATGATCGCGCGGGCCGCAAGCTCGATCCCGCCGGGCGAAAGGGTGGCGGCCAGCTCTGGCACCTTGGCGGTGATGCGCGCATAGGGAAGCGGCTCGCCAATCACCCCTGTCGAGGATGAAAACACCCGGCTTGCGGGCATTCCCAGCGCGGACGCCACAGCGCCAGTGACGGCATCAACCGCCTCTTGCCCCGCGGCGCCGGTAAAGGCGTTGGCATTGCCAGAGTTGACGATGATCGCCGCACCGGCACCTTCGGGCGCCTTGGCGCGCAGCTTTGCCTGACAATCGTGGATGCAGGCGGCGCGGGTGGAGGAGCGGGTAAAGGCGCCCGCCACCGCAGTTCCCGGCGCCAGCCGCACCAACATCACGTCCGAGCGCCCGACGTAACGCACCCCGGCCGCAATCGCTGCGAACTCGACCCCCGCAATCACGGGCAGCGCCGGAAAGGCTGCCGGGGCCAGCGGCGACATCGCTGCGGGTTTGCTGCCTGTAGGCGCGGGGCTGGGCGGCCGCAAAGCCGCCTCTAGCCGTTTTTCGAGCTTTTTCAGCCTGGCCTTGAGCTTGTCGGCCCGAGATTTCCAGTCCTTGTTGGTCTTGGCCATGGCTTTGCCTCGTTTATTCGGCGCTTTGCGCCAGGTCTTTCAGGATTGCCTTGTCGATGCCGTCGGTCGCTTGCGTGACTTGTGCTTCGGCCACGGCTTGATCAAGGCGCTCCTGCACTGCGTTCATTTGCAGTGTGTTTTCAAGGTCGTTGCGAACCATGTCGAGCGCGGGAACCTCTGCAAGGCGGGTTTCGGAAACTTTGATCAGGTGCCAGCCGTATTCGGTTTGCACCGGCCCGCCGATCTGCCCGGCCTCGAGTTGCGCCACGGCGGCGGCGAAGGGTTCAACCATTTGATCCAGCGCGAACCAGCCCAGATCGCCACCTGCGGCCGCGGCCCCATCGGTCGATTTCTCGCGGGCGATCGCCGCGAAATCGCCACCGGCATCAAGCTCTGCGCGGATCGCCTTGGCTTCTTCTTCGGTCGCAACAAGAATATGGGCCGCGTTATATTCGCGCACGGGCGCGGCGTTGAGATATTGCGCGTCGTAAGCGGCTTGCACCTTTTCGTCGCTGACCGAATTGGCCACCGCCGCGTCAAGCATCACCGAGGCGAGGTAATTCAGCCGCTGCACCTCGAGCATATCGACGTCGAAAGGCGTCAGTTGCTTTTCGGCAATTTGGGCCAGCGCCAACTGCTGGATCAACTGTTGCAGGATGCCGTCAAAAAGAATGTCGTCGGGCAGCACAAGATAGCCCTCGGGCAAACCAGCGCGCAGGGCAACCATCTGCCCCAAGGTGATGTCTGTGCCGTTTACCGTAGCCACCACAGTGTCGGCCGAAAGATCGGCCGCGCGCAGCGGCGTTGCTAGCGCCAACGCGATCGCGCCCGCAGCAAGAAGTCTCGTTCCGAAAGCCATAAAGCCACTCCTGATTTGCCGCACCCTCCGGCGGCGTTGACACTCTGACAGCAGACCCTTACATCGCCAATGGTTCTCGTGAAGGCCGCACGTTCATTTGTTGCAGCCGTTTTAGGCAAGCCCGCGGGTGCGGGCAAGGCCGGACATCACGAGATAAGGTCGATGAAACCTGCGGAGAACATATGCTGGGCTTTGGGACACTCGCGAAAAAGGTTTTTGGCACGCCCAATGACCGCAAGGTGAAATCGGTCCGCCCGCTGGTCGCTAAGATCAACGCGCTTGAGCCGGAATTTTCGGCGTTAAGCGATGAGGGCATCATCGCCAAGACCGAAGAATTCAAAGCTCGCGCGCAAGGCGGCGAAGCACTTGACGACCTTTTGCCCGAAGCTTTCGCCAACTGTCGCGAGGCGGCGCGGCGTGCCTTGGGTCTGCGCGCCTTTGACGTGCAGCTTTCGGGCGGGATCTTTCTGCATCAGGGCAACATCGCTGAAATGAAAACCGGCGAGGGCAAGACGCTGGTTGCAACCTTCCCTGCGTACCTGAACGCACTGGCAGGCAAGGGCGTGCATATCGTCACCGTCAACGACTACCTTGCCAAACGCGATAGCGACTGGATGGGCAAGGTCTACGCCCAGCTTGGCATGACCACCGGCGTCGTGGTGCCGTTTCAGGAAGATGGCGCCAAACGCGCCGCCTATGCCGCCGACATCACCTATGCCACCAACAACGAGTTGGGCTTTGACTATCTGCGCGACAACATGCGCGCCAGCATCCCCGAAATGGCACAGCGCGGGCATTTCTACGCCATCGTTGACGAGGTCGACTCGATCCTGATCGACGAGGCGCGCACGCCGCTGATCATTTCCGGCCCGAGTCAGGACCGCAGCGAGCTTTACCGCACGCTTGACCGCTATATCCCCGAGCTTTCGCCCGAACACTACAAGCTCGACGAAAAGACCCGCAACGCGACCTATACCGAAGAGGGCAACGAGTTCATCGAGCAGCGGCTGCACGCCGATGGCATCTTGCCGCTAGACCAAACGCTTTATGACCCCGAAAGCACCTCGATCGTGCACCACGTCACGCAGGCCCTGCGCGCGCACACGCTGTTCCACAAGGATCAGAACTATATCGTGCGCGATGATGAAATCATGCTGATCGACGAGTTTACCGGGCGCATGATGAAGGGGCGGCGGCTTTCAGACGGGTTGCACCAAGCGATCGAAGCCAAGGAAGGTGTCACCGTTCAGGCCGAAAACGTCACCTTGGCCAGCGTAACCTTTCAAAACTACTTCCGGCTCTACAAAAAACTCGCGGGCATGACCGGCACAGCGGTGACTGAGGCCGAAGAGTTTTTGGAGATTTACAAACTCGGCGTGGTCGAAGTGCCGACCAACCGCCCGGTGGTTCGTAAAGATGAGCACGACCGCGTCTATCGCACCGCCAAAGAAAAATACGCCGCCGTCGTCGAGACCATCAAAGAGGCCAAGGCCAAGGGGCAACCGTTGTTGGTTGGCACAACCTCGATCGAGAAATCCGAGATGCTTTCGGAAATGCTGAAGGCCGAAGGGCTGGAGCATAACGTGCTCAACGCGCGCCAGCACGAGCAGGAAGCCAAAATCGTGGCCGATGCGGGCAAGTTTGGTGCCATCACCATTGCCACCAACATGGCAGGCCGTGGCACTGACATCCAACTGGGCGGCAACGTCGAGATGCAGGTGATGGAGGCGCTGGCCGCCGACCCCGAGGCCGACCCCGTGGCGCTGCGCACACGCATCGAAGCGGAACATGTCGATGAAAAGGCGCGTGTGATCGAAGCGGGCGGTCTGTTTGTGCTGGCCACCGAGCGGCACGAAAGCCGAAGGATCGACAATCAGTTGCGCGGCCGTTCAGGCCGTCAGGGCGACCCTGGCCGCACTCTGTTCTTCCTGTCGCTGGAAGATGATCTGATGCGCATCTTCGGGTCTGACCGGCTTGACAAGATGTTGTCCTCGCTGGGCATGAAGGATGGCGAGGCGATCATTCACCCTTGGGTCAACAAATCGCTCGAGCGTGCGCAGGCCAAGGTCGAAGCGCGCAACTTTGACATCCGCAAGCACCTGCTGAAGTTCGACGACGTGATGAACGACCAGCGCAAGGCAATCTTCAGCCAGCGCCGCGAAATCATGGAATCCACGGACATCGCCGAAATCGCCCGCGATATGCGCTATCAGGTGATCGACGATCTGGTAGCCGAATTCCTGCCGCCCAAATCCTACGCCGATCAATGGAACGTCGATGGGCTGCATGATGCGGTCATCACCCAGTTAAACCTTGATGTGCCCACCGCCGATTGGGCGCATGAAGAAGGTGTCGATCAGGAAGCTATGCGCGAGCGGCTGGAACAGGCCTCTGACGCCTCCGCCGGCGAAAAGGCCGCAAGCTATGGCGAAGAAGCCATGCGCGCGGTCGAAAAGCAGGTGCTGCTGCAAATCATCGACGCCAAATGGCGCGAACATCTGGTCACGCTTGAACATCTGCGCTCTGTAGTCGGGTTCCGCGGCTATGCACAGCGCGACCCGCTTTCGGAATACAAGACCGAGGCGTTCCAGCTGTTTGAGTCGATGCTGGAAAGCCTGCGCAGCGACGTGACGCAGCGGCTGGCCCAGATCCGCCCCGTCAGCCAAGAAGAACAGCAGCGATTGGTGCGCGAGGCGATCGAGGCGCAGCAGGCCCAGCAACGCGCACAGGTTGCACCCGCCGCAGGCCCTGCCGTGCTCGGCGCAGCGGAAGCAGGTGCTACCGCCGTGCTGACACCTCTGGTTGCAGGCTTTAACGAAGCTGACCCCACCACATGGGGCGCACCGGCGCGCAATGACCCCTGCCCCTGCGGTTCGGGCAACAAGTTCAAGCACTGCCACGGCAAGCTGGCCTAAGACCAAATCCGGCGGGGGCCCATTGGGTGCCCCGCCGCGTCGGCACTGCCCCACCCACGCCACGCTGGCGCCACGATTGCCTGCCATATTCACCCCGTTGAATAGGGTGAGAGGCAAAAAATGCGCAACATCCGTAGAATTGTGGCCATAGCCGCATCAGTGGCCATTGCCGCCGCCAGCGGCTGGTACATGCAGCACGATGCGCCAGCCGGCACACTCCTGAGCGCCGCCAACGCCGCTCCGCCACCCGCCAGCGCCGCGCCACCAGCCGAAGTCTTTGCCGCGGCGCCGCAACTGCCAATGCTGCTCGCGCACCCATCCGTGCGCGAGGTTGCAACCACAACAACGGCACTTGCCCCTGCGCTGCTCTGTGGTGATCCTACGCTGGCCGTTGTGCCCTTGCCGGGGGCCTTGGTGCAGGTTCGCCTCGCCGCGCCCTGTATGCCGCTGGAGCGCGTTGAGATGCGCATGGGCGAGCTTGCCTTTGCCGTATTGACCGACGCTGATGGCGGCTACAAAGCAACCATCCCGGCGCTTGCACGCGACGTGCAGGTGCAGGCACTGCTGCCAGAAGGGGCAGCGCTGATTGCAACGGCGCAACTTGACAGCATCGACGGCTATGAACGCGCGGCGCTGCTGGCCGGGGCAAGCAGCGCGCTGCATTTCATCGCACAACCTGACGCCGAGCTGACCTTGCTTGGCGACCTTGGCGCTGAACCCGCGCTGCTGGCCGAAATCCGCAGCGTTGCCAGCGCGGCCAACGCAGAGCCGCCGATAGTGCGCGCCGATCTTGGCGCGAACACCTGCGGTGGCGATCTTGACGCAATCGTGCTGCGGACTGGGGTCGCGGATGCGCTGCCAATCACGCTCGCCATGCCCGATTGCGACGGTATCGACGGCGCCGTGCTGGTGCCGCTGCCACCTGCACCGATGTCGCTGGCGCAGGCCCAGGCAGACTAAAGGTAGCCTTGGGCGCGAAAGCTTAGCTCGCGGCATTTGCCGACAATGAGATGGTCGTGCAGCACGATGCCCAGCGCCGCTGCCGCCTCTTGCACCTTGGCGGTCATGGCAATGTCGGATTCCGAAGGTGTGGGGTCACCCGAAGGGTGGTTGTGAACCAGAATCAGCGCCGAGGCGTTTACCTCAAGCGCGCGCTTGACCACCTCGCGCGGATAGACCGGCACATGATCGACGCTACCGCGCGCCTGCTCCTCATCCGCGATCAGCACATTCTTGCGGTCAAGGTACAGCACGCGAAACTGCTCTGTCTCGCGGTGCGCCATGGCAGTGTGGCAATAGTCGAGCAGCGCGTCCCAACTGGACAGCACCGCGCGGTGCAACACGCGCGAACGCGCCATACGGTGTGCCACCGCCTCGACGATCTTCAGCTCTTGCACCACCGCCTCGCCCACACCTTCAACCGCAAGCAGCCGCGCGGGCGGGGCCGAGAGCACCCGGTTCAGGTCGCCAAACGTATCAAGCAGGCGGCGCGCCAACGGCTTTACATCTTGGCGAGGGATGGCGCGAAACAGCAGCAGTTCCAGCAATTCATATTCCGGCACAGCGCCTGCGCCGCCCTGCATGAAGCGTTCGCGCAAGCGTTTGCGATGATCGCGGATATACGAGGGCAATCGCGCGCCCGCCGCCAGTGCGCCCGCCGCCGCCTCGTCGCCATCACGGGCGAAAAGCGGCATCGGGCGTTCACCAAAGGCAGGGGCGCGGGTCATGCGGCAATGCTGGCGCGGCATGGTTTAGGAATGGTTAATTCCCGCATGCTTCAGGCAAAATATCCCCGCCGGAGGCACTGCCACCTCTCAACCCTTCATTGCCGCCCAGAAGCCTTTGACCTTTTTGAAGAACGAGGCGGTTTCGGGGTTGTTATCGGCTTCGATCTTGTCGAATTCGCGCAGAATCTCGCGCTGCCGCCCGGTCAGGTTGACCGGCGTTTCGACGGCAAGCTCGATCACCATGTCGCCCGCTTGCCCACCGCCGCGCAGGCTTGGCATACCCTTGCCGCGCAGCCGCATCTGGCGGCCCGACTGGCTGCCTGCGGGAATCTTCACTAGGCTGCGCCCACCCTCGATCGTGGGCACCTCAACCTCGCCGCCAAGTGCTGCCGAGGCCATACTGACCGGCACCCGGCAAAACAGCGTTGTGCCGTCGCGCTGAAAGATCGTGTGCTCGCGCACTTCGATGAAAATATACAGATCGCCCGCCGGGCCACCGCGCGCGCCCGCCTCGCCCTCGCCCGCCAGCCGGATGCGGGTGCCAGTTTCAACGCCGGAGGGAATGTTGACCTGCAAGGTGCGGTCTTTCTCAACCCGGCCTGCGCCATGGCAGACGCGGCAGGGAGTCTTGATCACATGGCCCGCGCCGTTACAGGTGGGGCAGGTTCGCTCGACCGTGAAAAAGCCGTTCTGCGCGCGCACCTTGCCCATGCCCGAGCAGGTCGGGCAGGCGGTTGGCTCAGCGCCGCCTTCAGCACCGGTGCCGTTGCAGGCCTGACAGGCATGCGAGCCGGGCACGGTGATCGACTTTGGCACCCCCGCGTAGGCCTCTTCCAGGGACACACGCAGGTTGTAGCGCAAATCAGACCCACGGCTGGCGCGTGTGCGCCCGCCTTGTGCGCCGCCGCGCCCGCCCATGAAATCGCCAAACAGATCTTCGAAAACATCCGAAAAGGCCGAAGCGAAATCACCTTGCCCGCCTGGATGGCGCGCACCGCCGGGGCCGCCGCCCATACCGTTTTCAAAGGCGGCGTGGCCAAAACGGTCGTAGGCCGCCTTGCGCTGGTCGTCCTTGAGCACCTCATAAGCCTCGTTCACTTCCTTGAACTTGGCCTCGGCGTCGGGACTGGATTGGTTGCGATCGGGATGAAGTTCTTTTGCCTTGCTACGATAGGCTTTCTTGATCTCTTCGGCATTGGCGCCGCGCGAGAGGCCCAGAACCTCGTAGAAATCTCTCTTTGCCATCTGCCGCCCCTATCGGGAGCCCTGCCCCGGCCGCCACTGATCGTGGCAGCCGGAGCGTGGGTTCCTGCGCTTACTTGCGCTTTTTGTCGCCAAGGTCCTCGAAGTCGGCATCGACGATGTCATCGTCCACACCATGCGGCGCGTCTTCTTCGGCGGCCCCTTCGCTTGCGGCAGCGCTGGCCTTGTAGATCGCTTCGCCCAGCTTCATGGCGGCATCGGTGAGGTTCTGCACCCCGCCTTTGATCTTGCCGACATCGTCTGATTTCAGCGTCTCTTCCAGCGCCTTCATGGCCAGTTCGATCACTTCAACGGTCGAACCATCAACCTTGTCGCCGTGTTCATCGAGCGACTTCTTGGTCGAGTGCAGCAGGCCTTCGGCATGGTTGCGGGTTTCGACCAGTTCCTTGCGGTTACGGTCGGCGTCGGCGTTGGCCTCGGCATCCTTCACCATCTTATCGATCTCGGCGTCGGTAAGCCCGCCTGAGGCCTGAATGGTGATCTGTTGCGCTTTGCCGGTGCCCTTGTCCTTGGCGTTCACCGAAACGATGCCGTTGGCGTCGATGTCGAAGGTCACCTCGATCTGGGGAAGGCCACGCGGTGCGGGCGGGATGTCTTCTAGGTTGAACATGCCCAGCATCTTGTTGTCGGCCGCCATTTCGCGCTCGCCCTGGAACACCCGGATCGTCACTGCGTTCTGGTTGTCTTCGGCGGTCGAGAACACTTGGCTTTTCTTGGTCGGGATCGTGGTGTTGCGGTCGATCAGACGGGTGAACACGCCGCCCAGCGTTTCGATGCCGAGGCTCAGCGGGGTCACGTCAAGCAGAACCACGTCTTTCACGTCACCTTGCAGCACGCCGGCCTGAATGGCCGCACCCAGCGCCACGACTTCGTCGGGGTTGACGCCCTTGTGCGGCTCTTTGCCGAAGAAGGCAGTTACCTCTTCAACCACTTTCGGCATCCGCGTCATGCCGCCTACCAGCACGATTTCGTCGATGTCGGCCTTGGAAACGCCGGCATCCTTCAGCGCTGCGGCGCAGGGTTTGAGCGAGGCTTTGATCAGATCGCTCACAAGGCTTTCCAGCTTGGCGCGGGTCAGCTTCATGACCATGTGCAGCGGCGTGCCCGATTGCGCGTTCATCGAGATAAACGGCTGGTTGATTTCGGTCTGCTGGCTCGACGAAAGTTCGATCTTGGCCTTTTCAGCCGCCTCTTTCAGGCGTTGCAGGGCCATCTTGTCTTTCGTCAGATCAACGCCGTGCTCCTTGCGAAACTCTTCGGCGAGATAGCTGACAATCCGCATGTCGAAATCTTCACCACCTAGGAAGGTGTCGCCATTGGTCGATTTGACTTCGAACAGGCCGTCGTCGATTTCCAGAATGGTGATGTCGAAGGTGCCGCCGCCGAGGTCATAGACCGCGATGGTTTTTGCTTCTTTCTTGTCAAGGCCATAGGCCAGCGCTGCTGCGGTCGGTTCGTTGATGATGCGCAGCACTTCAAGGCCCGCGATCTTGCCCGCGTCCTTGGTGGCTTGGCGTTGGGCATCGTTGAAATACGCGGGCACGGTGATGACCGCCTGCGTGACTTCTTCGCCCAGATAGCTTTCGGCGGTTTCCTTCATTTTCTGAAGGATCACGGCCGAAACCTGCGCGGGCGAATATTTTTCGCCGCGCACTTCGACCCATGCGTCGCCGTTGCCGCCATCCGTAATGTTATAGGACACGAGCTTGCGGTCTTTCTCGACCTCGGGCTCGCCGATGCGGCGGCCGATCAGGCGTTTGACGGCAAACACCGTATTGGTGGCGTTGGTCACTGCCTGCCGTTTGGCCGACTGGCCCACAAGCCGTTCAGTCTCTGTGTAGGCGACGATCGAGGGAGTGGTGCGCGCACCTTCCGAGTTTTCGATGACGCGGGGCTGAGAGCCATCCATGATGGCGACGCAGCTGTTTGTAGTTCCGAGGTCAATGCCGATAACTTTGGCCATGATGCAACCCTTTTTCTTGCGGCGATGTTTATGGACGACAGGCCCGAGCACGGCCCCTGCCTTCCGATCCCAGGCTTTGAATGGACCCGGCGCGAGGCACTGCCCACACCGGCTTCTGGGCGTATATAAGGAGGGGCATTGCGCCCTGCAAGCGCCGTGCGGTTGCGAAAAACCGCGATAGCGCAGCAGTTTTGTGCAGATTTTGCAGAAATGAGCGCTCGCGCGCCGCCTTAGCGACGCGCGCCCCAGCTCAGCGAGGCATATTGGCGCGTATAGAACTCGCCCATCAATCCGATCATCAGGATCGCAAGGCCGACATAGAGCGGATAGTGCCAGTTCGAGTAATGCGGGTTGTAGTTGATAAAGGTGAATCCACGCGCCTGGTCGATTGCATGAAACAACGGATTCCAGCTAAACAGCGCCAGCATCTTTGAGCTCAGCGTGTTGGCCAGAAACATTTTGCCCGACGCGATCATGTTGGCGCGGCTGTAAAGCTGCTGAATTATACCCACGGCGTTTGGCGCCCAAGGCCGTGCCGCAAGCAGCAACACACCAATCGCAGAGCCCGTGAACCAAGACATCAACACCATCGCATAGGCGCCAACCGGGTTGTCGATGGTGATCGGTGTAATGGCGACATCGTAGACGAACAGCACCGTCAACAGCGACAGTGTCTGGATGTAAAGCACGCCAAGCGCCGCCGCGCCGATCGTAACGGCGGTGGTCATTGGCGCATGCTTCATCATCTGTGAGGTCGAGGTTTCGGCGCTCGCAACCGCGCCGATCGACTTGGTGTGAGTCAGAAACAGAAAGATACCCGACATGATATAGAGCAAGAAGTCGCCGCGTACGGCGCTGCCGCGCATGTGGAGCACATCAAACATCACGTAGAAGGCACCGACCAGCAGCACTGTCTGCATCATGTTCATGACCAGACCCATCATCGCATTGCCGTGGCTTTTGCGGACCGAGCGGACCGTGGCGTGAAAGATCAGCCCCAGAATACTGAAGCCGGTGCTGACTGTGCCCGTGCGACGTTGCGGTGTGAACATTGCGCCCGTTTCTGCCGCGATTGCAGCAATGCCTCGATACTTGCCGGGAAACCTTGCCGATCCCTTTATCGCGCATCATAAGGGGAATGTGTTGGCGGATCAATGCCGCCACAGTTGCGGAGAATGCCCCAAATGGACCACGTCCGCCTAGCCGAAGTGATGCGCCGCCTTGCCCTTGAAGCGGGCGACCAGATCATGGAAATCTATGCCGATCCCAATTTCGAAGTGCGCGTCAAATCTGATGCGAGTCCGGTGACAGAGGCCGACGAGGCCGCCGATGCGCTGATATCGACAGGGCTGCGCGCGGCATTTCCAGAACTGGCATTGGTGACCGAAGAGCAGGCGGCAAGCCATGAGCAGAGCGCGCAAACCTTTCTGATCGTTGATCCGCTGGATGGCACCAAGGAATTCGTGCAGCGGCGCGGCGATTTCACGGTCAACATCGCCTATGTCGAGGCGGGTGTGCCGGTGCGCGGCATCGTCTATGCCCCGGCCAAGGGGCGGCTTTTCTATACACTCGCTGATGGGCGCAGCGTCGAAGAGGTAGGCCCTTTCGCCAAGGAAGGCCCGGGCGAGCAGCGACCAATCTCGGTTTCCATGCCCGACAACCGCGCACTGATGGTGGTGGCTTCAAAATCGCACCGCGATCAAGCGACCGACGATTACATCGCAGCCTACGCGGTGCGCGATATGACCAGCGCCGGGTCGAGCTTGAAGTTCTGTCTGGTAGCGACCGGCGAAGCCGATCTTTACCCCCGCCTCGGGCGGACCATGGAATGGGATACCGCTGCGGGCGATGCGGTGCTGCGCGGAGCGGGCGGTATGGTCGTGCGCTTTGACGACCATACGCCGCTGGCCTATGGCAAGGCGGGCTTTGCCAACCCGTTCTTTATCGCCTACGCCCCCGGAGTTCTTTTGGTGCAGCCATGAGCGTTCTGATCGTCATTCCCGCCCGCTACGCCTCTAGCCGCTACCCCGGCAAACCACTGGTCGCATTGCGCGGCGCAAGCGGCGTGGCCAAAACGCTGATCCGGCGCAGTTGGGATGCCGCCATGGCGGTGCAAGGCGCAGACCGCGTAGTGGTGGCAACCGATGCGGGCAGCATCCGCGCCGAGGCCGAAAGCTTTGGCGCAGAGGTGGTGATGACCTCGCCCGATTGCGCCAACGGCACCGAGCGCTGTGCCGAGGCGCTGCAGAACCTTGGCGGCGGCTACGACATCGTGGTGAACCTGCAGGGCGATGCGCCACTGACCCCGCCGTGGTTTGTCGAGGAACTGGTGGCGGGCTTGCGCGCGCACCCCGAGGCCGAGCTTGCCACCCCGGTGCTGCGCTGCGAGGGCGCGATGCTAAGCTCATTGCGCGCGGACCGCGCGGCGGGGCGGGTGGGCGGCACCACTGCGGTTTTTGGCGCTGGTAATCGCGGTCTGTATTTCTCGAAAGAAGTGATCCCCTATACCGGGCGCGAGTATGCGCCCGAGGCGGCGACGCCGGTGTTTCACCATGTCGGCGTATATGCCTATCGGCCCGAAACCTTGCTGGCCTATCCCGGCTGGCCCGTCGGGCCGCTGGAAACGCTGGAAGGGCTTGAACAGCTACGGTTTATTGAAAACGGGCGGCGCGTTCTGTGCGCCGAGGTCGAGGCGCGCGGGCGGCAATTTTGGGAGTTGAACAACCCCACAGACGTGCTACGCATCGAGGCTATGATGACGAGAATGGGGCTCGACTGACCGGCGTTTGCACCAGATTTCTCGGTAATATCGTATTGAACGTGCACCATATTGATACAAATGGCCGTCAGAATCGGTCGCGTACTTGCCAATAATCGCCCGAGCGGGTTTATTGAGACAGGGCTGGTAAACCGTTCGGAATGAAACGGAACGAACAGGTGTAAAATGAAGCGTAAAGTTACCAAGGCGATTTTTCCGGTCGCAGGACTCGGCACACGGTTTCTGCCGGCGACGAAATCAATTCCAAAAGAAATCATGACGTTGGTCGATAGACCGCTGATTCAGTATGCAATTGATGAAGCGCGCGCCGCCGGTATTCGTGAGTTCATCTTTGTTACTTCACGCGGCAAGTCGGCGCTGGAAGACTATTTCGATGATGCGCCCGAACTGGAAAGCAGCCTGCGCAAGTCCGGCAAAACTGCTCTGCTCGAAATGCTGAAAGAAACCAACATGGACAGCGGCGCGATTGCCTATGTGCGGCAAAACCGCGCGTTGGGGCTGGGCCATGCTGTCTGGTGCGCGCGCCGTCTGGTCGGAAACGAGCCTTTTGCGGTGATTTTGACTGATGACGTTATTGCCGCTGAAAAACCCTGCTTGCAGCAGATGATGGAAGCTTACGCCGACATTGGCGGCAACATGGTTGCGGCGATGGAAGTGCCCGCCGACAAGGCCTCGTCTTATGGCATTCTCGATATTGGCGAGGAAATGGGCACGATGGTGCGCGCCAAGGGAATGGTCGAAAAGCCCACGCCGAGCGACGCGCCCTCGAACCTTGCGGTCATCGGGCGCTATATCTTGACGCCGAATATCTTGCAAAACCTGACGCGGCTGAAGGCAGGCTCGGGCGGCGAGATTCAGCTAACCGACGCGATTGCCGCAGAGATTGAGCAAGGCGGCCCGGTTTATGGTTTCCGTTTTAACGGCCAGCGGTTTGACTGCGGCTCCAAGCCCGGCTTCTTGCAAGCGACAGTAGCTTTCGGGTTGGCGCGACCGGATTTGCGCGACGAGTTCGCGCAGTATCTTTCGCATTTAACCGCAGTGCGGCAGGCGGCCGAGTAAATACGCATGGCACGTCATATTCTGGTCACTGGCGGTGCGGGCTACATCGGCTCGCACGCCTGCAAGGTGCTGGCCGCTGCGGGATATGTGCCTGTCACCTATGACAGTCTGATTACCGGTTGGCGCGATGCGGTCAAGTTCGGGCCTTTTGAGCAGGGCGATCTGGCCGACCGGGCGCGCCTTGATGCGGTGTTTGCCAAATGGCAGCCGGTCGCAGTGATGCATTTTGCGGCCCTGAGCCAGGTAGGTGAGGCGATGGCCGATCCGGGGCTTTACTGGCGCCACAACGTGGTTTCTTCGCTGACGCTGATCGAGGCTGCCTGCGCGGCTGGCTGCCTCGACTTTGTGTTTTCCTCGACCTGCGCGACCTATGGTGACCATGACGGCGTATTGCTGGATGAAGATACGCCGCAAACGCCGCTGAACGCCTATGGCGGATCAAAACTGGCGATCGAGGCGATGTTGCGCGATTTCGCCGCCTCGCGCGGGCTGCGCAGCGTGATCTTTCGCTACTTCAACGTCGCAGGTGCAGACCCCGAAGCGGAAGTGGGCGAATTTCATCGCCCCGAGACGCATCTTGTGCCGCTATTGCTTGAGGCGATTGACGGGCGGCGGGCGGAACTTACGGTATTTGGGAGCGACTACCCCACCCGCGATGGCACCTGCGTGCGTGACTATGTGCATGTGATGGATCTGGCCGAGGCGCATGTGCTGGGGTTGAAATGGCTGGAATCGGGCAAGGGCAGCCGGGTTTTCTGCCTTGGCACCGGCACCGGCTTCAGCGTGCAAGAAGTGATCGAGGCGGCGCGCGGGGTGACCAACCGCCCGGTGCCCGTGCGGCAGGGGCCGCGGCGCGCAGGCGATGCGGTGGCGCTGGTTTCCGGCTCGGCGCGGGCTGTGGCGGAACTGGGTTGGCAGCCGCACCGCTCGACCATGCCCGAGATGATAGCCGACGCATGGCGCTGGATGCAAAATGGCCAGTACAGTGCCTAAACCGGGCTCTGGGGCGCTATGGCCATAGCATTGCGCCAGAGGCTTCGGGCGCTGCGCGAGCGGGGGCGGTTGCGGCTAAAACGGCAGCGGCTGCTGTTGCGTTCGTTTCGCGCGCGCAAGCAGTTGCGCCTAGTCAACGACCGCACCGCCCAGATCGGCCCGCACGACATTCTGGCCTTTGCCTGCCTGCGCAACGAGGCGACGCGGTTGCCGTGGTTTCTGGCGCATCACCGCGCGCTTGGGGTGCAACATTTCCTGATCGTCGATAACGCCAGCGACGATGACACGCGCGCGTATCTTGCATCGCAGCCCGATTGCTCGGTCTGGACCACGCCCGACAGTTACAAGGCCACGCGGTTCGGGCTTGACTGGGTCAACTGGCTATTGATGCATTACGGGCACAACCACTGGTGCCTTACGCTCGATGCCGATGAGACGTTCGTTTACCCCGAGCATGATACCAAGCCGCTGCGCGCGCTAACCCGCGAGCTTGACGCGGCGGGGCGTGCGGGTTTTGGCGCGCTGTTGGTTGATATGTTTCCCAAGGGGCCGCTGCAGGCCCAAACCTACCGGCCCGGCGATGACCCCTGCACAGTTCTGCGCTGGTTCGACGCCGAGGGGTTGAGCGTGCTGCACAAACCCGTGCTGCGCTGCCTTTGGGTGCAGGGCGGGGCGCGGATGCGCGCCTTTTTTGCGGATAACCCGCGCCGCGCCCCGACGCTGAACAAGATCCCGTTGGTAAAGTGGAATCGCCGCTATGCCTATGTGAATTCGACCCATTCGCTTTTGCCGCGGCACCTCAACCAGATGTATGACCCCAGCGGGCGACCGCTTGCATCGGGCGTGTTGCTGCATTCCAAGTTTCTGCCAAGCATCATCGACAAATCACGCGAGGAAAAGCAGAGGCGCGAGCATTTCGGTGACCCGGCGGCGTTCGATGGCTATTACGACGGGCTGATCGCCAACCCCGACCTGTGGCATGAAAGCGCTGTGGAATATACCGGGTGGCAACAACTTGTGGCGCTTGGCCTGATGCATAAGGGTGGCTGACGCGCCGCCTCGACCCTCGATTTGTTTCCGCTTGGAATACAGTTGTTTACGCGCAGGCTGCGATTGCCTATTCTTGGGCGCGACGCAAAAGCGCGGATGCGGCATCAAACCCCAAGGCTTCCTCTTGTTTCGATGAGGGAAAATTAACATAGCCGGGGCCAGAATTGCCGTGCGAACGGGGCAACGCGGGGTAGGGGTTAGGGCTTGAGCTGGATGCAATCATATCGCCTGCGGGTAAAGCGCAGGCGTCTGTTGCTGCGAGCCCTTCGCAAACGCCACGGCTTGCACAGCGTGGCGCGGCGCACCGACGCGATCAAACCATCCGATATCCTACTTTTTGCCACGCTGCGTAACGAACGGGTGCGGCTGCCCTATTTCCTGCGCTACTACCGCGAACTGGGCATCAACCATTTTCTGATCGTCGATAACGATAGCGACGATGGCTCGCGCGAATGGCTTGCCGAACAGAAAGACGTATCGGTCTGGACCACTTCGGCCAGCTACAAGGGCTCGCGCTACGGCATAGACTGGATGAACTGGCTTTTGATGCGCTACGGGCACAAGCATTGGACGCTGGTTGTCGATCCTGACGAGTTTTTTGTCTATCCGTTCAGCGATACGCGGCCGATTCGGGCGCTGACCGACTGGCTCGACACCTACGAAATGCGCTCCTTCCCGGCGATGCTGCTTGATCTTTACCCCAAGGGCCCGATCGACGCGCAACCGTACCGCGAAGGGCAGAACCCGCTTGAGATTGCGCAGTGGTTCGATAGCGGCAATTACACGATTTCGCGCAACTGGTACTTCAACAACCTGTGGATTCAAGGTGGGCCACGGGCCCGGATGTTCTTTTCCGATGACCCCTATAACGCGCCGTCGCTGAACAAAATTCCGCTGGTGAAGTGGAATCGGCGTTACGCCTATGTCTCGTCAACCCACATGCTGCTGCCGCGTGGGTTGAACATGGTCTATGACGATTGGGGCGGTGAAAAGGTTTCGGGCTGCCTGCTGCATGCCAAGTTCATCGCGCCCCTAACCGCCAAGGTCGAGGAAGAGTTGGCGCGGCAAGAACATTTCGCAGGCTCGCGCGAATATATCGCCTACGCCGAACAGCTTTCGACCGAGCCTGACCTTTGGTGCAAATGGAGCGAGAAATATATCAACTGGCGCCAGCTTGAGATTCTGGGTTTGATGTCAAAGGGTAACTGGGCGTGAGGAGGGGGCGGAGGTGAGCGTTGGCTTTGTGATGATGTGCCATACCGCGCTCGACCGTGCCGCTCAGGTGGCGCGGTTCTGGGCCGAGGGCGGCGCACCGGTGGTCATCCACGTTGATCGCCGGGTCGACAAGCTAAGCTTCGACACTTTCACCGCCAGCGTTTCCGACCTTGCGAACGTCAGCTTTTCGCGCCGCTTCAAATGCGAATGGGGCACTTGGTCGCTGGTTGCCGCAGCGCAGGCGGGCGCCGAGCAGATGCTGGCGCGCCACGGCGATGTGGGGCATGTGTTCCTTGCGTCAGGCTCTTGTCTGCCGCTGCGCCCGGTGCAAGACCTTGCCGCTTATCTGGCGGCGCGCCCGACCACCGATTTTATCGAAAGCGTTACCACCGCCGATGTCGGCTGGACAATCGGCGGGCTGGATGAAGAACGCTTTACCCTACATTTCCCCTTTAGCTGGAAGCGGCGACGGCGCCTGTTTGACCGCTATGTAGAATTGCAGCGCCGCCTGAAATTCCGCCGCAAAATCCCTGCCGGTATCCTGCCGCACATGGGCAGCCAGTGGTGGTGCCTGAGCCGGCGCACGCTCGCCTCGATCCTGCAAGACCCTGATCGCGAGGTTTATGACGACTATTTCTCGAAGGTCTGGATTCCGGATGAAAGCTACTTTCAGAGCCTTACCCGGCTTTACTCGACCAATGTTGAAAGCCGCTCGCTAACGCTGTCGAAGTTTGATTTTCAGGGTAAGCCGCACCTGTTTTATGATGACCATCTGCAACTTCTGCGTCGCTCTAACTGCTTTGTAGCGCGCAAGATCTGGCCGCGGGCGGATCGGCTATATGCCACTTTCCTTGCCCAGCGTAGCCCGGTCGATGCTAAGGCCGAGCCCGACCCGGTCAAGATCGACCGGCTATTTTCAAAGGCGGTGGAACGGCGCACCAACGGGCGACCGGGGCTTTACATGCAAAGCCGGTTTCCCCACCGCGACCGTGAAAACGGCAAGACTTCTGCGCCCTATTCGGTGTTTCAGGGCTTTGACGATCTATTCGAGAATTTTGACGGCTGGCTGGCAAAATACGCAGGTGCGCGCGTACACGGCCATCTGTTCGCGCCTGAGCGGGCCGAATTTTCGGGTGGCGAGTCGATATTTTCAGGCTGTTTGACCGATAGCGCCAAGCTGCGCGACTACAACTCGCAAGCATTTCTGACCAACCTGATCTGGAACGCACGCGGCGAGCGGCAGTGTTTTCAGTTCAGTCCGCGCGATAGCCAAGCCTGCAACTGGTTTCTGGCGACCGACCCGAATGCGCAGATTTCAGTGATTTCGGGGGCGTGGGCGGTACCGCTGTTTCACTCGTCCGAGAGCTTTGCCGTTACCCGGCGCGAGGCGGCGCGGCTGCAAAAAATCGAACTCGACCAGATCAGCATCCTGCGCTCGATGTATGTCAAGGCGCGGGTTCGGATCTGGACCATGGCCGATTTCATCGAAAACCCGATGGAGCTATTGCAGACCGTGATCGACGAAATCAGCCCGCGTTCGACCCGGCGGCTGACCGAGGTGCCGCGGCTGGTGGATTTAAGCGGCTTTGGCCAGTTTTTGCAGAACCTCAAGAATCAGGGGATGCAACCACGCCTTATGGGTGATTTTCCGGTTGATGATGGGCCGCTGCCAAGCAATGCACAGCGCGACCGCCCCTACATTGTCAGATAAGGCATTGCCCGCATGACCCGCCCCTTCGACAGTTTTGTGATTTTTGCCGAAATGCGCACCGGCTCGAACCTACTTGAGGCGAGTCTGAATCAGATCAAAGGGCTGCGTTGCCACGGCGAGGCGTTCAACCCGGTGCATCTGGGCGACCCTGATCTGACCGACCTTCTGGGAGTCACGCTAAAAGAGCGCACCGCCGACCCGATCGGCCTGTTGACCCGAATCCGCGAGGCTGAGGGGCTGAACGGTTTTCGCTATTTTCACGATCACGACCCGCGGGTGCTTGACCCGGTGTTGGCCGATCCGCGCTGCGCCAAGATCATCCTCACCCGCAACCCGGTCGAAAGCTACATCAGCCTGAAGATCGCCTACAACACCGACCGCTGGCGGCTGACCGACGTGCGTGATCGGCGCGAGTTCAAGGCACCCTTCAAGCCCGCCGAGTTCGAGGCGTTTCTGGCACCTTTGCTGGAATTTCAACTGAAACTTCTGCGCGCACTGCAAAGCACGGGGCAAACCGCCTTTTATGTCGACTACGAAGACATCCAAAACCTTGAAGTGCTGAACGGCATGGCGGCGTTTTTGGGCTTTCCCGAAGGGATCGGCGCGGTGTCGCAGGCGCTGATCGTACAAAACCCCGAGGAAATGTCGCAAAAGGTGCGCAACTTCCCCGAGATGGAGGCCGCGCTTTCGCGCATCGA
The DNA here is from genome assembly GCA_002421605.1 of Rhodobacteraceae bacterium UBA6213. GTDB lineage: Bacteria > Pseudomonadota > Alphaproteobacteria > Rhodobacterales > Rhodobacteraceae > UBA6213. The sequence continues at coordinate 324,907 of DISJ01000009.1, read as the reverse complement.
CTGGTTCAACCTTTCGCGCACGCCTAATTTTGAGCCCCGCCGCGGGCCGAACGTGCCGGGCTTTATCGCCGCAAAGGGCGCGCCGCTGCTGTATCTGCCGCTGAAAACCGGACCTGAGGCGCGGGTGCGTGCGTGGCTTGAAGGCTTTGGCGATGGGTTGATCGAAGATTTCACGCAAAAATCGCTGCGCCAATGGAAGCGCGGGCATCCGGGCCACCGCAGCTTTGCCGTGCTGCGCCACCCGCTTGTGCGTGCCTATTCGGCCTTTACAGAGACTATTTTGCCCGGTCGCTATGGCGAAATCCGCGAGGTGCTGCGCACGCTCTACGATGTGCCGCTACCGGCGATTGAAGATGTGGGCAAGATGTCGGCGCTGGCCCAGCGCAGCGCCTTCATGGCGTTCCTGAAGTTTCTCAAGGCGAACCTGAACGGCCAGACCTCGGTGCGCATCGACCAGCTTTGGGCCAGCCAATACGCGGTCATTCAAGGTTTTGGCAATTTCGCGCCGCCTGATCTGCTTTGCCGCGAAGAAACGTTGGCGACCGATCTGGCCTATCTGGCCACCACGATCGGCCAGCCAAGCCCGCCCCTGCCGCCCGAGCAAAAGCCTGCGGGCATCCCGCTATCGAAAATCTATGATGGTGAAATGGAGGCGGCCGTACATTCGGCCTACCCGCGCGACTACATGAGCTTTGGCTTTGGTGATTGGCGCGCCTAGGCGGCTTGCGAACCGACCGCCTCGGTCAGCACCGCATGCAGCGCAGATGGTGCGGAATTGGCGCGCAGTTTGATGCAGATTTCCGGGTTGCGCATGGTGCGCGACACCAGCGCCAGCGCCTTGAGATGCTCGACCCCGGAATCCTTGGGCGCAAACAGCGCGAATACCAGATCGACCGGCTGACGGTCTACTGAGTCAAAATCGAGCGGTTTTTCAAGCCGCACAAACACACCCACCACGCGGTTAAGCCCGTGTAGTCGGGCATGAGGTAGCGCCACCCCATGCCCGACGCCGGTTGGCCCAAGACTTTCGCGTTCCTGTAACGCATCCAGTGTATCAGAGGCATTCAGGCCATAAGCCGCCTCTGCGATATCAGCGAGATCCTGAAACAGGCGTTTCTTGCTGGTGACATGAGCAAATACCTTCACGGCATCTGCTCCGAGCAAGTCTGAAAGCTGCATTCGCGTTTCTTTCTCGCGCCCTGCGGTTGGCGCTTATTTGATGTGCCGCGGGTCGATCCAACCCACGTTACCGTCTTCGCGGCGGTGCACCACATTCACACCGCCATGTTTTTCGTTGCGGAACACTAGCATCGGCTTGCCCGCGATTTCCATCTGCATCACAGCCTCGCCGACCGAGAGCGTAGGCACCTTTGCCTCCATCTCTGCGACGATGACCGGGGCGAGGGATTCGGGTTCCGATTCCCCGATGCCCGTGTCTGCGGCGAGCACATACATCCCCGCGTCGCCAAATTCAACCGGTTCAAGCCGGTTGCGCTGGTGGTCTTTCAACCGACGCTTGTAGCGGCGCAACTGTTTGTCGAGATGCTCGCGGCAATCTTCAAACGCCGCATAGACCTCGGTTCCGGCCCCCTTGGCCGCGGCGGTCAAGCCGGTGGACAGGTGCACCGAGATTTCGCACCTGTAACCGGGGGTGCCGCGAGAAAAGACCACAAAGGCATCGGTTGGACGCTGCGAATACTTGTCCAGTGTTTCGCCCAACTCGGTTTTCACATGAGTCTGTAGGGCGTCGCCGATGTCCAGCTGTTTGCCGCTGATCTGATACCGCATGGCTTCTCCTTCGGGTTGATGAACCGGCCTGAGCCGAACATGGCTTCGGTTGCGGTTCGGTTAATTCTGGGAAGGGTCCCGCATTACAAGTTGGCACAGTTGCCCTTGATGTGGGGGCCTGGGATGACGTCGCTCGAATGAAGGGGCGATGGTCAGGCATTTGACTCTATTTGGCGCCAGCCCCCGGTGCCTTGTCAACGCCTTCCTGTTTGCGGTACCGCCGCGCGCTATAAAATGCCGGTCACGTGATGCGAAAGCTCTGGCCGAGATAGACGCGGCGCACGTTTTCATCGCGCACCACTTCGTCGGCGGTGCCGCTCATCAACACCGCGCCATCGTGCAGGATATAAGCGCGATCAACGATTTCAAGCGTTTCGCGCACGTTATGATCGGTAATCAGCACCCCGATGCCGCGCATACGCAGATCGTGCACCAGCGAGCGGATCTCACCCACCGAGATCGGATCGACCCCGGCAAAGGGTTCGTCCAGCAGCAGATAGCGCGGGTTTGCCGCAAGGCAGCGGGCAATTTCCACCCGCCGCCGCTCGCCACCCGAAAGTGCAAGCGCGGGGGCGTGGCGCAGGTGCGCGATCGAGAAATCGCCCAGCAGTTCTTCAAGCCGCTCGCGCTGGCGGTGCCGTTCAGGCTCGATGATTTCCAGCACGGCCAGAATGTTGTCCTCCACCGAAAGCCCGCGAAAGATTGAGGCTTCTTGCGGTAGATAGCCGATGCCAAGTTGCGCGCGCCGATACATTGGCAGCGCTGTCACATCGCGCCCATCCAGCAACACCTGCCCGGAATCAGGCAGCACCAGCCCCGCGATCACATAAAAGCACGTCGTCTTGCCAGAGCCGTTGGGACCAAGCAGCGCCACCACTTCGCCTTGCGCCAGTGTCAGCGAGACATCGCGCAGCACGGGTCGGCGCCGGTAAGCCTTGCGCAGGCCGCTAACCAAAAGCCCCGAAGCCTGCGACGCCGCCGCCTCAGGCGCTTTGCCGCGGTCCTGCAGCATCAGTTGCCACCGGGGCTAAGCGTTGTTTGCACCCGGCCCTCGGCCGTGGCAGCGCCAGTGACAAGATCGACCGTCAGACGTTCAGCAGAAAGCGCGTTGCCGCCCTGTAGCAGCACGACGTTGCCGATCATCACGATAGTGCCGGACGTGATCGAATACTCGGCCGACTCTGCTTCGGCCGCGTCGTCGCCGCTGACCAATGTCACGCCACCGCTTGCCAAAAGCCGATTGATCTCGCGTTGCCCGTCGCTTCCGTATTCTACCCGCACTTCCGCTGCAGCCAGCCGCATTGCGCCTTGCGAGACAACCACGTTGCCACTGAATACCGCGCTGCCGTCGGACTGATCGACAGTCAGGCTATCGGCGTTGACCTGCACCTCGGCGGTAGTATCGGCGCGGATGCCGCCAAAGGCGATTGTTTGCGCTGTGGCGGGCAATACCGCGATGCTGGCGGCTGCAAGCATTGCGCCGAGCAGAAGGGAGAACCGTCGTGCCATGCTGATGTTCCTCATTTCACGGGCTGATATACCAGCTTCACGCCATTGTTGAAAACCAGAAGATGCGGGGCGTCCACACCTTCGGTCTGCAGCACCATCGCCCCGGCCTCGATCTGCCCAAAAGGCGCATCGGCAGTGATTGCGCCGGGTGATTCGATGCGGGTGCGGTCGGTGCTGAGCAGCACTTCCTCTGCCACAATCGCGTAATTCGCGCTGGTAGCAATATGCACCCCACCGCTGAGCTGCACGGCGCCTGCCAGCGGATCAAGCTGCGCAAGTCCTGCCGTGACATCGGCAGAAAACCCCTCGGGGCTTTTCAGGCGCGCCACGATACCGCTGGCCGAAACACCTGCGGTCAGTAAATCGGTGCGTGCTTCGGTTGCGCTCAATGATAGGGCTGCGCCATCTTCCGTAACGCCCGCAAAATGTGGAAGCGTGATCCGCGGCTCGCGCGCAAGCTCGTCAAGGTCGATATCGGCATAGGGCACCGGTTGTGTCGGATCGATCCGGTCCGAGACCAGAAACAGCATCGACAATAGCGCAAGCGCCGTCAGCGGCAGCGCGATCTTGGCGCCCGCGACAACCCATGAATAGGTATCGTCGTAGGTGCGTGCCATGTTCAGGCGACCCCGGCGCGCAAACAGTCGTGGATGTGCAGGATGCCAAGCGGGCAGCCATCGCCAGCCGGGTCAAGCACGAAGAGGCAGGTGATCTTGCGCGCGTTCATCAGCGCCACCGCCTGTTCGGCCAGCGCACCGGGGTTGATTGTCTGGGGCGCGCGGGTCATCACCTCGCCCGCGCGGTGGGCAAGCAGCCCCTCCATATGGCGGCGCAAATCGCCATCGGTGATGATGCCGCCCAACCGGCCGCCCGCGTCGGTCACGCCAACCACGCCAAAGCCCTTTTGCGTCATCACCAGCAGCGCATCGGCCATTGGCGCGGTTTCGGCCACCAGCGGTGGCGATGCGTGCATCAGGCTTGCCACCGTTGCAAGCCGCGCGCCCAGTTTGCCGCCGGGGTGAAAGGTGCGAAAATGTTCGGGGGTAAACGCGCGGTGTTCCATCAGCGCAACCGCCAGCGCATCGCCCAGCGCTATCGTCATCGTCGTCGAGGTGGTAGGCACCACGCCGGTGCCGCACGCCTCGGGTGCAGCGGGCAGCAAAATCGCCACATCCGCTTGGCGCAGCAAGGTCGAGCCTGCCCGCCCCGCAACCCCAATCAGCGGTATGCCAAAGCGGCGGGTATGCGCGACAATATCGGAAAGTTCAGGCGTTTCGCCCGAATTCGACAGCACCAGTGCCACGTCCTGCGCTGTGACCATGCCCAGATCGCCGTGGCTCGCCTCGGCCGGGTGGACAAATTGCGCGGGCGTGCCGGTTGAGGCCAGCGTCGCTGCGATCTTGCGCCCGACATGGCCCGATTTGCCCATTCCAGACACCACCACGCGGCCTTGCGCGCGCAAAATCACATCGACCGCCGCGCCAAAGCCTTCGCCAAGACTTTCTGCCAGAAGGTTCAGCGCCTGCGCCTCGATACCGATCACGCGGCGCGCAGTGGCCGCCCAGTTGGCGCGCTCAGTGGTGGAAGATGTCATTGGGTTCATCCCAGCCCATCAGGTCTAGCTGACCGCGCGCGGGAAGAAAGTCAAAGCAGGCCTGCGCAAGTGCGCTGCGGCCTTCGCGCGCCAAGCGGGTTTCCAGTTCGGCCTTCAAGCGGTGCAGATACAGCACATCGGACGCGGCATATTCCAGCTGCGCCGGGGTCAGTTCGGCTGCGCCCCAATCGGAGGTTTGCTGCTGTTTGGAAACATCGACCCCCACAAGGTCTTGCAGCAGGTATTTCAGCCCGTGCCGGTCGGTGAAGGTGCGCACCATGCGCGATGCGATCTTGGTGCACCACACGGGTGCGGTGACAACGCCAAAGGCGTTGTAAAGTGCGGCCACATCAAAGCGGGCAAAGTGAAACAGCTTGACCACTTCCGGATCGGCCAGCATCGCCACCAGATTTGGCGCAGTTTTCTGCCCCTGCGCGATCTGCACCAGATGCGCATGCCCGTCGCCAGAAGATAGCTGCACAAGGCAAAGCCGGTCGCGCCGCGGGTCAAGCCCCATCGTCTCGGTATCAATCGCCACGACCGGGCCAAGTGTCAGCCCATCGGGAAGATCGCCCTTGTAAAGGTGGTTGGTCATCGGCGCCTCGCTTTTTGCCGGGCGTGGAGTGCGCGCCCGGTCATGGTTCATGCTTCTGCCGATCAGGGCGCGGCGCGTCAATGCTTGGGGCCTGCGTCGGGGCGCCTGACACGGTTTTCAATCGGTTTTTCCACAATCAGCAGCGACAGCACAAACGCCACCGAGGCAAGCCCTGCGGCAATCGCAAAGATCGGGTGCATGGAGTCGGTAAACGCCTTGGCCACCGCCGCGCGCGCCTCAAGCGGCAGCGCGGCCACCTGTGCCGCGCCAAACGCGCCGGCATTTGTACCCGGCGCAAGCAGACCGGCAAGGCGCGCGGCAAGACCCGAGGCGAACAGCGCGCCAAAGATCGCGACCCCGACCGAGCCACCCACTTGGCGAAACAACGTCAGCCCCGAGGTCGCCACGCCCAACATCTGGCGCGGCACCGCGTTCTGGATGGCGGTGGTGCCGACAGACATCGCAGGCCCCATGCCCACGCCGATCATCGCCATCATCGCAACCAGCGTCAGGCGCGAGGTGTCGGGCTGAAGCTGTGTCAGGCTCAACATGCCCAGCGTTAGCACCGCCATACCCACCTGCGGCAATCGGCGGTAGTGCCCGGTGCGCCCCATGATCTGGCCAGAGCCGATCGAGCCGACCATCGTGCCGAGCATCATCGGCACCATCTGCAGGCCCGATGCCGTGGGGGTCATGCCCTTGGCCACCTGCAGATACAAAGGCAGGAACGTTGCAGCACCGAACATGCCAGCCGCGACAATGGCGCCGATCATCACGAAGATCACGAAGGTCGAATGCGAGAACAGCGCCAGCGGCAAAATAGGCTCTATTGCACGCTTTTCGACCAGCAAAAACACCGGCAGCGCCAGCACCGCAATTGCGATCAACCCGAGAATGAAGCTTGAGTCCCAAGCAAAACTGCGCCCCCCAAGCGAGGTGAACAGCACCACCGAAGAAAGCGCGGCAGTCAACAAAACCGCGCCAAGGTAGTCGATCTTGTGCCCGGTTCGGATGCCCGTCGGCTTGAACGCCAGTGCGAACACTACCAGCGCAAATATCCCCAGCGGGATGTTGACATAAAAGATCCACCGCCATGTGAGATGCTGGGTGAAGTAGCCGCCAATCAACGGCCCGGCGATCGCGGAAAGCGAAAAGACCCCGCCGAAAATGCCCTGAATCTTGCCCCGCTCGCGCGGCGGCACGACATCGGCAATGACCGTCAGCGCCACGACGAACAACCCGCCGCCGCCGACCCCCTGCAAGGCGCGCGCGAGGATCAGGAACAGCATCGAGGTTGCCTGCCCCGCCAAGGCCGAGCCGAGCAAGAACAGCACCACCGAAATCTGCATCATCAACTTGCGGCCATAAAGGTCGCCCAGTTTGCCATACAGTGGTGCGACAACGGTCGAAGTCAGCAGATAGGCGGTGACGACCCAACTCAGATGATCGATGCCGCCCAATTCGGCCACAATAGTTGGCAGTGCCGTGGATACGATGGTCTGGTCCAGCGACGACAGCAGCAGCATCGTGGCAACCGCCGCAAGCAGAAGGCGCGGCGAGCGGATATGATCAGTCAGGGGCGTGGAGGCGGACATGCGCGGCCTTTTGCCAGTGGAAACAGCGGAGTGGCGCCGCGCGGTTGCGCTGCGTCATTCCGCTGACATATCTGTAGGATAATGGTGCCCAGAAGAGGACTCGAACCTNNCCAATTCCGCCACCTGGGCAGGTGTTCGTGAGCGGGGTGATTATCGGCGCGCTCTGGCGAAGTCAACGGGGTGCAGTAACAATTTCCGCGGCCATTTGTCTGCGGCACCCTTTACACTTGTCGCGCATGGGGCTTGGCGCTAATCAAGGGGCGGATTTCGTGAGCGAAAGGCGTGCGCCGATGTCGAAACTTGTCACCATTTTTGGCGGTTCGGGCTTTATCGGGCGTTATATCGCCCGCCGTATGGCACAAGAAGGCTGGCGCGTACGCGTGGCGGTGCGGCGCGAGAACGAGGCGTTGTTCGTACGCACCTACGGCGCCATGGGCCAGGTTGAACCAGTACGCTGCAACTTGCGTGATGATGCCTCGGTGCGCGGCGCCATGCAGGGAGCAGACGCAGTGGTCAACTGCGTCGGGATTCTGGTGCGCGAAGGCAAGAACACCTTTGACGCGGTGCAAGTGCAGGGCGCAGCGCGCGTTGCACGGATGGCGGCGCAGTTGGGTGTATCGCGACTGGTGCACATCTCATCACTGGGGGCGGCGACCTCTAGCGAATGTGCCTATGCCCGCACCAAGGCGGCAGGCGAGGCAGCGGTGCGCACCGATTTCCCCTCGGCCGTCATTCTGCGACCATCGGTCGTTTTTGGCCCCGAAGACAAGTTCTTTAACAAATTCGCTATGATGGCGCGTTGGGGTGTGGTGTTGCCGGTGGTGTCAGCGAAAACCCGGATGCAGCCGGTCTATGTCGATGATATCGCCAAAGCGGCGGTCAAAGCGGTGCTGGGCGAAGCCAACGGCACCTATGAACTTGGCGGTCCGGACACGATGACGATGCGCTCGCTGATGCGCAAGATGCTTGAAGTCACCATGCGCAAACGGTTGCTGTTCAACGTGCCCCACTGGATGGCCTATTCTATGGCGGCGTTGTTTGACGGCATCCAGTATATCTCGGGTGGGCTGGTCGTGAACCGGTTGATGACGCGCGATCAGCTCAAGCTTCTGGGCCACGATAGCGTTGTCGGTGCACATGCGCGCGGCTTCGCCGACCTTGGGATCGAGCCAACCCCGATGGCCGCCGTGCTGCCCGATTACCTGTGGCGCTTCCGCGTTTCGGGGCAATATGACGCGATCAAGGCTTCGGCGCGGAACTTGCACAATACCTGAGGCGTGTGCTGGTCGCAGACTCGTGCTGAATCAGTGAGGCCGACGTGAATTATCTGAACGATGTCGCGCTGGGCCTGATTGAGGGCATCACCGAGTTTTTGCCGATTTCAAGCACCGGACATCTGCTTTTGGCCGAGCACTGGCTGGGTGCGCGATCTGACAGCTACAACATCACGATTCAGGCGGGCGCGATTCTGGCAGTGACGGTTGTGTTCTGGCGCAGGATCGTGGCGCTGTTCAGCGGTTTGCAACAACCCGAAAACCGCGACTATCTGGGCAAGCTTACCGTGGCGTTTCTGGTAACTGCGGTGCTTGGCCTAACGGTGAAGAAGCTCGGGTTCGAGTTGCCAACGCGCGTGGTGCCGATCGCATGGGCACTGGTGCTGGGCGGTATCTGGATGATCGTCGCCGAAAAATTTGCAGAGCGGCTGCCCGATAGCAGCGCAATCACCTTGCGGGTGGCCATAGCGGTCGGGCTTGCGCAGGTGGTGGCGGGGGTATTTCCGGGAACATCACGCTCGGCTGCAACGATTTTCGTGGCGATGCTGCTGGGCACCTCAAACCGTGCCGCCGCCACCGAGTTCGCGTTTCTGGTCGGCATCCCCACGATGTTCGCTGCCAGCGGCTACGAGATGCTCAAACAACTCCGCGATGGCGCCGCGATGGAAAGCTGGACCTCGCTTGGCGTGGCGTTTGCGGTTTCCACGATAACAGCCTTTGTCGCGGTCAAATGGCTGCTGGGATACATCCGGACCCACCGCTTTACCGTCTTTGCGATCTATCGGATTATTTTCGGCGGGCTTTTGCTGGTGCTCGCCGCATCCGGGATGCTGGGTTAACGCGCATTCAAGGGCGCGAATCACTCGCGGAACCGGGGTAATGTGTGGCGTCGGATGCGTTATAGGGAAAGTCTACTGACCTATTTTTCGCAATTTTGTGCGCGCAGCCGTGATGGCCGCTGCATTTATCTCGTTTTAGGTCAGCATATATGACTTTTAATTTCTAATCACTCGCGGTAATTGATGCGCACCAAGATCTTGCCCATTGGGAGGCGCGGCCATGGCCAAGCAACGTATGTTGAAATTCGTAACCCTCGCGCGCGAGATGCCGGAAAAGCGCGATCCTACGGTGCGCACGACCGATTTTCAGGAAATCTACCGCGAATTCGCCGCCGCCAAGTCTGCCGAACAGGCTAGCCGCTGCAGCCAGTGCGGCGTGCCCTATTGCCAAACACATTGCCCCTTGCACAATAACATCCCCGACTGGCTGCGCCTGACCGCCGAAGGCCGCCTGCAAGAAGCCTATGAGCTAAGCCAAGCCACCAACACCTTCCCCGAAATCTGCGGCCGCATTTGCCCGCAAGATCGGCTGTGCGAAGGCAATTGCGTGATCGAGCAATCGGGGCACGGCACCGTGACGATTGGCGCGATCGAAAAATACCTGACCGATACCGCTTGGGACATGGGCTGGGTGAAACCCATCCGCCCCGCCACCGAGCGCACCGAATCAGTGGGCATCATCGGCGCCGGGCCAGCTGGGCTTTCGGCTGCCGATGTGCTGCGCCGTGCGGGTGTGCAAGTTACGGTCTATGACCGCAACGATCGCGCGGGTGGCTTGATGACCTACGGTATTCCCAGCTTCAAGCTGGAAAAAGACGTGGTAATGCAGCGCATTGGCCAGCTGGAATCGGCCGGGGTGCAGTTCGTGCTCAACTGCAATGTCGGCGTGGATCTCAGCTTTGACGCAATCCGGGGCCGCCATGATGCGGTGCTGATTGCGACCGGGGTTTACAAAACGCGCGAGTTGGAAGGGCCGGGGTCAAGTGCCACCGGTATTGTGCGCGCACTCGACTACCTGATCGCCGCCAACCGCAAGGATTTTGGCGACGAGGTCGAAGCCTTCGATTCGGGCGAGCTGAACGCGGCGGGCAAGCGCGTGCTGGTGGTCGGTGGCGGCGATACCGCGATGGACTGCGTGCGCACCGCCATCCGCCAAGGTGCCGAATCGGTCAAGTGCCTCTATCGGCGCGACCGCGCCAACATGCCCGGCAGCCAGCGCGAGGTGCAAAACGCCGAGGAAGAGGGTGTCGAGTTTGTCTGGCTAACGGTCCCGGTCGCTTTTGCGGGTGCCCCGGTCAGCAACGTTCTGGTGCAACGGCTGCGGCTGGGTGCGCCAGACGCCACCGGGCGGCAGGCACCCGAGGTGATCGAAGGCGCAGATTACATCGAGCCCGCCGATTTGGTGGTGCAAGCGCTTGGCTTCGAACCGGAAAACCTGCCCGAACTTTGGGGCACCAAGGCGCTGGAAACGACCCGCTGGGGCACCGTAAAGGCCGCTTTCGCCACCCACGCCACCAGCCTACCCGGCGTCTATGCCGTGGGCGATATCGTGCGCGGCGCAAGCCTTGTGGTCTGGGCAATTCGCGATGGGCGCGAGGCTGGAGACAGCATCCTGAAATATCTAGCGCTGAGCGGCGCTATGGCGGCAGAATGAAGCTTCGGGGCGGCCATCTATACGGGGGCGCCAGCGCAGCATCGAGAGGAAAGACATGAGCAAGGCCGTCAAATACATCGTTGCAGCCGTGGTGCTGTTTGGCACTACGCACGCCGCCGCGGCGCTAAACTTTACCCCGCCGCGCGGCTGCACGGTTTCGCTGACCGTGCAGATGCACCAGTGTCAGGTTGCCAATATCTTTACCTGCACCGGCGATGCGCCCGGCGATCAGTGGATTTCCTATGCCGATGGTGCTGGCGTCTATTATTCCAGCCGGATCGACTACGAGACGCGCTGGATGGAAAGCATCGATCACGACAATGGCGATGTGACACGCCTGCTACCCAAGGCAAGCGATCACGCCAGTTTCTCAACCCTGCTGGCAACCGGGCGCGACGACTATGACTTCATGACCGAAAGCAGCGAAGGCTATGTCGAGCGATTCATTGGCACCGATCTTTTGACTGGTGTGACGGTGTTGATCGACGGCTTCACGCTGGAACGCGCAACCTTTGATCTTTCCTCGTTCGATGCGGAGGGCAACTTTCTGAACCGTCGCACCGGCGACCAATTTATCAGCCGCGATCTGCGCATGTTCTTTGGCGATACCGAGCTGTTCGAAAACGCCGCAGGCGAGCGTGTCGAAAGCCTTCAGGCCCCGATACTTTTCGCCCTGCCCGGCGAAGACGGCTTTGGCAGCGCTACCCCGCTGTTCGATTGCAATTCCGTGCTGACTGGCAGCTTTCCGCCGGGCGGTGCCTGATGCTTTTTGTGCCGCAAGACCTGCTGATCGAACCGCCGCTGCGTATTCGCTACCTTCCCGGTAGCGGCACGCGGCTGGTGGTTTCTTTTTCAGGGGTCGGCAACAAACGCCACGAAGAGCCGCCGCTTGAGTTTCCCCGAATAGCGCATGGGCCGGAAACGAGCGTGGAACACGGTGAAAATCATGTTCTGTTTGTCACCGACGAAAGTCGCAGCTGGATGAATGGGCCGGAGCTTGCCGAACAGGTGCGCAACTGCGTGGTAGAAACTGCGGCGCGGGTTGGTGCCAGCAGCATTGTGGCGATTGGCAATTCAATGGGCGCCAGCGCAGCGCTGATTCTCGCAAACTTGATGCCGCTCGATGCAGTGGTGGCGGTTGCGCCACAGTATTCGGTTCATCCCGATATCATGCCCGAAGAAACCCGCTGGCGTTATTTTCGCAACCGCATCGCCGCTTGGCCGTATCCGCAGGTGCCGGACATAGCCGGGAAACTGGGCGACGTGATCGTGATGAACGGCGACAGCCCTGACGAACTGGCGCACGCGCTGCGGTTCGCGCCGATGGAATCTCATTTCATCTTTCCTGGACAGGACCATCGATTGGCGTCCAGGTTGCATGCCCGCGGCATGCTCGCACCGATCTTGACTAACGCCATTCGTGGCAGGCCAGTTCGCGCCCGCGACGCGGCGCGATCCGCAGGCGGCCTGTTGCGTGCGCAATGGGCGCGCGACTACCCCACCCAAGCCCACCCCGCCGAGGAGATGACGACATGACCACCTACGACGCAGCATGGGTTGCCGCCGAAGAAGCCAATCGCGCCTGGATGGATGCCAACAGCCTCTATCGCGCCGAAGACGAGCATTCGTCGTGCGGCGTCGGGCTTGTGGTGTCGATTGATGGCACCCCTTCGCGGCAGGTCGTCGAACACGGTATCGAGGCGTTGAAGGCGGTCTGGCATCGCGGCGCCGTGGACGCCGACGGCAAAACCGGCGACGGCGCGGGTATTCATGTGCAGATCCCGGTCAAGTTCTTTTACGATCAGGTGCGCCGCACCGGGCACGAACCCGACATGACCAAGTTGATCGCCGTGGGGCAGGTGTTCCTGCCGCGCACCGACTTTGGTGCGCAAGAACGTTGCCGCACAATCGTTGAAACCGAAGTGCTGCGCATGGGCCACTATATCTACGGCTGGCGGCATGTGCCGGTGAATACCGACGTTCTGGGCGAAAAGGCCAACGCCACGCGCCCGGAAATCGAACAGATTCTGATCCGCTGCGAAAAGGAAATCGACCGCGAAACCTTTGAGCGCGAACTTTACATCATCCGCCGGCGCATCGAAAAGGCAGCGCTGGCTGCGCAAATAGCGGGGCTATATATCTGCTCGTTGTCGTGCAGCTCGATCATTTACAAGGGCATGATGCTGGCCGAGCATGTTGCAGTGTTCTACCCAGACCTGCGCGATGAACGCTTTGAATCTGCCTTCGTGATCTACCACCAGCGGTATTCCACCAACACTTTCCCGCAATGGGCGCTGGCCCAGCCGTTTCGCATGTTGGCCCATAACGGCGAGATCAATACCCTCAAAGGCAACGTCAACTGGATGCGAAGCCACGAAATCCGCATGGCCTCATCGGCCTTCGGTGACGCAGCAGAGGATATCAAGCCGATCATCCCGGCCGGGACGTCAGATAGTGGCGCACTGGATGCGGTGTTCGAGGTGATGGTGCGTTCGGGCCGCTCGGCGCCGATGACCAAAACCATGCTCGTGCCTGAGGCATGGTCAAACTACACCGCCGACATCCCGAAACCCTGGCAAGATATGTATGCCTATTGCAACGCCGTGATGGAGCCGTGGGACGGCCCGGCGGCGCTGGCCATGACCGATGGTCGCTGGGTCTGCGGCGGGCTAGATCGCAACGGCCTGCGCCCCATGCGCTATGTGCTGACACTTGACGGTCTGCTGATTGCCGGCTCGGAAATGGGCATGGTGCCGGTGCCCGAGGCCAACATCGCCGAAAAAGGCGCGTTGGGGCCGGGGCAGATGATTGCGGTCGATATGAAGGCCGGCAAGCTTTACCACGACCGCGCCATCAAGGACCGTCTGGCGGGCAGCCAGCCGTTTGGCGAGTGGGTGTCGAAAGTCATCAACCTCAACGACATCATGCGCGACGTGCCGGAACACACGCTGCGCACCGGTGCCGAACTGCGAAAGCGCCAGATCGCTGCAGGCTACACTCTGGAAGAGCTGGAACAGATTCTGGCGCCGATGGCAGAAGACGGCAAGGAAGTGTTAGCCTCGATGGGCGATGACACCCCCCCTGCGGTGCTTTCAAAAATCTATCGACCACTTTCGCACTTTTTCCGGCAGAACTTTAGCCAAGTCACCAACCCGCCAATCGACAGCTTGCGCGAAAGCCGGGTGATGAGCCTCAAGACCCGCTTTGGCAACCTAAAGAACGTGCTCGACGAAGACAGCAGCCAGACTGAGATTCTGATTCTCGAAAGCCCGTTCATCGCCAACGGTGAGTTCGAGGAAATGAAGCGGCAGTTTGGCGGCTCTGTCACCACCATCGCCTGCACTTTCCCCGTGGGCGGCGGGCAAGAGGCGCTGCGCGACGGGCTGGAACGGATTCGCGCCGAGGCCGAGGATGCGGTACGTTCGGGGGCCAACCACATTGTGCTGTCCGACGAGGCGCAAAGCCCCGAGCGGGTGCCGATGCCGATGATTCTGGCCACCAGCGCAGTGCATAGCTGGTTGACGCGCAAAGGTTTGCGCACCTTTACCAGCGTCAACGTGCGATCAGCCGAATGTATCGACCCGCATTACTTTGCGGTACTGATCGGTTGTGGTGCCACCACGGTAAACCCCTACCTCGCACAAGACAGCGTGGCCGACCGCGTCTCGCGCGGGTTGCTGGATGGCACGCTGGAGGAGGCGATGCGCCGTTACCGCGACGCGATCGACGCGGGGCTGCTGAAAATCATGTCTAAAATGGGCATTTCGGTGATTTCCAGCTACCGCGGCGGGCTGAACTTTGAAGCGGTGGGGCTAAGCCGCGCGATGGTGGCCGAATATTTCCCCGGCATGCCAAGCCGCATTTCCGGGATTGGCCTGCACGGCATCCAACGCAAACTGGAACAGCTACACACCCGCGCCTGGCGCGGCGAGCAAGACATCGTGCCAGTCGGAGGCTTCTACAAGGCGCGCCAATCGGGCGAAAAGCACGCTTGGGAAGCGCCCTCGATGCACCTGTTGCAGACCGCTTGCGAGCAGGGCAATTTCGACCTCTGGAAGCAGTATTCCGCGATGATGCGGGCCAATCCGCCGATTCATCTGCGCGATCTGCTCGACATCAAGCCACTGGGTAAAGCGGTGCCGATCGAAGAGGTGGAAAGTATCACCTCGATCCGCAAGCGGTTTGTGACACCCGGCATGAGCCTTGGCGCGCTGTCGCCCGAGGCGCACAAGCTGTTGAACGTAGCGATGAACCGGATCGGCGCCAAATCCGATAGCGGCGAGGGCGGCGAAGACCCGGCGCATTTTGTGCCCGAACCAAACGGCGATAACCCCTCGGCCAAGATCAAACAGGTCGCCTCGGGACGCTTTGGCGTGACGGCCGAATACCTCAACGCCTGCGAAGAGCTTGAAATCAAGGTAGCCCAGGGCGCCAAGCCCGGCGAAGGCGGGCAATTGCCGGGCATGAAAGTGACTTCGCTGATCGCACGGCTGCGCCATTCCACCCCCGGCGTCACGCTAATCAGCCCACCGCCGCACCACGACATCTATTCAATCGAAGACCTCGCGCAGCTGATTTATGACCTCAAGCAGATCAACCCGCGCGCCAAGGTCACGGTCAAGCTGGTGGCAAGTTCGGGCGTTGGCACCATCGCTGCGGGCGTGGCCAAGGCCAAGGCCGACGTGATCCTGATTTCGGGCCACAACGGCGGCACCGGCGCAAGCCCGGCGACCTCGATCAAGTTCGCGGGCCTGCCGTGGGAAATGGGGCTCACCGAAGCGCACCAAGTGCTGGCCATGAACCGCCTGCGCGAACGCGTGACGCTGCGCACCGATGGCGGTTTGCGCACTGGCCGCGACATCGTGATGGCGGCAATGATGGGTGCCGAAGAATACGGCATCGGCACCGCCGCGCTGATCTCGATGGGCTGCATCATGGTGCGCCAGTGCCAAAGCAACACCTGCCCGGTGGGCGTGTGCACCCAAGACCCGGTGCTGCGCGCCAAGTTCAACGGCACCGCCGACAAGGTGGTGAACCTGATCACCTTCTACGCGCAAGAAGTGCGTGAAATCCTCGCCAGCATTGGCGCGCGCACACTTGATGAGGTGATCGGGCGCGCCGACCTTCTGGCGCAGGTCAGCCGCGGATCAGAGCACCTAGATGACCTTGACCTGAACCCGCTGCTGATAACCGTCGATGGCTTTGACAGGATCGTTTACGACCGCTCGAAACCGCGCAACCATGTGCCCGACACGCTTGATGCGGAAATCGTGCGTGATGGCGCGCGCTTCTTTGAAGACGGCGAAAAGATGCAGCTAAGCTATGCGGTGCGCAACACCCACCGCACCATCGGCACCCGCGCAAGTAGCCATATCGTGCGCAATTTTGGCATGAAAAACGCGCTGCAACCGGACCATCTGACGATAAAGCTGACAGGTTCTTGCGGCCAGTCGCTGGGTGCCTTTGCAGCACCGGGGCTGAAGCTTGAGGTGATGGGCGACGCGAACGACTACGTCGGCAAGGGTCTTTCGGGCGGCATCATCGTGGTGCGCCCGCCGATGGGCAGCCGCCTGGTGGCAAGCGAAAACACCATCATCGGCAACACTGTGCTTTACGGCGCAACCGAGGGCTACCTTTTTGCCGCGGGCCGCGCGGGCGAGCGATTCGCGGTGCGAAACTCGGGTGCCAAAGTGGTGGTCGAGGGCTGCGGTTCCAACGGTTGCGAATACATGACCGGCGGCGTGGCAGTGATTCTTGGCACGATCGGGGCCAACTTTGGCGCTGGCATGACCGGCGGCATGGCCTATGTGTACGACCCCATGGGCCGCGCGCGCGGGTACATGAACCTTGAAACGCTGGTCACCTGCGGCATCGAGCATCCGCATTGGGAAGCGCAGCTCAAGGGGTTGATCGAGAGGCACTTTGCCGAAACCGCCAGCGTCAGGGCGCGCGAAATATTGCAAAACTGGGCCGAAGAAAAGGACCATTTCCTTCAGGTCTGCCCACGCGAGATGTTGGCGCATCTGCCCCACCCGCTGACCCGCGAAGCCGCGGCGATGCCTGCCGAATAAGGCGCACGCCCCTGCCCCTTGACCGGGGCGGGGGCCGTGCCTTAGCTGCGGCATGGCAAAGAAGCGAACCGCCCCACCAGAACCGCCCAAGTCGCCAGAACCGCCGCGCCGCGGCATGATGGCGCGCGCCTTGCGCTGGGTCTGGTATTGGTTCTGGCGGGGCGCTGTGCTGGCGACCGGGCTGATGCTGGCGTCGATTGCGATTTATGCTTTCGTCAATCCGCCAGTCACCATGACCATTCTTGGCGAGTGGTGGCGGCTGGGCCAGACGCATCGCAAATGGGTGCCGCTTGAAGATATCAACCCGGTGATGGCGCGTTCGGTCGTGGCCGCAGAAGATGCCAATTTCTGCCTGCACTGGGGGTTTGACGTGCCCGCGATACGGGCGGCGATTGCCGAGGGCGGGGCGCGGGGCGGGTCGACCATCAGCCAGCAGGTTACCAAGAATGTGTTTCTTTGGCAGGGTCGAAGCTGGGTACGCAAGGCGTTTGAGGCCGCGATCACGCCGATGGTAGAGCTGGTCTGGACCAAGCGTCGGGTGCTTGAGGTCTATCTGAACGTGGCAGAGTTTGACACCGGGGTTTTCGGCGTGCACGCCGCCGCCGAGCGCTATTTCGATACCACGCCCGACAAGCTGACGGCGCGGCAAGCGGCGCTGCTGGCCGCCGTTTTGCCCGACCCAAAGCACCGTGACGCCGCCAACCCGTCGGCTTTCGTAAGCCGCCGCGCCGAAGCGATTGCCGATGGTGGCGAAACCATCAAGGCGGATGGCCGCACCGCGTGCTGGGAGTGAGGCGCACGCTACCCGAACCCGCCGCCTTCATCCGCGAAAACCTGCGCCCCTCCCCGGCGCCGATGCTTCCTGAAATCACGCTTTTTCAGGCGCATCCGGGCAGCGGCCTCGCGCGGCTGGGGGCAACCCCCTATTGGGCCTATCTTTGGGCCGGGGGGGCAGCACTGGCGCGCCATATTCTGCAAACCCCCGAGGTCGCGCGTGGCCTGTGCGTGCTTGACCTTGGCGCGGGGTCTGGGGTGGTTGGCATTGCTGCCGCCAAGGCCGGTGCGCGGCGCGTGATTTGCGCCGATACAAACCCGTTCAGCACCGCCGCCAGCGCGCTCAACGCCGATATCAACGGCGTCGTCATCGAGGTTTGGGGCGAGGATGTTACACGCCGACCACCACCCGAAGTGGACCTGATCGCGGCGGGCGATGTGTTCTATGCCGCCGATGTTGGGGCGCGCATGGCCCGCTGGTTCGACCGCTGTACCAGCGCGGGCATCGCCGTTCTGGTAGGCGATCCGGGGCGCAAGCATCTGCCGCGCCGCCGGCTGCAGTTGCTGGCCGAATACCCTGTGCGAGACTTTGGTGAAGGCGAGGGCAGGCCTGCGACACATGGCATGGTGTTTGCGTTCACATCGCCTCAGCCGCCCGAAGCAGTGGTGCCGTAAAGCCGTGCGACGTTCAGCACGACGGCTTAATAGCTCCACTGCGTCATGTAGCTGAGCGCCAACCCCATTGGCACGCGCAGCAGCAGGTAGGGAAACGCCAGGCCAAACAGGCTTGCCATGTCCGTGAAGCGGATCACATAGCCCCAAGGCGTGCCGCCAAGTACGAGCAACGGATGCGCCGCCCCAAAAAGCGCAGCGCAAATGACTGCGATAGCGCCAGGACGCATCCCACGCGCCGCAAGCACCAGAACCAACGCCATGACCAGCAACTGTTGAAACAGGATCTTCATCAATTTTGGCAGGAAATACCAACTGTTCGCCAGCGGCAACGCGGGCGGCGTAACGCCCGCGCGCAGATCGAAAGGCGGCAGTGCTGGCAAAATCCAGCCCGCAAACACCACCGCCCCGGTAAAAGCAAAACTCCAGATCGCCAAGCTGACGAGGCGGTTTTCAAATGTGCGCCACGGCGCAAACAGGCGCTAGCTTGCATACTGGGGCCAGAAGGCAATAGCCGCGACCCCGATCCAGAAAGTGTAGAACATCGCGATAGCGATGCCTTGCTTGTTGTAATCGGGGTCGATGCCAAGCGTGGGCAGTAAATAGTAAAAGCCAGAATCCGATAACACCCAAAGCGCCGCAGCACCAAAAACCGGAAGCAGGCTGGTTTCGGGCGCAGGGTTAAGCTTTTGGCCTGCTATACGCGTGGGCGAGGCTGTGTCTTTCATGCCTGTCTCACGCGATCCAAGCGGGTTTCGGCAGGCCAGTGCGCGGCAAGTCGGGCCTTGCCCATTGATCCACCCTTGCACCGTCGCTATCAGGAAGAGGCTACCCTCAAGCAGGCTATTCGGATGAACCGTCTTTACCACGTCGCACTTTCGCCTTTTTGCCGCAAGGTCCGCCTTGTGCTGGCCGAAAAGAAGATCGAGGTCGAGCTAGTCGAAGAGCGATATTGGGAAGCCTCGCCCGAATTTCTGCGCCGCAACCCGGCGGGCAAGGTGCCGGTGCTGCGGCTTGACGGGCGGATCATGGCCGAAAGCCAGGCGATCTGCGAATATGTCGAAGAAACGGTGCCCACCCCGCCTTTGTTGCCGCTTGATCCGCAAGCGCGCTACGAGGTGCGCCGCCTGTGTGCATGGTTCGATGACAAGTTTAACGCCGAGGTCACGAGCAAGGTGATGGGCGAGCGGGTATGGAAAAAGATTCGCAAAGAAGGCTACCCAGACAGCAAGACCGTGAAATCGGGCCTGAGCGCGGTCAAGCGGCATCTCGATTATATGGGCGAGTTGCTGGATCAGCGCCGCTGGCTGGCCGGCGATGTGCTGACGCTTGCCGATTTTTGCGCGGCCGCGCATCTGAGTTGCCTCGACTATATTTCGGATGTCGACTGGGACCGCTCGGTGACGGTCAAGGATTGGTATGCCAAGATCAAGTCGCGCCCGGCGTTCCGCTCGCTCTTGGCGGACCATGTGCCCGGGATGCCGCCATCGCCGCAATATGCAGAGCTCGATTTCTGAATGATCGGGGCGGTCTGGCGCAAGCGCGCTCGACGATAGTTTGGCAGCAAGAACGCGGGGGCGCATGAAGGCGCGGCTGATCAGTCAAGCTTTGAGCGAAGGGTTTTCCAAGGCGCGGGTCACGCGGCCCGACGCGGTGCCTGAACTCGCGGCGCGGCTGGCGGCGTTTGTAGCGGCTGATCGGCACGGTCAGATGGGTTGGATGGCCGAGCGGATGGAATGGCGCGGCAATCCGGCGGTGCTCTGGCCCGAGGCGCGCTCGGTTCTGATGCTTGCCGAGGTTTATACGCCCGCAGGCGATCCTTTGGCGATTTTGCAGAAACCAGAGCATGGGGCGATCAGCGTTTATGCACAGGGGCGCGATTACCACGATATCGTCAAAGCGCGGCTAAAGCGGTTGGGGCGCTGGCTGGTGGCCGAGACGGGGTGCGAAATCAAGGTGTTCGTCGATACCGCGCCGGTGATGGAAAAACCGCTGGCCGCGGCGGCTGGCTTGGGTTGGCAAGGCAAGCACACCAACCTTTTAGCGCGCGATCTGGGCAACTGGTTCTTTTTGAGCGCGATCTTCACGACGCTGGAGCTAGAACCCGATGCGCCCGAGGCAGAGCATTGCGGTGTCTGCACAGCCTGCCTCGACATCTGCCCGACCAAGGCGTTTCCCGCGCCTTGGCAGCTCGATGCACGCCGCTGCATTTCGTATCTGACAATCGAGCATCGCGGGTCTGTAGACGAGGCGCTGCGCCCGTTGCTGGGCAACCGCATCTATGGCTGCGACGATTGCTTGGCGGTTTGCCCGTGGAACAAGTTTGCCGCAGCGGCACACGAGATGCGCTATGCCCCGCGCGAGGCAGGGCCGCCGCTTTTGGCGGAACTCGCGGCGCTGGATGATGCCGGGTTTCGGGCGCGGTTTTCGGGCAGCCCGATCAAGCGGATCGGGCGCAATCGGATGGTGCGCAACGTGTTATATGCAATCGGCAATTCGGGCGTTGCCAGTTTGCGCAGCGTGGCCGAGGGATTGCGCACCGATGCAGACCCTGCCGTTGGTGATGCCGCCATCTGGGCCGCGGCGCGGTTGGCCAAAGAATTGTAACCAGAACGCCGGGCGGTCTTTTCTTTGGCGTTCTGGGGGCGCTAGCATAGCGCCATGTCACCTTTGCGCGGAATCCTACTAAAACTGATCTCGGTGCTGGTTTTCATCGCCATGTCGTCTTTGATCAAGGCGTCGTCGGCGCATGTGCCTGCCGGAGAAGCGGTATTCTTTCGCTCTTTCTTCGCGATTCCGGTGATTCTGGTTTGGTTGGCGGTGCGGCGCGAGCTGCGCAGCGGCGTGCGGGTTGCTAGCCCCATCGGCCACGTCTGGCGCGGTGTGTTGGGAACCACCGCGATGGGGCTGGGGTTTGCGGGGCTTGGGCTGTTGCCGTTGCCAGAGGTTACGGCCATCGGCTATGCCTCGCCACTGCTGACCGTTGTTTTTGCGGCGATGTTTCTGGGCGAAAAGGTGCGGGCGTTTCGCATGACGGCCGTTGCACTTGGACTGGTGGGCGTGCTCATCGTGCTGTCACCGCGGTTGAGCGGTTCAGGTGTAACGAACGACCGCGAGGCGTTAGGTGCTGTGGTGGTGTTGATGGGGGCGCTCTGCTCGGCATTGGCACAGGTGTTTGTGCGCAAGCTGGTGGCAACCGAGCGCACCAGTGCCATCGTATTCTGGTTTTCGGTCACATCCAGTGTGCTCAGCCTTATCACGCTGCCTTTTGGTTGGGTGATTCCTACCCCCACCGAGGCGGCTTTGCTGGTGCTGGCGGGGCTTCTTGGCGGCTTGGGGCAGATATTTTTGACCTCGAGCTACCGCTACGCAGACGCCGGAGTGATTGCGCCTTTTGAATATGCCTCGATGATTTTTGCGTTGGCGATTGGCTATTTCATCTTTGACGAAGTTCCCACGCTGGTCATGCTCGCCGGTGCCTCGTTGGTGATCTTGGCGGGCGTGCTGATCATCTGGCGCGAGCGTGCGCTTGGGCTGGAACGCGCTCGTCAACGCAAGGTAATGACGCCGCAGGGGTGAAATTTAACCCCGCAGGTGTTATCTTGAGTGTCCGTAATACAGTGGAGAACGCCATGACGCGACATCTTGCAGACCATGAACGCCCGAATTCAGATGCCGATCGCCTGCGCGCCTATGTCGAAATCGAGCGGGCTGAAAAGCCTAGCAAAGCTACCACCGATCTGCAGCGCAAAGGCAGCGACGGTGCCGACGAAGGCCGCCGCGTTGAAGAGTTCGTGCGCATCGAAAAGGGCCGCGAGGCCTAAACAGCCGTAGCGGCGCGGCTTGACGCAGCCCGCGCCCCGGATTATCGCAAGCGCTAGGGGCCGGGCCCCTGCCGCCTGCAGGCCAAAGGGCCACGGTGAAGCCCGGATCTGCCCGCTGGTTCCAAAACAGCAGGGGTGCGGTGGCAATGCAGGCACCATCACGCGAAGCCCCGATGTTTGGGAAGGAAAGCAGCATGGCAGGATTTATTCCCGGCATGGACGCGGCAAAGGCGCAGGCCAAGGCTTTGCGCGCAAGCTTGCAGGCCGAGGGCCGCGAGATCGGACATTCGCAGGCACTTGAACTGGTGGCCAAAAGCCACGGATTCAAAGATTGGAATACACTGCACGCCGCTATCGGCAACGCACCGCGCCCGCCGGTGATGGTGGGGCAGGTGGTCGAAGGGCACTATCTGAAACAGCCGTTTCTGGCCGAAGTGGTTGGCCTTACCGCGCTATCAGACGGGCGCTGGCAGGTGGTGCTAGAGTTTGATGCGCCCGTCGACGTGGTCACGTTCGACAGCTTTTCCAACTTTCGCAGCCGCGTAACCAAAGTGGTGGGCGCCGATGGTGTATCTGGCGACAAAACCTCAGACGGGGTACCACATCTGGTTTTGAAGCTCTAAGGCGCGGGGCGGCGCTTGCCGCCGCCCCGACGCGTGTCAGCTGCGCACCATCTTTTCATATTCGGACGCGATGTCCCGCGTCAGCGCGCCTACTTCAAACATATAGCCGCCAATCTGGCCCACGGGCGTTACCTCGGCCGCGGTGCCGGTAAGGAAACACTGTTCAAAGCCTTCAAGCTCTTCGGGGCGAATGAAGCGTTCGTTCACCGTTATGCCCTTGGCGCGCAGCATCCCGATAACGGTCTGGCGGGTGATGCCGTTCAGAATTGCGTCTGCGTAAGGTGTGTGAACTTCACCGTCTTTCACAAAAAAGATGTTGGCCCCGGTCGCCTCGGCAACATAGCCGCGGTAATCGAACATCATTGCATCCGAACAACCTTTGGCCTCGGCAGCGTGCTTGGAAATGGTGCAGATCATGTACAGACCCGCGGCCTTGGCCGCCGAAGGAATCGTCTCGGGGCTGGGACGTTTCCATTTTGAGATGTCGAGCTTGGCGCCCTTCATCTTGGCATCGCCATAATAAGCGCCCCAAGTCCAAACCGCGATGGCCAGATGCACCGGGTTGCGTTTTGCCGCAACGCCCATGTCTTCGCCTGAACCGCGCCAGGCCACCGGGCGCACATAGGCATCGGTCAACCCATTGGCTGCAAGGGTCGCGGTTTTGGCCGCTTCAATCTCGGCGACGGTATAGGGGATGGTCATATCGATCAGCTGCCCCGAGCGGAGCAGCCGCTCGGAATGTTCGACCGATTTGAAAATACGCCCGTTGTAGCACCGCTCGCCCTCGAACACGCTCGAGGCATAGTGCAGCGCGTGGGTCAGCACGTGCACCTTGGCATCGCGCCAGTCCACCAGCTTGCCGTCCATCCAGATCTTGCCGTCACGATCATCATAAGCACCGGCCATGTTATTTCCCTCCGAGGCGCGTCTCATTTGCGAATGTTGCGCAAGAAAGGTCCGTTTTGGACATATTATTGCGCAAAATCTAAGTTTCGGTAGCAATTGATTCTTGGAAAGTCAACAAGGCTGACATAAAATCAGCGAAGAATTGAGGGGCGCCATGGCGGATAACGGAACAAGTGTTGCAGGCGGCGAGGCGCTTCTGTTTCTGACTGACGAGCAGTTGCGCAAGGGCATCGAGGCAATGTTCTTTGCCTATCGGGGCTTTACCGCAGACCCGGACCGGATTCTGGAAAAGCTGGCCTATGGGCGCGCCCACCATCGCGCGCTGCATTTCATCCATCGCCAGTCGGGGCTGACGGTCAACACTTTGCTGGCTGTGCTGGGTGTAACCAAGCAAAGCCTGAACCGCGTTCTGCGCACCTTGATCGACGATGGGCTGGTTGAAAGCCGCATCGGGCGGCGCGACAAGCGCGAGCGTCATCTGTATCTGACCGAAAAAGGCACGGCGCTAGAGCGCGAGCTGAGCGAGGCGCAGCGGGTGCGGATGCGCGCCGCCTACCGCACCGCCGGGCCACAGGCGGTGGCGGGCTTTCGTCAGGTGCTGGAAGCGATGATGGACCTCGACATGCGCCGCCAGTATCTGATGCTGCGTGACGGCGTATGATGCAGGTGCAGCCCCATATTCTGATTGTTGATGATGACGAACGCATCCGTGGGCTGATGCAGAAGTTCCTTGCGCGCAACGGGTATTTCGTGACCACCGCGCGCGACAGCGCACACGCGCGCAGACTGCTGGCGGGGCTGGAGTTCAGCCTGATCGTGCTTGATGTGATGATGCCGGGCGAAGATGGCATCAGCCTGACCCGCGATTTGCGCCAGCGACTGGCCACCCCGATCCTGCTGCTGACCGCACGCAGTGAAACCCGCGACCGGATCGAAGGGCTTGAAGCGGGCGCTGACGATTACCTTGCCAAGCCGTTCGAGCCCAAGGAACTGTTGCTACGAATCGCCGCCATTTTGCGCCGCACCCCGGATTTGGCCGCGCCGGGCCCAAAACAACTGACTTTGGGCCCGCTGCGCTATGAAATGGAGCGTGGCGAGATCTGGCGCGGCGAATTGCCGGTGCGACTGACTGCCACAGAAGCGGCTTTGATGCGCATTTTTGCCGGGCGCGCGGGGGCCGTTGTCACCCGCGCCGAGCTGGTCGAGGCGCTGGGTCGCGACCGTGGAACAGAGCCCGGCGCGGCGCAAGACCGCGCCGTCGATGTGCAGATTACCCGTTTGCGACGCAAGATAGAAGCTGATCCACGCGAGCCGCGCTTTCTGCAAACCGTTCGCGGCGCGGGCTATATGCTGGCCCCCGACTAAGCGATAAACCCGAGTGTTTTCATCGCCTTTTCGGGCACATGGGCATGTGTGTCACGCAAACAAAAACGCATCTGCTGTGCGTTATTGTCCGCTGGACTGACAGAGTCGTGATTGCTACAAGCCCCGGGCAGGCTGCGACTTTGCGGCCCGACCAGTCTTATTGGCCTTATCATAGGCCCGGGAAGGGAGAAGAACTCGTGTCCCAAGCAGAAGTTACCGGCACTCGCAGAGATTTCATCCATTATGCGGCCGGGGGTGTCGGTCTTGTCACCACTGGCGTCGCGGTCTGGCCGCTGATCGACCAGATGAACCCCTCGGCCGATGTGCAAGCACTTGCGTCTATCTATGTCGATATTAGCGGCGTTGAAGTTGGCACTCAGCTGACCGTGAAATGGCGCGGCAAACCGGTTTTCGTGCGCCGCCGTGCGCCCGCCGAAATCGAGGCTGCGCGCGCAACGCCGCTGCAAGATCTGACGATCGACAATCTTGCGCAAAACGCCAACAAACCGGGCGCCGACGCCTCGGACCAGAACCGCTCGCTTGATGAAGCAGGCGAGTGGCTGGTCATGATCGGTGTTTGCACCCACCTCGGCTGTGTGCCGGTGGGCAACGGCGCTGGCGACTTTGGCGGCTGGTTCTGCCCCTGCCACGGTTCGCACTACGACACCTCTGGGCGGATCCGCAAAGGTCCCGCGCCGCGCAACCTCGACATCCCGGTGGCTCGCTTCAGCGACGCAACCACCATCCTCTTGGGCTGAGGGAGAACAGACTTATGTCCGGCATTCCACACAAACACTACGAGCCCAAGACGGGTATCGAAAAATGGATTCACGCACGCCTTCCGATCGTGTCGCTTGCGTATGACACGATGATGATCCCCACCCCGAAGAACCTGAACTGGTGGTGGATCTGGGGTATTATTCTGGCGTTCTGCATGATCTCGCAACTTGTCACCGGGATCATCCTGGCGATGCACTACACACCGCATATCGACCTGGCCTTCGCCTCGGTCGAGCATATCATGCGCGATGTGAATGGCGGCCATATGCTGCGCTACGTGCACGCCAACGGCGGCTCGTTGTTCTTCTTTGCCGTTTATATCCACATCTTCCGCGGCCTCTACTACGGCAGCTACAAGGCCCCGCGCGAAATCACCTGGATCCTCGGCATGCTGATCTACGTGGCGATGATGGCTTCGGCCTTCCTTGGCTACGTTCTGCCCTGGGGCCAGATGTCGTTCTGGGCAGCCACGGTCATCACCGGCCTGTTTGGTGCGATCCCGTGGGTGGGTGACGCGGTCCAGACCTGGCTGCTGGGTGGACCTTCGGTTGACAACGCAACGCTCAATCGCTTCTTCAGCCTGCACTATCTGGTGCCGATGATCCTTGTGGCGCTGGTTGCTATTCACATCTGGGCCTTCCACTCTACCGGCAACGGCAACCCCACCGGGGTCGAAGTGCGCCGCACCTCGAAGGCCGAAGCCGACAAAGACACCCTGCCCTTCTGGCCCTACTTCGTAATCAAGGACCTGTTCGCGCTGGCAGTGATTCTGGTCGCCTTCTTCGCGGTCGTCGGCTTCATGCCGAACTTCCTCGGGCACCCCGACAACTACATTCCGGCTAACCCGATGGTCACGCCTACCCATATCGTGCCCGAATGGTACTTCCTGCCGTTCTACGCAATCCTGCGCACCTTTACCCCTGACGTCTGGGTGGTGATGCTGGTTGATTGGGTCACGTTCGGTGTAATCAACGCGAAGTTCTTTGGCGTGATCGCGATGTTCGGCTCACTCATCGTGTTGGCGCTGGCACCGTGGCTTGACACCTCGAAAGTGCGCTCGGGCCGTTATCGCCCGATGTTCAAGTGGTGGTACTGGCTTTTGGTAATCGACTTCGTGGTTCTGACTTGGTCAGGTGCGCAGGCGACTACGGGTGTCTATGCCTACATTTCGCTGATCGCGGCCAGCTACTGGTTCGCCTACTTCCTCGTAATCCTGCCGATTTTGGGGTTGATCGAAAAACCGCTAACCCCGGTGGCGACGATCGAGGAAGATTTCAACGCCCACTACGGCGTCAAATCGCACCCGGCCGAATAAGGAAAAGGACCGATATCATGAGAAATCTGTTTATCTCTGCCATCGCGTCGCTGGCCCTTGGCACCGGCGCGGCCTTCGCCAGCGAGGGCGGGCACGTTGAGAACATCGCCTTCAGCTTTGAAGGTCCGTTCGGCACCTACGACCAGGCGCAACTTCGCCGCGGTTTCCAAGTGTACAACGAGGTCTGCTCGGCTTGCCACGGTATGCAATATGTGCCGATCCGTTCACTTTCCGAAGTGGGCGGGCCGTCAATACCGTTTGACGAGGTGCGCGCCTATGCCGCCGACTTGACCATCATCGACAAGGAAACCGGCGAAGAGCGTCCGCGCATCGCAGCCGACATGTTCCCGACGGTGACGGGTGACGGTATGGGGCCGGACCTTAGCGTGATCGCCAAAGGTCGCGCCGGGTTCCACGGCCCCTATGGCCTCGGCATCAACCAGCTTCTGCAAGGTATGGGCGGCGCCGAGTTCATTTACTCGATCCTGGTCGGTTACGAAGACCCGCCGGCCTGCGCGCCTGCAGACTTTGATGGTTACTACAACGTGACCTTCACAGCGGGCGCCGTTCCGGACGAGTGCAAGGATGCGGACGGTATCTCGACCGTGCCGGGCACTTGGTTCGCGATGCCCCAAATGGTGTTCGATGATGTTGTCGAATACGCGGATGGCACCCCGGCCAGCGCCCATCAAGTTGCCGAAGATATCTCGGCCTTCCTGATGTGGGCTGCCGAACCCAAGATGATGGCGCGCAAAAAGGCTGGCTTCATCGCCATCCTGTTGCTGTCGCTGCTGTCAGTCACGCTCTACTACTCCAACAAGCAGCTCTGGGCGCCCCACAAGGGCAAAAAGAATGCCTGACACGATGCGCCGGGGCTTGCCCCCGCACTTCGGAAAACTCGACCAAGCAAAAGGGCGCCCTTCGTGGCGCCCTTTTCACATCCCAAGATAACGCGCGAGTGCCGGTGGTGGATCGGCCAGCAAGGCTGCCGTTGGCTGTGGCGGCAGGGCGTGCCCATCGGCTACCAATATCGCTTCGGGCGCAAAGGCGCGCGCGTCTGCGGGGTCGTGGCTGACCAACAACACGGTCGTTCCCTGCTCGAGCGAAATTTCGGATACCAACGCCAGCATTTCAGCCTTCAGCGCCGGGCCAAGTGCTGCAAAAGGTTCGTCAAGCAACAGCAGCGGGCGCGCGCGCAGCAACGCACGGGCCAACGCCACACGGCTTTGCTGCCCGCCCGAAAGCTGGCCGGGGCGGCGCGCAGCCAATCCCTCCAGCCCGGTGCGAGCGATTGCGCGCTCGATTGCCACGCGGTCTGCCGCACTTAGCCTAAGGTCAGCAGAAATCCCCAAGCCGAGGTTCTGTGCAACGGTCAGGTGCGGAAACAGGTTCTGATCTTGAAACAGAATCGAAAGCGGGCGCGTGCCAGGTTGCAGCCCCACAAGGTCTTGCCCTCGCCAGAGAATCCGCCCCGACGCAGGCGCAAAGAACCCGGCAATGGCGGCAAGCAGCGTCGATTTACCCGCGCCCGATGGGCCAATTACCGCCACGCGCGCACCCGCTGGCACCGAAAAGCCTGCCTCAAGGCGAAATTCATCTTGCGTCAGGACAAGGTTTTCAAGCGTCAGCATGGCTTCCCAATCGGTCAAAGGCCCAGAAGAGCGCAAAGGACAGCACCATCAGCAAACTTGCCGCAGCGGCGGCATCGGCCATGCGGTAGGCCCCCATAAGCGCGTATAGCTGCAAGGGCAATGTCGCCTGCGTCGGGTCTGCAAACAGCGCAATGACCCCCAAATCACCCATCGACAACGCCGCCGAAAGCCCGGCTGCAAAGCCCAGTGGCCGCGCAAGGCGTGGCAGCGTCAGCAGGCGCAGGCGCGCAAACCCGCTTAACCCAAGCGATGCCGCGAGGCGATCATAATCTGCCTGCAACGTGCGTGCCGCGGGCAAAAGCGTTCGCAGCGCAAAAGGCAGCGCCAGCGCCGCGTTGACCGCCACCGTAACCGGCAGCGCCAGCGTGGCAGGGGCAGCGAAGCCCCTTAGCAGCAGAAAAAGCCCGGTGCCCAGCACTAGCGGCGAGGCGACGAGCGGCAACGTTCCGGCCCATTCAAAGCGGCGCTGGCGGGCGGCGGCAAGCGCCAACGGCAGCGCCAGCAACAGCGTCAGCGCCGTGGCAGCCAGCGCCACCACCAGCGAGCGCCCCGCCGCCGCCCAAACCGATACCGGAAGCCCGGAAAGGGCCGGCAAACCGCGCAGCAACACAGCCGCCATCGGCACGATCAGAAAGGCAGCGGCCAGCCCCATGACCACGCCATCCTGCACGCGCAGCACCCAGCCCAGTGGCGGCGCCAGCACCGCGCGCCGGTCAAGCCCCGCACCAAACCCCTGCGGCAGCGCAATACGCGCGCTGACCGCGAAAGCCGCAACACACAGCGCTACCTGCAAAAGCCCAAGGCTTGCAGCGCGCGCCAGATCGAAATCAAAACGAAACGCCTGATAGATCGCAAGCTCGATTGTCGTGGCAGCCGGGCCGCCGCCAAGCGTCAGTGCAACCGCGAAAGACGCGAGGCAAACGAGGAAAATCGCAAGCCACGCACCCGGCAGCGTGGCGCGCAACATCGGCAGTTCAAGGTGGCGCAGGGTCGCTTTTGGCGAGAATCCAAGCGATTGCGCGAGCCGCATCCTCTCGGACGGAATTGCTTGCCAGCCGTGTAGCAATAGCCGCGTGGCCAGCGGCAGGTTGAAGAACACATGCGCCAGCACCACGCCCCCCGCTCCATAGATCGAGATCCGGGGCTGCCCCAGCGCCGCCAGCGCGTCATTCACCACCCCGGCGCGGCCAAACACGGCAAGCAACCCCATCACCGCCACCACCGCAGGCAGAATGAACGGCGCACCCATAAGTGAAACCAGCGCACCCCGCCCCGGGAACCTGCGCCGGTGCAACGCACGCGCCACCGGCACCGCCAGTGCCACCGACAGCGTGGCCGAAATCAGTGCCTGCACCACGGTAAAGCGCGCGGCAGCAAGGTCTGCTGCTTGCAGCGCGCCCAGCCCGCCCGCTTGCCACGCCACCGCCGCCAGCGTGCCAAGCACCAGTGCCAGCACAGCAAGCGTGGCAAGCCGGGCCGGCAGCATCAGCGCGCCAGCGCCGCGCGCCATTCGGCCAATGCCGGGCCACGCGCCGCCTGTGCCTCTTGCGGCGACATCAGCAGCGACTTTTCTGGCCAGATCAGCCATTCAAAAGCCAGCGGCAACCCTGCGGGCGAGGTGGTTGCCGGGTACATCCAGTTGGTTTCAGGGATCGTACCCTGAAATGCCGGGCTGTGGATGAACGCCATGAAGCGGTCAGCCAGTTCCGGCTGATCCGATGCCGCAAGCCGCCCGGCAACCTCGATCTGCAAATAGTGTCCTTCGCCGAAGGGTGCTGCCTCTTTGGTCACGTCAGCCTCGGCAATCACGTGGTAGGCGGGCGAGGTGGAATAGCTCAGCACCATATCGGCCTCGCCTTCCAGAAACAAACCATATGCCTCAGACCAGCCGGGGGTCACGGTGACGATGTTGTCAGCAAGTGCCGCCCAAACTTCGCCCGCGCGGTCGCCATATGCGGCTTTGACCCAAAGCAGAAGGCCAAGACCGGGGGTGGAAGAACGCGGGTCTTGGATCACGATCTTCACATCGGATGCGCCGAGTTCGATAAAGTCTTTGGGCGGGGTGGCAAGTCGGGTGGTGTCATAGACAAAGGCGAACCAACCCCAATCGTAGGGTGTAAAAAGCGCGTCATCGTAGGCCATTGGCAAATCGGGCGCAGGTGCCAGCCCGTGCGGTGCAAAAAGCCCGGTGGCGGCGGCCTGCGCAGTCAAGCTGGTATCCAGCCCCAGCACCACGTCGGCATCGGTTTTATCGCCTTCCAGCAGCAGCCGCGCCATCAGCGCCGCACCGTCGCCCGCCGCGACAAACCGCAAATCGCAGCCGCAATCGCGTTCAAACACTTCTTCAATAATCGGGGCTGGGCCCCATTCGGTAACGAAGCTGTCGTAGGTCAGCACTGTGAGTACGGGTTTATCCTGCGCTTGCGCCGCAGTGGCGCACAGGAAACCCGCAAGCATCAAGGATAGTCGCATCTTGCATCCTCCAATGGCTTGACGGGCGGGGTCAGGCCGGGAGGGGATGCCCGGATACCTTCCCTCCGCCGGTCTTAACCGGTTCAGGTTCGACGAGTTCACGGGTCTTCCCGCATCTCAGCCCTGCGCAAGGGCTCCCCGAGGTGCGCTCAACATAGGCGCGCCATTGATCCGCGCAAGCCAAATGTGCTTGAGCCATGCACCAAGCGGGGCTAAGCGGGGGGCAACCGGTCAGGAGTACCCCGATGAGCTTCAACACCTTCGGCCAGATGTTCCGCGTCACCACATGGGGCGAAAGCCACGGGCCCGCGCTGGGCGCAACGGTCGATGGTTGCCCGCCCGGCATCACGCTTTCTGAAGCCGATATCCAACCCTGGCTCGATTTGCGGCGCCCGGGGTTGAACAAGCTGACAACGCAGCGCCAGGAACCCGATCAGGTGCGCATCCTCTCGGGCACCTTCGAAGGGCGCACCACCGGCACGCCAATTCAGCTGATGATCGAAAACACTGATCAGCGCAGCCGCGACTATGGCAATATCGCACAGGCGTTCCGGCCCGGCCATGCCGACCTGACGTATCATCAGAAATACGGGCTGCGCGACCATCGCGGCGGCGGGCGCAGCAGCGCGCGCGAAACCGCGTCGCGGGTGGCGGCAGGCGGTGTGGCAAGGGCGGCCCTGGGGATGCTTTGCCCCGGCCTAACGATCACCGGCTACATGGTGCAGATGGGCACCAAACACATTGACCGCGCCCGCTTTGACCGCGAAGAAATCGCGCGCAACAGCTTTTTCGTACCCGACGCCGGGGTGGTGGCGGAATGGGAAGCCTATCTGCGCCACATCCGCACCGAGGAAAACGCATCCGTCGGCGCGGTGATCGAAGTGGTGGCCGAGGGTGTGCCGCCGGGCCTTGGCGCGCCTGTCTATGGCAAGCTCGATGCAGACCTTGCCGCTGCGATGATGTCTATCAACGCGGTCAAAGGCGTCGAGATTGGCGAGGGCATGGGGGCGGCAGCGCTGACCGGCGTGCAAAACGCCGATGAAATGCGCATCGGTGCGCGCGGGATCGAGTTTCTTTCGAACCACGCGGGCGGCATTCTTGGTGGCATTTCATCCGGGCAACCGGTGGTGGTGCGCTTTGCGGTCAAACCCACTTCGTCGATCCTGACCCCGCGCCGCTCAGTCAATACTGCGGGCGAAGAAGTCGAGGTCATCACCAAGGGCCGCCATGACCCCTGCGTCGGCATCCGCGCGGTGCCGGTGGGCGAGGCGATGATGGCCTGCGTGCTGCTCGACCACGTTTTGCGCGACCGCGGCCAAACCGGCGGTGTGCGTGGGCTGATCGGCTAAGGTTGGCCCGCACTGCCCCGCTGTTACCTAGCTGGTTGCCGCCGCCACGGCCGCATCCAGCAGCCCCTTGATCTGGTCCTTCGCGGTCGCGGCCACCAGCCGACCAAGTTCGCTGTCACCTTTCAACACCAGCAGCGTCGAGCGGCGGGGGATATTGCGTGAGGTGGTCACGGCATCTGCCTGCCAGGTATCCCAGTCGACGCGGATGAAGGTGATTTTTTGCAGATAGTCCGGGTTTTCGGCCTGCAGTTCGGTGATGACCTTGTCTTGGGCCGCACAGGTGCCGCACCAGCTTGCGTGGTAATCAACAAAGACAACCTCGCCCTTGCCCAAACGCTCTTCGATCAAGCCGGGGGTATAGGTTAGCATCGTCGAGGTTGCGGCCTCTGCCCTGAACGGCATGCTTGCCAAAGGTGCGGCAAGCGTAACGGCGGCGGAAAGTTGCAGAAAGTCACGACGTTTCATATGGTTGTCCTTCATCATATTGCAACGGAAAGCTCTTGCAGCCAGCCGGGCATAAGGTTCAGCACAGCGCCTTCGAGCCGTTGCGCAAACCCCAATAGAAGTAACACGGCGACTGCGACGAAAACCAGACCAAGCACCGGCCTGGAGGCTGCGGCAAAACGTGCAGCGCGGGCGCGGTTGCGCATCAGAATGCCGCGCGCGCCATACGCCAGCGCCAGCAAAACCGTTGCCACGCCCAGCGAAAATGCGGCCATGACCGCCCCAGACATCGCAAGGCTTTGCCGCTGGCTTGCCAGTGCAATCGCGCCACCCAGCGTGGGGCCGATGCAGGGGCTCCACGCTGCCCCCAACAGTGCGCCGCCCAGCGCCTGCCCCGGCAGCCCGAAAGACTGGGTTGCATCAATACGCGCATCGGCGCGGCTGGCCACGCCTGCCGTCGCGGTCTGAAACCCCGAGGTTAGGCGCGGCATCAGCAGCACCAACCCAAACGCCAGCATCGCCACCGCGCCCGCCCGTGCCAGCGTTTCCGGCCCAAGCCCAAGCGCCTGCCCAAAGGCGGTGACGCCAATCCCGAAGGCGGTGAACGAAACGCCCATCCCCACCGCCAGCGCCACCGGCCCAAGCGGATGCCGCCCCAGCGACGTTGCCAACACGATCGGCAGCACCGGCAGCACGCAAGGGTTGATCAGCGTCAACAGCCCGGCAGCATAGGCAAACAAAAGTTCCACACGGCGATCCCGTCATTTGGTCAGGCCCACCGTATTCACGCCAGCGCACCTTCGAGCAAATGACAATCGCGCCAGCGCGCCGTTACAAAGCCGCGCGCGAAATCTGCACAGCAAGGATTCCCGCTGCAATGACCACCACGCCCAGCACATCCAGCGGGCCGACGCGTTCACTCAGCAACACCGCCGCCACGGCCACGCCAAAGAACGGATTGAGAAAGTGGAAGGTTGAAGCCTTGACCGCCCCGATCCGCGCCACAAGCCAAAACCAGACCCATGTTGCCAACACCCCCGGCACTAACACGGTATAGGAAAACGCGCCGATCAGTCTGGGCGACCAATGCACGGTGAAATCTTCAAACAGCAGCGCGGGCACAGACAGGATCGCGGCGCCTATGAACATCTGCAGCCCCACGATCATCATGACATTCCCGCCAGACGAGGCACCCTTGACCGATAGCGTCGCGGCGGCAAGCGCAAGCGCCGCAACAAGGCACATCGCCACCCCCAGCGGGTCAACCCCACCCGAAAGACGCGCGCCCATAATCAGCACCACGCCCGAAACCCCTGCCAGCATACCAAACACGCCCAAGGGGCGCAGCCTTTGGCCCATGAACAACCAGCCCAGCAGTGCCACAAGCAACGGCATGGCCGAGGCGATAATGGCCGCTAGGCTGGCCTGCACCCATTGCATCGCCACGAAGTTCAACCCGAGGTAGAGCGCGTTCTGGCTGACGCCGAAGACGATGGTGGCGCGCCACTGCGCGCGGTTTAGCCGAAAACTCTGCCCCAGTGCCAGCGCGATGCCCACGCCAATCATGCCCGAAATCAGAAACCGCGCCGTCAGCGCGGTCAGCGGTGGCGCCTCGGCCACGATCATCCGCGCCGAGGTGAACGCCGAGGACCACATGATGGCAAAAGCAAGCCCTGCGAGAATTGCGCGAAAGTCCATCATCGCCCCAAAATGAAAAGGCCGCCCACGGTCAGACCGGGGCGACCCTATCGTTTTTGCTCAGCCCCGCAAGGGGCGAGCGTATCAGCCGTTGACGCTGTCTTTCAGCGCTTTGGCAATGGCGACCTTGACCTGCTTATCAGCGGCCTTGGTGATCGTTTCGCCGGTGGCCGGATTGCGCACTTGGCGTTCCGGGCGGGCGCGGCAGGAAACCTTGCCAACACCGGGCAGCGTCACAGCGCCACCAGCGGCGATTTCTGCGGTGACAACGGCGGCAATTGCGTCCAGCGCACCTGCGGCGGTTTTCTTGTCCGTCCCCATCGCGGTGGCTACGGCAGCCACGAACTGGGCTTTGGTCATCGACTTCGACATTGGTCTGTCTCCTCGCTGTGCCCCACTATGCGGGGCGTTCGGCTTTTTTACAGTTTGCGGGCTTTTAACACACGTTTTTACGAATCATGGCAAGCGATTTTCTTTCATTTGCTCCGGTTTTGCCGCGTCACAGGAACGCGGTTTCCTCGAAACTGCGCAGTTTGCGGCTGTGGATGCGTTCCAGCGGCATTTCGCGCAGCTTTTCCATAGCCCGCAGGCCTATCTGCAAATGGTTTGCAACCTGTGTCTTGTAGAAATCGGTTGCCATGCCGGGCAATTTCAACTCGCCATGCAGCGGTTTGTCAGACACGCACAAAAGCGTGCCATAGGGCACCCGGAAGCGAAATCCGTTGGCGGCAATCGTGGCGCTTTCCATATCCAGCGCGATGGCGCGACTTTGGCTGAGCCGTTGCACAGGGCCGGATTGATCGCGCAACTCCCAGTTGCGGTTGTCGATGGTGGCAACGGTGCCGGTGCGCATGATGCGCTTGAGATCGAACCCTTCCAGCCGCGTCACCTCGGCCACGGCCTCTTGCAGCGCGATCTGTATTTCGGCCAGCGCCGGGATCGGCACCCAGATCGGCAGATCGTCGTCAAGCACGTGGTCTTCGCGCAGGTAGGCATGTGCCAGCACGAAATCGCCAAGGCTCTGGCTGTTGCGCAGCCCGGCGCAGTGGCCAACCATCAGCCAAGCGTGCGGGCGCAACACCGCGATATGGTCGGTGGCCGTTTTCGCGTTTGAGGGGCCGACACCGATATTCACCAGCGTCACCCCTTGCCCGTCGGCGCGCTTGAGGTGGTAGCTTGGCATCTGTGGCAGCTTGGCAGGCGCCGTCATGGACGCATCAGCCGTGGTGATTTCGGCATTTCCGGGGCCCACAAAGGCGGTGTAGCCACTGGCGGGGTCTGCCAGCGCACGCCGCGCCAGCGCCTCGAACTCATCCACATAGAACTGGTAGTTGGTGAACATCACAAAGTTCTGGAAATGCTCGGGCTGGGTGGCTGTGTAATGCGACAGCCGCGCCAGCGAGTAATCGACCCTTTGCGCGGTGAAGGGCGCAAGGTGGCCAGAGCCATCGGGGTTTGGCCCGGCGGTGCCATTGACGATATCGTCATCCATGCTGGCCAGCGATGGCACGTCGAACACGTCGCGAAGCGAGAAGTCGAGCACCCCTTCCTGCGGCACTGAAACCGAAGGCACCGCCGATAGCGCAAAATGCACCGGCATCGGCGTGGCAGAAAGCCCCACCTGCACCGCAACCCCGTGATTGCGGATAATCAGCGCCAATTGTTGCGTCAGATAATTGCGGAACAGATCGGGCCGCGTGATGGTGGCCGCATAGGTGCCGGGGTGCGAGACATAGCCCCATGCAAGGCGGCTGTCGGCCTTTGTATGCGTTGACGAGGTGATCCGCACCTCGGGGTAAAAGGCACGAAACCGCGCCATGGGGCGGCGCGCGGCAAGCGTTTCACCAAACTTTTCCAGCAGAAAGTCGGTCGCCTGCGCATAAAGCTGCTCCAGCCGCGCAACCGCGTCTGCGGCATTGGTGAAAAGCTCTGGCTCGGCGGCGGCCGGGCTGATGATGGGTAGTTGATCGTTCATGTAAACAAATCCGTCAATTGAAAGCGGGTCACATCCACAAGGCCAAGATCCGAGATCCGAAGTTCCGGGATCACGACCAGCGCAAGCAGGCTGTGCTGCATATAGGCATTGTTGAGCGTGCAACCGCATTCGCCCATCGCGGCAACCATGCGAAAGGCGGCGGCGGCAACATCGGCGGCGGGGGCATCTGACATCAGGCCCGCGATTGGCAGCGCGACATGGGCGAGCTCTGCACCGTCTTTCCAGACCGTGATGCCGCCGCCCAGCGCGCCCAGCCGGTTCGCGGCAGCCGCCATCATTTCACGGTCGGTGCCCACCACGATCATGTGGTGGCTGTCATGCGCTACGGTCGAGGCCATTGCCATGCGGCCGCTGTAGCCAAAACCCGAAACAAAGCCACCCGTCACACCGCCTGTACCCCGGTGCCGTTCCACCAGTGCAATCTGGGCAATGTCGCGGGCGGTATCGGCGGGCACAAGGCCATCGACCACGGCCAGCTCTGCGGTCAGCGCCTTGGTCGGGGCTTGGTTTTCCACCACGCCGATGACCCGCGCAACCACGGTGTTCGCACCCTTGGGTGCGACAATCGCAAAATCGGCGGCGCTCAACGCCTTGCCCAGATGCACGGTTTCGCGCGCGCTTTGCGGCCAAGCGTAATGCGGGCAATTGGCCAGCAGTACACCATCCTTTGCCACGGTCACCCCGCGCGCGATCACCTGCTCAACCGGCAAGCTGCGCAGATCAGAAGACAGGATCAGGTCTGCCCGCCGCCCCGGTGCGATGCTACCCAGTTCGCGTTCCAGCCCGAAGTGGGTGGCGGTGTTGATCGTACACATCTGCAGCGCGACCAACGGCTCGGCGCCGCAGGCAACCGCGTGCCGATAGACCCGGTTCATGTGCCCTTCATGCACCAGCGTGCCCGAATGGCAATCATCTGTGCACAAAATGAAATTGCGCGGGTCCAATCCCTTTTCGGTGACCGCGCTGATCTGGCTCTGCACGTCATACCAGGCCGAACCAAGCCGCATCATCGAGCGCATGCCAAGGCGCACACGCGCGATTGCGTCAACTTCGCAGGTACCCTCGTGGTCATCCGCAGGGCCGCCTGCCACATAGGCGGCAAAAGCGCGGCCAAGATCGGGGCTCGCATAGTGGCCACCAACGGTCTTGCGCGCATCTTGCGTTGCGGCAATTTCCGCCAACATCTTGGCATCGCCCGCCACCACACCGGGAAAGTTCATCATCTCGCCCAAGCCGATGATACCGGGCCATGCCATCGCCTCGACCACGTCGCCAGGCGTTATCTCAAACCCCGTCGTCTCCAACCCCGGTGCCGAGGGCGCGCAGGACGGCATTTGCGTGAAGATGTTGACCGGCTGCATCAGCGCTTCGTCATGCATCATCCGCACACCGGCCAGCCCCAGCACGTTGGCAATTTCGTGCGGGTCGGTGAACATGCTGGTGGTGCCGTGCGGAATAACCGCTGCGGCAAACTCGGCTGGGGTCAACATGCCGCTTTCAATGTGCATATGCGCATCGCAAAGACCGGGCAGCATAAAGCGGCCCTTGGCCTCGATCACCTCGGTTTCGGGGCCGATGCAATAGCCAAGGTCAGGCGCGATAGCGGCAAACCGGCCCTCGGCTATGGCGATGTCATATCCGGGCAGCACTTCGCGTGTCTGCACGTTGACCCATTGTCCGCCACGAATGACCAGATCGGCAAAGGCGCGCCCAGCAGCCACGGCAATCAGGCGCGGCGCGGCCTCGGGCCAGGTTTTGAATGAAGTCTGATGTTCCATGCCGAAATCTGCCACCGGTCACGCAGGCTTGCAAGTGACCTTGTGATGGCGGCTTGCGCGCGTGGCGACAGGTGCCGATAGTTGGTGTATGAAAACACTTCTCACAATCGGGCACGGGTATACGGCTGCGGCACTGGCTCGGCAGCTTTTGCCGCAAGGCTGGCGCATCATCGGCACCACGCGCGGGCGCCCGGAAACCCTGATTTTCGCTG
This sequence comes from Rhodobacteraceae bacterium UBA6213, assembly GCA_002421605.1. Classification (GTDB taxonomy): domain Bacteria; phylum Pseudomonadota; class Alphaproteobacteria; order Rhodobacterales; family Rhodobacteraceae; genus UBA6213. Next base: position 286,128 of record DISJ01000009.1, on the reverse strand, counting down.
GAATAGAGCCTGTTTTGTGGCCCGGCACCTCGCTTGCACCCGCGCTGGCAGAGGTAACTCATGTGCTCAGCTCTATCGCGCCGGGACCAGAGGGTGACCCGGTTCTGGCAGCCGAGGCCGAGGCGCTTGCCGCTGCGGGGTCGCATCTGGAATGGGTCGGCTATCTTTCAACCACCGGGGTTTACGGCGACCACGGCGGCGCATGGGTGGACGAGACAACCCCCCTCACCCCCGGCACCGCGCGCGGTCAAGCGCGCGCAAAGGCCGAGGCCGCGTGGTCGGCGCTTGCAATGAACCCCGGTCTTGCGCTGCATGTCTTTCGCCTTGCGGGTATTTATGGCCCCGGCCGCGCGCCGTTCGATGCCATCCGAAACGGCAGCGCACGCCGAATCATCAAACCGGGGCAGATGTTTTCGCGCGTTCATGTAGACGACATTGCCACGGTGCTCGCAGCCTCAATGGCGCAACCAGACCCTGGCGCCATCTACAATGTGTGTGACGATCTGCCTTCGCCGCCTGAAGATGTCATAACCTTTGCTGCAAAATTGCTGGGTCTGCCGCCGCCACCCTCGGTGCCTTTTGCAGAGGCAGAGCTTGGTCCGATGACCCGCAGCTTTTACGCCGAAAGCAAGCAGGTGCGAAACGATTGGGTCAAAACCGCGCTGGGCGTGCAGCTTGCCTATCCAACTTACCGCGAAGGGTTGGCAGCCGTGCTGAAAGCTGAAAGTTCAAGGTAGCGGCGAGGGGCCAATCAGCAGCGGGTGCAGTTCCAGCAGCGACCACCAGATTACCACCGCCAAGCCCAGACGCTTGGCAGACGGCAGCGCGTGCGGGCGCCAACGCCCGCTGAACAGCGCCCAGAGCGGCCAAAGCCCGGTGTGTGCAGTCAGGCGCGCCCATTCCGCCGCCCCCATTGTGCGGGCCCGGCGCGCTTCCACCAACTTCATCCCCGCCGCAGCAAGTGCTGCGAACGCACCAAACATCAGCCCGTGTGCAACGTCGCCATTGGCCAACAGATGCGCCAGCGACCACAACAGCATCGCCCAAAAAAGCGGCTGTCGCGTAACCCCCGCGATGCCGGGGCGCGTCGGGTCAAACCCCGCAGCCTTGCCCTCAAACGCGAACGGATTTGGCGCAGCCACGCCAAAGGTGCCCAGCAGAACCACCATCGGCATGATGATGTTCACTGTCCAGCGCTGCCATAGCGCAGGCGGCCAAAGCTCGACATAGGGCGCGCGTCCGGTGGCGACGATCAGCCAGTAAAGCAGCCCGGTTGATAGCAGCGAAAACGCCACCCCATAGCCCGCCCGCCCCAGCACCGCCACCACGCGCGCCTTCAGCGCCGGGCGCGATGGCAGCGCGTGCGACAGGAAAAAGGCGGCAAAAGCTGCCAGTAATTCCCCCCAACCATGCAGAATGCCCATCGTCATGGCGCCGAGAGTATGTATCGCACAAAGGCGCCGCAAGGGCAGCAGCGCGGGCGGGGCGATACTTTTGACTCGGCACACCTGCGCCCAAGCGCGGCGCACGCCCCGCAGGCATTGGGAGTTTACCGCAGCAGGCGCGGCGGTTAGACAACGGTTCTGGACCCGCTACCGGAGTGCACCCATGCTTGCCGCCGCCCGCCGCCTTTCGATGCGCGCCCGCGTTGCTATAATCCTTGCGGTGCTGGCGCTGGTGATCGCGCTCACGCCGCGCGATGTCGAGCGGTACGGTGACAACCTTCAGATTGCGCTGCCGGCACTGGCGATAGGCTGCTCGGTGCTCAACGGCGATGTCGGCGAATACCTTGTGCGCTACGTCATCATGTTCACTGGGCTGCACGGCACCAAGCGCGCGCTCGGCGATGCGCCGATCAACCTGCGCCCCAGCGGCAGCTTGCAGGGCTTTCCCTCGGGCCATACCGCCACTGCAGCCTTTGGCGCCAGCGCCTTGGTGCAGAGCTGCATCACCGGCCACCCGGTCGCAAAAACCGCGGTCATTCTGGCGGCAGCCTTTACAGGCGCGTCGCGGATCGAGGCCAAGGCGCATAATATTTGGCAGGTTCTGGCGGGCGCGATCTGGGGTATTTTCTGTGAACGCTTCCTGCGCCCCGCCAGCCCTTGGCGCGGCCCGGTCTTGCGCCGCCTGTCTGGTTTTTGGCGGCGTGTTCGCGCACGGTAAAATTGACCCGAAGCAAGGGAACCGCGAGCAGAAAACAGAGGCAGGTTTCCCCCGCGCAAAGCTTTCAAACTCGCGCCCCGCCGAGGTCAGTTCGCCCCGGATTTCTAACGGGTAAACAAAGGCCGCCCCAGTTGATCTTCAAGCCGTTGAATGCGCAGGTTGACCGCCGACTGGGTCACAAACAACCGCTCTGAGACAGAAACGAAAGACCCAGAGGCTGCGACCTCCACAAAAGTCTTGATCAGAGCAAAATCCACAGCCCAAGTCTCTGCCGATCTAGTGCGGCGTCAAAAGTTGACGGCTGGTCTGTGAAACTGCTGTCGCAAAAGGGCGTGCCCCGGCCTCACGCAAAATGCGCTCTCCGCTTTGCGGGGCGATCAGCGTCAGTTCACCTACGCTGGCAGTAGTGGAAAGTAGTGGTGCCGCTGAAGAGACTCGAACTCCCGACCCCATCATTACGAATGACGTGCTCTACCAGCTGAGCTACAGCGGCACTTTCTGGTGTGGCCCTACTATGGCCTTACTATTTAAAAGTCAACATACGCAAGTGTCTGGTTTCGCACGTCATTATTTGGATAACACGCGTGTTATCAATGATGTGCTCTACCAGCCGGGCGCTAAAGACCCGGTGGCGCGCCGGATAGCATTGAACGCGCGCGAAGTGTAGCCCTATTTTTTCGGCGCCATCCCGCGCGCCAGCGCCACCGCGTCTGGCTCGGCCAGCGGGTTACGCCGCACACGTTCGGCAAAGATTTCGGCTTGGGTCAACTCCTCTGGCGGTTCAGTCGGCCTGGGTTCAGCCGGTTCGGGTTCGGGCGGCGGTGCCAACACCTCGGGCGCGGGGCGCGGGGTGCCCACGATCAGGGGCAGCATTTCGGAACCGTTGGTGATGGGCACACCGCCGCCGGTCGGCTCGCGCCACGACAGCGTGTCAAAGCCGCCGCAATTATCGCATACCGGGCCCCACTCGGCCTGAATGTTGTGGCAATGCTCGCACACCCATTGCGGGCCGCGGCTGGCACCAAGCGCGCGCGCAAGATATCCGCGCACGACCGAGTCATCGGCACCCTCGCCGCGCTCGATTGCGGCGATCAGGGTCAACGCGCGGGCTGTCGGATGGGTTTCCGCCAGATCGCCCACAGCGCGGCGCGCTGCCGGAAAATCTTCGGCGGCAATCGAAAGCTCGGCGCGCAGTAGCCGTGTTTCTTCGGATTCTGGGCGATGCTTCAACAGCGGTTCAAATCGCTTCAACCGCTCGGCCGGGGTCTCATCCGGCGCGATTGCAGCGAATGTGGCGGCCAGCGATGGATGCGGCTGCGCCTCCCAAGCTTTCAGCAGCAGCCGCGTTGCTGGCTTGGATTCGCCCTTGGCGATGTAAGCCTCGGCGGCCATCACAGCTGCCGGAATAAGGTCGGGCGAGGCTTTGTTGGCGGCAATCGCCGCCTCGCGCGCCTCGATGCTGGCACCTTCGGCCAGCACCCCCTTGGCTTCTTGCAGCGCCAGCAGCGCATCGCGCCGTTTATGCACATCGCGCGGCAATAGGCCCTGTTTGACCTTGGCTCCCAAAACTTCGCGCGCGCCTTTCCAATCGCCCTGCTCTGATTGCAGGCGCAAAAGCGTGTCTTGAACGCCTTCGTGGCGCGGCTTTAGCGCAAATGCGGCTTGGGCAAGCTTCATCGCTGTGGCGGTATCGCCTTCAGAGAGCCTTTGCTTCATCAGCCCCTGCACGCCCACAAAGCGGGTGCGCTGATCGCCCAACAGGCGCTTGTAAACTTCGGTCGCCTTTTTGGTGTCGCCTGCGGCCTCGGCCGCCTGCGCGGAAAGCAGGTTGGTCAGTTCGGGTCGACGCAGGTATTTCTCGGCTTTCGCGGCTTTCGACAGCGCCAAGCGGCCTTCACCCGAGGCCACCGCCATCATCCCTTCAGCCAGCGCCTCATAGCCCTTACGCTCGCGGTTGCGGTCGAAATAGCGGCTGACGGCGGTTTCATCGCCGTTGATGAATCGCACCAGCGCCCAAAGCAGCCCGAGGATGCGAATGACCAGCCAGACCAGCACGAACAGCGCCAACGCCGCCAGCGCCGATTGCAACGGGCCAAGCGTGTACTCGGTTCCGGCAAATGCAAGGCGGATGCCCTGCCCGCTTTCCACCAGATAGGTGGCGCCCAGTGTCAGCGCCGCCACCACCAGCAGAAACACCGCGATCTTCAGAAACGACCAGACCATGCCAGCCCCCTCAGTTCAGGCCCTGCGCCAGAGCGGCGAGGGCTTGGGTTGCGGCAACGCGCCGTTCGGCCAAAGCGGCCCAATTGGCCAATTCGGCGCGGCCAGCTTCGGGCAGCGCCGATATGGCGGCAAGCGCGCCTTCGACATCACCCGTGGCCAGCGCCGCTTCGGCGCGCGACAGCACCGCATCGGCGTCATCGCCTTCGCGCGCCTCTAACGAGCGCGCCCCGGTCTGCGCCAAAAGATAGCTGCCAAGCCGATCCATCAGGCTCGCGCCGGGGTCTGCGGTGCGTGCGGCGGCCAGCGCGGCCCTTGCGGCGGGGGTAAACCCGTCGCGCAGGGCAGCAAGGCTCGGCACATCAGCGGAAAGCGCGGCTGGCACGGTGATCCCCGCCGCGCCAAGTGCCGCCAGTGGTGCAGCAAGCGGCGCGCCAGAATCCAACGCGGCACCCAGTTGTGCGACGGCAGCGCGCGCCTGCGCCTTGGACGCCGCCGCTTCGGCCTCGGCGCGCAGAGCAACCGCGTCTGCCTCGGCCTTGGCACGCAAGGCTGCGGCCTCGGCCTCGGCAGCCACGATCCGGGCTGAAGCATCGGCGGCGGCCGCGGCGATCTCGGCCGTTGTGGCCTGCGTGCCGGTGGCGCCCTGCGCCAACTCGGTACGGATCGCGGCGAGTTCGCCCTGCAATGCCTCGATCGCGGGCCCTGTATCAGCGACGCTCGCAACCGGGCGCGCTTCTAGCGCCGCCAGACGAGCATCAAGCCCGGCGAGTGCGGTCTGCAACGGCCCAAGGTCTGGCGCTGCCGGAATAGAGGCTTGCAGCGCCCCCAGTTCAGCCTGAACAGCGGCAAGGCGTTCGGCCTGCGCGGCGTCAGAGGCCGCGATCATTGCCGCAGCGGGCTGCCAGCGGGCCGGTAGCTGCGGCAAAAGGTAAAACGTGGCCCCCGCGCCCAATGCCGCAGCACCGACCCCGCCAAGCAGTAAAGCTAGCCACCCCCCACGGCGTTTGCGTGGCGGTGGCGGTGGCGGTGGCAAAACCGGCGGCGGCTCGGGCGCGTCAAGCTCTGGCTCAGGGATCAGCACAGGCTCTGCGGTGGATTCTATGGTTTCTGGGTTTTCGTCGGCAGATGTCGTCATTGCTCTTTCTCCCCAAAAACGCCTTCAGCTATATCTAAGCACCTGTTCGCGCCGCCTCAACCCGCGACAAGCTTTGCGAGCGTGTCCAGCATCGATTCCGCGTTCGCTGAAACGGCGATTCTCAGCCGGGCGGGATGCAGATCGGCGCAGGATTCCGCTACAGCTGGCGATAAGGCCGCAACCCAGAGCGGCGCGCGCGCGCGCTGCGCCGCTTGCGCGAAAAGCTGCGCCGAGCGTGGCGAAAACAGCGGCACCAGAAGTGGCGAATGCGCCGCCAAAAGCGCCTTGGCAGCAGCCGGTAGAGGTAAGGACTCTTGCGTGTAAACGCAGGCAGAAAACGTCTCTATTCCAGCCAAATTAAGGACGTGCGCGATGTCGAATGCCTGATGCGCGCCACGCGCAACCAACAGCGGGGGGTGCGGTGCTGCGCCGATGATTGCGCACGCCAGTGCCGCGCCGTCACCCGGCCCGGTAACAGGCGCAAAACCTGCCCGCGCCGCGGCGACCGCCGTGCGCGCGCCCACGCACCATGCGCGCCGCCCGGCGGCGGGTGAAAGGGCGGCGAAAGCCGCAACGGCATTTTCCGAGGTAAAAACTAACTCGCGCGCTTCTGGCACCTGCACGCTGCGCGCGACAATCTGCTGCATCGGCGCAAGCAGCTTCGGCCAATCTTCACCGAAACGCGCGGCAAAGCTCTCGGCAAAGCGGCGCGCTTGCGCGGCCGGGCGGGTCACAAGCAGCGTCGGGCGGGAATCAGTCAAGGCCACCCCCGGGATTGTGTGATCTCACCCCCGGTGTTACCTGCCGCAGAGCATTCCCGCAACTGGCGCGCCATGACTGAAACGCTAACCTTCCTCGGTATTGAAAGCAGTTGCGATGACACCGCAGCGGCAGTGGTGCGGATTCGGGATGGGCGCGGCGAAGTGCTGGCTTCGGTAGTGGCGGGCCAGGCAGAGTTGCACGCGCCATTCGGCGGAGTCGTCCCAGAACTTGCCGCCCGCGCCCATGCGGAAAAGCTGGACTATTGCGTTGAAGAGGCGCTGACGCGCGCCGGTATCGCCTTAGCAGATCTGACTGCGGTGGCGGTAACCGCCGGGCCGGGGCTGATTGGCGGCGTGCTTTCGGGGGTGATGTGCGCCAAAGGCATCGCGGCGGGGGCGGGGTTGCCGCTGGTGGGGGTCAACCACCTTGCCGGGCATGCGTTAACGCCGCGGCTGACCGATGGGTTGGCGTTTCCTTATCTGATGCTGCTGGTTTCAGGCGGGCACTGCCAGTTTCTGATCGTGCGCGGCCCCGAAGATTTTTCGCGTATTGGCGGCACCATAGACGATTCGCCCGGTGAAGCGTTTGACAAGACTGCCAAACTGCTTGCGCTGCCCCAGCCGGGCGGCCCCGCGGTCGAGGCTGAAGCGGCCAGGGGCGATGTGCGCCGATTTGCCTTTCCGCGCCCGCTGCTGGACCGCGCTGGGTGCGACATGTCGTTTTCCGGGCTGAAAACCGCGCTCTTGCGCGCGCGAGACGGGGTCATGGTCTTGGGCCGTTTGCACGCGCAAGACCGCGCCGATCTTTGCGCCGGGTTTCAAGCTGCCGTCGCAGATGTGCTGGCCGAAAAATCGCGCCGGGCGTTGGCGCTCTATCTGGACGAAAACCCTGTCTCGCCCGCCTTTGCCGTGGCAGGTGGCGTGTCTGCAAATATGACCATTCGAGCGGCGTTAGAGACTGTTTCTGTGGCAGCAGGTTCGGCTTTCATCGCGCCACCACTCGCGCTTTGCACCGACAACGCCGCGATGATCGCCTGGGCGGGGATCGAGCGGTTCCGCGCCGGTGGGCGCGATGACATGACGCTATCGGCGCGCCCACGCTGGCCGCTTGACGCAACCGCCCCGGCCATGCTCGGCTCTGGCAAGAAGGGGGCGAAAGCATGAGCATTGGGGTTCTTGGCGCAGGCGCTTTTGGCACGGCACTGGCGGTGGCGCTGGCACGAAACGGTGCCGTCACGCTGTGGGCGCGCGATGCGCGCCATGCCGCCGACATGAACGACAGCCGATGCAACACGCGCCGGCTGCCGGGGGTAGAACTTCCGGAAAACGTCTCTGTTACAGCTGAAATTGGCAAAGCGGCAAGCGCCGATCTGTTGCTTCTTGCGATGCCGATGCAGCAGATGGCGGGCTTTCTGGCAGAGCATCGGTCCCAGCTTTCACGGCACCAAATCGTGGCCTGCTCCAAAGGTATAGACCTTGGCACCGGGCTTGGGCCGACTGCGCTGATTGCGGCTGCATGCCCCGAGTCGACGCCCGCGCTGCTAACCGGGCCGAGCTTTGCTGCCGACATCGCGCGCGGCCTGCCAACCGCATTGACGCTTGCCTGCGGCAGCGACAGCGCAGGCGAGGCGATGCAATCGCAGCTATCGACCCCGGTTTTGCGGATTTATCGAACCACGGACACAGTCGGTGCCGAACTGGGCGGCGCGCTGAAAAACGTCGTGGCGATTGCCGCCGGGGTGGTGATCGGCGCGGGCTTGGGTGATTCGGCGCGCGCCGCACTGATGACACGCGGTTTTGCGGAAATGACGCGGTTCGCGGCCGCACGCGGGGCGCAACCAGACACGCTCTCTGGGCTTTCCGGGCTAGGCGATCTGGTGTTGACCTGCACCTCAGCGCAATCGCGCAACTTTCGCTTTGGTCAGGCGCTTGGCGCTGGCACGGGTTTTGACGCTAACACCACAGTGGAAGGGGTTGCGACCTCGAAAGCAGTCACTACTCTGGCCAAAACGCTTGGCGTTGATATGCCGATTGCCAGCATGGTCACGGCGCTGGTGGACCATCGCATTACCGTGGCCGAGGCCACTCGCGCGCTGCTATCGCGCCCGCTTAAACAGGAGTGAACATGTATTTTGCCGTTATCTGCCGTGATCAACCCGGCGCCCTAGACACCCGGCTTGCCACCCGCCCAGCGCATTTGTCGTATGTCGCGGCCAGCGACATCGTGCGCCAAGCCGGTGCGTTGGTAGAGGGTGGGCAGGTCGTAGGTTCGCTGGTCGTGCTTGAGGCGCCGAGCCTTGCCGAAGCTGAGGCTTGGGCGGCGGGCGACCCCTACAGCGCGGCGGGCCTATTTGCATCTGTCAGCATCAGCGAGTGGCGCAAGGTCGTCGGCTGATGGCGAAATGGCTGTTCAAATCCGAGCCTGATGTCTGGGGCTGGGCCGATCAGATGGCCAAGGCACCCGCCGCCGAAGAATGGCACGGCGTGCGCAACTATCAGGCGCGCAACAACATGCGCGCCATGCAGCTGGGTGATCGCGGGTTTTTCTACCATTCCAACGTTGGCAAAGAAATCGTCGGGATTGTTGAGGTGGCGGCGCTTTCGCACCCCGACAGCACCACCGAAGATCCGCGCTGGGATTGTGTCGATATTCGCGCACTTTGGCCGCTGCGCCGCCCGATCAGCCTGATCGAGGTGCGCGCCGACCTGCGGCTTGCGAATATGGCGCTTGTCACCAACTCGCGACTTTCGGTGCAGCCGGTGACGGATGAAGAGTGGCGAGTGATTTGCGAATTGGGCGGTGTGGACCCTTGAAAAGCAGGAGGGCCCCGGCACCCCTGCCCAGGACCCTCCACCACCCCACGTGCTCCCCTAGCACCACACGCGAATATGAAAGGCCCCGGCCCTACTGGTCCGTTTGGTATTTCTAGCGGCAGATACCGGCGCCCACAAGCTTCGTATTCTGAAAAAACGAGGCGAATCCGCGTGTTAACTGAAAGGTCTGGTTAACCGAGCTTCTGCGCGGCAAGCCGTTCGTAATAGGGTAGCGCGGCTTCGGACAGGCGCGCATAGTCGCCTGCAAGCGGCGGCAGCGGGCCTTCAGCACCCTCGAACCCGGTTGATGCATGCACCGCGCCATACCAATGCGGCGCCCAAGCGCCGTCATAAGGCTTGGGCCCGGAAGGCCAGTGCAGCATCGATGCGCGAAATTCGATGCCAAGCGCCGCACATAGCCCACGCAGCACGGTTTCAGGGTTTGCCCGGATATCGGCGCAATCGATCACCACGGGCGCATGACCCAACCAATCTGCCACTTCGTCAAACAGTTCGGCCTGCTGTGCATAGCCGATATCCGCCAGTGTGGGGCTTTCACGCTTTTTGGAATAGCTTGCCACCACCCGCGCAGGATGGCGGATCAAGAAAACGTTAGTCAGCTGGCGCATGAAGCCGCGATCAAACGTCGGGATCATGTGCAGCGTCATCTGCTTTTGGTAAAATAGGCTCTGACCTTGCGGAATTGGACCGGTGCAAGCGGCGGCGACCTTGCGCGCGTCAGGCTGACCGGCGGCAATGACCGCGTCGCGCATCGGATGCTCGGTCGCGGTCGCGGCAAGATAGGCGGAATAAAACGGCTCGTCCCAAACCGCGCAATCGCCGCGCGCGGCAAAGGAATACATCAGCGCCGTCGAAAGATTGCGCGGACCGGACCACATGGCGATTTTCATGCCAGCACCAGCGCCTTGTAAAGCCCGCGCAAGCGTTCGGTCAACGGCCCCATCTGCCCCGCGCCGATCACGCGCCCATCGACGCTTTCTACCGGAGTTTGCGCACCAAATGAGCCGGTCAGAAAGGCTTCGTCGGCCGAATACGTCTCTAACAAGCCAAAATTTCGCTGAAAGACCGGAATGTCATTTGCCCGGCACAGATCGATCACTTTCGCGCGGGTGATTCCGTTCATGCAGTAATCGCCTGTCGAGGTCCAAACCTCGCCCTTGCGCACGATGAAAAAGTTGCAGGCGTTGGTGGTGTTCACAAAGCCATGCACATCCAGCATCAGCGCCTCGTCTGCGCCGGCCTTTTCGGCGGCGATGCAGGCAAGAATGCAGTTGAGCTTGGAATGGCTGTTAAGCTTTGGGTCCTGACTCATCGGCAGACCGCGGATCTGGGGCACGGTGGCCAGCCGAATCGGGCGTGGAATTTTTGGCCGTGAATGTTCCATGATAATCACCACGGTCGGCCCTTGGCGTGACAACGACGGGTGCTGAAAAGGCCGATGCTTGACGCCCCGCGTCACCATCAGCCTGGCGTGGCAATCGGTTACAAAGCCGTTGGCGATTTGTGTCTCTGACAAGGCGGAAACCACCTGTTCCGGGCTCATGCCGATAGCAAGATCGATTGCCTTCGCTGCTTCAAAAAGCCGTTCTATATGTTCATCTAGAAATGCCCAGCGCCCATCGTAAAGCCGCATCCCTTCCCACACGCCATCACCCAGCATGAAACCCGAGTCATAGACCGAAACGACTGCCTGCGCTTTTGGCAGAAGCCGCCCGTTGACCCAGATCAGGATATCTTCGTTGCGCGCATCTTCTTCGGCCTGATGCGTTGTAACCTGTTCGGCCATGATGCCCCCGTTGGCTGTTTGCCAAAAGCTAAGCGGGCGCGAATAAGAATGCCAGCGTCGGTTAGAGGACTTTCGAAGCCCTGCGTCCAGCTATTCTGGTGCGCCGATCGTCAACCGAACCGGCGCCAACCCGTCGATTCGCCCTTCAAGCACGTCGCCCGGCGCAACCGCACCTATCCCGGCGGGGGTGCCGGTGTAGATCAGATCGCCCGGCCCAAGGTGATACAGCGTTGAAAGATGGCTGACGATTTCGGCAACATTCCAGACCATATCGGCCAAATGCGCCGCCTGCCGGGGCGTGCCGTTCACTGAAAGTGTGATTGCCTGCGGCCCCACGTCACCAAACGCTGCGGCGCGGGTGATCGGCCCCATCACCGCCGAATGTTCGAAATCTTTGCCGGTATCCCAAGGGCGCCGCTTTTCCTTTGCCGCACCTTGCAAATCGCGCCGCGTCATATCAAGCCCAGCAGCATAGCCGAGTACCACCCCCGGCACTGCTGCCGGCGCAATGCGGAACGCGGGTGCGCCAAGCGCTATCACGAACTCCATCTCGTGGTGGTAATCTGACGTACCGGGCGGATAGGCGACGGTCGCGCCGGATTCTGTCAGCGCCAGCGCAGATTTGGTAAAATAGAAGGGTGCCTCGCGGTCCACCTCGCCACCCATTTCGCGCGCGTGTTCAGCGTAGTTTCGCCCAACGCAAAAGATCCGCCGCACGGGGTAAAACAGGCTCTCGCCCTGCACTTTTGCCGTGCGGATCGGCTCGGGGTCAAACAGATAGGCCATCACACCCTCGATTTCAGAAATGCCTCTACTTCGGCGCGCGCAGGAATGGCATCGGCGGTGCCTGAACGCGTAACCTTAAGCGCCGCCGCGGCAGATGCCAGCCGCAGCGCCTCGGCTGGCGGTTGGCTCGCGTCGCGCGCCGCCGCGAAGTAACCCGCAAAGGTATCGCCCGCGCCGGTGGTATCGACCACGTCCACCGCGAATGCGGCCTGCCGCACCGCTTCTCCGCTTGCCAGATCATGCCATTCGGCACCGTCGCTGCCGCGCGTTACCAGAACCTGCGGCACCAACAGCTTATCAAGCGCTAACCCCAGCGCCTGCGAAAGCTGCGCGGCCTCTACCGCGTTCAGCACCAGCAGCGTGATGTGCGGTAGCACCGCGCGCACGGCTTCTACATCAAACGGCGCTGCGGAATAGATCACTCGCATCCCCTTTGCCCGCGCCAGTTCTGCCGCTTGTGCCTGATGTGCTGTTTCGTTTTGCAGCAACAGCGTATCGCCCGGCACCGCCTTTTGCAGCGCCGCCTCGACCCCCGCAAAACCAAAGGCGCGGTTCGCTCCGGCAAAAAGCACGATCGCGTTTTCGCCCGCTTTATCGACGCTAATAATCGCGTGCCCACCAGCGTCTGCGCACCGCTCGACATAACGACAATCAACGCCGAAACTCTGCAACCGCTCTAGCGCCCAGCCCTCCGGGCCCACGCCGCCGATGTGATAGACCCGCGCGCCCGCGCGCACCGCCGCAACCGACTGGTTCGCGCCCTTGCCGCCAAGACCCATCGCATAGCTGTCAGCCGCCAGCGTTTCGCCGGGCGCGGGCAGGTGCGGTAGGCGGTAAAAGTGATCGATGTTGATTGAGCCAAGGTTCCAGATCGTCACACGCCGACTCCCTTTTCATCGCGCAAATGCCATTTGGCTTCTGTCAGCGGTTTTGCCCCAGTCTGCAGGCAGCAATCGCCGCCATGTTGAGAATGTCGTTCACCGTTGAGACGGTCGAGCAGATCTGGATGGGTTTTTCCACCCCAGTCAGAATTGGCCCGATTACGGTTGCGCCCGCCATCTCTTGCATCAGCTTGATCGAGATCGAGGCAGAGTGCCGTGCCGGAACCACCAGCACGTTGGCTGGGCCGGTCAGACGGCAGAAGGGGTAATTGGCCATCTGCTCGGTATTGAGCGCAACATCCACGGTCATTTCGCCTTCGTATTCGAAATCGACGTGGCGTTCGTCGAGCACTTTGGCTGCCTCATACATTTTCGTTGCCCGTTCGCTGACCGGATAGCCGAAGGTCGAGAACGAAAGAAACGCGACCCGCGGCACCAACCCCAGCCCGCGCGCCACTTGCGCGCCGCGTTCGGCGATGTCGGCAAGGTCATGTTCGTCGGGCCATTCGTGCACCAGAGTATCGCCAATCAAAACGATGCGCCCTTTTTTCAGCACCGCCGTGATGCCAACTGCGCCGTCCGAGGCTTTTGCGTCGAAGACGTTGTTGATCATCGCCATGACGTGCGCGCCCTTGCGGGTAACACCTGTAACCATGCCGTCGCCGTGGCCATGCGCCAGCATAAGGGCCGCAAAAACGTGGCGGTCGCGGTTGGCAAGGCGGTGTGCATCTTCGCGGTCAACACCCCTGCGTTGCAAGCGACGATAGATAAAATCGCGGTAGGTTTCTATGTGGCGGCTGTTGGCCGAGTTCACCACGGTCAGCTCGCGTACCGCATCCCCCAGCCCAACCGCCTCGAGCTTGGCCTTCACATCCGATTCGCGACCAACAACCAGCGCTTTGCCCTGACCGGACCGCTGCCATGCTACGGCCGCGCGCAGCACACGCGGGTCATCGCCTTCGGCAAAGATCATGCGTGCCTGCGCCGCTCTGGCGCGGCTGTGGATGCCTTGCAGAATCGCTGCCGTCGGGTCCATCCGCGTCTTTAAGCTTAGCTCATACGCTGCCATGTCGATGATGGGGCGGCGCGCCACGCCCGTTTCCATGCCCGCTTTCGCCACCGCCTGCGGAATCGTATAGATCAGCCGCGGGTCGAATGGCGTGGGAATGATATAATCGCGCCCAAAGTTCAGCTTGCGCCCGTAGGCCATTGCCACTTCGTCTGGCACGTCTTCGCGCGCCAACCCAGCGAGCGCGCGCGCGCAGGCTAGCTTCATCTCATCGTTGATTGCGCGCGCATGAATGTCGAGCGCGCCACGGAAAAGGTAGGGAAAGCCCAGAACATTGTTGACCTGATTGGGGTAGTCAGAACGCCCCGTCGCCATGATCGCATCACTGCGCACGGCGTTCACCTCTTCAGGGGTGATCTCTGGGTCGGGGTTCGCCATGGCGAAAATGACCGGGTTCGGGGCCATGCTGGCCACCATCTCGGGCGTAACCGCGCCCTTGGCAGAAACGCCAAGGAATACATCGGCGCCATTCATTGCGTCGGTGAGCGTGCGCGCGTCAGTACGCGCAGCGTGGGCCGACTTCCATTGATTCATGCCCTCGGTGCGACCCTGATAGATCACGCCTTTGGTGTCGCACATGATGCAGTTGTCGTGTTGTGCGCCCATGGTCTTGAGCAGCTCTAGGCAGGCAATTCCGGCCGCCCCAGCGCCATTCAGCACGATCCTGCAATCTTCGATCCGCTTGCCCGTAATTTCGAGCGCGTTGATCATCCCGGCCGCGCAGATGACCGCGGTGCCGTGCTGGTCGTCGTGAAACACCGGAATGTCGCAGATTTCCTTCAGCCGCTGCTCGATGATGAAGCATTCCGGCGCCTTGATGTCTTCAAGGTTGATGCCGCCGAAAGTCGGCGCCATCAGTTTTACCGCCAAGATGATTTCTTCAGGGTCTTCGGTATCAAGCTCTATATCGATCGCGTTCACGTCGGCAAAGCGTTTGAACAGAACCGCCTTGCCTTCCATTACTGGCTTGGCGGCCAGCGCGCCAAGGTTGCCCATGCCCAAAATGGCGGTTCCGTTTGTTACTACGGCGACCATGTTGCCCTTGACGGTATAGTCATAGGCCGTTTCGGGGTCATCCGCGATTGCCTGAACCGGCACCGCAACACCGGGGCTGTAGGCAAGGCTGAGGTCGCGTTGCGTGTGCATCGGCTTGGTGGCCGAAATCTCGTACTTTCCAGGGCGCGGATCGAGGTGGTAGGCGAGCGCTTCTTCTGGCGTGATACGGTGCTTGCTTGACATGACGCGACTCCTCATACGTTCAACGCTGCATACGCCCGCTTCTGCCCTGCCTCAACCTCGCTGCGCGGGGCAAACCGCCACTTTGTGCGCGGTGAGGGCCAAAACCACCGGCTTTATTGCCGCAGCCAGCCAGAATGGCAGGAGCCGCGCCGCTTCGCGGCCAAAAGCCGCCCCAAATCACGTGCGCAGAATGCCCTGTTCGCAAGTCCTCTAGCCGGTGATAAATCGCGCCAGCTTGTGCCCCAAAGGGCGATTTCTGCATGGCCTTGTTCGGATCGGTTTGCTTTCGCCCTTGGCGCCACTAGAAAGAGCAGGTGTGGGGAAAACAAGGCCGAAGATGAGCAGCGATGCAGTCACGCCAATGATGGCGCAATACCTTGAAATCAAGGCGGCAAACCCCGGTGCCCTGCTGTTTTATCGTATGGGCGATTTTTTCGAGATGTTCTTCGAGGATGCGGTCGCAGCTTCGGCGGCGCTTGACATAGCGCTCACCAAACGCGGCCAGCACCTTGGCAAAGACATCCAGATGTGCGGCGTTCCGGTGCATGCCTCCGAGGGCTATCTGCTGACGCTGATCCGCAAAGGGTTTCGCGTGGCGATTGCCGAGCAGATGGAAAACCCGGCCAAAGCCCGCAAGCGCGGGGCCAAATCGGTTGTTGCGCGGCAGGTGGTGCGGTTGGTCACGCCGGGCACGTTGACCGAAGAGAGCCTGCTTGAAGCACGCCGGCACAACTTTCTGGCCGCTTGGGCCGAGGTGCGTGATGAGGCGGCGCTGGCTTGGGTCGATATTTCGACCGGCGAGTTTCGGGTGATGCCCTGCCCGCTGGTCCGGTTGGCGCCTGAGCTGGCGCGGTTGGCGCCCCGCGAGGTTCTGGTCAGCGAAGCGCGGCAGGCCGATTTGGCAGCTTTAGTCTCTGAATCGCGCGCCGCACTGACGCCGCTGACGCGCGCGAGCTTTGACAGCCAAAGCGCGGAAAAGCGGCTTTGCGCGCTATTTTCTGTGCGCACACTGGATGCTTTCGGCAGCTTCGGGCGTGCCGAGATGGCAGCGATGGGGGCGATTGCCGACTATCTGGAGCTGACCCAGCGCGGCAAGCTGCCGCTGTTGCACGCGCCACTGCGCGAAGACGCCAATAGCGCCATGCAGATCGACGCCGCAACTCGGCGCAACCTGGAACTGACGCAGGCGCTTTCGGGTGGCCGTGAAGGCTCGCTTCTGGCGGTGATCGACCGCAGCGTTACGGCGGCGGGCGGGCGGCTGATGGAACGGCGTATCGCTGCCCCGTCGCGCAACCTAGCCGAGATAGCCCGCAGGCATGACGCAGTGCGCTTTTTACTGGCAGAGAGCCGCTTTCGCGATGATTTGCGCGCCGCCTTGCGACTTTGCCCAGACCTTGACCGTGCCATTTCACGGCTGGCGCTTGATCGAGGCGGCCCGCGCGATATGGCCGCCATTCGCAACGGTTTGCGACAGGCCGGGCAGATAGCAACGCTGCTAGCTGATAGCGCCGCGCCGCCCCAATTGGCCGAGGCCGCAGGCGCGCTAGTGGGGCACGATGCGTTGCTGGCGCTGCTAGCCCGCGCAATCGTTGCTGAACCCCCGCTGTTGGCACGCGACGGCGGCTTTGTTTCAGCGGGCTTTGATGCAGAGCTCGACGAAACCCGGCGCCTGCGCGACGAGGGGCGCGCGGTGATCGCGGCGATGCAAGCAGAACTGGCGCAGCAGGCTGGAATTGGCAGCCTGAAGATCAAGCACAACAACGTGCTGGGCTATTTTGTAGAAACCCCCTCAAGCCATGCTGAACGGATGCTGGCGCCACCGCTGAGCGAGATATTCATTCACCGCCAGACCACGGCCGGGCAGGTGCGCTTTACCACGGTTGAACTGAGTGCGCTGGAAACGCGTATTCTGAACGCCGGGAACCACGCGCTCGACATCGAAAAACGTATCTATTCCAGCCTGAGTGCGGCCATTCTGGAGCAGGCGGGGCCAATTGCATTAGCCGCGCGGGCGTTGGCAGAAATCGACCTTGCCGCTGCCTTTGCAGACCTTGCCGCCGCCGAGGACTGGGTGCAGCCGGTGCTGGATGAAAGCCGCGCCTTCGATGTGGCCGGCGGCCGACACCCGGTGGTCGAGGCGGCGCTGCGGCGCACGGGCGAGGCATTTGTGGCCAACGACTGCGCGCTGACCGAAGGTCAAACCCCGGCTATCTGGCTGCTGACCGGGCCGAATATGGCAGGTAAATCAACCTTTCTGCGACAAAACGCGCTGATTGCGCTATTGGCGCAGGCGGGCAGTTTTGTGCCCGCAAAAAGAGCGCGGATCGGGCTGGTCAGCCAACTGTTCAGCCGGGTCGGTGCCGCCGACGATCTTGCCCGAGGGCGCTCGACCTTTATGGTCGAGATGGTCGAAACCGCGGCGATCTTGAACCAGGCGGACGACCGCGCGCTGGTGATTCTCGATGAAATCGGGCGCGGCACGGCCACCTATGACGGGCTGTCGATTGCTTGGGCTGTGCTGGAACATCTGCACGACGTTAACCGCTGTCGCGCGCTTTTTGCCACGCACTACCATGAAATGGCAGCACTTTCTGCCAAGCTGGCGGGTGTAGAAAATGCCAATGTCACCGCGCGCGAATGGCAGGGCGAACTGGTCTTTCTGCACGAGGTCAAGCGCGGTGCCGCCGACCGCAGCTATGGCGTGCAAGTCGCCCGGCTGGCCGGGCTACCGCAGGCGGTGATCGAGCGCGCACGCGTAGTGCTGGAGGCGCTTGAGTCAGGCGAGCGCGAAGGTGCGGCACGGCAGCGCGCGATGATCGACGATCTGCCGCTGTTTCGTGCAGCGCCACCACCACCCGCGCGCAAACCCGAAAGCAAGCTGCAAGAGCGCCTTACCGCGCTGCACCCCGACGAGCTTTCACCGCGCGAGGCGCTCGCGTTGATGTACGAACTCAAGGCAATTGCGCAGAAATAGGGTCGTTTAAGACTTTGGCGTTGACGATACGCCCACCTGCGCCGGGCGCAGCAAACGGTCGTGCAACATGAAACCCTCGGTCATCACCTCGATGATGTCACCTGCCTTGGTGCCGGGCAGCGGTGCCTCGAACATCGCCTGATGCTGCGCGGGATCGAAGGTATCGCCGTTTTGTGGCTGAATCAGCTGCATGCCGTGCTTGGCGAATACGTTGAGCAGCTCGCGCAGGGTCAATTCCACCCCTTCAATCAGCGCGGCAGCGGCGCTTTGTTGTTCTTCGCCGGCCGCATCAAGAGCACGGCGCAGCGCGTCATAAATCGGCAAGAGATCGCGCGCGAGCTTGGTGCCGCCGTATTGTTCGGCCTCGCGGCGGTCACGCTCGGCGCGCTTGCGCATGTTTTCAGCATCGGCAAGGGCGCGGATGAAACGGTCGCGCATATCGTCGCGCTCGGCGCGAAGCGCCACTATTTCCCCCAGCGCATCATCCAGACCGGAGTCCATCTGCGCTTGATCTTCGGCAATTTCGTCTTTCTTCATATCAGTCATGCTCTTACCCCTTGCCCTGGCCCGACAGCACGCGCCCGACCAGCTGCGCCGTATAATCAACGATCGGAACGATTCGCGCGTAGTTGAGGCGCGTTGGTCCGATCACGCCCACTGCACCGATAATCTTCCGGTCAGCGTTCATATAGGGAGACACCACCAGAGAGGAACCCGAAAGAGAGAAAAGCTTGTTCTCCGAGCCAATAAAAATGCGCACACCTGCGCCGCCCTCGGTCAGATCGAGGAATTCGGCAATGTCACGCTTTCGCTCGAGATCGTCGAAAAGCGAGCGCACCCGGTCCAAATCGGCAACCTCGCTGTCGATCAGATTGGCGCGACCGCGCACGATTAGCCGTTCCTGCGGCTCGCCAGCGTTCTCCCACAGCGCGAGTCCGCTTTCGGCAAGTTCGCGGGCGAGACTGTCGAGTTCCTGCCGCCGTTCGGCGATTTCGCGCGTGACATGCAGGCGAAGCTCGCTAAGAGTGCGCCCCTCTACCAACGCGTTCAGAAAGTTCGCGGCCTCGCGCATGGACGAGGGCGTTTGCCCAAGCGGCGGCGTAAAAACGCGGTTTTCCACCATGCCGTCAGCAAAAACCAACACGACCAGCGCGCGGTCTGCAGCCAAACTGACAAACTCGATATGGCGAATGGGCGCTTCGTGCTTGGGTGTCAGTACCAGACTGGCGCTGCGGGTGATTGCTGAAAGTGCGGCCCCAATCTTGTCGAGCGCCGAAGCGACCTCGGGTTGGTTGCCGCCAAGCGTTGCGTCGATCATTTCACGATCGGCAGCGGCGACCTGCGATACTTCCATCAGCCCGTCAACAAAGATCCGCAGGCCCGCTTGCGTGGGTATTCGCCCGGCCGAAACATGCGGACTGTCAAGCAGGCCCATGTATTCGAGGTCTTGCATAACATTGCGGACAGTTGCCGCCGAGACGCGCTCGCTCATCGTGCGACTAAGCGTGCGCGAGCCAACAGGGTCGCCGGTGTCGAGATAGCCTTCAACAACGCGGCGAAACACCTCGCGCGAGCGCTCATTCATTTCAGACAGGCGGCGGCTCGCGTCAGACATTTCTTACTCCTTCAAACCGAGGTAAGTGCAGTGCGCCGACACGTCAATCGGGGTTGCATCGCGTAGCAGCGCGGCTGTAACTGGCCAAAAGCGGGAAAGGACCCTTTATGCGCCCCTCTGGTCGAAATCTGAATGAAATGCGCGCGATCACGATCGAGACGGGCGTCATGCGACACGCCGAGGGCTCGTGCCTGATCAAGGCGGGCGGCACGCATGTGCTGTGCTCTGCAACAATTGAAGACAAGGCGCCGCAGTTTCTGAAGGGTTCGGGGCTTGGCTGGGTAACTGCGGAATACGGCATGCTGCCGCGCGCGACTAATACGCGCAACCGGCGCGAGGCGGCTGCGGGCAAACAAACCGGAAGAACACAAGAAATTCAACGTCTTATCGGAAGAGCACTGCGCGCCGGTGTGGACCGCGCGGCGCTGGGGGAACGGCAGATCGTGATCGACTGCGACGTGATTCAGGCCGATGGCGGCACGCGCTGCGCCTCGATCACCGGGGGTTGGGTCGCGCTGCGGATGGCGGTGAACAAGCTGCTGAAAACTGGCGCGATCACCTCGGATCCGCTGGTCGATCATGTGGTTGCGGTGTCGTGCGGCATTTACGCGGGACAGGTGCTGCTGGATCTTGATTATGCAGAAGACAGTGAGGCGGGAACCGACGGTAACTTCATTTTGACCGGGCGCGGGCGGCTGATCGAAGTGCAAATGTCCGCGGAGGGCGCCACTTTTTCGCGCGATGAGATGGGAAAACTGCTCGATCTGGCAGAGCTTGGCGCGGCCGAGCTGGTTGCCGTGCAAAAGGCAGCATTGGCATGAGGCGGTTCGCAGGCAGCCGCCTGCTGGTTGCAACGCATAACGCGGGTAAGCTGGACGAGATGCGGGCGATGCTTGCGCCCTATGGTGTTGAGGTCGTGGGCGCGGCAGAGCTGGGGTTGGCGGAGCCTGAAGAAACCGAGGACACGTTTGTTGGCAATGCGCGGATCAAGGCGCACGCCGCTGCGCAGGCGACCGGGCTGCCTGCTTTGGCAGATGACAGCGGCATAGAAGTTGACGCGCTTGGCGGCGCGCCGGGTGTTTATACCGCCAACTGGGCAGAAACACCCAAGGGGCGCGATTTCGTGTTAGCCATGACCCGGACGTGGGCTGAGCTTGACGCGGTAAAGGCGCCGATGCCTCGGCATGCGCGGTTTCGCTCGACCCTTGCGCTGGCCTGGCCAGATGGGCATGACGAGGTGTTCGAGGGGCGCTGCGAGGGGCAAGTGATCTGGCCGATGCGGGGCGCGCAGGGGCACGGGTATGACCCGATGTTTGTACCGGAAGGCTATGAGATAACCTTCGCCGAAATGGACCCGGGCGAAAAGAACCGGATCAGCCATCGGGCTGATGCTTTTCACAGGTTCAAGACATGTCTGGAGGGTCGCGTGCAGCGGATTTCGACAGGATCGCCCTTTGAGGCGACTATGGGGTATAGCCGCGCTGTGGTGAAAGGACCTTGGTGCTTTGTGTCAGGCGTGACGGGCTATGATTATGCCGCCATGACGATGCCCGAGGATGTCGCAGCCCAAGCTCGCAACTGTTTTGCCACGATCCGCTGGGCGCTTGATCAGGGTGGCTTTGAAATGGCCGATATTGTGCGGGTTCAGTACACGGTTGTTGATGCGGATCTGGTTGAGGCACTTGCCCCGGCAATTGGCGAGGCCTTGGGCGAAGTGCGCCCCGCGGCGACCATGGTAATCGCAGGATTGATCCGGCCAGAGATGAAGGTGGAGATTGAAGTCACCGCGTTCAAAGGCTGAAAGATGGACGATTGGCGAAGCGCGGGGTTCGGGCTTTATATCCACTGGCCCTTTTGTGCGTCGAAATGCCCCTACTGCGATTTCAATAGCCATGTTGCCGAGAAAATCGACCAAAATCGCTGGCTGAGAGCCTATTTGTCCGAAATAGACAGGTTAGGGCATGAAACCAAAGGGCGTGTTCTGAGCACGGTTTTCTTTGGTGGAGGCACGCCTTCGCTGATGGACCCGGAGCTGGTAGCTGCACTTCTTGAGCGGATCAGCAAAACATGGCTGCTTGCCAACGACTTGGAGGTTACGCTTGAGGCAAACCCCGGCAGCGTTGAGGCGGGGCGCTTTGCTGCTTATGCAGAAGCTGGTGTAAACCGAGTTTCGATGGGCGTTCAAGCCTTAAACGACACTGATTTACGCCGCCTTGGGCGGATGCACTCTGTGGCTGAGGCGCGAGCGGCCTTCGATATTGCGCGGGCAAGCTTTGGGCGTGTGAGCTTTGATCTGATATATGCGCGTCAAGGGCAGACGCTGAGCGCGTGGCAGGCAGAGTTGCGTGAGGCGTTGGCGATGGCCGTGGACCACTTTTCGCTTTACCAGCTAACGATCGAGCAGGGCACGGTTTTTGGTGCACGGCACGCTCGCGGTCAGCTCAAGGGCCTACCACTGGATGACGAGGCGGCCGATATGTATTTGGCAACGCAGGATATTTGCGAGACTGCCGGGCTTCCTGCGTATGAGGTCTCCAACCATGCGCGGCCAGGACAGGAAAGCCGCCACAACCTGATCTACTGGCGCTCGGGCGATTATGCAGGGATCGGTCCCGGCGCGCATGGACGGCTAACACTGACAGGGTCACGCTGGGCGACCGAGGCGCCGCGTGCGCCGCAAGTATGGCTTGATGCCGTAGAAGCGGGCCGGCCCGCAGAACTGCCGCGCGAGGCTCTTGGCCATTCCGAGCGCGGCGCAGAGTTTTTGATGATGGGGCTTCGGCTTGCCGAGGGTGTTAGCCGCGAGCGGTTTGCGGCGCTATCAGGTGCAGCTTTGTCCCACGACGCAGTGACCCGGCTTGTCGAACTTGGCATGCTCGCAGCATCAGATGAGCGTATCCGGGCCACGCGTGACGGAATGCCCGTGCTGAACGCGGTTCTGCGTGAACTATTGGCATGACGCCACTGAAACTAATGCATCGCGCTCAGAATTTGGCAAAGCTCATCAAGTTGATCGAGGCTACGGTAGGTGATGACCATCTGGCCGCCATCAAAGCCTTTGTGCTCGATCGTCACGCGCATTTTCAGATGTGCTGAAAGCTCTTGTTCCAAGGCCCGCGTATCGGCATCTTTCAACGGTTTGCGTTCTGTTTTGGTGCTGTCATGGCCTTTGGCAGCGGCGGGTTTGGCGAGACGTTCGGTTTCGCGCACCGAAAGACCTTTTGCGATGACCTGAGCCGCAAGGGCCACCGGGTCCGGCGTGGTGATGAGTGCGCGCGCGTGTCCGGCGGACAGCCTGCCTTCGCGCACATGCGCCTGAACCTCGGTCGGAAGCTGCAACAAGCGCAGGATGTTGGTGATGTAGGGGCGGCTTTTGGATAACCCCTCTGCGATCCGCTCTTGGGTATGGCCAAATCGTTCCATCAACTGCTGGTAACCCATCGCCTCTTCAATCGCGTTGAGATCGGCGCGTTGAATGTTTTCGATAATGGCGAATTCGAGCACTTCAGTATCGGACAAGTCGCGCAAAAGCACCGGAACTTCATGCAGTTGTGCCATTTGTGCGGCACGCCAGCGGCGTTCGCCCGCGACGATTTCGTAGCGGTCAGGCTCGCTGGGATGCGCACGAACCAGAAGCGGTTGGATCACGCCCCGCTGACGGATCGACGCCGCAAGCTCTGCAAGCGCGTTGGGTTCGAAGTCGCGCCGCGGCTGATCCGGGTTGGCAATCAAGCTTTCGATCGGAACCCGCATTTCGTTGCGCCGACGGGCGGGGGCTGACTCGGCCTCGTGCGACATGTTGACATCGGCCATCAGCGCCGAAAGGCCACGGCCAAGGCCGCGTTTTTCGAGTTTCTTTTCGCTCATAGCGGTGCCCTTTCTAATCTGACGCCAGCGCGCCGTGCCAGAAGTTCATCTGCGAGCGCGCGGTACGCTGCGCTGCCTTTTGATGCCGAATCGTAGCTCAGAACCGGCAGCGCATGCGATGGCGCCTCGGAAATGCGCACGTTTCGGGGAATCATCGTCTTGAAAACCATCTCGCCCAGCGTTGTGCGGACATCCGCCTCGACCTGCTGCGAAAGGTTGTTGCGCACGTCGTACATCGTCAAAACGACGCCTTCGATTCGCAGATCAGGGTTTGCAGTCTGACGCACCTCGCGGATCGTCAGCATCAACTGTGAGAGACCTTCGAGCGCGAAAAACTCGGCCTGAAGCGGCACCAACACCGCATTTGCAGCCACCAGTGCGTTGACCGTCAGTAGGCTGAGTGAGGGCGGGCAGTCGATCAACACGAAATCA
Organism: Rhodobacteraceae bacterium UBA6213; assembly: GCA_002421605.1. GTDB lineage: Bacteria > Pseudomonadota > Alphaproteobacteria > Rhodobacterales > Rhodobacteraceae > UBA6213. Next base: position 262,362 of record DISJ01000009.1, on the reverse strand, counting down.
AAAGCGAATTCATCGATCGCGGGTTGGCGCAAAGCATCGTGCAGAAGGAAGCTTCGCTTTTCGTTCGCCACAAGCTCCATATCAGCAGACGAAAGATCTGTCGTCGCGGGAGAAAGCCAGACGCCCGGGGCGCTTGTGGGCACGATAACTTCGCTCAGCGGGGTCTCCTCTAGTAGCAGATTATAGGTGGTCGCGCTGCGACGCTGCGGTTCTACACCAAGGCCGGTTGAAGCGTTGCCTTGCGGGTCGATGTCAACGAGCAACACGCGATTGCCTTTTTCGGCCAGCGACGCCGCAAGATTGATGGCGGTTGTCGTTTTGCCGACGCCGCCCTTTTGGTTCGCGACAGCGATGATGCGGGGGCCTCTTGGGCGCACCGAGTTAGGCACGGGAGACTCCTCTCACTTGCAGAACTGCTGAATTCTGGTCTGTCTTACTTGGCTGGGCGGTGAGGTCAAAGCGCCAAATGCGCCGTGCCGCGTCAATTTCATCACGCCAGGTGGCCCCTTTAAAGAAAAAGGCCGTACCATTCGACGCCAGGTGACGTTCCGCGTACTCAAGGAGTTTTTGAAGCGGTGCGAGCGCGCGCGCGCTGAGGAATTGGGCGGCCAGCGACTCGGTGGCTTCAATACGTTCTGTAAGTATTTGCGTGCGAAGCCCACATTCGCGCGTAACAGTTGCGAGAAACGCCGCCTTGCGCGCATCCGATTCAACAAGCGTGACCGCCAGATCAGGAGCCAGTTCGCCGGCTAGTATTGCTACCACAAGCCCAGGAAAGCCTCCTCCGCTGCCAAGATCCGCCCAAACTCCGCCCTTGGCGCGTGCGAGAAAGAAGACCTGCGCCGAATCGCTGAAGTGGCGGCTCCAGACAGCGTCGAGCGTAGAGCCCGAGACGATGTTGATCGCGGGGTTCCATTTGCGCAGCAAAAGCGCGAATTGATCGAGCCGCTGCATCGTTTCACGTGAAACACCCGTCTCCTGCGCAAACGCGTCTCGACCCTCCTCTAGCTTTGAGCTCATGCGCTGCGGCTCCGCTTTTGCTGGCGCAATCGTGCCAGTATCAGACCCAGCGCGGCAGGTGTGATGCCATCAATTCGCGCCGCCTGCGCCAGAGACGCCGGGCGCGCGCGCGCAAGCTTTCCCTTAAGTTCGGAAGAAAGCCCTGAAAGGGATTCATAGGCAAAGCTAATCGGTATTTCCCAAGCCTCATCGCGTTGAATTGCCTCAATTTCAGCGCTTTGCCGGCCAATATAGTTCGCATAAACTGCCTCGCGAGCGAGTTGTTCGGCGATTTCTGGTTCGATTGTGGCAAGTTTCGGCTCCGCAGCAGCAAGATCTTCAAACGCTACGTCGTTCATCGACAGCAAGACGTAGGCGCTTCGCCGCTGGCCGTCCTGGTTGACCCGAATCCCGTGGCTGAGCGCTTCGGAGGGTGAGAAACTGGTGGATTGCAGCGCAATTCTTCCCTTCTGAAGCGCCTCGGTCTTGGCCTCAAAGACTTGTGCGCGCGCTGCACCGACGCAGCCGAGTTTAATACCAAGCCCGGTCAAGCGCTGATCCGCATTATCAGCGCGAAGCGAGAGGCGGAACTCTGCGCGCGACGTGAACATTCGGTAGGGCTCACTGACACCACGCGTTACAAGATCGTCGATCATAACGCCGATGTAGCTTTCTGCTCGGCTGAATCGCGCTGCTTCGCGGCCGCGCGCTCCAAGTGCCGCATTAAGCCCTGCAACCAGGCCTTGCGCTGCGGCCTCTTCATATCCGGTTGTTCCATTGATCTGCCCGGCAAGGAAAAGCCCGGGTAAGTCTTTCAACTCCAGCGTTGGGTTAAGGGCGCGCGGATCGACAAAATCGTATTCGATCGCATAACCGGCCTGCAGAATCTTGCAATTTTCAAGCCCACGGATCGAGCGGATATAGGCTTCCTGCACCTCAAGCGGCAGCGACGTCGAAACACCGTTTGGGTAAATGGTGTGATCGTCCAAACCCTCTGGCTCGAGAAAAATCTGGTGCGACTCCTTTTCCGCGAACCTGACTACCTTGTCTTCGATGGAGGGGCAATAGCGCGGCCCCACCCCATCGATATGCCCGCCATACATTGCAGAGCGCGCGAGGTTTGCGCGAATGATATCATGCGTACGCATGTTGGTGTGTGTGATGCCACAAGCAACCTGTCGCACGAACGGCGCCTTGTTCAAAAAAGACATCATCACTGGTTCGGCATCGCCTGGTTGCTGTTCGAGTACAGACCAATCGATGCTGCGCCCGTCTAGCCGGGGCGGCGTGCCCGTTTTCAATCTACCAAGCGGCAACCCGAGTACGCGCATCCTCTCCGCTAGTGCATTCGAGGGGGCGTCGCCAACGCGGCCGCCTTCTTGCTTCTGGTCACCAATGTGAATGACTCCGCGCAAGAACGTTCCAGACGTCAGTACCACCGCACCAGCCAGAATCTCGGCACCGTCGCGCAGCACCACACCGCACACGCGCCCAGACTTCATCAAGAAGTCTGCCACTTCTGCCTCAATAACCTCTAGACCCGGCTGCTGCGCGGTCATTTCCTGCATCGCTGCGCTGTAAAGCTTGCGGTCCGCCTGCAATCTGGGGCCCTGCACCGCCGGACCCTTGCGCCGATTAAGAAGGCGGAACTGGATTCCTGCCCTATCGGCCGCGCGCCCCATCACACCGTCCATCGCGTCAATCTCGCGCACGAGGTGGCCCTTGCCAAGCCCACCAATCGCGGGGTTGCAGGACATTGCACCAATCGTATCGCGTCGCTGCGTAACCAAAGCGGTCGCAGCGCCCATCCGCGCCGCGGCATGCGCCGCTTCCGCGCCGGCGTGGCCCCCACCTACCACGATCACGTCAAAATGTTTCACGTGGAACGCTCCCTACTTGCCGATACAAAAACTGGCAAAGATATCATCCAGCAAATGCTCAACATCAATCCGCCCGACAAGTGATTCAAGTGCCCGAATCCCGCGATCAATACCATCTGCAGCAATCTCGGCCCGCTCTGGCCAAAAACCGAGTTCGACTATGGCCAGTTCAAGCGCCTCAATCGCCCGCCGCATTGCCACCCGATGCCGCTCGCGCGTCATGACGCCCGCCGATCCCGCACGCTCGGAAAGCACCGTTGAAATTGAACCAATCAACGCATCGACGCCTTGCCCCGTCAGGCCCGAAACCGCCAAGCCAAACCCTGCGCCAAGGTCCGCCTTACCCTGAACGATCAGGTCGCCGGGTTCGGGTGCAATCAGCGGAACTTCGCCGCCGTCAAGCAAAAACACCCGCAAATCAGCCGCCCGCGCCCGCTCCAGCGCACGCGAAATGCCGATCGCCTCGACCTCGTCCCCAGCCGCACGCAGACCCGCAGTGTCAAGTAGCGTTACCGGCAACCCACCCAGATCCATGCGCACCTCGATCACGTCGCGCGTTGTGCCCGCTTGCGCCGAGGTTATCGCCGCCTCCCTACCAGCCAAAGCATTGAGAAGAGTAGATTTTCCTGCATTCGGTCGGCCGACAATGGCCACCTCGAAACCATCGCGAATACGCTCCGCAGCACCCGACCCGGTCAACTCCCGCGCAATACTGCCACTCACTCGCCCGATCAGAACCGCTGCTTCCGCCACCACCTCTTGCGGAACATCTTCGTCGGCAAAATCTATCGACGCTGCCACAAGCGCCGCTGCACGACGAAGATCCGCGCGCCATCCATCAACCAGCTTACCAATCGCACCAGACAAAACCCGCAGAGCTTGCCGCCGTTGCGCCTCAGTCTCAGAATCAATGAGATCGCCAAGCGCCTCAACTTGCGCCAAATCCAAGCGCCCATTCTCTAGCGCGCGGCGTGTAAACTCGCCCGGTTCGGCAAGTCGCAGGCCCGACATCTCGCCCAACACACGCAAAACCGCGCCAACCGTCGCAGCCGAGCCATGCAAATGCAGTTCTGCGATTTCTTCGCCGGTAAAACTCGCACCAACCTCAAAACACAACACCAGCGCGGTATCTAGCGGCTCCCCCTCGGCTCGCAGCACTCTCAGGCCTGCGGTTCGCGCCGCTGGCAGATCCCCCGCAAGAGCGCGCGCGGCAGCCCAAGCCTGAGCCCCCGAAATACGAATAACCGCCACGCCTGCTTTGCCGCGGGCGCTCGCCTGCGCGAAAATCGTATCCATCGCTCAAACCCCCAGTCGCCGCAGCACTGATTAGGCGTTCATCGAATCGAAAAACTCGCTGTTCGTCTTGGTTTGCTTCAGCTTCGAAATCAGGAACTCGATTGCGTCTGTGGTTCCCATCGGGTTCAGAATGCGCCGCAAAAGATAGGTTTTCTGCAGATCCTTCGCATCCGAAAGCAACTCTTCCTTGCGCGTGCCAGATTTGAGAATGTCCATCGCCGGGAACACCCGCTTGTCGGCGACCTTGCGGTCGAGCACGATCTCGCTGTTGCCGGTGCCCTTGAATTCCTCGAAGATCACCTCGTCCATGCGGCTACCAGTATCAATCAGCGCGGTTGCGATAATCGTCAGGCTACCGCCTTCCTCGATATTCCGCGCCGCACCAAAGAACCGTTTCGGCCGCTGCAGCGCATTGGCATCCACGCCGCCTGTCAGCACCTTGCCGCTTGAGGGAACAACCGTGTTGAAGGCACGCCCAAGCCGCGTGATCGAATCAAGCAAGATCACCACGTCGCGCTTGTGCTCAACCAGCCGCTTGGCCTTTTCGATCACCATTTCGGCCACTGCCACGTGCCGCGTTGCGGGTTCGTCGAAGGTGGAACTGATTACTTCGCCCTTCACGCTTCGCTGCATATCGGTCACTTCCTCTGGTCGCTCGTCGATCAGCAGTACGATCAGATAAACCTCGGGATGGTTTTTCTCGATCGAATTGGCGATGTTTTGCAGCAGCACCGTCTTGCCCGTCCGCGGCGGTGCCACGATCAACCCACGCTGGCCTTTGCCGATTGGCGCAACAAGATCAATGATCCGCGCCGATCGGTCCTTGATCGTTGGGTCTTCAACTTCCATTTTCAGCCGCTCAGTCGGGTAAAGCGGCGTCAGGTTTTCAAACGCAACCTTGTGGCGCGCTCGGTCGGGGTCTTGAAAGTTGATCTGCTCAACCGTGCTCAGCGCAAAATAGTGTTCGTTTTCGCCCGGCGCCCGCATCACGCCTTCGACCGTGTCGCCGGTGCGCAGCGAATATTGCCGAATCATCTCGGGGCTGACGTAAATGTCGTCCGGGCCCGGCAGATAGTTGGCAGAAGGGCTGCGCAAAAACCCAAATCCATCCTGCACAACCTCAAGAACACCGTCACCGCCAATGTCGATTCCATCCTCGGCATGTTCTTTGAGAAGCGAGAACATCATCTCGCCCTTGCGCATAGTCGAGGCGTTCTCGATCTCCCACTCTTCGGCCATTGCCAAAAGATCGGCAGGTGTTTTTGCCTTGAGATCGGCAAGGTTCAGGCGCTCTTCGCTCATGGCACATCCAACGGGTTCTGGCGCCATAAAGGCGCAGCGGTCACAGGTTTTCGGGCTTCGCCTTTGCGGCCGGACGGCCAGGCTAGCCCGACCTAATCCCGCAGGCCGAAAAAGTCAACGCGCGCTCAGAACTTCAAGATCACAGCCAGCACGATCACGATCATCAGCACCGTCGGTACCTCATTGGCAAAGCGATACTGCCGCCCGGTCAAACGGTTGCGCCCCTCCGCCAAAGCTACACGTTGATAACCCAGCCAATAATGATACGCCGTCATGGCCAATACCGCAGCACCCTTGGCCCACGGCCACACCACCGTCCACCCGACGATGCCCGGCGTGAAAACCAGCGCCAGTCCGAAAATCCAGCTCGAATACATAGCCGGCACCATAATCGCGTTCAAAAGCAGGCGCTCTTGATGACGAAACAGCAGGTCCATATCCGAACCACGCTCTACCCCAGCTTTCGCAAGCCCTTCTACATGATAGACAAAAAGTCTCGGCAGATAAAACAGCCCTGCCATCCACGCCAGCACCGACATCACATGCAATGCTTTCATCCAGAGGTAACTGTTCGCCAGAAATTCGTAGATCATGTTCAGTGCCCCACTCAGTCTTTTTCAAATTAAGAAGAGAAATTGAAAGGATGATGTTCTAGTTGGCAAGGTGCAAAACAGGATAACACGCTTCATCCACGGAGTTTTCAACGCTATGCCGCCTGTTGACGACTGTGTGGATAACTTCCAGAGTTCGCTATTTAACATTTTAAAACAGTTACTTGCATAACGCTTGCCCGCCGCTACGTCGCCCGTCGCGCGCCATCTGCGCCCATTTCGCACAGCATCCCTGAACTGCCCTGCACAGCGGGAAAACTGGCCCTGAAACTTGCCCGCTTTGGCCTGAACCGCGTCGCGCTCCGCATAGCATCGCTTGCCCCCCGCTGCCAGCGACTGTTATCCACAGAGCCATGCAGAGCCGCCTCATCTTAGCCTCGACCTCGACGATCCGCGCAGAGCTTTTGCGCCGCGCCGGACTGGCGCACGAAATTGTCCCAGCTCGCGTCGACGAGGCTGCAATTCGCGCCGCGCTCGAAGCCGATGGCGCCACCCCTCGCGATCTGGCCGACGCACTTGCCGAGGCAAAAGCGCGCCGCGTTTCCGAGCGTTTTCCCAACGCACTGGTACTCGGCGCCGATCAGGTGCTCGATCTGGCTGGCAAGGTGCTTTCCAAGCCCGTAGATCGGGCCGACGCTATCGCCCAGCTTACCGCGCTTTGCGCCCGCACCCATCGGCTGATTTCTGCGCTGGTGGTATATCAGGGCGGCGCCCCGCTCTGGCGCCATGTCGGGCAGGTTCGCCTGACCATGCACCCGCTCTCGTTGCCCGAAATTGAACGCTACGTGGCCGACCATTGGGAATCGATCCGTCACGTCGTTGGGTGCTACAAGCTTGAAGAACACGGGGTACGGTTATTTTCTGCGGTCGAAGGCGATTACTTTACTGTCCTTGGCTTGCCGCTTATCGAGTTTCTGACTTGGCTGCGCGCCCGAGGAGAGTTCGCTTGATGTCCAATCACCCCCGCATCCCGCTTGCCGGCGTCATCGGCTCGCCCATCGCGCATTCACGCTCGCCGCTTTTGCACGGCCACTGGCTCAAGACCTACGGCATCAAGGGCCACTACATCCCCATGGATATCGCTACCCAAGATCTGCAATGGGTCTTGTCGGCACTGCCGCGCGCGGGTTTTGTGGGCTGCAACGTCACGATTCCGCACAAGGTTTCGGTGCTGGCGCTGGCGGATGTTGTAAGCGAACGCGCGGCCATGATCGGTGCAGCGAATACACTTGTTTTTCGCGCAGACGGCAAGATTCATGCAGACAATACCGATGGTTACGGCTTCATCGCCAACCTTCAGCAATACGCGCCGGAATGGGTCGCTACCACCGCTCCGGCGGCGGTTTTTGGTGCAGGCGGTGCCGCGCGCGCGGTCATCACCTCGCTGCTAGAGGCTGGCGCACCCGAAATCCGCGTTTCCAACCGCACGCGTGCGCGCGCCGATACGCTGCGCGCCGAGTTTGGTCCGCGTATCGCCATTTACGACTGGGTGCAGGCGGGCAACATGCTTGATGGCGCGCTGACGGTGGTTAATACCTCAGCGCTTGGCATGGTCGGCCAGCCCGACCTCATGGTATCGCTCGATGCGCTTTCTTCGCGCGCTACCGTTGTTGACCTTGTCTACACCCCGCTCAAGACCCGCTTTCTAGCCGAGGCAGAGGCTGTGGGCTGCACCGTTGTCGATGGTCTTGGTATGCTTATCCATCAGGCTGTACCCGGTTTCGAGCGTTGGTTCGGCCAGCGCCCGGTGGTTGATGAGGCTACCCGCGCCGCGGTTCTGGGCCTATGACGCGCCCCTTTCTTCTGGGGCTTACCGGCTCGATCGGCATGGGTAAATCAACCACGGCTGCCATGTTTGCAGATCTCGATGTGCCGGTTTGGGACGCCGATGCGACGGTACACCAGCTCTACGCTCCGAATGGAGGCGCGGTTGCCCCCATTGCCGCAGCCTTTCCTGCCGCCGTGCAGCGCGGCGCGGTAGATCGCGCTGCGCTAAAACACCTGCTAGAGACCGATAATCAGGCTCTAACCCAGCTGGAATCGATCGTTCACCCGCTTGTCGCTGCAGATCGCGCGGCTTTCATCACCGCGCATGCTACGGCACCTCTGATCCTGCTCGACATCCCGCTTTTGTTCGAAACCGGCGCTGATGCGCTTTGCGATGCAACACTGGTTGTCACCGCCCCGGCGGAGGTTCAACGTGCCCGCGTCCTTGCGCGCCAGGACATGAGCGAGGCGCAACTTGCCCTGATCCTTGCCCGCCAGATGCCCGACGCTGAAAAACGCGCCCGCGCGACCTATGTGGTCGAAACCGTCAACCTTGAGCAAACCCGCGCCGCCGTGCAAGATTTGTTTGCCAAACTTACGAGGCACTGATGCGCGCGATCGTTCTTGATACCGAAACCACCGGCTTTGAACCCTCTGAAGGGCACCGCATTGTCGAGATCGGCGCGATTGAGCTGTTCAACGACCTGCCGACGGGTCGCAACTATCACCAATATATCAACCCCGAACGCGCCATGCCGAAAGAGGCGTTCGAGGTGCACGGGCTTGGTGACGAGTTCCTTCGCAACCAGCCCCGCTTTGCCGAAATAGCGCCAGGGTTTCTTGAGTTTATCGGCACAGAGGCACCGCTGATCATTCACAACGCCGCTTTCGACATGAAGTTCCTGAACGCAGAGCTGGAATGGGCCAAGCACACGCAGATCAAGGCAGAGCGCGCACTCGATACGCTGCTGATCGCGCGCCGCCGTTTTCCGGGCTCGCCCGCCTCGCTTGATGCGCTCTGTCGGCGCTTTGGCATCGACAACTCTGGGCGCGAAAAGCACGGCGCGCTACTCGACAGCGAAATTCTTGCCGAGGTCTATCTGGAACTGATCGGTGGTCGCCAGCCTGATTTCGGCTTGGCAACCGGTCCTGCGCGCGCGCCGGGCCAACCCGCACAGCCCGATTGGCGCCCGCGCCCGCGCCCCGCACCACTGCCGCCCCGATTGACGCCCGAAGAGTCAGCAGCACACGAGGCCTTTGTTGCAGCCATCGGCGAAGTGGCGATTTGGCGGCGCTACCAAGACTAGCGCAGCACCGCGCATTCCGCTTCAAGCCAAGTCTGAAACGCCAGCCGCGGCGGATGTTCGCCATCGTCGATTGGCCAGACCAGATAATAGCCACCCATGCCGCGCACTGCCTCGCCCGTAATGCGTTGCAGCCGTCCCTCGCAAATTTCGGATGCCGCCAGAAACTCGGGCAACAGCGCCACCCCAACACCGTGAATCGCCGCCTGCACAATTGTTGCGAACTGATCGAACAGCATCCCGCGCCGTGCGGGCGCGGCAATCCCGTGCGCCTCAAACCAGCGCGCCCAAGCGGTTGGCCGCGATTCAAGCTGCAGTAGCGGTAGCCCAGCCAAATCGCGCGGTTCACCCACCGGATGAGACGCGCAAAACCTGGGCGCTGCGCAGGCAATCATGCTTTCGTCAAACAGCTTCAGATGCTCGGCATCAGGCCAATCTGGTGCGCCATAGTGAATCGCGGCATCGAACCCTTCGCGCGCAAAGTCAAACCGCTGCAACCGCGTGCCGATGTTGATCGTCACCCCCGGATGTTCTGCTAGAAACCCCGGCAAACGCGGCGCCAACCAGCGCGTTCCAAACGTCGGCAGAATAGCCAGCGAAAGCGTGCCGCCACCGGGGTTAGCGCGCAGCCCAAGCGAGGCGCGCGCGATCAGATCCAGCGCCTTGCGCACGTCGCGCGCATAGGCGGTTGCCGCCGCCGTCGGTATCAACCGTCGCCGCTCGCGGCGGAAAAGCTGCACCTCCAGTTGCCCTTCAAGCTGCTGCACCAATCGGCTGACGGCACCTTGGGTCAGCGAAAGCTCGCGCGCGGCTGCGGCGGTGCTGCCGGTCCGGCACACAGCCTCAAAGGCGGAAAGCAGCGCAACCGAGGGCAGATAGCGCCTCGGGCGCGGTAGTTCATGCGCATTGTGCATATATAAACGCCTAAAACAGGTTATTCCCGCAGTTAACCGCGTGCGATACACATTGGCAACCAACCCTCACGCGATCAGGTGCCCCATGCCCAACCTCGCTCTTCGCCCCGCCCGCCGTATGGCCTCGGTCGGGCTTTCCGAAATTGTCCGAGTCTCCGAGGCCGCCGCCGCACTCAAGGCAGCCGGGCGCGATGTCATCAGCCTTGGTACCGGCGAGCCGGACTTTCCAACCCCCCCGCATGTGATTGAGGCTGCGCACGCCGCGGCACTTTCGGGTGATACCAAATACACTGCGACCCAAGGCACGCTGGCTCTGCGTCGCGCAATCGCCACTGCCTGCCAGCGCGATAACGGCTATACCGCCACGCCCGGCGAAATCATCGTGTCCACCGGGGCCAAACAGGTCATCTTCAATGCATTTTTCGCGACTCTTGATGAAGGCGATGAGGTGTTGATCCCCGCGCCGTACTGGACCTCGTATTCCGATATGGTCACCATCTGCGGAGGTGTGGCAAAAATCATCCCCACATCAGGCGCTGACGGCTTTCGACTTCGGCCAGCGGCGCTGGCTGCTGCGATCAGCCCGCGCACCCGTTGGCTGCTGCTCAATTCGCCCGGCAACCCCTCTGGCGCGGTGCTTTCCGCCGACGATCAGGCAGCGCTGGCTGAGGTGCTGCGCGCCCACCCGCAAGTTGCGGTGTTGAGCGACGAGATCTACCAGCACATCTGCTATGTGCCGTTCGCGTCATTTCGCACGGTAGCACCCGACCTTGCGGACCGAACGCTGATCGTGAATGGCGTATCAAAATTCGCCTCGATGACCGGCTGGCGGCTTGGCTGGGGCATCGGCCCCGCTCCGTTGATTAAAACCATGGCCGAGGTTCAGGGGCAGGTGACCTCTGGCGCGTCATCGATTTCGCAAGCCGCCGCAATCGCCGCCCTGCTTGGCCCACAAGACTACATCGCCCCGCGCCGCGACGCGTTTCGCAAACGGCGCGAACTGGTGGCGAAAGCGCTTAACGCGACCGGGCGCCTTACCTGCCCGCTGCCAGACGGTGCCTTTTACCTCTACGCCGATTGCTCGCCCTGCTTTGGCATGACAACGCGGGGCGGCAAACAAATTGCCGATGACGCAGGTTTTTGCGCGGAACTTCTGGCGCAAGAGGGTGTCGCGGTAGTGCCCGGCCGAGCTTTCGGGTTGCCGGGATACTTTCGTCTGTCCTATGCCTATGATGAAGCCTCGCTCACCCGCGCCTCTGCCGCCATCGCGCGCTATTGCGCCTCGCTTACCTGAGGAATCCAATGCTCAAAGCCAAAGACGCCCCCGACCTTTCCCGCTTCGACTGGGCCGATGCCCTGCGCCTTGATGCGCAACTGACCGATGAAGAGCGGATGCTGCGCGACGCAGCGCACGCCTATGCTCAGGAAAAGCTAGCCCCACGTGTGACGCAAGCCTATCGCGACGAATCCACCGACCCCGCGATTTTCAGTGAAATGGGCGAAATGGGTCTGCTAGGCGTGACCGTGCCGGAAGAATATGGCGGGTTAGGCGCGGGCTACGTTGCCTACGGCCTTGTCGCGCGCGAGGTTGAGCGCGTGGATTCAGGCTATCGCAGCATGATGTCGGTGCAGTCGAGTCTTGTGATGTATCCGATCTACGCCTACGGCTCTGAAGCGCAGCGCAAGAAATACCTCCCGAAACTCGCAACGGGCGAATATATCGGTTGCTTTGGCCTAACCGAGCCCGACGCAGGCTCTGACCCCGCTGGAATGAAAACGACGGCCAAGAAAACCGCTGACGGTTATGTGCTGAACGGCGCCAAGATGTGGATCTCGAACAGCCCGATCGCTGATGTTTTTGTGGTCTGGGCAAAGTCTGATGCACATGGCGGCAAGATCCGTGGCTTTGTGCTGGAAAAGGGCATGAAGGGCCTTAGCGCGCCCAAAATCCAAGGCAAGCTCAGCCTGCGCGCTTCGATCACCGGCGAGATCGTCATGCAGAACGTCGAAGTCGGTGAAGATGCGTTGCTGCCGGGTGTTGAAGGGCTGAAAGGCCCTTTCGGTTGCCTCAACCGCGCCCGCTATGGCATCGCCTGGGGCGTGATGGGCGCGGCCGAAACCTGCTTTCACGCTGCCCGCCAATACGGGCTTGACCGCAAGCAATTCAATCGCCCGCTGGCCAACACCCAGATTTACCAACTGAAACTTGCCAACATGCTGACCGACATCAGCTTTGGTCTGCAAGCCGCGCTGCGCGTTGGCCGCCTGATGGACGAGGCCAATGCCGCGCCCGAGATGATTTCGATGATCAAGCGCAATAACTGCGGCAAAGCGCTCGATATTGCGCGCGCCGCACGCGACATGCACGGCGGCAACGGCATTTCCGACGCTTTCCCGGTGATGCGCCATATGGTGAACCTTGAAACTGTGAACACTTATGAGGGCACGCATGACGTGCATGCGCTGATCCTTGGTCGCGCAATAACCGGGATGCAGGCCTTTTTCTGATGCCACGCAGCGAAATCGTACATGAGAACTTCCTGCGCCGGGTCGCGGCGCAGGACTTTCCGGCGGGCAAGGCGCCCACGCCGGGGCTGAGCAACACCGAAGCGGTCGCGCTTTTCCGCGCGCAGTGCACCAGCCGCGCGCTGGATAGAACCAGCCGCGCCATGCAAAAGGCGGGGCAGGGGTTCTATACCATCGGCTCTTCTGGGCACGAGGGCATGGCGGCGGTGGCACATGCGTTGCGCCCCACTGACATGGCCTTTTTGCACTACCGCGACGCGGCCTTTCAGATTGCCCGCGCCGCGCAGGTGCCAGGGCAAACGATGACGTGGGATATGCTTTTGTCCTTCGCCACGTCGTCTGACGACCCAATTTCCGGCGGGCGGCACAAGGTGCTGGGCTCCAAAGAGCTAACGATTCCGCCGCAAACATCGACCATTGCCAGCCACCTGCCAAAGGCCGTGGGCGCTGCCTACAGCCTTGGCCTTGCGCGCCGCCGCCCGCCCGAACACCGCGCACTGGCAGATGACGCCATTGTCATGTGCAGTTTTGGCGATGCCTCGGCCAACCACTCCACCGCGCAGGGGGCGTTTAACACCGCCGCCTGGACCTCGTATCAGGCGGTGCCGTTGCCGCTGCTGTTTGTGTGTGAAGACAATGGCATCGGCATTTCTACCAAAACCCCAAAGGGCTGGATCGCCGCCAGTCACGCACAACGCCCCGGTGTAAAATACTTCAGCGCCGACGCGCTGGACCTGTTCGACACATTCGCGGTTGCGCGCGAGGCGGCAGACTATGTGCGCAGCCGCCGCAAGCCCGCCTTTCTGCATCTGCGCACCGTGCGCCTGTACGGCCATGCGGGGGCTGACATGCCCACCACCTATATGCCGCGCGAAGAGGTCGAGGCGGAAGAGGCGAACGATCCGCTGTTGCACTCGGTCCGTCTGCTTGATGCCGCTGGCGCGCTTTCGCCAGATGCGGCGCTGGCGATCTACACCGACACGCTAGACCGGGTCACTCGCGTTGCGGCCGAGGCGGTCACGCGCCCCCGCCTGAAGACTGCGGCAGAGGTGATGTCCAGCATCGTACCGCCCGCCCGCGCCTGCAAACCCACCAACGGCCCCACCGCACAAGCCCGCGAGGCGGCTTTTGGTGCGGACCTCAAGGCCATGAGCGAACCGCAGATCATGTCGCGGCTCATCAACTGGGCGCTCACCGACCTTATGCTGGAACACGGCGAAATCGTGTTGATGGGTGAGGACGTGGGGCGCAAAGGTGGCGTCTATGGCGTGACCCAAAAGCTGCAAGCACGCTTTGGCCCCGACCGGGTGATCGACACGCTGCTTGATGAACAAAGCATCCTAGGCCTAGGCCTAGGCCTTGCGCATAACGGCTTCATCCCGATGCCAGAGATTCAGTTTCTGGCCTATCTGCACAACGCCGAAGACCAGATACGGGGCGAGGCCGCGACGCTGCCATTTTTCTCGAACGGGCAGTACACCAACCCGATGGTGCTGCGCATCGCGGGGCTGGGCTATCAAAAGGGTTTTGGCGGCCATTTTCATAACGACAACAGCCTTGCCGTGCTGCGCGATATTCCCGGCCTGATCGTCGCCGTGCCGTCCAACGGTGCCGATGCTGCCCGAATGTTGCGCGAATGTGTGCGCCTTGCACGCGAAGAGCAGCGACTGGTGGTGTTTGTTGAGCCCATCGCGCTTTACCCGATGCGCGACCTCGCCGCAGATAAAGATGGCGGCTGGATGTGTCTCTATCCCGCCCAAAACGAGCGGATTTCTTTTGGCGACGTGGGCGTGCACGGCGGCGGGCGCGATCTGGCCATCGTCACCTATGGCAATGGCTATTACCTGTCGCGTCAGGCAGAGGCCGGGCTGCGCGCCAAGGGTATAGACCTGCGCATCATCGACACCCGGTGGCTTTCGCCGCTGCCGCACGAAGCTTTGCTGGCCGCGACCGAGGGCTGCGGCGCGGTTCTGGTGGTTGATGAATGCCGCAAAAGCGGTAACGTTTCCGAAGAAATCATCACGCTTTTTGCCGAGGCTGGGCGCACCGCCACGCGGATCACGGCTGAAGACAGCTTTATCGCCACTGGTCCGGCCTATGCCGCTACGCTGCCCTCGGCGGCTGGAATCGCGCAGGCGGCGCTGACGCGTCTGGGGGTCAAATGACAAAAGCGGTGGTCATCTGCCCCGGCCGGGGCACCTATACAAAGGCAGAGTTGGGTTACCTGGCGCGCCATCACAGCAACGAACAGGCTCTGTTTCAGCCTTTTGATGCAGCTCGCAAGGCGCTGGGTCAAGAAACGCTTGCCGATCTTGACGGTGCTGCGACCTACTCGGTCGCGCGCCATACGCGGGGCGATAATGCAAGCGCGCTGATCTACGCCTGCACTTATGCTGATTTTCGGGATATTGCCGGGGTTGAGGTAGTTGCCGTTACGGGTAACTCGATGGGTTGGTATTCGGCGCTGGCCTGCGCCGGGGCGCTGAACGCCGATGCCGGGTTCGAGGTGGTCAACACCATGGGCACGCTGATGCAGCAGCATCTGATCGGCGGGCAGACTCTCTACCCCTTTACCGACGAAGACTGGCGCCCGATTCCGGGTCGCAAGGCAGAGCTGTTGCAACTTGTCGAAAGCATCGCGGCCCGCCCCGGCCACGCGCTTGCCCTTTCCATCAACCTTGGCGGTATGCTGGTGATGGCAGGAGACGAGGCAGGCTTGGCGGCGTTCGAGGCCGCGGTTCCGCCTTTGCAGGGCCGCTTTCCGATGCGCCTTGCCAACCACGCGGCATTTCACACCGTGCTTCAGACACCCGTCGCTGCCGCAGGCCGCGCCGCCCTGCCCGAAGCGCTTTTCGAGCAGCCAAAACTGCCGCTGATCGACGGGCGTGGTGCTATTTGGTGGCCGGACGCGTCTGATCCCGTTGCCTTGCGCGGCTATACGCTTGGACATCAGGTGGTGGAGCCCTATGATTTCAGCCACGCCATCGCCACCGCCGCGCGCGAATTTGCGCCCGACATCTTCATAATCACCGGCCCCGGCACAACGCTGGGCGGGGCCGTGGCACAATCGCTAATACTGGCGGATTGGGCTGGAATAGACACGAAATCTACGTTTCAGGCGCGCCAATCGGCCCGGTCCATTATCGCATCGATGGGCATCGACGATCAGCGCCGCCTAGTCACCCAAAGGAGAGAATGACCATGACCGATCTTTTCGCCCGCCTCGGCCTGACCGTAGCCGACCTCAAAGGCGGCACGCTGGCCGTTCATAGCCCGATCGACGGGGTCGAGCTTGCCCGCGTGCGCGAAACCGCCGCAGACGAAATGCCCACCGTGATCGCGCGCGCCGAAAAGGCGTTCAAAGCGTGGCGCGAAGTGCCCGCCCCGCGCCGGGGTGAGCTGGTGCGGCTATTGGGTGAGGAATTGCGCGCTGCCAAAGACGATCTAGGTGCATTGGTCACGCTGGAAGCAGGCAAGATCACCTCGGAAGGTCTTGGCGAAGTGCAAGAGATGATCGACATCTGCGACTTTGCCGTGGGCCTTTCGCGCCAGCTATACGGTCTGACTATCGCTAGCGAGCGCCCAGGCCACCGGATGATGGAAACCTGGCACCCCGCCGGGCCCGTTGCTATCATCTCGGCCTTCAACTTTCCGGTTGCGGTCTGGTCGTGGAATGCGGCGCTGGCGCTTGTCTGCGGCGATCCGGTAATCTGGAAGCCGTCCGAAAAGGCACCGCTGACCGCGATGGCCAGCATGAACATTTTTGCCCGCGCTATCGCGCGCTTTGGCGATGCGCCCGAAGGGCTGGCGCAACTGGTCATCGGTGGCCCCGAGGTGGGTGACGCGCTGGTAAGCGCGCCGCAGGTACCGATCGTTTCAGCCACCGGTTCGACCCGCATGGGGCGCATCGTCGGACCAAAAGTTGCGGCACGCTTTGGCCGCGCGATTCTCGAACTTGGCGGCAACAACGCGATGATCGTGGCGCCCTCGGCCGACCTTGATATGGCGGTGCGCGCGATTGTCTTTTCGGCCGTTGGCACGGCCGGGCAGCGCTGCACCAGCCTGCGCCGCCTGATTGCGCACAACTCCATTCGCGAAGATCTCGTCGCGCGGCTGACCAAGGCCTACGCAAGCCTTCCCATTGGCGATCCGCGCGCCGCAACCACTCTGATCGGCCCGCTGATCGACCACGGCGCGCGCGACCGGATGCTGGCGATGCTTGAACAGGCGCGCGGCGAAGGTGGCACCGTGCATGGCGGCCGCGCCGTTGCCAAAGGCGCGCCGCAAGGGGGCGCCTATGTAGAACCTGCGATAGTGGAAATGCCCGGCCAAACGGCCGCGGTTTGCGCCGAGACCTTTGCACCGATCCTCTACGTTTTGGGCTATGATACGCTTGATGAAGCGATCGCGCTGCAAAACGACGTACCGCAAGGGCTTTCAAGCTGCATCTTCACGCTCAATCTGCGCGAAGCGGAAACTTTCCTTTCCGCAGCAGGGTCCGATTGCGGCATCGCCAACGTCAACATCGGCCCCTCTGGCGCTGAAATCGGCGGTGCGTTTGGCGGCGAAAAAGAAACCGGCGGCGGGCGCGAAAGCGGATCGGACGCATGGCGCGGCTATATGCGCCGACAGACCAATACCATCAACTATTCGGCAAATCTGCCGTTGGCGCAGGGCGTGAAGTTCGACATTTAGGGAGAGTGCGATGGGTTTCAACAAGATCGCGGTGCTTGGCCTTGGCAAGGTAGGGCACCTTGCCGCCGAGTTGCTGGTTGAGGCGGGGTTTGACGTAACCGGCATTGACGCGCGCATCCATGCTGGCCGCTTTCCTAGCGTGCAGGCCGATCTGACAGATACGTCTGGCTTGGAGGCGCTGCTAAAGCCTTATCAGGCGGTGCTTTCCTGCCTGCCCTACGCATTGAACAAAGAGGTGGCAAGCGCAGCACATGCTCTTGGCATCCACTATTTTGACCTTACCGAAGATGTGCCCACCACCAAACACATCCGCGAACTTGCAAAAACCTCGCGCGGGCTGATGGCGCCGCAATGTGGGCTGGCACCCGGACTGGTTGGCATCATCGGCGCAGATCTCGCCGCGCAGTTCGAGCGCGTACGCTCGATCCGGCTGCGGGTGGGCGCCTTGCCGCAAAACCCCACCGGGCTTTTGGGCTATGCCTTCAACTGGTCACCCGAAGGTGTGGTCAACGAATACCTCAACGATTGCGAGGTGATCGAAGAAGGCGTGCAAAAGACCGTCTCGGCGATGGAGTGGCTGGAAGCCGTCTACGTCAACGGCACGCGGCTAGAGGCATTCACCACCTCGGGTGGGCTGGGCACGATGTGTGAAACCTACGCGGGGCGCATCGAAAACCTCGACTACAAGACCATGCGCTATCCCGGCCACGTGGAGTTGATGAATTTCTTCTTCCACGAGCTTTTGATGCGCGAAAACCGGGTCGAAGCAGGCAGAATCCTGACCAATGCCAAACCTCCGGTGGAAGATGACGTGGTTTATATGCACGTTGCCGCCGAAGGCTGGCAGTCCGGGCAGCTGCGCCGCAAAGAATATGTGCGCGCCTGGAAACCGATCGAGATTGGCGGGCGCTCGCGCACCGCGATTGCCTGGACAACTTCGGCCTCGGTCGTAGCGGTGATCGAACTGGTGCGCGCGGGTGCGTTGCCCCAGCAGGGGTTCCTGAAGCAAGAGGAAATTCCCTTCGCGCCCTACCTCTCCACGCGCACCGGGTCGCTGTTTTCCGCCTGAAATCGCAACGCCAGCCGCAAGGCGCCATCGAGCGCGTCACCCAAAGGCGCGCCGATGGGCCAACGCCCGGATAGCCGCGCCGCATAGCACGCCCCAAGGCCACCCAGAAACACCACCGGCAAGCTGCCTGCGCGGGGTTGCAGCAGCGCGATGGCGGCGGCGACCTTCTCGGTGGCCAATTCCAAAAGCCTTAACGCGGCAGTGTCATCTGAGTTAGTAATGCGCGGTGCGAGTGCTGCGAAGTCTGCGGGCGTCGCTTGGGCGGCAAATCGCACGACGCCCGCCGGTCCGCCAAGATCAGTGACTATTTCAGCCAAAAACGGGGTATTTTCGGCAAGACCATCCGCCGCCGACAATGCCTGCGCACACAGCGCGCGGCCAAGCCACGCACCGCCACCTTCATCGCCAAGCGTCAGTCCCCAGCCCCCGATCACGCGCAACTCGCCGCCCTGCTGGCGCGCGAAAACCGATCCGGTGCCGATGGTGGCTACAATTCCCGGCGCATCGCCAAGCGCGCCCTTCAAGGCAATCACGACATCGGTTTCAACTCGCGATCGCGCAAATGGTAACTTTTGTGCAAGCCCGGCACCGGCCACGTTGACCCCCGCCAACCCAAGTGCCGCAACCACCTCGTTCGCCCCGCACACCCCGGCCATTGCCTGCGCCGACGCCGCCAGCACGTTAGCCTGCGCGCCTTCGGGGTTGGAAAACACATTTGCGGGCCCCGCCGCGCCACGGCCCAGAATCCGGCCCGCCGCATCGGCCAAAACCGCGCGGCAACCGCTGCCGCCGCCATCGACTCCCAGATAATACATCGCGCACCCCCGCGCCAGCATAGCAGCCGGGCCGGGCCTGGCTAGAGAACGCGGTTCCAGAGGTTTTCAAGCCGCTCTTGCCGCCCCGAGCGCGGCGCGGGGTTTACCCCATCGGCCAGCACGCGCGCGTGAATCGTCTCTAACGTGCCGCTATTCAGCATCGCCTTTGCCGCCGGGGTACTCCAACCTGCATAGCGTTCGCCCCGCGCCGCCTCAAGCGCGCCACCCTCCAGTATCGCCGCCGCCGACTTCAACGCGCGCGCGCAAACGTCCATCGCCCCGACATGCGCCAGAATCAGATCCGCCGGATCAAGGCTTTGGCGGCGAAGCTTGGCGTCAAAGTTGGTGCCGCCGGTGCTAAACCCGCCCGCCCGCAGAATCTCGTAATAGGCCATCGCGGTTTCGGGCACGTTGTTGGGAAACTGATCTGTGTCCCAGCCGCTTTGGTAATCGTTCCGATTCATGTCGATCGAGCCGAAGATGCCTAGGCTGGTGGCAAGCGCGATCTCATGCTCGAACGAGTGCCCGGCAAGGATTGCGTGGCCCTGCTCGATATTGACCTTGACCTCGCCTTCCAACCCAAAGCGGCGCAAAAAGCCGTAAACGGTTGCCACATCGTAATCATATTGGTGCTTGGAAGGTTCCTGCGGCTTTGGCTCGATCAGGATTGCGCCCTTGAAGCCGATCTTGTGCTTGTACTCGACCACCATCTGCAAGAACCGCCCCATCTGTTCGGCCTCGCGCCCGAGATCGGTGTTCAACAGCGTTTCGTAGCCCTCGCGGCCCCCCCAAAGCACATAGTTCTGCCCGCCAAGCCGATACGTCGCATCCATGCAGGTTTTCACCGTGGCTGCGGCATAGGCAAATACATCGGGGTCGGGGTTGGTGGCCGCACCGCTCATGTAGCGGCGATGGGTGAACAGGTTTGCGGTGCCCCAAAGCAGCTTGGTCTTGCGCCCCTCCATCTTTGCGGCGAAGTAATCGACTATTTCCTCAAGGTTGCGCGTGCTTTCGGCAAAACTCGCCCCCTCCGGGCGCACATCGGCATCGTGAAAGCAAAAGAACGGCGCGCCGAGAATGTCGAACATCTCAAACGCCACATCGGCTTTCAGCCGCGCCAGATCCATCGTATCGCCGAACCACGGACGCTCAAAGGTCTGCCCGCCAAATGGGTCGCCCCCTTGCCAGGCAAAGCTGTGCCACCATGCGACCGCAAAGCGCAGATGATCCTCCATCCGTTTGCCCAACAGAACCTCGTCAGGGTTGTAGTGGCGAAAGGCAAATTCGTTCTGACTTTGCAGCCCCTCATAGCGAATCTGCGGGATACCTTTGAAGAAATCAGTCATGTCAGCCCCTTTATAGCGCCAGCCGCGGCGCGGTAGCGCGCGTGACCGTCGTCGAACGCCTGCGTCAATTCAAAAACAGGCTCTATTACATGCGAAATGGCGGGTTGCGTGGCAATCTCTACCCCCGCTTCGCTGGCCGCCATCAGCGCCAGCCGTGCCGCCCCGAACGCACCGCCAAAGTCGCCAGCAACGGGCACCGAGACGGGTGTGCCAAGTGCCGTGGCGATCGCGGCAAGCCAATACTGCGAACGCGACCCGCCGCCCACAGCCAAAAGGCTTTCGATTTGCGTGCCGGTGGCGGCGAGCGCATCGCGACAATCGCGCAGCGCAAATGTGACGCCCTCCAGCACCGCGCGGGTTGCGGCGGCGCGGTCTGTCGCGTGTTCCAACCCTATGAAAGCGCCACGAATGGCAGAGTCGTTCAGCGGCGTGCGCTCGCCGCCGAGATAGGGCAGGAACCGGGCCTTTCCGGGCGCTTGTAGTGCCCCGAGTGCGCCCGTCAGATGCGCCGCGTCGCTGCCCGCTAGGGTTGCGAACCAGTTGAGCGCATCGCTCGCGGCCAAGATCACGCCCATCTGGTGCCACTTGCCCGGAAGCGCGTGGCAAAAGGTGTGCACGGCGGTTGCAGGGTCGGGCTGGTAGCCATCGTTTGCGGCAAACAGCACGCCCGAGGTGCCAAGGCTGACAAACGCCTGCCCCGCATGCACCACGCCGACGCCCACACCCGAGGCCGCATTATCGCCGCCGCCGCCTGCCACCACGACAGATTTTGAAAGCCCGAACCGCGCCGCAAGTTCGGGGCGCAATTGGCCCGAAACTTGCGAGCCTTCAACCAAACGCGGCATCTGTGCACGCGAAAGTCCACTGGCCTCGAGCAACACATCGGACCAGTCGCGTTTTTCACAATCAAGCCAACTGGTTCCCGCCGCATCCGACATTTCCGCGACATGTTCGCCCGTTAGCCATAGTCGCAGGTAATCCTTCGGAAGCAACACTTTGGCCACGCGCGCAAACACCTCTGGTTCATGCCGCGCGACCCAGACCAGCTTGGGCGCCGTAAAGCCCGGAAACACGATATTGCCCGAAATCGCGCGAAAACATGGGTCGGCGTCAAGCTCGGCTGCTTCAACATGCGCGCGGGTATCGTTCCACAGGATGCAGGGGCGCAGCACGTCATCCAAAGCCGAAAGCAGTGTCGCCCCGTGCATTTGCCCCGAAAGACCGATCCCCTTGACTGCACCAAGCCCATGCGCCGCAAGTTGGCCCAACACCGCCTCGGCCGCACCGATCCAATCTGCGGGCGACTGTTCCGACCACCCCTCGGCGGGGCGCGAGACACTAAGCGGCGCCTGCGCCTCGGCCAAGACCTGCTGCGCCTCGTTCATCAGCAGGCCCTTGAGCCCAGAGGTGCCCAGATCGAGCCCGACATACATTATCGCGCCTGATCGGGCATCTTGCCCAAAATGATCATGCCTAGAAGATCATCCTCCGTCACATCGGCCACGTTCACGGTGCCGACAAGGCGGCCGTTTTTCATCACACTGGCGCGGTCGCAGAGCAATTTCACCTGATGGATGTCATGATCGATCAGGAAAATACCGATGCCCTGCCGCTTCAACTCGCCGATCAGTTCTGCCACCATCTGGGTCTCGGCCACGCCCAATGCGGCGGTAGGCTCGTCCATGATCAGGATCTTGGCGTTAAAATAAACTGCGCGGGCGATTGCCACAGATTGCCGTTGCCCGCCCGACAGCCCCGCAACCGGCGTGTGGTAGCGACGGAAGTTGGGGTTAAGGCGCGACATGATCTTGCGTGTCTCGGCCTCCATCATCGGGTCGTTTACAAACCCCATCGATGAGGTGATTTCGCGCCCAAGAAACAGGTTGGAGGCGGCGTCGAGGTTGTCGGCTAGCGCGAGCGTTTGGTAGATCGTCTCGATATTGTATTTACGTGCATCGCGCGGGTTGTCGATTTGCGCTTCCTGACCTTCAACGAATATCTGCCCGCCGTCACGCCGGTAGGCACCCGAGAGCATTTTCATCAACACCGATTTGCCAGCGCCGTTATGGCCAAGAACGCCATGCACCTCGCCGGGGTAAAGCTCCAAAGACACGTGGTCGACAGCGCGGATGCCGCCGAAGGCCTTTTGCATGTCACGCATTTCACACAGCGGGGTGGCACGAACGTCTTTCATGGTCAAACCCCCGCCCGCTTGCGATAGAAAGTGTCGATCAGCACGGCGATCACCAGCACCATGCCCACCACGATGTTTTGCAGCGGCGCATCGACCCCCACCATTGCCATGCCAGATTGCAGGCTCTGCATGATAAGCGCGCCAAGGATCGCACCGTGAATCGTGCCGATGCCACCCGCAAACGCGGTACCGCCGATGACTGCGGCAGCGATCACGCGCAACTCGTCAAGCGTGCCGATGTCGTTGGAATGGAACGTCTGGCGTGACGAAGCGACTACCGCCGATATAGCCGCCAGCGCACCCATGATCATGAACAATTTGACCGTCAGCATCCGTATGTTGATACCCGCCAGCGCCGCCGCTTCGGGGTTGCCGCCCGTGGCAAAGATATAGCGTCCAAGCCGCGTGCGTTTGGCCACCACGGTCATGACGACCGCAACAACCACCAGCACCAGAACCGAGATAGGGATACCGTAGCCGGTGGTGTAACCATCGGGCATCGTTTCGCCGCGCGCGGCGAAGTCACGGGCAAGCCGGGCGGTCGGAACTTCGTAGGAATTGAGAATCCAGACAAAGCCAAAGACCAGCACGACCGCCACGGCAGCCAGCAAAAACTCGCCCCAAATCGGCTTTACCGGAAAATCATGTGCGACCTTTAGCCTGCGGGCGCGCACCATTGCCCAGATCGTGACAGCCACCGCAATAGCACCAAAAACCCAACTCCAAGCTTCGCCAAGCGTGCCGTTGATGCCGCCAAAGATCTGAAAGTTCTGGTCAAGCGGCCCGATGGTTTGCCCAGAGGTCAAATACCACGCCACGTTGCGCCAGACGAGATAGCCGCCAAGCGTGACAATGAAGGCCGGGATTGTCAGGTAGCCAACCAGCCAGCCCTGCAACGCCCCAACCGCCATACCGGTAATGACACCCACGACGATTGCGACCGGGGCTATCCACGCGCTGCCCAGCGGAATGCCAAGCCAGCCCGGCATCACCAGCGTTTGTGTCATCGCCATCATTGCCGAGGCGAACGCAAGCAGTGCGCCAACCGACAGATCAATGTGGCGCATGACGATGATGAACACCATGCCCGTCGCCATGATCGCCACCGACACGGTTTGAATCGTAAGGTTGAAGATGTTGCGGGGGGTTACGAAAGTGCCGTTCAGCAACCAATCGATCGGGTTTGCACCACCCGAGTTGCGAAGGCCACTAAGAATCTGAAATCCAACGCTGATAAGAACAAATGCCCCAACCATCCCAAGCATGCGAATGTCGAGTTCGAGCGTTTGGAAAAAAGTGCGCTTAAGACGTGTCGGCTCGTTCGGTTGGGCATCCGCTGCCGGGGTTGAGGGCGTGTCGGTCATAGCCGTGCTCCGGTAGATCAAGGGACTCCCACCCCAAAGGGCGGGAGTCCGGTTTCACACAGGCTAATCGATCAGTTGCAGGGGGCCGGGCCTGCGGTCACGCCTTGGCAAAGCGCTTCCTTGGTGATCCAGCCAGCATCAACGACCGCGGCAAGATTATCGCGAGTGATCGGCAGCGGCGCGAGGAAGCGCGCGGTCATCACTGTGCCCGAGGGCGAGGTCCAGCTTGCCGCGCCTTCGATATCTGCGCCCATGGCGCCGCCAGCCAAAGCCACGGCGATTTCAGCCGCGGCGCGGCCCAGATCGCGCGAGTCTTTCCAGACAGATACGGTCTGGGTGCCCAGCGCCACACGGTTCAACGCGGCGTGGTCGCCATCTTGGCCCGAAACTGGCACGACCATGCCCTGCGCCGTTAGCGCCGCAATCGCGCCGCCTGCCGTGCCGTCATTCGAGGCGACGACCGCATCGACCATGTTGTTTTGCGCCGTCAGGATCTGTTCCATGTTGCGTTGCGCGTTAGCGGGAAGCCAGCCGTCGGTATAGGCCTCGCCTACAATCTTGATGGCGCCAGAATCGATTGCGGCTTGCAGGACTTCTTGCTGTCCGCCACGCAGGAAATCCGCGTTCGGGTCAGTGGGCGAGCCCTTGATCATCACATAGTTGCCGCTGGGCGCTGCTGCCAGCACGGCGCGAGCTTGCATGCGGCCTACCTCAACGTTGTCGAAGGTAAGGTAGAAGGCGCGCGGGTCTTCGATCAGGCGATCATAGGCGATGACCGGAATACCTTCGTCAGCAGCGGCTTGCACCGCCGGAATAATCGCCTGCGTGTCCTGTGCCAGCACGATCAGCGCATCAACATTTTGCGCCATCAGGCTTTCAATGTCCGAAAGCTGCTTGGCCGCGGACGATTGCGCGTCTGCCGAAACATAATTGGCCCCGGCGGCATCAAGTGCAGCCTTGATCGCCGCTTCGTCGGTCTTCCAGCGCTCTTCCTGGAAGTTTGACCAGGAAACGCCTACCGTCAGTGCCAAAGCAGAAGTGGTATAGCCGAGCGCCATAGTGGCGGCCAGCAAAAGGGTCTTTTTCATGTCTTCCTCCCCAAGACGGGCCAAAGCAGCCCTGCCCGGCGGATTCGCCGGAATGCGCCAATATTCGAGGCAATAATTTTAGTTGTCAAAATAAAAATGACCATCCACTGTGCTATTCTGTGTCCAGACCTCTCTGTTTCGCTGCGTGGCGGCGAAAAACCTTGGTTATGGATGCTGCAGGCGCAGTATTTAGTTAGGAAGCAGAACTAAAATGGCGGGGCCCTTGGCAGATAGAATGCGCGTTGGTGGTGCAACTGAGGGGTGCGGCCCCCTCATTCCTCCGTTGTCCGAGACAACGCGCCCGCTACGTCAGCAGATTTTCGATCGTGTTCGTGCCGCGGGTCAAATCGCGCGGGTGCAGCTTGCCAAAGAGCTATCAATCAGCCCGGCCTCGGTAACGACGCTGACCTCAGAGCTGATCGAGCGCGGCTTTCTGGAAGAGGTGCAAGCCCCGCGCGAGGCAGATACCGGGCGCGGTCGTCCTGCGGTGGCGCTGCGCGTGCGTGCTGCGGCGCATTATGTGGCGGGCATCAAGCTTTCGGACCGCGAGCATACCGCCGTGGTGGTAGATTTTGCCGGAAACCTGATCGCGGGCGAAGCTGTTGCGCGCCAGCCCGGCGCCATGCAGCTTGCCGAGATCGTGACGGCGACCGAGATTCTGCTAGACCAAGTGTGCCTCAAGGCGGGTCTGCCGCGTGACATGCTTTCGGCGGTTGGGTTGGGCGTGCCCGGTTTTGTCGATTGCCCGGCAGGCGTCGTGCATTGGTCACCGGTTCTGACCGACCGGCATGTGCCGCTAGCCGCCGCTGCGACCCGCAGGCTGGGCCTGCCGGTGCATATCGACAACGACGCAAACCTCGTGACACTGGCCGAGCTGTGGTTTGGCGCGGGGCGCCGCCTATCAGATTTCGCGGTAGTCACAATCGAGCATGGCGTCGGAATGGGCTTTGTTATCAACCACCGAATCTTCCGCGGCTCACAAGGCATGGGGATGGAGCTTGGCCATACCAAGGTGCAGCTGGATGGCGCGCTATGCCGTTGCGGCCAGCGCGGTTGCCTTGAGGCGTATGTTGCCGATTACGCGCTGGTGCGCGAGGCGCAGACAGCGCTGAACCTGACGCACCGCGAAAGCCAAAGCGTCGGTGCGCTGCTCGAAAGCCTCTTTGACCATGCCAAAGCGGGCAATGCCGCCGCGCGGGTCATCTTTCATCGTGCGGGGCGGTATCTGGCGCTGGGCCTTTCGAACGTGGTGAACCTGTTTGACCCCGAGCTCATCATCTTATCGGGCGAGCGGATGCGGTACGACTATCTCTATGCCAAGGAAACGCTTGCTGAGATGCAGGCGATGATGCTCAACACCGGCAGGCAAGCGCCGCGTATTGAAACCCACGCTTGGGGCGACCTTCTTTGGGCGCACGGGGCGGCAGCGCTGGCGCTGCACGAGGTTTCGGATGGGTTGCTTTGCCCGCCCCGCGAGATGGCGGCGCAATGAAGTGGCTGGTGGCACTGTTTCTGGCGTTTCCTGCCGGTGCAGAGCCGCTTTTTACCAATGATGCCGCGCTGTCACCGCCCCATGTCTATGGCGGGGGGTGGGAACATTTTGTGGGCGGCGGCGTCGCGGTATTTGATTGCAACGCTGATGCCCGCCCAGACATCTTTGCTGCAGGTGGTGAAAACCCGGCATCATTGTTAATCAATACGTCCGAACCCCGCGCAGCGCTGCGGTTCGTGGCAGGCAATATGGCACCCTTGACGGGTGTCACAGGTGCCTATCCGCTAGATATCGACAGCGATGGGCAAATCGACCTTGCCCTGCTGCGGGTTGGGCCAAACCTTCTGTTGCGCGGGCTCGGCGGGTGTCGCTTTGTCGATGCGACTGCTGACTGGGGCCTTGCCCCGCGTGATGCCTGGACCACCGCGTTTGCCGCAACATGGGAAAAGGCCGCCGCGCTGCCGACTCTCGTATTTGGCAATTACGTTGATCGGGGCAATCCCGCCGGGCCATTTGAAGCCTGCGACGTGAATGAACTCTATCGGCCAAAAGGCCCTATTTACGGCGACGCAGAGACGATTTCGCCCGGCTACTGCGCGCTATCGATGTTGATTTCGGACTGGCAGCGAAACGGTGAACCCGAACTGCGGATCTCGAATGACCGTCATTACTATGTGCGCGGCGGCTATGAGCAGATGTTTTACCTCTCGCCCCTAGCCGAACGCCAAAGCTGGCCGCATTTTTCGCTATGGGGCATGGGCATTGCTAGCCGCGACATCAGCGGCGACGGGTTGCCAGAGGTGTTGATGACCTCGATGGGCGACCAGCTGCTTCAGTTCAATCGCGGCGATCACTTTGAAAACGCGCCCTATTCGCTGGGTACATATGCGCAACGCCCATTTTTGGGCGGGGATGGCCGCCCCTCGACCGGCTGGCACGCAGAGTTTGGCGATGTTGATAATGACGGGTTGGTCGATCTGTTCATCGCCAAGGGCAATGTTGACCAGATGCCATCAAACGCCATTCACGACCCCAACAACCTGCTGATGCAAGGCGCGGACGGGGTGTTTTACGAGGCAGCTGCCGCCGCAGGGCTGGCCACAACCGATCGCTCGCGCGGTGCGGCGCTGGCCGATCTGAACGCGGACGGAAAACTCGACATTGTGGTGATGAACCGCCGCGCCCCACTTGAAGTCTGGCGCAATATGACGAACGAAACCGGGAATTGGGCTGCGATAGAGCCTGTTATGGCGGGAGTAAACCGGCGCGCGGTAGGCGCTTGGGTGGAACTGCGCGCTGGTGGACGGGTCCAGGCAGCCGAAGTGACCATCGGCGGTGGCCACGCGGGCGGTCAGGCGCTGGCGCAGCACTTCGGGCTTGGCGCGCAGAGTGAAGCTGAGGCGCGTGTCATCTGGCCGGATGGCACCGCGAGTGCGTGGCAGTCCGTTGCGATAAACGCGATCACGCAGATATCCAAATAGCGTGACCACAGCGCTTTGCAGTCCCTAGCGGTCGATTGGCAAGCCAGAGGGAACCGAGTCCGGTATGCCAAGCCGCCCGGTAAGGGCTGTGCTATCTGTCATACTATCCAGAAAGGCAAGGATAGAGCCTATTTCAGCGGACAATAGAGGCCGAAGCGGGGTCGCCGCCGCACCGATCGCAGCGGTTTCTTCGGCGCTATCCAGAATTGCCCAATCAGGTTTGGTATCTGGTAGTGTGGGAAGCAGCGCCTTTCGGTCATAATTGGCTAGTGCCGCAATCTGGCCGTGGCCAGCAAGAAAACCTTCCAGCGTCAGGTACGCTCCTGCGTGGCCCCAAGGCCCGGTGGCAGTGACATTGCGCAAGCTCGGGGTGCGAAAGGCGAAAAGGTCTTCGGCCTGCCCGGTCACGCGAAAGCGCCCCTCATCGCGGCTATGGGTTTCAAACCGTTCAGCCTTGCCGGGGCCAAGCTGCGGCTCGGCCACAGCATGAAAGGCGTGGTCGGTTTGGAACGCGCCAGAATGGCAGGCAGAACACCCCGCCTCGCCGTAAAAAAGCGCCATCCCATCGGCCGCCTCGGGCGAAAGCGGCGCGCCTTCGCGCAGAAACGTATCAAACGGGCTTTCGTCAGCGCGCCACTCTGCGGCAACAAATGCCGCAATGGCGTTGGAAATATCGGTGAATGCAATAGCGCGCCCCGCCGCGATTTCGCCATATACAGAGCCGAATTGCGTGCGATATTCAGGAATGGCTGCAACCCTTTCAGCGATGATCTGCCACGCGCCGCCCGCGCCGGTGATGCGGCCAGACCGCACCGCCTTGGACACATCATTTTCGCTGTAGTGCCCTGCCATCTCGTCAGGCGAAAGCACCGGAAACATGGTCTGCGCTGAGAGCACCGAGGCAAAGCCGGTGACCATTTCGTCGTCCATCGGCGTGCGAATACCCGAAGGGCGCGCCGCGTCTGCCTCAATCCGCCCATCATCGAAAAGCCGGGTAAACTCGATCGCGCCAAGGTTGAACAGGCCGGGGGCATTGCGCGGAATGCGTTGCTCGGGGATGTTGTCGGCACCTATATGGCGGTCCGGCCCAAGGCCGATTGCGCCCTCGCCCAGCCCCAGTGACAACCCGTCAGAGGTGCCAAAGCGCGGATGATGGCAGGTGGCACAGGAAATGTTGCGGTTGCCCGACAGGATCGGGTCGTAAAACAAAAGCCAGCCGAGCCGCACCTCGGCCGGATTTAGCGGGGCGTAGGCAGCATCAGTGACGGGCGCGGGCAGATCTGCCAGCGCAGGCGTGGCGCAGAGCAAAAGCGCCGCAAGCCGCTTCACTTCCGCTGCTCCGACGATTGCGCCCAAAGGTTGATCGCTTCATCCTTCGCGTGGTGGTCTATTTCTGCCAGTTCAGCCTCGGCAAAATCGAGCCGCCCTAGCGCGCCAACGCAATCGTGCACCTGTTCGGGCCGCGAGGCGCCAATGAGGGCCGACGTGACCATGCCGTCGCGCAGCACCCATGCGATGGCCATTTGCGCGAGGCTTTGTCCGCGCGCCTCTGCGATGCGGTTCAGTGCGCGCACTTTTTCGATGGCGGCGGGGGTTAGTTTGCCCGGGTCGAGGCTTTTGCCTTGCGCGGCGCGGCTGCCCTCGGGAATGCCCATCAGATATTTGTTGGTCAAAATCCCCTGCGCCAATGGCGTGAAGACGATCGAGCCGACACCCAATTCGCCCAGCGTTTCGCGCAAGCCGTCACGCTCGACCCAACGGTTGAGCATGTTATAGCTCGGCTGGTGGATCACGCAGGGGGTTCCAAGATCCTTCAAGATCGCCACAGCTTCGCGTGTGCGGGCGGAATTGTAGCTGGAAATCCCCGCATACAGCGCACGGCCAGATCGCACGATCTGATCTAGCGCGCCCATCGTTTCTTCCAGAGGCGTCGCGGGGTCGAAGCGGTGCGAATAAAAGATATCCACATAATCAAGGCCCAGCCGCCTAAGCGAGGCATCGCAAGACGCAATCAAATACTTGCGGCTGCCCCATTCGCCATGCGGGCCGGGCCACATCCGGTAGCCTGCCTTGGACGAAATAAGCAGCTCGTCGCGGTGGCCAGCAAAATCGGTGCGCAGAATCTCGCCAAACGCCTCTTCGGCGCTGCCACCGGGTGGGCCGTAGTTATTGGCAAGGTCGAAATGTGTGATGCCAAGATCAAATGCGGTCTGGCAAATGGCGCGCTTTGTGGCGTGCGGGGTGTCATTGCCAAAGTTGTGCCAAAGACCAAGCGATAGTGCCGGAAGCAGCAGGCCAGAGGCACCGCAGCGGTTATAGATCATGCTGTCATAGCGATTCTCGGCGGGAACGTAACGCATTGCGGCCTCCTGCATGGATCTCGCTAGATGACCACAGACGGGGCGGCCTCGCAAGTTGCGCCCGCACCGCAAGGCGCTAAGGTGGCGTCAAATCGGAGGGCAGGCAATGCGCCGGGTCTGGGGCTTCATCATCGGCATGGTCAACCGCATCGGCGAAGCGCAGATGGGGCTGATTGCGGCGGGCGTGGCATTTTACGCGATGTTTGCGGTGTTCCCCGCGATGACCGCGACAATCGCGCTGTGGAGCCTGGTTGCCGACCCCGCAGCGATTGCCTCTTACATGCAGGTCGCCGAGCAATTCGTGCCAGCCGAGGCGTGGGGTATTCTGTCAGATCAGGTCGCCGCACTTCTGGCCGGGCCAAAGGCAAGCATTGGTTGGGCAAGTTTCGCGTCTTTGCTGATTGCGCTCTATTCGGCGCGGGCAGGGGTGGCGGCACTGGTAGCCGGGCTGAACGCCATTCACGGCACCGCGCAACACTCTACCCTATGGGGTTTCATTCTGGGCTATGTGCTAACAATGGCGCTGGTTCTGGTCATCTTGCTGGCGCTGGCCACGGTGGTCGTTGTGCCGATTGCGCTGGCGTTTTTACCGCCGAGCCAGCTGCAAGGCTGGCTTTTGTCAGAACTGCCGTGGGGTGCAACCTTCGTGTTGGTGCTCAGCGCGCTTTCGATGCTCTACTACTTTGGCCCCTCTGCGGCCGGGCGGCGCGAACGATGGGTCAGCCCAGGCGCTTTGCTGGCGGCATTGACCTGGTCGGGGGCGTCGCTTGCCTTTTCGTTCTACCTTACCAATTTTGGCGCCTATAACCGCATCTACGGCTCGCTCGGTGCAGTCATCGCGCTGATGATGTGGTTTTACATCTCGGCCTACGCGGTCTTGCTTGGCGCTGCATTGAACGCAGAACTGTCAAAGCATCAGTAATCACGCTCGAAATAGACACCCAACCCACTGTTGCCATCGGCGGCCAAGGTGCCGCGCGCGGCAA
This sequence comes from Rhodobacteraceae bacterium UBA6213, assembly GCA_002421605.1. GTDB lineage: Bacteria > Pseudomonadota > Alphaproteobacteria > Rhodobacterales > Rhodobacteraceae > UBA6213. The sequence continues at coordinate 230,873 of DISJ01000009.1, read as the reverse complement.
GGCTTGGCGTGATGTCGAGGTTCAGGCTCACCGAAGTCTTGCCATCGGCGCCGATGGAAATATCTGTATAGATGTTGTCGGAGAGGTATTTACCCACTTTCAACGTGGTTGCGCCTTCCGAGTCGGTGGCAAGGTCCAGGTCATCCAGTCCGAACATTGTGCGCAACCGCCCCATCAGGCCCTCGCCTCCGCTTCCTGCCAGTTGTGCCACGGCCTGCGCCATCTGCGCCGCCTGAATTGGTGACAGCGTCGAGATATCGCGCCCAAACAGCAGCTGCGCCAGCACCTCGTCCTCTGGCAGATCGGGAACCGAGCTTAGCCGCAGCGCAAGCGCGCTTGCCGGGCCTTCGAGCGTGATCGTCGCGGTGATGTCCTGCTGCACGGAGGTTGCGACAAACTGCAGCCACGGGCTTAGCGCCCCTTGCAGGTTCACCTGCCCGGATGTCAGCGCAAAGCGTTTCCCCAGAACGTCGAGCCGCCCGCGCACCAGCTCGAACCGGCCTACGGGCAGCACGTCGGCTGTGGTGCCGCGCAGTTGCAAGGCGCCACCAAGCTCTGCATCAAGCCCCCGGCCGCGAACAAAGATGCGACGCGGCGCCGAAACAGTTATGTCGAGCCCATAAGCTGTGCCCGACGCGGATTCTTTGGCGCCGCTTATGACTTCCGCGCGCTGCAGCGTAGCGGCAACATCTGCTGGTGCTGCGATATGTACAACATCAGGCAGCGCCAAGACACCGCTCGCCTCGGGCACCTGCAATTCAGTCTCGGCCAAGGTGATGGCACCCGAAATCGTGGCACCGCCCGTCAGCGCACCGCGAATATTCAGCGCGCCGCCAACGTGAGTCGAAAATAGCGCCGGATCACGCAGCGGCACATTCACCAAGGTCAATGATAGATCGGTCGAAAAAGGCGCGCTCAGCGCAATCGGCCCGCTAATCCGCACGCTTCCACCCTCGATCTGACCCGTCGCCAGCACATCGGCGCGCCCACCGGCGATTTCCGCATCCAGCGAAATGCCCTGCATCGAAAGCCCAAAGGCGGGGTCTGCCAGCGCCAGCGAAGTGCTACTGATCCGCCCCGTCAGCGCGCCAAGCCCCGGCGCACCTTGAAGGCGCAGGTCAAAGGCAAGCGGCCCTTGCAAGCTACGCGGCCGCACTAGGCGGTCAAAAAGCGCAGCCTCTGCCCGGCCCGTCAACTCCAGATCGACGCTGGATACGTCGCTCGCGATCAGCCCGGCAAGCGCGCCTTGCGTTCCACCGGGGCCGGTAAGATCAAGCGCAACTTTGTGGCCCTCGACGCCCATTTGCACTGTGCCGTTGGCTGTAGCGGGCCCATTAAAGCCCGGTGCAAGCGGTGCCACATCTGCAAGCCTTAGCGACAGTGTGCGCAGGCCGTCGGGGTCGGCGTCACCAAGGCTTGCCGTCAGTTGCGAGTTAGAAAGATCGGCCGCGCCAAGTGCAAAGCCCGCGTCGCCTTCGACCAGCTCGCCCGTCAGCGTTGTTTCGCCGTCAAGCTGGAAGGCACCGTATGCCAAGCCTGTGCCCGTTGCATCAAACCCGAAAACCCGCGCCCCCGGTGTACCGCTGAGGCGCGCATCAGCAGCCAGCCCGCCCTTCAGGCCGTGGCCGACAAGGGCAATATCGGCAACTTCGAAATGCGCAGATGCGTTGGTCATTTCTGTTTGCAGTAGCGCTTCGCTCTGAACCGAAAATCCGCGCGCGACGGCATCAAGCGCCAGCACCAGCCCCGCCGCATCACGATCGACCACCACCCGTAGCCGCGAGCCGCCCTGCAGCAGCGGATCGAGCTCCGCGATTCCAGTGCGCAACTCGATGCCAAGCAGCGCCGTTTCAAGGTAAAGATCGCCGTTCAAAGGCTCATACCAGCCCTCGATCATCCCTTCGAGCCGCCCGCCAAGTGCTTGCCCGCTGATTTCGGCAAAACGCGTCAGATCGGGATGGCTGACACGCGCCGAGGCACTGACACGGGTAGCACCATCTTGCGATCCAATCTCGCCAGACCCAGACAGCACCGCGCCACCCGCGTTCAGGCTCAGCATCGGCAGCATCAACGAAGCGCCTTTCTGCCACGAAAACTGCACCTGTCCGCTCAGACCATCGACCAGTAGCGTTTCCAGCGCAGGGTCTGCAGGCGCGATGCCACGCGCCGCAAAATCGAAGGCGCCGGTGATCGCACTTGTCGTGCCCTGCGCAACGCGCCCCGATCCGGTCAGATCAATTGCGCCGATGGCTTGCTGCTCCTGCCGCAACCCGTTCAGATTGCCCGCAAGCGACCAAGTTTCGCTCTTGTCGCGGTCATAGCCCAGCGTCAGCGCACCGTTTGCAACCCAGGTCTGCGCACCGCCAAGCGGCAGCAGCACTTCGGCAGCGTCCGGCAGGCCAAGGGTCAACGCAAGGCTGGCGCGTTCGGGCATGCCCGATGCTTGCAAATCAAGCGATCCTTCCAGCGAAAATGCCGCCGCTTGCAGGCTAAGCGTCCTGAGGTTGATCGCGCCGTCCCCGGTGCGTTGACCTTCGGCGACAAGCTGCACATCAGCGCCGAAAAAACTGCGATAGTCCGGCGCAAGCAGAGGCGCGATATCACCTTGCAACGTCGCGTTGAATCCGCGCGTTTCGGCATCGAGCGCCTTAAACACAACATTCCCAGAAACCCGCCGCTTACGGTCGGTATCCAGCGTGACATCGGCAGAAAAGGTGTCGATCGGCCCAGACCCAGCAATCGCTAGCGTCACCGCCGGGCTGTCGGGCAGGCCAAGCACATTGGCCGCAATGCCCCCCGCCGCCTCGTCAAGGACGAGGTCGAGTAACAACTCGCGCGTCGCGTTGGAAAAGCTTGCCAATAGCGAAAACTTACCGGCCTTGTCGTCGATCCGCTCAGCAACCAGTTCTGCGCCCCCTTCACCGTCCGCCAGATCCAGCGATCCTTGCACGCGCATCGTCGCCGCTTCGCCCAACACCTCGGTGCCAAGCACAACACGCGCCGCCACAAGTTTGGTGATGCTGACCGAAACTGGAAGCTCCGGCAGTGCAAAAGGCACGGCCTCGGGAGTTGCCGGCGCAGCGGCGGATTGTGGCAAGCGCACCAATTCGATTTCGTCGGCGGTCAGTTCGCCAATTTCGACCCGGCCTGAGACAAGCGCGCCCCGGTCCCAGCCGATCGCGCCGCCTTGAATCCGCAACCAGATGCCCGCTGCATCGCCAATCGTCAGTTCCGTGAACGTGGCGCGCGATGAAAGCGCCCCGGCAAAACCCTCGATGCGCACTTCGCGGCCAGCACCGGACAAATTGTCTTCTAGCAAGCCTTGCAAAAACCCACGGTCACGTGCGGTTTCCGCCTCGGTTTGCGCTTGCGCAGGCGCGGTCAACGCCGCGAGCGAAAGCAGCAAGAAAAGAAGAAATCCCCGCATCAAAACGCCTGCCCCAACCCGAGATAGATCTGCAAGCCGTCGCCCGTGTCGCCCGAGACGGGCACCGCAAGGTCAAGCCGGATCGGCCCAATAGAGGTGGCATAGCGTAGCCCCAGCCCGGCGCCCGCGTGCCAATCACCGCCGCCAAAGCCGCCGGTCAGGCCCACAAAACCCACGTCGTAAAACGCAACCACCCCGATTGTTTTGGTCACATCGGCGCGCAGTTCTGCCGAAATGGCGGCAAATGACATGCCACCCATTGCGACCAGGTCACCGTCGCGCATCACTTCGACTCCAAGCGATTGGTAGGGTTGGCCACGCACCGTGCCGCCACCGCCCGAATGGAACAGGTATTCCCGCGGCGTTTCAAGAATGTCAGAGCCGAGAACCGAGCCAGCCTGCGCACGCCCTGCAAACACCAGCCTGTCGCCCACCGCGCGATAGCCACGCACATCGGCCTGCAACTGCACACCCGACCCGGTGCCGGCGAACCCGAGGAACGGTGTGCCCCCCAGATCGACCCAATAGCCCGTCTTCGGATCAGAGACGGAGTCGCGGCGATCAAGGGTGAAGGTGACGGGAAGCGAAAGCTGGCGGAAGTTATCGGTGAAAGAGTCGTCCGTTACGCGCGATGCAGAAAGCTCGATCGCCGCCGTGCCCGAAAGCTCGGGCGAAAAATAGCGGCTGAGCCCGACGCCGACAGTAAATGTCAGCGCGTCGTAATCGACCTCGCTCAACTGCTCCAATTGCGCCAAGGCAAAGGCGGTCGTGTCGGCGTTGTAGGTGGCGGGTCTATCCAACCGTATACTGGCGGAATAGTCGGCATCGCCGCTGCTGGTGCCAATGCCTGCAACTTCTCCCTCGATGCGCAGCCGCTCGCCACCGCCCCAGAGGTTGCGATGCAGCCAAAAGGCGGAGAGCGTGGCACCATCTTGCGAGGTGACTTCGGCACCAAAGCCAAAGCGGTGTAGCGGTGCCTCAACAACCGCAAGTGCCATGTCGAGCGTGCCGCCAACTCGCGGAACCTCGGCCTCACTCAGTGCCACACTGCTGAATACGCCACTTTGCCGCAACCGCGCCTCTACCTGCTCAACCGCCGCCGGGCTGAACCGCTCGCCAGTAGGCAGCCCCGCGATTTCGGCCAACCGCTCTGGCCGCAGCCGCTGCGCGCCGGTCGCGGTAAGCGTGCCGAACCGTAGCAGTGGCCCGGTGCGCAGCGTTACCGATGCATCAAGCGTGGCGGCGCGGTGGTCGGCGATGATGCTTTGCGACGCGACCTCGGCCTTGGCGTAGCCAGCTGCCCGCCATTCATCAACTGCTGCAACCGTCGCCGCGACGATCTGGCCCGACGCCGCCGGGGCACCGGGGGCAAAACCTTCGGGCAATACGGTGCCCTGTGCAAGTGGTGCGACGTTTGCGGCGGCAAAGAGGAATTGCGGGCCGGGCACCACGGTGATGCTCAGCACATCTACCCGCGCAGGCGCATCCAAGGGCGCAATTGTTGCGGCCTCGCGGCCATCAAGGGTGATGCGGATCGTGCCGCTATAGTGGCCTTGTGCATACAGCACCGCCAAAAGGCGCGCATAATCCGCCCGCGCGGCTGCCAGCAGATCTTGCGGTGTCGTGCGCCCGTCGCTTTCAGCCTGCCGGGTCAACGAGGCGGACTCCAACGCGTTGGCAAGCGCGCTTTCTGCCCCCGGTGTCTGAAAATCCAGCTGCTCAAGCGCCGCACTAGGATGCCCTGCCAGCGTCAGCGCGCCAGCAAGACAACAGCCTATTGTGCGGAGTGAGGAAACATTCATCATTACGTCCCGAGTATGCCCCGCATTGCACAGTAATGGCCAGAGTGCGCTTGTACACGGGCGCGTTATTGCCGCCCTTTTCAGGGTTGAATCAGCGCCGCCTGCCATTCCTCCAGAAACGCCCGCCGCTTCATTGCGTCTAAATAGACAAGCAGCCCTGCATCAAGCCGGATTGGCCGCAGATGTGGCTTTGCCGCCAACGCTGCTGCATCAATGGGCGGCAACCCCGCTTCGCGCGCAATCAGCGATCGACCCTCGGCGCCAAGCAGAAAGTCGAGAAACAGCGCACCAAGTTCGGGCGCTGTGGCGCTGCGTGGCACCAGCGCGGTGCGCAGCAAGGTCAGCGTGTGGTCTTCCAACTCTACCATCGCTAGGCCTTCGGCTTGGGCAATCCGCGGCGCGGCGTAACTGCCAAGCACATTGTAAGCCAGCACCAGCCGCCCTGCCTTCAGGTCAGCAATCATCGGCGCACTTGAATCATAAAGCTTTGGGTCAAGCCCGCCCATCACCTCGGCCAGCCGCCAGAACGTATCGGACAGCCGCGCGTCTTGGGTGACGAACAAATACCCCGCGCCTGATTTTTCTGGGTCATAAGTGCCAATACGGCCCGCAAAATTTTCCGGGTGGTCGCGCAAAAGCTGCGTCAATTCGCGCCGCGTGCGCGGCGGCGACGTACCGCCAAGTGCTGAAAGCGCCACGATCAGCACCACAGGCTCTTGCGCGAAGGCGAACAGCAGATCTTGCCAGCGCGCCCATTCGGGCAGCGAATCGGTGGCCGACGAATGAAGTGGTCGCGCCAACCCGTCGTTGGCAATTTTCATCTGCAAGTCCATCGCTGACGAAATCATCAGATCATAAACCGCACCCTCATCGGCAATCGCGGAATAGACCTGCTGACTGTTGGCAACCGTGTAGCGCAGTGTGATGCCGGGGTTGCGCGCCTGAAACGCCAAAATCACTGGGCGCAGAACATCGGTGTCGGTCGTGGAAAGTACAGAAAGCAGCGCGTGTTCACTGCCACCAATGGCGGGAAAGCGCGTATCTTCTTCGATCTCAAAGGCCGATATGGGCGTTGCAAGCGCCAGCATCAACCCAATGGCACCCAAAACAGCGCGCATGTGCCGCCCCCCTTGCGTTCCGCCAGTTCAAACCGCCCGCCATGTGCCGCGGCCACCTCTTCGACAATCGTTAGCCCTAGGCCCGAGCCGACCACGTCACCCACATTGGCACCGCGTGCAAAGCGCCGCGTCAGGTCTGGCTGCGCGCCGCCTGAAAGGCCGCGGCCCCTATCCGCCACCTCAACGCAGGCCTCATCGCCCTTGCGCGAAAGCACCAGCGCGATTTCGCTATCGGGGCTGGAGTATTTCACTGCGTTGTCAAGCATGTTGCGCAGTGCCGCTTCGATCAGCAGGCGGTCGCCCACCACCTCGACCGGGGCTGTAACACCTTCGGTGTGGATTTCCACATCTTTAAGTCCCGCGACGGGCTGAAAGTTTTGCGCCAACCCGGCGACCAGCCGCGCCAGATCGACTGATTCGCGCTCTGGGCGGTCAGAGCGATAGACCACTGTGGCATGGTCAAGCAACTGGCTTGCCGACCGCGCGCTTTCTTCGACTGCGCGGATCACCGCGCGCAAGGTTTCGCGCGCCTCTTCGGTTTCGGCTTTGCGCAATGCGGTTTCGGCGCGTGCGCGCACCGTGGCCAAGGGCGTGCGGATGTGGTGGGCAGCCTCGGCAATAAAAGTTTCGGTGCGCATTAGCCCCGCGCGAAGCCGCGCGATAAATCCGTTCAGCGCGTCAACCAACGGGCGCAACTCGGCCGGGCTGGGGTGATCGACGCTGCGCAAATCGCTTGGGCCACGCCGCCCCACTGCTTCGGCCAGCCGGTTGATCGGGCGCAGCACCGAGCCTGCGGTAAGAATCGAAAGCACCGCAGCCAGCGCAAAAACACCTAGCCCGATACCCGCAGCCTGATTGGCGACCCGCGCAGCAATCTCTGCCTGCCCCGCACGGGTCTGTGCAACTAGCACGGTAACTGCGGTCGATAGCCTTCCGGCCAGCACGACGCGCTGCATCACGGCGACCCGCACCTCGGTATCGCGGTACTGCGTGGTGTAAAATATCGGCGTCGAAAGTTCGGCGGGGCTGCGCGCGGCTTCGGGCAGCGGCAGGTCGTCGTAGCCCGTGATCGTCGCGCCATCTACGGCGATGCGGTAGAAAATCCGATCTTCGCTGATCGAGCCGAGGATCGAAAACGCCTCGTGTGGCAGATCGACTGATACGCCCTCTTCGCCGCCACGCAATTCGTCGGCAACGGCAATTGTCGCGGCCCCCAGCACCCCGTCGAGCGTTTCTTCAGCGGCAGAGCCTGCCACCGTACGCACCGCCACAAACAGCGCGACCGCCAGCACCGCCGCCAGCACCAGCAGTTGCAACATCAAACGTTCGCGCAGCGAAAGGGCGCCGTTATCCCTCATGTCGCGGTCAGCCGATAGCCCATGCCGCGCACCGTATCGATGTGCGCGCCCGAGCCCTCAAGCTTTTTGCGCAACCTTGCGACATAAACCTCGATCGCGTTATCCGAAACGCTTTCGGCATAGGAAAACAGCCGGTCGCAAAGCTGCGATTTGGAAAAGATGCGGTCCGGCGCGGCGAGCAATATTTCAAGCAGTCTTAGTTCGCGGTTGCGCAGCTCTCGCGCCTCGCCCGCCACCACCAGTTGCGCGGTCAGCGGGTTGAAAATGAAACCCGCGAATCGCTGTACAGTCTCGCTTGCACCGCCCCTGCGGCGCAAAACCGCGCGGCATCTAGCCTCAAGTTCGGCAAAATCGAAGGGCTTTGTCAGATAATCGTCGGCGCCAAGGTCAAGCACATCAACCCGGTCACTGACCGCCGCGCGCGCTGTCATGACGATGATCGGCACATCGCGCCGGGCCCGCCGCTGCCGCGTCAAAAAGCTGCGCCCGTCGCCATCGGGTAGCGAAAGATCCAGCAGGATCAGATCGTAAGGTGCCGCAGAAAGGCAATCTTCTGCCTCGCTCAGACTGCAGGCGCGGTCAACGGCATGGCCATCCAGCCGCAGCCTCTCGGCCACCGAATGCGCCAACTCGTCGCTATCTTCGATCATCAAAAAACGCATGGCCAACCCTTTTGCCGCGCATGACAGGTTGATGTCAGCTTTCGATCAAATCTTCCTTAGCTGCAAGAAAAGGATTGTGCCCGACGCGGTGCAGCTTTTTCGGCAGAACATATGTCTGGGAGGACAGCCATGAAAACGACTCTTTTGAAGGCGCTGGGCGTCAGCGCCTTGCTTGGCCTTACCGCGACCACCGCGATGGCTACCGAATGCATCGCCCCCGCCGACGCTGGCGGCGGCTGGGATTTCACCTGCCGGCAGATCGGCAAGCTGCTCTATGATCTGAAACTGGTCGATTCGCCGGTTCAGGTGACCAACATGTCAGGCGCTGGCGGCGGGCTGGCGTTTGCCAACGTGGTGAACGAGCGCAACACCGACCCCGATCTGATCGTTGCGGCGTCGTCGGCCACCACAACGCGGCTTGCGCAAAACGCCTACGGCGGCGCGACCGCGGACCAAGTGCGTTGGGTTGGCACCATCGGCGGCGACCCGGGCGTGATCGTTGTGGCCAAAGACAGCCCCTATATGACCCTGAGCGACCTTGTTGAGGCGATCAAGGCCGACCCGAGCAAGATCACCTTTGCTGGTGGCTCGGCTGCGGGCGGGTTTGACCACCTCAAGCCGCTGCAGATCATGAAAGCGGCCGGCTTTAACGATGCCAAGGCGATCAAATACATCGGTCTGAACGGCGGTGCCGAGGCGATCACGCAAACGATCGGCGGTTTTACCCAAGCGATGACCGGCGACATTTCGGAAATCACCGGCTTCATCCGGTCGGGCGACGTGCGCGCGCTGGCGATTCTGAGCCCCGAACGTGTGGCCGGCTTTGAAGACATTCCGACCGCGCGCGAGCAGGGCTTTGACGTTGTCGTCGTCAACTGGCGCGGTCTTTATGTGCCCAAGGGCATTTCCGACGACGCCTTCAACGCATGGGCCACGAAGCTTCAGGCGGTTGCCGACAGCGCCGAATGGCAGGCCGTGATGGAAGCCAACGGTCTTGCGCCGTTCACGCTTGTCGGTGCCGACTTCCAAGGTTGGATCGACGGCGTTGTGGCCGAAACCACGACGCTTTCGCGTGAAATCGGGGTCATTCAGTAATGGCCTCGGACCGGATCTTTGGTCTGGTCATATTTGGGGTGGCGCTGGCGTATGTCGCCAGCGCCCTTCAGATACAGACATCATTCCTTTCGGACCCGGTCGGTTCCAAGGTATTTCCGATCATCATCGGTAGTATTGCGGCGCTGGCCACGCTGGTGCTTTTGATAAAGCCCGACGAAGATCCTGAATGGCCTCATGGCGCGACCTGGCTGCATCTTGGCATCGCGGTCGCGGTGTTGGTGGCCTATGCCTACTCGCTGAAACCGCTTGGATTTCTGATTCCGACGGCGATTGCCTCCGGGGTCATAAGCTATCAAATCAGCCCCCGCCTGCAAACTGCAGTGCTCACGGGAGCGGGCCTTTCGGTCGGGCTTTTCGCGATTTTCAAATATGCGCTCGGGCTTGGGCTTATGGCCCTGCCGCGCGCGATGATGGGCTAAGGGAGCGGCCGAATGGAAACCCTATCGAACCTAGCGCTAGGCTTTAGCGTAGCGCTTAATCCCTTCACGCTCATGCTGGCGGTGATTGGTGCATTTATGGGCACAATCATTGGTGCATTGCCGGGGCTTGGCCCCTCGAACGGGGTCGCCATTCTTATCCCGCTTGCCTTCACGATGGGACTTGATGCTACCTCGGCGCTGGTGCTGCTGACTTCGGTTTATTACGGTGCGATGTATGGCGGGCGGATTTCATCTATTCTGCTCAACATCCCTGGCGATGAACCGGCAATGATGACCACGCTCGACGGTTATCCGATGGCGCGTCAGGGCAAGGCGGGCGACGCGCTGGTGATCTCGGGTGTTGCAAGTTTTGTGGGCGCGATGTTCGCTACGGCCGGGTTAATCATACTAGCGCCGATGCTGGCGCGGGTGGCCTATCTGTTTGGTCCTGCGGAATATTTTGCGCTGTACCTGCTGGCGTTCACCACCCTCGGCGGGGTCGGTTCGAAAAACCAGGCCAAGGCGGTCATTGCGGCCTGTATCGGGCTTGGTATGGCCATGATCGGGCTGGACAATAGCACCGGCATGCCGCGCTTTACCTATGGCCACATGCACCTGATGGATGGGGTTGATTTCCTCGTGGCCATCGTCGGTTTGTTCGCCATTACCGAAGTGTTCTTTTTCATCGAAAGCCACGGCAAGGGCAGCGCCATCGGCGTGAAACTGGCAAAGGTGACGGTGCCGATCAAGGATCTGATCAAGACCTCAGGCTCGATGCTGCGTGGTTCGGTGATCGGCTTTATCGCGGGCATCCTGCCGGGTGCGGGTGCCTCGCTGGGCTCGTTTCTAGCCTATATGGCCGAGAAATCGGTGGCGGGCAGCTCGGGCAAGTTTGGCCAAGGCGATCCGCGCGGCGTTGCCGCCCCCGAGGCGGGCAACAACGCGGCAGCGGGTGGTGCGCTGATCCCGATGCTTACGCTTGGTGTGCCCGGGTCGGGCACCACGGCAGTGCTGCTTGCGCTTTTGATGACGTTGAACATCCAGCCGGGTCCGACGCTGTTTGCCGAGCACCCCGATGTGGTCTGGGGCCTGATCGCAAGCTTGATCATCGCAAACTTCGTGCTGCTGTTCATGAACATCCCGATGGTCAAGATTTTCGTAAAAGTGCTGATGGTGCCCGCTTGGGTGCTGCTGCCGGGCGTTACGATGATCTCGTTCGTCGGTATCTACTCGTTGTCGGGCAGCTACTTCGATCTGGTGTTGATGGTGGGCTTCGGCGCGCTTGGATATTTCTTGCGCAAGCTCGACATTCCAACCGTACCGGTGATCCTTGGCATCCTTCTGGGTAATCAGATGGAGGATAACCTGCGCCGCGCCATGGTGGTGGCGAACGGCGATTGGACCTATCTGTTCAGCTCTGGCATCTCGATCGGGCTTTGGACGGCAGCGATCTTGGGCTTTGTCGCGCCGATGTTCCTGCGCCGGTTCCTCAAGCGGCCACCGCAACCACTCGACGCAGAGGCAGATTGAAATGACCCGCGTACTGATTCCGTCCGGGGCGCTGGGCTTGGGCTATGAACGCGCCGCGCTGGCGCGGGGTGTCGCCAACCGCCCCGACATCATTGCAATCGACGGAGGGTCCACAGACAGTGGGCCCTCTTACCTTGGACGCGGCGTTTCGAAATACTCGCGCGCCTCGACCAAGGCAGAATGGCGCGAGCTGATGCAGGCGCGGGCCGAGGCTGGGGTGCCCTTGGTCATCGGCACTGCGGGCACCTGTGGTGCTGATAGCGCGGTGGACTGGCTTTATCAGATCACCGAAGAGCTGGCCGCCGAATTGGGTCAGAAATTGCGCGTGGCAAGGCTCTATTCAGGCCAAAACTCCGCCGAATTGACCAAGGCGCTTGCCGCAGGCCAAGTTACGCCGTTGCCCGCCGCGCCGCCGATTTCGCCCGATATTCTGGCATCCTGCAGCAACATCGTCGCGCTTGCCGGGGCCGAGCAGATACAGGCGGCGCTGGCCACGGGCGCCGATATCGTCATCGCCGGGCGCACCACCGATACTGCCATCATCGCGGCCCTGCCGCTGTTGCGGGGCGATCATCCCGGCGGCGTATGGCATGGCGCCAAGGTGGGGGAATGTGGTGCGATTGCCACGACCAACCCGGCCACCGGCACCATCCAGATTGATTTTGACGCGCGCGGGTTCACCTTTACCCCGCTTGGCGCCAGCGCACGGGCCACGCCCTACACCGTTTCGGCGCATATGCTGTACGAAAACTCTGACCCATTCATTCTGCATGAACCGGGTGGGCATCTTGACGTAACCGGCACGCACTATCAGGCGCTGAATGCACGCGAAGTAAGGGTCGAGGGCTCAAAATGGGTGCCCGCACCTTATACGGTCAAGCTCGAAGGGGCGCGGGTTGCGGGGTATCAAACCGTGTCGCTAGCGCTGCTTCGCGACCGGCGCTATGTTGAAGGCGCGCGAGCATGGGCGGATGCCGTGATCGGCGAGGTCCATGCCAAGGTCGCGGCGCGGCTGGGGCAACCCGCCGATGCCTATGACCTTGAAATCCGCCTGATCGGCATCGACGCAACGCTCGGCGCGCTGGAAAATGCTGTGTCATTGCCCACAGAGGTTGGGGCGCTGGCTATCGTCACCGCGCCCACCGAGGCGCTCGCCGCCGAGATTGCGAAGATGGTCAATCCCTACCTTCTACACCACGCGCTGGAAGAGGACGAGCCGATGCCAACCTTCGCCTTCCCCTTTTCGCCCGCCGAAATGAATCGCGGCGCGCTATACGAGTTTTGCCTGAACCACGTCTTGCAGGTCAGCGACCCGATGGTGCCTTTCCGGCTTGTGGTTTCGGAGGTGGGAAATGGCTGAGCTTGGTAGCATCGTCGAAAAGGTCCGCTCAAAAAACGCCGGGCCGTTCTGGCTGACTATTGATGTTTTCTGCGGAAATAGTGACGCTTTTGCGCGCGTCGCAGCGCTTTCGACAGCGCGTGTCGCGGCCTTGTTCGGCGTTGATGAGGCGGCGATGAAGCGATTCGATATTGCTGATCTGAACGTGGTCAAGTTTTCGGTGCCGCGCCCTGTCATTCAAGGCACGCGCGCGGACCGCGATATGCACGGTGCGGCCTGGGGCTGCCTATTGGCGGAACTGCCGCTGGACTAGTTCCCCAGCGTCGCGCCGAAAATCCGGTCCATGTGGTGTGACAGATAGATTTCCAGCCATTTGGTGTAATGCTCGGGGTGGCGCGCAACCTCGGCGGCAAGGTCGTAGATATTTACCCAGCGCACGTCTGAAACTTCGTCTGGGTTCGGCGTAACGGTCATTTCCGGGCGCGCATAGGCCAAGAAGATATCAACCACCTCGTGCTCGATCATGCCTTCGCCCACGTCGGCGCGGTATTCGATTCGGTCAGCAAAGGCAGGGTAGAGTCCGGTGATACCAAGTTCTTCACGCAGCCGGCGCACGGCGCAATCAACCGACTTTTCGCCCCATGCAGGATGCGTGCAGCAACTGTTGGCCCAAAGTCCGGCGCTGTGATATTTGCCCGCCGCCCGCCGCTGAATAAGCGCGCGTTCGCCATCGAGCACAAAAACCGACACGGCTTTATGCTTCAATCCTTGCTGGTGCACGGACATCTTTTCCACTGGAGTCAGCACACCCTGAACCCAAGCGGGAATTAAATCATTCATCTGCGACTCAGTTAAATACCGCCGCGCCATTGTCGCGCACGGCGGTATGCAAAGTCACTTGGGCAGCTTGCCACTGGGTCAGCTTGACGCGGTGGTCAAGAAATCGCGGTGCCTTGGGCTGCCGGAGTTTCGGCTGCGCGGCGCGCAAGCTCGGCGCGGTAAAGCGCGAGAAAGTCGATCGTTTCAAGGTAGAACGGCGCAAAGCCACCGTCGCGCGTTACATCCGAGACGATGCGGCGAATGAAGGGAAACAGCATCCGCGGACATTCGATCAACAGGAACGGGTGCATTTGTTCTTCCGGCACGCCCTCGACGTGGAAGATACCGGCATAATCCAGCTCGAGCAGGAACAGCGGCGCCTTGTTGGTGCTGTTGGTCGAGGTGATCTTGAACTTGGTGATGACTTCATACTGGTTCTCGGTCGAGCGTTTGCGCGCATCAAGGCTGACCTGAACCTGCGTTTCGGGCTGCACTTCGGCAGAGGCCACGCCTTTTTGCGCCACGATGTTTTCAAACGACATGTCGCGCACAAACTGCGCCAGAACGCTCATCTTTACCTGCGCCTGTTGCGGGGCGGCGCCATTAGCTTCGTCGGCCATCGGAATCTCCAGATCAAGTTTCGCGCAGGGTGTAGCACCCCGCGCTCAACGCCTCAATGGCGTGTCCAGCCCGAGGTGGGGCGCGAAGGCGCATTTTCGGGATCAATTTCGAAATACTCGACATCAATCGGCCCCGAATTGGGCGCAGCGTGCGTTTGCCCGCCAACGGTGAAGCTTGCCACCTGCATGCGCTTTGCCAGATACCGTATTACAGCCCAGCGCACCGCAGGCACCAAAAGCAGCAACCCGACACTATCGGTGAAAAACCCCGGCGTAAGCAGCATGGCCCCCGCGAATAGGATCATCGCGCCATGCGCGAGCGGTGCGGTGGGGTCGCGCAGGTCTGAAAGTGCGCCGCGCAGGTCAGCAATCGCGCGCGCACCCTGACTGCGCACCAGCACCGTGCCAAGTGCAGCGGAAGCAAGCACCAGCGCCAGTGTTGGCCAGAGCCCGATCAGCCCGCCGACCTGAATGAACAGACCGATCTCGATCAGCGGCACTATCGCGAAGGCCAGAAATATCCACATCACAGCTTCCTTTCACTTGCCCGCCACAACTGTACCGGGCGGCGGTGGACTTGGCCCCGCCGCTACCCTACATAAGTGGGGATAGCCGGGTTTTCCAACCCCGCCCGCCCGAGGTTAGATTATGTCCAACGCAGTGATTCAGCTTGTCGTTCTTGCCGCAATCGCGATCTTCTTGATTTTGCGACTGAAAAACGTGTTGGGAAGCCGCGATGGATTCGAGCAGCCCGATGCGCCAGAGGTCGAACCCGCGCCCCGCAGCGCGCGCCGCGGTTTCGAGGTGATCGAGGGCGGGCAAGACCGCGACATTACCGACCACGTGCCCGAGGGCAGCGATATTGCCGCAGCACTGGCGGCGATGAAGCGTGCCGAGCCGTCGTTTGGCGTTACCGACTTTCTGCAAGGCGCGCGCGGTGCCTATGAAATGATCCTGATGGCGTTCGAGCGCGGCGATCTGGCGCCAGTTCGCACTTTTCTTGCGCCCGAAGTCTATGCCGCTTTTGACGAAGTGGTGCAGTCGCGCGCGCAGCAGGGTCTGACGGTTCAGGCCGAATTCATCGGCGTGCGCGAAATGACGCTGGATGGCGCAGAATATGACGCCAAATCGCGTGAGGCGGAAATCTCGGTCCGCTTCTTGGGCGAATTGATCTCATCAGCGCGCGATAGCGCCGGGCAGGTGGTCGAGGGTGACCCGAAAACCCCGCGCAAGCAGCGCGATACATGGACCTTTGCGCGCAAGATGGGTGCAAAAGACCCGAACTGGCAGCTTGTTGCCACCAGCGCCTGAGGCAGGGCGATGGGCCGCCGCCATCGCCGCCTGAGCGAAGAAGAGCAGGCGCTTTGGGCGCAGGTCGCCGCCAGCACTGTGGCGCTTCACCCCTTGGTGACGCAGCAGCCGATGCCCGCAGCGGCACCGCCGCCTGCTAGCAAGCCCAACCTTCACCACTCTGCGCGTACGTCGCACGCCGACCTGACGGCGTTTCGGCTGGGCCAATCGGTCGTTGAAACCGCCTGGCGCCACCACCCCGCGCCTACTTTGCCCGACCATCTGGCCCAAGCGCCGCTGAACATGGACCAAAAGGCGCACCGCAAGATGACGCGCGGGCGCCTTTCGCCCGAGGCGCGGATTGATCTGCACGGCATGACGCTGGCCGAGGCGCACCCGGAGCTGATCCGCTTTATCCTGCGCGCGCAGGATACGGGCTTGCGGCTGGTGCTGGTTATCACCGGCAAGGGAAGGTTGGGCGCCGATGATGGCCCAATTCCCACGCGACATGGCCTTTTGCGCCATCAGGTGCCGCATTGGCTGCACCAGATGCCTTTGGCGCCCGCCGTGTTGCAAGTGGCGCAAGCGCACCTCAAGCATGGCGGCGCGGGTGCCTACTACGTGTATCTGCGCCGCAATGCCCGCTAGGGCGCAGTGGCGGCCATAGCGGGTGCCAGCACAATGCGCGTGACACCTTGCGCTGACAGCACCAGATAGCTGACCAACCCGGTCTTGCCCGATTGATCGGATGCCAGCGCCGACAGCAGGCTGCTTTCCTGATTGAACAGCGTCATAAGCGCCGCCGAGGTACCTGGCACGAAATGGCCAGTGCCCGTTGATTCAGCGCTGACATCAACAATCGTCAGATCCAGGGATTCTAGCGGCGTCGTGTCTTGCAGGTTGCCCAACCGCTCGCTTTCGCCCGAAAGCAGGGCACCCAGCGCCAAAACCCGGTCGCGGCGCGAGGTGAAAATGACAAAGGGTTGCGGCAGCGTGCCAATCCGCGCCGCTTCGGCGAGAAACACGTCAACATCAAGATCGGGCGAAATCAGCACCACACCGGCCAGTCGGCGTATCACATTTGTATTGCCGCCGATTGCCATCTGACGCAGCGTTTCCATGACCAACTGGCTGCCCATCGAATGTGCAACGATGATGATGCGCTCGGCCCCTGCCGCCGAAAGGTCACCCAGCAGTTCCTCGAACCCGTCGCGCGCAAATAGCACGGAATCGCGATCATAGGCATAAGCAAGCACATTTCCGCGTGATGGCCACGAATAGTGCACCAGCACGCCCGGTATGTTCAGATCGTGCCCTAGCTGGGCAAAACGATACAGGCCCTCGGCCATCGTGTTGTTGTAGCCGTGCACAAACACCACCGCTTCGCGCCCGTTTTGCGCCAAAGCCTGTCGCACCTCGGCCTTGAAGCCCGTGGCCGTGGCATATTGTGTTTCGGCGCTGACCAGAAAATCGGTCGTTGGGTCGGGTGGGCTGTAACGTTTTGGAAAGCTGATCTCGCCAGGCTGGCGGTCCGGCGGCACCGAAACGTCATAGCGTGCGAAATGCACCTCGTCCGAGCGCGGGTTGACCTGATCGTCGGGCTCGCTGTCAGGCGTGCGGGTGCTGCCCACATAAATCGTCAGCGGCGGCGCAACATCGGCGGCCGTCGGGTACAGCGTGATGACACCGCGCTGGGCGCAGCTGGCCAGCAGAACCGTCGCGCTTAGCGCAGCCAGCCAGCGCGCACGCCTAGAGAACATACCGGCTGAGGTCCACCGAACGCGAAAGATCGCCCAGATGCCGTTCAACAAACGCATCATCAACTACCACCGCCTCGCCGCCCCTGTCGGGCGCATTGAAGGAAAGCTCTTCAAACACCCTTTCCATTACAGTGTAGAGCCTGCGCGCACCAATATTTTCAACAGCGCGGTTCACATCGGCGGCAATACGCGCAAGGGCTGCCACACCTTCGGGGGTAAAGGTAACGGCCACCTCTTCGGTTGCCATCAGCGCCGAATATTGCAGCGTCAGCGCGTTGTCAGGCTCGGTAAGGATGCGCACGAAATCACCCTCTGTCAGCGCCTGTAGTTCTACCCGTATCGGCAGCCGCCCCTGCAGTTCGGGCAAAAGGTCCGAAGGCTTGGCAATGTGGAAGGCGCCCGAGGCGATGAATAGAATATGATCGGTTTTGACCGGCCCGTATTTGGTTGAAACCGTGGTGCCCTCGATCAGCGGCAACAGATCGCGCTGCACACCTTCGCGGCTGACATCGGCGCCGCGGGTTTCGGCGCGGCTGGCCACCTTGTCGATTTCGTCGATGAATACGATCCCTTGCTGCTGCACAGCCTCCAGCGCTGCTGCCTTGACGGCCTCGTCATCCAGAAGCTTGTCAGCCTCTTCCGAAATCAACAGCTCGTAGCTTTGCGCCACCGTCAGGCGCTTGCGCGTCGTTCTGGCGCCGAACGCTTTGCTGAGCATGTCCTGCAAGCCCTGCATCTGACTTTCCATACCCCCGCCACCCATCGGCATCATGCCCATCGGCGGCGCGCTTTCGGCCACTTCAAGCTCGATCATGGTGGCGTCCAACTCGCCCCGCTTCAGTTTGCCACGAAACATCTCGCGTGTGCCTTCGCGCGCATCGGTGCCTGCGAGCGCGTCGATCACGCGTTCTTCGGCCGCCTTGTGCGCACGGCCCCGCACTTCGTCGCGCATCCGCGTGCGGGTTTCGACCACGCCGACATCGACCAGATCGCGGATGATCTGCTCAACATCGCGCCCGACGTAACCCACCTCGGTGAACTTCGTTGCCTCAACCTTGAGGAATGGTGCACGAGCAAGGCGTGCAAGGCGGCGGCTGATTTCGGTTTTACCCACACCGGTCGGCCCGATCATCAAGATGTTCTTGGGATAAACCTCTTCGCGCAGGTCATCTGCCAGTTGCTTGCGCCGCCAGCGGTTGCGCAGGGCAACCGCGACTGCCCGCTTGGCAGCGTTCTGGCCGATGATGAAGCGGTCAAGCTCGGATACGATCTCGCGCGGCGTCAGGTCAGTCATCAGTCACTCCGCATAGGGGGGCAAGCGGCGCTTGCCGGGAAATTCGGGAAGCACGCGCATCAGATATGCGCGCAAGTCGATCCAAAAGGCGCCAAGCGCTGTCAGGAACAGACCCAACACAACCAGCACCCAAGGCCAGCTCAGATCGCCACCTTGGCGCGCAACAAGGCTGACCAGAAAGGCCAGATACCCGATGCCTGCTGTCAGAAAGCTGCGCCGGTCGATAATCAGCGCCAGCGCGGTAATGCCCGCCAGCGCCAAGGCCAGCAACCAGTAACCCGAACCCGGCCCCATGTTGTAAAACGTCAACGCCACGGTATTGACCAGCGCGGGGGCTGCCAGCAGATGCAACCAGAAGCCGCTTGCCGCATTGCGCCCCAGTCGATTTGGGTCGCGCATGTCAAAAAACAGGCCAGCGACAAAGGCCAGCACCCCAAAGACAAGTGTGCCCATCGCTAGCCCGGAACCGCTGCGCAGATCGAAGGCGTCAGCAAAGTCATCCCATCTGGCGCTGGGGTTGATCGATTGCGTCAGCACCAGCACCGCGGCCAGCCCGACCAACCCAACCAGAAACATCGTGAACGGCAACTTGAATACGCGATACCACGCCATTAGCCCAACGCCGACGATGGCCAAGACGGCAAGCGCCGATCCGGTAAAGCTGCTTTCCAGATCAAGGCCCTTGCCAACAATCGCGACGCCAACCCCGGCAAGTGCTGTGGCAAAGCCCATGACCAGCACGATTGATGGCAGCACCATGCGCCGCCGCCGCGTGAAATAAAGCGCAAAAACCCAGCAAAGCGCGGCCCAGAGCACCATGATCATGCCGGGGTCACCCAGCAGCGCCGAAACGCCGACGATGCCCGCGATCAATATCCCCAAGCCGACCGAGACAAAGATTTCGGCAAAACCTTTGAAAAGCTCGAACGGCTCGTCCTCGGCGCCCATCGCGCCACGTTGCCCGGCGCGCGCATCGGCCAGAACGATCAGGCGGCTGGCCTGCGCCTCGCTCAGGTGTCCAGCGGCCACAGCGGCGCGCAAATCGTCCCGCGTGATTTCACCCACCGATGCTCTCCACCGTCAGGTTGCCGTTGGTGAACACGCAAATATCGGCGGCAATCGCCATCGCCTTGCGCGCCACCGCCTCGGCGTCGAGATCGGTTTCCAACAAGCCTCGCGCCGCGGCGAGCGCAAAGTTCCCGCCAGAGCCGATCGCGGCCACGTCATGTTCGGGTTCCAGCACATCGCCCGCGCCGGTCAGCACGAACATCAGCGTGCCATCGGTCACAATCAGCATCGCTTCAAGGTTGCGCAGATACTTGTCCATCCGCCAGTCTTTGGCGAGGTCCACACAGGCCCGCGCCAATTGCCCCGGGGCTGCCTCAAGCTTTTTCTCGAGCCGCTCAAGCAGGGTAAAAGCATCGGCAGTAGAGCCTGCAAAACCACAAACAACATCATGCCCACCGGGCGACAGGCGACGCACCTTGCGCGCGGCGCCTTTGATGACGGTGTTGCCAAGGCTCACTTGCCCGTCGCCCGCCACTACCACGCGCCCGCCACGCCGCACCGCCAGAATTGTCGTGCCGTGCCAGCCCGGAAATTTGTCATCCGCCATAAAACTTCCCCCATTTCGGTCAGATATGCTTATCCGCGCCGCCACCCGCAAGGCGTGGCTTGCCGCGGACGCCGCTTCAGCGCTAGTTTTGCGCATGGCCAACGCACCCGTTCTGACCCTCTATCTGCCCGAAGGCATCCTCGATCAGGCTCGAGAGGGCCAGCACAACTTTTTCAACCGCGTAACTGCGGCGGTGCAAAGCCGCGGCTGGTCGGTGCGACACCGCCCAGACAGCCTTGCTGAAAGGCTGCTGGCCACCGCATCTGCGGGTTACGGTCTGAGCTTGATGGAGGAGCCGCCCCCGGGGCGCGGTCTGGTTTGTCGGCACACCTATGTCGGCGCATTCTGGCACATCGAAAATAGCTCTCAGCGGTGGGAATGGCCGGTGGCGCTGGCGGATTTTCATCCCGAAAGCATCGATCCCGAAGAAGCGCGCGGCTTTACCGAGCGTTGGCGGCGTAGGCTATTTAAAAACGCCGCCAATGCGCCCCGGCGTAAAGGATTCGTGTTCGTGCCCCTGCAGGGTATGCTGCTGGATCATCGCAGCTTTCAATCGATGAGCCCGCTTGAAATGCTCGAAACCGTGCTCGACGAAATGCCAGACCGCCCGGTACTGGCCACGCTCCACCCCAAAGAGGTCTATACCCCGGAAGAGACGCAGGCGCTTGACGCCCTTGCCGCGCGCTACCCACGGCTGCGGCTGGCGACCGGTGGCACGATCGAGGCGCTTGCGAATTGTGATCTGGTGGTCACGCAGAACTCGGCGGTGGCCTTCAACGGCTACTTTTTCCGAAAACCCGCTGTGCTTTTTGCGCGATCCGATTTTCACCACATCGCCGCCTCGGTGCCGCATATTGGTGTTGCCGCAGCGTTTCGCGCCGCGCAAGACGCGGCACCAGACTATGACCGCTATCTCAAGTGGTTTCTGGCCGACAACGCGATTGCGGCGGGTAGCCCGCAAGCCGAAGAGCAGATACTTGCCGCACTCGAGCGCGCTGGCTGGCAGATATGAAAAGGGCGCCCGAAGGCGCCCCCAACACAAACTTCGCGCCGATCAGAGCGCCGATTCGATCCAGGTTTTCAGTGCAGCTTTCGGTGCCGCGCCAACCTTGTTGGAATGGACCTGACCGTTCTTGAACATGAACAGCGTCGGGATACCGCGCACGCCCAGTGTAGCGGGGCTGTCGGGGTTTTCGTCAACGTTGACTTTTACGATCTTCACCTTGCCGGCAAATTCGACTGCAAGTTCCTCCAGCGACGGGCCGATCATCCGGCAGGGTCCGCACCATTCTGCCCAAAAATCGACGATCACGGGAATATCGGACTTGCGCACTTCGGCATCGAAGGTGGCGTCGGTGACGTGGGTGGTGGACATATCTAGACTCCTGAATGGATGCTCACAGCGAAACTAGGTTTGCCGATGTGCAACGTCAAGGTGTGGCGCCCGACGAAGTGCGTCGGCAAGCAAACCGGCAGGCATCGGCATCAGTTGCCCCGTTGTGGTCCAAAGTATAGCGGATTCGACTACCTTGTTGGGATAGATTTTCTGCAACGCAGCTACATAAGCGCCCAACTGCCGCAAAATCCCCTCAGGCACCGCATCGGGCTTTGCCGGGACAGTCGCGTTCGATTTGAAGTCTACCAAGCGCAGCCGATCAGGCTCAACCAGCAGCCGATCAATGCTGCCCTGCACCTGCGCGCCGCCAAGCTCGGCAAGGCAGGCCGAAAATTCTACCTCGGCAAGTGAGCCTGCCCCAAGATACGGTGCCATCGCGGGGCTATGCAAAACCCGCGTGGCGGTATCCAAAAGCGGCTCTATTATGGCCAAATCCTCATATGCAGCTAACAATTCTGCGCCAACCTCCGGCCAATCCGCCTCGGGCCAGTCTGGCAGGTGTTGCAGCAAATGGTGCAACGCGCTGCCGCGCCGCTTTGCGGCCTCTTCCTCACTACCCGCCTCGCCCGCCAGCGCCTTTGCGCCACCGAGGTCCGAAGGGGAAAGCGGGCCGGGGTGCAGGGCTTGACGCGCGGCGATGGTGCCTGCCCAAGCGGGCATCGGTTCTGGCGCAAGCGCGGCTTTGGCTACGCCGCCAACATCGCCGGGCCAGTCTCCATAGGCAAGACGCTCGATCTGCGCGAAGGGTGCTGATACGTTTGGCGCAAGCAAAACAGTCTCTGCACCGGCCTTTTTCATCGCATCGCCAACCATCGAATGCCAACTGTCAGCACCCGTTCCCACCTCGCCCGCCGCGCAGACGATCAGCCATTTTTCGGCGCGCGTCATCGCCACATAAAGCAGCCTTAGGCGCTCATCGAGCCGCTTTTCAACCTCGCCAGCCCGCGCCGCAACAATTTCGGGCGGGCTTTCATCGGCCTTGGTTTTCCAGGCGGGGCCTAGCGGTAGTTTGAGTATCTGCCCGGGCTCTGGGTCTTTGCGCTTGGCCGTGTCGGGCAAGATCACAACCGGCGATTCCAACCCCTTGGCGCCATGCACCGTCATCACGCGGATCGCCCGCCCCGCCGCACTGGGCGCGCGCTTCACATCTACGTCATCGGCCCCAAGCCATCCCAGAAACCCCGTAAGGCTGGGCACTTCGCTTGCTTCAAAGGCCAGCGCCTGCGAAAGCAGCTCGTCAATGCCGTCCTCTGCCTCGGGGCCCAGCCGCGCTAGCAGACGTTGCCGCCCACCGTGGCGCGCAAGCAACCGTTCGATCAGCTCATAGGGGCGCAAAAAGTCGGCCGCATCGCGCAGATCATGCAAAACGGCGAGCGTTTCGCCGTGCTGCTCTTGCCCGCGCAGCGCT
The DNA here is from genome assembly GCA_002421605.1 of Rhodobacteraceae bacterium UBA6213. Lineage (GTDB taxonomy): Bacteria > Pseudomonadota > Alphaproteobacteria > Rhodobacterales > Rhodobacteraceae > UBA6213. The sequence goes on along the minus strand of DISJ01000009.1, from coordinate 207,900 downwards.
TCCCACAAATAGCCTTTGCGTGGCTGCGCAAGCGCGTAGAGTGCCGCCTCATCCCAGCCAAACAGCGGCGATTTCAGCGTGGCGGCAAGCGAAAGGTCATCTTCCGGGGTCGCCAGAAAGGTCAGCAGCGCGGTGATATCGCGCACTGCCAACTCTGCGCCCAGCTTCAGCCTGTCTGCCCCGGCAACGGCAAGCCCGGCGGCCTTGCAGGCGCGGATGGTTTCGGCAAAAAGCGCCGACCGCCGCTGTACCAGCACTAAAAAATCGCCTTCGCCAAGGCGGCGCGCCCCCCCAGGGCTATCCGCATCGGGAATCTGCGCGCCGCTGTCAATCAGCCGGCGGATTTCGGCGGCGATATGGCGGGCCAGAACCACTGCTTCGTTTTGCGCGCCGCGCAGATCAAGCGGGTCGCGCCAATCCCCCGGTTCTTCCTTATCCGGTTTAGGTACCGGCGGCCAAAGATCGACCCGCCCCGGCATATCGCCGTAAAAAGCGATGTGCTTTGCAGCACCTCCCAGCCCACGCGCCACGCGCTCATCAAATGTCAGGTCCACCAGCCGCAGGATCGCAGGGGAAGAGCGGAACGAATGCGCCAGCTCCAGCGCCTGCATCGGCCGTGCGACAGCATCGAAATCGGCGGCAAACCGCGCGCGCATCGTCTCGAACTCTGCCAGATCGGCACCTTGGAACGAATAGATCGACTGCTTGGCATCGCCCACCACAAACAGGGTCCGCGCACTTTCGCGCGCGCCCTCGCCTGCGGTAAACTCGGCGGCAAGCGCGCCGATCACCTGCCATTGGCCGGGGCTGGTATCTTGCGCCTCATCCACCAGAATATGGTCTATGCCGCCATCAAGCCGGAACAGCACCCACTGCGCCACTGACGGATCAGAAAGCAACATCGCCGCGCGCTGAATCAAATCGTCAAAGTCGAGCCAGCCGCGCGCCGCCTTTTTTGCGTGGTAGCGCGGAAGCCACGCGGCGGCGAACCGGTGCAACGCCGACGCGCGCGCTACGGCGGCCAGCGCCAACCGCCGGGGCCGCGCCGCCTCGATACGCTCCATCAGCGCATCAAGTTCTGGCATCAGCGCCGCGGCAGGGCCATCCTTCGTGTCTTTGGTAGGAAAAGACCCGATCTTGGCAGAAAACGGCGTATTTTTCTTCGCCCCTTTGCCATAAAGAAAGACGCTCTCCAACACCTCGCAGGCGGCAAGATCGGGCGCGCCAAGGTCAAGCCGCGTGAGTTTTTCGCCCGCCTTGCCGTCATTGCCGCCCTTGGCCAACAAGATTGGCACCAAGGCCGTCAACAGCCTTGCCTCGCCCCCCTCAAACACCTCGCCCAAGAGCGTGGCGGTATCAAACCCGGCGGGCAGCCCGAACATTGCAAGCAGCGTGTCGCGGGTCATGGGCCTATCAAAAGCGGCACTATTGCTGCCCAATTCGCTCAAAAACGGCTTCAGATCTTCGCCCGAAAAATACGCCGCAAGCGCGTCAACCGCACCTACATCTTCGCCTGCCGCCAGTTCTTCGACAACCTCGGCGCGCAGCAACATGCCCGCGCGATCATCCATTTCGCGAAAATCATGCGGCACCCCGGCCTCAAGCGGGAACCGGCGCAAGAGCCCGGCGCAAAAGGCGTGGATTGTCTGAATCTTCAACCCGCCGGGGGTTTCGATCGCTTTGGCAAATAGCCGGCGCGCGCGCCCCAATGCGTCGGCGTCGATCGGCCCCTCGTCGCCCAATGCCTGCAGCGCATCGCGCAAGGCGGCATCGGGCAGCATCGCCCATTCGCCAAGCCGCTTCAGCAAGCGGTTTTGCATCTCGCTGGCGGCGGCCTTGGTGTAGGTCAGGCACAGCACCTTTTGCGGCTCTGTTCCAGCCAAAAGCAGCCGCGCCACGCGGTCGGTCAAGACCCGTGTTTTGCCCGATCCGGCGTTTGCGCCCAGCCATGTCGATTGCTCGGGCGTTGCCGCCTGCACCTGCTTTGCGCTGGCGTCGCTAAGCCGCTTCATCCTACGCGCTCCTGCTTCGGCGGATCGGTCATTTCCCATTCCCCGAACCGCGCGAGGTGGTCGTAATCGCCTACCTGGTCCATCTTTTGCGGCGCGCGGCGCGAAACGAAGCCGGTATCTTCGCTAAGATAGGCGGCAAGCAACCGCTGCAACCCCGCCCATGTTTCATCGACCAGTGCCGCGTCATGGTTCATATCGCGGGCCTCGCCGTCACCGCCGAGGCGGATGTAGCTGTAGCCCGCAACATCGCGTTGCCCAAGCGGCTCGAACGCGCCGCGTTCCGCCATCGCGGCCTCTAGCAGAAGCTGCTTGTCGAAATGCTCCATCACTGCCTTGGTCGGAAGCTCGCCCGTTTTGTAATCGAAAATGCGCACCCGCCCATCGTGCAAGAGATCAATCCTGTCGGGGCGCGCGGTCAGCACAAAATCTGGCGTATCAAGCCTAATAGAGCCTTTTTTTTCAATCACCATCGGTGTGCCTTCGGCCGCGCGGGCAACATCCGAGGCGGCAAAGCTGCTGCCGATCTTTGCGATCCGCGCCAGCCAGAACCGCTGCGCCGAGGGCCAGGCGACCTCTTGCGCCAGCACCTCTGCGGCCGTTTCCAGCAGCCGCTTGCGCGCCGCTTCGGCGGATTCGCCCTCTGGTCGCGTGCGCACAAAGGCCTCGACGGCCATGTGCAGCACCTCGCCACGCGCGCGCGGGTCCGGCGTCGGGCGCAGCGGGTCAAGCGGGTATAGCCGCAAGATGTGCCGCGCATAGATCGCGTAGGGGTCACGAATCAGCGTGCTGATCGCTGTGACCGATAGTTCACGCGGGCGCGCGTCGGCGGGCGGGCAGGGCGCTGGCCGCGGTGCCGAAGCAACGACCATGCGCGGTGCATCCAGCAGCGCGGCCCGGCGCAACCAGACCTGCCCGCGCGCACGCATTTCGCCAAGCGCCGCTGGCCCGCCGCCATCGACAAGCCCGCCAAGCAGGTTTGTCAGCCGGTTAAGCCAACGCGAGGGCACGGTTTCGGCATCGGCCGTGCGCGCCGCCCGACTAAGCACGACGCGGCGTGCCGCGATCGCTTGCTGAAAGTCATGCGCCGCCAGACCGATTTGCCTTTCAGGCAACAACAGACCCGCTTCCAGCCGCATCCGGCGGCTTAGCCACGGATCGGGTGCGACGGCTTGCGGCCAACTCGCCTCGTTCAACCCGGCAAGCAAAACCAGATCAGCGTCAAGCGTTCGTGCCTCGAACCCGCCCAAAATCGCAATGCTGGGGTGTGTGGGTTCGGGCGGGCGTGCGGCCCCCGGCGCGATCAGCTGCGCGAAAAAGTCGGAATACTGCGCCGGGTTGAAACTGCCGCCATGCACCGCCTCACGCTTGGCCAAGGCGACCCGCTGCACGAGGTCGCGCCCAGCCTCTTGCTGCCAAAGTTCGCTGGCGGCGGCCGTGCCAGCGGGCCCCGCCGCCAAAACCTCGGCACGCGCCAAATGAGCCTCTATACAGGCCAAAAGCTGCAATTCCGGCGCTTCTTCCACATCCGCGAATGCCCCGGTCACCCAAGCTGCCCAAGCGCGTCTTTCAGGCTCGGGGCGCGCATCAGCCCATTTTGCCAGTGCGATGGCATCGGGAAAGGCCGGGCCGTGGCGGCGCAAATGCAACTCCAGATCGCGGGTAAAGCGCAGATGGTCGCCCCGCGCCCCCGCACCAGTGGCGCAGAGCGGGTGCTTGAGCAGTACAAACATCGCTTCCAGCGATAGTTTGCGCCCCTGCAACGCGGCGACATGGCGCAAGAACCGCCCCGGCGGGGACAGCGCCAGCGGTTGCCCGGCGCTATCGTCCACCGTCATGCCCCACCGATCAAGCGCCGCCGCCACGCGCCGCGTCAGCGCGCGATCAGGGCTGACCAGCGCCGCCCGCACCCCGTTTTCGGCCGCCTCGCGCAGCAGCAGCGCCAACGCCGTGGCCTCGCTGCGCGGGTCCGGGGCCTCGATCAACGTGATATCGCTGGTTGCGGTGCCCAGATCGCGCAGGGTCGCACCGTCGCGCATCCAGCTATCGGTCACCGGCGCGGGCCGCAGTGCAAGTGACACCAGCGCGTTGCGCGCCGGGCAGGGCGGTTCTGCCCCATGCCATGCGGGCGGCGTGAAGGATGCATCAAGCGCGCGGATCATCGTGGCAAAGCGATATTGCGGGTGATCCTCGGCCGGAACGGGTCCAGAATCGAGACTATCCCAGCCTGATTGCGGCATTTCAAAATCGAAACCGGGCAGCACCACGGCGCCTTGCGGCAGCCGCGCGACCGCGCGCATCAGCAACGAGGTAGCCCCTCGCGAGCCGGTCGAACCCGCCACAATCACTGGATGCTGGGGCGGCTGTTCGGCCCAGCGCGCGACGGTGGCTTCAACGACCCTGCGCAGCCGTGCCTCGGGGTCGGGTGGGGCGTCGGGCTCGAAATACCGCCCGACGATGCGCAGAAAGGCTAGGCTGCGCTGCCAATGCGCCGCGTGGTCGGCCACGTCGAGCGTTTCCAGCACGTCGAAAGAAACCCCCTCCATCTGCATTTCCGCCAAAAGATCGGCCAGTGACCCCGCCAGCGAAAAGATCCCGGCACCCGCAGCAAAATCTGGTGCGCGCTCGGCCATCCGGGCCACAAGCTGCGCGAGCTCCAACCTGCGGCGCAGCGGTGGTACCGCCGCTGAAAGCCCCGGCACAGGGTCGATTCCCAGATCGGTTATCAACCGCAGTCGAGGCAAAAAGCCCGCGTCGCGTTCGCCAAAGGCCGCGCGAACCCCGCGCAGCATCCGCGCCGAGGGTAGCAGAACCAACGCCGTTGCCATTGCCTCGGGCGGTTTGCCCGCCATCCTTTCATTCAGGCCCGCGACGAAACCTTTGGCAAAATCGGCACCCGGAGGCAGGCCGAAAAGATGCGCTTCCAGTTTCATGGTGCACCCCGTGCGTGGCTCGCGGCAAACGCGCGGCACAGATCGGCCAGCAGCGGTTGCCAACGCGGTGCGCTGGCAGACAGCGTCACGATGCGCGCCTCATCGTCATAAGCGAAGGCAAGGCGCAGCGCATCGGCAGGCGCTTCTTCGCCCAGTCGCTCGGGCCATTCGATCAGGCAGATCGCGGTTTCAAAGGCGTCAGACAGCCCCAACTCGTCGGCCTCGGCCACATTGCCAAGCCGGAAAAGGTCGGCATGCCAAATCTCTGTACCCGCCGCCTCGTAAACCTGCACCAGAGTGAAACTCGGCGAGGGCACATCTTCGGGCAAAAGCCCTGCGCCGCGCAGCCGTTCCTGGATAAGCGCGCGCGCGAAATGCGTTTTTCCGGCCCCAATCGGGCCTTCCAGCAACAGCACATCGCCCGCCTGCAACAGCGGCGCCAGCGTAGTGCCAAGCCGGGCGGTCGCCTCGGCATCGGCAAGCGGCAGTAGAAGGGGGGCGGGCGGTGTCATTGCCCGAACTTAGCCTGCCGCCCCGCCGCCGCAAGTGGCATTGCCAAGGCTTGCGGCAAGCCATTTTGTAAACTCCGCACCATGGGGGGCCAGCCGCGCGATGCCTTCGGGCAGTGGAGTAGCCTTTGGGCCAAGAAAGATGAGGATAATCGCGCCATCAAGGTGCGTTAGACAATCAAACGAGGCGGCAATTTCGCTTACCCCCGGCCCAATGTCGGGCCCGGGCGCAAAGCGCACTGCACGCAACGGCGCAAATTCACCGGGCAGCGCCAAATCAGCAGGGGCGAGCAGCACCAACCGCTCCACCGCAACCAGCACTTGCAGTTGCCGCAACGCCTCTGCGCAGTCGGCAGGCGATGCGGCGTGCAATTGCATCGCCCACGCCCCGTAGCGGCGCAGATGTTGCGCAAGCGCCGCGCCAATCGCGGCCTCCGATGCCTCTGTGCCCGCAACGCGGTGCGCGTTCATGATGTCGGTTCCTGCGCCGTTGCCCCGCCAAGGCGATCATGGCGGATTTCGCTCTCGGTGCAACCAATCTGAGGGGCGTCAGACCCCGCGCGCCAGTAGCGCCAGTTCAGCGTCGCGCCGACGCGCGGCGTCCGCCAGCGAAGGCGCGGTCTTGCGGATACTTTTTGATGCGTTCAACGGGGTAAAGCCTGCCAGCGTCGCTCCAGCGGGCAGCGGCACAAAGCGGCAACCAAGGCGCTGCCCATTTGCCAACGTCACCTCGCCTGACCAGCCAGCGCGCTCGGCCATGCCGGTCGCGACCGTGCGCAATTCAGCCCACACAGGGCTCGGGTGCGCCTGGCGGTGCCACAACTGTAGCGAATCGCTCAATGTCGCACGGCCAAGCGTGGCCGCCGGATCAACCCCCCAAAGCTCTGCATAGGCGGAATTTGTGGTGGCAAGCTCGCCCGAAGGCAAAAACACCGCCACCGCTTCGCCCATCGCATCAAGCACTGATTGACCCAGTTCCAACTCTGCCCGAAAGCGGCGCGTCAGCGATACCTCTGCGGTGATGTCTTCGAACAAGAACGCCACGGCCCCGTCCGGGTGCGGCCGACCAGTAACGCGGTAGGTCTGCCCGCCCGGCAATGACCAGGTTTCTACATGGTGCCCGGCCGCCGCAGCCTGCTCAAGCGCGCTCATCTGCTGGCGCCAGCTTCGATAATCCTTCGGCTCTGGCATCATCCGTGCTTCGCGCAACCGGTCCAGAACAGAGTAGAGCGAAGGCCGCGCCGAAAGAAACTCTCCACCCAGCTGTGTCAGGTCCATCAGCGCGGGATTGAACAGCTGCAACTGTCGCTGCCGGTCAAAGATTGCCATGCCGATCGGCAGATCGGCGAAGGTTTTGGTCAGCGTTTGCACGAATTCGCGCAGCGCACGCTCGGCCCGCACGGTGGCGTTGGCGCAGACCGCAAAACCTTGAACCCCGTCTTCCAGCGCATGGGTTTGCACATCGAACCATGCGGGCGTGTCGCCATCTGCGCCCAAGCAGCGGCGCAGCGTGGTCCCTGTCGTGACCTGCTCGAACAACCGTGGCAGCGGCCAGAACAGCGCAGCTTCGTCCGCCTCGGGCGCGTTGACGCGCAGAATATAGGCGCGGTTTGCCCAGATAACCTCTCCCGCCGCGTTTTCGCGCCAGGCGAGCACCGGGGCGTGGTCGGCCAAACTGCGCATCTGCTCCACTTCGTCCTCAAGCGCGCGTTGGCTTAGCCCGTCCACCAACACGCCACGGCCCTCGGCCTCGGGGTCGATCAGGGTCAGGCGCGCAAGCCCGCCAACATCCTCTGCGATCAGGCGCAACGGTGCCTCGCCCTTGTTGCGGGGCCGCGATTCAATCTCGATCCGGCTTCGTTCGGCAAGCTCGCGCAACGACGCCGCGAAATTATCAAACCTCGGGGCCAGAAATGCAGAAAGCCGCGCCCACTCGCTATCGCCCACCGGTACTGCCTCAAGCAACGCGCGCGCCGGCTGCGTAGCATCGACCAGAAATTCATTGTCGAACAAAAACACAACCGGTTCCAGCGCCGGTTCTGAAAGCGTCGCAATTGGGGAAACCGACGCACAATTGTAGCGCAGCGAAAGCAGCATGAGTGCTATCCAGGCAGACCCCACCGAGGTCATTGCAATGATTAACGCCAGCATCCAGCCATCCGCCATGTCCAAACCGCCTCATCGCCTTGCCTAAGTAAGCATGGGCCGAATTGATTAACGCGGTATTAAGCATAACCTCGGGCTTGGCTCAGCGCGCCAGCGGTTGATTTTCGCCAAGCGCGCCCTCGGGGGCAAGAATTCGGGCCACGGGCCAGATCACCTCGACCACCGCGCCTGAACGGGCCGGATGCTCGGAATCGGGCAGCATCGGGGCGGTGCCGTTGGCAAAGCTGATGGTCGCGCCGGTGCGTTCCAGTAGCGTTTTTGCGATGAATAGCCCCAAACCCATGCCCTCATATTCCGGGCGCGTGATGCGATCGGCCTCGGATTTGCGCGAACTCAGGAACGGATCACCGATTCGGCCCAATACGCTTGGCGGATAGCCGGGGCCATCGTCGATAACGCGCACCGTGACGGAGTCAGCGCCCCACTCGGCCTCGACCCAGACCGTCGCATAGGCAAAATCGACGGCGTTCTGCACCAGATTGCGCAGCGCATGGATAACCTCGGGGAATCGTAGCACCGAAGGCTGCCTTTCGCTGCCACCCGGCCCGGGCGAGGCATCGAAAAGAATCGTCTTGCCGCGGTCCACATGCGGCTCTGCCGCTTCGCGCAGCACGGCCAGCAAGGGCGCGCCGCGCAGATGTTTGTCTTCCTTGCCCGCACGCCCCATGCTGCGAAGGATATCGCGGCAACGGTCGGCCTGATCGCGGATCAGCAGCGCATCCTCGCGCAATTCGGGACGCTCGTCCAACTCGTCCGCAAGCTCCGAGCTGACCAGCTTGATGGTTGCCAGCGGTGTGCCCAACTCGTGCGCCGCAGCAGCCACGACGCCGCCAAGATCGGTCAGCTTCTGCTCGCGAGAAAGGGCTAGCTGTGTGGCAAACAGTGCATCGCCCATCGAGTGGATTTCCGAAGAAACGAGGCGCGCGTAAACGCCCAGAAAGAAAATACTGATGACAATCGCCAGCCAAAGCCCGAATTCATAGATTTGCGGCACGGCGATCGTGGTTCCATCGCGCAGCACCAGCGGTTCGTTGAATATTGCCAGCAGCGAAACCAGCACAATCGTCACCCCGCCAACGATAATCGTAGGCCGGGTGTGCAGCGCGGTCGCGGCAATCGTGGTTGGCGCAAGGATCAACGGCACAAATGGGTTATCCAACCCACCGGTAACCGCCAGCAGCAGCGCAAGCTGCGCCGTGTCAAACACCAGCGTCAGCATCGCTTCGACTTCGCTCAGCCGACGGTTCTCGGGAAATTGCAGCATTCCAAGCAAGTTTGCCACAACCGTGGCGCCGATGATCAGCAGGCAAAGCGGCAGATCGAAGTTGATGTCAAAGAACCACCACGCCACGCCGATTGCGACGATTTGTCCGGTAACTGCGATCCAGCGCAGATTTACCAATGTTCGCAGGCGTACCCATTCGCTATGGGATTCGCGCGAAGAGTGAACGGTTGCGGTCATTTCTGTTTTCCCTGCTCACATTCGCGTGCAGATAGTTGATAAAGACTCGCCGTTAGAGGATCAATGCGCAAGCAAAACAGGAGTGCGAAATGTCGATTTCAACGCGCAGCTATGCGGTAGGAGCGGTGACGATAGCCGCAGTGGCGCTTGGGGCGACGTGGTGGGCCACGCAGCGTGCGCCTGCAAGTGACGATATTTTCGCGCAGTGCCGTCAAGGCGAGATCGCGGGCGGCATCGAAGCGATCGGCGGGCCCTTTACGCTGGTTGACGAAACCGGCGCGACCGTCACCGACAAAGAGGCGATCACCAAACCGTCGCTGATCTACTTTGGCTACACCTTCTGCCCCGATGTCTGCCCGCTTGATAATGCGCGCAACGCCGAAGCCGTCTATCAGCTCGACGAACGGGGCTACGACGTGACGCCGATTTTCATCTCGGTCGACTATATCCGCGACACGCCCGCCTCGTTGGCCGATTTCACTGACGTGATGCATCCGCGCATGTTGGGCCTGACCGGCACCGAAGCCCAGCTTCGCGCCGCAAGCAACGCGTATCGGACCTATTTCAAACTGAAAGATCCCGAAAACGACCCATATTTTCTGATCGACCACTCCACGCAGACGTACCTGACATTCCCCGGAGAGACCGGTTTTCAGGAGTACTTCAACCGCGACGACTCGCCCGAGGAAATGGCCGATCGTGTCGCGTGCTTTGTCGATGCATGGAAGGCGACGCAATAGGGCCACTGAAACAGGCAGTTTGACCTCTGCGACACAACCGCCTAGAACCGTGCGAAGTGCAACTCGTGAGGGCGGTTTATAATGGCCGATGAAGACTTTTCCGAACTGGGGCCAGACCGGTCGCTTCTGCTTGTCGATGACGATGTAACTTTTCTGACCAGGCTGACCAGGGCGATGGAAAAGCGCGGTTTTGTCGTGCACGCGGCCGAAAGCGTGGCCGCCGGCAAAGCCATTGTGCAGCAAAGCGCGCCTGCGTACGCAGTGATCGACCTTCGCCTGGAAGACGGCAGTGGCCTTGATGTTGTCGAGCAACTGCGCGATGCCCGCCCGGATGCGCGGATCGTGGTGTTGACCGGTTATGGCGCAATTGCCACGGCAGTCGCTGCGGTAAAAATGGGCGCCACCGATTACCTCTCAAAGCCCGCCGACGCCAATGACATTACCGCCGCGCTTCTTGCCAGAGGCGAAGCGATGCCCCCGCCACCCGAAAATCCGATGAGCGCCGACCGCGTGCGTTGGGAACATATTCAACGGGTTTATGAGCTTTGCGAACGCAACGTTTCTGAAACCGCGCGTCGGCTCAACATGCACCGGCGCACGTTGCAGCGCATTCTGGCTAAACGTAGCCCGAAATAACAACTTATTGGCGAGGATTTGCTTAATAGATAGCCTTATCGGCTATCTTGTATTCATTGTAATTTGCTTTATATTGGGATTCCCGAACTAATTATCAGGAATACACAAGAATGCCGATGAACATGGAGCTTGATCACCTTGATCTGAAAGAGCTCAAGGATCTGCGCGCAAAAGTCGAACGCGCAATCGCAGATTTCGAAGATCGCAAGAAAAAACAGGCGCTGACTGCGTTGGAGGAATCCGCTCGCAAGCTGGGCTACTCCTTGGCCGAACTGACAGCTCTGAGCGGTATTCGTAAACGCAAACCCGCCAAGCCGAAATATGCCAATCCTGCCAATGCCTCCGAAACCTGGAGCGGGCGCGGGCGCAGGCCACATTGGGTAACCGCTGCGCTTGCTTCTGGCAAAAGCCTGAACGATATCGCGATCTGACCATTGCGGGGGCGGCTTTTGCCGCCCCTACAATTCCGCCTTTAGCCATGTGGTAAAGGCCTGCGCTGCGGTGCTGATTGGCCCCGGTGGAAATACAGCATAATAGCCAAGGCTTTCGTGGCTAAGCTCGCAAATCTGAACAAGCCGACCCGAGGCAATATCTTCCTCGACAAGCGCTGCACTTTCCAGATGCAGGCCCAGCCCCTCTCGCACCGCTGAAAGCGCAAGCTCCTCATTGGGAAACTCTGTAAATCGAAGTTTTGCCGGATGCAGGCCGATGCTTTTAAGCCAATCCATTTGCTCTGGCCAATCCTGTTCTCGCACCCAAGGCAATGCAGCCATTTCCGCCAGTGTCAGGTGCGCGCGCCCTGCCAGTAGTTCCGGTGCCCCCACCACCACCTGCGGTGCCGGGGTCAAGAAAACCGCCTGCACACCCGGCCAATTACCATCGCCAAACCTAATGCCCATTGCGGCACCTGAATGCCGCAGATCGACGACCTGTCGGTCGGGCAGCAAAGACAGCGAAATATCGGGGTGCCGCTTCCAGAACCGCGCCAATCGCGGCATCAGCCATTCGGCGGCAAAGGCGGGTGGCAGCGTCACGGTCAGCGGTTTTTGGCGCACCTCATCAGTCAGCGCTGATAGCCCGTCCTGCATCGCAACGAAGCCAGAGTTGAGCGCTTGCCCCAGTTTTTCGCCCTCTGGCGTCAGGCGCAGCACGCGCCCATCGCGCCAGACAAGCCGCATACCGATTTCGTCTTCAAGCGCACGCACCTGCTGCGCAACGGCGGCATGGGTCACGTTCAACTGCCGCGCAGCGGCGCTGAACCCGCCACATCGCGCGGTTGCCTCAAAGGCGCGTAGCGCCGCAAGGGTGGGCATCCGGTGCCAGTCGATCTCTGTCATCTGTAAGCCAGGCTATCAATTGCGCAATATTTCTGACTCGCCTTCCGCGCCATGTCTAGCGTAAAAATAGCGCGTTAGGCGAAGAAAAGGAGGGTCAGGCAATGATCCGAATTATAGCAGAGGTTATGGCAATTGCCATCGGGGGCTACACCCCGCGCCGCAGGCTCGATCCGGTCCACAAGGGCCGCTAAGGCTCATGCGGCCGCCATGGCCGCTGCAAGCGCGTGGTGGCGCGCGGTAAAATCCGCGCGCACCTCTGCCGGAGGCCGCAGCCGAATCGTCAACCCGCCAAGCGCCCCCTCCGCAGGTTTGCCAAACAGCCGATCTGCTTCTTCGCGCGAAAACCCGGCAATCTGCACCGCTTCCGCCCATGCTGAAAGCGTGTCTGCTGCCTTGATTGCCTTCTTGATCGCCACGGGCAAAATCGCGGGCAAACCAAAGCGCAGATGCACCGCCGCAGCCAGCCGCGCGTCCATTTCACCATAGGCCGCGCCGATTGCCGACTTTACCGGGCTGATCATATCGCCGATCACATATTCGGGCGCATCATGCAGAAGCGCCGCCATGTGCCAGCGCGCGCCCACACCGGGATTGGCGCGCGAAAATAACGACTCGACCAATAGCGAATGTTCGGCCACCGAATAAGGCCAGTCGCCGCGCGTCTGCCCGTTCCAGCGCGCCACAAAGGCAAGCCCATGCGCGATGTCCTCGATTTCGACATCCAGCGGTGTCGGGTCCAGCAGGTCGAGCCTTCGACCCGAAAGCATGCGTTGCCAGGCGCGGGGCTGTTTCATCTTCACCTCAAATTGACCGCCGCACCCTATTCCGGCCGCACAAACATTGTCGAGACAGCGCCCGGGTGTTATCTGGCGTGCAGCTAAAAGCAAGGAGTGCGGCGGATGCCGAAGGATTACATCGTCAAGGATATTTCGCTTGCCGCGTTCGGGCGCAAAGAGCTCGATATTGCCGAAACCGAAATGCCGGGTCTGATGGCGCTGCGCGAGGAATATGGCACCACAAAGCCGCTGAAAGGCGCGCGCATCGCTGGCAGCCTGCACATGACCATCCAGACCGCCGCGCTGATCGAAACGCTGAACGCGCTTGGCGCCGATGTGCGTTGGGCCAGCTGCAACATCTTTTCCACGCAAGACCACGCCGCGGCGGCGATTGCGGCAGGCGGAACACCGGTATTTGCGGTTAAAGGCGAAAGCCTTGAGCAATACTGGGAATATACCGACCGCATCTTTCAATTCGGCGGCGTCGGTGGCACCTGCAACATGATCCTCGATGATGGCGGCGATGCCACGCTGTACATTCTGATGGGCGCGCGGGTCGAAGCGGGCGAGGCTGATCTGATTGCGGTCCCGACCTCTGATGAAGAAGTCTGCCTTTTCAACCAGATCAAAAAGCGCCTCAAAGCCAGCCCCGGCTGGTTCACCGCGCAGCGCGACGCCATTCAAGGCGTTTCCGAAGAAACCACGACCGGCGTGCACCGTCTGTACGATCTGCACAAAAAGGGCCTGTTGCCCTTTCCCGCGATCAACGTGAACGACAGCGTCACGAAGTCGAAGTTCGACAACAAGTATGGTTGCAAGGAAAGCCTTGTCGATGGCATCCGGCGCGCAACCGATGTGATGATGGCTGGCAAAGTCGCCGTGGTTTGCGGTTATGGCGATGTGGGCAAAGGCTCGTCTGCCAGCCTGCGCGGCGCTGGCGCGCGCGTGAAGGTAACCGAGGTTGACCCGATCTGCGCGCTACAGGCGGCGATGGACGGTTTTGAAGTTGTGGTGCTGGAAGATGTGGTGGCCGAAGCCGACATCTTTGTTACCACCACCGGCAACCGCGACGTGATCCGTATCGAGCATATGCGCGAAATGAAGAATATGGCGATTGTCGGCAATATCGGCCATTTCGACAACGAGATTCAGGTCGCCGCGCTCAAGAACCACAAATGGACCAACATCAAGGATCAGGTGGACATGATCGAAATGCCCTCGGGCAACAAGATCATCCTCTTGAGCGAGGGCCGCTTGCTCAACCTCGGAAATGCCACCGGCCACCCCAGCTTTGTGATGTCGGCAAGCTTTTCCAACCAGGTTCTGGCGCAGATCGAGCTTTGGACAAAAGGCCGCGAATATAAGCCCGGCGTCTATATTCTGCCCAAAGCGCTTGATGAAAAAGTCGCGCGCCTGCATCTGAAAAAGGTCGGCGCCAAGCTTACCGAATTGCGCGCCGATCAGGCCGAATACATCGGCGTCGCGGTCGAAGGTCCGTTCAAGCCCGACCATTATCGCTATTGATATCGAATAACAGCCGACATCTGGCGGCAAAATGACCTCGGTCATTGCATAACATTCGAACTTTTGGCTTCCTGTCTGGGTGATCTCAGACAGGAGGAAAAAGCATGTATCCCCATCGCGCAATGACCGCATTCGCGCTCGCCGTGGCGACATCCGCATTTTCGGCGCCTGCAAATGCTGAAGATTTCGTCTGGACTTGTCCCAAGACAACCGCTGATACCGAATACGCCACGATTGCATTTGACCCAAAGGTTTTTGGCATCGACTCGGGTCAGGACGATGGCGGCAGCGCATACGAAATGGAATTTTATGTCCGCGCCGAGGTTCGCGAACATGATGAGGCCAAGCCCGGCTGGCAGGGGCCTAAAGTGTGCGATTTTTCCAAAACCTGGCAGCGCGACCTGCCAATTCCGAACATACTTTACGAATTCAACAGCTATCCGATGGCCGAGCGTTTCATCATTCGCAACGTGCCGCGCCATTCAAAGGTCGAAATCGTATTCTCGGCGGATGAACTGGATGATTTCGCAACCGACTTCGGTGACTTCTTTTCCTATCCCGACGATTTCGGCGACATTCGGCTGACCATTCTCACCAGTGAGCTGAAGGCACAATCGATGACCGGCAAGCGCGAGGGTCAATTCGACATTACCTTTGGCCGCGACAAGCGACTGGTAGGCGATGGCAAAACCGGCATCAATGCCGATACTTTCCGAGGGTTACTCGATTTCAACCTCGACCTCGCATTCGAACCCTCCGCCGCCCCCGGCATCTCACCTAACTTGCCTTCGCCCGGCCAACCGCTCAACCCGGCCGCTAGCAACGAACCCGCCTGCCGCGACTACGCGCTGAAAGCCGTCGAGATGAATGTCGAGGCGCAGAAGCTAGGATGTGGCTTTGCCTCACCGGTCTGGAGCAATGACCACCAGATGCACTTCGACTGGTGCATGCAAGGCGCCAACGTGGCGGTGGCCAGCGGTGAGAACATCAAGCGTGCCGCCGCACTCGATGGCTGCCGCAGCGCACTGGCCAACACCCAGCCCGCCGTCCCGCCGCCGCCGCCCGCACCGGGGCTTGATCTATGCGGCATCTACGCCAACGAGGCGGTCAAGGCGGCGGTTACTGCCAATGTGTTGGGCTGTGGCTTTTCGGGCCCGCGCTGGCTGCAAGACTTCGGCTCGCATAACAATTTCTGCAAAGGCAATCCGCTGCCGGTGCTGGTGATTGCCGAACAGGCAGCGCGCGATGCCGAACTGCAAGCCTGCCGGGTCGCCAAGGGCAACTGACCCAAGTGCGCCGTTGCGAGGCAACGGCGCACTCGGTAACGACCGCGCACAATTGTCCCATCGCCTGTCTGCGGCTGATGGCGAACCAGTATATCAACACGCTCGCACGCGGCTGAGTGCGCACTGACGCACCCCGACATTTCCCTTTGTGCGAAACCTAGAATGGATTTAGCTTGGTGCAAGGGGGCGGGAACCGCTTCTGTTGCTGACATCAATCCGAACCGGAACGGGTGGGAGTGGAAAATGGGTAAACGCGACGAGCTTATAGCCAAATATGCGGACGATCTTAAAAACAAGTGCAAGGTGACGCCCGACATGGCGCTGCTGACCAAGGTCACCATCGGCTGCGGCCCGGCCATCTATAACGCCGATGCTGCGACCGTTGCCGCCACTCAGGAGTCAGAGCTGGAAACCGTCAAGACCAACTTTCTGATTCGCAAACTTGGCCTCAGGGACGGCCCAGAGCTGATGGCGGCAATCAACGCCGTGATGGAAACCTATGGAAGATCCGAGCGGAATAAGTATCGCGCGGTGGTCTATTACATGCTCGTCAAGCATTTCGGTAAAGAAAAGGTCTATAGCTAAGCGCCCATCGCCTTAGTCAAAAAGCTTTTTGATCGACCCTGCAAGATCCTCGCGCGCTGCGCTGGCATCGCTTGCCAGCGCCGCCGCTGTTTCACCCAACGCCTCGGGTGCCACGATACGGTCGATCAAGCCCCAGCCAAGCGCCTCTTCTGCCCCTATCTTCTGCCCCGCCATCAGAATCATTTTTGCGCGCGCCGGGCCGATCAGCGCCGCCATCCGCTTTGGGTCGGACGGCTGGGGCAGAAACCCAAGCTTCATGACCGGATAGAAGAACTTTGCCTCTGGCGCGGCAATGCGCAGATCACACGCCAGCACCATGCCAAAGGCACCCCCGGCCAGCGTGCCGTTTAGTGCTGCGATGGTCAGGCAGGGCAAACCTGCGATCCGCGCCGAAAGCTGCTCCCAAATCGCATCGGTGGCCAGTCCGGCCCGCGCCTCCTCAAGATCGGCACCCGCCGAAAACACCTTGCCCTTGCCGGTAAGCACCAGGGCGCGCGCGCCCTCATCTGCGGCGCGCGCTGCAATCTCGTCAATCTGACCAAGCATCACGCGGGTCAAGGAATTGGCTTTATCGGGGCGGTTAATGGCCAGCACCCAAAGCCCCTCTGTCTTGGACAGCTCAATCATCGTGGCAGCGCCTTTTGTCTTTACCTGCAGCAGGTCTAGCAAGAGTGGAATCCCTTGACCACCGAGCAAAGGCGCAGGATGCTGCGGTCGACCGTTCCGTTTTCAGAAAGGTATGATCATGTCAAAGTGGAATTCGCTCGGGACTGGCACAGCCATTGCATTGATTTTAAGCGGCGGCGCGGCATTTGCCGACGTAACCGCACGGGATGTCTGGACACAATGGACCAAAAGCCTCGAGGGGCTGGGTTACACCTTCATGACCACGGACGAGCAGATGGCCGGCGATACGCTGGTGGTCAGCGATGTCGTGATGTCCCTGACCAAGCCCGAGGGCACTTTCGATATGAACGTGGCCGAGATCCGGCTGAAAGAAACCGGCGACGGCAAGGTTACGGTTACGATGTCGAACGACATCCCGATCTGGGCCACCGCCACGGCCGAAGACGTGCCGCCAGTCAACACCACCATGATGATGCGCCAGCAAGGCTACTCGATGATCGTCTCGGGTGTGCCCGAGAACATGGCCTATGATGTTGTCGCCGACGAGATTTCGCTCGAAGGCACCGGCACTGGTGCCGACGCGACCACGCCCGAGGGCGAATTTGCCATGACGCTGCGCGACATCGCGGGGATGTACCAGCTCGACACCGCAAACGGGCAGAATATCAACGCCGATTTTTCCGCAGCGGCGCTCGAGATGACGGCATCAGGCACCGACCCGGAAACCAACGGCATGTTCGATCTGTCTGCAAACCTCGCCAACTCGGTTTCTAGCTTCAGCGGCTACATGCCCGAAGGCGTTGACATGAACGATATGACCGCGGCGGTCGCCGCTGGTTTCTTTGGCGAGGGCGAGATCAACCTTGGCGCAGGTTCCTTCAACATGAACTTCGCCGATGAGACCGGTCCGGGGTCGATGGACTCAACCGGTGCGGGCGCGCTTGTGCACTTCTCGCTTTCAGGTGACGGGCTGGAATACGGCATTGATGCCGGGGCTTCGACCATGCAGATCATGGCACCAACGCTGCCAATGCCGGTTGATGTGGCGCTTGTGTCCACAAACTTCCTGATGTCGATGCCAATCGCCAAGGGTGACGAATTGCAGAACTTTGCCCTGAAGCTCGGGCTTGGCGGGTTGACGGTTTCAGAATCCATCTGGGCCATGCTCGACCCGACCGCGCAGTTGCCGCGCACCCCGGCCGAGCTGCTGATCGACGTTACCGGCACGGTAAAGCTGATCGCCAACCTGTTCGACCCGGCAGACATCGAAGCCAACCCGATTCCGGGCGAGTTGAACGAGGTTACCGTGAATGGGTTGCGCTTGGCGGCGGCAGGGGCCGACCTTACGGGCACCGGCGCCTTTGCCTTTGATAATTCGATGGGCATTCCGATGCCAAAAGGCGCGGTCGATCTGCGCCTGATCGGTGCTTACGCGTTGATGGACAAGCTTTCCACGATGGGCCTGTTGCCTGCAGAACAGGCCGCGGGCTTCAAGGCAATGCTTGGGCTTTTCGCAGTGCCGGTGGGTGCCGACGAGTTGACCTCGAAAATCGAGATGCGTGAAGATGGCGGGGTTTACGCAAACGGCCAGCGCCTGCAATAAGCACCGCATAAGGATAGCGTCAGGGGCCGTCCGGATGTCGCCGGGCGGCCCTTGGCTTGGATACCAAGGAACAGGATAGGGTGCACATGGATAACCGGCTGCAGGATCTGACGGCGGCGCTACTGGCCGCTGCGGCACGCGCAGGCGCGCCCGCAGCAGATGCGGTTGCTGTCGATGGCCGCGCTGTTTCAATCGACGTGCGGCAGGGCAAACTGGAACAGGCCGAACGCGCAGAAGGCGTCGAAATTGGGCTCCGGGTTCTGATCGGTGGGCGGCAAGCCTGTGTTTCTGCATCCCAAACCGGGGCAGAAACGATGGCCGAAATGGCCACGCGTGCCGTGGCGATGGCGCGCGAAGCACCCGAAGACCCTTTTGCCGGTTTGGCCGACCCCGACATGATCGCGCAAGAGTGGAACATCGACGCGCTCGAACTGGCCGACCCCGCCGCAGAACCCGCCGCGGGTGAATTGCAAAGCGATGCACAGCGCGCCGAGGCGGCGGCGCTGGCGGTAGCGGGCGTGGCGCAGGTGCAATCAGCCTCAGCCAGCTATTCGCGCCGCAACGTCTGGTTCGCCGCCTCCAACGGCTTCTCCGGTGGCTACGGGCGCACCTCGCGCTCGGTTTCGGCGGTGGCAATCAGCGGCGAAGGCAGCGCGATGGAACGTGATTGGGCCGCCGAGGCGCGCACCTTTCAGGCCGATCTGCCCTCGCCCGATGATGTTGGCCTGCTGGCAGGCCAACGCGCTGTTGAACGCCAAGGCACCCGCCGCCCGCCGACTGGTGCCTTTCCGGTGCTCTATGATGAACGCATCGCATCCGGATTGATCGGTCATCTGCTGGGCGCAATCAACGGTGCTGCAATTTCGCGCGGCGCCTCGTGGTTGCTGAACGCCTTGGGCACCGATGTTTTACCCAAGGGCCTATCGATCATCGAAGACCCCTTCCGCGCGCGTATATCCAGCTCTCGCCCCTTCGATGCTGAAGGGCTGCCCACGCGCCGGCGCGCCATTGTCGATAACGGCACGCTGACCGGCTGGACGCTTGATCTGGCCAGCGCGCGCAAGCTCGGCATGGCCTCGACCGCCTCTGCCTCGCGCGGCACCTCCTCGCCGCCCTCGCCGGGCAATTCCAACATCGCGCTGACCCAAGGCAGCCGCAGCCGCGAAGAGCTTTTGCGCGAGATGGGCACCGGCCTTTTGATTACCTCGCTGATCGGCTCGTCGATCAACCCGACCACGGGCGACTATTCGCGCGGTGCCTCGGGCTTTTGGGTGCAAAACGGCGAAATTGTCTGGCCCGTGAACGAATGCACGGTCGCCGGAAACTTGCGCGAGATGCTTACCCGTATCACCCCCGCCAACGACGCGCGCCTGCATCTAAGCGCCGTCGTGCCAAGCCTTCTGGTCGAAGGCATGACACTGGCAGGCGCCTGATCCCGCGCGCCCCAGCACGGCGAATGCCGCCCACTTGGCCCGCTGGCCAGCGGGAACGCGATGGTATTTGGGGTGATGGTGGTGAGCCGGTCGGGGCTCGAACCCGAGACCTACTGATTAAAAGTCAGTTGCTCTACCAACTGAGCTACCGGCCCATCACAGGGCGCTTCTGTAGTTACCACCCGGGGGCGGGTCAAGCGCATAATTGGTTGAAATCCTGCCACTGGTCGAATCTGCACACATTGCGTAAAAGCACGCCATGATGACCAACCAACCCACCGCTGGCCTGCCTTTCCTGAAAATGCACGGCGCAGGCAATGATTTCGTGGTTCTCGATGCCCGTTCGGGCGGCGATATGGTTTCGGCTGCGCTGGTGCGCGCGCTGGGTGATCGCCACCGGGGCGTGGGGTTCGATCAACTGGTGTTCATCCAATCCGATCCAGAGGCCGCCGCGCAACTGACGTTTTTCAACGCCGATGGCACAACTGCGGGCGCCTGCGGCAATGCAACGCGCTGCGTCGCATGGCTGATCTTGCAGGAAACCGGCGCGGCGCGGCTGACACTGCGCACCGAACGCGGGCTACTGGCGGGCGAAGACGCAGGCGACGGTCTGACCCGGGTGAACATGGGGCCACCGCAGCTAGGCTGGGCCGAACTGCCGCTGGCGCGCGCGGTGGATACGCTGCATCTGCCCTTGCCGGGTGACCCGGTCGCGGTTGGTATGGGCAACCCGCATTGCGTGCACTTCGTACCCGACGCCGAGTCGGTTGATGTGGCAGGCGTTGGCCCGCGCATCGAACATGACCCGCTGTTTCCATACGCCACCAATGTCGAGTTCGCCTCGCTCAGTGCGCCCGACCGGCTGCGTATGCGGGTGTGGGAACGCGGCACTGGCATCACGCTTGCTTGCGGCTCCGGCACCTGCGCCACCGCCGTTGCCGCACACCTGCGCGGCCTGACCGGGCGGCGCGTTACAGTTGACGTCGATGGCGGAACGCTCGAGGTCGATTGGCGCGACGATGGTGTGTGGATGACCGGCCCCACCGCGCTGGTCTTTAAAGGCACGCTTTCGCCCGAATTTCTGGCCGCCCACGCATGAGCGCGCCGATATTCGCCACGCACGGCTGCCGCCTCAACGCCTATGAAAGCGAGGCGATGAAGGAGCTGGCGGCAGCTGCGGGTATGGGCAACGCGGTGATCGTCAACACCTGCGCCGTTACCGCCGAGGCGGTGCGAAAGGCGCGGCAGGAAATCCGCCGCCTTGCGCGCGAAAATCCCGGCACCCCGATCATCGTAACCGGCTGCGCCGCGCAGACCGAGCCTGAAACATTTGCCGCCATGCCCGAGGTAACCCGCGTCATCGGCAACCACGAAAAGATGCAGCCCGCAACCTGGGCGGGGCTTGTAGCACCCGATCTGATCGGGGCCACCGAAAAGGTAATGGTTGATGACATCCTTTCCGTGCGCGAAACGGCGGGCCACCTGATTGACGGTTTTGGCCGCCACAGAGCCTATGTGCAGGTGCAAAACGGCTGCGATCACCGCTGCACCTTCTGCATCATCCCCTACGGGCGCGGCAATTCCCGCTCGGTTCCGGCAGGCGTGGTGGTCGAACAGATCAAGCGGCTGGTGGGCAAAGGTTTTGGCGAGGTGGTGCTGACCGGGGTGGACCTTACCTCTTGGGGTTCCGATCTGCCTGCCACGCCACGGCTGGGTGATCTGGTGATGCGCATCCTGCGACTGGTGCCAGATCTCGCGCGCCTGCGGATCAGCTCGATCGACAGTATTGAGGCCGATGAAAACTTGATGGCCGCTATCGCCACCGAACCACGCCTGATGCCGCATCTGCACCTGAGCCTGCAGGCGGGCGACGATATGATCCTCAAGCGCATGAAGCGGCGGCATCTGCGCGACGACGCGATCCGTTTTTGCGAAGAGGCGCGCCAATTGCGCCCCGGTATCGTGTTTGGCGCCGATATCATCTCAGGCTTTCCAACCGAAACTGACGCGATGTTTGAAAACTCGCTGCGCCTTGTCGAGGATTGCGGCCTGACCTTTCTGCACGTCTTTCCCTTCAGCCCACGCAAGGGCACGCCCGCCGCCCGGATGCCGCAAGTCAAAGGCCCCGCCATCAAGGAACGCGCCGCCCGCCTGCGCGCGCTGGGCGATGCGCGCCTGCGCATGCATCTGCTGGCCGAGGTTGGCCAGACGCGCACCGTCCTGACTGAAGGCCCGCGCCTTGGGCGCACCGAATATTTCACCGAAGTCGCCTTTGCCACCGATCAGCCCGAAGGCACACTGATGGATGTGCGCATCAGCGGGCACAACGGCGCGCAGCTATTAGCCTGAGAGGGGGATCAGCATGCATCCAAACCCGGCCTTCCGCGCCGAAACCGCCGAGGCGAATCTGGCAGCGGCGCTGGCGCGCGGTTTTGGCGCGCTTTGCGTCAACGGGGCTGCAGGGCCGCTGGTTTCGCATCTGCCGTTTTGTGCTAACGCGGGCGCAATCGAGTTTCACATCGTTCGAAACGCGCCAATGGCGCGCGCGTTGGCCACGCCGCAGCCGGCGGTGATGCTGGTCAGCACCGCTGACGCCTATGTCTCGCCCGATTGGTATGGGATGGACCATCAGGTGCCAACCTGGAACTACCACGCCGTGCATCTGCGTGGCAGGGTCGAGCTTTTGCCGGAAACCGCGCTGCGCGGGCATCTGGAACGGCTTTCCGCCACCTTTGAAAACCAGCTGCAAAAAGCCCCCTGGAAGATCGACAAGATGCCAGACGAAGAGTTGGTGCGAAAGATGCGCGCCATCGTGCCGGCGGTTCTGCATCTGGAGGATGTGCAAGGCACGCTCAAGCTGGGTCAAAACAAGCCCGCCGCAGCGCGCATCGCGGCGGGTAAGGCGATGCTGGCCGAAGGGTTCGGCACGGGTGCCGCCGAAATCGGCACACGGATG
Organism: Rhodobacteraceae bacterium UBA6213; assembly: GCA_002421605.1. Lineage (GTDB taxonomy): Bacteria > Pseudomonadota > Alphaproteobacteria > Rhodobacterales > Rhodobacteraceae > UBA6213. Next base: position 185,318 of record DISJ01000009.1, on the reverse strand, counting down.
GCTACGCCCGACTGAACCGCACCCGACTGAACCGTGCATGCCTTGCCGGGCAGGCCCGCGCGAAGTAGCTTTGGCCCATGACCACAGCTTTTTTCACACATGACTCCGCGCTCAAACACCTAGCCCCGCCCGGCCACGCCGAGAGTGAGGCGCGGATTGAATCGATCTGGGCAGCATTGCGCGCGCCAGAATTTGCCACACTCGCCCGCTACCCCGCACCACTCGCGCCAGAGTCTGAGGTGCTACGCTGCCATACAGAGCGGCACCTTGAGGCCGTTCGCTTTGCGATTCCTGCGGCCGGTTGGGCAATGCTCGACCCTGATACCTTCGCCTCGCCCGGCTCGCTTGACGCTGCCCTTCACGCCATCGGGGGGGTCAACGCGGCGGTTGATATGGTGCTGGCAGGGCAGGCAGGCAACGCCTTTGTCGCCATGCGCCCGCCGGGGCACCACGCCGAGGCAGAGCGCGCGATGGGCTTTTGCCTTTTTGGCAGCATTGCGATTGCCGCAAAGCGCGCGCTCGACCATCACGGGCTGTCCCGCGTCGCGGTGCTCGATTTTGATGTGCACCATGGCAACGGCACGCAGGCGCTGCTTTGGGATGAACCGCGCGCGATATTCGTATCCTCCCACCAGATGCCGCTTTACCCCGGATCGGGCTATGCAAGCGAAACCGGGGCGCATGGGCAGATGATCAACCTGCCGCTTTTGCCGGGCTCGGGCGGGGCAGAAATGCGCGCCGTTTGGCAAGAGGCGTTAAAGCGTGTGCGCGACTTTGCGCCAGAGCTTATCCTTGTTTCCGCCGGGTTCGATGCGCACCACGCCGACCCGCTTGCCGCGCTGGAATGGCGCGATGCGGATTTTCGCTGGCTAACTCACGCCATCTGCGATCTGGCCGATGATTGCTGCGCCGGGCGGGTGGTCTCGACACTTGAAGGCGGATATGATCTGAGCGCCGTTGCTGCCTCGGTTGCAGCACATGTGGCAGTTCTGATGGAGCGTGACGATGACCGAAATAGCGGCGATGAACTTTGAAGACGCGATGGCGGCGCTGGAAAAGGTCGTGCGCGATCTCGAGCAGGGGTCGGTATCGCTGGACCAGTCGATCACGCTTTACGAACGCGGCGCAGCCCTCAAGGCGCATTGCGAGGCTCTGTTGAAGGCCGCTGAAGAGCGGGTGGAAAAGATCACGCTTGGTGAAAACGGGGCGCCCACGGGTGCCACGCCGGTGTCGGGGCTCTAGATGTTCCCCGAACGGCTGGCGGCGGCGCAGCGCGGCGTGCAAGACGCGCTTGATGCCGCCTTGGCACAACTTCCAAGCGGCCAATTGCGCGATGCGATGGGCTACGCGGCCAAAGGCGGCAAGCGGCTGCGCGCTTTTCTGGTGCTCGAAAGTGCGGCATTGTACGGCTTGGGCGCGGCGCAGGCCATGCCCGCCGCCGCCGCGGTTGAGTCGCTGCACGCCTACAGCCTGGTTCATGACGATCTGCCCTCGATGGATAACGATGATCTGCGCCGCGGTCAGCCCACCGTGCATGTGAAATGGGATGAGGCAACTGCGGTGCTCGCGGGCGATGCGCTGCAAGCGCTGGCCTTTGATCTCTGCTGCGACCCCGCGCTCGGGCCGCCCGCGCACCGCATCGCACTGATCGCAGCCCTCGCCCGCGCCTCGGGTGCGGCGGGAATGGTCTATGGGCAAGCGCTTGACATAGAGGCAGAAACCGCGCCCGCGCCGCTGACATTAGCCGAAATTACCACGCTGCAGGCAGGCAAGACCGGCGCGCTCATTTCCTTTGCAGCAGAGGCGGGGGCGATACTGGCAGGGGCCGAGCGCGCCCCCCTTGTTGCCTACGCCAGCGCACTTGGCCTTGCGTTTCAGATCGCCGATGACATCCTTGATGTGACCGGGACCGAGGCGCAGGCAGGCAAGCGGCTGGGCAAGGATGCGCAGGCTGGCAAGGCCACATTCGTAACCCTGCTGGGCCTTGATGGCGCGCGCGCCCGTGCGGCGGCTCTTGTCGAAGATGCCTGCGCAGCGCTTGCGCCCTACGGCGCAAAGGCGCAAACCTTGCGGGATGCCGCGCGTTTCGTTATCTCCCGGCAAACCTGACGCCCCCGGAGGGCCGCGAATGACTGACCGCCCAACTACCCCCATGCTTGACCGTGTGCGCCTGCCCTCGGACCTCAAGGCCCTCACCGACCGAGAGTTGCGTCAGCTAGCCGACGAACTTCGCGCCGAGACGATTTCGGCGGTGTCGGTTACAGGTGGCCACCTTGGTGCGGGGCTCGGCGTGGTTGAACTGACCGTGGCGCTGCACGCCGTCTTTGACGCGCCGCGCGACAAGATCATCTGGGATGTCGGGCATCAGTGCTATCCGCACAAAATCCTGACCGGCCGGCGCGACCGGATCCGCACCCTGCGCCAGAAGGGCGGGCTTTCGGGTTTTACCAAACGCTCGGAAAGCGCCTATGACCCGTTCGGCGCGGGCCACAGCTCTACCTCCATCTCGGCCGCGCTAGGCCTTGCCGTGGCGCGCGATCTGGGCGGCGACGCGGGGGATGCGATTGCCGTTATCGGTGACGGCGCGATGAGCGCGGGCATGGCATTTGAGGCGATGAACAACGCGGGCCACCTTGGCAAGCGCCTGTTCGTGGTGCTGAACGATAACGAAATGTCGATCGCCCCGCCGGTTGGCGCACTTTCATCATATCTCACGCGGCTTTATGCGGGCGGCCCCTATCAGGATCTGAAGGCAGCCGCCAAAGGCGCGGTCAGCCTGTTGCCAGAGGGTCTGCAAGAAGGCGCACGCCGCGCCAAGGAAATGCTGAAAGGCATGACAGTGGGCGGCACCCTGTTCGAGGAACTGGGCTTTACCTATGTCGGCCCTGTCGATGGGCACGACCTCGATCAGCTTTTGCCGCTGCTGCGCACCGTCAAGGTGCGGGCCACCGGACCGATGCTGATTCATGTCGTGACCAAAAAGGGCAAAGGTTACGCCCCGGCCGAAAGCGCCGCTGACCGTGGCCACGCCACCGCCAAGTTCAACGTGCTGACCGGCGTGCAAACCAAGGCCGCATCAAACGCGCCAAGCTACACCAAGGTTTTTGCCCAAAGCCTTCTGGCCGAGGCCGAGCGTGACGAAAAGATCGTCGCCGTCACCGCCGCCATGCCCGAGGGCACTGGCCTTGATCTGTTCGCCAAGCGCTTCCCGCGCCGCTGCTTTGATGTGGGCATTGCCGAACAGCACGCGGTCACCTTTTCGGCCGGTATGGCGGCGGGCGGGCTAAAACCTTTCTGCACGCTGTATTCCACCTTCCTGCAACGCGGCTTTGATCAGATCGTGCACGATGTTGCCATTCAGCGCCTGCCAGTGCGCTTTGCCATCGACCGCGCCGGGCTTGTAGGGGCAGATGGTGCAACCCACGCGGGCGCCTTTGATGTGGCGTTTCTGGCCAATCTGCCGGGCTTCGTGGTGATGGCCGCGGCGGATGAGGCGGAACTGGTGCATATGGTCGCCACTGCCGTGTCGCATGACTCCGGCCCGATCGCCTTCCGCTATCCGCGCGGCGAGGGCACTGGCGTCGAAATGCCCACCAAAGGCGTGCCCTTGGAAATCGGCCGTGGCCGTATCGTGGCCGAGGGCGGGCGCGTGGCGATCCTGTCTTTCGGCACCCGTCTTGGCGAGGTGCTGAAAGCGCGTGAGGCGCTGGCCGCGCGTGGCCTTGCCCCCACCGTCGCTGATGCCCGCTTTGCCAAACCGCTCGATCGCGAACTGATTCTGCGGCTGGTGGCCGGGCACGAGGCGCTGATTACCGTGGAAGAAGGCGCAATCGGCGGCTTTGGTAGCCATGTTGCACAGCTTTTGGCCGAAGAAGGCATCTTCGATCGCGGCTACCGCTTCCGCAGCATGGTGTTGCCTGACACGTTCATCGACCATTCCTCGCCCGAAGACATGTATGCCTCCGCCGCCATGAACGCCCCGCAGATCGAGGCGAAGGTGCTAGAGGTGCTGGGCGTCAAGGTGGCGCGGCGGGCTTAGCCTTCTGCCCGCGCCCACTCTAGTGCTGCGTCCTTTTCGAACGGCAGATCGCAGCCAAAATCACCGCAAAAATCGGCCCAGGCTTCGGCGTGGTCTTGGCGCACGCCAGCCAGCACCGGAATCCCCGCCGCAAGCGCGTGGGCGATCAGGTCACGAAAGCCGCCCCCTTCAATTTCGCCACGGCCAAACCGGCTCAGCACCAACAGATCGGGCGCTTGCGCCAGATCTGCTTCAATCGCCTTTGCGCATTTGCCAAGTTCACCAAGATGCAGCCGACAACCCTCCGAATCGCGCCCAAGGTTTTGCGAAATGCAAAACACCTCGCTGGTTGCAAGCGAGGTTAGGTTCATGGCTGCGCAATCGCTTTCTGCGTTGGTGCCCCCGCGCGACTGGATGACCCCGGCAAGCCGCCAGCCCGCATCTGCCAGTTCCGCGGCAACGGCGCCGAGCAGCGCGTCAATTTCCTCATCTTCAAAGCGAATCGCCGCCAGCGGGGTGCGGGTCATACCACGCGACCATCGCAAAAGGGTTGCCAGAAAAGCATATCGCCATGCGAAACACGCTCTGTCGTAGCAGGGATAAGAGCAAGCCCGTCCGCCTCGGTCAGCGGAAACAGCGTGGCCGAGGCACTATTGCCAAGGCGCTCGAGAATGGGCGCGCCCGCATCATCATACCCGGCTAGATGCACCGGAAACACCTCTGCCCGATCAGGCTTTCGGTGCCATTCAAAGCCCGCGCGCGCAGGTGTTGTGGCAAATTTGGGTGCGGTGCCCCCGGCCAGGCGCGCAATCTGCGGCGCCGCAAAAAGATGAAAACCGACGAATGAGGCAAAGGGGTTGCCGGGTAGCCCAGTAATCGCACTTGCGCCAATCCGCCCAAAGGCAACCGGCTTGCCGGGCTTGATCGCCACGCGCCAGCCATCAAGCTGCCCGCCCGCCGCAATCAGCGCCGAGCGCACATGGTCGCGCCCCCCCACCGACACCGCGCCCGAGGTCAGCACCAGATCGAACTTGTCGGCAAGGCCCTCAAACGCGCGGGTGGTCGCGCCAAGGTCATCGGGCAAAATCCCAAGATCACACGCCTCGGCCCCCGCAGCGCGGGCAAGCGCAATCAGCATGGGGCGGTTGGCATCATGGATCGCACCGGGGCCACGAACACCTTTGGCAAGCTCGTCACCCGTCGAAAAAACGCCAACGCGAGGCCTTCGTGCGACCGAAACACTCTCGATCCCATTGGCGGCAAGCAGGCCAATGTGGCGCGCGCCAAGCCGCTGACCGGGCGTAACCAGCCTTGCACCCAGCGGCTGATCGCTTCCGGTAATGCGAATGTTGGCGCCGGGCTTGGGGGCACGATCAAACCGGACGGTTTCCCCCAGTTCGGTGCAATGCTCGCTGACCGCGATGGCATCGGCACCCGCAGGCAGCGGCGCGCCGGTAAAGATGCGCGCGGCGGTTTTTGGCATCAGCTCGGACGGTGCCGCACCCGCCGCAATCGTGGCCGAAATCGGCAGCGTATCGGTGCCCTCCAGATCAGCCAACCGAAGCGCATAGCCATCCATCGCAGAGTTGTCGAAAAAGGGCATCGCGGCGGGGGCGGCAACGGCCTTGGCGCAAAACCGGCCCAGTGCCTCGGCCAGATTCACGGTTTCAACCGCGCCAATCGGTGCCACGCCGTCCAGCGCAAGCGCAATGGCGTCCGCCAGCGGCATCATCTCGCCGTGCGCTGCCTCGCGTTCCTTATCTTTTGCAGGAGTGTTGCTCGACATCGCGGTCCCTTTCGCAGCAATAAGTGACCGGACCTTACCGGCCGCCCGCAGCTTACTGCGCCAAGGCGAGGTGAACCATACCAAAGCGCGGGATGTACCGTCGCGCCAAACGCATGGCGCATATAACCCGAGTACCGCGCCCCAAGGCGGCGATGACAAAGGCACCGCCGCCCCTGCACAGGTCAGATATCCAGGTTTTCCACGTTCAACGCGTTTTGCTGAATAAACTCGCGCCGCGGTTCGACCACGTCGCCCATCAGCTTGGTGAAAATATCATCGGCCTCGGCCAGATCGTCGATTTTCACCTGCAACAGCGTGCGCGCCGCGGGGTCAAGCGTGGTTTCCCACAGCTGCTCGGGGTTCATTTCGCCCAAGCCTTTGTAGCGCTGCAGGCTCAGCCCCTTTTCGCCCTCGGTCAAGATCGCGGCCAACAACTCTAGCGGTCCGTTGATGATCTGCTCACGGTCCTTGCGGATCAAGCGCGCGGGCAGGCCATAAACGTCGTGCAGCGATTGCGTATGCGTCGCCAGCCTGCGCGCCTCGCCCGATCGCAACACCGGCCCATCCAGCGTGCGCACCTCTTCCACGCCGCGCAAGACGCGGGCAAAGCGCAGCCCGTGGTCTTGCGTCGGGCGCCCTTGCCAACCGCGCTCATACTCCACCGCAACCAGATCCAGCCGCGCCGCAACCGCGTTGGCAACGCCCTGCGCATCAGCGTCCAGCCTGCCCGCCACCAGCGCCCCCGCAATCGCGGCTTGCTCGATTATCCGCTGCGGATAAAGCGTTGGGAAAGATTGCAGAATACGGCGCACCACGCGGCCCTCATCCAGCACCCGGGCCAGATCGGCGCCGACGATTTCTTCGCCGGTGCCCAGCCGCAGCGTCGCACCCTCGATACCCTGCTGGATCAGGTAATCTTCAAGCTCTGCCTGATCCTTGAGGTACACCTCGGATTTGCCGCGCGCGACTTTATAAAGCGGCGGCTGCGCAATATACAGAAAACCGCCGTCAATCACCTGTGGCATCTGCCTAAAGAAGAAGGTCAGCAGCAGCGTGCGAATGTGGGCACCGTCCACGTCGGCATCGGTCATGATGATGATCTTGTGATAGCGCAATTTCGCAATATTGAACTCGTCGCGCCCGATCCCGGTGCCAAGCGCGGTAATCAACGTGCCCACCGTATCCGAGGCCAGCATCCGGTCAAACCGCGCCCGCTCGACGTTCAGGATCTTGCCCCGCAGCGGCAACACGGCTTGGTTTTTCCGTGCCCGCCCCTGCTTGGCCGAGCCACCGGCGCTATCACCTTCGACGATGAAGATTTCGCTCAACGCCGGGTCTTTTTCCTGACAATCGGCCAGCTTGCCGGGCAGGTTGGCCACATCCATCGCGGTCTTGCGGCGCGTCAGATCGCGCGCTTTGCGCGCCGCCTCGCGCGCCAGTGCCGCCTCGACGATTTTGCCCACAACGATCTTGGCTTGGCCGGGGTTTTCCTCGAACCATTCGCTCAGCTTTTCGTTCACCAGGTTTTCGACCGCCGGGCGCACTTCGCTTGAAACAAGCTTGTCTTTCGTCTGGCTGGAAAACTTCGGGTCCGGCACCTTGACAGACAGCACGCAGGTCAGCCCTTCGCGCGCGTCATCGCCGGTAAAGTCGATCTTCTCGCGCTTGGCGATGCCAGAGCTTTGCGCATAGGCGTTGATCGTGCGCGTCAGCGCGCCACGAAATCCGGCCATGTGGGTGCCGCCATCGCGCTGGGGAATGTTGTTGGTAAAGGGCAACACGGTTTCGTGGTAGCTGTCGTTCCACCACATCGCCACTTCAATCGAAATACCGTTTTTCTCACCGACAATGTAAATCGGGTCCGCCATCACCGGGGTTTTTGAACGGTCAAGGTAGCGCACATATTCGCGCACCCCGCCTTCGTAGAATAGTTCGGTCGTCAGCGGCTCTACCGGGCGCTCGTCGATCAGCGAGATGCGCACACCCGAGTTCAGAAACGCCAGTTCCCGCAGCCGGTTTTCAAGCGTCTTGAAGCTGTAGTCGAGGTTCGAAAAAGTCTGGGTAGAGGCCAGAAACCGCACCTCGGTGCCTTTTTGGCCCGCTGCGGCAGGGCCTACCACGCGCAGATGTTCAGATGTGTCGCCATGCACAAAGCGCGCAAAATGCTCTCTGCCGTCGCGCCAGATGCGCAGCTCTAACCACTCGCTCAGCGCGTTTACCACCGAAACACCGACACCGTGCAAACCGCCCGAAACCTTGTAGCTGTTTTGGTCAAATTTGCCGCCCGCGTGCAGCTGGGTCATGATAACTTCGGCCGCCGAAACGCCCTCGCCTTCATGAATCCCGGTGGGAATACCGCGCCCGTTATCGAACACCGAAACCGAACTGTCGGCGTGGATTTTCACGCGCACCAGATCAGCATGGCCCGCCAGTACCTCGTCGATACCGTTATCGACCACCTCATACACCATGTGGTGTAGGCCCGAGCCATCGTCGGTATCGCCAATATACATGCCGGGGCGTTTGCGAACCGCCTCCAACCCTTTGAGAACTTTAATGGAATCGGCGCCGTATTCGCTCGGCGTCATTGCGTTTTCGCTCATACCTGCCTACCTTGGATCTTGTCGTCCGCTTATAGGGGATAGGGGGCGCAATGTCACGCGCGCGGGGCAATTATCCAGCGTCTGGCAAGGTCAGGCTGCCATCATCGGCCAAGGGCCAAAACGGGTTCATCGCAAGTTCCCACACATGCCCGTCAGGGTCGGCGAAATAGCCCGAATACCCACCCCAGAAAACCTCCTGTGGGGCTTTGAGTTCGCGCGCTCCGCCGGCAAGCGCGCGGGCAAAGGCTGCGTCCACCTCTGCCGTCGTGGCAAAGTTCTGTGCCAGTGTCATGGCGCCGGTTCCAAGCACTGTTCCCGGCCTGCCCTGATCGGCGGCAAGATCGGCGCGCCCAAACAACGCCAGCACTGCGCCCAGCATCTGAAAGAACACCACCCCGTCCTGCGCCGACGCGATCTGCCAGCCCCAAGCCTCATAAAACGCCCGTGACCTGGCCAGATCGTCCACGCCAAGTGTGATGAGCGTTACGCGCTGCGGTGTCATACATCCCCCTTGCTGCCGCCAGTGCGCGGCGAGTCTTTCCAAAGCGTTAATGAGGGCATTTATGCGTAATAAAAACAGTCAATTAGCAATTCTAACACGCGTGTTATGCTAAGCCGAAACCGGCCAGACACCCGCCCCTTCGCGCAGCTCGAACTGCTGCGCCCGCCCGCCCAGTTCGCCAAAAAGCTCCGCCCCCGTCCCGGTCATGAAAGCCTGCACCCCAAGCGCGCAAATCTCGTCAAACAGCGCCGCCCTGCGCCCCCCGTCCAGATGCGCCGCCACCTCGTCCAGCAATAAAATCGGCGGGCTGCCCGTATCCTGCGCCAAGGCCCGCGCATTGGCAAGAATCACCGAAATCAGCAACGCCTTCTGCTCGCCAGTCGAGGCCTGCGCCGCAGGCATCGCCTTGGCCGCGTGATGCGCGATCAGATCGGCCCGATGCGGCCCCTCCAGCGTGCGCCCCGCCGCCATGTCCCGCGCCCGCCCCTCGGCAAGCGCCGCCAAAAGATCCGCCGACCCCTCGCCTTCAAGCGCCAGATCGGGCGCCGGAAATGCCGTCGTCGCCCCTTGCTGCGCGTTCGTAATCCGCGCCAAAGCCGCCGCCCGGTTTTCGTTGATAGCAGCCCCCGAAGCCGCCATCTGCGCTTCCAACGCCCCATACCAAACCGAATCGCGCACCATGTCTTTCAAAAGCCTGTTTCGCTCACGCATGGCCTTTTCATAGGCGAGCACGTCTTCGCCGTGCCCCGGCCGAAACGCCATCGTCAAACGGTCCAGAAATCGCCGCCGCCCCTCCGCTGCCTCGATCCAAAGCCGGTCCATCGCAGGAACCAGCCAGATCACCCGCATCAGCCGCCCCAGCGCGACCTGTGCCGCAGACTTGCTATCAATCCACACCTCGCGCGCACCACTCGGCGCGGCGAACGTTTCGATCTCGTGCCCAACCCCGCCCACCGTCAGCTCTGCACGGATCTTCCAGCCGAGCTCCCCCGGCCGGCGCGCCAACTCGTCCGCACCCGCGCGCCGCAAGCCGCGCCCCGGCGATAGCATCGACACCGCTTCCAGAATATTTGTCTTGCCCGCCCCGTTCGCGCCGTAAATCGCCACCGGCCGCCCATCGAGCACAAGCTCAAGATGCGGGTGCGAGCGAAACTGTAACAGCGTCAGCCGGGTCAGCATGGCACCTTCCCCTGCTTCAGGCCAAATATCCGCGCCGCAGGCACCGGGCGAAGCCCGGTCAGACCCGCATCGGCATGACCACATAGACCGCCGAGGTATCGTTACCCTCGCGCATCAAGGTGGGATCTCCAGATGAATTGAACAGGAACACCGCGTTTTCGCGATCCACTTGGCTTGCAATTTCCAGCAGATACTTGGCGTTGAACCCGATCTCAAGCCGCTCGTCCGCATAGGCCACCGCCAGCTCTTCCTCAGCGGCACCCGCGTCGGGCGCGTTCACCGAAAGCACCAGCCGGTCTTCATCGAGGCTCAGCTTCACCGCGCGCGAGCGTTCGGATGAAACCGTCGCCACCCGATCTACCGCACGGGCAAACTCGGCCGCATCCACTTCCAGCCGCCGCGTGTTGCCCACCGGAATGACGCGCGTGTAGTCGGGGAAGGTTCCGTCAATCACCTTCGAGGTCAAGGTGATCGTCGGGGTGGCAAAGCGCACCTTGGTCTCGGAAACGGAAACGGCAATGATTGCCTCGTCGTCTTCCAGAAGTTTTCGCATCTCGCCCACGGTCTTGCGCGGCACGATCACGCCGGGCATCCCTGCTGCGCCCTCGGGCAAGGGTGCATCAATGCGAGCAAGGCGGTGGCCATCGGTTGCCACGCAGCGCAGCACCGGGCCGTTTTCGCCTTGTGATACATGCATATAGACGCCGTTCAGATAGTAGCGCGTCTCTTCAGTTGAAATCGCAAACTTCGACTTGTCGAACAGCCGCCGCAGTACCGGCGCGGGGGCCGAGAAATTGGCGCTGTATTCGGTGGTGGTCATCACCGGAAAATCTTCGCGCGGCAGCGTTGCAAGGTTGAAGTGCGAGCGACCCGCCTGCACCGAAAGCCGCCCCGTCGCCGGGTCATCCGCCAAGCTAATCAGCGCGCCATCGGGCAGCTTGCGCACGATCTCGTGCAGCATCACCGCCGAAACGGTGGTCGCTCCGGCGCGTTCGACCATGGCGGGCGCACGGTCCACCACCTCGATGTCCAGATCGGTGGCGCGGAACGACGCCGTGGCGCCCTCTGCCTCGATCAGCACGTTTGCAAGGATCGGAATCGTGTTGCGCCGCTCCACGACCGATTGCGCCTGTGCGACCGCTTTCAGCAGTGCCGCGCGTTCGATGCTGATCTTCATGTTTACCCCCAAAGGCTACCGGAGCGGAAAACTAGCAGTTTTCCGCGCAGGCTCAAGATTTTTCAGGACTTGTCCATGCCATCGACGGCCCGTCAAGGCCTTGCAGCGTCACGCCTCAAGCAAGCGGCGCAAAAGGTCGATATCTTCGGCCATTTGATGGTCTGCGCCTTTCAGTTCTTCAACCTTGCGGATGCCGTGCATGATTGTGGTGTGATCGCGCCCGCCAAAGCGGCGCCCAATTTCGGGCAGGCTGCGGGTGGTCATCTGCTTGGCCAGATACATCGCGATCTGGCGCGGCCGAGCAATGGTGCGCACCCGCTTTGGGCCGATCAAGTCCGACAGGCGCACGTTGTAATGTTCGGCCACACTGCGCTGAATTTCTTCGATCGAAACCTTGCGGTCCGATGCGCGCAAAATGTCTGAAAGACATTCCTGTGCCAGATCGAGCGTAATCTCGCGCCCAACGAGGCTGGCAAAGGCAAAAAGCCGCGTCAGCGCGCCTTCAAGCACGCGCACGTTGGTGGTGATGCGATGCGCCAGAAACTCCAGAACGCCGTCGGCAAGCACCAATCCGGGATACTGGTTGCGATAGTTCTCGGACTTGCTTTGCAGGATGCCAAGGCGAAGTTCGTAATCGGCAGGGTGCAGATCAACTACAAGTCCACATTGCAGGCGGCTTTTGATTCGGTCTTCAAGATCCTTGATCTCGCCCGGCGCGCGGTCTGCGGAAATCACGATCTGTTTTCGCTGATCTACGAGTGCGTTGAAAGTATGGAAGAATTCGTCTTGCGTGCTGTCTTTTCCGGCGATGAACTGCACGTCATCGACCATCAGCACATCGACCGAGCGGAACAGCTCTTTGAAATCCATGATCTGGCGTTCGCGAAGTGCCAGAACAAAGCGGTACATGAACTGCTCGGCCGAAAGATACAGCACACGCAGGCCCGGCTGCTGTGCGCTCAGCTCGTGCGCAATGGCATGCATGAGGTGCGTTTTGCCCAACCCGACGCCGCCATAAAGAAACAGCGGATTGAAGGTTACCGGCCCGCCTTCGGCCACCCTGCGTGCTGCAGCGTGCGCAAGCTCGTTGGGCTTGCCGACAACGAAACTGTCGAATGTGAAGCGCGCATCAAGCGGCGCCCCAAGCAATTCGCCTTCGCCCGTACGCGCGGCGCGGCGCGATTGCACCTCTACTGCGGGGGCGGCGACGGCGGCGAGCGGGACCGGGGTGGCCTCGCGCCGCGCGGCCACGCGCAGATCCAGCCGCGCCGCCTTGGCGCCGGAGGCGTTCAACTCGCGTAGGATATGTTCCGAATAGTTGCGTGAAACCCAGTCGCACATGAATCGCGTGGGCGCTTCGATCGCTGCAATGGAATCATCCAGCGCCACCAGCGAAAGCGGCTCGATCCAGCAGGAGAAATTATTTGCACCCAAAACGCGGAAAAGCTCGCCCCGTGTCTTTTCCCAATAGTTGCCAAGCATTCGGCCATCCCCGCAGCGTAATCGCCCGCGACTTCGACGACGGTGGGAATCGCCAAACAGCGCACCAGTTCGGAAAGGTTGCATCGGGGCAAGAGCCCTGAACCATTCCGCCTCGGTGGCGGTTAAACGAAAGACATGAAACTTCGGCTACAGAAGCATCTGTAGTCAACAGCCCTCAAAGCAGTTCGGCGCTAAGGCCGAGCTAACCGTTCGCATTGCGCTGCCTTGCAAATGGCAGTCTGCCCTAACGGCCATAGGCCGGAAGGTTGTGCAATGCGTCATGTCCCCCAGACAACGTGAATCGCAAGAACCACGCTAGCAAGTTGGCGGCAGACCGCGCAACCAAACTTCGAGCTTGACTCGGAAATGTCGCAGCGAATCTGTCGCGCGTGCCACAGTCAGTGTAAGTTATTGTTTTTGTTGAAAATGCGAAAAGGGCGCCACCCGAAGGAGCGCCCTTTGCAAACGAGATTATGCTTTCAGATCAGACCGCCAGCGCCTTTGCGCGGGCAGTAAGGCGCGACATTTTGCGCGCCAGAGTGTTCTTGTGAAGCACACCTTTGGTGACACCACGAGCCAGTTCCGGCTCGGCAGCGCGCAGCGCGGTAGTGGCGGCGTCTGCGCTGCCAGAGGCAAGCGCTTCTTCAACCTTGCGCAAGAAAGTGCGGATCCGAGAACGGCGCGCTTTGTTTACATCACTGCGGCGCTCGTTCTGGCGTGCGCGCTTCTTGGATTGGGGCGTATTGGCCATGTATAAATCTTCCGATTTCGGTAGGTAATCCTGAAGTCGCGCTTCTATGCGCGACTCATGGGCAAGTCAACGGGGCGGGGCGAGAAAAACACCTATCGGTCGCGGAATTGCGGTTGGCGCTTTTCAAGAAAGGCGTTCATGCCCTCTTTCTGGTCTTCGGTAGAAAACAGCGCGTGAAACACGCGCCGCTCGAACAGGATGCCTTCGCGCAGGGTGGTCTCATAGGCGCGGTTGACCGATTCTTTTACAACCATCGCGCTCAACGCCGACTTTGCGGCAATTTTGCGCGCCGCGTCCATCGCCTCGGGAAGCAGCTTGCCCACGGGCACAACACGGCTGACCAGCCCCGAACGCTCCGCTTCGGCGGCATCCATGAAGCGGCCGGTCAGATGCATGTCCATCGATTTCGATTTGCCGACGAATCGGGTCAGCCGCTGCGTGCCACCGATGCCTGCCACCACGCCAAGGTTGATTTCCGGCTGGCCGAACTTGGCCGATTCGGAGGCGATAATGAAATCGCACATCATCGCAAGCTCGCACCCGCCGCCAAGCGCATAGCCTGATACAGCGGCGATGATCGGCTTGCGCACGCGCAAAAGATCTTCGGTTTGGGTGCCGAAATAATCCGAAGTGAACATGTCGACAAAGCTTTTGTCGGCCATTTCCTTGATGTCAGCACCCGCTGCAAATGCCTTTTCCGATCCGGTAAGGACGATGCAACGCACCTTGTCGTTGCTGTCCGCGGCTTTCAGCACCTCGGCAAGTTCGCCCAGAAGCTGCGCATTGAGCGCGTTGAGCGCCTCGGGGCGATTGAGCCGGATCAGGGCTACATTGTCTTCAATCTCGACGATCAAGGTTTGGTAGGCCATTGGGCGCCCCTTTCCAGAAGTCCGGGGGCGACTCCTAACACTCGGCGGGCGATTATCAAGTCATCTCTGGCAAACGGGGCAGAGGTAGCTTGAACGCCCCGCTTGGGTGATGCGCCGAATGGTACCACCGCAACCGGGTCGCGGGCAGGGCGCTCCCTCGCGGTCATAGACCCGGAACACGTGCTGAAAATAACCAAGCTCACCGTCAGGCTGGCGATGATCACGCAAGCTCGAACCACCCGCCTCGATCGCTTCGGATAGCACCTGTCGAATGATCGCCACCAACGAGGCGATTCGAACCGCGCTGATCCGCCTGACTGCGCGCTGCGGATCAATACCTGCTCGGTGCAGCACCTCACTTGCATATATATTGCCAAGCCCCGCGACGACGCGTTGATCGAGCAGGGCCGTTTTGATCGGGCTGGCGCGCCCTTTCAGGCGCGCTACGAGGTATTCTTCGTCAAATTCGTTGCCAAATGGCTCTGGCCCTATGTCGCGCAAGAGCCAGTGGTCGGGCGCAGCGGCGGTCGCCATCAAGTCCATCGCGCCGAATCGGCGGGCGTCGTTAAAGGTGATGCGAGCGCCTGCGTCCATATGCAGCACCACATGGTCATGCTTTTGCGGCGCGGGGTGAGGGTAGTGAAAACTGCCCAAGTTCGTGCCGGACACCAGCATTCGCCCGGACATGCCAAGATGAATCAAAAGCGATTCGCCGGTGCTCAGGTCTGCCAGCAGGTATTTTGACCGCCGCCGCAGCACCAATACGCGCGCGCTTTGCAACCGATCTGCCATGCGCTCGGGCAGTGGCCAGCGCAGATTGGGGCGCCGAATCTCGGCCCGCTCGATCAGGTGGCCTTCCATTGCCGGGGCAAGGCCACGGCGCACGGTTTCCACTTCGGGCAGTTCCGGCATGGCTCTTCCTCGCGTTGCCGCATTGTCTTGGCCGCTGTGCCGCCTATAAGGGGGGCAGCATTCAGGATCGGCAAGGCCCATGACGGACAACACCCAGAACACCACGCATTTTGGCTTTCAAACCGTAAACGAGGGTGAAAAGGCCGGTATGGTGCACGGGGTATTCACCCGCGTTGCTTCAAAATACGACATCATGAACGATCTGATGAGCCTTGGTATCCACCGGCTCTGGAAAGACGCGATGATGGATTGGCTGGCACCACGCGCAGGCCAGCGGCTGCTTGATATGGCGGGCGGCACGGGCGACGTTGCGTTTCGCTTTCTTGGGCGCGCGCCGGGGGCCACGGCCACCGTTTGCGACATGACCGAAAGCATGCTGCTGGAGGGCCAGAAGCGGGCCGAGGCGGAAAACCTTGCCAGTCGGCTTGAATGGGTGGTGGCCGATGCAATGGCGCTGCCGTTTGCTGACAATTCTTATGATGTTTTCACCATGAGTTTCGGCATCCGAAACGTGACGCGCATTCAGGACGTGCTGTCCGAAGCGTATCGCGTGCTGCGCCCCGGTGGGCGGCTGATGGTGCTAGAGTTCAGCCAGTTGCCGAACCCGGCAATGCAATGGGCCTATGATCGCTATTCCTTCAACGTGATCCCGGTGCTGGGCGAACTGGTCGCCAAAGACCGTGCAAGCTATCAATACCTTGTCGAATCGATCCGCAAGTTCCCCGACCAGGAAAGCTTTGCGCGCATGATCCGCGCGGCGGGTTTTGGCCAAGTGAAATACCGCAATCTGAGCATGGGCATAGCCGCGCTGCACTCTGGCTGGAAGCTCTAGGATGCGGGGCCCGCACAATCTCTGGCGGCTGATTATCACCGGCGCTACGTTCGAGCGAACCGGCGCGATGAAACTTGCGCTCGAGGCGCTGGATGTGCCGCCGCGTTTGCGGCTTTTGGCGCGCGTGCTAGGCTGGCCTTTTGCGTGGCTTGGCCTCAAGGGCGATCCTGCGCTGCCGCCGATTACCCGCGCGCTGACGGCGCTCGGCCCCGCCTACATCAAGTTCGGGCAGGTGCTTTCAACGCGCCCCGATGTTGTGGGCATAGAGCTGGCCGAACAGCTAACGGTGCTGCAAGACCGCCTGCCGCCGTTTTCGGTGGCCGAAGCAAAAGCCTCGGTTGCATCCGAGCTGGGCCGGCCTGTTGAGGCAATCTTTTCGGAGTTTTCCGAGCCTGTCGCTGCAGCTTCGATTGCGCAGGTACACGCTGCGCGGCGCGTCGATACCGGCGCAAAGGTGGCGGTCAAGATCCTTCGCCCGGGCATTGAGCGGGCGTTTCGCAAGGACCTCGACGCGTTCCACTTTGCCGCACGGATGATCGAGCTGATTTCGCCGTCGTCACGCCGTCTGCGCCCATCGGACGTGATCGCGCATTTCGAAAGCGTGGTGCTGGGCGAGCTTGATCTGCGTATGGAAGCCGCTGCTGCACTGGAGTTTTGTGCCAATACCGAAGGCGACGCGGGCTTTGCCGCGCCGCGCCCGCATTGGGATCTGTCGGCGCGTCGAGTCATGACGCTCGATTGGGTCGATGGCATCGCGATGGGCGATATAGAGGCGCTACGAGCTGCCGGGCACGACCTTGCAGAGCTTTCTGGAAGGGTGCTTCAGCTGTTTCTCAGCCATGCGCTACGCGACGGGTATTTTCACGCCGACATGCATCAGGGCAACCTGAAGGTGGCGGCCAACGGCGACATTATTGCCTATGATTTCGGCATTATGGGCCAAATCGACGAGTATTCGCGCCGCGTGTATGCCGAAATCCTGATGGGTTTCATCCGCAAGGATTACCGACGCGTTGCCGAAGTGCATTTTGAGGCAGGCTATGTGCCGCGCGACCGCTCGGTAGATGATTTTGCGCGTGCCCTGCGCGCGGTGGGCGAGCCGATCTTCGGCATGCAGGCCAGCAACATCTCGATGGCGCGGCTGCTTGCCTATCTTTTTGAAGTGACAGAGCGGTTCGGTATGCAAACGCGCACCGAATTGATCTTGCTGCAACGCACGATGGTGGTGGTCGAGGGGGTAGCACGCTCGCTGAACCCGTCGCTCAACATGTGGGAGGTGGCAAAGCCCGTGGTCGCCACCTACATCCGCCAGAACCTCGGCCCGCACGCCATGGTTCGCGACCTTGCGCGCAGCGCGCGGGTGCTAGCGAGTTTCGGACCGAAATTGCCGGGCATTGTCGAGAATATGCTGCAACAGCAATCCGAATCACCGCCACCGCCGCCGCCGCCCCGGCGCGGCCGCGATGTGGTGCTGTTTGCTGCGGGAGGCACGCTGGTTGGCGTTATTGCGCTGCTGCTGGTGGCGCTGGCCTAGTTTGCGCTCGGCGCGGCGCGCAACGCCGTGATCTCGTCCGAGCCGACCGTTGCCCCGCCCGCCAGAACCAAGGTCGTGCCATTTGCGCCGCCGCGCGCCTCGGTGATGCGCGAATAGGCCTCGACCATGTCACTTGAAATCATGGTGCCGCTGGCGTCGAAGCTTTCGAGATAAAAGCTGTATTGCCCCGCCATGAAGGCGTCGCCCGAACTGTTCTGCCCGGTCCAGTTGATCGGATCAGAGGATACTGCGATTTCGGTGCGCGCAGCCTCTTGCCCGATCGCGTTGACTGTTACCAGAACGGTGCGGCTGGCCGCGGCGGGTGGGTTTGGCGCGAGTGTCACCGGGGTCGTGCCATCGAACTGCACCGGTGCGGCTGTGCGCGCCTCCATACCCACCCAACTTGCAAATTGCGCCATGCCAAGAAGACCCATTTGCGCCGAGAGCGATTCGAGCAACTGGTTGCTTTTGACCTGTTGCTCGACCCCTGAAAATGTCGCCAGTTGCACCGCGTAATCAGAGCTTTCGATCGGGTTCAGTGGGTCTTGATTCTGCATTTGCGTGGTCAGCATCATCAGGAAGGTCTGATAATCACTGCTAATCATCGCAGTGTCTGTTGTTTGCGCGGCAGTTGCGGTGTTGCCCGAAGTCTGGCCGCTTACGGCATATACCATTCTGTTTTCCTTTCAGAGCCTTAGGTCCAGCCCGCCAAGGGTGGACGGTAAGGGTTGTGTGCGCGCTCTATCGATCTCGACCACAGCGCGGGCGGCGGCCTGGGGTTCTTGCGACGCAGGGTCAAGCGGCGCGGGTGTGTCGGGTTGCGCCTGCTGGTGCTGCGGTCGGTCGCCAAAGCTGAAACTGATGCTGGAATACCCGAGGTCGCGAAAATCGCGAGCTAGCTGATCGATATGGCGGCGCATCAGGTCGAGGGTTTCGGGTCGCTCTGCCTGCAGCGCAACCGACATTCCGTGGTCGACCGTGGTGAGGGTCATGCGCACGCGACCAAGCTCTTCTGGTGCTAGCGATACCTCTACAACGCGGTCAGTGCTGTGCGCGGCCGAGGCGATTAGCTGGCGCACCACCGCCGCGCCGGTTTCGACGCCGTGGGGATGCAAAGCGGCGGTGTTGACCGCAGATCTTTCGCTGTTGCTCAAAGGTGCGGTCTGCACGCCGATCTCGACGTCGGTGCGGTGTGGTGCGGCCTGGTCGGGCGGCAGTGCGATGCTCTCGAAATGTGTGTGCGCGCGGGTGTCTGGCGGCGCAGCGTTGTCTGGCGTGGCCGCTGGTTGCAGCGCGGCCTCGGCAAACTGCGCAGGCTTGGCCTGGCCCATTGGCGCGGCCTCGCGCAGCGGGACAAAATCAGCCAACGGCACCGTGGTGCGGGCTTCGGGTAGCGCGGTCGAAGCCGATTTATCGGGCGCGGTGCCGCCGACACCGGCCCCACCCAGAGAATCCGGGGCGGTTGCTTGGGATTCAGGTTCGCCATGCTCGACGCGTAAATGCGTCGTGGGCGCGGTGATTGCCGTAACAGTGGTAGGGGCTGAAACGCTCGCGGTTGGCGCAATAGCTGGCGTCGCGTGGGCCAAAGTGTTCGCGGGCTCTGGCTTAGCTGGTTGGGTAGGCGGTGCGCTGGTGTCGACCGGTGGGGGTGTTGCGTCAGAAAATGCCGGGGGCAAGCTGGGTGCGACGACCCCGGCACCGGGGAACGTGCGCGCCACCACCCAAGGTTCTGGATGCACCCGCACTTCAACACTGAAACCGGCGCGGGGGCCAGTGTTGGCGGGTGTGGCTGCCTGTGTCTCCACCTGGATCTGGCGAGTGGGATCGCGTTGCTGGTCGATGCCCTTTGCCCCGATTTGCGCGGTTTCGCGACCAGCATCTGCGGGCGAAGCCGCAGCAGGTTCGTTTACGATCAGATCGTTTACTGCCGCCGCTTTGACGGCAGTTGTTGCATCCATCCGCTGATCTGGCTGGGCATGCGCATGCAATTCGCGAGGGCGAATCGGGTCCGCCAAAGGGTTTGGTGCATCGTCGTGTTCCGGGTCTGGCGCGACGCGTGCACGCTTGTTTCCAATCGCAGCCATCGGTTCGGACTTCGCCACCCTATCTGACGGTTCTATGGTTGGGTGCCTCTGCACCGGTTGCGACTCTGCTGCAAGCGCGCGTAGGGGTGGCGGGGGCGCCGGCGCCGGGTCAGCGCGGTTATTTTTAGTTGGAATCTCAATGCGTTGCATTGGCGCGTTGGTTGGCGGGGGTGCGATAGTTGCAGCGCGCTGAGCATTTGTGGCTTGCGAAGCTGCGGCGGTAATGACCGCGCGCGGCGTAGACGCAATTTCTGTAACGGCGCTGTGCGCATCAGTGACCTGAACAATCGCCGCGCTGGTGGCGGGTGAAGCGAACTCGCGTGCCTGAGGGGCATCGGGGAGGGGTGTCAATTGGGCAGGCACACATATGGCGCCCGGCCAAGGCGCGGATGCTGCCGTTGAGAGTTGGCCTGATTGACCCGTTTCGCTGCGTGCTTCCTGTGCCGGCGCATCTACCGCGCGGTGAGGAGCAAGCGCCTTCTCGCCAGAAGGTGCCGCGATCTTGCGCCCCGCAGGAGCTGCGGTGTTTCGAGGCTGGGCGGCCTCGGGCATAGCCCCGACCGCCGCGCTGGGTGCGAAAGCTGTGCCGTTTACTGGCGACACAGGCAGCGGGTTCGGAGGGAGGAGCGGTGAAAAGGGCGGCTCTGCCCAAGGCGGCAGTGCAAAGCTGGCGTCTGGAATGGGGGCGATGGGGGCCGAAACTTCAGGGGCCGCAGGCAACAGCACAAAAAGCGCAAGAAATGCCCCACCAGGTGCAATCGCGCCCGCAGCGCTTACTGGCGTGGCGGGCATACCGCCGCCGAGAATATCGCGAGGCGCGATGATTTCCATGACCTGAACGACCTTCTGCCGTAGATGCAGGCACCATGGCAGCGGGAAGTTACCGCTTCTTTACCCGGTTCTGCCCATATTCAGGAAAATTGTTGCATTTGGAGCTTTCTGATGTCTGACCCCGTGCTGCCTTCTGCCATTGCGCGCCCTCAGCTACCAGCGACCCACGGGAAGGTGGCCCTGCAAATAGCGCTGACCGAACTGGAGGCCGTGTTTCTATCCGAGATGCTCGAAGGAGCGGGGTTGGGTGAGGCGAGCGAAAGCTTTGGGGGCGGGGTCGGTGAAGAGCAGTTCGCCTCATTCCTGCGCCACGAACAAGCCGGCCAGATGGCGCGAGCGGGTGGTGTCGGGCTTGCCGAGGCGATGTTTGCTTCGCTGACGCGCGGAGCGGGCGATGAGTGACCTCGCACGAACGATCGAGTTGCTAGAGCAGGTCTTCGATGTCGAGCGCCACGCTATTCGTGCCGGGGACTTTTCCGGCTTGGATGTACTTGCGGTGCGCAAGGAAGCGTTGATTAGCGATCTGCGCGGTGCGCCGCCTGATGCGCTGGGCCGACTGCGCGCGCGCGCGCAGGAAAACCAGCGTTTGTTGGCCGCTGCCTTGAAGGGCGTACGTGCGGCGCAGCGCCGTCTGGATACGATCATCCGCGCAAGTCGCAGCCTTAGCAGCTATGACGCGCTTGGTCGCGCCTGCACCATCGCCTCAGGCGGCTCGCAGGTCGAGCGACGCGCATGAGCAGTTTTAGAAAAATTGCATCGAATATCAGCTGCATAATCTGCACCATTTAGCGAGTTCTTAGAACTTGAGGCGCAGTTTTGCCGCACATCCCGAAGGATGGCACGGCGCACGGGCAAAGCCCCGGCCCGTCCCGGCAGGAACGCCCAAGTTACCCCAATCTGGGGATTGTGAAACCCGGTGCAAAGCACCGATTGCAAAGGACTTGTCATGTCAAGCATTCTGACGAACTCCAGCGCCATGGTGGCGCTGCAAACCCTTCGGGGCATCAACAGTGGTCTTGCCAAGACCCAATCCGAAATCTCCACTGGCAAATCCATCTCGTCGGCCAAAGACAACGCCGCGGTCTGGGCAATTTCCAAAGTCATGGAGTCGGATGTGCAAGGGTTCAAAGCAATTTCAGACAGCCTCGCGCTGGGCGAATCGACCGTTGCGGTGGCGCGCAAAGCGTCTGAGACCATTACTGACCTACTGACCAGCATGAAGGAGAAAATCGTTGCTGCGCAAGAAGACAACGTTGACCGCGGCAAGCTGCAAACCGACGTTGACGCGCTGGTAGACCAGATCACCTCGGTGGTCGGTGCCGCGCAGTTCAACGGTCTGAACCTGGTCGACGGGTCCACAGGCTCTGCTGATATTCTGGCATCGCTCGACCGCGATGCGTCGGGTGGTGTAACCGCCTCGTCGATTTCCGTGACCGCGCAAAACCTTTCGACTGGCAGCTATGTCACCAACAATGTTTTCTCTGCCTCTACGGGCGGCGTGATTTCGACCGCCGCCGACACCTTCGTGCTTTCGCTCGACCAAGGCGGCGGCTCGGACGATATTACCATCGCGGATGGCACGAACGCCTGGGCGGCCGGCGACAAGATCACCATGCGGATCGGCGATCGGACGGCATCGTATACGGTTTCGGCCAATGATGTGGCCAGCGGCAACAACACCGTTGCCGATCTGATTTCGGTTGGCATGAAGAACGCAATCGACGCGATGGGCATTGATGGGCTGACTGTCGATTATAACAGCGGCTCGGTCGGAACGCTGGTGTTCACCAACGCCGGAACTGCCGACCTGTCGGTCAGCGGTCAGTATTCCAACGCGTCTTCGGGTGGGTTAGGCGCGCTCGCCTCCATCGACGTTTCTAGCGCCGTGAACGCGACGACCGCGCTCGGCTCAATCGAAACGCTGATCGGCACGGCAGTCGATGCGGCCTCGGCTTTTGGCTCGGTTGGAGGGCGCATCAGCATTCAGGCAGAATTCATCTCGAACCTGTCTGACTCGATGAAGGCGGGGATAAGCTCGCTGGTTGATGCCGACATGGAAGAGGCTTCGGCGCGCCTGCAGGCGCTGCAAACCCAGCAGCAGCTGGGCATCCAGGCGCTGTCGATCGCCAACCAACAGCCGCAGAATATCCTTGCGCTGTTCAGGTAAGAACCAAGGGGCGCCCAAAGTGGCGCCCCCAATCAGCTACGCGGCAAAGCCGTGATTTGAAGCATCATCCCACTGGAAGGATTTCCCGTGAACGCGACAACCATGGCCAAAACGGCCTATTCCGCGCCTGGTCAGCCCACGCGTACCGCCCGCGGCACCGAATACGAAATTTTTGCACGCATAACACACCGACTAAAGGCAGCCGCGAGCCTTGGCGATGCAGGTTTCAATGCGCTCGCGCAGGCGCTTCATGAAAACCGCAAGCTTTGGACCACGCTTGCCGCAGATGTTGCCGATTCTGGTAATCAGCTGCCCGCTCCGCTTCGCGCGCGCATCTTCTACCTTGCCGAGTTCACCGACAAGCACACGCGCAAGGTTCTGGCAGGGGTGTCGAGCCCCGATGTGCTGGTGGATATCAACACCGCCATTATGCGTGGTCTCAGACAGGACGGGCATGCCACATGACCGGTCTCGTGCTTAAACTGGCGCCCAAGGAAAGGGTGTTGATCAACGGCGCAGTCATCGAAAACGGTGAGCGTCGGTCCCGGCTCGCGATCATGACGCCCAACGCGCATATCCTGCGGCTGCGCGACGCAATCCATCCAGAAGAGGTCAATACCCCGGTGCGCCGCGTCTGCTACATCGCTCAACTCGTGCTGTCGGGGGATGCCGACTCGCATGACGCGCAGCTGCAACTGTTGCGCGGCATCGAACAGCTCAGCCAGGTCTTGACCGATTACGACAGCCGCGCGCAGTTGACCCTCGCCACCGCCTTCGTGCTCGACAATCAGCACTATCAGGCACTGAAGGCGCTGCGCAGTCTGCTACCACGCGAAGAGCGGCTGATGGCCTCGGCTGGGCAGCGATGAGCTTTGCCCCGGTCATTCCCTTCACCGGTTATGCCGGGTGGAAGTTTCTTGGCCGGACACTGCAAACGCAGCAGGCAGCGTTCGCCGCCTCTGCGACCCGTCAGCGCGACGATGACTATTTTCGGGAGAAGATCGCAAGCATCACCACCGCCGAAGACCTGGTTGCCGACCGGCGCCTGCTGAAAGTGGCGTTGGGTGCCTTCGGTCTTGATGCAGACATCGACAACCGCTTTTTCATTCGCAAAGTTCTTGAGGAAGGGACGCTTGATACATCGGATCTTGCCAACCGACTTTCCAACAAAAGCTACGCCGAGTTTTCGCGCGCCTTCGGCTTTGGTGACCATACTGTGCCGCGAACGACGCTTGCGGATTTTCCAGACGAGATTCTGACTGCCTATCGCGAAAGGCAGTTTGAGGTGGCGGTAGGCGAGGCCGACAATTCGATGCGCCTTGCGCTTTATGCGCAGCGCGAACTGCCGATGCTTGCCGCGAAATCGACCAGCGCGCTGACCAAGTGGTACTCCGTAATAGGGTCGCCGCCACTGGCAGAGGTTATGCGTACAGCCTTTGGTTTTCCCGAAAGCTTCAGCGCGACCGAAGTTGATACGCAGGTAGCGAACCTGCAGCGCAGGGCCGATGCGATGTTTGGCAGCTCCGATCCGGCTCTGTTTGCCGAACCGGCCAAAGTGGAAAAGCTGGTGAAGATGTATCTTCTGCGCACGCAATCTGCCGCCGGATCGGTTTCGGCGCAATCGGCTGCGCTGCAATTATTGCAAGGAGGTGCCGCGTCACGCAGCGACCTTTTGCTGCGGCTTTAGCTCGCCGGGGCAAGGCATTCGGCAAGCCGAGCGAAGCTTTCAGCGACCGTGCCGGACTCATCTTCGGCCAAAAATGCATCGAGAGCGGGCCAGACCGCCAGCGCGGCGTCAACCATCGGGTCGGACCCGGCAGTATAAAGCCCGGCTTGAATCATCAACTCGGCGCGATCATAGGCACCAAGCAGGCGCCGCGCCTGAGCGATCAGCGTGTTTTCCGGCCCAGTTGCCGCTGCAGGCAACGAACGGGAAACCGACCGCAGCAGATCTATGGCCGGAAAACGACCGCGCTCGGCTATGCTACGCTCAAGCACCACGTGCCCGTCGAGCACGCCGCGCAGGATGTCGGCGATTGGTTCCTCCATGTCGGAACCCGCAACGAGAACAGAAAAAACCGCCGTGATATCACCTGCACCCTCGGCCCCCGGCCCCGCACGTTCGCCGAGCGCCATGATCTGATGCGCAGTCGAGGGCGGATAGCCGCGCAGCGAAGGCGGCTCGCCCCCGGCCAGAGCCACCTCGCGGTGCGCTTCGGCAAAGCGGGTAATCGAATCGGCAAGAAAAAGCACATGTGCGCCCTGATCGCGAAAATACTCGGCCACTGTCATTGCAGCCCAAGCGCAACGCCGTCGCAGTAAAGGCGAAAGGTCGGACGTGGCGGCCACCACCACCGTGCGTGCCATGCCCTCGGGCCCAAGCACGCCCTCGACAAATTCGCGCAGCTCGCGCCCACGCTCACCTATCATCGCAATTACCACCACATCGGCGGCCACACCGCGTGCAAACTTGGCCAAAAGCGACGATTTGCCTACGCCTGAGCCTGAAAAAAGGCCGATGCGCTGACCCTGCACCAGTGGCAGCAGCGTGTTGAAGACCCGAATCCCGGTTTCCAGGCGGTCACCAAGCCGACGTCGCTGCGCGGCGGGTGGCGGGGCGGCGCGCAGTGGCAGCTCCGTAACGCCGCGCAGAATCGGGCGGCCATCAAGCGGCTGTCCGAAGGGGTCAATAATACGGCCGATCCAACTTTCGTCCGGCGCAATGCCGGCCTGCCCCGCCAGTTTTACCCTGTCACCGATGGAAACCCCGTCGGCCGCGCCATCGGCCAGAATGGCAATGCGCCCAGGATGCAAGGCAAGAACCTCGCCCCCAAGCCACAGACCGCCGCGCGAGTGTATCTTGACCCTGTCACCCAGCGATGCTTGTGCCGAAAGTCCGGTCACCGAAAGGATGCCGCCGCAGACCTCGCTGACCCTGCCGACGGCATAGGCCTGACCCAGCCCGGATATTTCGGCGCGCAACAGATCAAATTCGGCAAAAGCCATTCTTGCCACCCCCAGTTCACGAAACGTTTTCTAAATGATTCGCTCTTAAGCCTTGGTTATCGCTCGGAGGAGAAACCCCGATGTTTGAAAATCTTGCGATCCTGAAGGTCGCGCAGGCGATGGCGGCGCATGCGGCGTTACGCCAAAATGCGATTTCGCAAAACATCGCCAACGCCGATACGCCGGGTTATGGCGCGCGCGATGTGGCATCTTTTGCGGAAACGTATGAGGCTGGCTCTGGTGGCGCCATGCGCGCCTCGCGCCCCGAACATCTGCAAGGCGCTAACACCCTGCGCGCCGAGATTACATCACGCAGCCAAACCAGTACCATGTCGCCAAACGGCAACTCTGTTTCGCTTGAAGACGAAATGGTCAAGGCGGTCGAGGTAAAGCGACAGCACGACCTTGCGCTTGCCATTTACAAAACCTCGCTCGGCGTTCTGCGCACGAGCCTTGGGCGAAGCTGATCGCCATGGCCGATTTCAACAGTGCGCTAGCTCTTTCTGCCTCGGGCATGTCCGCGCAAGCGCAGCGATTGCGCCACGTTTCCGAGAATATCGCCAATGCCGACACCCCAGGTTACCACCGCAAGACCGCCACCTTTGAAGAGGTGGTTACAGCAGGTCAGCACACAGGGCAGGTCGCGCTTGGCCAATTGAACCTCGACCGAACGGCGCTGACGCGGATCTACGATCCCGGGCACCCTTTGGCCGATGAAGGCGGCTACTACGACGGCTCGAATGTCGATCTGGTGGTCGAAATTGCTGACGCGCGCGAAGCGCAGCGCAGCTACGAGGCGAATCTCAGGATGTTCGATCAGGCACGGCAAATGTCGTCGGCGCTGCTCGATCTCCTGCGCCGATAGAAGGAGAAGGTCCAGAATGGATGTCAGAACCTCTCTTGCCGCGCAAAGCTATGCCCAGGCCCGCCCTGCAACGGCGCCGCGTCCCGCAACGGGCGGGTCTGAGCAGAACACGTTCGGCACGCTTGCCAACGACTTTGCCGCCGTGCTGCGCGAGGGCGAAGAGACCGCGCGCGCCGCGATGACCGGGGGAGCCGACCCGCACGCGCTGGTGCAGGCATTGGCGGCAACCGAGCTTGCGGTTGAAACCGCCGTAACCGTGCGCGACCGGGTGGTGGAAGCCTATCAGGAAATTCTGCGGATGCCGGTCTGAGTCATGGAACAGGCACTCTTCTTCGACACGCTGCGTCAGGGGCTTTGGATTGCCGTGATGATTTCGGCGCCGATGTTGGCTGTGGCGCTGGTGGCTGGCGTTACGATCGGCCTCTTTCAGGCGCTGACATCGGTGCAGGAAATGACGCTGACCTTTGTGCCCAAGGTGGGTGCGATGCTCGCCGTGTTTTGGGTTTCGATGTCGTTCATGTCGGAATCGCTGGTGGCGTTTTTCCGCCTCCAAATCATTCCGCTGATCGCGGGGGGATAATCTATGGATAATGCAATCTATGCCACCCTAACCCGGCAATCTGGCCTGATGCGCGAAATGCAGGCTGTCGCCAACAACATCGCCAACGTCTCGACGAATGGCTTTCGCAAGGAAGGCGTGATTTTTTCGGAACATGTTGCAGCACTTGGCCGCGGCGAGCCTTCACTGTCGATGGCCGATGCACTGGGACGCGTGGTCAACCTTGCGCAGGGCCCGCTGTCGCAAACCGGCGGAACCTTCGACTTTGCGATCGAAGGTGACGGATTCTTTCTGATCGAAACCCCGCAAGGGCAGCAACTGACCCGCGCAGGCAGCTTTACCCCTTCGCCTGAGGGCGAGTTGACCACACTCGAAGGCTTTCGCTTGCTTGATGCGGGTGGGGCGCCGGTGTTCGTGCCCGCTGACGCACGCGGTATCACGCTTTCGCAAGATGGCACGCTTTCCGCCGAGGGGCGGCCCTTGGCCGAAATTGGTCTTTTCATGCCCGCAGACCCGAACGGCCTTGTGCACGCCGGGGGTACTCGGTTTGCCGCCGAAGCCGGGGTAGAACCGCTCGAGGATGGCGCCATGCTGCAGGGTTTTCTCGAGGAATCAAACGTCGATCCGGTGTCCGAGATCGCACGCATGATCGAGGTGCAGCGTGCCTACGAAATGGGCCAAACCTTCCTTGACCGCGAAGACGAGCGCATTCGCGCCGTCATCTCTGCCCTTTCCCGATAGGAGGTTGCTATGCGCGCCTTGCAGATCGCCGCGACCGGAATGAGCGCACAACAAATGCGTGTCGAGGTTATTTCCAACAACCTAGCGAACATGTCCACCACCGGTTACAACTCTCGTCGGGCAGAGTTTGCAGACCTGCATTATCAGCAGGTTACCCGCCCCGGCACGATTACCGCCAACGATGGAACCGTGGTGCCGACGGGTGTTCAACTGGGGCTTGGCGTGCGCCCCGCTGCGGTCACCGTCAACCTTGCGCAGGGCACCTTATCCGCCACTGGCGGCGATCTTGACCTTGCGATTGAGGGGCTTGGCTATCTTGAGGTCACAATGCCTTCGGGCGCCTCCGGCTATACGCGTGACGGCGCGCTGAAGCGTTCACCCGATGGCGAGATTGTCACCTCTGACGGCTATCCACTAGCCCCGGGAATCACCATTCCCACGGATGCGAGCGCGATTGCGATCAACGCCGCTGGCGAGGTTTACGCCTATTTTTCCGACCGCGTTCAACCAGAGCTTCTGGGTCAGTTTACGCTGGCTAATTTCAGCAATGACAAAGGGTTGGAGGCGATCGGTTCAAACCTGTTTCTCGAAACTTCCGCATCTGGGCCGCCGCAGATTTCGTCGCCCGGTGAAGATGGCGTCGGCACACTCCGCCAAGGATATCTCGAGGAAAGCTCGGTCGATCCGGTACGCGAAGTTACCGAACTCATCAAGGCGCAGCGCGGATACGAACTGAACGCCAAGGTCATCACCGCCGCCGATCAGATGCTGGCGGCAACCACACAGGTGCGATGATGTTGGGCCGCGAATTCTGGGTAATGACGGCGATACTCTTGGCACTGGCCAGCAATGGGCGCGCAGATACCGTTGTTGCTGCGCGCACCTTGCGCGCTCAGGCGCTGATCAGTGCCGAAGATGTGGCGTTGGCCGAGGGCGAGGTGCCCGGAGGCCTCATCGCGCTTTCCGAGGCGATAGGGCAGGAAACCCGCACCGCGATATATGCAGGCCGCGCGATCCGCATTGACGATGTCGGCCCGCCCGCGGTGGTCGAGCGTAACCAGATCGTGCCGCTGCTGTATCGGCGCGGTGCACTTTCGATTTCTGTCGAAGGTCGCGCGCTTGGGCGCGGCGGCGTGGGTGATGTTTTGCGCGTGATCAACATTGCGTCGCGCAATGTGGTGTCCGCTTGGGTCGCAACCGACGGCACTCTGATCGTCAATTCCAATGAATGAGGCTTTTATGCGCAACGCCCTGATGCTCGTACCCCTGATTACCGTCGCCGCTTGCGGCAACCTTGCAGAGGTTGGTCGCGCCCCACCACTAAGCCCTATCGAAGCGAGCGATGAATTCCGCGCGATGACCACCGCCCCCCTTCCAGCCTACGCAGAACGCAGTGCTCCAAATGCCGAGGCCTCGCTTTGGTCTGGCTCGCGCGGCTCGCTGCTTGGCGATCGTCGCGCGAGTGTGACGGGCGATATCATGACTGTTGTCATCGAAATTGACGACAAGGCCGAAATTTCCAACACCACGGGTCGCGCCCGCACTGGCGCGCAGTCCATGGGCATTCCGTCGCTGTTCGGTATTCCCGAGCGGCTGAACGAACTACTGCCGACGGGTGTCGGGCTCGACACGGCCGTTTCAACCAACTCTTCCACAAACTTCAGCGGTAACGGTTCGGTTTCGCGCAATGAAAAGCTGACCCTGCGCGTTGCCGTCACGGTGATCGAGCGGCTTCCGAACGGCGTGCTGCGCATTCAAGGCAGCCAAGAGGTCAGGGTCAATTTCGAGGTCCGAGAGTTGATCGTAACCGGCTTTGTGCGGCCCGAAGATATCAGCCGCCAAAACGAGATCACCTATGACAAAATCGCTGGCGCACGCATTTCATACGGTGGCCGCGGCCAGATCACCGATATGCAGCAGCCTTCCTACGGCCAGCAAATCACCGATATCGTGCTACCGTATTGAGCCGACACATGGGCAAAATTCTTCCCGCGCTGCTTGCAATGATCGGATTAGCCGCAGGGGCCGGTGGTGGCTACATGCTCCGCCCCGCCCCGCACACCTTGGCCGAGGCGAACCCTTGCGGCGAGGATACTGCGGCAGCCGACCCACAAGTCGCTTCGACCTTCAATTATGTCAAGCTGAACAATCAGTTTGTGATCCCGGTGGTCGAGGCCGGGCGGGTGTCGGCTTTGGTCATCCTTTCGCTGAGCCTCGAGGTGACGCCCGGCGGCAGTGAAAAGGTCTATGCAGTAGAGCCGCGCCTGCGCGATGAACTGCTGCAAGTTCTGTTCAACCACGCCAACACCGGCGGGTTTCGCGGTGCATTCACAGAAGCGGGCAATATGGATGCGTTGCGCAAGGCGCTGCTTGAAGCGGCAAGAAAAACCCTCGGGACGAGTGTCAGCAATGTGCTGATCGCAGATATCGTGCGCCAAGACAGCGCCTGAAATCTGCGCTCAACGCCCCCTCTGTTGGATTTGACTGCGGTAGGGTTCGCTCCGCTAGATCCTTCGCGCTTTCTGAGCGGCCCTTTGCGCCGCAAGCCGCTTTGCAAGCCCGACCAAAACCTCGGTGCGACCCAAGGCGCACTGTGCCTCTGCGCGGCATGTCTCGGAATGCTGTCTGGCTTTGCTCAACGCAGCCTCACCCGCGTTTCGCTGCGCCCCAACCCAGCGGCTGTAGAGAGCGAACTGCCGCGCAGCCGTCGCATCGCCACTGGCAGAAGAGGCCGCGGCGCGCTGTGCGGCGTTGAGCGCAGCAAGGTCGGCGCGCGCCGCGGCTTCTGCGGCACGCGCCAGTTTGACTAGCTGCAACGCAGCGTCGCGGCGGATCAGGGCAACCCTTGCAAGCGCCACAAGCTTGCGTGTTCGGTTCATGTGCCATTCCTTTCGCGGGCGCGCTTTCGGATGCGTTCGCCAAAGCGGATCGCAGCCGCCACCGCTTTGAACTGCTCGGGTCGGATTTCTTGTCCAAGCCCGACCGTGGCATAGATCGCCCGCGCCGTGGGCGGGTCGGAGTGAATCGGAATTGCCGCCTCAACAGCGCGTTCGCGGATTCGCGCGGCAACCTCGTCTACGCCTTTTGCAAGGCAGATCGGCGCGTGCAGGCTGCCGCGTTTCCACTGCAACGCAACCGCGAAATGTGTCGGGTTAACGATCACCACATCGGCCTTCGCAACATCGGCCAGCATCTGGTTGGTGGCAACCTCAACCGCGCGCCGCCGTCGCTGGCCTTTGAGCTGCGGGTCGCCATCCGACTGTTTCAACTCATCCAAAAGCTCTTGTCGCGTCATGCGATGGCGGCGCAAGTGTTCAGCGCGCTGCCAGAGGTAGTCGATGGCGCCAATGCTGGCTGCGATTATCAGCATTAAAAAGAGGAACTCGACAATCAGACCGCCAAGTTCAGAAACGGCCATCCCCGCAGAAACCCCTTGGGATAGGATGATGCGCGACATTCGGCTGGCAAGAAACACGCCCAGCAACAGCGCAATGATGAGCAGCTTCACGAAGCTTTTGGCAAATTCAAAGAATCCAGACCGGCCGAATTTTTGCTTGGCGTTGGCCAGCGGATTGATGCGGCTCAGCTTCAGTCCTAATTTTTCTGGTGCGAACACAATCGCCCTCTGCGCCATCAATGCAGCCAGAACAAAGCTCGTCGGCACCAGAAAAAAGGGGGCAAGAGGAAGCAAAAGCGTGCCAAACAGCCAGCCGAGTGGGCCAGCTTCACCACCAAGCAACAACGGGGCAAGGCTGTCGGCCTGATCGAGCAGCACCATTGCGTCGGTGCCAAAGCCGCGCAGGCTCGCAAAACCCGGGCCTAGGGAGGCGATCAGCAGCCCGCCGTATGCAGCCGCAACGTTGACTTCGCCCGAACGTACCAACTCGCCACGCTTGCGCGCCTCTGTCAGCTTGCGTTCGGTAGGTTCGTGTTCGCGCTCTGCGTCGTCATCGCTCATCGTGCAATCTCGAAGGGGTTGGCGAATATCAGTGCAAGATCCTGGTGCCAAAGCGCCAATCCGGCCGGAACGCTGAGCAGCAACAGTATCAACCCGCCTGCGGTTAATGCAGGGGCGCCGACAAAGGCCACCATTAGTTGCGGCATCGCGCGGTTGATAGCGCCCAGAGCCACGTTATAGACCAGTCCCGCCAGCACGAACGGCGCCGCGAGCGTGAAAGCCAGCGAAAAGCCGTGCGCAACCCCGGCTACACCCCAAAGCCTGATGCTCTCGGCGTCGGGAAACTGACCCGGCGGCAGCGCGGCGTAAGACCCGATCAGTGCTTCGGCGCAGTGCACATGCAACCCGAGCAACACCGCCAGCGCCAGCCCGCCCCAGGTGAGCAGGTGCCCGATAGCGGGCTGCGGCTCGCCCGCACCGCCACCGAATAACTGCGATAGCGAACTTGCCTGTGCCGCGATCGTGCCTGCAATTTGCAATGCCAGAACCATGAACCGCAACACCGCGCCTAGCGCCAGCCCTGCCAGCACCTCGGTGGCAAAGACCAACCCGGGCAGTGTGCCCGTGGCGTGAAGCGGCGCGATGTCGGCGCTTACCGCAGGCAGCACGACCAACGTGAACGCCAACGCAACAACCAGCCGAACCCGCGCCGGAATCACAGTCTCACCAAATGCCGGGAGCAAGGCCATAGCCGCGCCGACGCGCAGAAACACGATGAAGCCCGCAAGCAGTGTTTGAGTGCTGATCGCCATCAGGCTAGCCAGCGCCTCGTTCATGCCTGCACCATGCCGACCAGCGCGGGGCGCGCATCGGGCCCGATTTCCTCAAAACTCAACACTGGTGCGGCAACGCCCTTGGCACCCAGAACCGTCTTCACAAACCGCCGCCGCCGCGCCGAGGTGACCACACCGGGAAAGACACCGTTTTCCGCAACGCGCGCCAGACGTTCCGAGACATTTTGCGCGAGACGATTGAACTTGTCTGGAGGCAGCGCGATGTCGGCCTGCCCCTTCTCCGCCGGAAGTTGATAGGTCGAGAATGTTTCTTCCCATTCAGGCGACAGTTGCAGCAGTGGGATCGTGCCGTCAGCGCGCCGAATCTCGGCCACCAACTGAAACCCGAGCCTCTGGCGGACATGCTCGCAGATTGCTTCGGGGTTCTGAAGTCCGCGCGATTCCGCGATGGCTTCAAGGATCAGCGGCAGGTTACGTATCGACACTCGCTCATCCAGCAGCAGGCGCAGCACGGAAAGCAGCAAATCGACTGGTACCTTGTCGGGGATAAGCTCATCAAGCAGTTTGCGCGTGGACTCGGCGCGGAACGGATCGGACAGATTCACCGCTTCTTCCAGCAGTCGGCGCAGCGCGCGCAGGCTGAGCAAGCGTCCAAAATTGCGCTTGATGACTTCAAGCAGGTGCGTGGCCAGCACCTCGGTCGCACCGACAACGGTAGACCCGGCCAGAACGGCCTCTTCCTGAAGTGCGGGCGCGACCCAGCGCGCGACGGCGCCATAGACAGGCTCACGCACATCGTCGCCGGGCGGAAGCAATTCGCGGTTGTCAGCGATCAGGGCCAGCACCCGATCAGGGAAAAGCTGGTCGCGCGCCTGTTCGACGCCCTGAATGCGAATGCGGTACTGCCCGGGGCCGAGAGTGCTGTCGTCGGTCAACCGAATTTCCGGCAAAATCAGGCCAAAGCTCGCCGCGACGTGGTTGCGCATATTGGTGATGCGCGCGTCGAGCCCGGTCGCCGGATCCAGCACCATCGCGACAAGATTTGGCGCAAACTCCACGTGTATCTCGTCGATATCCAAAAGATCACCCAGCGAGCGGCGGCGCGGTGTTGCATCGGGGGGCGGCATTTTCATCGCTTCGCGCGCGGCATGGCGGCGCGTGGCACGCTCGACCATTGCGGCGGTCACGCCCAAAACGGCAGCGCCAATGATGAATGGCGCAAACGGCAAGCCCGGTACCAGCGCAAAGAGCGCCATCAATACCGCCACCGTGGTCAACGCCGCAGGGTACCGACCAAGCTGGCGGAATATTTCAATGTCGGCAGCACCCCT
Source organism: Rhodobacteraceae bacterium UBA6213 (assembly GCA_002421605.1). GTDB lineage: Bacteria > Pseudomonadota > Alphaproteobacteria > Rhodobacterales > Rhodobacteraceae > UBA6213. The sequence continues at coordinate 151,397 of DISJ01000009.1, read as the reverse complement.
GGCGCCGCCCCGCGACAAAAGAAGCGCCGAAGCGATAGAGATGATGACCGCCGGGATCTGGCTGACCAGCCCGTCACCGACGGTCAGAATCGCATAGGTTTCTAACGCACGCCCCAATGGCATACCGTGCACCGCGACCCCGATGATCAGCCCCATCACAAGGTTGAGCAGGGTGATCAGCAACCCGGCAACCGCATCGCCCTTCACGAATTTTGACGCACCATCCAGCGAGCCGAAAAAGGTTGTCTCGGCCTGTTCGCGCTCGCGCCGCGCTTTGGCCTCGGCATGGTTGATTGCGCCCGCATTCATGTCACTATCGATGGCAAGCTGCTTGCCCGGCATCGCATCAAGCGCGAAGCGCGCACCCACCTCGGCCATACGACCAGCGCCTTTGGTGATGACGATGAAGTTGACGATCAGGATGACACCGAAAACAACCAGCCCGATCAGCACCGAGCCACCCATGATGAAGGACGCAAACCCTTCGATCACTTCGCCTGCGGCGTTAGTGCCGGTGTGGCCCTGCCCGATGATGAGTTTGGTTGAGGAAACGTTGAGCGAGAGGCGCAGCATCAAAGAGGCAAGCAGGATCGTCGGAAAGGCCGAAAACTCCAGCGGCCGCTCGATGAACAGCGTCACCGTAAAGATCAGAATCGCGATTGCGAACGAGGTTGCCAACCCGACATCAAGCACCCAAGCCGGCATCGGCAGGATCATCATCACGATCACCGCCATAAGCGCCAGCGCCAGCAAAATGGTAGGACGGAAAATGGAGTGGAGCGAGAATGTCGGCATCACTGCAACATCGGCGCAGCAGTGGTGTTCAGCATCCCTGTGATGCTGTCTGCACCGCGAGGAACGAGCGAGCCGTGCCCGCCCGCACCGCCCGCTTGCAAAAGCGGAAAGCGATTGATGCGCTGATTGGGTTGTGCCGGTACACCATAGGCCGCAAGCACAATGTCTGGAATTTCAGGAATGTCCGGCGCGGATTGCCTTGGGGGCGCAAGCGGCACATCTGTAAGCGAGGTAAGTATGGATTCGAACCGGGCCATGTAGCGGTTTGCATACTCGGGCGTGCGCGAATGATAGGCGCCCGCTGCATCGCGCCAATTGCCCTTTTCGGCGTAAAGCTCAAGCAGCAGGCGCGCGGCATAGTGCGCGTTAGCAAGCGGATCGAACATTTGCTCGATCGAGGCGAAATGCGCGCCGTGCCATTTGTAGTTGATCTGAAAACAGCCGATGTCAAAGCTGCGGGCGCCGCGGGCATAGGCTTCTAGCGCATAAGCAGTGGCCGAGGCCCGGTCGGCGAACCATGCAGCCTCGCCCTCCATATTCACGGCCCAGGGCCAGGCGCGATACGCGCCGTCAATGGTGCGGCCAGTTTCGGTCAGAGAAATTGCGCGCATCACGTTGATCGGGACGCCGCTTTGGTGCGCGGCGATTTGTGTGACTTGTTCGCAGATTTCCTGTGCCCAAAGCGTGGCGCGGGCCTGAGGTACTGCTAACAATACTGCGCAGAATAGTCCCACAAAAATGCGCGCCATCGGGATTCTCCCCTGCCCATGGACACGTATTGCGCCCGTTGGCAGGGTAGCGGCCCAAGCGTTGAGATTTGGTGACCAAGCGCGGCGTTTGCGGCGCACCCTGCGCGACCGCTTTAATCGGCAGGCGCTTCAGCGAGCATCTTTTCAAGCGCCTCGCGCGCGGCGCGGGCGTTGGCAAGCAGTGCGCGCGATGCGGCAAGGGGCGCCTCTTCGGGCTGCTCTGGCCCAGTTCCAGGGGTTGGCGCGCCAAGCCCGAAGGCTGTCAACAATGCGCGCTGGGATTCGGTGCCAAGCACCGCCGCCTCGGCCCAAGCACCACCCGCCCAGGCTTCTTCAGCGGCACGGGCAGGGTCATCGGCACGCTCAAAGGCGCGCCGCGCGGCGTCGTGATCACCGGTTAGGCGTAGTGCTTCGGCGCGCAGCCGCGTTGCCTCGATGCCGCTGAGTCCGGTGATTTCGGCAAGGGCGGCGGTACCGTCGGCCTCAAGAAGGGACGCGCGCGCGCGCAGCAGACGGCCTTCTTCGGTGCGCACTGCCTCGGCCCCAAGCACGCGTCGCGCCTCGGCGGGAAAACCGAGATCAAGCAGCCGCGCGGCGGTTTGCATTTGCAGTGCCCAGTCGCGTTGCAACAAGACGAGTGTCCGATTTGCAAAATATTGCGTCGCAAAAACCAGATCATCTGGCGTCGCAACCAACTGATGCATGAGTTCCGCGGTGCGCGCTGCCACGAACTCATCCGAGGCTTGTTCAGGCATGTTGGCAAGTGCGGCGAAGGCCTGTTCGAAAAGCCCCGCAGATCCTGCGGCAAGCATGTGGGCGCGGGCAAGTTCGGGGCCAAGTGCTGCCTCGCGATGCTCAAACGCCAGCGCTGCGGCGGCTTCGATAGTTGTTTGCTGCACTGTTGCCCCGGCCGCAAGTTGCGCGTCGATGAAGCGGATCGTTGCCAACGGGGCGTCCGGCCCGTTTTCGGCCATGATTGGCACCAGCGCGGCAGCCGCGGCCGTGGGTTCGCCGGTTGAAATCTCGATCCCCGCGTCGATCAGCCCAATTGCCGCGCCGTGCTCACCCGGTGCACGAGTGATTGCGCTGCGCAGGGCGCGGGCGGCAGCCTCAGCGCCGATCTCTAGCAAACGGTCCGCAAGCCGCGGCCCTAGCAGATGTCGCAAATTGAGTGGCAGGTTCGAAAACGCGCGGAGTATCGCAAGGGTGTTCACCTCCGCACCGGGCTCGAGGGATGAACTGGCAAGCACTGCCCAAAGCGCGACCTGCGAATCACATGTGGTCATCTCGGCCAACCGTGCTGCGGGAGGCACCGGTGCATCGTCAATGATCGCGGCCATGGCGTGCAATACCTCGGCATGCGCAACGACTGTGTTAAGTCCCCGTAAAAGCGCGGGAACCTCCGCGCCCATCCCGAGTGCGATATAAAGCCGCGCAAGTGCAAGCACGCGATCCGCGTCTGGTCGATCAAACTCGCCAATCAAGCCAACTTGTGCGGCACCAATTTGCAGCGCCACCGGCTCGTTGTTTGACCAACCTGAGACGTTAACGATGTCGTCCGTGATGCAGGTCAGACCATCCGCACTAAGCATGTCGCGAGGATAGCGCCCAGGGCCGTCACGATCGAAAACTGTCTGAGAGCGCACGGCGAGTTGACGTGCCGCCCGCGTGCCAAGATTGGGCGGTGCGGGCTCGGCTGGTGGCTGAGGGGTTTGGGGCGATGGCGCGGCGGGCGGGGCCGCGCTATCAGGAAGCGTCATGGTCACGATGCCCTGACTGGCAGCGCGGCCAAGCTGCAATATCAGCTGTTGCTCGGCCTCGGCTACGCGCGGGTCGGGGAAAGCCGCTGTTTGAGGTGCCGTGAGCCCCGGCGATATACCAGAGATCCGATCCGAAGCGGCAAGTTTTGGCCAGGCGTGGGCGAGGCGGGGATCGGGCGGCACTATGGCCGGGCGCATCGGCAGGACCAGATCGCTTTGCGCGCGTGCCGTTGCAGGTGTCGCGGGCGCAGTTTCGGGAACAACCAGTGGGGCCGCCGCCGGCAACGGAGCCTCAAAGCGCGAATCTGCGGGCGCTGGGCCGGTGGTAACGTCGATCACGATCGTACCGGGCTGTGTTTCAAACGCGATTGCATGCGTTCCGCGCGCCACCGATAGCAAAAGCCCGCTTTCAATGCCGGCCAGCTCGGTGATGCGGGTGCGCGGAATGAGCTGGAAGGCCCGCGCCAGATCGAGGGTGATATCAGGTCGCAAAAGCCGTAGCTCATATCCAGCGTCGGTTTTGCCAAGCAACCAGTCGCTCGGCTCGCTTAGCCGCAGCACCAGTCGTGAAAAGGAGTTGTGCTCGCCAGATTGCACCAGCACGGTTTCGGCCGATACTGGCAAGGCCAGCAGCAATGTGACCAGCCAAAGGCGCAGCAAGGCGATCATGCCGCGTCCTGCTTGATCGCCTTGAGCGCCTCCTCCAGTTCCGAGAAGCTGGGGCGGATGTGGTGCGGCGTATTCTGGCGCCCAACTTCGATGCAGATGTTGGTGGCGTGATTATGCAGATTGGCCACCAGCACTTCACGGATCAGGCTATAAAAATGGCTGTCTTCCTCGACTACGGATTTGACCTTTTGCGCGAAGGGTCCGGCAAACCCGTAAGCCATGAACACCCCCAGAAACGTTCCAACCAGCGCACCACCGATCATTTCCCCTAGGATTTCGGGTGGTTGGTCGATCGAGCCCATGGTCTTGATCACGCCAAGGACCGCGGCGACGATGCCAAGCGCGGGAAGCGCATCGGCGATGGACTGCAGCGCGTGGCTGCCGTGCAACGCGTGTTGAAGGTTGGCGTCAAGTTGCTTTTCCAGCACCTCTTCAACCTGATGCGGGTCGTCATAGTTCATCGAGGCGGAGCGCAGGGTGTCGCAAATTAGTTCAATCGCTGCATGATCTTTGAGGATTTTCGGGTATTTGCCAAAGATGCTGGAGTTCTGAGGCGCTTCGATATGTTCTTCGATGGCAACCGGGTTTTGGCGCGCCAAGCGGATGAGTTCGAAGAGCAGACAGAGCAGATCGCGGAAATCGGCGGGTTTCCACGACGCACCCTTAAAGACCTTGCCGATATCCTTGAGCGTGCGTTTGATGGTGGGAAAATCGTTGGAAATGACAAAGGCGCCAACGGCCGCACCACCTATGGTGATCATTTCGTGTGGCACAGCTTCCAAGATGATTTCGAGGTGGCCACCGGCAAGTTTGAAGCCGCCGAACACCATCACGAAGATGACAATAATGCCGATAACACCGATCATGCGCGCGCCCCCGTCATCGCCTGAACCATCGCAGAGCGCGATTAAGAAACTCTCTGTGCATTACTGAACCGGCGCTGCGGCGTTGCGCCCGGCGATCAGCACGCTGATGGCATAGGCCGCCTTCGGCTCTAGCCCCGCAAACACCAAGGCCGCCGCATCTGGGCGCATGCGTGCAAGAAACCCTGCGGCGAACTCTGGCGCCATCTCGGAAAAAACGGCGGCAGCTTCCTTGGGCTTCATATTTTCATACACCGTCACGAGCCGCGCAACATCGCCTTCGGCTGCGCCGTCGGTTCTGGCAAGTGTTGCCGCAAGCCGGTCTTCCGCCGCCACCAGCTCTGCCAGCTTCAGTTCAAGTTGCGATTGGGCGAGCGTTACAGTCTGCGCGCGGCTTTCCAGCGCGGCTTCGCGCGTGGCAAGCACCGATTCGCGTCTGCGAAGTTCGTCAAGCAAGGCCCCGGCATTGGGCGCGGGTTCGCAGGTTGCCACGGCTTCCGCCTCTTGCGGCGCGGTTGCGGCCGCAAATGCCTGACCCGCGCCGTCGCCAATGCGGATCAAGCCCGAACTTGCCAGCAAAACGACGATGACCCAAAGTGTTCCCGACCCGCCTCGATGCCGACGTTTCGGCGGTATTTGCTGTGGGGTGGTCGCGAGCTTGGCCGTGTCGCCGCTCATTCCGCAACCTCCAGATCTTCGTGTTGCACGCGCCGTCGTACCACTTTGAGCCGACGCCCACCTTCACTCGGTTCGGGCAGGTCGTGCATCGAAGCCAGCAACAACTCAAGCCGTTCGGCGGCTTTCTCTGATCGCTCTGTCAATGTGCCAAGCGTGGAGACCGAGGCACCGGCCGCCCCTTGCGCCTTTTGCAACGCTCGAGTCATGTCATCAACCTGCGCTGAAAGCACGGCGATGGCGCCGCCCATGCCGGTTTCAAGCTGATTGAACCGCTTGAGCCGCGCTGCGAGCACCAGACAATAGGCCGCAGCACCGAGTGCGCCCGCGCCAAGCAGAATATCTGCAATGAAGTCCATCGCTCACGCTCCTCAGTTTACCACGAACTCAGTCACCAGCAGGTCGCGCACGCGCCCCTCGCCGGTGACAATTTGCACGCGGCGCAGCATTTGCGCGCGTAGCCGGATCAGCGCCGAGCTATCCTCAAGTTCCGCAATATCGACGGCGCGCAGATAACCATTCAGCACGTCCATCACACGCGGTAGCAAAAGCTGCACATCCGCCTGAAAGGCCGAAGCAACCTCAAGCTGCGCACGAAACAGCAGATGGCGCGCCGAGTTGCCACTCCCGAGCTGGATCACAAGTGCATCCAGCGGCACGAAAGCGATATCTGGCAGGGCAGCCACAACGATGTCTTCCGCCGCGGTGTGCGGTTCACTTGTCGCAGGCGCAAGAATCAGCCCGGAATACACCGCGTAAAATGCGCCCCCCCCAAGCAGGGCCATGGCACCCAGCCCAGCAAACAAGGGCATTTTCGACTTTTTCACAGGCGCGGCTTGCACCGCGAGGTCGGTATCGGCCATGGCATCCCCGCTAATCCGGTAATGTCGATATAGACCAAAGCTCACTAACCGATTGTTAAGCGCAATCGGGCACTGATCTGGAGCACGAAGGGTAGAAGCCCGCTCATCAGGAGGTGCGTTTTGCAGCCGTTGATAGGCATCTGGATGACGTTCGATACGCGTCGTCGCGTGATGGTCGGCATTGCCGCGCTGGTGGTATTTGCGGCGGTTCTGGCGCTTTCGGGCATGGCCTCAAAGCCATCGATGGCGTTGCTTTATGCGCGGCTTGAAGGGGCGCAGGCGGGCGATGTCGTGGCGGCGCTCGACCAGCGCGGCGCGGCCTATGAAGTGCGCGGCGACGCGATTTACGTTGAGGCCGCGCGGCGAGACGAATTGCGGATGTTGCTTGCCGGTGAAGGCTTGCCAACGCCGGGGGGCGCGGGTTACGAGCTGCTCGACTCGCTATCGGGTTTTGGCACCACATCGCAGATGTTCGACGCGGCCTACTGGCGTGCCAAAGAGGGTGAACTGGGGCGTACCATCGCCTCAAGTCCGCTGATCCGTAGCGCGCGTGTCTATATCGCCAACCCGACCGCACAACCCTTTCGCAAAGACTTGCATCCAAGTGCCTCGGTCATTGTGGCAACAGTGGCGGGCGGGCTTTCACCAGCGCAGGCCAAAGCATTGAAATACCTTATTTCTTCTGCCGTTACTGGAATGACGCCTGAGGATGTTTCGGTGATCGACAGCATCGGTGGCCTGATCGCCTCGGGCGAAGAGCTTGCTGCGGCGCCCGGTGGCGACAGTCGCGCGCAAGAGCTGAAACAAAGTGTCGAGCGTCTGCTTGAGGCGCGCGTGGGCTATGGCAACGCCGTCGTCGAGGTTTCGATCGAGACCGTTACGGAACGCGAGGCGATTACCGAACGCACGTTCGACCCGTCGACCCGTGTGGCGATTTCCACCGAAACGCAAGAGCGCAGCAATTCCTCGTCTGACAACGGTCAGGGCGCAGTGACCGTAGCATCCAATCTGCCCTCTGGCACCGGCAGCGCGGGCGGCAACTCGCAAAGCGAGCAGAGCGAGACCAGCGAACGAGTCAACTTCGAGGTGTCGGAAACCACGCGCGAAGTTTTGCGTAACCCCGGCGCTATCAAGCGGCTCAGTGTGGCCGTGCTGGTCGATGCCGTGCAAACCACCGCCCCCGATGGCACCACAGGTTTCGAGCCACGCTCTGAGCAAGAGCTTGCGGCGTTGCACGATCTGGTCGCCTCGGCGGTCGGCTATGACGCCGCGCGCGGCGATGTCATCACTCTCAAATCTATGCCGTTTCAGCCAATTGCCGCGGCAGGCGAAGCAACAGCGCCGGGTGTCTTTTCGAGCCTTGCAATTGACGTGATGTCGCTTGTCCAGCTTGCGGTGCTTGCCACTGTGGTTCTGGTGCTCGGCCTTTTCGTGCTCCGCCCGATCTTTACCCGGCCAATGTCGCCGCGATTTTCTGAATTGCCGTCACCTGAAAACTCGCCGGCCGCAAGACCGGCAGGGGCGCTGACCGGGGTCATTGACGACGAAGGTTATGTGCCCTCGGACTTGCCAGTGATTTCGGGTTTTGAAATGGCGATGCCGATGGGAACCGGCGATTTCGGCGATCGCAATAACGCGCAGGACCCAGTGGCGCGGCTGAAACGGCTGATCAACGAACGCCAGGACGAATCGGTCGAGATCTTGCGCAGTTGGATGGAAGATCATGGGGAGCGTGCCGGATGACGCAGCCGTTTCGCCTAGAAACCTTTGATACTGATGGGCAGGATGGCGAAGCAATCCATATGAATCTGGCCGATCTTGAAGAGGCCAAGCTTGCCTCATTCGAAAAAGGATATAGCGCCGGCTGGGAAGACGCCGTCGCCGCGCAGGAAGGCGAGGCTGCAAAGTTGCGCGCCGATCTTGGCCGAAATCTGCAGGCGCTTGCCTTCAGCTATCACGAAGCGCGCAGTCATGTGCTGCGCGCGCTCAAGCCGCTGCTTCATGACATGGTGGCCAAGGTGCTGCCCCGCTTAGCCCGCGAATCGGTGGGCATGGTGGCGCTGGAAAAACTCATGCCGCTGGCGGAAAAGTTGGCAGAGTCGCCTCTGACCGTTGTGGTCAGCCCTGAAAGTCGCGAGACGGTCGAGGCGATCTTGCGGGCGCGCGCGGGGTTTCCGCTGCAGTTTATCGAAGAGCCCTCATTAAGCGACGCGCAGGTTTATCTGCATTTTGACGACTCAGAAACGCGCATTGACCTTGATGCCGTCACCGCCTCCATGGTCGCCGCCGTGACGGCCTTTTTCCAACTTGAAAGCCAAGGAGAGAGCGATGGATAGCTCTAACCAGCCCGATCCACGGTTCGCCAACCCTTTTACGCAAGTACCGATAGAAATTACCATATCGGTCGGCACGGCGCGCCCTCTTGTGCGAGAGTTGTTGCGGTTGAAGCGCGACGCGATCCTGCCGCTCGACCGACGCGTCGATGATCCGGTAGAGCTTTACGTTGGCGACAAACTGATCGCGCGCGGAGAGTTGACAGAGCTTACCGGCGACCAGGCGGGGCAGCTTGCCGTGCGGCTGACCGAAGTGGTCGATCTGCAAAACGGCCTTTGACATGCGCGCCGCGCTGATCCTCATCCTCATGCTGCTGGCGCTGCCCGCCGGGGCGCAGGAAATCACCCTCTCGCTGGGCGATGGTGACAGCCTTGCCGGGCGCACCTTGCTGACCTTCGCGCTGCTGACCGTGCTAAGTCTTGCACCGGGCATCGCGATTATGATCACGTGCTTTCCTTTCATCGTGACCGTGCTTTCGATTCTGCGTCAAGCGATCGGGTTACAGCAGTCGCCCCCGAATATGTTGATCGTCAGCCTTGCGATGTTTCTGACATGGTTCGTCATGGAGCCGGTTTTTACCGAGGCCTGGGCGGTAGCCGCAGCACCGTTGATAGACGGAAAAATCGATATTCCAACTGCGTTCGGGCTTGGCTCGGCACCGTTTCGTGCCTTTATGGCGGCGCGGATTGATGCTGATACGTTTACCGCGCTTGCCGCGTTGCGCCCCGAACCGGTCTTTGACGGTGCGATTGGCGATGCGCCGCTTTCAGTGCTGGTGCCCTCGTTCATGCTCTCGGAAGTATCGCGCGCTTTTGAAATCGGCTTTCTGCTCTATCTTCCGTTTCTGATCATCGACCTTGTGGTCTCTGCCGTGCTGATGTCGATGGGCATGATGATGGTGCCGCCTGCAATTGTGGCGCTGCCCTTCAAACTTGCGTTCTTTGTGGTGGCTGACGGTTGGACGCTGGTTTCCGGCGCGCTGGTGCGAAGCTATTTCTGACTATGCAGCGTCCGCGCCCGGCGCGCGCAACAACGTAACCACTGTGCCGCCGTAACGGCGCCGATCAAGCAGCTCGAATCCGGGCGGTGGCGCGGCCACAATACCTTCTTCCCAAACGAGCATCGCGTTGGGCGCCAGCCATCCCCCTACGAGGCAAGATGCAAGTGCGCGCTCGCCAAGGCCACTTTCATAGGGCGGGTCAAGAAACACCAGATCATAACGCGGGCCGCGGTTTTCGCCCATGTTGCAGGCATCGCGGCGCCAGATATCGGTTGTCTCTTTTGCGCGCATCCGTTCGATATTCTGGCGCAGCAAGGTCCGCGCCGCCGCGCCATTATCAATGAAATCCACCTGCGCGGCCCCGCGCGACAGCGCCTCAAGGCCAAGCGCGCCCGTGCCCGCGAAAAGGTCGAGCACCCGCGCGCCGGGGATCGGGTTGCCATGCGTGCCGTTGACGAGCAGGTTAAAGATCGACTCGCGCACCCGGTCTGATGTGGGGCGCAAATGCGCTGCCGGGTCACCCTCGCCAACTTCGGCCAGTTTGAGGCCGCGCGCGCTGCCGCCGATGATCCTCACAAAAACGCCTTGAGATCGGTTGCAGGGTCCGCAATCGCCGCGGCATCGGGGCTTTTTTGCCCCTCGATCAACCGCTTTCCGACCATATAGGCGCGAGCATCGTTCAACGCGTCAACCGCGATCAGCGTAGTGTCGCGGAAATACCACGCCGAAAACCCGGCCGCCCGGCGCGTTACAACCCGATCATACCCGGTCAACAACCCCGCAATCTGCAGCTTAGCATCATACTGGTCGGACCAGAACCAGGGCTTGGGCACATAGGCGCGGGGATCGCCCACGATGTTGGCGGCAACCAGTTCGCCCATGTCGACCGCGTTGCCGACGCTTTCAAGCCGTATTCGCCCGCCTGCGAAGGGAAACACAGCACAATCACCCGCTGCCCAGATTGCCGGATCGGACGTGCGGCAGAACGCATCGACGACAATGCCACCGTCCACTTCCAGGCCCACCGCCTCGGCAAGCGCCGCCTCGGCAGTAACGCCAATACCGACGATCACCAGATCGGCCGGCAGGTGGCGACCATCTGCAAGATCAACGCCGGTTGCGCGGTCAGCGCCGGTGATTTTAGCAATGCCGATTCCTTCGATGATTTCAACGCCATGCGCTGCGTGCAGGGCGCGAATTTCGTCTGCCGTTTCGGCGCAGGCGACGCGGCCTAATATGCGCGGCGCGGCCTCGATGAGCGTTACCTCTAACCCGAGTTTGCGCGCAACCGCCGCCGCCTCGAGCCCGATATAGCCACCGCCGATCACCACCAACCGCGCGCCGGGGCGCATATCGGGCGCCATGCCATCGACGTCGGCAAGGTTGCGCACCACATGCACGCCCGCCAAGGCGCCGCCGATTGCGGCGGGCAGGCGGCGCGGTGTGGCGCCGGTGGCAAGGATAAGATGCTGATAATTGATGGCTTTACGTGCTGCCAACAGCACTTGCTTTGCCGCACGGTCTATCGTCTCCACCCGCGTGCCCAGTTGCAATTCTACCTTTTGCTCGGCCCAAAACGCGTGCGGGCGCAGCCAAAGCCGCTCTAGCGGCATCTGCCCCAGCAAATAGGCCTTTGACAGCGGCGGGCGCTGATACGGTGGCTGCGGCTCTTCTCCGACAAGGGTGATAGCGTCGGCATAACCCGATGCCCGCAGTTTTGCCGCAGCCGAGGCTGCAGCCTGCCCTGCGCCGACAATTACCACGCCTGCCATGCCGCAACTCCTACTGGTCATTTCCGGCCCGAACCCTATATCTTGGCGCAACCGGAACGCAACGCGAGAGGACTTCACGATGTCGATTACTGTCGGTGATAAACTGCCCGCAGCCACGTTTCTGCGTATGGGCGCATCTGGTCCCGAGCCCGTCGAGCTTGCGCCAAGGCTTGCGGGAAAGCGCGTGGTGATCTTTGCGTTGCCGGGTGCCTATACGGGCCCATGCACCACGGCGCATGTGCCAAGCTTTATTCGCACGAAGCCGAAGTTTGATGCCAAAGGCATCGCCGAAATCATCTGTATCGCGGTCAATGACCCGCATGTACTGAAGGCGTTTGGCGACTCAACTGGTGCCACAAAGGCGGGCATCACGATGCTTTCCGATGCCGAGGCAACCTTTACAAAAGCGATGGGAATGGATTTTACCGCACCCGCCTCTGGCCTCATTAACCGCTCGCGCCGCTATGCGATGCTGGTTGAAGACGGCGTTGTGAAAGAATTGCACGCCGAGGAATCAAACGGCACCTGTGATATTTCTGGCGGCGAGGCGATGCTCGCGGTCGTCTAGGTGGGGGTGTTGGCGCGCACCCACGCCGGGCGAACCATCAGCCTGTCACGGTAGGCGACCAGCGCGGGGCTTGGGGGCAAGGTCTGGAACATCAGCCCCCATACCACCTGCGCGCCAAAATATACATCTGCCGCCGTAAAGCGCCCGCCCGCGACATAATCGGAAACCGCGAGCTTGCGTTCCAGCGCGGCGACCACGGTATCAAAGTCGCCGTAGCCCGCCATGCGGCGGCGTTCGGGCGGCGCCTCTAACCCCAGTGCCCGCGCGGTGATAACGGCCTCAAGTGGTCCGGCGGCAAAGAACATCCAGCGGAAATAGTCCGCCCGCTCTTCGGGCTTTGGCGCAAGGCCCGCTTCGGGAATGGCTTCTGCAAGGTAGGCGCAAATAGCGGCGGCTTCGGTTACGACTGCGTCGCCATGCACCAGCACTGGCACTTTGCCCATCGGGTTCAGCGCAAGAAACTCGGGCGTGCGCATTGGTTCGCCGAATTCAAGCACGACCGCGCGGTAAGGTTGGCCGATCTCTTCAAGCATCCATTGTGCAATGCGCCCGCGTGACTTTGGGTTTGTGTAAAGCGTCAATTCTGCTGTCATCGGTGCCTCCCCATTTGGTGCGGCGTTGCCGCGGTCTGGTAATACGTTAATCCGTGCGCTGATCGCGGCGAAACGGGCTGAGAGCACTAAGTTCATCAATCTCTTGCAGCACTGCCTTGCGCTCTCGTTCCAGATACTCTGCGACAGCCCGACGAAAGCCGTGGTCTGCGATCCAATGGAGGGAATGTACCTCGGTGCCAAGATAACCGCGCGCGAGCTTGTGTTCGCCCTGCGCACCGGCCTCGACGCGTGGCAGGCCCAGTGCAATCGCCCAATCAATCGCGCGATGGTAGCACAGCTCAAAATGCAGGCTCGGATGGTCTTCGATTGCGCCCCAGTACCGACCGAACAGCGCCTCGCGCCCGATAAAGTTGAGCGCACCGGCAACCCAGCGGCCATCGCGGCGCGCCAGCACCATCAGCACATCGGCGTTAAGCGCCATCGCATTGTCAAAAAATGCCTTCTTCAGATAGGGCCGCCCCCATTTGCGCGCACCGGTGTCTTGATAAAACTGCCAAAAGGCCTGCCAATGTTCCGTTGCGATTTCGGCGCCGGTCAGTGTCACGATATCGCCGCCGAAGGCCTGCGCCTCGGCGCGCTCTTTGCGAAGTGCCTTGCGCTTGCGCGAGGAAAGGTCTGCCAGAAAATCGTCATACTGTGCGTAACCGCGGTTCTGCCAATGATACTGGATCGTGAGGCGGTGCAAAAAGTCTTGCGTGGCCCCGGCGGAGGCCTCGTCTGCAGTGCAAAAGGTCACATGCGCCGAGGATAGCTGCGCTTCTTCAGTCATGGCATGAAGTGCCGCCAGTATGCCTGCCCGCGCTTCGATTTCGTGCCGGCGTCGCGCCAGTAGCCGCCGCCCGGTTGCCGGAGTGAACGGCACCGCCACCTGAAGTTTTGGATAGTACTGGCCACCCGCACGCTCTAGCGCGTCGGCCCAGGCGTGGTCGAAAATGTATTCACCTTGCGAATGCTGCTTTAAAAACAGAGGGGCGGCGCCGATCAGCGTATCGGCTGCGCGCAAAAGCAGGGGGCGCGGTAGCCAGCCCGTTCCCGGCCCAATCGACCCTGAGGTTTCGAGTGCCGACAGAAACCGGTAGGTCGTGAATGGGTCAAGCGGCCTACCGCCAGACTGCGCCTCGGGGCAGGCGCAAGAATCCCAGTCAGCTTCAGATATTTCTGAATATGATGAAAATACTTGAGCAGCCAGAGGTTCCACGTCTTACCTATGCCCCGGGCCGCGCGGCGGCGTAACCTTCAAAGGTTATGTTGTGCGCCACTTCGCGCGCTTTCGCCTCGGCCTCGGGCGATCGGATCGTCCAACACAGAACCTTCGCTCCAGCGGCCTTCAGATCGGCCACTCGCGGGCGCGCAAGGTCGCTTGCTTCGTGCGAAATGAAGGATGCACTGACCCGGTCATAGTCGCGTATGTCGCGCAGATGGTCACAGACTGCGCCAAGCAGTTCTGGGTAATCTTCGGGCTGGTAGGCGGCGGTGGTAAGGCCTACCGCGATGCCGGGCGCATGGGCGTGAAAAGCGGCAACCGAATGTGGATTGAACGACATAACCGCCACCGGGCCCGCGTAGCCCGCAAGCACCTTGGCAACAGCACCTTCCAGCGCGCCGACTTCGGGCCCGCTAGTGCCGCTTTGGTCCTTGATCTCGATCAGCAGCGGCACCCGGCCTGCAACCTCGGCCAACACGCGCGCCAACGTCGGCACGCCCTCGCCGCCCCCGATTAGCGGCAAGCGCGCCAGCGCCGCGGCGGATAGGGAAGAGATCTTACCCTGTTGACCGGTCAGCCGCGCGAGTTCGTAATCGTGAAACACCATTGGCACCGCATCGGCAGACGGTTGTATATCAATTTCAATGCCATAGCCTGCATCGACTGCGGCGCGAATTGCCTCGATCGAATTTTCTGGCCGTCCCTTGGCCATGTCGTGATACGCACGATGCGCGAGGGGTGCGCGCAAAAAATCGGGGTGCAGCGCAGGCATCACTTCACCTCGAAAATCGCATCAACTTCTACCGCCACGCCACGTGGCAACGAGGGCACCGAGACTGCGGCACGTGCGTGACGGCCAGCCTCGCCAAAAACCTCGACCATCAGGTTAGAGCAGCCGTTAATCACCTCGGGCTGGTCCGTGAAATCAGGCGTGGAGTTCACGAATCCGGTCAGCTTGACCACCCGCTGGATCCTATCCAGATCACCACCGCAGGCCGCGCGCGCCTGCGCCAAAAGCGCTAGCCCACACTGCCTTGCGGCCACCGCACCCTCGTCGACCCCCATCCCGGCGCCGAGTTTGCCGCGGATCAGACCGTCGGCACCTTGGCTGATTTGCCCCGAGACGAACAGCATTGTGCCGCTTTGTACAAACGGCACATAGTTTGCTGCCGGGGCGGGCGCGGCCGGCAGTGTGATGCCGAGGGACTTTAGTTGCGCGTCGATCTTTCCACTCATATCGTTCTCCATGAAGTCGATGCTGCATCATGCTGCGCAGCAATGTTGCATTGAATAGCGACGCCGCAGCGCAGCAACCGCTATGAGATCAGCGACTCCGCGCGTTTCAGATCGACGCTGACAAGCTGGCTGACGCCTTGCTCTATCATGGTCACGCCAAACAGCCTATCCATCCGCGCCATTGTCACCGCATGGTGCGTGATGATTAGAAACCGCGTATCGGTGCGCCGCGTCATTTCATCGAGCAGGTCGCAAAAGCGCGTCACATTGGCATCATCAAGGGGCGCGTCCACCTCGTCTAGCACGCAGATCGGCGCGGGGTTGGCAAGAAAGACCGCGAAAATCAGCGCCATTGCGGTCAATGTTTGTTCGCCCCCCGACAAGAGGCTGATGGATGAAAGTTTCTTGCCCGGCGGCTGGCACATGATTTCAAGCCCAGCCTCCAGCGGGTCGTCGGACTCGACTAGAAGCAGCCGCGCGTCGCCACCGCCGAAAAGATGCTTGAACAGCATTCCAAAGTTCTCGTTGACCTGTTCAAACGCGGTCAGCAAACGTTCACGGCCTTCGCGGTTCAGGCTGCCAATGCCTGCGCGTAGCTTGCGAATTGCCTGTTCGAGGTCTTCGCGTTCCTGCACCAGTGTTTCATGTTCGCTTTTCACCGCTTGCGCATCTTGTTCTGCAAGCAAGTTGACCGCGCCGAGCGCCTCGCGTTGGCGGCGTAGCCGCGCCAAATCGATTTCAAGTGCTTCAGTCGCGGGCAGGTCGGCGGCATAAACGGCGAGCGACGCGAGCAGATCGTCGGGTTCTACTTCGGCGGCTTCGCGAATGTGCTCAGCGGCGGACGCAACCAATTCCGCCCCAGCATCGCGCCGTGCCGCTGCGGCTGCGCGCGCCTCTCGCGCCTCACCTGCGGCGCGTTCGGCCTCGCGTTCTGCGTCATTGGCTGCGCGCAACGCCGCTTCTGCCGCCGAAAGCGCCTCTGCTGCCTTCTTGCGCCGTGTCTCGGCGGTCGCAATCGCGTCGTCAATTGCTGCGCGGCGCGTGGCGAGCTCGCCAGGTGCTGCCTTTGCAGCCTGTAGCGCGGCCTCTGTTTCCTGCTGTCGCAACGAAAGCTCTTCGCTGCGCTTTTCCGCGGTGTCGAGGCGAAGCCGCCAGCCGGAAACCTCGCGCACAATCTCTTGGCGTCGGCGCAAGCGCGCCTCGCCCTCGCGCCGCAGGTCTTCGTGCGTTGAGCGTTCAGACAACATGTTGCGCCGCGCCGCCTCGACCGAAAGCTTGGCGCGCTCAACCTCGCCGCGCGCGATGTCGAGATTTGGTAGAGTGGTCTGTGCCGTTTCGGCCTCGGTGGCGCGCAACGCGGCGGCAGAAGCCTCGTCTGCGTGGCGCTGGCGCGCGGCAGTAGCCGATTCGAGTCGGCTGGCGGCAATCGAGCGTTCCGACTCGGCGCGGCTGAGCGCGCGCCCCGCTTCGGCCAAGGCCCGGTCGGCTTCACGGCGCGCTTCTCGCGCAGCACTGTCGGCGCGGCCTGCTTCGGTCAATGCGCGGGTCAGCATCTCATGCGCTTGCGCAGCTCCTGTGGCGCGCGCCGAAACCTCTTCAAGATCGCGCTTCAACTCGACAAGCCGGTTGAGTTGCTGCAGCCGCAACGCGGTTGCCGAAGGCGCGTCTTCGGCCGCCGCACGCAACCCGTCCCAACGCCAAAGATCGCCTGCAACTGTCACCAGCCGCTGGCCCGGTGCCAGCGCGGCCTGCAGGCGCTTTCCGCTCACGCGGTCGGGCACAACGCCAATTTGCGCCAATCGCCGCGCGAGCAGCGCAGGTGCTTTTACATGCGCCCCAAGCGGGCTGGCCCCATCAGGCAATGGCTGCACGGTCGCGTAATCCGGCAATGTCGCCCAACCGCTATCGGCATTTTCGGCGGCCTCATTGGTGCGAAGATCGTCTGAGAGCGCGGCCCCAAGTGCAAGCTCAAAGCCCCGCGCCACCTGCACGCGGTCAAGCAACTGCTTGCCGCCCCCGGTTTCACGCTCTACCAGCCGCGCCAAAGCCGCAGCTTGCGCGCGCAACGCACCCGCCTCGCCCTCGGCTTCGGCACGTGCGGCACGGGCGCGCGATTCGCGTTCCTGCACCTCGGCGCGCTTGTTTTCTGCGGCGCCAAGGGCAGCTTCGGCGGCCTTCGCTGCTGCGTCGGCGCTGATCCGCGCCGTCTCGGCCCACAAAAAATCTTGCCCAGCATTTTCCAGCGACCTCTGCGCCTCGGTGGCAGTTGCCACCGCGCGCGCTGCTTCGGCTTCGTTTCGTGCAACCGCCCCGCGGGCTTCTGACAAAAGCCGCTCGGCCGATTGATGGCGCGCGGCAAGCCTTGCTGCGTCTTCGGTCAGTTCGGCATGCTCGGCTTCGCGCGCTTGCAAGGCTTGCGCCGCCGTTGCTGCGCCAACCGCCGCAGCTTCAAGGCGCGCGTCGTAGCCATCGCCCGCCTTGACGATCTGACCCTGTTCCCACTCCAGCCGCGCGATGGTTTCTGCCGCATCACGGTTCAACCCTGCTTCGCGGGCGGCGTCTTCCTCGATTCGGGAGAACTGTGCTTTCAGGCCTGCAATGCGCGCCTCTGCCTCGGCCACCTGCACGCCTAGTGCATCACGTTGCAGCAGTAAGCGCTGCAGAATCGTGCCAGACACCGCCTCTTCTTCGCGCAGCGGTGGTAGTGCTTGCTCGCGGGTTTCGCGGCCCCGGGTGGCCGTTCGCGCTGCGACCTCTGCGCGCCCCGCAGCTAGGCTTGCCGCGGTCAACGCCGCGTCAGCTTCGACAAGTTGCTCTGCCGCGCCGCGCCAGCGCAGATATAGCAAGATCCCCTCGGCGCGCCGCAATTCGGTGCCAATTTCGCGGTAACGCGCGGCGGCCCGCGCTTGGCGCATCAACGACGCGAGCTGTTGCGCCAGTTGCTCGACGACGTCATCGACTCGCAGCAGATTTGCCTCGGCACCACTCAGCTTCAACTCGGCCTCGTGGCGGCGCTGATAAAGCCCCGAGATTCCTGCGGCTTCTTCAAGAATCAGCCGCCGCGCGCGTGGCTTGGCGTTAATCAGCTCGGAAATCTGCCCCTGCCGCACCAGCGCGGGTGAATGTGCCCCTGTCGAGGCATCGGCAAACAGCATTTGCACATCGCGCGCGCGTACTTCACGGGTGTTGACCCGGTAGGCCGAACCCGAGTCGCGGGTGATGCGCCGCGCGATTTCGATTGTATCGGCATCGTTGAAACCTGAAGGCGCCAGCCGCTCGCTATTGTCGAGCGAAAGCGACACTTCGGCAAAAGAGCGGGAAGTGCGCGAGGCGGCACCAGCAAAGATCACGTCTTCCATGCCTTCGCCGCGCATCACGGTTGGGCGGGTTTCTCCCATCACCCAGCGCAGCGCCTCAAGCAGATTCGATTTGCCGCAACCGTTCGGTCCGACAACGCCGGTCAACCCGTCCTGAATGACAAGGTCGGTCGGGTCGACAAAGCTTTTGAAGCCGTTGAGGCGAAGCCGGGTGAACCGCAAACCGTTGATCCTTTGCACCGGTGTATCTACCCGGCAGGAAATACTTGGCACGATAGGCCGCCCTGTCAACCGCCGCGCGCAGCATCTGGCGGAATCCGGCGTGTTATCCACAAGATATGCGGTTGAAACGCTTGGAAGCGTTCGTGCAACCCCGGGGAAGATATTGCGCATGGCCCATCGTGCCAGAATGCGGCGCGCAAGGCGGCAGTTGCAGAGCGATTGCATTTCGCGCGCCGCAGGACTATTTCACCCCGACGTGACGTCACGGGGGCACCGCCGATGAACTGGATCTCGAACTACGTCCGGCCAAAGATCAACTCGCTGTTTTCGCGCCGCGAGGTGCCCGAGAATCTGTGGACCAAGTGCCCCGAATGCGGGACCATGCTGTTTCACCGCGAGTTGAGCGAAAACCTCAACGTCTGCACGTCTTGTGATCACCACATGGCGCTTAGCCCGCGTGATCGCTTTTATGCGCTGTTTGATGCTGGCAGCTTTGTCGAGGTGGCTGTGCCAGACCCGGTGCAAGACCCGCTCAGCTTTCGCGACCAGAAGAAATATCCAGACCGCGTGAAAGCCGCGCAGAAAGCAACCGGCGAAAAAGAGGCGATGCTGGTTGTTGAAGGCGAAATTGGGCGCACGCCGATTGTTGCCGCAGCGCAGGACTTTGCCTTTATGGGCGGCTCGATGGGCATGTATGTGGGCAACGCAATTGTCGCCGCAGCCGAGCGCGCAGTAAAGCTCAAGCGTCCCTTGGTGCTGTTTTCTGCGGCGGGCGGTGCACGTATGCAGGAAGGGATTCTGAGCCTCATGCAAATGCCGCGCACCACCGTGGCAGTGCAGATGCTGAAAGAAGCGCGCCTTCCCTATATCGTTGTGCTCACCCACCCAACGACCGGCGGCGTCACCGCCTCTTATGCCATGTTGGGCGATGTTCAAATTGCCGAACCCAACGCATTGATCTGTTTCGCGGGGCCGCGTGTGATCGAACAGACGATCCGCGAAAAACTGCCCGAGGGCTTTCAACGCGCCGAATACCTGCTTGACCACGGCATGCTTGACCGCGTGACACACCGCAAGAACATGCGCAGCGAACTCATTACCATCCTGCGCCAGATGCTGCGCCTGCCCCCGGCTATCGTTGCCGATTTGCCCGCCCCCCGCGCCGCCACCCCTTAAGCCTTCATTTACCAAAAACCCCTCTGGGGACGCATTGCGTGCCAGTGCAAGCGGGGGCCAAAGTCCCCCTTCTCCCTTAGCCGGAACCCTGCGATGCCCCAGCCATCCGACGAAATTCTGACCCGCCTGATGACGCTTCATCCGAAGATCATCGACCTCACGCTGGATCGGGTCGAGCGGCTTCTGGCGGCCTTGGGCCATCCGGAAGCTGCAATTCCGCCGGTTATCCATATTGCGGGCACGAATGGCAAAGGCTCGACCCAAGCGATGTTGCGCGCAGGCATGGAGGCTGCGGGCAAAGCCGTGCACGCCTATACCTCGCCGCATCTTGCCCGGTTTCACGAACGCATCCGCATTGCCGGGAAAATCATACCCGAGCCGCAACTAGCCGCGCTGCTTGATGAAAGCGAACATGCAAACCTCGGCCAGCCGATCACCTTTTTCGAGATCACTACTTGCGCGGCGTTCCTTGCCTTTGCGCGCACGCCCGCTGACTACACTCTACTTGAGGTCGGCCTTGGCGGCAGGCTTGATGCGACCAATGTGCTCGCCCGCCCGGCCCTGTGCGTCATCACGCCGGTTTCGATCGACCATCAGCAATATCTTGGCGAAACCTTACCCGAGATTGCTGGCGAGAAAGCTGGCATCCTAAAGCGCGGCGTACCTTGCGTGGTCGGCCCGCAAGCCCCCGATGCGCTAGCGGTGATCGAGGCGCGCGCCGCCCGGTTGGGTAGCCCGCTTCTGGTGCACGGGCAACATTGGCAGACATTTGAAGAGCGCGGTCGCCTGATCTTTCAAGATGAGACGGGATTGCTTGACTTGCCGCTTCCAAACCTGCCCGGCCCGCATCAGATCGAAAATGCTGGCGCCGCCATTGCCGCGCTGCGCTACCTGGAGTTTGACACCGCGGCATGCGAAGCCGCAGTCTCGCGCGCCGAGTGGCCCGCGCGGATGCAGCGCCTAACGCGCGGCCCACTGGTGGAAGCGGCCCCGCAGGCCGAGCTTTGGCTTGACGGTGGCCACAACCCGGCAGGCGGGCAGGCAATTGCGGCGACGCTGGCAAGGATGCCGCGCCGGCCGACGCATCTTGTTGTCGGCATGTTGAACACCAAAGACATCGCAGGCTACTTGCGCCCTCTCGCCGCACAGGCAACCACGCTTACCGCCGTTTCAATTCCGGGCGAGCCGAACACGCTTAGTGCCGCCGAAACACAGGCAGCAGCAAGGGCCGCGGGCATAGCCGCCAATACCGCCGATAGCGTGCTTGCGGCGGTGCAGGTGATTGCGGCCACCGAACCCCGCGTGCGGATTCTGATCTGCGGCTCGCTCTACCTTGCCGGGGGCGTGCTGCGCGAAAACAGCTAGGTGCGTGGCGCCCAATCGACGGCCTGCATCTCGCGCAGGCGGCTGGCGGTGCGGGCAAATTCAAAAGCCCCTTCGCCTTCGATATAAAGCTGTTCGGGCAAAGCTGCGGCAGAGCAGATCAAGCGCAGCTTTGCCTCATAGGCGGAATCAATCAGCGTCACGAATCGCTTGGCCTCGTTGAAATTGGCCGCCGAAAGCAGTGGGATCTGGTCGATCATCAGCACCCGCACCGCCCCCGCAAGTGCGAGATAATCTGCCGGGCCCAGCGGGCGGGCGCACAAATCCCAGAAACTGACGCGCGCGACCCCTGCGTGGTGGTGCTCTATCACCAGTTCGCGCCCCAATAGCGTCAGACGCAGAGGCGTGCCCGGACTTGCGCCGGTCAAGTCATCCCACATCTTTTGCATCGCAGTTTCGGCGCGTGCGTCTGCGGGCGTGAAATAGACTTGCGCCCCAGCTAGTCGGTGCTGGCGATAATCGGTTTCGCTTTCCAGCTCGTGCACCGTCAGCCGCGCCTGCAGCATCGCGATAAAGGGCAGGAAAAGGGCGCGGTTCAACCCGTTGCGGTAAAGATCGTCGGGTGCGCGGTTTGAGGTCGTCACCACCACTACGCCTAGTTCGTCTAAGTATTGAAACAGTCGCCCGACGATCATCGCGTCGGCAATGTCGCCGATCTGCATTTCGTCAAAGCAGAGCAGCCGCACGTTGGCGCCAATGGCTTCGGCCACGGGGCGAATTACATCTTGCAGTTCGGTCTTGCGCAAATCGTGAAGCTTCGCCTGAACTTCTTGCATGAATCCATGAAAATGCACGCGCCGCTTGGCAGGGGTGGATACATTCGCAAAGAAAAGGTCCATCAGCATCGACTTACCGCGCCCGACCCCACCCCAGAGGTAAACCCCCTTGGCCTTCGTTTGGGGCGATTGGCGTGCGAGCATGGCGCGCAGGCCGCCTGCGCGTGGGCGCGACTTTGCCGCAAGCGATTTTCGTACCGCCTCCAACAGCGGCAAGGCGGCGCGCTGCGCCGGATCAGCATGCAGCGTGCCCGCTGCAACCAGACCATCATAGATTTCAACAAGGCTCTTGCTCATGTGTCTCCGATAGCCTGCCGCGCCCGGCTTGAGAACCCCGTCCGCATCGCATAGGTTCGCTCGACCGGCCCGGCGATTGAAGGAAACCCAATGGCGCAACGCATTCACCCCGCGTTCGATCTCTGAACAGTGCCGAACATGCCGCGTTCATTTGCCCTCTGGCTACATTTGCGCTTACGAACATCTGGTGCGCCGCCGCGACCAGCGCTAAACGCACCGGCGGTTGAGCGACCAGAGGGTGCGTTGCTCTGGCTGCATATTGCGACGCCAGAATCGGCAATTGCGGCGCAGCAGTTGATGCGCACGCTGGCGCGGCTTCGACCAGACTTGAGCGTCTTGGTCAGTGGCGCACCCGATACGATGGCGCTGCCGGCGGGTGCACTGCGCCAGTCGGCACCTGTCGATACCGTGCTCGCCGCGCGGGCGATGCTGTCGGCATGGCGCCCCACGCTAGTCGTGCTGCTCGGTGCGCCGCCGCCTAACGCTTTGCCCACCGCGTTGATATCCGAAGCATCAGCGCAGAGTGTGACGCTTGCGTTGTTAGAAGCACGATCACCGCAACTTGGAGGCCTGCGCGCGCTTTCACGGCTTTGGTGGCGGGCTATTGCGCGCGCGGTTTATGCGCGCTTCGATGTCGCAATGGCACCCGACAAGGCCAGCGCTGCATGGCTTGAGAGGATGGGGGTTTCGCCCGCCGCAGTTGTTGTTTCTGGCCCGATCCGAGAACCGGTAGAGCCTTTGCCCTGTACCGAAGCCGAACGCGCGGCGTTGGCGCAGCAATTGCAGTCACGCCCGCTATGGTTTGCCGTGGCCGTGCCCGAAGCGGAAGAGGGCGCCGTGCTGGCCGCCCATGAAAAGGCGCTGCTGCGCGCGCATCGGATGCTGCTGGTGCTGATGCCAGAAGGTCCCGGGCGCGCTGAACAAATCGCCGTCGAACTCGCATCGCGTGGCCACCGCGCCGCGTGGCGCGCCGCTGAAGAAGAACCAGAGGATGATGTGCAGGTGCTGATTGTCGAAGACGAGCGCGAGCTTGGGCTTTGGTATCGACTGGCGCCGCTGACATGGATGGGCGGCACGCTGAACGCAGGCCGTGCCACACGCTCGCCTCTGGAGGCTGCGGCGCTGGGTTCCGCTGTTGTGCACGGCCCCGCAACAGGACCGCACGCAGACGATTATGCACGCTTGGCCGATGCGGGTGCGTGCCGACTGGTCACGTCGCCCGCGGCATTGGCCGATGTGGTGGCAGAATTGATTGCGCCCGACCGGGTGGCGGCGCTGGCGCATAATGCTTGGGCTATGATTTCGGGGCATGCGGGTGTGGCAGACCAGGTAGCGCGCCGCTTGTTGGCCGAGCTTGACGCTGCAAGGGCGCGCAAAGATCGAGGGCAGGATTGATGCGAGCCCCGCAATTTTGGTTCACATCGCCAAACAGCCCGGCAGTCGCCGCGCGGCTGCTGGCCCCACTCGGCGCGCTTTACGCCGCAGCGACAGCGCGTCGGCTCGCGCAATCGGGCGCGGGCCTCGCGGCGGGGGTGCCGGTGATTTCAGTTGGAAACCTCAACGTGGGCGGCACCGGCAAAACCCCTACGGTGATTGCACTGGTGCAGCATCTGGCCGCGCGTGGTGTAAACGCGCATATAATTAGCCGCGGCTACGGTGGGCGCGCCAAAGGGCCAATACAGGTATCAGAGCGCAGCCATACTGCCGACGACGTCGGAGACGAGCCGCTACTGCTGTCCGTTTTCACCCCCACATGGGTGGCGCGTGACCGGGTAGCGGGCGCGCTGGCGGCGGTCGCTGCCGGGGCGCAGGCGCTGGTGCTAGACGACGCGCACCAGAACCCGGCGCTACGCAAGGATTTGTCAATTGTGGTCGTTGACGCCGTGAAGGGTTTTGGCAACGGCCGCTGCTTGCCTGCCGGCCCGCTGCGCGAGCCGGTGGTGACGGGGCTGGGGCGCGCTGATCTTGTGCTATCGATCGGCCCGGACACTGCGCAGGCAACATTTTCTGCGCGCTGGTGCGGACAAATCGGCGTGCCGCATCTGCGCGGTGCACTCATGCCGTTGGAAACGGGGATGGATTGGGCCGGGCTGCGGGTGCTGGCCTTTGCAGGTATTGGCCACCCGGAAAAGTTTTTTGCCACGTTGCGCGCGCTTGGTGCCGAAGTGCTGCGCGGCGAGGCGCTGGAAGATCATCAGCCTTTCAGCCCCGCGTTGCTGTCCCGGCTGGAAACCGAGTCGCGTCTGTGCGGCGCACAACTGGTTACGACCGAAAAGGATGCGGTGCGCTTGCCGCCGGCATTTCGCCCCAAGGTTCTGTCGCTTCCGGTACGATTGAAGTTGGCCGATCCTGCGCCGCTTAATGCGGCACTGGCGCAGCTAGGGCTTTAGGCCATCACGCACTTCTCGGTCATGCTCGCCCAGCCGGGGCGAAGGGCGATCAAGCGCCAGCTCCGCCCCCGAAAAACGAACTGGCAAACGCACCCCCGGCACCCCACCCGGCGCAATCTTCATGCCGCGCGCAACGATTTGCGGATCGTCAAAAACCTCCGCCATTTCGTTGATCGGCCCGGCGGGCACGCCAACAGCTTCGCAGGCGGCCAAAAGATCGGCCTTTTGCCAATTTTGCGTCGCCGCTGCGATCAGATCGGTCAGCGCATCGCGGTTATCGATTCGGTTGGCGTTCGTACTGTACGGCGCTGCCTCTGCAATGTCCGGAAGTTTCAGAATTTGGCAAAGTCGTCGGTATTGCGCATCGTTACCGGTGGCAAGAATCAGGTGACCATCGGCACAAGGAAACACCGCGTAGGGCACAAGGTTGGGGTGCGCATTGCCCAATCTGCGCGGCGAGGTGCCGGTGGCGAGGTAGTTCATCGCCTGATTGGCCATCACTGATGTCGCCACATCAAATAGCGCCATGTCGATCATCTGCCCGGCTCCGGTGGCAGCGCGCTGATGCAGGGCGGCAAGAATGGCTGTGCTGGCGTAAACGCCGGTGAACACGTCCACCACTGCTACGCCCACCTTTTGCGGTTGCCCCGCAGGGTCGCCAGTAACGCTCATCAGCCCCGACATGCCTTGGATGATATAATCGTAGCCCGCGCGCTCGGCATAGGGGCCATCTTGCCCAAAACCGGTGATCGAGCAGTAAATCAAACGCGGGTTCAGCGCGCTTAAACTGGCATAGTCGAGCCCGTATTTGGCCAACCCGCCCACCTTGAAGTTTTCGATCACTACATCAGCATCTGCGATCAGGTCGCGCACGAAGGCTTGCCCATCGGGCGTGCGAAAATCACACACGACGGAGCGTTTTCCCCGATTTGTGGCATGAAAATAGGCCGCTGCCTCTTCGCCTTGGTGGGTCAGAAACGGTGGCCCCCAACGGCGAGTATCATCGCCTTCGGGTGCCTCAACCTTAATCACATCAGCGCCGAGATCTGCCAAAATTTGCCCGGCCCATGGCCCGGCAAGAATTCTGGCGAGTTCAACGACTTTTAACCCGGCAAGCGGCGTCATGCTTACTTAGCCAGTTCGGCGTCGATAATTTTCTTGAGATCTGCGTAGGCCATGTTGGAATACTTCACGCCATTCACAAACAGCGTGGGCGTTGCGTTGACATCGTCGGCCCCGGCGCGCGCAAGGTAGTTTGCGACCATCGCTTCGGCCCGCGCATTATCAGCAACGCAAGCGTTGACCGCCTCTTGCGACAGACCTGATTTCAGGCCGATCTTGATGAGGTTGTTAATGATCGTTGCCTCGGCGCCGTCGCCAAACCATTCCGCCTGGGTGTCATAGATGACGCCCATGACCGGAAAGTATTTCTCTGCCCCGCCGCAATTGGCGATCATTGCAGCCATCAGGCCGAACTTGTCAAAATACACCTCGCGGTGGATGAACTTGATCAAGCCGGTGTCGATGTAGTCGGTCTTAAGCGGCGCATAGACATCCAAGTGAAAGTCGCCGCAATGCGGGCAGGTGAACGAGGCATATTCGATCACCGTGACCTTTGCCGCCTCATTGCCGATCACCATGTCTGGCAAAAGCTCTGCTGTGCTGGCACCGGCTTCTTGCGCAACCGCCGCAAGGGTGAAATCTGCTACGCTTGCCGTGGGGCGGGCAAGCCACCACCCACCACCCGCCACGGCGGCCGCGGCGACAAGTCCAAGGATCATCATCGGGGTGGTTCTTGCCATGGTTCAGCCTTTCAGGATGTCTTTTTCGCTCTGGTCACGATGACGCGCACGTTCTGCGCGAAATAATACGTTCTGCCCCAAAATCGCAAGGGCGCTGCGCAGGTCCGGGTCGGAAACCGCCGATACCGCTACCTCCGCACGTTTCAACAGCGCTGGGTCGGGCGCAGGTGGTTGCACCTTAGGCGCGGGCGCAAACATTGCCTGCCCCTCGGCAAAACCCGTTGGCGCAGTTTGGGTCAGCACCACGCGCGAAACGGCGTTGTAGCCGTAGCAGGCATTCACCCGCTCGCGAATGCGCTCGGACTGCATCTGCACCATCGGTGCTGCCGGGCCGCTGGTCAAAAGCGTCAGCGTTGCCCCAAGCCCGCCTCGCCCGTAGTTGACCCTGACAGGAAGGGTCTGCGCGGCGATGTCTTCGCCAACAACTTCCGCCCATTGCGTCAGCAACCGCGTTACCGAAAAGCCCCGCGCCTCGCCCGCCTTGCGCAGCGGGTCGCGCACCAGCCCAGAGGCGGGCTCGAACCCGCGCATCCGGCGCTTGCTGGGCGTTTGAGACATTGATGGCTTTCCCTTTTTGCAGTGTCATTCTAGGCAGGCTGGCAGCATTTGCCAGTGGAATGCCGAATGGAGGCATAAAGATTGCGTGACGCCATCGAAGCGGAAATCGGCGCGACGCTGCTGAACTGGTATGACCGGCACGCGCGAATTCTGCCGTGGCGGGTAGGCCCTGGAGCACGCGCGGCGGGCGAGTGGCCCGATCCCTACCGCGTCTGGCTTTCTGAAGTGATGTTGCAGCAAACGACCGTTGCAGCCGTAGCCGGCCATTTCGCACGGTTCACAAAATCTTGGCCAAACGTGGCCGCGCTGGCCGCAGCACCCGAAGCCGAGGTGATGGCCGCGTGGGCGGGCCTTGGTTACTACGCTCGCGCACGTAATCTCTTGGCCTGCGCAAGACGCGTTGCGGGCGAATATGGTGGCCGCTTTCCTGAAACCGTCGAAGCTTTGAGCGCACTGCCGGGCATTGGTTCCTATACAGGGGCCGCTGTCGCCGCCATCGCCTTTGACGCGCCCGAAACGGTGGTAGATGCGAATGTCGAGCGGGTGGTGGCGCGGTTGTTCGCGGTGCAGGCACCGCTTCCCGCCGCAAAGCGCGACATCATTGCATTTGCCGCCCGGCTTACGCCCGCCTTGCGCGCGGGCGACTATGCGCAAGCAATGATGGATCTTGGCGCAACCATCTGCACACCGCGCACGCCCAACTGCGCGGCTTGCCCCATCGCCGTCTTCTGCAAAGCGCGGGCCGAAGGCATTGCCGCAACGCTGCCGTACAAGGCGGCCAAGCTGGAAAAGCCTGATCGGTTTGGCATAGCCTACGTTGCCCGCCGGGCCGACGGTGCTTTGCTGCTAGAAAGGCGCCCGCCTCGTGGACTGCTGGGTGGTATGCTTGGCTGGCCGGGGTCGGAATGGGGCACGAACCCCACGGCAGCCCCGCCTTTGGCAGCAGACTGGCGCGAAGCCCCGGGTGAGTTGCGCCATACCTTTACGCACTTCCATCTGCACCTGCGCGTGTTGGTGGCCGAGGTGCCGCAAGGCGCGAACCCGGAGAGCGGTGATTTTATCCCACCAGCAGAGTTCCAGCCCGCCGCGCTGCCCACATTAATGCGCAAAGTGTGGCTCCGCGCGCAAATCGGGCTTTCGACGAACTGACTAGGGCGCAAGTGCCGCAGTAGGTCGCGATTGCACGCCTGTGCCGCTGCGCTATCATCCCTGCGCTTTCGCAAGCTTTGAGGTTGCCTATGTCCACTCGTGAAGAAATCCGACAACCCTTCCGCGCGTTTCCGTTCTGGTTGTCATTGGGTACCGTTCCACTGGTTCTTCTGGGTGCCACTGTCGGCGGTTGGACGGTGATCTTGCCACCACTTTATGCATGGACTGCGGTTTCGGTGCTGGACGCGATCCTTGGGCGCAATGAAGACAATCCCGATGTGGAAACCCCCGAGTCGGACCTGTTCTGGTATCGGATGATCACGATGATCTGGTTTCCGGTGCAGTTTCTGACGATCTTCGGCATGATCTGGTGGGTGACGCACACCGACCATTTATCGGCACTAGAAACGATCGTGCTGTTCTTCGGCGTCGGTGTGATGTCAGGCACAGTCGGCATTGTCTATAGTCACGAGCTTTTCCATCAGAAGAACAAGCTGGAAGTCTGGCTGGGCGATTTGCTGCTTTCCACGGTTTTTTACGGGCATTTTCACACCGAGCACCTGCTGGTGCACCACTGGTATGTCGGCACCCCGCGTGATGCGGCCACCGCGCGCTATAATGAGGGTTTTCACCGCTTTTTCTGGCGCGTGCTGCGCGATTGCCCGCGCTCGGCGTGGCAAGCTGAAAAGCTGATGCTGAAGCGCGCCGGGCGCAGCATGTGGCATCGGTCAAACCCGTTCTGGCGCTACGGCGCGCTGCAAATTGTGACGATTGCTCTGGCGATTTACCTTGGCGGCTGGGTCGGACTTGGGCTTTTCCTGTTTCAGGGTTTTGTCGCCATCTGGCAGCTTGAGCTGACCAACTATGTCGAGCACTACGGGCTGACGCGCGTGCACAAGGGCGCGGGCAAGTATGAGCATGTGCTGCCGCGCCATAGCTGGAACGCCAGCCACATGGCCTCGAACTGGCTGCTGATCAACTTGCAGCGCCACTCCGACCACCACTACAAACCCGACCGCCGCTTTCCGCTGCTGCAAACCTATTCGGACGATGAAGCGCCGCAACTGCCTTTTGGTTACCCGGTCATGACCGCGCTGGCGATGGTTCCGCCGCTGTGGCGGCGGCGGATGAACCCGCGCGTGCGCGAATGGCGCAAGAAGTACTACCCCGAGATCACCGACTGGTCGCCCTACAACAAGGGTGAAAACCCCATGCCGGCAGGATCAATGTGATAGCTGCGCCTCCGGCGGGGATATTTCGCCTGAAGCATGGACGAAAAAACCCCGCCGTTTGCACACGGCGGGGCAAGGCAGTGCGATGCGGTCGGGCCGCGAAGCACAGGCGTTCGAAGTATGAATCAGGCGCCGGGGATTTCCATTTCGGCGCGGATCTGCTGGCGCAGAATGTCGATAGGCACCATCTTGCCCTCGCGCTTGAAGTGCCAATAGGTCCAGCCGTTGCAAGAGGGCGCGCCTTCCAGATGCGCGCCGACCTGATGGATCGAACCCTTCACGTCATTGCCGATTAGCGTGCCATCGGCGCGTACCTTGGCCTTGAAACGATTGCCGAGCGAGTAAAGCTCTTCGCCGGGGCGCAGCATGCCGCGTTCGATCACCTGTCCGAAAGGAACACGCGGTTCGGCGCGCTTTGAACCGGTGGTTTCCAACGCCTCTCGGTCATAGCGGCGCACGCGGGCAAGGCGACGCTCGGCCACTTCGCGATAGCTAGCCTCGCGCTCGATGCCGATGAACTCGCGCCCGAGCATCTTGGCGACCGCGCCCGTAGTGCCGGTGCCAAAGAACGGGTCGAGCACGACATCCCCGGGGTTGGTGGTGCCTACCAGAACGCGGTGCAACAGGCTTTCTGGCTTTTGCGTCGGGTGTGCTTTGTCACCAGCCGCATCCTTTTCGCGCTCATGTCCGGTGCAGATCGGCAGAACCCAGTCTGATCGCATCTGCACACCTTCGTTCAGCGCTTTCAGCGCCTCGTAGTTGAAGGTGTATTTGCTGGCTTCTTCCTTGCTGGCCCAGATCAGCGTTTCATGCGCGTTGGTCAACCGTTTGCCGCGAAAGTTGGGCATCGGATTCGACTTGCGCCAGACCACGTCGTTGAGAATCCAGAAACCCTGGTTCTGCAACTCTGCACCCATGCGGAATACGTTGTGATACGAGCCAATCACCCAGATCGCGCCATGCGGTTTCAGCAAGCGGCGCGCGGCAGTTAGCCAAAGCTTGGTAAAGCGGTCGTAGGTGGCGAAGCTGGCGAACTGATCCCACGCGTCATCGACGGCGTCGACCTTGGAATTATCGGGCCGGTGCAGGTCGCCCTTCAGTTGAAGGTTGTAGGGGGGGTCGGCGAAAATGAGATCGATGCTGCCCTCGGGCAAGCTGTTCATCACTTCGATGCAGTCGCCCGCAAGGATCTGGTTCAGCGGCAGCGCGCTTTGCGCTGGCCGCGTAATGGTCTTGGTCATCTGCTGCCTCTGTCCCCGGCATTTAGTGCCGTTTTCTTTGGGACAGAATGAGTCAAAGGCGATTCGTCGTCAAACTCTTTTTGAATCAAGGGGTTAGAGAAACATCTTGATACAAGATGTTGTGCACGGGTCGGAACGAACGCCTATGGTAAGGGGTCACGCCCAGATTTTTCAGCGCCGCGAGGTGGTCGGGCGTGGGGTAACCTGCGTTTTTGTGCCAGCCATAGCCGGGGTGCTGTTGCGCTAAATCCACCATCAGCGCATCGCGCGCCACTTTGGCAATGATTGAAGCGGCGGCGATTGAGAGGCTGTATGCGTCGCCGCGAACGATACATTCGCCGCTAAGCGTCATGTCGCGCGGCATCCGATTGCCGTCGATCAAGGCATGGTCCGCGGGCAGGGCGAGCGCTGCAAGCGCGCGCCGCATCGCCAGATGTGACGCTTGCAAAATGTTGATACTGTCGATTTCTTCGACGCTGGCATGGGCCACCGCGCAATCGGCACTTGCCAGAATTGCGGCGGCAAGCGCGTTGCGTTGCGCGGCGGTCAAGACTTTGCTGTCGTTCAACCCGACGGGAATGCAATTGAGGTCCAGCACCACTGCCGCGGCTGTAACCGGGCCTGCCAGCGGCCCTCGGCCAACTTCGTCAACCCCGGCAATACGGGTGAAGCCACGAGCAAGGGCTGCAGTTTCAAAGACAAGATCGGGGGCGGGCTTCATGCCTCCATTAGGCGGTAACGCAACGGCGAGCGCAACGAAAAAGGCGGGGGCCGAAGCCCCCGCCATTGCCCGCCGCAGGCACAACACGCACAACACGCGGCGAAAAAACCATTAACGGCGCGAGACCCGGAAACCGGAGTCGGCCAAGCAACTGGTGCCATAGACGCGCTGGGTGCCCCAGTCGGTGCGAATATCAAAGGCGCAGCTAGAAGGCAGGCGCGCGCTCACGCCTTCGTCACGAAGGCATTGCGCGGATATCACATCGCGAGAGCCCGAGTTGAGCCGCACCGAGCGCACGCACGAAGCTGGAAGCCAGGTGGTGCGCTCTTCCCAGCGGTTATCGCGGGGCGGCCGCGACGGAGTGTAGGAAGGGCGCGGCGCCGGCTGCGCGCTGCCGTTGCTTGCCTGATTGAGA
Source organism: Rhodobacteraceae bacterium UBA6213 (assembly GCA_002421605.1). Classification (GTDB taxonomy): domain Bacteria; phylum Pseudomonadota; class Alphaproteobacteria; order Rhodobacterales; family Rhodobacteraceae; genus UBA6213. The sequence goes on along the minus strand of DISJ01000009.1, from coordinate 119,616 downwards.
ATGGTGCCGAGAATGGCGATCCCGAGGATTGCGCCTAAAGCCTGCTGTTCGCTTTTACCCCATGCGGCGGCAGGGGTTGCGGTGGCAGCGGTCAGTGCAAAAGCGGCGGCGGTGGTCAGGGCGATCAGGCGTTTCATTATGTGCGGTTCCTTTTCAGGGGCGACTGGCAGGCAGCGCCGGTTGCGATGCGAGAACAATCGCGCCGCCCCGCTCTGCCAAGCAATATCACCCGCCTGCTATCGGCTAGCGCTCGTGCGGGGCATCGTTGCTATTGTATAGCAGCCCCGCTCTGGCGCATTCTGGGGCCATGAAAACGCGCATCCTTGCCCTTTTGCTGGCGCTTGCCGTCAGCCCCGCCAACGCCGCCTGCTACGCCGATTACAAGGCAAAGCGCGACGAACCGCTTCGCCTGCAATATGGCGTGGCAGAGCTGCCGGATGCCGCCTGCGGCTCTACCAGCGCCGCCGCAGCGGCATTGGGGCCGCGTCTGGCGCAAAACGGCTGGACGCTGCTCAACATTCTCTCCATCTTTGGCCCCGAAGGTCTGGATCAAAGGAAAGAGAGTGCCGGAGCATATTTCCTCCGCTACTGACAGCCTGCGCAGCGGTGGCCGCGCGGTGGTCTGGGGCATCGGTGCCATCGTGGTCACTTTGGCCGCGGCGGCTATAGGCCTGTTTGTTGCCCTGCCAGATGCCAACGCCTTCAACGCGCGAGTCGAGCGCATCTTCATGGAAAACGATGCCCTGACCGGCGCGGGTGAGCTGCGCCTGCTGGAAGTGCTGGCGCAATCTGGAACCTCATTTTCGGAAGTGCTGTCAAGCTACCGAGTCATCATCTTCATCCTGCTGCTTTTTGCGGCCGCTTTGCTGATTGCGGCGTTAGTGTTTCTGCTGATGATTGTCGCGCTCAACCGGCGCATGGGCGAGATCGAGAGGGCGGGCATCGAAGTGAGAAGCCTGACCATTGCGCGCGCCGAGAATGCAGTGATTCTGAACAACATGGCCTTTACGTTGACCCCGGCAGCAATCGAGACATTGGCCGTTCTGGCTGAAGCGCGGATGGATGACGACGTACTTTCGGGTGCCGAGATCGAGGCGGTCATTTCTGGCCGCAACGCTGTCGATTGCGACGAATCGGCGGGGGCCACGCGCATCAAGCGGCTGCGTGATGCGTTGGGCAACCAGTTGGTAGCCGAGCTTTTGGTGCGCAACATCACGCGCAAGGGCTATATGCTGGCCGTCGATAAAGCCGCGATCCGCATGACCTGATGGCGAATTGGTGACCCCGGATGGATTCGAACCATCGACCTGCCGCTTAGGAGGCGGCCGCTCTATCCCCTGAGCTACGGGGCCAACGCTGCCTTAATGCGGGCAATTGGCGCCCCGTGCAAGCCATCAGGGGGGCATGCGATCGATTTGACGTCGCAAGAAAATTGCGTTGAATTGCCGCTATCATGGCTTTCTTTACCTGTTAGCGAAAACATGGCCGGTTCCAGATACTTGCGCTGTTGAAAGATTTGGCGCTAAGCATGGGGTGGCCCCCCAAGCGAAAGGTTTGTTGCGTGACCCATACCCCGCTCGTACCCCGCAGAACTCTGACGTTGCGCGATGTTTCCGAAGCCTCGGGGGTTTCGGAAATGACCGTCAGCCGCGTGCTGCGCAACCGTGGTGACGTTTCGGCGGCGACGCGCGAGAAGGTGTTGGAAGCAGCGCAGCGCCTTGGCTACGTGCCCAACAAGATCGCCGGCGCCTTGGCCAGCCAGCGTGTCAATCTGGTCGCCGTCATCATTCCTTCGCTTTCGAATCTGGTGTTTCCCGATGTGTTGGGCGGGATTTCCGAGGAACTCGAAGACACCGGGCTGCAGCCCGTGGTGGGGGTAACGAAATATTCCGCCAAGCGCGAAGAATCGATTCTCTATGAGATGCTTTCATGGCGGCCTTCGGGTGTAATCATCGCCGGACTCGAACATTCGCCTGCAGCGCGTACCATGCTGAAAAACGCCGGTATTCCGATTGTCGAGATCATGGATGTCGATGGGCCGCATGTTGATTCGGTCGTGGGCATCTCGCACAGGCGCGCCGGGCGCGAGATGGCCGATGCCATTGTCGCCGCAGGGTATCGCAAGATCGGTTTTCTTGGCACCAAGATGCCCGACGACCACCGCGCGCGCAAACGCCTTGAAGGATTCGTAGAGGGGCTCGCCGCCGAGGGGTTAGAGCTGGTCGATTCGGTTTACTATTCGGGCGGTTCGGCGCTGGTGAAGGGCCGTGAAATGACAATGGCCCTTTTGAAACGCCACCCGGAAGTCGATTTCCTATACTATTCTAATGACATGATTGGCGCGGGCGGGCTTTTGTGGTGCCTTGAAAACGGATACGACGTGCCGGGCAAACTGGGTCTAGCGGGTTTCAACGGTGTCGATCTGCTTGAAGGCCTGCCGCGCAGGCTGGCAACGATGGATGCGTGTCGCCACGAAATCGGTATCCGTGCCGCGCAGATCATTGCCGGGCGCAGCCATGCCGGGCTGGTCGGGGGCGAGATTGTAGAGCTGAAGCCGGTGCTGCAGTTTGGCGATACGATCCGCAAGGCCTAGGTGACCGCCTGTCGCTTTTGGCAAGGACCTATTTGCGCTCTCTGGCCCTTTGGCAGTGAAAAAGCCTAGGTCTTGGGTCGAAAAGCCAAGACGCGGGCGGGATCCGTTTCGATACGCGCAGCGCCGATCAGATCTAGGCAATAGGGCACGGCGGCAAACACTGCATCAAGGCAGGTGGCGATTGCGGCGGGCTTGCCTGGAAGCGTGATAATCAGGCTTTTGCCCGCGATGCCTGCGCTTTGGCGCGAAAGTATGGCAGTGGGCACTTCGCGCAGGCTGGCGCGGCGCATTTCTTCGCCAAAACCATCGAGCGATTTTTCAATCACCTCGCCGGCACCTTCTGGCGTAAGATCGCGCGGCGAGGGGCCGGTTCCGCCGGTGACAAGAATCAGGTCAGCACCCTCGGCCACAAGGCGGCGCAACGTGGTGGCAACGCTATCGCGCCCGTCAGGGATGATGTCACGCGTGACGGTCAGGGGCGAGGTGATTACGCCCCTGAGCCATGCTTCGCAGGCCGGGCCACCCTTGTCTTCATATTCGCCACGCGACGCGCGGTCGGACACCGTAACAATTGCGACGCGCGCGCTCATTTGCGCGCCACGCGGGCGTTGCGGGTGGCAATCAGCTTTAGCCGCAGTGCGTTAAGGTGAATGAAGCCTGCAGCATCTTTCTGATCGTATGCGCCGGCATCGTCCTCGAACGTTACATGCGCCTCGGAGTAGAGCGAATGTTCAGACCAGCGTGCCACGGTGCGCGCAGAGCCTTTGTAAAGTTTCATCCGCACGGTGCCGGTTACGTGCTCCTGGCTCTTGTCGATCAAGGCTTGCAGCATTTCACGCTCGGGCGAATACCAAAAGCCGTTGTAGATCAGTTCCGCATAGCGCGGCATGATCGAATCTTTCAGATGCCCGGCACCCGCATCGAGTGTGATCTGCTCGATGCCACGATGCGCCTCAAGCAGGATCGTACCGCCCGGGGTTTCATAAACACCGCGTGATTTCATGCCCACAAAGCGGTTTTCGACCAGATCAAGGCGGCCTACCCCGTGTTTGCCGCCCAGTTCGTTCAAACGGGTCAGAATGGTTGCTGGCGACATAGCTTCGCCGTTGATCGCAACCGCATCGCCGCGCTCGAAAGTGATTTCCACCATTTCGGGTGCATCGGGTGCGTCTTCGGGGTTGACGGTGCGCTGATAGACATAGTCGGGCGCTTCGTTTGCGGGGTTTTCCAGCGCCCGGCCTTCTGACGAGGTGTGAAGCAGGTTAGCATCAACCGAAAACGGGGCTTCGCCGCGTTTGTCCTTGGCGATGGGAATCTGGTTCGCCTCGGCAAATTCAAGCAGCTTGGTCCGGCTGGTCAGGCTCCATTCGCGCCACGGCGCGATAACGCTGATCGACGGGTTGAGCGCATAGGCCGCAAGTTCAAAACGCACCTGATCGTTGCCCTTGCCGGTGGCGCCATGCGCCACAGCGTCAGCACCGCATTCCTCGGCGATGCGCACCAGATGCTTGGAAATCAACGGCCGTGCGATCGAGGTGCCCAGAAGGTAAAGCCCTTCATAAAGCGCGTTGGCGCGGAACATCGGAAACACAAAATCGCGCACGAATTCTTCGCGCACATCGACGATGTGGATGTTTTCCGCCTTGATGCCCAGCAGTAGTGCCTTCTTGCGGGCGGGTTCCAACTCTTCTCCCTGACCGAGGTCGGCGGTGAAGGTTACCACCTCGCAACCGTATTCGGTTTGCAGCCATTTCAGGATGATCGAGGTATCCAGGCCGCCCGAATAGGCAAGTACAACTTTTTTTGGTGCGGACATAGCTTTCTCCCGGATCAGGTTTATCGTTCGATTAGAGCGTTTTCGCCCTTCCCACAAGGGCTGCACGCAGCTAGCGTCGCGCGCCATGACACCCTTTCAAGATGCTGCCCTTGCAGCCACCCATGCGCTGCGCGCGCTGTTCGAGCCGACGCCCTTGCAACGCAACGATCATCTGTCGGCGCGCTATGGTGCCGATATCTGGTTGAAGCGCGAAGATCTGGCGCCAGTGCGCAGCTACAAGTTGCGTGGCGCTTTCAACGCCATGCGCAAAGTGCGTGCAGCAGATCCCACGCAGGGGCGATTTGTCTGTGCCAGTGCTGGTAATCACGCGCAGGGCGTCGCCTTTGCCTGCCGCCACTTTGACGTGCGCGGAACCATTTTCATGCCGGTAACGACGCCGCAGCAAAAGATCGACAAGACTCGCATTTTCGGTGGTGACGCTATCGAGATTGTGCTGACGGGCGACTATTTCGACCAGACACTCGCAGCGGCGCAAAGTTATTGCACCGAGGCTGGCGCGCATTTTCTTTCGCCCTTCGATGATGCCGATGTGATCGAGGGCCAGGCCTCGATTGCAGTGGAAATACTCGACCAGCTTCGCCGGGCGCCCGATCTGGTGGTGCTACCAGTCGGCGGTGGCGGCCTTGCGGCGGGGATTACAAGCTATCTGCGCGCCGCCGCGCCGACAGTTGATTTTCGCTTTGTCGAGCCCGCAGGCGGCGCCAGCTTTGCTGCGGCGGTGGCGGCCGGTGCACCAGTGACGCTGAAAAACGTCAACAGTTTTGTCGATGGCGCGGCGGTGGCGCGGGTGGGTGCGCTGCCCTTTGCCAAGCTTGGTTGGGTGCGCTCCGAACAGGTGCTGGCGGCACCCGAGGACCGGATCTGCATTACAATGCTCGAAATGTTGAACGTCGAGGGCATCGTTTTAGAGCCTGCAGGGGCACTTTCGGTGGATGTACTGCCAGAGTTGAGTAATGAAATCGCGGGCAAGACTTTGGTTTGCATCACTTCGGGCGGCAACTTCGATTTCGAGCGCCTACCCGAGGTAAAAGAACGCGCACAGCGCCATGCCGGGCTGAAGAAGTACTTTATCCTGCGTATGCCGCAGCGCCCCGGCGCTTTGCGCGAGTTTCTCAATCTTCTGGGCCCAGACGACGATATTGCCCGGTTTGAATATCTGAAGAAATCGGCGCGCAACTTTGGTTCTGTGCTGATTGGTATCGAAACCCGCCAAGCCTCAAGCTTTGCGCGGCTTACCGCACAGCTTGACGCCGCTGGCTTCAACTATCGCGACATCACCGATGACGACACGCTGGCGGAATTTCTGGTCTAGGAAGTCCGCGCGCCGCAACTTTTGCAATACGCGCCGACTCCCGCAAGAAACGCCGTTTTCGAGGCGCTATAATTGGCAAAGATCGTCGCAAGGTCCACTTCGCCGGCTTGTCCACCGGCGACCTGACGCTCACCTTTCTGACAGACGGCGCCAAATTCGGTAAACCCCAGGTTCCACGCGCAACCTTTCAGAAAATGCAGGTCGTCTCCAAGTTTTTCCATGCAATTGCCGAGGTGCCCTAAAACGGCCTCCACCTCTTCTAAAAACAGCTCAAACACTTCGGTAAAACTTTCATCTCCGATCTCATCGTGCAGTTCTCTCACGCGTCCCCAGTCGATCATGGCAGCCTCCACAAACCCAAGTCCTTCACCGCCTCGAACGCTATGCCGCAGAGCTTGCCTAAAGCTTAAACGCGACCCCGCCAAAATTTCACGAGCCGTTAAGTCGCCCGCGATAAGCTTACCCGGCATACGGGATTCAAGGATTTCTCTTGCCAGAAGCGCCCATCAATGTGCCCGTTCAACCGGGCGCTCAGCCAACGCCGCGTGGTCGCCGCGTGCTTGTTGTCGATGACAGCCGGATGCAGCGGCGTATTCTTGCATCGCAACTCGCCCGCGCCGGGTACGAGGTGTTGGAAGCCGAGACGGGTGAGCAGGCCTTGCTGCTTTGCGCGGCCGAACCAGTCGATCTGGTGCTGTCCGATTGGGTGATGCCCGGCATGTCGGGGCTCGATTTCTGCCGCGCTTACCGCGCATTGCCGCGTGATGACTACGGATACTTCGTGCTGCTGACGTCCAAAATCGAAAAGGGCGAGGTAGCGCGTGGGCTTGCAAGCGGCGCAAATGATTTCCTGACCAAGCCGGTCAACGGCGATGAACTGCGCGCGCGACTGGCGGCGGGCGAGCGCATTTTGCACATGCAATCTGAACTCAAGGCCAAGAACCGCCTGCTCAGCAGCACACTTGCCGAGTTGCAGCGAGTGTATGATTCGGTTGACCGCGATCTGTGCGAGGCGCGCAAGCTGCAGCAAAGCCTACTAAAAGATCGGTACCGATGTTTTGGCGGTGCCGAAGTATCGTTGATGTTGCGCCCTTCTGGCCATGTCGGCGGCGATCTGGTGGGGTATTTTCCAATCAACTCACGCCGTGTCGGCTTGTTTGGCATCGATGTTTCGGGGCACGGCATCACCTCTGCGCTGATGACCGCGCGGCTTGCGGGTTTTCTTTCCGGCTCGTCGCCTGAACAAAACATCGCGCTGGTGCTGACGGATCTTGGCATCTACGACGCCCGCCCCCCGCACGAGCTTGCAGCCTATCTCAACGTGCTTGTGCTGGAAGAGATGCAGACCGACAACTATTTCACTCTGGTCTATGCCGATGTTGATCTGATCACCGGAAAGGTAGATCTGGTGCAGGCGGGGCATCCGCATCCGGCCGTACAGCGTGCCGATGGCTCAATCGAATACCTAGGGCAGGGCGGGCTACCCGTGGGGCTGATTGAGGGCGCGGAGTACGAACTTTTCAGCACCACGTTGCTGCCGGGCGATCGGCTGTTTTTGATGTCCGATGGTGTCACCGAGGCGGCCGACGCGCGTGGCGCGCTTTTGGGTGAAATCGGGCTGCGCGAGGTCATGGCGCGCAATGCCAAGCTTCGCGGGCAGGTATTTCTGGAAAGTGTGATGTGGGACGTATCCGAATTTGCAGACGGTGATCTGACAGACGATATTTCGGCGGTGCTGTTCGAGTTCAACGGCGCAAAGGAAAACGACGGGTAAACGCATCACCGCGCCCCGCGCCCTAATCGAGTCGGAAGGCCTGGCGCAGAAAATGCCTGTCGCCTTCGTTGCCAAGTTGCTCGGCGGCTTGATCGGGGCGCATCCAGACGGCGCTATGCCCTGGCTCGCGCGGTGGGCCGAAACAGCGGGTGGGGCGGGCTATGTAGATCGTGCAAAACTTTTCAGCCCAGCGGTCGTAGTCAGGCATGTAGGCAAAGCGGCGAAAGGCGCCTATGCGGCGGGGCGCGGCAATGCCCCAGCCGGTTTCCTCAAACACCTCGCGGTGCAGCGCTCGAAGCGCGCTTTCGCCTGCGTCGATGCCGCCGCCGGGCAGCTGAAACTCGGACTGCGGCGTGGCCTGATGCGTGACCAACACGCGCCCATCCAGCGGCAAAATGGCATAGGCGCCCGCCCGCAAGTGGTATTTTTGCCCCTGCACCAGTGGCTCACCAAACCTGCGGATCATGCATTTCCCCTTGGCAGCGCCGCCATAGCCCCCATATAGGCGCGGTATGCCAGCCGCTGAGCTGCAAGAAAACCCCCGGGATGCCGAAATGACCACGCCACTGCCGATCGAATGGGACGATACCGTTCTGCCCTTCCAGCTTGACCTCGCCGACGTGCGTGGCCGCGTTGCGCGCCTTGATGGGGTGTTGCAGCAGGTTCTTGCGCAACACGCTTATCCGCCCGCGATCGAGGCGCTTGTCGCCGAGGCTGTGGTGCTGACCGCGCTCATCGGTCAGACGATCAAGCTGCGCTGGAAGCTCAGCCTGCAAATTCGCGGCAAGGGGGCGGTGCGCATCATTGCCACCGATTACTACGGCCCCGGCTCCAAGGGCGAGCCTGCGCAAATTCGCGGCTGGGCAAGTTATGATGCCGAACGCTTCGACCCCGCGGTCGATGCGTTCTCGCAGATTGGCGAGGGCTATTTTGCGGTTCTGATCGATCAGGGCGAAGGGTCTGTGCCTTATCAGGGGCTGACCTCGCTGGCCGGAGGGTCGCTCACATCCTGTGCCGAGGCATATTTTGCGCAATCGGAACAAATCGCCACGCGCTTTGCGCTGGCCTTCGGGCAATCCCAACTGCCGGGGCAAGATTTGCGCTGGCGGGCGGGCGGGCTGATGCTGCAACACATGCCCGAAGCTTCGCCACTCGCCGTGGAACCCGAAAACAAAGCGTTGCACGAAAGCGTGCCGGGCGAAAACTGGACGCGCGTTAACGCGCTGCTCGACACCGTCGAAACGCTGGAACTGATCGGGCCAAAGGTGGCGCCGACCGAGTTGCTGTTGCGGCTTTTCCACGAAGAAAACCCGCGCGTGTTTGCGGCCCAACCGGTGCGATTTGGCTGCACCTGCACACCCGATAAGGTGCGCCAAACGTTGTCGATCTATTCGGCCAAGGATATTGCGCACATGACAACGCCAGAAGGCATTGTCACCGCCGATTGCCAGTTCTGCGGCGCGCACTATAGCTTTGACCCCGCCTCGCTCGGCTTTGAAGCGACGCTGGCACCCGATGGTTCGCCCTTGCCGGAAAAAAGCCGTGACTGACGCCTTCGCGCCCCTCAAAGCGGCGCTGGTACGGTCGGGGCGCCCTTCTTCGGATTACGACCTCAACCCCGGCACGGTACTGCCAGAGGGCCGCGTTTTACGCGCTGCCGGGGTTCTGATCGGTATCGAGCAGCATCAGGGCGCGCTGCACGTGCTTTTGACCAAGCGCGCCTCGCATTTGCAGCACCACCCCGGCCAGATCGCCTTTCCCGGTGGCAAGGTTGACGCCACTGATGCCGATGCCGCCGCCGCGGCTCTGCGCGAGGCAGAAGAAGAGGTTGGCTTGGCGCGCGGCAATGTCGAACCTCTGGGCAACATGGCGGCGCATGAAACTGTAACCGGATTTTTGATTACTCCGGTGATTGGCCGGATCATCGCACCGTTCACCCCGCGCGCTGAGCCAGGCGAGGTAGAAGACGTGTTTACCGTGCCGCTGGCGCATTTTGCCGACCCGTCAAACTACCGCGTCGAAGGGCGGCGCTGGCGTGGGCAGACGCGGTACTATTATGTTGTGCCATATGGGCCTTACTATGTTTGGGGTGCAACAGCGCGGATGCTGCGCGCACTGGCCGACAGAATGGCGGGATGATGCGGGTTCACGGGGCGTGGCTGACTGATGCGGGCGTGCAGGCGGTGCTGGCGATGCTGGCAGGCGGTGGGCACCAAGCGCTGATCGTTGGCGGCGCGGTGCGAAACGCGCTTTTGGGGCACGATGTGTCGGATATCGACATTGCTACCGATGCGCGGCCCGAACGGGTGCAAGAACTTGCCAAAGCGGCGAAAATTCGCGCCGTTCCAACAGGAATCGAACATGGTACCGTCACGCTTGTCGTGGCAGGGGTGGGGCATGAGGTGACCACCTTTCGCCGCGATGTCGAAACCTTTGGTCGCCATGCCGTTGTCGCCTTTGCCGACAGTATCGCCGACGATGCCGCAAGGCGCGACTTTACGATGAACGCGCTTTATATCGATGCATCAGGCAACGTGATTGACCCCTTGGGTGAAGGTCTGGCTGATCTCGCCGCAGGGCGGGTGCGCTTTGTCGGCCACCCCGATGATCGCATTCTTGAGGACTATTTGCGGATTCTGCGCTTTTTTCGCTTTACCGCGTGGTTCGGTGCGCCCGGCGCGGGCGTGGACGCTGATGCGCTTGCGGCTTGCGCCGAGCACGCGCAAGGGGTCGAGGGGCTTTCGCGTGAACGTGTGGGGGCCGAAATGCGTAAGCTGCTGGCGGCGCCAAACCCGGCGGCTGCGGTTGCAGCCATGCAAACCGCAGGTGTTCTGGCGCATATTTTTCCGGGCGCAGATACGCTGTCGCTTGCGCTGCTAGTTCATTTTGAGGCGGGGCGCGCCCCTGACTGGCGGCGCCGACTGGCAGTGCTGGGCGGCGCAGACGTGGCAGAGGCTCTGCGCCTGTCGCGCACCGATGCGCGCGCGCTTGCTGCGCTGGTCACAGCGTCACGGGGCGATGCGCCCGCCGCTGTGCTCGGCTACCAACTCGGTGCTGATCTAGGGGCAAGTGCGGTGCTGGTCCGCGCCGCGCTAACAGGGTTTTCCCCGCCCGATGTCTGGCAGGTCGATGTGGCGCGGGGGGCGGCGGCGAAGTTTCCGCTCAAGGCTATCGATCTGGCCGACGCACTTTCCGGCGCGGCGTTAGGCGCGCGGCTGAAAGAGCTTGAGGCGCGTTGGATCGGTTCGGACTTCGCGCTAACGCGGGCCGAGCTTTTGGCGTGACTTGGCGGGTTTCGTCGGCGTGGGAAGCAACCTATATCGGTGCCATGGGCAATCCCGCGCGCAAACCTTTGATCGATGCTTTCAGCCCTGCCGAGGGCACCCCACCACAGCGGCTGCTGCCGTTTATGGGTTGGGCGCTGAAAGGCGCGTGGCCCGCGCTGTTGGTTTCGGGTGGGTTTTCGGCCGCAGCAGGCGCGCTAGAAATCATCTCGGCGATGTTGCTCGGCTGGGTCATCGACGCAGCACTTGCCGCGGAACCGGGGCTATTTTTCGCTGAAAACTGGTCGCTAGTTGCGATATTCGTGGGCTTCTACCTTGTGCTTCGCCCCTTCATCTTTGGCCTTTCGTCGATGACCTCGAACGTGATCGTCGCGCCAAATCTGCTGCCGCAGGTTCTGTCGCGGTTGCATCGCTGGACCATGGGTCACGCGGTGACATTTTTTGACAACGACTTCGCAGGCCGTATCGCACAAAAGCAGATGCAAACCGCGCGGGCAGTTACCGATGTGGCGACCGAGATTATCAACACGGTATTTTTTGCACTTGCCTCAATCATTGGCTCGGCGGTGTTCTTGTTGGCCATCGACGGTTGGGCGACATTTGCGCTGTGCCTCTGGTTGCTTGCCTATATTGGTTTGATCCGCTGGTTCCTGCCCAAGGTGCGTGGCCGCTCGGCAGCGCGCGCCTCGGCGCGGGCGATGGTAACGGGGCAGGTGGTCGATACCATCACTAACATCAAGACAGTCAAACTATTCGCCCACGCCGAACACGAAGACCGCGCTGCCTTGGCCGCAATGGCGGGGTTTCGTGATCGTGCGCTTGATTTTGGCGTTGTATCCGCGTGGTTCCGATTTGCTTTGATGACACTTTCGGGGCTGCTGCCGGTGCTGATGGTGGGCGGAACCTTGTTGCTTTGGCAAAACGGGGCCGCAAGCGCAGGTGACATCGCCGCCTCAGGGACGATCGCCATTCGAATCGCGCAGATGACCGGCTGGGTCAGCATGTCGCTGATGGGTATCTGGGGTTCGGTCGGTGAGGTCGAGGACGGCATGCACACGCTGACACCGCCGCATACGCTGACCGATACAGCTGATGCGCAGAATCTGCCGCGTGTGAAGGGCGAGGTGCGTTTTGAGGGTGTGCGATTCGCCTATGGTCGCGCCACTGGTGGTATCGAGGGCATCGACCTGACTATACGCGCAGGCGAGCGGTTGGGCATTGTCGGCGCCTCTGGCGCAGGCAAATCGACCTTGGTGGCGTTGCTGCTGCGGCTTTACGATACCGAAGAGGGGCGTGTGCTGATCGACGGGCATGACATTCGCGGCGTCACGCAAGAAAGCCTGCGCAGCCAGATCGGCACGGTCACGCAGGAAACCGCGATGTTCAACCGTAGCGCGCGCGAAAACATCCTCTATGGCCGCCCCGATGCCAGCGACGCTGAAGTCACGGCGGCCGCGCGCGCGGCCGAGGCGCACGACTTCATTCTCGAATTGAAGGACCACAAGGGCCGGACCGGCTATGATGCGGCGCTGGGCGAGCGGGGGGTGAAGCTTTCGGGCGGGCAGCGCCAACGCATTGCGCTGGCACGGGCATTTCTGAAAGATGCCCCGATTCTGGTGTTGGACGAGGCGACCAGCGCGCTTGACAGCGAGGTAGAAGCCGCGATTCAAGAGGCGCTGTCGCGGGTGATGCGCGGCAAAACCGTGCTCGCCATCGCGCACCGGCTTTCGACTATCCAGCAGATGGACCGGATTGTGGTTATCGACGGCGGCCACATTGTCGAAGTAGGTAGCCATGCAGAGCTTTTGGCGCGAGACGGACTTTATGCGCGCTACTGGAGCCGCCAGTCGGGCGGCTTTATCGGCACCGAGGACGCGGCATGACCTGCATTGATTTCAAGATATTTTCGCCTGCGCTGATTGGCCAGGCGCCAGCGGGCGCGGTGCGTACATGAGGGTTACGATAACGCGGCTGGGGCATTTGGGCGATGGAATAGCTGAAACGCCCGAAGGCCCGGTTTTTGCGCCCCGCACCCTGCCCGGTGAAGTGATCGAGGGCGAACTGCTGGCAGGGCGGATTGACGCCCCCGCGATCATCACCCCCAGCGCGGATCGGGTGCGCCCACCTTGCGCGCATTACCGCATGTGCGGTGGCTGCGCGCTGCAACACGCGTCAGATAGCTTCGTGGCGGGGTGGAAGGCCGATGTGGTGCGCACCGCGCTTGCGGCACAGGGTCTTCAGGTGACAATTGGTGCCCAACACCTTTCGCCACCCGCATCGCGCCGCCGTGCGGTGCTGGCAGGGCGGCGCACCAAAGCCGGTGCAATGGTAGGGTTTCATGCGCGCGCGTCCGAGACCTTGATTGATACGCCCGATTGCCGCGTGTTACGGCCCGAATTGCTGGCGGCGTTGCCTGCGTTGCGCGCGGCGACGGTGCTAGGTGCCAGTCGAAAGGGCGAGATCAGCTTTGCGCTCAGCGTGACTGATGGCGGGGTTGACGTTGTGGTTTCGGGTGGTCGAGAGCCTGATGCACCGCTGCGCCAATCGCTCGCCGCGCTGGCCGACACGCATGGCTTTGCCCGACTTGTCTGGAATGGCGAACCGCTGGCCCTGCGCCGCCCGCCGAGCCAGCACTTTGGTGCCGCGCGGGTAGAGCCGCCGCCCGGTGCCTTTTTGCAAGCCACGCGCGAAGGCGAGGCGGCGCTGCTGGCGGCGGTAAAAGCTGCAGTGGGTGGCGCTTCGCGTCTGGCCGACCTTTTCGCGGGTAGCGGCACATTTGCCTTGCCGTTGGCCTCACAAGCCGAGGTGCACGCAGTTGAGGGCGATCTGGCGATGGTGGCGGCCCTGCTGGCAGGCGCGCGCGGCGCGCCGGGGCTCAAGAATGTCAGCGCCGAGGCGCGCGACCTTTTTCGCAGGCCACTTTTGCCCGACGAATTGGCGCGTTTCGACGCCGTGGTGCTCGACCCGCCGCGCGCCGGCGCCGAGGCGCAAGTGGAAGAGATTGGGCGTGCCGGCGTGCCGGTGCTGGCCTACGTGTCGTGCAATCCGGTCAGCTTTGCGCGCGACGCGCGCGCGCTTGTGGCGGTGGGCTATCAAATCGACTGGATCGAACTGGTCGATCAGTTCCGCTGGTCAACGCATATCGAGCTTGCCGCGCGATTTTCGCTTAGGCCAAGTGGCGCGGCATCCGGCCGCTAGGCAAGCGCCGCGTTTTCGGGTAGAAATCGCCAAAAGGGCGCGAAGCGCGCCGCAGACACGGGCAGTACCATGATCTCACGCAGAGCACTTGTCGGGCTTTCGCTGGCCTCGGTTTTCGCAGCACGCGGCGCGGGTGGCGAGCCCGCCAAGATCCGCCCGTATTTCGGGCCACCGGTCACACAGTTGCAGGTGTTCAAGGCGAAGCGCAAACTCTATGTCATTTCGGGGCAAGAGGTGATCAAGACCTACCGCATCGCACTAGGCGGAAACACCGAAGGGCCCAAGCAGTGGGAGGGTGACAGCCGCACCCCAGAAGGCACCTACGCAATCGATTTTCGCAACCCCAACAGTGCATTTCACCTCAGCCTGCGTATTTCCTACCCGAACGCCAACGACATGGCGGCGGCCAAGGCGATGGGGCGCAAGCCGGGCGGTGATATCTTTATTCACGGGGGCGGCGGCGGGGCGTTCTTGCCGTGGTTCCAGCGTGACTGGACCGCCGGCTGCATTGCTGTGAAGGACGAAGAGATCGAGGAGCTTTATGCGATGGTGCAACTTGGCACCCCAATCTTTCTGTTCGCCTAGTTCGCGACCGCAATCGCGAAGGGCGAGGATGCACCGCTTCCAGTCAACAGCGTCCACCAGATCTTGCCTGACGGTTCTTGATACCATGCAAAGCCAAGGTCACGCGCGGTCGGGGTCATGATGACATCGCGGGTGTCGGGCACCGCCATCCAGGCCGAAAGTGTTTCGGTCTCGGTCTCGTAGGTTTCCGAAATATTTTCGCCCAAAACCTTGCCTTTATAGCCCGCGCGCATACCCCGATCCAGCGGCGAGGAGCCATCGGAACCAAAGTGCCAGGGCCGGTTTTGAACCGACATGTCGCGTGAATGGGTGGCCGCGGCGGCGTTAAGCTCTGGGCTAAGCGCAAGCGCAGGCACGCCAGCCGCCGCGCGCAAGGCATTGACCTGGTCAAGAATGCCAAATGTGATACGCGAGGCATCCGAGGCGCTGATCTGGTAAAGCTGCGGCAACGGCAGACCATCAGGACCAAGCGGCGGCGGTTCGGAAGTGCAGGCAGAAAGCACCAGCACCGACAGGAACAAAAGGCTTTTGGAAACGTTCATGTGCTGCACCTGTGCAATTTTGGCCCGAGCATTAACGTGTCGGGGGGCAGAGGGCAAATGCAACTGTGCGTGAAACCGCCGAGTTACAGCAGTTTGATTTGCACTAGGCGGAAAGTCGCAATATGTGTCCGGCTTGCCTGCGGCATATTCCGCGGTTGACCGGAGCCAAGCATGTCGAGAACTCGTTTCAGCACCCCAAACCGCCGGACCTTTCTTGGTGGGGCCGCATTTCTTGGTGCAGGTCTGGCAACGCCAGCGCTTGCGCAGACTGTCTATGACTCTGGCGTCGTCTACGAGGATAATGCCTATACCAACATCCGGCGCAATATCTCGTCATTTCGATCGCTTGAATGGCAGCCCTATTTCGCCAACACCAAGAATGGCGCCATCCTTGTCGATATCACCTCGCGCGCGCTGCATTTCTGGTCCGAGGATCAGAGCATCTACAAGCTTTTTCCCACCTCCGTTCCGGTCAGCGAAGACCTGACGCGCAAGGGTCGCACCGAAGTGGTGCGCAAGGTCGTCGGCCCAACTTGGGCGCCGACCCCGGCAATGAAGATTCGCAATCCGGAATGGCCCGATTTCGTTGCCGCCGGGCCTGACAACCCGCTTGGCACGCACGCGCTCTATCTCAGCTGGCAGTATTACCGCATCCACGGCACCCACGATACGCGCAAGATCGGGCGCAAATCGTCAAACGGCTGCATCGGGCTTTACAACGAACATATCGCCATCCTGTTCGGGTTGACCAAGGTTGGCACACAGGTGCTGCTGATCTAGGCGCTCTGGTGCGCGTGGCTTATGGGCGGTGGTATTCCACCGCCCTTTTTATTTCACCCAACCGGCAAGGTTTTCGGCCGCCACTTCCAGTAGCGCCGCGATATGCGCGTCGTCATCGTTGAGGCAGGGAATGTAGGTAAAGCTTTCGCCCCCCGCCGCTTCGAACGCATGGCGAATCTCGCCGTTGATCTCTTCCAGCGTTTCAATGCAATCCGCAGCAAAGGCGGGCGAGATAACGGCGATACGCTTTTTGCCCGCATGCGCCAGTGCCGCTACATGCTCAACCGTGTAGGGCTTCAGCCACTCTTCGCGGCCAAACACGGATTGGAACGAGGTGTCGATCGACTCTGGCGCCCAACTCAGCCGCTCGCGCAACAGACGCGTGGTTTTCTGGCACTGGCAGTGGTAAGGGTCGCCCTCCATCAGATAGCGTTTCGGCATGCCGTGATAGCTTGCCACCAGCACGTCGGGGCGATGTTCCAACCCGCCATAGACCCGCTCGACCGACAGCGCCAGCGCGTCGATGTAACTTGGGCGATCAAAGTATTCGGGCACAACCCGCGCGGTGGGCTGCCGCTTCACCCCCATCAGTGCCTTGAAAAACGCGTCGTTTGCCGTGGCGGACGTAGGGCCAGCATATTGCGGATAAAGCGGGAAGAAGAGGATTTTTTCGCAACCCTCCGCCACCATCCGCTCAACCACCGAACGCGTTGAAGGGTTGCCATAGCGCATACAAAACTCGACCTGTACCAAGTCGCCCCAGCGCGCTTCGGCGGCCGCGCGCAGTTTGATCACCTGCTGCTTGGTGATCGTCATCAGCGGACTTTCGTTGGCCTCTTTGTTCCAGATAAGCCGATAGTTGGCACCCGAGGTGAAGGGCCGCTTGCTGAGAATGATCAGTTGCAGCAGCGGTTGCCATTTCCAATCCGCGATGTCGACCACCCGCTTGTCGGAAAGGAACTCGCCCAGATAGCGGCGCATCGACCAGTAGTCGGTTGCGTCCGGCGTACCGAGGTTGGCGACCAGCAGCCCGATTTTCGCGCGCCGCACAGGTGGGTGGTCGGCAGGGGCGTGGGAAAGACGGCCTTCGCCGGGGCGGATTGATGCTTCGGTCATGGCGATTCCTGTTGGCTCTAGCGTTTGCAAGTCGGCTGATGTGCCGGTCATTTTTGGGGCTTTTGCGCCTGCGCAAGGGCTGCGGCAAGGCTATGGTTCGCTGAACCGGGGCGCAGTGGCTTTTGCTGGCTTTCGTGCGGCACCCAGCCAGTCAGGTAAACCAGCTCGAAGGTCGCGGTAACGCGTCCTGCGCCATCACTGAAATGCTCGGCGTAAAGCCGCGCGGCCTCGGCAAAGAGTGCGCGGCGCGAGGGGGTGCGGCGCCGGGATGCCAGCGCATTGCCCTCGCCCATTGCGCGCAAGTCGGCCATCAGGTGGCCAAGGTCGCGGTAGCTGACCGGCCGCGCCGCCATGTCGGCCACCGGCAGCGCAAAACCGGCACGCTGCAAAAGGCCGCCAAGCTCGCGGATCTCGCCCATCGGCAGCACGCGCGGGCTTAGCCCGCCGGTCACGCGCGCCTCGGCCTCGGCCAGAACAGAACGCAACTCCGCGAGCGTCTGGCCGCCGAACAACACGGCAATCATCAACCCATCAGGGGCAAGCGCGCGTCGGCATTGCACCAGCTGCCCTACCGGGTCGTTGGCCCAGTGCAGCGCCAGCGCGTGAATCACCAAATCATGCGCGCCCGGTTCAAGCGCCAGGACTTCGTCATCAGGCACGATTCGCGCCTGCGGCAATATTTCTGCCCAAGGCTCGGCAAAACTGGACACCACGGCAGGTGCCGTAAACTTTCTGTTAACCTCGTTGAGCCTTTCCTCGATCTCTGCAGCGCTGTCTTGATGCAGAAACAACGCAGGGCCCGCAGCGCGGGCACGGGCACGGTTGCGCAAAAGCGCGGCGCGGTCGGTAAGGGGGGGCGGCGTGGTCATAGGGCGCGACTTTACGGGGCTTCGCCGTGCTGCGCTAGGGGCGCTGCACGTGATGTTTCCACCGCGCTGCATCGCCTGTGGCGCGGGTGTCGCAGCCGACTTTGGCCTTTGCCCCGAATGCTGGCGCGAAACGCCCTTTGCCAGTGGCCTTGTGTGTGACAAATGCGGGGCGCCGCTGCCGGGGGTTGATGAGGGTAAGCCCGAATACTGTGACGACTGCCTGACAATTGCCCGCCCTTGGCAGCGCGGGCGGGCGGCGCTGGTGTACAAGGACACCGCGCGCCGCCTTGTGCTGGCATTCAAGCACGGCGACCGGCTTGATCTTCGCCGCCCACTGGCAGACTGGATGGCGCGCGCGGCGGCGCCTTTGCTGGAACCGGGAATGGTGCTGGCACCGGTGCCGTTGCACCGTCTGCGGCTGATCAAGCGACGCTATAATCAGTCGGCGCTGCTGTCTGGCGAAGTGGCGCGATCTGCGGGGCTAACACATGTCGCAGACCTTATGCAGCGCACCCGCGCCACCCCCAGCCAAGAGGGGCTGCACCGCGACGCACGCTTTGCCAACCTTGCGGGTGCAGTGCGGGTGAATCCGCGGCGCGCCGATTTGCTGGCTGGGCGGCATGTGTTGCTGGTCGATGACGTGATGACCTCGGGTGCGACCTTTGCGGCTTGCGCCGATGCCTGCCTTGCGGCGGGCGCTGAAAACGTTTCGGTGCTGGCGCTGGCGCGCGTTGCGAAGGATGCCTAAATCCGTATAGTCGCAGCCGTAAATAGGATTTGCCCATGCAACGCGTCGAAATATACACCACCCGGTCTTGCCCTTATTGCCATGCGGCCAAGGCACTTTTGGCCCGCAAAGGTGTGCAGTTCGAAGAAACCGACGTGGGCGCAGACCCTAACCTGCGTATGGCGATGATCCAGCGAGCAGGTGGGCGGCGTACCGTGCCGCAGATTTTCATAGGCGGCCAACATGTGGGCGGCAGCGACGATATCTACGCGCTTGACCATCAGGGCAAGCTCGACAGATTGCTGGCGGGCTGACGGTCATGCGCGCCGCACTGATACAGTTGTCGGTAACTGACAATCCGGCGGCAAACCTGCCGGTCACACTGGGGTTTGTGCGGCAGGCCATTGCGGCGGGGGCAGGGTTTGTGTTGACCCCTGAGGCCACCAATATTCTCAGCTCTGAGCGCGCCCACCAGCGCACCGTGCTGCACCCCGAAGCGAGCGACCCGACGCTCGCGGCACTGCGCTCCGAGGCGGCGCAGGCGGGCATTTGGCTGCTGATTGGCTCGCTCGCGCTGAAAACAGACGATACCGATGGCCGCTTTGCCAACCGCAGTTTTCTGATCGCGCCAGATGGCAGCATCAGCGCGCGGTATGACAAGATCCACATGTTCGACGTGGATGTGAGCGAGACCGAACGGTACCGAGAATCGGAAGGTTACCGCCCTGGCACCAGCGCCGTTGTTGCCAATACGCCCTTTGCACGGTTGGGCCTTTCGGTCTGCTACGATGTGCGTTTTCCCTACCTCTACCGTGCGCTTGCCCATGCGGGGGCCGAGGTGCTGACGGTGCCTGCGGCATTTAACGACACCACAGGCCGGGCACATTGGGAACCGCTGCTGCGTTCTCGCGCCA
This sequence comes from Rhodobacteraceae bacterium UBA6213, assembly GCA_002421605.1. GTDB lineage: Bacteria > Pseudomonadota > Alphaproteobacteria > Rhodobacterales > Rhodobacteraceae > UBA6213. The sequence continues at coordinate 100,085 of DISJ01000009.1, read as the reverse complement.
TTGAAAACGGCGCCTATGTGCTGGCCCCGGCGCAATGCGGCACCCACGCGGCGCATGCTGGCCGCCCGCGGCGCACGCATGGCCACAGCCTGGCCGTGGCGCCATGGGGCGAAGTGCTGGTGGATGGCGGCACCGAACCGGGCGTGAATCTGGTCGAGATCGACCTTGCCGAAGTCGCCCGCGCCCGCGCCCGGGTGCCGTCGCTGCGCCATGACCGCACCTTTGCAAAGCCCGCACCATGAGCGATGCCAATGACAAACTTGCCGCCGCACTTTTCTCTGAGGTCTTTATGACCGATCAGCTGGCGCGGCTGATGGTTTCGCACGCCTTGCCCAAAGGCATGCAGATTTCGCATTTTTCGGTGCTGAACCACCTTTCCTACATTGGCGAGGAACGCAGCCCCGCACAGCTTGCCGCGACCTTTCATGTCACGCGCGGTGCGATGACCAACACGCTCGCCAAGCTTGAATGGGCGGGGCACGTGCACATCCGCCCCGACTGGGACGATGCGCGGCGCAAGTTTGTATCAATCAGCCCGTCCGGGCGCGCGGCGCGCGATGCAGCGATGGTGGCCTTCATGCCGGTGATTGCTGATGTGGTTCGCAGCATCGGGTCAGAGCGGGTGCGCTCTATGTTGCCGGTGCTGCGAGAGCTGCGCGCGCGGCTGGAAGAGGCGAGCTGACCCGCCTCTTCCGGTTTGCGTTGGTTCAGAGCAGCCCGGCGCCACGCATGGCGGCGTCGATCGCCGCCTTGGTTTCGGGCAGCAGCGTGGTCAGCGGCAAGCGAACCGCTTCGTTGCAAAGCCCTAGCCGCGAAAGCGCGTATTTCGTCCCCACCAACCCGGGTTCAAGAAATAGCGCGGTATGCAGCGGCATCAGCCGGTCTTGGTACTCCAGCGCTTTGGCGTAGTCGCCCGCCAGCATCGTCACTTGAAACTCTGCGCAAAGCCGGGGTGCGACGTTGGCAGTGACCGAAATGCAGCCGACCCCGCCATGTGCATTGAACGCCAGCGCGGTCGCATCTTCGCCGGAAAGCTGAATGAAATCAGGGCCGCAAGTTTGGCGCTGTTGGCTTACACGTTCGATTTTGCCGGTCGCGTCCTTGACGCCGACAATGCGCGGCAGTTTTGCCAGTTCGGCCATTGTTTCGGGCGTCATGTCCACCACCGAGCGGGCGGGGATGTTGTAGATGATGATCGGCAGCGTGCTTGCGTCATGCATCGCGGTGAAATGAGCAACCATGCCGCGCTGCGTGGGCTTGTTGTAATAGGGCGTCACCACCAGTGCGGCGTCTGCACCTGCGGCCTGCACATCGCGGATCAGCTGCACGCCATGCGCGGTCGCGTTGGCACCCGCCCCGGCGATCACCGGAATCCGCCCTGCTGCGGTTTTAACCACCTCGGCCACCACGCGAATGTGCTCCTCGTGGCTAAGGGTCGGGCTTTCACCGGTTGTGCCGCAGGGTACCAGCGCGTGGCTGCCTTCGGCAATGTGCCACTCAACCAGTTTCTTGAGCGCGTCCAGATCCAGTTCTCCGTTCTTGGTGAACGGCGTGACGAGGGCAGGGATTGACCCTTTGAACATGAGACGCTCCTGTGGTTCGTGGGCAGACTCGCCCAGATAAATTCGCGCGGACCCTAGCCGAGCGATGCAGCCTTGCCAAGTTTGTGTATTGCGTGAAGGGGCCGCGACAGGCAGGAATAGAAGAAATGTAAAGAAATCAAATCGAGCCGGGGCCTGATGTTTGCACGTAACGCCGTTTTTTCCGCCGTTTTTTCCCTGATTGCCGGTTTGGCGCTGGGCTCTGGGTCCGCTGCAGCCGAGGGCAGCGCAGCGCTTGCGCGTGCGATGGCGGCAATCGAGGCCAATGACTGGGCGGTAGCTTTGCACGAGGGCCAAACCGCCGGGGCGCTTTCTCGCGAGATCGTTGAATGGCACCGTTTGCGCGCGGGCGAAGGCAGTTTTGCTGATTGCGCGGCCTTTGCTGCGCGCCGCGCCGACTGGCCCGGAATGCCGCTGCTGCACAAATCGTGCGAATCAAAGCTGGGCGAGGCATCGGCGGGCGAGGTTCGGGCATGGTTTCAGTCGCTTGCGCCGCAAACCGGAACAGGTGCGCTCGCACTTCTGGCCGCCGGTGGTGACACGGCGGTGGCGGTGCGGGCATGGCGCGAACTGAGTCTGACCGCAGCGGAACAGTCAGCGCTGCTGGCGGGTTACGGCGAGGCGCTGGCCGATCACCACGGCGGGCGGATGCAGATGCTGCTCGACAGCGGGATGATTGATCAGGCGCGACGGATGCTTGATCTGGTCAGCGCCAACACGCGCGCCGTAGCAGTGGCGCGGATTGCCTTGCAAGCAAATGAGAACGGCGTCGATGCGCTGATTGCGGCAGTTCCGGACGGGATGGTTGCAGCCTCGTCGGGGTTGGCGCGCGACCGTGCTGCCTGGCGACTGCGCAAGGGTAATCCTGAAGGCGCGATAGAACTGGTGCTGGAACGTTCAGGCAGCGCCGCTGCACTTGGCTCGCCAGAGCTTTGGGCCGATATGCGCACGAGTCTGGCGCGTGCTGATCTGCGCGCTGGCAACTACAGCCGTGCCTACCGGCTGGCGGCGGGCAACCATCTGAGTGCGGGCAGCGACCATGCCGATCTTGAATGGCTGGCCGGCTATGCCGCGCTGAAGCTGGGCGATGCCAGCAGCGCGATCAAGCATTTCAAGACGCTGGAAGAAGCGGTGACAAGCCCGATCAGCATGGGCCGTGCGGGCTATTGGCAAGGGCGCGCTTACGAGGCTGCGGGCAACGCCGAGGCTGCGCGGGCGGCCTATGCCTCGGGCGCGCGCTTTCAAACCTCTTATTACGGCTTGCTGGCCGCCGAGCGGGCCGGGCTGCCGCCCGACCCCGCACTGGCAGGCACCCAAACCCTGCCCGATTGGCGCAGCGCCGCCTTTACCAATTCGTCGGTATTTCAGGCTGCGGTGCTGCTGCGCGCCGCAGGGTCAGAAACACTTGCCAAGCGTTTCTTCTTGCATCTAGGCGAAACCCAAAGCGATCAAGACCTTGTGCGCCTTGCCGGGCTGGCGCTTGAATGGAAGGACGCGCATCTTGCGCTGGTCATCGCCAAAGCCGCTGCGGACCGCGGCATCCAACTCGTACCCGCATACTATCCACTTTCGGGGATGGAGGCGCGCGACTTTGGTATTCCGCCTGAATTGCTGCTGGCCATTACCAGGCGTGAAAGCGAATTTGACCCGGATGTGATTTCGCACGCGGGCGCGCGCGGATTGATGCAGGTGATGCCCACAACCGGGCGCGAAATCGCAGCCAAGATCGGCCTGACCTATTCCCTCGATCGCCTGTTGAGTGACGGCGAATACAACTCGCAGCTCGGGTCTGCCTATATCGCAGGGCTGCGCGATGAATTCGGCTCAGCGCTGGCACTGGTAACGGCGGGCTACAACGCAGGCCCGGGCCGCCCGCGCCGCTGGATCGGCGATCAGGGCGATCCGCGCTCTGATGCCGTGGACGTGGTCGATTGGGTCGAGATGATCCCGTTTCAGGAAACCCGCAACTATGTGATGCGCGTTTCCGAAAGCGTCGCGGTTTATCGCGCACGGATTGCGGGCGTATCGTCGCCGGTCAACATGACCAACCTTCTTAAAGGTCGCTAGCGCTAGGACTGTTGCGCTACGACGCGGGCACGCCAAAGGGTGAAAAGCCCCGCACCTACCACCACTACCGCGCCTACGGCCACTTCGGGTTTCAGCACCTCGCCAAAAATGGTGAGGCCGAGCACCGCGATGAACACCAGTTGCAAATAGGCGAATGGCTGGATCGCCGAGGCCTCGGCCGCCTCGTAGGCCTTGATCAGCAGCCAATGCGCGGTGATCGAGGTGATGCAAAGCAGTGCCATCCACACCCAGTCAGGGTTGCTCATAGGCTGCCAGAACCACACGCCTATCGAGGTGGCGGCCAACGCGCCCACTGTTCCCGTCCAGAAAAACGACACCGCCGCACTATCACGGCGCGCCACGAACCGCGTCAACAGGCCGTAAAGCGCAAACATGAATGCCGCGATTAGCGGAATCAGCGCGGCGGGCGAGAACACCTTGACGCCTGGTTGCAGGATAATCAGCACGCCCAGAAAGCCGATACCGATTGCCACCCAACGCCGCCAACCAACGCGCTCGCCCAACACCGGACCAGAAAGCGCCGCAACCAGAAGCGGGTAACAGGTAAAAACCGCATGGCTTTCGACCAGACCAAGAATCACGAAAGCCTGCACCATCACCATCACTTCGCCCACCAGCAGCACCGCGCGCACCGCCTGTACCGCGGGTTGCGCGCTTTTCGCCGCCGCACGCAGCCCGCCAGATTGCCGAGCGGCCAGCGCCACCACGAATAGCCCAAAGAACCAATAGCGGATCATCACCACCATATAGACGTTGTAAGCGCCCGCGAGGTGGCGCGAAATGCCGTCTTGCAGCGCGAATATCAGCGTCGCGCCGATCATCATCGCCACGCCCTTACGGGTGTTCTGGGGTGTCATGCGCGGGGCTCCAAGCGACCTGCGGTCATATGCCGCTTGCGGCCATGCCCTGACAGCCGGGTAACCGCAAACCCCGCCGCGATCAAGCTGCGCCGCACATGGCCTGCAGCGGTGTAGGTGGCAAAGCTGCCCCCGGGCATGGTGTGGCGGCCAACCTCGGTCAAAAGCTCGGGCGACCAAAGTTCGGGATTACGGGCCGGCGAGAAGCCATCGAGAAACCACGCATCCGCCATGCCTTGCCAGCGCGGCAGCGTTTCGCGCGCGTCTCCGATCACCACGTCAACCTCCAGCGCGCCAAGGCTGAACTGCCGCTTGCCCATTGCCCAAGCCGCCAAAAAGGGTCCCGCCACCATATTGGCCTCGGGAAAGGCAGTGAGCGCGCGGGCTATTTCGGGCGCGCTCAGCGGGTAAGCTTCAAATGAGGTAAAGCGGATCGGCCCGGTTAACCCTTTGGCTACCAACGCTAACGCCAGCATGTTCAGCCCGGTGCCGAACCCAAGTTCAGCCACGCCAAAGCCGGGGCAAAGGCGGGCAGGCAGATCGTTGCCCGACAGAAATACATGGCGGGCCTCGGCGAGGCCGTCGTCGAGGCTGAAATACGGGTCGCCAAATCGAATCGAAGCCGGCAAATCGCCCGGCCGCCATTCTATCCCGCTCTGGTCTTGCCCTGCCATTCAGATTACCCCTCGCGGCGCGACATTGGCGAAGGGCTGGGGCGATGGCAACGGTAGATGTAACGGTACGCGGCGGCGGCGTATTCGGGCTTTCAGTGGCTTGGGAATGTGCGCGGCGCGGCGCGCGGGTGCGATTGATCGAACGCACACGGATCGGTGCTGGGTCAAGTGGCGGCGTGGTGGGGGCACTGGCCCCGCACGTGCCCGAACAGTGGAACGCCAAAAAGCAGTTTCAGTTTGAAAGCCTGGTGATAGCGGGTGACTTCTGGGAGGGCGTTGCGCAGGCAGGCGGCCTGCAAACCGGTTTCGCGCGTATCGGGCGCTTGCAACCGCTGGCAGATGAGGCGGCGGTGAACCTTGCGCGGTCGCGCATCGCGGGTGCCAAGGCGCATTGGCACGGCAAAGGCGAATGGCATGTTGTGCCTGTGGCGGGCTTTGGCGTTTTGGCACCGCAAACGCCCAGCGGCTATGTGGTGCACGATACGCTGAGCGCGCGCGCCAACCCGCGCGCGCTAGGCCCAGCGCTGGTGGCTGCGATCCGTGCCAAGGGCGGCGAGATCGTGCTGGGCGACGGCGCGGACGAGGGCGCGGTTGTCTGGGCAACCGGGGTCGAAGGTTTGGCCGAGTTATCGGCGGCCTTCGGCAAGCAGGTCGGCAACGGCGTCAAGGGACAATCGGCGATATTGGGGTTTGACGCAGGAACCGCGCCGCAGGTGTTTGCCGACGGGTTGCTGGTGGTGCCCCACGCAAACGGCACCGTCGCGGTGGGGTCCACCGCCGAACGCAACTTCGATGCGCCCGACAAGACCGATGCGCAGCTTGACGACGTTCTGGTGCGTATCCGCGCGCTGTGCCCAGATCTGGCGGCGGCGCCGGTGCTGGCGCGTTGGGCCGGGGTGCGGCCACGGTCTTCGACCATGGCACCGATGCTGGGCGCATGGCCGGGGCGCGCGGGGCATTTCGTTGCCAACGGTGGCTTCAAGATTGGCTTTGGCATGGCACCACGGGTCGCCACGACGATGGCCGATCTGCTTCTGGAAGGCCGCGACGACATTCCTAAGGGCTTTCGCGTTGACGATTGTCTTTAGAAACCCACACTGCCGTTGCGTTGAGGCGCGACTACCAGCGCGTTAGCGCATCTTCATCAGTGGCCTTGGCCTCGACCCAAGTGGACCCGGTATCGGTGATTTCGCGCTTCCAGAACGGCGCGCGCGATTTGAGGTAATCCATCAAATACTCGGCAGCGGCAAACGCTTCAGCGCGGTGCCGTGCCGCCGTTGCAACCATCATGATCGCCTCGCCGGTGGCAAGGCGACCGTGGCGATGGATCACCAGACATTCGGCCAACTGCCAGCGCGTTACAGCCTCGGCCATAATGGCGCTGATCGCCGCCTCGGTCATGCCGGGGTAGTGCTCGATTTCCAGCGCGACCAGCGTGCCGGTATCGTCGCGCACCCGCCCGGTAAAGCTGACCTCAGCGCCAACGGTGCTTTGGGCCACGCTAAAGGCTGCGAGTTCGGCGGCGGGATCGAAGGCGGTTTGCTGCACGCTAAGACGCATGGCTCACCCTCCGGTCATTGGCGGAAAAAACGCCACCTCACGCACCCCTGCAAGGGGTGTATCGAAATTGGAAAGCTTGTGGTCAAGTGCCACCCGCAGCGCCGACGTATCGGCAAAAGCAGCACCATACCGAGCGTCGCGCGCAGCCAGTTCGGCCACCAGCTCGCCAGCAGTCGCGGCGTGGGTATCGACCGCTTCGCGCGCCACACCGATACGTTCTCGCACCCAGGCGAAATAGAGTACGTCGATCATTTTTCGGGGTCCTTCAGAAATGGCAGCGACTTGCGGAAATAGTCGAGGCCAGTGATCAGCGTCAGCAGCGCCGCGAACCAGATTAGCACAAGACCGACATCGGTTGCCAGCGATGAGCACCCGCGCAATCCGCACGAGCGCACCGGGTCTGCAAGCCCGCGGCTGACAGCATCGGCATATTGTTCGGGTGTCAGGCCACGGCGTGCTACGCCCTCAATATATTCAAGCCCGGTGCCAAGGAACAGGATGGCAATCGCCACCATCTGCGTTGTGGTTTTCCACTTGGCGAGCTTGGTGACCTTGAGCAGCGACGCGTCCGCGCCCAGAAACTCACGCAGCCCAGACACGAATACCTCGCGAAACAGGATCACAGTTGCGGGCAGAATGAGCCAAGGGTTCATGCCTGAATAGCCGGTCAGAATGACCAGCGCGATCACCACCATCGCTTTGTCGGCGATAGGGTCGAGCATGGCGCCAAACCGGCTTTCCTGTTTCCAAAGTCGCGCCAGATAGCCGTCGAAATAGTCGGTGATAGCGGCAGAAATGAACAGCGTCAGCGCAAGCCAGTCGGCCCAAGGGCGATGGAAATAGAGGAACATGACCGCCACGCCGGGTGCAGCAATCAAACGGCCTACCGTCAGGGTATTGGGCAGGTTGAATCTCATTTCCGATCGATAGCCTATTCTGGGTAGGGTTTGAAAGGGTGATTGCGGCACTTCGGCCCGTGCCAAGGTCGGTGCGCTACGCCTTTCCGCCTTTGTCGACACCATGGCGGCGTGTCAGAGGGCGACGTGGCGGTCACTTGGTTCGCTTACCCGCATATTGGCCATGGCAGCTAGTTGGGCCTTGCAAGCGAAGGATGTGACAACGCAAAACCGCCAGTGTCTTGCCCTGCGCGCCGCGCGGCAAGTCGGTGGAAATGTTTAGGGGGCGTCGCGCGCCGTCAGGCGCGGTTGCGCAAGACCGTGACCACAAAAATCAGCATCGACGCCAGCGAAAGCAAAGAACCCACCACCACCAGCAACTCGCCTTGCTCAACAATGGCAAACATGATGCCGGGAACCATGGCGATCACGCCAATCGTCGCAACGCCATAATGGACGCGCGCAAGGGTGGTGGCGCCTGCTGCCGGCTCCAGATGATAGTAAAACCCGAACAGCGCCATCGTAACCCATCCGACAAGGTTCAAATGGGCGTGGGCGGGGGCAAACATGTGATCCCCAGCGATCGACATCGCAATGCCACCTAACATCCCGATAGTGACGAAAACAGAACCTGTTGCAACAAACCAGAAAGCTACTCCACGCATGGCAACCCTCCTGTGCCAAAGCCAATTGTGCCAGTCCGCGTGGCGAATGCTACGATATGCGACAAATTGTCGCAACGTTTCCGATTAGAGGCCGCAAAGTAGAAGCCTGCTTAGCTTTTTGCGTTAAAAAACCCATAGATGGCTTGTGCGAGGGCCTCAGAGATGCCGGGCACGGCCTGCAGATCGGGCAAGCCTGCACGGCTGACCGCCTTGGCGCTGCCGAAATGCGCCAGTAGCGCGCGTTTGCGCGCAGCGCCGACACCGGGAACTTCATCAAGGGGCGTCGCAGAAACCGCCTTGGAGCGTTTTGCCCGATGCGCGCCGATTGCCCAGCGATGCGCCTCGTCACGCAGTCGCTGCACGAAGTACAAAACCGGGTCGCCGGTGCGCAGCGCAAAGGGGCGCGCGCCGGGTCGGTGAAACTCTTCGCGCCCAAGGTCGCGGTCTATGCCTTTGGCAACGCCGATCATCGCAATGTCATCCACACCCATTTCGGCCATGATACCTGCCACCGCCGAAACCTGTCCGGCGCCGCCGTCGATCAGGATAAGATCGGGCCAGAGGCCAAGCTCGCGGTCGGGGTCTTCTTTCAACAGCCGGGCAAAGCGGCGACTCAACACTTCTTTCATCATCCCGAAATCGTCGCCGGGGGTCAGATCAGTGCCCTTGATGTTGAACTTGCGATACTGGCTTTTCAAAAACCCCTCGGGGCCTGCCGCAATCATGCCGCCTACTGCATGGGCGCCCTGAATGTGGCTGTTGTCATAAACTTCGATGCGCCGCGGCGGGGCCTCTAGCGCAAAGGCTTCGGCCAATCCGGCCAACAGGCGGCTTTGCGCTGCGCTTTCGCTCATCTTGCGGGCAAGGCTTTCGCGGGCGTTGCGGGCGGCGTTCTCGACCAACTCGGCCTTTTCCCCACGCTGCGGAAGCGCAAGTTCTACCCGCCGCCCGGCGCGCTGGCTGAGCAGTTGCACCATCAAATCGGCGTCCTCGATCTCGTGGTTCAGCAAAATCAACCGCGGCGGGGTTTTGTCGTCATAAAACTGCGCAAGAAAGGCCTCAAGCACTTCGGGCGGCTCGGCCCCAGACCCGGTGCGTGGGTAAAAGTCGCGGTTGCCCCAGCTTTGGTTGGCACGGATGAAGAACACCTGCACGCAGGCTTGCCCGCCTTCCATATGCAGCGCCACTACGTCGGCTTCTGCAACGCCCTGCGGGTTGATGCCTTGGCTTTGCTGCACTTGGGTCAGTGCGCGTATCCGGTCGCGCAGCGCCGCCGCGCGCTCATATTCCATCGCCTCGGCTGCTTCACCCATGGCGCGCGCAAGATCTTCCTGAATCCGCGTTGTCTTGCCTTGCAAAAAGCTCTCGGCGTCGGTCACCAGCTTGCCGTAATCAGCCTGCGAAACCTTGCCGACGCAGGGCGCGGCACACCGCTTTATCTGGAAAAGCAGGCAAGGCCGGGTGCGCGATTCAAACACCGCGTCGGTGCAGGTACGAAGACCAAACACCCGCTGTAGCTGGTTCAGCGAGCGGTTCACGGCACCCGCGCTGGCAAACGGGCCGTAATAATCACCCTTTTCCGACTTTGCGCCGCGATGCTTCTTGATCTGTGGAAACGCGTGGGTTTTGGACACCAGAATGTTGGGAAAGCTTTTGTCATCACGCAGCAACACGTTGTAGCGCGGCTTCAACTGCTTGATCAGGTTTTGCTCCAGCAGCAGCGCCTCGGTTTCGGTGCGCGTTGTCAGAAACATCATCGCAGTGGTTTCGGAAATCATCCGCGCGATGCGCCCCGAGTGGCCCGAAGGCCGCGCGTAGTTCGATACCCTCGCGCGCAAGGCGCGGGCCTTGCCGACGTAAAGCACCTCATTCGCCGCATTCAGCATCCGATAGACACCGGGTGAACTATCCAGCGTCTTGAGCAGACTTTGGATCAGCGCGTGGCCGGTCAGCGGTGCGGTGGTCGGGGGTGGCGTTTCGGTCATCAGCTTTTGATTCCTTGGTGTGCCTGCAACCTTACGCGACATCGCGCAAGAGAAAAGCTGTCCACGGAATCTGTGGATAACTCTGTTGGAAGAATCTGCGTAGCTCCAAATTTGCCTTGTTTTTAGCGCGCTTCATCACAGTGCCTACTTTTTAGGCGTTTTAGTAACCCATTGAAAACACGAAGTACTTATTTTGCATTATGGCAAAGGACTGAAAATACTAATAGAATCTTAACGTTTTCGTGACGCCAGACTGAAAGGTGCACAAGTCAAGCGGCTTAGGCTGCGGCATGATAGCAATGGCTCACTCAAGCCCAAGAATATCCGGCGTTTGCCATGCTAGGTGCTGGCCGCCGTCAACGCTGATTAATTGCCCCGTTACAGCCGGTGCATCAAGCAGATATCCGAGTGCGGCGCATATGTCTTCGGGGCCCGCACCCCGTTGCAGCAGCGTTGCCGCACGTTGCCGCGCAAAGTGATCGCTGCTTTGGCGCGCACCTTGCAGCGTCGGGCCGGGGCCGATGGCATTCACCCGAATATCGGGTGCCAACTCCTGCGCGGCCGTGCGCGTCAGCGCCCATAGGCCCATCTTGGCCAAGGTGTAGCTTGCGAATTCAGGGGTGAGTTTCAGCACCCGCTGGTCGAGCATGTTGACGATCTGCGCCATAGCCCTAGGTTCGGCACCGCTGCGATCGGCCAAAGGTGCCTGTGTTGCGAAAGCCTGCGTCAGCACGAAGGGGGCGCGCAGGTTCGACCCTATATGGCGGTCCCAACTGACGCGGGTTGCCGTGCGGATCGTGTCATACTCAAAAATCGAAGCGTTATTGACCAGCAGCGTCAAGGGCATTGCGAGTGCTTCGGTGGCGCGCGGAAGCAGACTGGTTGTCGCTGCCTCATCCAGAAGGTCAGCGCCAAGAGCAACCGCATTGCACCCTTTGGCGCGCAGATCAGCCGTTAGCAACTCTGCTTCGCCGCTTGAGGTATGATAGTGAATCGCTACCGCATAGCCACGCCCCGCGAGGTATTCCACCATCGCACGGCCCAGCCGCCGCGCGCCGCCGGTCACAAGTGCTGCCTGCTTCATTGCATCACCCCCGTCGTCAGCGCCAATACATACCCCGCGTAACCAGCCACCATCACCAGCCCCGTGACCCGCCCAATCGGGCGACCGCCCATCACATAGGGGCCAAGTGCTAGCGCAACCGCCAGCATGACCCAAATATCGAACTGAGTCATCTGCACCGGAATCGGGATTTCTCCGACCAGCCCGGCCACGCCAAGAATCGCCAGAATGTTGAGGACGTTGGACCCGATCACGTTTCCTAGCGCCACATCCGCACGCCCCCTGATCGCGGCGGTAACCGAAGTCGCAAGCTCGGGCAGCGAGGTGCCGATCGCAACCAGTGTCAAGCCGATCACCGCCTCGGAAATGCCGATGGCGCGGGCAATACCAGTGGCGCCTTCGACCAGTAAATGCGCGCCAAGCGGCAGCCCGAAAAGGCCCGCTGCCAACAACAGCACCATGCGCCAGCCTGGCATCGTCGCGGGCACTGCTGGAAGATCAAGGTCTTCCTCGCCCGGAGCCGGGCGGCGGGTGCGAAAAGCCAGTGCCTCTCGCGCCTGGCTCGCTGTCATGGCTGCCAGTATGGCCAACAGCAATAGCGCCTGCGGCCAGTGAATCGGCCCAGTCAGCGCCAGTGCGATGAACAGCGCTGTGGTGCCTAGCATGAACAGATAATCGCGCCGAAAATCGCTTTCATTCGTGCGGATCACCACAAACAGCGCCGGAAGTCCAAGGACCAAAAGCACGTTGGCGATATTTGAGCCGATAACATTGCCCAACGCCAGTGTCGGCGCGCCATCCAGCACCGCGACAACGGAAACCATCATTTCCGGTGCTGAGGTGCCAAAGGCCACCACGGTCAGGCTGACGATCAGCGCGGGAATGCCAAGTCTGCGCGCCAGTTCCACCGCGCCGCGCACCAGCGCGTCGCCCGCGAAGATCAGCACCAGCAGCCCAGCGACAAGCGAAAACAGATCGCCCGCCATCTATTTGCCCCGCCCTTTCGCGCCACAAGAGCAAGGTTTGTCGGCCCGGTGGCTGCGGTTACAGATCGGGCAGCGTTGCCGACGCAACGCCGCAGGCAGGCGCAATCGCCCGAACAGCGCAAGCGCCACCATCCCTACCAAAAACAGGCTGACTATTTTTACCATCTGCTAAAGGCCGTAACGCGCCCAAAGCGCGCGCTCTTCGGCCAATTCAAACGCCGCACCCAGTGCCGATTGCGCCACAGACTCGGCTCCGAACCGCTGCCACAACGGTCGGCGCGTTCCATAGGGCAAAAGCCGCACCTTCTTGCCGTAAAGCTCGTGCAACTTCGGCACCAGATGCGCGATGCCGTCGATCAAGCCGGCCTCGACCGCCTGTTCGCCCACCCAGATGTCGCCGGTGAAAAGATCGCGCCCCTCAGCCAACTTCGCTCCCCTGCGCGCTACGACTTGCGCCTTGAACGCCGCGTGCATCGGTTCCAGCAACGCCTTCAGTCGCGCCACATCCTCGGCTTTTTCGGGGCGGAACGGGTCCATGAAACTTTTGGCGGTGCCTGCTGTGTGCACGCGCCGTTCGACCCCGTAGCGCTCGATCAACCCGGAAAATCCGAACCCCGACGAGATTACCCCAATCGAGCCAACCAGCGAGGTTGCGTCGGCCCAAATGTCGTCAGCCGCTGAGGCTAACCAGTAGCCCCCCGACGCCGCGATATCCTCTACAAAGGCGTGCACCGGGCGTTTCAATTCTTCCGCCAGCCGCCGGATACGCGCGGCGATCAATGCGCTTTGCACCGGCGATCCACCGGGCGAGTTGATTATGAACGCTACTGCAGCAGGTCTGCCGCGCCGAAAGGCGCGCTCCAGCAGCGGCGCCAGCGCCGCGTCAGAAAGCCCCGTGGCGCCGGGGCGGGTGGCGCCAATGGCTCCTTGCAGCCGCACGACAGCGACGCGCGGCGGGCCTTTGCGAAACGGGGGAATGAATTGTCTGATGTCCATGCCCCCGATGTAGGCGGCCCGCAACGGAGCGGCAAGTTCTTGCCTACAATTTCACCCGCGCCATGACACGTGGGTGCGGAGTCACGCAAATTGGCGCAACGGTTTGCGCTGGTCTGGCGCTGTCGAGCGTTGGAAGGCCGCAAAAAGCAAAGATTTGATTTCCCACTCGCGACACTTTAGGCCACGCTCAATCACCTTGGAGCCTGCCATGCCTGATGCCGCCGTCGTCGCCCGTACTGCCGAAATCTGCCGCGAACACGCGGGGCGTGAAGGTGCGCTACTGCCGATACTTCATGCAGTGCAGTCCGACTTCGGCCATGTTCCGGCACTTGCGCTGCCCATCGTGGCCAAGGCGTTGGGCGTTGCTGTGGCCGAGGTGCAGGGTGTTGTCGGCTTTTACCACGACTTTCGCGCCGCACCGCCCGGCCGACACGTTCTAAAGATTTGCCGCGCCGAGGCTTGCCAAGCGATGGGCGGAACCGCACTGGCAGATGCCGCAAAGGCGCAACTGGGCGTGGATTGGCATGGCACTTCCGAGGGCGGGGTAACGTTGGAACCGGTCTTTTGCCTTGGCCTATGTGCCGCCGCCCCCGCCGCAATGCTAAACGGCGTGCTGGCCGCGCGAATAGACCCCACCCGATTGGCCGAGATGCTGGCGGAGGTGGGCGCATGAAAATCTTTGTCCCTGCCGATGCCGCCGCCCGCGCGCTGGGGGCCGATGCCGTGGCGACCGCCATTGCCGCAGCCGCCGAACGCCGAGACGTTACGGTGCAGATCGTGCGCAATGGCAGCCGCGGCATGGTCTGGCTGGAACCGCTGGTCGAGGTCGAAACGCCAGAGGGGCGGCAGGCCTTTGGCCCCTTCGCACCCGGCGACGCCGAGTCGCTGTTCGATGCACCTTCCGTGCACCCCAAGGCGCTAGGCTTGACCGAGGAAATTCCATTTCTCAAACGCCAGACTCGGGTGACATTCGCGCGCGTCGGCGTAATCGACCCGGTTGATCTGGTGGATTATGAGGTCAACGGTGGGCTTACCGGCTTGCGCCACGCGCTACACCTTGGCCCCGATGCGACGATCGCCGAGGTGACCGAAAGCGGGTTGCGCGGTCGTGGCGGCGCGGGCTTTCCCACTGGGATCAAGTGGCGCACCGTGGCGAACGCGCCGGGGGCGCAAAAATACATCGTTTGCAATGCCGACGAGGGTGATAGCGGCAGCTTTGCCGACCGGATGTTGATCGAAGGCGATCCCTTCAGCCTGATCGAAGGCATGGCGATCGCGGGCTTCGCCGTGGGGGCCGATCGGGGCTATGTCTATCTGCGCTCTGAATACCCCGACGCAATTGCGGTGCTGGACCGCGCGATCATTTTGGCGCGGGTGGCGGGGCTGCTTGGGCAATCGGTTTTGGGCAGCGACTATGCCTTTGACATGGAAGTGCGCGTCGGCGCCGGGGCCTATGTTTGCGGCGAAGAAACCTCGCTTTTGAACAGTATCGAAGGCAAACGCGGCACCGTGCGCGCCAAGCCGCCTTTGCCCGCGTTGCAAGGGCTTTGGGCCAAGCCCACAGTAGTGAACAACGTGCTAAGCCTTGCCACTGTTCCGATGGTCCTTGCGCAGGGCGGCGCGCAGTATTGCAGCTTTGGAACCGGGCGCTCGCGCGGCACCATTCCGCTACAGTTAGCGGGAAATGTGCGCTTTGCCGGGCTGTTCGAGGCCCCCTTTGGCCTGACACTGGGTGAGATCGTCAACGATATCGGGGGTGGCACTGCAACTGGTCGCCCGCTCAAGGCGGTGCAGGTGGGTGGGCCGCTGGGTGCGTGGTTTCCGCCCGCGCTTTTTGATACGGCCTTTGGCTATGAAGAATACGCCGCTGCGGGCGGGTTGATCGGCCACGCCGGGATTGTGGTGGTTGATGACACCGCTGATATGGCCGCCTTTGCGCGGTTTGCGATGGAGTTTTGCGCGATCGAATCCTGCGGTAAATGCACGCCCTGCCGGATCGGCGCGGTCCGGGGGGTAGAAACGCTTGATCGGATAGCTGCGGGCGATGCGGCGGCTACCCCGCTGCTGCGCGACCTTTGCGAGACGATGCGGCTCGGTTCGCTTTGCGCGCTGGGGGGCTTTACGCCCTTTCCGGTGCTGAGCGCGCTGAACCACTTTCCACAAGATTTTGCGCGCTCCAAGGAGGCTGCAGAATGAAAGATTTCGTCCTGCCCGGTCGCGATATGGGAACCCCCGCACGCCAAGGTGCCCCGGTCAGCCTTACCATTGACGGTTTCGCGGTCACGGTGCCTGCTGGCACCTCGGTAATGCGGGCCGCTGCAGAGGCCGGGATACGCATCCCCAAGCTCTGCGCCACCGACAGCCTTGAACCTATCGGTGCGTGCCGTCTTTGCGCGGTCGAAATCGAAGGCCAGCGAGGCACACCCACATCATGCACCATGCTCGTGGCCCCTGGCATGGTGGTGCGCACCCAAACCGAAACCCTCGCCCGCCATCGGCGCGGAGTGATGGAACTGACCATTTCCGACCATCCGCTGGATTGTCTGACCTGTGCTGCCAACGGCGACTGTGAATTGCAGGATATGGCGGGGGCGGTGGGTCTGCGCGACGTGCGCTATACCCCCGGTGCCAACCATTTTGCCCAACGCACGGCTGAAGCGCCAAACCCCGAATGGCGGCCCAAAGATACCTCGAACCCCTATTTCACTTACGATCCCGCAAAATGTATCGTCTGCATGCGCTGCGTGCGCGCTTGTGAAGAGGTGCAAGGCACCTTCGCGCTTACCATCGACGGGAGTGGCTTCGCCAGCCGTGTCGTGGCGGGGCAGGATGTGTCGTTCATGGAATCCGATTGCGTTTCTTGCGGTGCGTGCGTGCAGTCTTGCCCGACCGCGACCTTGCAGGAAAACTCGGTCATTGAGATCGGCACACCTGAGCGTAGCATCATCACAACCTGCGCCTATTGCGGTGTGGGCTGCAGTTTCGAGGCGCAGATGCGCGGCGATACACTGGTGCGGATGGTGCCGTGGAAAGAGGGCAAGGCCAACCGCGGCCATTCCTGTGTGAAGGGCCGCTTTGCCTGGGGATATGCGCAGCATCAGGACCGAATCCTGAAGCCGATGATCCGCGAGGCCATCACCGACCCGTGGCGCGAAGTCAGTTGGGATGAGGCGCTCGCCTTTGCCGCCGCGCGGCTGACCGCGATCCGCACTGCCTCGGGGCCGGATGCGCTGGGCGTTATCACCTCGTCACGCTGCACCAATGAGGAAACCTATCTGGTGCAAAAGCTGGCTCGCGCGGTCTTTGGCACCAACAACACCGACACTTGCGCCCGCGTTTGCCATTCGCCCACTGGCTATGGGCTGAAGCAGACCTTTGGCACCTCGGCAGGCACGCAGGATTTTGACAGCGTCGAGCATCTCGATTGCGCGCTGGTCATCGGAGCCAACCCGACCGACGGGCACCCCGTTTTTGCCAGCCGCTTGCGCAAGCGTTTGCGGGCGGGCGCAAGCCTGATCGTCATCGACCCGCGCCGGATCGACCTGCTGGATACCCCGCACATGGGCGAGGGGCTGCATCTGCCGCTGCGCCCCGGCACCAACGTGGCGGTGCTGACCGCATTGGCACATGTGATCGTGACCGAAGGGCTTTATGACGAGGCTTTCATCCGTGCCCGCTGCGACTGGGACGAGTTCGCTGATTACATGGATTTTGCCGCACGCCCGGAAAACGGGCCTGAGGCGGTTGCGGCACTGTCAGGTGTGCCCGCAGAAAGCATCCGGCAGGCGGCGCGCAGCTATGCGGGCGTCCCGAACGGTGCCATCTACTACGGCCTTGGCGTAACCGAGCATAGCCAAGGCTCTACCACCGTTATGGCGATTGCAAACCTTGCCATGATGACCGGCAATATCGGCCGCCCCGGTGTGGGCGTGAACCCGTTGCGCGGGCAGAACAACGTGCAAGGGTCGTGCGACATGGGCTCTTTCCCGCACGAGTTGCCGGGGTATCGGCACGTGTCTGACCCTGCCGTGCGGGGGATATTTGAGGCGGCATGGGGTGTGCGACTTAGCCCAGAGCCAGGCCTGCGCATCCCGAATATGCTTGATGCAGCGGTTGCCGGGCAGTTCCGCGCGATCTACATACAGGGCGAAGACATTCTCCAATCAGACCCCGATACGCGCCACGTTGCGGCAGGCCTTGCGGCGATGGATTGCGTGATCGTGCATGACCTGTTCCTCAATGAAACCGCCGCCTACGCGCATGTGTTCCTGCCCGGTTCGACCTTTCTTGAAAAAGACGGTACTTTCACCAATGCCGAACGGCGCATCAACCGTGTACGCAGGGTGATGGCACCCAAAAACGGCTTTGCCGACTGGGAGGTCACGCAGCTACTGGCAAACGCGATGGGTGGTGGCTGGGCCTACACCCACCCGAGCGAGGTGATGGACGAAATCGCCGCCACGACGCCGGGCTTTGCCGGGGTGAATTATGCCATGCTGGATGCGCGCGGTTCGGTCCAGTGGCCCTGCAACGACGCAGCCCCCGATGGCAGCCCGGTCATGCATGTCGATGGCTTCGTGCGCGGCAAGGGACGGTTTATTCGCACCGAATACATTGCCACTGACGAGCGCAGCGGCCCGCGCTTTCCGCTGCTGCTGACAACCGGGCGGGTGCTGAGCCAGTACAACGTCGGGGCACAGACTCGGCGCACCGAAAACGTCGCATGGCATGCCGAAGATGTGTTGGAGATACACCCTCACGATGCAGAAGTGCGCGGCGTCAAGCAGGGCGACTTTGTGCGCCTGGCCTCTAGGGTTGGTGAAATCAGCTTGCGCGCCGATGTCACCGAAAAGGTGGCGCCAGGCGTGGTCTATACCACCTTTCACCACCCCGGCACGCAGGCCAACGTAGTCACCACCGAAAACTCCGACTGGGCCACCAACTGTCCCGAATACAAGGTCACGGCGGTGCAGGTGTCGGCCTCGAACGGGCCATCGGATTGGCAAACAGACTATGCCGCCCGCATCAGCGCCGCGCGGCGCATTGCCCCGGCGGCCGAATGAACACACAGGCGCACACGACCGCACGTTCGGTGCTGGCATGGTCCGGTGCTTGGCACACGACCGAGCGGATTTTGCCCGAAGAAGTGCCAGTGGCGCTGGTTTATGACGGCACGACGCAGGCTGTAATGATGGCAACCCCGTCGGATCTGCCCGACTTTCTGCTTGGCTTCGCGCTGACCGAAGGGCTTATCGACACGCCCGACGAGCTGACCGGCACCGAGATCGTGGCACAACCGCGTGGTATCGAGGTGCGGGCCTGGCTTGCGCCGGGTGCTGCGTCGCGGCTGACGGCGCGCAGGCGGTTGAGCGCGGGGCCGGTGGGGTGCGGGCTTTGCGGTGTTGACAGTATCGAGGCGGCGCTGCGCCCGCTGCCCCCTGCGCCCAAGGATTCTGGCCCCTGGCTTGCTCCCGACGCCGTGGCGCAGGCGATGGCGGCGGTGACCGCGGCGCAGCCGCTGCACACGCAAACCCGCGCCACCCACGCAGCAGGTCTGTGGTTGCCGGGCACTGGGCTGGTGGCGGTGCGCGAAGATGTCGGGCGCCACAACGCGCTCGACAAGCTAGCGGGTGCTGTGGTGCCGGGCGACGCGTCGCCTTCAGCGGGCATATTGGTGCTGACCTCGCGGCTGTCGGTGGACCTGGTGCAAAAGGCCGCGATGATTGGCGCGCGCGTGCTGATCGGCGCCTCGGCCCCAACCGCGTTGGCCGTGAGTGAGGCAGAAGCGGCAGGCATCACACTGATAGCGCGTGTGCGCGGCGCGAGTTTCGAGGTCTATTCCCACCCACAAGCATTTACCGAGGAAGCACTGGCATGAGCGACGACAAGCTAGCCCGCATGGCCAACCAGATCGCCGCCTTTTTCGCGACCCAGCCTGGCACGGCGTCAGAAGGTATTGCGACGCATATCAACGACAACTGGCCGGGTGCGATGCGCGCCGCGCTGTTGGCCGAAATAGCGGCTGGCGGAGCGGGCCTTGCACCAGCGGTTATTGCTGCCGCGCCACGTTTGCGCCCACCTGCCAAAGCGGCTGTGCGCGACTAGCGGCGGGCTGTGGCTGACGGCAGCTATTACTTTTGCGCGTTCAGCTTTTCGATATAGGCGCGCAGTTCCTCGGCTTCTTGGCGGGCATCGCGCAGCCCGTCCATTGCTGCGCGCAATTCAGCCTCGGCCTGATGGTTCTGGTTAACCAGTTCGGCCTCGCGCTGATCGAGGTATTGCATCGCCTGATCGCGCATTTCCTCGGCTTCGTGCAGCGCTTGTGCCATCTGCTCCAACTCGCCCATATCAGCGCGTGTCATCCGCGTCAGGCGGTTGAGCACCCAAAACGCGAACCAGCCAAGGCAAAAGGTAGCGAACAGGATGATCGCGGTGGCGGTGATAAATTCTTCTCGGTTCATTAATCAGGTCCTGCCGCGAGGGTCATGGGGTGGGGGGGGTTGGGCGCGGTGTCGGGCGGTCGGCAGCAATATCGGGGCCTGCTACCTTGACCGGACCGCTGGCGGTGACCGCCGCATCGGCCGTGCCGTCCAACAGCAAAAATTCGATACGCCGGTTCGCCTCACGGCCCGCCTCGGTGTCATTATCAGCCAACGGCTGGGTTTCGCCAAAGCCTTGCGAAATGATGCTTCCCGTCAGCACGCGGCGCTGCTGTAACGCCACCACCACGGCGCGCGCGCGGCCTTGAGACAGGCGCAGGTTCATTTCTTCGCTGCCTTGCGAATCTGTGTGCCCGCCAATCTGCATCGACACTTCTTCGCATTCACGCACAATTTCGGCGAGCGCGTCGATTGTGGGTGCTGCGGCGGCGGTGATGACGGCTGAACCGGGCTCGAACGTGATCTTGTTCGCTGTCAGAACTTCGTTCAGCCGCGCCACACATTCCGGCCCGCTCGGCCCATCAGGCTCGGGTTCGGGCGGGGCGGTATAGTTTATCGAAAGCTCGATGCGCACCGCTTCGCCCAGACGGGTCACGAACAGGCGTGAAATCGTGTCAGATGCCTGCGCGTCGTCGGATTCGCCGCTTACACGGATAAGCTCGGGCAACACCTGCGCAGTGCCCGATTTCAAATTGCCCAGCGCCTCGACCGCAGTCAGCACACGCGCCATCCAGCCTGCTGGAAGCTCGGGGTAAATGCGCGTGGCCAGATAAATTGCGTCATGCCCGAACTGGCCTGCGGCTACTGCCAATAGGGCATCGCGCGCCCGCTGGTCGGGAACGCGCCCTCGCAATTGCACCGCGCCCTCTTCGTTGCGCGTTGCAAAAAACTCTGGTGGTTCTGTCGCCAAAGCACCGCCAGCCGACAGTTTTTCAGGCAGATTCGCGTGCAGCGAAAACACGGCGGGCAAGTTCGATTCCAACTCGCCGACTACACGGTCGAAGTCAGCTTGTGTCACCGACTCAGAGGCAATCAGCGCGATGTCCGCGTCCGAGAAAGTGATCGAGCCGCCGCCCAGCCCCGCCAGCGCATCCAGCCCCATTTCAACCGCGTCGGCCCAGTTGGGTGACGGCACGCCCATGCCGATCGTGCAGCCGAGCGTCCCTTGCGCACCCGCGCGCTTGGCCGCTGCAAGTATCCGGTCGCGCGCGCGTTCAGTATCAGCCGAACAAGCATCGAATCGCGCCCCTTCGGCATCAATCAGAAAACGCAGAGTAAAAGGCGTAATCACCGGGCGGGGTGCGGCAATGTCGATATCGACATCCAGTGAGGCCGGGGCGCTGCGGCGCAAATCGGTTTCGATGCGCGCCTTTTCTGTGGGGCTTTCGGCAATTGCTGCGATTGCCACGTGATTGTCCGAAATCGAGATCTTTGAGCGCGACAACGCCTTGAGCGCCGAGATCCCAAAGTCGAGCGCGCGTGCCCATCCCTCGGGTTCGGCGTAATCGGCGCTTTCCAGCATGTCGGCCACATGCCCTTCGGCAGCACTTTTACCAAGTTCGGCCACCAATGCCTCGCGGTCGGTCGAAGCGGGAACCAGCCCGATCAGCGAAATACCATCGCCGTTGCGCAGCATCTCGAGCGAAAAGTCCGGCGG
Source organism: Rhodobacteraceae bacterium UBA6213 (assembly GCA_002421605.1). Taxonomy (GTDB): domain Bacteria; phylum Pseudomonadota; class Alphaproteobacteria; order Rhodobacterales; family Rhodobacteraceae; genus UBA6213. Next base: position 78,617 of record DISJ01000009.1, on the reverse strand, counting down.
TGCCACGGCTTCGGCACGCGCTACCTCGGTCAGATCGACGATCCGGCTTGCTTCGACCACTTCGCCCAACGCAGAAATCGCGCGGAATCGGTGCGCCTCCGATGGGGCGGTGCCACCCAGTATCAGTTGCAGTCCATCGGCGTTGATTTCGGCCCAGCTATAGCCTGCGATATCCATCTGCAACTGCGCCGCCGCATGCGTGCGTTGCTCAATGACCGTTGCCGCGCCGCCCGCAGCCAACGCGGCCAGCACTGCCGCCAGCACGAAAGCCAGCGCGGTCAGAATCTTCGGGCCGTGTCGCATGCTGTTAGGTGCTTTCGGTCAGTTGCTTCCGACTCTGCTTAGGCGGGCAGTGCGATGCATTCAATCATGCCAGTGCGGCAGCGGCAAGAAACAGCGCAGCGATCAGACCGGCTTCGCGGTTGGAACGAAAAACTCGCAGGCAAATCTCTGGGTTGTCGATGTCTAGCTTGCGCATTTGCCACAGCAGGTGCCATCCAAGGCCCCACGGCCCCGCCAGTGCCAGCGCCAGTTTCAAAGGGTTCGCCTCGGGCAGCAGCGCCTGAAGCACTGCAAGTGTCATTAGCGAAACAGTCGCCATCAGGAAAATGCCCAGCCAGCGTCCGGTTCGTGGGCCAAACAGCCGCGCGGTCGAGCGCACGCCGATCAGCGCATCGTCTTCTTTGTCCTGATGCGCGTAAATCGTGTCGTAAAAAAGCGTCCAGGCAATGCCGGAAAGGTAAAGCGCCACCGGTGCTGCGGTCAGGCTGCCGGTGTGTGCAACCCAAGCCAACAGCGCGCCCCAGTTGAACGCGATGCCCAGAAACACCTGCGGCCACCAGGTAAACCGCTTGGCAAAGGGGTAGATCAGCACCGGAATCAGGCTAAGAAGCCCAAGCGCAATGGCCGCGCTGTTGAAACTGAACAGCAGTGCCGCGCCAACCGCGGTCTGCGCCGCCATCCACAGCAGCGCGCCGCGCACCGAAACCTGCCCCGAAGGAATGGGTCGCAAGCGGGTGCGGGCCACCGCGCCGTCAATATGGCGGTCGGTGATGTCGTTCCAGGTGCAGCCTGCGCCGCGCATCACCGCCGCACCAATGGTGCAGGCAATGATGACCCAGAGGTCGCCAAGGCGCGGCGCATCTGTCGCTGCGGCTAGTGCGACGCCCCAAAAGCAGGGGATCAGCAAAAGCCAAGTGCCGATCGGGCGATCGGCGCGCGACAGCCGCAGGTAGGGGCGGCTTGGTGCGGGGGCGAAACGGTCCACCCAATTGCCCCGCGGCGCATCGGCAACGGGACCGGGGTCTGGCAATTCGCTTGGCGCTCTCATAGGTTCGGCCTCATGGCACAGGCAAAGATCAGGCTCTATCTAGATCAGCCGCTGGCAGGGGGGCAACCGCTTCCCCTGACCGAGGCGCAGGCGCATTACCTTTTTGCGGTGATGCGGCTTGGTGTGGGTGCGCAATTGCTGGTGTTCAACGGGCGCCAAGGGGAATGGCTGGCCGAAGTCGTGCAAGTGGGCAAGCGCAATGGCACACTTCGCGCGGTTGCGCAGACCGCGCCGCAGCGCGATGCGCCCGATCTGTGGCTGATGTTCGCACCCATTAAAAAGGCGCGCACCGATTTCATCGTGGAAAAGGCGACCGAACTTGGCGCCGCGCGGGTCTTGCCGGTGCAGACCGATTTCACCAATTCTGACCGCATTCGCCAAGATCGCCTGCAAGCCCACGCCATTGAAGCGGCCGAGCAATGCGGCGGCACCTTTGTGCCGCAGGTCGACGACCTCGTGCCTCTCTCGCGCCTGCTCGAGGGCTGGAACCCCGCAAGGCGCATTCTTTGGGCCGATGAAAGCCTTCTTGGCCCTGCGGCGACGCTTGCGGGCATGGCGCAGGGGCCTTGGGCGGTGCTGATCGGGCCGGAGGGTGGCTTTTCGGTTCCCGAACGTGCGCGCCTTGTTGCGCTGCCACAGGTGGTGCCTGTCAGTCTTGGCCCGCGCATTCTGCGCGCCGATACGGCAGCAGTTGCCGCGTTGGTTTTGTGGCAAGCAAGCCTTGGGGATTGGCGATGAACCTGTTGCGCCCCGAGGCCATGGCGCTGTTGTTGCGCTGGCGCGAGGCCGCGGCCGCGGTGGTGGTGCTGGCGACAGGGCTATGGCTTGGCGCGCGTGGTGGCTATGTGCTGCTGCCTGTCGGGGCCATTCTGGTCTTGCTTGGCGCAGGTTGGGGGGTGATTGCTCTTCGCCGTTTGCGGTTTTCCCAGCCCGTCACCCTGCCCGGCTGGGTCGAGATCGACGAGGGGCAACTGGGCTATTACGGCCCCGGCATCGGCGGTTTTATCTCGCTACGCGACCTTTCCGAGATTCGTTTGCTGGTGCTGCGCGGCGTGCCGCATTGGCGGTTGAAGGCAGGCGATGGGCAGGCTTTGCTTGTGCCGCTGGCGGCCAAGGGCGCGGAACAGCTGTATGATGCCTTTGCAACTCTGCCCGGCATCGACATGGCGCGGCTTGCCACAGCGGCGGCCGCGCGCATCTCTGCACAGCCAACTGTGCAAGTTCTCTGGAAAAGGCCGCCGACGCGGGCTTGACTCGGCGACGTCGTAGCGCCACCTAACCTTTTCTACATTCGTGTGAAACCGGAGCGCCCAATGTCGATACCTCAGCAAGGCGGCGGTGCCCCGATTGAGCAAACCTCACAACTAGCCGAATACATCGCCTCGGGCGAAAAGCCGCGCGCGGATTGGCGCATCGGCACCGAGCATGAAAAGTTCGGATTCCTGACCGATAGCCTGTTGCCCTTGCCCTACGATGGGCCGCGCAGTGTGCGTGCGATGCTTGAAGGGCTAGAGGCGCGGTTCGGTTGGGCGCCGGTGCGCGAACAGGGCGCGCTTATCGGGCTGTCGCGCAACGGTGCCAATGTCAGCCTCGAGCCCGGCGGCCAGCTAGAGCTTTCCGGCGCGCCACTGAGCGATCTGCACGCGATTGCGGCCGAGTTTGATGCGCATCTGGCCGAAACTGCCGAGGTCGCGCGCGATATCGGCGTTGCCTTTGCGGGCCTTGGCGCCGCGCCGATCTGGACGCACGAAAAGATGCCGCGCATGCCCAAGGGCCGCTATCGGCTGATGACGGATTACATGGGCAAGGTCGGCACCCACGGCACGCAGATGATGTACCGCACCTGCACGGTGCAGGTAAATCTGGATTTTGGCTCAGAAGCCGACATGGTGCAAAAGCTGCGCGTGGCGCTGGCGTTGCAACCCGTTGCAACGGCGCTTTTCGCCAGTTCACCCTTTTTCGAGGGCAAACCTAACGGCCACAAAAGCTGGCGTAGCCGTATCTGGCGCGACCTTGATGCAAGCCGCACGGGCATGCTGCCCTTCGCGTTCGAGTCGGGCATGGGGTATGAACGATACGTCGACTGGGTGCTCGATGTGCCGATGTATTTTGTTTACCGCGATGGCCATTATATCAACGCGCTTGGCCAGTCTTTCCGCGATTTTATGGCTGGGCGCTTGCCCGCGCTGCCGGGGGAACTGCCGACACTCAGCGATTGGGCCGATCACATGACGACCGTGTTCCCCGAGGCGCGGGTGAAGAAATACCTTGAAACGCGCGGCGCAGATGCGGGCGATAGGGGCCATATGCTGGCGCTGCCGGCATTTTGGGTTGGACTGCTTTATGACCAGAATGCGCTCGACGCCGCATGGGATCTGGTCAAGGGCCTTAGCGCTGAAACGCGCGAAGGGTTGCGGGTTGCCGCTTCGGTTTCAGCGCTGCAGGGCGAGGCGGGTGGTGTAAAGCTGCAAGATCTCGCACGTGAAGCGGTGGCAATTTCCCGCGCCGGGCTGACCGCGCGGGCGCACACTCTGGGTGGTGCTGACGAGGGGCTTTTCCTTGACGTGCTTGACGGCGATATTGCTACGGGCGAGGTGCAGGCCGACCGTTACTTGGCCAAATACCGCAGCGAGTGGGGTGGCGATTTATCCCACATCTATGCGGCAGCAACGCTCTGACCACCATATTTTCTTGACCTGAAGGGGCCCGAAGCTCACCCTGCGCGATGTGCGGGGCGCGCAAGTGCGCGCAAACCCCACGCGTGCATCCAAAGACAGGGGGAACGGAATGCGGGACTTTTTTATCAATACCTTCGAGATTCTTGTCGGTGTAATCGTTGTACTTTTGTGCATCGGTGTCGTGGCATTTGCCGGAATCGTAGCCTTTGGCGGCGGCGAAATGATGGGGCCGGGTGCGCCCAGCGGCCCGCTGATGGGGCTTGGCGTCCTGATTGGCGGCGCGATCTATGTGATCTTCATTGCCGGGCTGATGTATATGGGGCTTGGCATTTACCAGAATACCAAACGCACCGCTGAAGCGGTCGAAAAACTCGTGACGCGATAAGCAATCGGCGCGCGCTGCGCCAGCAGATCGCCGCGCGCGTCAACCCTTCAGCGGGTCAGGGCCAAAGCGGTTTTCGCCTCTGACACCGCCAGTCGCGTACCAGACGATCAGGATGATCCATCCGATCAGCGGTATCAGCCAAAGCCAGAACCACCAGCCTGATTTGTCGAGGTCATGCAGCCTGCGCACGGTCACTGAAATTGACGGCAATAGTAACGCCAGGCTGAACAAGCCGCTGAGAACGGGCGTGTCGGTAGAACCCGAAATGCTGCCCGGCGACACTGTCGTTGAGCCGAACAAGGCGATATCGACCCAGCTGAGCACAATGCTGCCAACGAAGGAAAAAAGCACAAACCACCAAAATTCAGACCGCTGCGCGCGCCCCGAGAAGGTCACGTATTTGGACAAGCACGTCTTGATCGATTCCTGAAACGTCATGGGGTCACCACTAGTTGAATGTACGCAAACGCTACCCTCACCGGTTGTTTGCGGCAAGCGTCACGTGCTGCAATTTGTCGACGCGCTATTTTTTTCGACCAATCCGCGGTTCGGCGCCTGCTGCCAGCCGCGCGATGTTGGAACGGTGGCGCCAGAACACCAGCGCCGCCAGACCCGCAGACAGAAGCATCATCTCAGGTCGCCCAAGAAACCACGCGAAAGGCACCGATGCTGCCGCCGCCACCAGTGCGGCGAGCGAAGAATAGCGCGCGAGTGCGGCCACCAAAAGCCATGTGGCGCAGACAGCAAGCCCGACCGGCCAAGCCAGCGCCAGCATGATGCCGATAAAGGTTGCAACACCCTTGCCGCCCTTGAATCCCAGCCAGACCGGGAAAACGTGGCCAAGAAATGCCGCGGCACCTGCCAGTTGCGCCGCATCGTCCGCCAGCAGTGCGCGCGCGATCAGCACCGCCACAGCGCCCTTGCCGCCATCAAGCAACAGCGTCGCCAGCGCCGCGGCCTTGTTACCGGTGCGCAGCACGTTGGTGGCACCAATATTGCCTGATCCGATCTTGCGCGGGTCAGACAGCCCCAGCAGGCGCGTCACCACCACCCCGAACGGGATTGACCCGGCAAGGTAGCCCAGCACCGCCACCAAGGCCATCACGCCCAACCCGCTTTCCAGCACCGGCATTATTGTGCCCCTCCAAAAACCTGTTTGCCCGCAACGAAGGTGGCAATCACGCGCCCCTCCATCCGCTGCCCGTCGAATGGCGTGTTTTTCGATTTTGAATGCAGCGCCGCGCGGTCAAGCAGATAGGGCACCGCTGGGTCAAACAGCACAAGGTCAGCTGGCGCGCCTGCCGCCAGTCGCCCCTGCGGCAGCCCAAGCCGGCGCGCCGGGTTAAGCGACATGGCGCGAAACAGCATCGGCAGGCTGAGCGCCCCGGCGTGGAATAGCCGCATCGCTGCAGGCAAAAAAGTTTCCAGCGCCACAGCGCCCGCCGCGGCGTCTTCAAAGGGTAGGCGTTTGCTTTCTTCATCCTGCGGGGTGTGCATCGAACAGATCACGTCGATCAGCCCTTCACCCACCGCCGCCACTACCGCCAACCGGTCCGCCTCAGACCGCAGCGGCGGGGTCAGTTTGAAAAAGGTGCGATAATCGCCCACGTCGAATTCGTTGAGCGTCAGGTGGTGGATTGAGACACCGGCGGTCACATCAAGCCCATTTGCCTTGGCGCGCACAAGTGCGGGCAAGGCCCGCTCGGTTGTAATCTGGTCGGCGTGGTAGCGCACGCCGGTCAACTCTACCAACCCCAAGTCGCGGTCCAGCCCGATCCGCTCGGCCAGCGCCGGGGCGGCGGGCAGACCGCGCAGGCTGGCGAATTTGCCCGAAGTGGCCGAGGTGCCCCGGCTAAGCCCTTGGTCTTGCGGATGACCCACAACCAGCGCGCCCAAGCTGCGCGCATAGCTGAAAGCGCGCGCCAGCACGCGGGTGTCTTGAACCACATGGTCGGCATCGCTGAACGCCACCGCGCCTACGTCGCGCAAAAACCCGATTTCGGTCATCTCAAGGCCTGCGCGGCCCTTGGTCAGCGCCGCCATGTGGAGGATGCGCACCGGTGCGGCTTCGGCGGCGCGGCGGGTTACAAACTCCAACAGTTCCGGTGTGTCGATTGCGGGCATCGTGTCTGGCCGCGCGATCAGCGTGGTTACCCCGCCCGCCGCCGCCGCCATCCCCGCAGAGCGGAAGCTTTCGCGGTGCCGCTCGCCCGGCTCGCCCACCTTGACGCCCCAATCGACGATACCGGGGGCAAGGCACTTGCCAGCGCAGTTGATCTGCTGTGCGCCATCCGGCGCGGGCCCGTTCATGGCGGAAATCTGGCCCGCGGTTGCGGTCAGGCTGCCCAAGCTGTCGGTCAGCGCCTCTGGGTCGATCAGGCGGGCGTTGGTAAAATGCAAGGATTTCATCGGGCAGCCTTCTGGATGTCGCGCATCATCGCCATCACGTTGCGCGCGTCGTGAATACGTTCGAACCCGAGCGGCACCTGCCGGTCACGCTTGTTGATGCGCCGCGTTACGGATGCGAAAAATACCGACCCCGGGTCTTTGCCTTCCAGCATAAGCACCGTGTCGGCGGTGATCGGATAGGTCGCCAACATGCGCCCCGAAGTCAGCGTGTCAGTGGCGATAAAGGCGCGCCGGTCGGTCAACGTGTACCATGTGCGCCGCAGCCGATAGCTGCGCCAGATCGGCCCACCAGCGCCAATCCCCACACCGACTGAGAAATGAATCAGACCGAACGCCCAAAAGAATCCGCCCGCCTGCGCCGCAAGGATCATCCAGATCAGCGCGAAGCCCGCAAAGACAAGCCCGAACAGTCCCGCCGCCAGATCGCGCGCGCCAAAGGTCATGCGCCCATCGGGCTGCCCCTGCCAAAGGATCGCCTCATCTTGATCGAGAATACCCTCCCATCCGGGTTGGGTTTTGAGCGCCGCCACATTCATGGCGCCACCTTGGCACGGGCTGCGCGCTGCGCTTCAATCGTGGCCAGCATAGCGGCACTATCGGCCTGATGCTTGATAAGGTGCTTTGTGCCGTCTTTGGTGACGATCTGTATATCGCCCATCAGGCGCCGGAGCGTGGCGATTTCCAGCAGCATCACCTGCCGCCCTTGTGGCCCCACCAGCCGCCGCTCGGTCAGTTGCCAGCGCCGCGCGAACACCTCGGAGGCAAGATAGGCGCCCCGCAGCGCCACTGCCGCCGCAACCGCCAACAGCGCCACCGGAATCTGGTCGGCACGCCCGAAGAACGGCAGTACCGCTGCAACCACCACCGCCCCCAGCCCCGCCATCGCGGCGTGGTCAAGCCAGTAGCGGCGCCTATCTGCTACAAACACCTCCAGCACGGTTTCGCCCGGTTCCAGCGGCAATTCCGACGCCGGGCCGGGGCGGTAGTTTTGCACCGGATCGCGGATGAATTCAGGCATCAATGATATCCATCACACCATCACCCCGGTTGCCTTGCGGCCCCGGTCTGCCCGCAGGTTTTGCGCTAAAAGGTCCATACAGGCCATGCGCACCGCCACGCCCATTTCGACCTGATCCTGAATCACGCTGCGGTTGATGTCATCGGCAAGCTCGCCGTCAATTTCAACGCCACGGTTCATCGGGCCGGGGTGCATGACGATCGCATCGGGCTTGGCATTTGCAAGCTTTTCGGCATCGAGCCCATAGCGGTAGTAGTATTCGCGCTCGGATGGGATGAAACCGCCGTCCATACGCTCTTTTTGCAATCGCAGCATTATGACCACATCGGCGCCTTCCAGCCCCTTGGCCATGTCGTCGTAAACCTCGCAGCCAAATTCGGCGACGCCCGCAGGCATCAGCGTTGGTGGCCCGATTAGGCGAATGCGGTTTTCCATCTTGCCCAGCAGGATCAGGTTGCTGCGCGCCACCCGGCTGTGCGCGATGTCGCCGCAGATCGCCACCGTCAGGCGTTGAATGCGGCCCTTGGCGCGCCGGATCGTCAGCGCATCAAGCAGCGCCTGCGTCGGGTGTTCGTGGCGCCCGTCGCCTGCGTTCAGCACTGCGCAATTGACCTTTTCGGCCAGCAAGTTGACCGCGCCCGAGGCGGGGTGGCGCACCACCAGAAGGTCGGGGTGCATCGCGTTCAACGTTAGCGCCGTGTCGATCAGCGTTTCGCCCTTCTTTACGCTCGACTGGGCGACTGACATGTTCATGACGTCGGCACCCAGCCGCTTGCCTGCCAATTCAAAGCTCGACTGTGTGCGGGTTGAGGACTCGAAGAACATGTTGATTTGCGTCATGCCCGCCAGCGCATCGGAATGCTTGATTGTGCGGCGGCTTAGTTCGACATAGCGTTCTGCGAGATCAAGAACGGTACGGATATCTTCGGGCGAAAGATGCTCGATGCCCAGAAGGTGGCGCGCGCGAAAGGCCATGGCTGCCAAAGTCCTCCGATTTTTTCTTGCTTATGGCAAATGCGACGCGAGGCGGCAATCGGATTGCGCGCCAGTTTACCTTTGATGCAGCAGAGCCTAGGTTTGCACCATGCAGCCCGATATGCCCCCCCTTGCGGAAATCGACTATGACACAGCGTTCGCGCTGCTTGAATGGCAGGTCGAGTTTGGTGCCGACGAGGCGATGGGCGATGCACCGATAGACCGCTACACGCCGCCGCATGAACCGGTGGAGGCCGCGCCGGAACCAACGCCAGCAAGGGCCGCGCCGCAGCCCGAACTGGCCGCTCCGGCGCAGATTGCCGCCGTTGATCCGGTGGGCGAAGCAGAGCGATTGGCCGCCGCAGCGCCCGACCTTGCCGCATTGGCCGAAGCGATGCGGGGGTTCGAGCATTGCGAGTTGAAGCGCGGCGCGCGAAACTTTGTCTTTGCCGATGGCAACCCGGAGGCGCGGGTGCTGATATTGGGTGAAGCGCCGGGCCGCGATGAAGACCTTGAGGGCCGCCCCTTTGTCGGCGCCGCAGGGCAGTTGCTTGACCGGATGCTGGCAGCGATTGGGCTATCGCGCAGCGCGCCGGACCCTGCAGCGGCGGTTTACATCACCAACGTTCTGCCTTGGCGTCCCCCCGCCAACCGAGAGCCAGAGGCTGCCGAGATTGCGATGTTTCGCCCCTTCATCGCCCGCCACATCGCGCTTGCGGCACCCGATTTCATTGTATTGATGGGCAATTCTGCCTGCACGGCAGCGCTTGGCCAGCGCGGCATCACGCGGTTGCGCGGGCTTTGGGTGCAGGCGTTCGACCTTCCAGCGCTGCCAATGACGCACCCGGCCTATTTGCTGCGTACTCCCGAAGCCAAACGCGAAGCTTGGGCCGATCTGCTATCGCTTCGTGCTCGGTTGGAAAAATAACGCGCAAACCCGCGACGGAATGTGAAACACGCGACGTTGAACGCTCGGACGCTTGGCCCGGTTGGGCCCGGTGTATATAAGCTGGCGCAGCGTTTTCGGTTGCCGAAAGCGATCAGAATAAGGCGGGTTTTATGCGATTCTTGACGCGGAGTCTGGTCGGGCTATTCTTGATGGCCGTAACAGTCGGGGTGTTGGCTTACGCGGGCTATATGGTGCGAGCGGCAGTCGAGTTGCGCCAGAACGCCGATTCGCGCGCCCGCCCCTCGCAAGAGCGGGTTTTTACAGCCAACGTAACCACGGCCACCCGCGAGACGCTGAATCCTGTGCTGACTGTCTATGGCGAAGTGCAAAGCCGCCGAAGCTTGCAATTGCGCGCGCCCTCCGCCGGGCAGATCGTGGAATTGGCCGAGAATTTTGAAGAAGGCGCGCAGGTCAAGGCTGGTCAGGTGCTGGTAAAGCTCAGCCCTATTGAGGCTGAACGCGCCCGCGATGTGCAGCGTGCGGCGCTAGCTGATGCCGAAGGCGCGCTAGAAGCCGCGACACGCGCGCTCGCGATTGCAAATGACGATCTGGCGGTTGCCGAAGAGCAGGCGCAATTGCGTGTGCAGGCGCTTGAACGCCAGCGCACCATTTCCGACAATGGCTTTGGCACCGCAACAGCGATCGAGACCGCCGAGCTTGCCAGCATTTCAGCACGCCAGGCGGTATTGTCGAAGCGCTCGCAACTGTCACAGGCGCAGACCCAGGTTGACCAGGCGCGCAATACTGTCGAGCGCCAGACGATCGCGCTGGCCGAGACAGAGCGAAAACTGGCCAACACGCAGCTTGTCGCAGAGTTTGATGGGCTGCTGGTCGGCGTGTCAGCGGTCGAGGGGGGGCTTGTAAATAACAACGAAATGTTGGGCTCGCTGATCGATCCGGACGCGCTAGAGGTTTCGTTCCGCGTGTCAACCTCGCAATACGTGCGCTTTCTTGATGCCGATGGCGCGCTCATTCCGGCAAATGTAAAAGTGGTGCTGGAAGTTTCTGGCACCCCGATTACTGCCTTGGCGCGGTTAAGCCGGGTTAGCGCGGAAGTCGGCGAAGGCCAGACCGGGCGACTGGTCTTTGCGCAAATCGAAGCGGGGGTCGCAGGGCTTCGGCAAGGCGATTTCGTGACGCTTCTGATCGAAGAGCCGCCGCTGGATGGTGTGTTCGAATTGCCTGCCGCGGCCGTCGATGCCACGGGCAACGTGCTGGTGCTGGGCGAGGAAGACCGCCTTGAAGAGATTGCTACCGACGTGCTGCGCCGTCAGGGCGATTCGGTGATTGTGCGCGCCGACGCGCTTGAAGGCCGGGAGGTGGTGACAACGCGCTCGCCGCTGCTGGGTGCCGGGCTCAAGGTACGCCCGTTGCGCCCTGGCGCTACGGCAGCCGAACCTGCAGCCGCATCCACTAGCCCGATGGCCAACGCCGCACCCGATGGCGCAAGTGGAACCGGAACAGGCGCGCGAAGTGCCGATACTGGCGGCGAAATGATCGTGCTTACGCCAGAGCGGCGCGCGCTGCTGATTGCCTATATCGAATCGAACGCCGCCATGCCCGCCGAAGCCAAGGCACGCACGATAAGCCAGTTGCAGGAAGAACAGGTTCCGCTGGTAGTGATCGAAAGACTCGAACAGCGGATGGGGGGCTAGAGCATGGCGGCAGGGCGCGAACACGTGGCCAGCGCAGCGCGCGGTCTGCTATCCTATTTCACCCGCCACAAGACCTTGGCCAATATCGTGCTGGTCATCATGATCGGCGCGGGCATCAATGCCCTGCCGCGGATGCGCTCGCAGAGCTTTCCTGACACGGTGGTGCAGAATATCAACGTCTCGGTCGCTTGGTCGGGCGCAGGTGCCGACGAGGTTGACCGCGCCATTGTGCAAGTGCTGGAACCTTCGCTGCTGGTTGTCGAGGGGGTCGCAAGTTCGGTCTCGCGGTCATCCGAAGGCAGCGCGCGCATTTCGCTAGAGTTTGAGCCCGACTGGGACATGAGCCAAGCCGTGGCAGATGTAGAAACCGCGCTGTCGCAGGCGGGCAATTTGCCGGACGATGCCGAAGACCCCAATGTTACGCGCGGTGTGTGGCGCGACACAGTCACTGATGTGGTCATTACCGGGCCGCTTGCGGTAGAGCAGCTTGGCCGTTTGGCCGATGAGCTTGTCACCCGGCTATACGCCGTGGGCGTTACCCGCACGACGGTGCAAGGCTATGCTGCGCCGCGCACGGTGGTCGAGCTTTCGACCGCGCAAATGATTCAACATAACGTCACAATGTCCGAGATTTCCAACCTGATCGGTTCGGAAAGTTCTACAGCACCGGCGGGCGAATTGGCCTCGGGTGCGGCGCGGGTGCGCACAGGGGTCGAAAAGCGTGACGCCGCTGAAATCGGTGGGCTGGTGCTGCGTTCGAACGCAGATGGCTCGAAGCTGACTGTTGGTGATGTTGCCACGATTTATATTGAAGGCGCCGACCGTAGCCGTGCCTTCTATGTCGGCACCAACCCCGCGATATCGGTAAACGTTGCACGTTCCTCCTCGGGTGACGCGGTCGAAATCCAGCATCAGGTAGAGGACGTCGTGGCGACCATGGCGCTAAGCCTGCCGGAAGGCGTGAAGGTTGACCTGATCCGCACGCAATCTGAACAAATTACCGCCCGCATCGACCTGCTTTTGGCGAACGGCGCGCAGGGCCTTGGCTTTGTGCTGTTGCTTTTGTTTCTGTTTCTTAACGCGCGCACCGCATTTTGGGTGGCCGCGGGGATTCCGGTTTCATTGCTCGCGGCGGTGGCCGCGATGCAATTTACCGGCATGACGCTGAACCAGATCTCGATTTTTGCACTGATCATCACGCTCGGTATCGTGGTCGATGACGCGATTGTGGTGGGTGAACACGCCGATTTTCGCGCGCGACACTTGGGCGAATCGCCGGTTGTTGCTGCCGAAAACGCCGCACGGCGTATGGCCGCGCCAGTATTTGCCTCGTCGATCACCACGATCATCGCCTTTGCCGGGCTGATGATTATCGGTGGCAGGATGGGCAGCATGGTGATCGACATTCCCTTTACGGTGATTGCGGTGCTGGCGGCTTCGTTGATCGAGTGCTTCCTGATCCTGCCCAATCACATGGCGCACGCGTTGACCCATGCCTCCAAGCAAAGCTGGTATGATTTTCCCTCGCGCATTGTGAACCGGGGTTTAGACTGGTTGCGCACGAATCTGGTGCGCCCGCTGATGGCGCTTGTCATTCGTGCGCGCTATCCGGTTCTGGCAGGCATGATTTTGCTGTTGGCCTATCAGGGCACCTTGCTCATTTCAGGCAAAGTGCAGTGGCGGTTTTTCAGCGGGCCCGAGCAGACGCAGGTTTCTGTCAACTTCTCGATGTTGCCGGGTGCTACGCGCGAGGACACGCGTGAAATGCTCGCTTTGCTCGAAGCAGGGGTGTATGCGACGGGCACACAATTCGAGGAAAAATACGGCACCAGCCCGGTTGTATACGTGCTGGGCGAAATCGGCGGCAATTCAGGCCGCGCGCTGGCGGGGGCTGACACCAAGGACCCGGATCAGCTTGGCGGCGTGTCAATTGAACTGATTGACCCCGACCTGCGACCTTACTCGTCGGCCGAGTTCATCGCCGCCATGCAGTCACTGACCCCGCGCCATCCAATGGTGGAAGAGCTAAGTTTCCGTGGTTTCCGCGGCGGGCCGGGCGGTGACAGCATTTCGATCCAGTTTACCGGCGCAGATGTTGACGCCCTCAAGGGCGCTGCCGAAGCGATGAAAACCGCGATGTCGGTTTACCCAGAGGTTTCGGCGCTGGAAGACAGCCTAGCCTATGACAAGGAAGAGCTGATCTTGCAACTGACGCCGCAAGGGCAGGCGCTAGGCTTTACTATTGAAACCCTGGCTCGCGATCTGCGGCTTCGCATGAACGGAATCGAGGCGGCAGCCTACCCGGACGGCCCGCGCAGCGCCTCGATCTGGGTGCAAGTGCCAAAATCGGAACTTGCCGACGATTTTGTGGACAGCATGCAACTGCAAACTCCCAAGGGCGAATGGGTGATGCTGTCCGACATCGTGCAAGTATCGTCGTTCTCAGGGTTTTCCACGGTGCGGCGCGAAGACGGCATGCGGTTGGTTTCTGTAACCGGCGAGATGTCTGAGGACGATCCCGACCGCGCAACCGAAATTACCGCCGAGATGATCGGTGTGATCTTGCCGCGCATCGCCGAAGACTACGGCGTGACCTGGCAGCAATCGGGGCTGGCACAGCAACAAGAAGAGTTCTTTGGCGATGCAGCGATGGGGCTCGTTTTTTGTCTAATCGGCATCTACATCGCGCTGGCCTGGATATTCTCTAGCTGGACACGCCCGGTCGTGGTGATGGCGGTCATTCCCTTTGGACTGATTGGCGCAATCTGGGGGCACTATATCTGGGCCATGCCGATGTCGATGTTTTCGGTCGTTGGCCTGATCGGCATGACGGGCATCATCATTAACGATTCGATCGTGTTGGTGAGCACGGTCGATGAATATGCCGAACGGCGCGGTCTGCTGCCGGCGATCATCGACGCGGTATCTGACCGCTTGCGCCCGGTATTTCTTACCACAGCAACCACTGTACTCGGTCTTGCGCCGGTGCTTTATACGAACTCGAGCGCCGCGCTGTTTTTAAAGCCGACAGTGATTACGCTTTGCTACGGGCTCGGGTTCGGAATGGCAATCGTGCTGTTGGTGGTGCCGTCGCTGCTGGCCGTGCAGCAAGATTTCACGCGCTATATCCATGCGCTTAAACGCGGCTTTGCTGCGCCGCGGCTGCGTGTGGTCTTGGCGCTGGTGGCGTTGTCGATGGCTGCAGCCTTTGCCGCAACGCTCGGGCGCGCGCTGCTTGCCAATAGCGGCGTGGCGCTGGCATTGGCCGAGTTTCTGGCGGCATCGCTGGTAGTAGTGATTTTGGCGACGCTGTTTGCCCCGTTTGTCCTGCGCCGCGCACAGCGCAGGGGCAAGCAGCCGGTCAGCGCGAACAACCCCTGATCTCGACCGCGCCATCGTTGCCAAGCACGGTGATACGCAGCGCTTGCTGGTTTAGCTCGAAAGGCCGCGCGTTGTAGGGCACGATCTCGACAGTCGAGGTCAACACCGCGCCTTCGCGCGAGTTGCTAGAGTCTGAAAACCACGCGGGCGTATCGTCGAGCTCGAACAAGGCAACTTCGTCGCCTCCAAGATCGGGCATGGAAATTTCGGCGGTGACGCGCACCCCGTCCAGAACCGGCTCGACCGCGCATGTTGCGATACCTTCGCGCAATTCTGGTTGCAGTGCCAAAGCATTGGAGATTTCGGGCGCAGCGTCGCCCGGCCCTTCGAGCAGATCGAATACATTGACCTGCAACGGCACACAAATCTCGTTGCAAATGCCAAGCGAAACCTCGGCGGCCAGCCAGACATCTTGCGCAGGGTCAACCGGCACCACTTCGATCGGCAGAATCATTTCTCTGGTATAGCCCGCCGTGCGCATGCCTGCGTTGTCAAACAGCTGCGGGCGCGGCCAGTGAACGATAACTTCGCCAACATTGCGCGATCCGTGCCAATCAAAACTGGGCGGCACCCCGGCATCGCCGGGCGCGCGCCAATAGGTCTTCCAGTTATCTTCCAGAACGATCCGCAGGGCGGTCATCTGATGGCCGTTTTCAGTTTGCCAACCGGGCACGAATTCGGCGCTCACAAAGCCCGGCATCCAGCGCTGCGCGGCCCCCGCGCTTGGTAGCAAGAGGCTGATCGCTATAGTGGCAAACAGAGTGTGACGTATATTCATGACATTGAAATAATCCCCTGACCGGGGCGAGAAAAGTCACAAGTGCGACACTACTTTGGTATTGGACACGACCGGCGAGGCGGGGCCTTGCGCGGACGAACACTGCGGGCGATGCTTGCTTGCAAGCGCGGAGGACAGGCATGGAGCTTACCGGAAAGCTACTGATCGCAATGCCCGGCATGGGTGATCCGCGATTCGAACATGCGGTAGTGCTGATCTGTGCGCATTCGCCGCAGGGCGCGATGGGGCTGGTCATCAACAAACCCGCGCCACCCGGCGTCGGCTGGGCAGGTCTGGCCGAGCAGATGGGGCTTTCACGCGAGGGCGCCGGAATCGCGGTGCAATTTGGTGGCCCCGTCGAAACCGGGCGCGGTTTCGTGTTGCACGGTCTCGACTGGCCGAGGGATCGCGCGGCGCCACCCGCAGTGGCACCCGGGCTGGCGCTGACCACAACGCGCGATATTCTCGAAGATATCGCAGCGGCTCGCGGCCCGACGCGGGCCATTCTGATGCTGGGCTATGCAGGCTGGGGCGCAGGGCAGCTAGAGGCCGAGATCGGCGCAAACGCTTGGCTTACCTGCGAGGCTGAAGCCGAACTGGTGTTTGCTGGCGCGAACGCGCGCAAGTGGGAAGCCGCTTTGCGCACGCTCGGGGTTGATCCGCTGACACTTTCCGCAGCGGCAGGGCGGGCCTAAGCGTCAGCCCCAGGTCGGATGAAACCGCCCGGCGGGTGACAGCGTGAAAATTTCGCAGCCAGTGGCGGTGACACCGATGGAATGTTCGAACTGCGCGCTTAGCGATTTGTCGCGCGTGACGGCTGTCCACTCATCAGCCAGAACCTTGGTTTCGGCCCGCCCGAGGTTCACCATCGGCTCGATCGTGAAAAACATGCCTTCTTCAAGAACCGGTCCGGTACCGGCGCGCCCGTAATGCAGCACATTGGGCGGTGCATGAAACACTCGCCCAAGGCCATGGCCGCAGAAGTCACGCACGACACTCATCCGGTTGCCCTCGACATGGGCCTGAATCGCGGCGCCGATATCGCCAAAGGTGTTGCCGGGTTGCACAGCGGCAATGCCCAGCATCAACGACTCATGCGTGACTTCAATCAGCCGCTCGGCTTTACGGCTCAAGGTGCCTGCCGCATACATGCGCGAGGTATCGCCAAACCAGCCATCGAGAACCACGGTTACATCGATGTTGAGGATGTCGCCGTCTTTCACCAACTTGTCGCCCGGAATACCGTGACAGACGACATGGTTGACCGAAATGCAGCTGGCGTGCCGATAGCCGCGATAGCCGATGGTGGCCGAGGTTGCGCCGCGCGCGGTAACAGTTTCACGGATAAAATCATCGATAACCGCAGTGGTGGTGCCTGGAACGACAAGTGGTGCCACCTCATCGAGAATCTCGGCGGCGAGTCGCCCTGCGTTCCGCATGCCCACGAAATCGCTGTCTTCATAAATACGAATGCCGTCTTTGGTCATGCGACCACGAGTTTCTCGCACGGGTATGCTCCAGTCTGATCTTGCCCTAATTAGTCACAAAATGTCGCTTTGACTAGGGCCGGGCTTTTCGGCGCACGGTGGCGGCCCTATACCAAGGCAAAACGAGGATACCTCATGGCGAACCCGACAGCCGCGGCGCTCATTATCGGTGACGAAATCCTGACCGGACGCACCCGCGAAGGCAACGGCTACTATCTGGCGGGCGAGTTGGCCAAGGCAGGGTTTGATTTGCGCGAAATTCGCGTGGTGGGCGACGATCATGCAACCATCGTTGCCGCGGTCCGCGCGCTAAGCGCGGCGCATGATCAGCTTTTCACCTCGGGCGGCATTGGCCCCACGCATGACGATATCACCGCCGACGCGGTGGCCGAGGCTTTTGGCGCGCCGATTGATGTGCGCGAAGACGCGCGCGCGCTGCTGGCGGCATTCTACGCCTCGCGCGGGGTCGAGCTCAGTTCGGCGCGGTTGCGCATGGCGCGTATTCCTGACGGCGCCACGCTGATCGAAAATCCGGTTTCAGTGGCCCCCGGATTCAGCATCGGTAATTGCCACGTCTTGGCCGGCGTGCCGAACATCTTTCAGGCGATGGTCGCTTCGGTGCTAGCAGGGCTTGTAGGCGGGGCACCGTTGGTAACGCAAAGCCTGCGCGTGATGCGGCCCGAGGCGGCGTTAGCCGAACCGTTTGCGGCACTGGCGGCAATGTGGCCCGAGCTTTCGCTGGGATCTTACCCCTTTGTGCAAGACGGCGCATTCGGCACCAATTTGGTGGTGCGTGGCACAGATCCCGCTGGCGTGGCAGCCGCCATGGATGCGTTGCGCACCGCTTTTCCGGAGGGGCAATGACGCAGGGGCCAGACCTTTTTGAGGTGATCGACGCTACCTGGCCCGCCGCGTCGCAGCACAGCGTCGGGGCGTTTCTGGTGCGCGAGGGGCAGGGTGGCGGCAAGCGGGTGTCGTCGGCAAGTGCTGTGGCGCCTTGGAGCGAGCCCGATATTGACGCGGCCATTGCCGCGCATTCGCGGCTGGGCCAGCCTGCGCTTTTCATGATCCGCGCGGGCGAAGACGCGCTTGACGCAGCACTTGCGGCGCGGGGCTTTGCAGTCATCGATCCGGTGGCGGTGCTGACCGCGCCCGTCGCGAAATTGGCTACCCAGAGGCCGCCGCCGATCACCGCCTTTTGCCTTTGGCCGCCGCTTGCAATCATGCGCGATCTATGGGTCGAAGAAGGCGTCGGCCCCGGTCGGCAGGCGGTGATGGAACGCGCGCCTGCACCCAAATGCGCCGTGTTGGGCCGCGTCGCAGACCGCGCCGCAGGTGTGGGCTTTGTGAGTATTCATCGCGGGGTGGCGATGATGCACGGGTTTCACGTGTTGCCCGCGCTGCGCCGCAAGGGTCTGGCGCGGCACATGCTGCATGAGGCAGCGTACTGGGCAAACGAAAACGGTGCCAAAACCCTGTCGCTTGTGGTGCTGCGAGAGAACGCGGCGGCGCTGGCGCTATACCTTGGCACCGGGTTGACCGAGGTTCAGGGCTACCATTACCGCCTTGCGCCGGACGCCGTGTGATGGCGGCGCGGGTCAGAAAACTGCTGGTGCTTGCCGCCTGCCTCGCCGCCTTCGCAACTCCGGTTGCGAGCGAAATCACGCTATCGCTGCCAGTCGGTGCCGAGGAGACGGCGGTTCGCAACGAGGCTTTGGCAAGTTACGCACTGCCGATCGCCGCGTGGGAATTGGGAAACCCGCACCATTTGCCATTGGAAGGCCGCGTGAGTCAGTCGGCGTGGCGGCTGCGCGATACCACTGCACCCAGCCTGCAAATTCTGCAGGATTTGCGCGCACAGGTGCTTGCGGCGGGCTATGAGGTGATCTTCGAATGTGACACCGATGCCTGCGGCGGGTTTGACTTTCGCTTTGCCATGCAGCTTTTGCCAGAGCCGGAAATGCACGTGGACTTGGGTGATTTTCGCTACCTTGCTGCGGTGCGCGGCGAGGGTGCGGACGCCGAGCATCTGGCCTTGGTCGTATCGCGTTCAACCGGATCGGGTTTCGTGCATCTGACGCAGATCGGGCCGGGCGTGGACGCGCCGGTTGGCCCTATGATTACAGCCCCTGCGCCGGGCCCGGTGGCGTCATTTGGCAGCGCGCAGGAATCCGCCGCGGCACCGACATCGGTGGCAGAGCTTACGACGCTTTTGGAGCAGGCCGGGCGTGCAACACTGGACGATCTGGAGTTTGAAACCGGTGCCTCCACACTCCAGCCCGCCAGCTATGCCTCGCTGCGTGCGCTTGCCGAATATCTTGCGGTCAATCCTGCGCGACACGTGATGTTGGTTGGGCATACAGATGCGGTGGGCGATCTGGCGGCGAACATCGCGCTGTCGCGCAAGCGCGCCGAGGCAGTGCGAACGCGGCTGATCGAGGTGCTTGCAGTTAACCCCGCGCAGCTTAGCGCCGAGGGTGCGGGATGGCTTGCCCCGCGTGCAAGCAACCTGACGCCCGAAGGGCGCGCCAGAAACAGAAGGGTCGAGGTGGTTCTCACCTCGACCTGAGTTGGGACTGCGAGGGAGAACGCAGCGGAAAAGCTAGAGGCCGCGGGCTACCAGTTGTCTGGACCCTTGTCGGCAAATGTCTGCGCCAAAAAGTCGATGAACGCGCGTACCTTGGGCTGGGTGAACCGGCCCGGTGGATAGACCGCATAAATGCCAAGCGTTTCCATCGGCAACCCCGGCATCGCCTCTTGCACGAGGCCCTGTTTCATCGCGTCGGCGTAAAGGAAGCTGGGCAGATAGGCGATACCCAAGCCCGCAATGGCAGCATGCAGCAGGCTCTGGCCGTCATTCACGGTCAACCATCCGGCCGAACGGACCTGCCGCTTTTCGCCTGAAGGCGCGGTGATCTTCCAAACGTTTCCAGCGGCTTGGTTGGAATAATGCAGAAGTTTATGGTCGTTGAGATCGTCGATCTTTTGCGGGTGGCCAAATTTCTTGAAATAGGATGGCGCACCGATCATCCGCTTGGCGGTTTCGGTCAGCTTGCGGGCGCGCAGGGTGCTGTCTTCCAGCTCGCCCACCCGGATCGCCATATCGAAACCTTCCGAGATCAACTCTACATAGCGGTTGTTGAGCACCATGTTCACGGTGATGTCCGGGAATTCCTGCAAAAAGTTTCCAAGCACCGGAGACAGCAGGTTCACACCGAAATCGGTCGCGACCGAAATGCGCAAAAGCCCGGTCGGCGCGATCTGCATCGAAGTGACAAGCGCATCTGCCTCGCCTGCATCGTTCAGCACACGGCGGGCGCGGTCATAATAGGCAAGGCCAATCTCAGTGGGGCTGACCCGCCGCGTTGTGCGATTGAGCAACCGCGCGCCGAGACGCGCTTCGAGTGCTGAGACGTGTTTGGACACAGCAGACTTGGAAATGCCCATCTTTTTTGCCGCGTCAGTGAACCCCCCCTGATCCACCACGGTGGCGAAAGCTTCCATTTCGGTCAGTCGGTCCATTGTACACCCATGCTCTACAGTCCGTGGTTAGCTCCTGTATCAAGGTCAATTCGGGCGCAAATGGGGCTTGGGCGGGACAATGGCGGGGAATTTGCCGGGTTGGTAAATGCTGGGGAAACGATCCGTGAAAGGTGGTGGCGCTGCCCTTCGGCTTTTCGCACTTGCCCCCGGCGGTATATGTGCGGTGAAGAAACCGCGCGCCTGACGCCGCGTTGGGCGTGACAAACGACACCGCTGGCGGCAGGTTGAACCAGTCAGGGAGGACGCCATGAACCCGTATTCGCACATGCTTTCGCCACTCGATCTGGGCCACGTGGTGCTAAAAAACCGCGTGCTGATGGGCAGTATGCACACCGGGCTTGAGGAAACAGGCGATTGGAACCGGGTCGGCGAGTTTTACGCGGAGCGTGCGCGCGGTGGTGTTGGGCTGATGGTGACCGGCGGCATGGCGCCAAACCGCGAAGGCGGGGTATTTCCGGGTGCTGCGGGGCTGTTTTCGGATGCTGACATCGCCAACCATCGCGGTGTTACAACCCGTGTGCATGACGCAGGTGGGCGCATTGCCATGCAGATTCTGCATGCGGGGCGCTATGCCTATGGGCCGGAATGTGTTTCTGCCTCGGCGGTAAAATCACCGATCTCGCCTTTCGCGCCACGCGAGTTGGATGAAGCCGGGATTGAAAAGCAGATCGTCGATATCGTCACCGCTGCCACCCGCGCCCGCGAGGCGGGCTATGACGGGGTCGAGGTGATGGGGTCCGAAGGCTATTTCCTCAATCAGTTTCTAGTGCGCCATGTGAACCGCCGAACCGACCACTGGGGCGGCAGTTACGAAAACCGTATGCGCTTGCCAATCGAGGTAGTGCAGCGCGTGCGTGCGGCGGTGGGGCGCGACTTTATCGTGATCTACCGCATCAGCCTGATCGACCTCGTGCCCGAAGGCTCGACTTGGGACGAAGTGGTGCAACTGGCCAAGGCTATCGAGGGCGCAGGGGCAAGCATTCTCAACACCGGCATCGGCTGGCACGAGGCGCGGGTGCCCACAATCGCCACCTCGGTGCCGCGCGCGGCCTTCACTTGGCTAACCGCGCGGCTGCGCCCAGAGGTCGGGATTCCGGTAATTGCCTCAAATCGCATCAACACGCCAGAACTGGCCGAGGCAATTTTGGCGGGCGGGCAAGCCGATATGGTTTCGATGGCGCGCCCGTTTCTGGCCGACCCTGATTTTGTTGCCAAGGCAGCAGCGGGCCGCGCCGATGAAATCGCGCCTTGCATCGCCTGCAATCAGGCCTGTCTTGACCATACCTTCGCGGGCAAAATTTCTTCCTGCCTCGTCAATCCGCGCGCAGGGCACGAGACCGAATTGGTCGTTACCCCTGCCGCAAATCCCAAGACCATTGCCGTTGTTGGTTCCGGGCCTGCGGGGCTGTCGGCGGCCATTGCTGCCGCTGGGCGCGGGCACCGCGTGACGCTTTTTGAACGCAGCGGGGAGATTGGCGGGCAGTTGACGTTGGCGCGCGAAGTGCCGGGCAAAGAAGAGTTTCGCGGGCTTGTGCACTGGTTTGCCACGATGATCGAGCGATCGGGGGTGGCGCTACGGCTGGGCCAAGAGGTTACGCCAGAGGCTTTGGCGGGGTTTGAAGAGGTGGTTCTTGCCACGGGTGTCAGCGCGCGTGACCCCGGCATTGCCACAGACCCGGCCGCGCAGGTGCTGGGCTATGGCGACGTGTTGCGCGGTGCCCCGGTGGGCGCGCGCGTGGCGATTGTGGGGGCGGGTGGAATTGGTTTTGATGTGGCGGAATACCTGACGCAGGCGGGCGAAAGCGCCTCGCTGCACCCTGCCGAATGGATGCGCGAATGGGGTGTGGGCGACCCGGCCACCAGCCCCGGCGGCCTGAGCGCCCCCGCGCCCGCTGCCCCGGCACGCGCTGTGACCCTGTTGCAGCGCAAGGCGGAAAAGCTGGGCCGCAAGCTGGGCAAAACCACCGGATGGATTCACCGCGCGCAACTGGCAGCACGGGGAGTGAAAATGCTGGGTGGTGTGAATTACGAACGCATCGCGCCCGAAGGTCTGCATATCAGCTTTGGCGCTGCCCGCGAAAACCCGACGCTGATCGAGGCCGACACGGTGGTGCTGTGCGCTGGTCAAACCTCGAACCGCGCGCTGGCCGAGGCGTTGACCGCGCAGGGGCGCAGCTACCACATTATCGGCGGCGCTGATGTTGCGGGCGAGTTGGATGCGAAACGCGCCATAGATCAAGGCACGCGCCTCGCGCTCGGGCTCTGAGCGCTTGGCGTGGGCCATAGGGCGCTGGTGCTTGTTAGGTGCCGGTTTCTACGCAATGGCGCCGAAAAGCGCGCTTGAGCATGTCAAGTTCCGCGCGCAGAAGGTCAATCTCGGCGCGCAGATCGTCTTCCAGCGGCACACCGGTGACGATCGTGAAATGTGCCAGCGTCTCGCCGCTTGGCGCATCGGTCAAAAGAAACGTCTGTACTCCGCTGAAAAGCACTTCGGGCGGTATCGGCAGGCTAAGCAGCCAGCGGCCTTCACCATTGGGCTTTACCTCCAACCCCGGCAGCGAGCGTTCCAGATGCGTAACCTGCAACCCGCTGGCATCGGGTGCCTTCAGCACCGCTTCCCAACGACCAGCGCGAACGCGCTGCATTTCTAGCGAATGGCCCATTCAGCCCTCACAGTTCGGCGCGCGGGTGGCGCGACAGCGTCAGATCACGAATCACGATCTGGTTCATTTCCGGCCCTTCGAATATCAGGTCGACCCAGGCGCGTTCGACCCGCTTTTCGTTGATCTTGCTGTAGGCTAGGTCAAATTCGACCCAAGTATCTTCTTGCGAAAGTGGCAGCTCGCGCACCAGTTGTTCGGTGTTCGGGCCGTGCCGCACATTGAGACGCGCGAATATTTCGATCGGCTTTTCCATCTCGACCTTGCAATTGAGCCGGATCATGTGATTGAGCCGCAGCCCTTGCACGGCCTCAAGCGGCAGATCGAGCACCACCGACAGAAAAGTGCCGTCAAAGCGGAAGACATCCAGTCGCAAGCCGAACGGAGCAAGATCGGTTTCATGGCGATTGCGAAGCTGGCGCGCAGTCAGTTCGCTGACCTCGCAGTCATGAAACACCGTAGCTTCGCCGCCCAGCATCGCGCGGTTGGCAACAGCGGCGTGGCCGACCGGCACCACTGGCCCGCGCCAAAGTTCTGGCCGCCAGGCCCAATCGGTGCCAAGCGGACGGCGGATGGCATCGGATCCAATCAGCGGTAGCGTCAGGCGCTGGTCGGCAACATGCAAAACCCGGTCAAGTTCGCGACGCAGTTGCACCGCGTCCTCGCGCACGGTGCGTAGCAGGCCAAGCCGCATCTGATCTGCAAGTCGTGCCGCGCGCCGCCAGCGGGCCAAAGACCGCCGCTGCCCAAGTCGGTCGATGAAGGATTCGTTCTTGGTGTCCATATTGGCCCGTGTATTGCGCAATCGTTACGCTAACAGAAACAGTTAACCTCAATCGTTGCAAATCTGCAAACAACGCAAGAAGAAAATCGCCCGTCTGGTTCCTGCAAGCAGGCGCGCGTTCAAGCAGCAGGCGAAATGCCGTTGGCCGCCCGCAGTGCCGCCGCAAAGTCATTGGCCAACATCCGCATGGTGGTGGTGTTCAATGGCTCTTCGGCCAAACCCAGTACAGTGAACGAAACGATTCGGCCCCGGATTTCCATCAACCCGCGCCAGCTGCGGGCTTGCACGGGGTTGGCACCCGAGGGGGCGTTGTCGGTCAATTCGATCAGCAAAAGGTCACCCGAAGTTACCGTGCGAACGACTTTCACCGTCTCAGCATCACCGCTGCGCGAAATTGCCGCACGCCCGGCCTCAGAGCGGAAGTAGCTGTCGATCTGTTTGAAAGACTTTGCCAGAGGTACTGAACCGGGCATAGCCGGTGTAACCGAGGCGGTCAGTACCGCCCGCGCGGCAGGCCGTGCTACCGAGGCATCGCGCGAAAGCGAGGCGCAACTACCCAACAACACAAAGGCATTTTCGCCATCTTCTTGGGTTTGCGTGGGGTCTATGCAAAAGCCGACCGGGCCAGCAATCACCGGCCCGCCCGATGCAAGGGCAATCATCGCGGGTGCCTCTTTACCCCCAAAGGGCAAGACGCAACCCGCGCTGGCTAGCGCGGCAACAAGTGCCAGCGCCAGCGGTGCCCTATTGGTCCATATAGACATGTGTCTCGGCCTTGGCGCCGGGGTGGGTGACGGCACCAAAGCGGGTCGGACCGACAAGGCGCGCGTATTTCCAGAGCGCCCCCGAGGCATAGTCAGTGGCGCGCGGCCCTTTCCAAAGCGCCTTGCGGGCAGCGAGTTCTTCATCGCTCAGCGCCACCGAGATTTGGCCCTTGATCGCGTCAATGGTGATGATGTCGCCATCTTTCAGCAGTGCAATCGGCCCGCCATGCGCGGCCTCTGGACCAACGTGGCCTACACAAAAGCCACGCGTTGCGCCCGAAAAGCGGCCATCGGTGATCAGCGCGACCTTTTTGCCCATGCCTTGGCCGGAAAGCGCCGCAGTGGTGGCCAGCATTTCGCGCATACCCGGGCCGCCTGCGGGGCCTTCGTTGCGGATCACCAGCACATCGCCTTCGTGGTAGCTGCGCGCTTGCACCGCTTCGAATGCATCTTCTTCGCACTCAAACACCCGGGCAGGTCCGCTGAAGACCTGATTTTCAGGCGCCATGCCCGCGACCTTCACAATCGCGCCTTCGGGGGCAATATTGCCCTTCAGGCCGACGACCCCGCCGGTTTTAGTGATCGGCGTGGCGACCGGGTGGATCACTTTGCCATCGGGTTTGCCCTGAATAAGCTCCAGCTCTTCGCCCATGGTGCGCCCCGATGCGGTCATGCAGTCGAGGTGCAAAAGACCGGCCTTGCCGAGTTCTTTCAGCACCACCGGCACGCCGCCCGCCTCGTACAGGTCTTTGGCAACGTATTCGCCGCCAGGGCGCAGGTTCACGAAGTAGGGCGTGTCATGGAAGATGTCGCAAACGTCGAACAGGTCAAAGTCTATCCCTGCCTCATGCGCAATGGCGGGCAGGTGCAGGCCGGCGTTGGTTGAGCCGCCCGTGCAGGCGACCACACGGGCCGCGTTTTCCAGCGATTTGCGGGTGACGATATCGCGGGCGCGGATGTTTTTCTCGATCAGGTGCATCACCGAGACGCCCGAGGCATCGCCGTACTGATCGCGCGACTCGTAAGGGGCGGGTGCGCCCGATGAATTCATCAGCGCAAGGCCGATCGCCTCGGAAACGCAGGCCATGGTGTTTGCGGTATATTGTCCGCCGCAGGCACCGGCGCTGGGGCAGGCGAGCTTTTCCAGAATAGCAAGCTCGGCATCCGACATGTTGCCTGCCTGATGCTGACCCACGGCCTCGAACACGTCCTGCACCACGATGTCGCGGCCATTGAGCCTCCCCGGAAGGATCGAGCCGCCATAGATGAAGACCGAAGGCACGTTAAGCCGCACCATCGCCATCATCATGCCCGGCAGCGACTTGTCGCAACCGGCAATGCCCACCAGCGCGTCATAGCAGTGCCCGCGCATCGTCAGTTCAACCGTATCGGCGATGGCATCGCGCGAAGCGAGCGAGCTGCGCATGCCCTCGTGGCCCATGGCGATGCCGTCGGTAACGGTAATGGTGGTGAATTCGCGTGGCGTGCCGCCGCCCTTTTTCACGCCCATCTTGACCGATTGTGCCTGCCGGTTCAGCGCGATGTTGCACGGTGCCGCCTCGTTCCAACAGGTGGCAACGCCGACCCAAGGCTGGTGAATTTCTTCCTCGGTGATACCCATGGCGTAGAAGTAACTACGATGCGGCGCGCGCGAAGGGCCTTCGGTCACATGGCGCGAGGGTAATTTCGATTTGTCAAAACGGGCGTTTTTCATGAGCATCCTCCCGGAACTGGTTGGGTGAAGGCAATAATGCCCTGATGCGGACGGGGCAAGGAGATTGCGCCAACATCTGCCACCTTGCTGGGCGCGCGCCGCGTGCAACTGCTTGCGCAAGCGGGGCAGTTTGCGCAGTCTGGCGGCATGGAAGATGGCATCGCCAGAATGCGCGTTGAGCGCGATGAAATGGACCCGGCGCGGGCGGCGGCGCTGGCCGCGGTGCTGGGGCAGGGATTTGACCCCGCTGCGCCTTTGCCGCCCTTTGCGCATCAGGTCTATTTCTGGCAGGCGCTGCCAGCAGACTTGCTTGGGCGCGATGGGCACCCGGCGCGGGGCGACTTCATTCCCGATCTCGGGCTGGCGCGGCGGATGTGGGCAGGCGGGCGGTTGGAATTTCTAGCACCCTTGATGTCCGGGCGCGTAGCGGAAAAGACCACAGTGATCGAGGCGATCACGCGTAAGACCGGGCGCAGCGGGCCGCTGGGTTTTGTCACGCTGCGCCACGAGATACGTCAGGGCGGCACGCTTTGCCTGACCGAATGGCAGGATCTGGTTTACCGCGCGGATCCGCTGCCGGGGCAGGCAGCGCCCGAAGTACCGCAGGCGCCCGCTGGGGCCGAGGTGATGCGGCGGCGGTTCAGTACGGTCGATCTGTTTCGCTATTCGGCGCTCACCTTCAACGGCCATCGAATCCACTACGACCGTGACTATGCGCGCGAGGTTGAAGGCTATGGCGGGTTGGTGGTGCACGGCCCGCTGCTGGCACAGTGGTTGATGCTGATTGCCGCCGAGCGTTTGGGTGGACTCGCGCGGTTCACGTTTCGCGGCGTGTCAGCGGCATTTGATTTTGAAGAGTTGCGCATGTGCCGCGACGGTGCGCGGCTATGGATTGCAGGGCCAGACGGGCGACTTTGCCTGAGCGCCGAGGCGGGATAGCGCACACGCAACTGGCGGGCCTCACTGGACAGTCGCGGGCGGGCAGACTATCTCGGGGCGGTCATGGCTGAAAAATCAGATCCCAATTCCAAGACCATTGCCGAAAACCGCCGGGCGCGGTTCGATTATGCTATCGAAAGCGACATCGAGGCAGGGATCATTCTGACCGGTTCCGAAGTGAAGTCGCTGCGGATCGGGCAAAGCAATATTGCAGAAAGCTACGCGTCGGTCGAAGGCGGCGAGTTGTGGCTGATCAACGCCTATGTCGCCCCTTACATGCAAGCAGGCGTCTTTGGGCACGAGCCGCGCCGCCGCCGCAAGCTTTTGGTTTCTAAAAAAGAGCTGTCGCGGCTTTGGAATGCGGTCGGACGCGAGGGCATGACCATCGTGCCGCTTGTGATGTATTTCAACGAGCGCGGACGGGTGAAGCTGAAGATCGGCATCGCCAAGGGCAAAAAGCTGGCCGACAAGCGCCAGACCGAAGCCAAGCGCGACTGGGACCGCCAGAAGGCGCGCATCATGAAACAGAACCACTGACAGGGTTAGGGGGCGCCAAGCGCCCCCTTTACGCTTACAGCCCCGCAGGTCGCGGTTGCAGCGGCGGCGTGATGCCCTCGGGCAGCGGGCAGGTATAGGGCGTTGCCGCCAACCGCATGCGGTGTTCGGCCTGCGCCTCGGCCAGAAGCCCCGGCGTGGTCAGCAACTTCTCAGCGCAGCGCGCCATCGCTTTGGCGGCATGCACTAGCCCCTTGTGCGCGGCGGGTGATTTGCCTTGGGCGGTGACCTGCCAGCTATGCCCCGGAGAGCCGATTGCGTGTGTGGCCACTAGTGCCTGCACCAATGGCACCTTCCAGCTGACATCGGCCACGTCGGTCGAGCCGATCAGCACTTCGCCACGCGGATAAAGCGGCACCAGATAATCGCAAAGCGGCTCGTCAAACCGTGGCGGCATTGCCACCACCTTGTAAGGCGAGGCGATTTCTTCGCGCGTCAGGGTTGCTTGAATGGCGCGGGCATAGGCGCGGTCTGCCTCGTCAAACGCAACTCCGCCAAGCTCTTCCAGTGCGGCCTGCATGGTGGCTTCCATCACGCTATTGCCCATCATGTTGGAAACTGCGGAAACCACCTGCACCTCGACCTCGGTGCCGGTCATCAGCGCGGCACCGCTGGCGACGTTCTTTACCCGTTCGACGATGGCCAGCATGTCGTGCAACTGCTTGGCGCGCACGAGGTGGCGCACCTTGGCGCGCCCCTGCACCACGTTTGGTGCAGCCCCCCCCGCATCGAGGTAGGCGTAATGCATCCGCGCGTCTTGCGGCACATGCTCGCGCAGGTAGTTGACCCCCACCGACATCAGCTCCACCGCATCAAGCGCTGAACGCCCCAGATGCGGGCTCATGGCGGCATGACTGGTGCGGCCGGTGAAGGTAAAGTCGATACGCATATTGGCAAGACTCACCGCATCATCGACGCGGGTGATCGGGTTGGGGTGCCAAGTGATAGCGGCATCGACACCGTCGAAGGCGCCATCGCGCACCATGAAGGTTTTTGCGGCACCTCCTTCTTCTGCAGGGCAGCCGTAATAGCGCACGCGGCCCGGCGTGCCGGTAGCGACAAGCCAGTCTTTCAATGCGCAAGCGGCAAGCAGCGCGGCAGAGCCCAGCAAGTTGTGGCCGCAGCCATGGCCGTTGCCGCCCTTTTCAACTTCGCGCGGCTCGGCCAACCCCGCTTCTTGGCTGAGGCCCGGCAGTGCGTCATATTCGCCCAAAACTGCAATCAGCGGCCCGCCCTCACCCGCCTCACCCATCACTGCCGTGGGAAGGCCGGCAAGGTTTTCGCTCACCCGAAAGCCCTTCTCGCGCAGCATCGCCGTGTGTTCACCGCAAGAACGATATTCAGCGTAAAGCGTTTCAGGCGTGCCCCAGACCCGATCCGAAAGCCCGATCAGGTCGGGGGCATGAGCCTCGACCGCATCCCAGATTGCTTCGCTGTTGCGCATCACATCGTCCCTTTGGCTGCATCGCTTTGGTGGCGAACAAAGCCCGAGCGGGAGGGATGTGCAACCGCCAATTGGTCATGCCTACACTTGCCTCGCCTCGCCCTGCCGCGTAAGGCTTTGCCCGATCAGCGGGAGAGTGCCATGGCCTATGACGACCCCAAAACCCTCGTTTCCACTGCGTGGCTCGAGGCGCATCTGAAGAACCCGGATCTGCGGGTGCTTGATGCAAGCTGGTTTTTACCCACATCGGGGCGCGATCCAAAGGCGGAGTACGACGCAAGTCATATTCCCGGCGCGCGGTTCTTCGATATTGACGACATTTCCGACACCCGCTCGACGCTGCCGCATATGGCGCCGCCGCCCGAAAAGTTCATCAGCCGGATGCGCGCCATGGGCATTGGCGACGGGCATCAACTGGTTGTCTATGACACCGCTGGCATCTTTTCTGCGCCGCGTGCGTGGTGGACGTTTCGCCTGATGGGCAAACACGATGTTGCGGTGCTGGACGGCGGGTTTGCCAAATGGGTGGCCGAGGGGCGCGAAGTTGAAGATATGCCCCCTGTGCTGCGCGATCGTCACATCACGGTGCAACGTCACGCAGAGCTGGTGAAGGATGTCACGCAGGTCGCCGCCGCCTCGAAACTGGGCGATCACGAAATCATCGACGCCCGCGCGCCGGGGCGGTTTGAGGGCAAAGACCCAGAACCACGCCCGGGCCTGCGCATGGGGCATATTCCCGGTTCCAAAAATGTACATTTCGCCTCGCTGCTAAATGCCGACGGCACAATGAAATCGCCCAACGAATTGCGCGCGGTTTTCGTGGCCGCGGGGGTGGATTTGCACAAGCCCGCGATCACCACCTGCGGTTCCGGCGTCAACGCGGCAATGCTGGCGCTGGCACTGGAACTTGTCGGGCACAGAAACCACGCCGTCTATGATGGGGCATGGGCGGAATGGGGCATGTTCAACGATCTCAAAGTCGCAACCGGAAAGGCGTGAGGCTCAAGATGCTGCACAATCTCAAACCGCAAACTCCCGATAAAATTCTGGCGTTGATGGGTATGCTCAAGGCAGATCCGCGGCCGGCCAAGATCGACCTTGGCGTGGGCGTTTACAAAGATGCCAATGGGCTGACACCCGTGATGCGCGCGGTCAAAGCCGCCGAAAAGCGGCTCTGGGAAAGCGAAACGACCAAAACCTACACGGCGCTGGCGGGCGAGCCCGAGTATCATGCGGCAATGGCCGGGATGATTCTTGGCGCGGGTTGTCCGGCGGATCGGGTGGCGGCGCTGGCTACCGTGGGCGGCACGGGTGCTGTGCGTCAGGCGCTGGAACTGGCGCGCATGGCCTCGCCCGATGCCACCGTCTTTGTTTCTGATCCGACTTGGCCGAACCACCTTTCGATCCTAAGCTATCTTGGCATCAAGACGCGGCTCTACCGCTATTTCGACGCGGAAACACGCGGCGTCGATTTTGCCGGAATGATGGCCGATCTGGCGCAGGCGAAGGCAGGCGACGTGGTGCTGCTGCATGGCTGCTGCCACAACCCGACCGGCGCCAACCTGACGCTGCCCGAATGGGCAGAGGTGGCAACACTGCTGGGGCGCTGCGGCGCGCTACCGCTGGTGGACCTTGCCTATCAAGGATTTGGCGACGGGCTTGATGCCGACGCGGCGGGCACCCGTTTGTTGGCCGAGCGGTTGCCGCAAGTGCTGATCGCCGCCTCGTGCAGCAAGAACTTTGGTATCTACCGCGAGCGCACAGGCATTTTGCTGGCGATCACGCCCGACAATGGCACCCGCAATCTGGTGCAAGGCAATTTCGCCTTTCTCAATCGGCAGAACTATTCCTTCGCGCCCGATCACGGCTCGCGCCTGGTAACGATGATCCTGACCGACGCGGGTTTGCGCGCGGACTGGCAGGCGGAATTGGAAGAGGTGCGGCTAGGCATGCTTGCCCTGCGCGAACAACTGGCAAGCGAACTGCGGCGGCTTTCAGGGTCGGACCGCTTCGGATTTTTGGCGCAGCACCGGGGCATGTTTTCGCGCCTTGGTGCCACGCCAGAGCAGGTCGAACAGATGCGGGTCGAGAATGCGATCTACATGGTTAGCGACAGTCGGCTGAACATTGCTGGGCTGAACACCAAGACGGTTCCGATTCTGGCGCAGGCAATCATCGCCGCCGGGGTCTGAGGCCGTATCCACAATAGAAAAGGCGGGGCCTGCGCCCCGCCTTTCCCGCCATTCCACCTAGATCAGGAGTGGTAGGCGCTTTCGCCGTGCGTCGTAAGGTCAAGCCCCTGACGCTCGTCATCGGGTTCGACACGAAGACCGGTGATCGCTTTGACGATGTAGAGCAGCACCAGCGAGCCCACACCGGCCCAAACGATGGTCAGCAGCACCGCTTTGATCTGGATGACGACCTGTGCTGCGATCGAAAAGTCGTCGCCGCCAACGCCACCGAGCGAGGGTGCCATCAAGATGCCGGTGCCGATTGCACCGACGATGCCGCCAACGCCGTGCACACCGAACACATCGAGGCTGTCGTCGTAATGAAACATCGCCTTGACCTTGGTCACGAAGAAGTAGGCGATCGGCGAAACCACGAAGCCAAGCGCAATCGCGCCCACCGGGCCAGAGGTGCCACAGGCCGGGGTAATGGCGACCAGACCAGCCACCATTCCCGATGCCGCACCAAGACCCGAGGCCTTGCCGCGAACGATCTTTTCGACTGCGACCCAGCTGACAATTGCGGCAGCCGTGGCAGCAAAGGTGTTCAGGAGTGCAAGCGTGGCACCCGCGGTAGCTTCAAGGTTGGACCCGGCGTTGAAGCCGAACCAGCCAACCCACAGCATCGCCGCGCCGACCATGGTCAGCGTCATCGAGTGGGGTGCCATGTTGTCTTTGCCATAGCCGATGCGCGGGCCCACGACGAAGGCTGCGACCAATGCGGTGACACCTGCGTTGATGTGCACCACGGTGCCGCCTGCAAAGTCGACCGCGCCCCAGTTGAAGATCAGGCCCGAACCATCCCAGACCATATGCGCGATCGGGAAGTAGACCACCGTCACCCAAAGCACGGTGAACAGAATGACCGCCGAAAACTTGATGCGTTCGGCAAAGGCACCAACGAACAGCGCCGGGGTAATGGCCGCAAAGGTCATCTGGAAGGCGATGAAAACGTATTCAGGCAGCATCACGCCATCGGTAAAGGTCGCAGCAAGGCTGTCTATCGTGACCCCGGACAGGAATATTTTGCCCGTACCACCCCAGTAGGGTGAGGTGCTGCCGCCAAACGCGAACGAATAGCCATAGAGTACCCAGATGATCATCACCACGGCGGTAATCATTGTGGTCTGCATCAAGATCGAAAGCATGTTCTTGGTTCGCACGAGGCCGCCATAGAACAGCGCCAGCCCCGGAATGATCATGAACAGCACCAGCAGCGATGCGGTCATCATCCACGCCACGTCGCCTTTATCTACGATCGGCGCTACTGCCTCGGCCATCGCCTCGGCGGCAGGTGCCGCGTCCTGCGCGAAGGCAGGTAGGGCCAATACGGCAAGCGCCGCAGCAAGGCCCGGGAGTTTTGCAAGTTTCGTCATCTCTCTTTCATCCCCTTTTGTGGCCACCCTCAGAGCGCCTCGTCATTCACGTCTCCGGTGCGCACCCGCACCGCTTGCGCCACGTCCAGCACGAAAATCTTGCCGTCGCCAATTTTCTGCGTGCGCGCGGTTCGCGCGATGGTGTCCACAACCTCGTCGGCCAGCGCGTCGGCCACCACGATTTCGAGTTTGATTTTCGGCACGAAGTTCACGGCGTATTCGGCGCCGCGGTAAATTTCGGTATGCCCTGACTGTGCGCCAAAGCCCTTGACCTCGGATACCATCATGCCACGCACGCCGATCGCGGTGAGCGCTTCGCGCACCTCGTCGAGCTTGAACGGCTTGATTGCTGCAATGATGAGTTTCACGT
Organism: Rhodobacteraceae bacterium UBA6213; assembly: GCA_002421605.1. Taxonomy (GTDB): domain Bacteria; phylum Pseudomonadota; class Alphaproteobacteria; order Rhodobacterales; family Rhodobacteraceae; genus UBA6213. The sequence continues at coordinate 45,195 of DISJ01000009.1, read as the reverse complement.
CGTCATCCCTTCCTCTTTCACCCTCGACGCCTCAATTTGGGCATCGCATGGGACCAAAGGGCGCAGTTTGCAGCTGCAGCACAAGCTTTGCGGCAGGTGTAAAAGGGGTGGAATCCGCATGAATTGCACAAGTTTTGCACAATATGCACCAAATGCATAAAAATTAGGCGGCAGTGAAAGCGAATCACCTTGCAAAGTTGCTCCACATTCTGTGGGGCGGCATGTAAGCTGACGGCAAAGAAACGGGCAGTCATGCAGGTAAGAGATGGCATTTAAGGGCGGACGGCGGCCCCTGGTTGCAGACAGGCGCTACGTGGCCACCAAGGCGCAGCCCGCAAAGGCGGCGTCGAAACCGGCTGCGAAAAAGCCTACCCGCGCACCTGTGCGCCGCCGCCGCCGCAACCCGATCATCGCCGCATTCGCGTGGCTATGGCGCGCCATCTGGCGCTTGATATGGGGCATCGGCTGGCGGCTCGGGTTGGGGGGTTCGCTGATTCTTGCGGGCACTGTATTTTACTTCATGACGCAACTGCCCGCGCTCGACGGGTTGCTGGATGCGCGCCAACGTGGCTCGGTGACGATGCTTGACCGCGATGGCAGAGTGTTTGCTTGGCGCGGCGAAACCTTTGGCGGCCAGATCACTGCCGAGACCGTTTCGCCCTATCTGAAAGACGCCGTCATCGCGACGGAAGACAAGCGGTTTTACGGCCATCTCGGTATCAGCCCGCGCGGTATAGCCAGCGCCATCCGCATCAACCTGAGCGAAGGCCGTGGCCCGCTGGAAGGCAACGGCGGATCTACCATCACGCAGCAGGTCGCAAAGCTTTTGTGCCTTGGCGTGCCGTTTGACGTGGCCAAGTGGGAAACCGAAGCCGAGTATGAAGCCGATTGCCGCCAAGGCAGCGTCTGGCGCAAGGTCAAGGAAATTCCCTTCGCCTTGGCGCTAGAGGCGAAATACACCAAGAATGAAATCCTGACGATTTACCTTAACCGCTCATATCTCGGCGCGGGCGCGCGTGGTTTCGAGGCCGCAAGCCAGCGATACTTTGGCAAATCGGCTGCCAATGTGACGCCTGCTGAGGCAGCGATGCTGGCGGGGCTTTTGAAGGCGCCATCGCGCTATGCCCCCACATCGAACCTGCAGCGCGCGCAAGATCGGGGGGCGCTGGTGCTGGGCCTGATGCACGATCAGGGCTTTCTCAACGATACGGAATACGCCGAAGCCGTTGCCAACCCGGCGCAGCTGTCGCAGGCGGCTGCGGCGCGCGCGGGCGGGTTCTTTGCGGACTGGGTGATGGAATCGGGGCCGTCGTTTCTGACCCGCGAAACCACGGAAGACGTGATCATCTCGACCACCTTTGACCAGCGCATCCAGACTGCAGCGGAAACCGCGTTGAGCGAAGTGTTTGATGCCAAACTGCGCGAGGGCAGTGAAACGCAGGCGGCGATTGTGGTGATGTCGGCCGATGGCGCAGTGCGCGCCATGGTGGGCGGGCGAAAGACGCCGAATGCGGGCGATTTCAACCGTGCCACGCAGGCATTGCGCCAGACCGGCTCGACCTTCAAGCCTTTCATCTACGCGGCGGCGCTCGACATGGGCTACACGCCCGACAGTATCATTCTTGACGCGCCACTGACTATCGATGTGCCCGGCTCTGGCCCGTGGTCACCCGAAAACTATACGAAAGAATATGCGGGCGAGGTCACGCTGGCCACCGCGCTTGAACGCTCGCTCAACACTGCGGCCGTTCGACTTTCCGAGGCGGTCGGGCGCGATGCGGTGCGCACGGTGGCCAACCAGTTCGGCTTTGCCTCGACACTGGCAGAGGGCCCTGCGCTCGCGCTGGGGGTTTCGGAATCGACACTGCTCGAAATGACCGGGGCCTATGCGGGCATTCTGAACGGCGGAACATCGGTGCGCCCCTACGGGTTGATAGAACTGCGTCTGCAAGGCGATGATGCGCCACTGATCGGTCAGGCGGGTGGCTTGGGCGAGCGGGTCATTTCGCCCACTGCCGCTGCCGAGCTTATCTGGATGATGGAGCAGGTGATCGAACAAGGCAGCGGCGCGCGTGCGCGCCTGCCCGATCGGCAGGCCGCAGGCAAGACCGGCACCACCTCGTCGGCGCGCGATGCGTGGTTTGTTGGCTTTACGGCAGATTACGTTGTGGGCGTCTGGATGGGTTATGACAACAACACGCCTTTGGCGGGCGTTACCGGGGGTGGGTTGCCTGCTGAAATCTGGAAAGCGGTGATGCTGAAGGTGAACGAGGGTTTGCCCGCGCAGCCCCTGCCTGCTGCTAGCCCCGAAAGCTGGCGCGCGACGCCCGTAGTAACCCCCGCGATCGGAAACAGCGCCCCTAGCGATCCGATCGGGCGCTTACTGCGCGACTTATTTGGCGGCTGAAACCTTGGCGTCAGGCAGGGCCAGCCCTTGCCCTAGCCTAGCGCACGCAGATCGGCGATGAAGGCGTTGATGTCGCCGCGGCGGCGGTCAAGCATGGCGCCCATTTCCACCCGCTCGGTATTCAACAGATCGACCCCTTCGATCACGATGTTGAAAAACAGGTCCCGCCCCGACGCGCCCGAAACATACCAAAGCAGCTCGAACGGCGCCATGCCCTGCAAGTGGGCGACCGAGCGCACTTCGTAAAAGCTTTTCAGCGGCCGCGAGCCGGTAACGTCAATCTGCGCCCCGATAAATTCACGAAACCGGCGACCATATTTATGCGAGATGTAAATGCCGAAGGCACGAGTGTAGTCGCTCATTTGCGATGCACTGGCTTGCCGAGCTGCGGCGCCAAGGGTTGTGCGCGCGATTGTCGTAACGTCACCGTAGCGGGTAAAAATACCCTCAAAATCAATCAGCATCTGCGCTTCGGAGCGGCCCGAATTGATGATCTCGTGAACGTCGCCCACCGCGCGATCGATCAGCGCGCGCGCGCTGGCATCGTCAAGCGCAAAAGCAGGGCGCGCCATCGTCACCAGCGCAAAACTAGCCGCCACGCTGGCACCAAAGCTGCGGCGGGTCAGGGTGCTATTCGGCATATGGGTCAAAAACGTCTTCATCACTTGTTGCTCCCAGCGCAAATCGGCGGTTTTGCAGATAGATCAACCGCGCCTGCGCATAACTGTCGGCGCTGCCCTGCAACATATCGTTGATTGAACCCGCATAGCGCAGTTTACCCGCCGCGTTACCAGCCCCGCGCAGCACGCGCACGGCATTGTGCTCACGCACCGTCAACACCGTCCCAAGCGGGTCGAGGAAGAAATCGACGACCTTGCCTGCAGCGTCACGCTCGGTCGAAGGGCCGATGACCGGCAGTTCGAGATAGGCACCTTCGCCCACACCCCAGACATAAAGCGTTTCGCCGAAATCGGTGTGATGTTCGGGCAGATCGAACGAGGTGCCAGCCGCATCGAACAGCCCGCCAACGCCAAAGGTTGTGTTGACCACCAACCGTAGTGTGTTCATCACCGCAGGCTCGATGCGACCCTGTAGCAGCGAGTTCAGGATCTTGTTGGGCAGCCCTAGGTTAGCCGCAAAATTCGCTGCAACCTTTGTCACCGCCCCGCCGTCGCTATCGCCGTCGGTCATTCCCGCAAGGGCACCGCTTAGCGCGAGGTTGAACTCGTGCGTCTGGCGGTTGGATTGCTCAAAAGGGTCATTGATACCACTGGGGTTTTGCTGCACAGCGCACCCCAGCAGCAGGCTGGCTGCAAGCAGCGGCACGGCAAGGCGAAAAAGGCGAGGCAGGTGTTGCATGTCCGATCCTCGGCGGCGCCGAACCTGCGGCGTCCTATAAATTGTAGCACAGCATGGGCTTGAAAACCCCTGCAACTTGAAAAACCGTCGCCCAACGCGGCACCACGCCAATCAGATCCGTGCAAGCAGATCCGGAGTCGGCCAGGCATCGGCAGGAAGCCCTAGTCGCGCTTGTTCTTTTTGCACCGCAGCACGCGTCAGCGCGCCCAGAATGCCATCAATCTCGCCGACATCATAGCCGCGAGCCGCAAGTTTCGTTTGCAGTGCCTTCATGTCTTCAAGGCTCAAAAGCGGGTCGGGGTTGCCGGCCTGATAGATCGGCGCGCCGAGCAACCGAGTCGCGTAATAGGCGGCGGTCGTGACATAGGCAAAGCTCTGGTTCCATTCGAACAGCACCGAAAAGTTGGGGTAGGCCATAAACGCAGGCCCCTTGCGCCCCATTGGCAGCACCACCGACCCTTTCAGCCCGCGCGCCAGCGACCCTTCACGCGCGCGCACCCCGCGCTTGGCCCAATCGGCGGTGGAAAGCTGGGTTTCCAGCCCGGTTTTTGCCCAGTCGAGGCCATCGGGAACCACGATTTCCTGCAACCACGGCTCGCCCGCGCGCCAGCCAAGGCTTTTCAGCATCTTGGCACCAGACAGCACCGCATCGGCCGCTGAACCGCGCAAGTTCACATGGCCATCACCATCTCCATCAACGCCATTGCGCTCAATGTCGATCGGCAGCATCTGCACTTGCCCGATTTCGCCCGCCCACGCGCCAACCCCGGCAATATCGAAATCACCCTGTGCAAAAAGCCGCGCGGCGGCTAGGATTTGTGGTCGGAAAAGTTCGGGGCGGCGGCAATCGTGCGCCAAGGTCACCAACGCGTCGCGTGTGTTGAAATCACCCTGAAACGCGCCAAAATCGGTCTCGAGCCCCCAGAACGCGGTCAGCACGCCGCGCGACACACCGTAATCGGCCTCGGCACGGTCAAAAATGGTGGCATATTTGGCCAAGTTCGCCGTGCCTACCTGCATCCGGTTCGCACTGACGAGCAGGCGCGAAAACTCTATGAAATCTTTACGGAAAAAGCTTTGGGCGCGATCGGCGCGCAGCACCCGCGCATCTTGCACAACTCCGGCCAAAAAGGCATCGGCCTGCTGCGCGCTCAGGCCCTCAGCGCGAATTTCTGTTTTGAGCGCCGCCACAAAATCCGAAAAATTGCCGCCGCATAGGGCGTTTGCTGGGCTGGCAATCGCGCCAAGAAGGGCAAGAGCAGACAGGAGCTGACGCATAGGCACCTCGTTGATACATTCTTGCACAGTATCACCGCACCACCTGCAGGCAACCCGCTGCACGTGGCTGCAATGGCACGGCCAGATCAATTCGGTGCAAAGCACGGGCATGTCACTTGATTTTTACAAAGTGCACCGCATCCTTGTCTTCAACCTGACGGAGCCGAACATGGAAATCCTGCCCAAAGAGGTGATTGCCGCGCTGCGCGCCGCCGAACGCAAGGCAGCGCGCCGTCACGGCCGCCTGCAGGTTGTGGCGGGCGGTCAAAGCTATGCAGTGGTGCGCCGCTGGAAGGGTGGATTCGCGCTCGACGCGGCCGAGGTGGCACAGTTGCGCGGGCTGGTTGAGCTGCACGAAGGCGGGCGTCACATGGCAACCTGCCTGATCGTTGCCTCTGCCGTAGAGGCGGGCGAGTTGATCTGCACCGCCAAGCGCGAAACCGCGGTGCGCGACCGTGCTCCGCTTGATTTCGTGCACAACGAGGCGGCCCCTGCAGGCTACCTGCCGCGCAACTAGGGCCTGATCTCGACCGGCGTTCCCAGCGGCACCGCCTGCCAAAGCACCTCGATCTCGGCATTTGACAGCGCGATGCAGCCTGCGGTCCAGTCATGGGGCAGGGTGACGCTGTCAGGAACCAGATTTGGTTGGCCGTGAATGAAGATATCGCCGCCGGGGTCCACCCCTTCGGCGGCTGCACGGGCCCGATCTGACGGGCGGGGATAATTTAGCCCGAGCGACAAATGATAGGCGCTTTCACCATTGCGCCGGTCGATTTGAAAAAGCCCCTCGGGTGTACGTCCATCGCCCTGGCGCCGCTTGTCGCCTTCGGGTGCGAAGCCCAGCGATACGCGAAAGCTGCGCGCCACGCGGCCGCCCACGATCACCTGCAACTGCCGCGCCGATTTATCAATCACGATCCGCTCGACCGGGCCTGCGATTGGCGGCAGCGGCGGGCGCGGCCAGATCAACGCCACCATCGCGCCGATCAGCGCCAGCGCGACAAGTGCCGCTGCCGCTCGTCGCATCACTGCAGATCGGCAAATGCGGTTTGCAGCCGCGCCACGGCCTCTGCCACTACCTTGCGCGGCGTGGCTAGATTGAAGCGCAAATAGGTTTCACCGCCCAAACCAAATGTCGCCCCGTGGTTGGCAGCGATGCGCGCGCCTTTTTCGACCCGGCGTGTAAATTCGGCCGTCGCCATGCCGGTGCCGGAAAAATCCACCCAGGCAAGATATGTGGCCTCAAGCGGCATCGAGCGCAGGCCGGGAATGGCGTTCACGCCGGCGTCGAACAGCTTTCGGTTGCCTTCAAGATAGGAGTTAAGCGCATCAAGCCAGGCCGCACCCTCTGGGGAATAGGCGGCGGTTGCCATTATCAGGCCAAACGAGTTGGGCGAAATACCAAGCCCTGCCATCCGCGCTGCAAATCGGGCGCGCAGTGTTGGGTCTGCAATGATGACATTGCCGATATGGGCACCCGCGATGTTGAAGGTTTTGGTAGTGGCCGAAAGCGTGACCAGCCGCGAGGTGGCATCGGGTGCGGCATTGGCCATGACGGTGTGGTGGTAGCCGGGCATGACCAGATCGTGGTGAATCTCGTCCGAGACGAGCACCAGATCGTGGCGCGCGCAGAATTCTGCGACGCCGCGCAACTCTTCCACGCTCCAGACCCTGCCACCTGGATTGTGTGGCGAGCAGAGGATAAGCATCTTTTCGCCGCCCGTCATCTGCGCGTCCCAAGCGGCAAAGTCCATCTCATAGCGCCCATCGACCAGTGCGAGCGGACATTCCACAACCTGCCGCCCGGCCGATTTGATGACGCGGGCGAAGGCGTGATAGACTGGCGTCATCAACACCACGCCGTCGCCCGGTGCACTAAAGGCGTCAACGCAAATCGCGGTGCCGTTCACAAGGCCATGCGTGGTGAAGACCCAATCTTTTTCCACAGCCCAACCGTGGCGTTCCGCCATCCACCAGCGGATCGCCGCGTGGTAGGCGGCATCATCGCCGAAATACCCGTAAAGCCCATGCGCCAGCATTCCCTCAAGCGCGTCTTGCACGACTTGCGGCGGGCGAAAATCCATATCCGCCACCCACATCGAAATGCCGTCTACTGCGGGCACGCCGAACAGCGGTTCCATCCCGTCCCATTTCACCGAATGGGTGCCGAAGCGGTTGATGATTTCGTCGAAGTTCGGGGTCTGGCTCATTGAAAGTGTTCCTTGCTGGGGGCATGGCGTGGCATCGGTTCGGGTTCGCGTTATAGCCGCTAGGCTAGCAGGGGCAATTGGCGATAGCGCCGCGCCACCCATCTTGCATGGGCGCGCAGCATCGCCTAAATCAGCGCGCATGACCCTTCGCCCGATCATCATTCATCCCGACCCACGGCTGAGAAAGCTGTGCGACCCCGTGGCCACCGTTGACCGCGACATGCGCAAACTGGCCGACGACATGTTGGCCACCATGTATGGCGCACCCGGCATCGGCCTGGCCGCGCCACAGGTGGGTGTGCTGAAGCGGATGTTCGTGATGGATTGCGTCAAGGATCATGCCGCCGCCCCGCAGCCTATGGTGCTGATTAACCCCGAGATTACCTGGGTTTCAGACGCAACCAACACCTACGAGGAAGGCTGCCTTTCGGTGCCCGACCAGTTTGCCGAAGTCACCCGCCCCGCCGAGGTGCGGATGCGCTGGACTACGCTTGATGGCAAGCGTGTGGAAGAGCAGTTCGACGGGCTTTGGGCGACCTGTGTGCAGCACGAATTCGACCATTTGAACGGCAAGCTGTTCCTAGACTATCTTGGCCCGCTGAAGCGCCAGATGATTACCCGCAAGATGGAAAAGTTGAAGCGCGAGCTTGCGCGAGAAACATTTTGAGCGTGTTGCCCATCGTCCTTTGGCCCGACCCGCGGCTGGCGCAAGCTTGCGTGCCGGTGGGCGCGGTAACACCCGCGTTACGGCAGCTGGCGGCAGATATGCTTGAAACCATGTATGCGGCCCCCGGTCGTGGCCTTGCGGGGCCGCAGGTAGGCGCGATGCAACGCATCTTCGTGATGGATGTGACCTGGAAAGAGGGTAATCCCGACCCGCAGGTGATCCTTAACCCCGAGATTGAACCTTTGGGCGACGAGGTCAGTTGCCGCGCCGAAGGCTGCCTGTCAATTCCCGGCATTCTTACCGACATAACGCGCCCCGCGCGCGTGCGGATGCGCTGGAGCGATCTGGAAGGCGAGGCGCATGAAGCCGTTCTACAAGATTTTGCGGCCACCTGCGTGCAACATGAAACCGACCATCTGGACGGCATCGTAACGCTGATGCGCCTTGAACCTGCCGCCCGGGCACGCGCGGATGCGGAGTATGGCGCGTGACGGTACGCCCGTTCCTGCCCTACAGTGACCGCCGCTTGCACACATCCGCCACGCCCGTAGACGCGATCAGCGAAACCGTGCGGATGATCTGGGATGACATGATCGAGACGATGGAAGCAATGCCGGGCGTGGGACTTGCGGCGCCACAAATAGGCATCACGATGCGCTTGGCAGTGGTGGACGCGTCCGAGCGGCGTGGGCAGGTTGTGCGCATGGCTAACCCCGAAGTACTACACGCCTCGGTGCAACTGCGCAGCCACGATGAGGCAAGCCCGAACTTGCCAGGCGTTTTCGCCATGATCGAGCGACCGCGCGCGGTGACGGTGCGGTTTTTGAACGACGAGGGCAGTATTGAAGAGCGCGACTTTGTCGGCCTTTGGGCGACCAGCGTGCAGCACCAGATCGACCATCTGAACGGCAAGGTATTCGTCGATCATTTAAGCCCGTTGCGGCGCAAGATGCTGGTGGCGAAGTCGGCAAAGCTTGCAAAGGTCTAGGCCGCGGCAGGCGGCGCAGGGGGCGGTGCCCCCTCGGCCCTTGGCGGGCCTCACCCCCCGGATATTTTGTCAAAAGCAGGACGCAAGGGGTTCTAGGGTAGGAGCCGTTTCGCTATAGCGGTGGTGTGCAACAGGAGGCATTTTCTTGAAAATTGTGTTCATGGGAACGCCCGGGTTTTCGGTGCCGGTGCTTGATGCGCTGGCGGCGCGCCATGAGGTGGTGGCGGTTTACTGTCAGCCGCCGCGCCCCGCCGGACGGGGCAAGACGCTGCGCCCCTCGCCCGTGCAGGCGCGCGCCGAGGCGTTGGGTTTGCCAGTGCTCCACCCAGCTAGCTTGAAGGGCGCGCCAGAGCAGGCAGAGTTTGGCGCACTGGGTGCCGATCTGGCGGTGGTGGTGGCGTATGGATTGATTTTGCCGCCTGCGATACTAGCCGCGCCGCGGCTTGGCTGCCTGAATATCCATGCCTCGCTATTGCCGCGCTGGCGCGGGGCTGCGCCAATTCAACGCGCGATTTGGGCGGGCGACGGCGAAACCGGCGTTTGCATCATGCAGATGGAGGCGGGGCTTGATACAGGCCCGGTGCTTTTGTGCGAGACGGTGGCGATTGGCGCCGAAGAGACCAGTGCCGAACTGCACGACCGACTTTCGGCGCTGGGCGCGCGGCTAATCGTGGCGGCCTTGGCGCGGCTGGAGGAGCTGGCAGCGGTGCCACAACCCGTCGAGGGCGTCAGCTATGCTGCGAAAATCGACAAGGCCGAGGCGCGGATCGACTGGGCGCGGCCAGCGAACGAGATAGCGCGCCAAGTGCGCGCGCTTTCGCCGTTTCCGGGTGCATGGTGCGAGGTGGCGGGCGAAAGGGTCAAGGTCTTACGTGCGCGCGCCGTGGCGGGGGCAGGGGCGGCGGGTGAAGTGCTAGGCGGTTTTACCGTGGCTTGTGGAGAGGGCGCGCTAGAGGTGCTTGAGGCGCAGCGCGAGGGCAAGCGCGCGATGCCGGTAGCAGAGATTCTGAAAGGCACAGTGTTGCCACCCGTGCTGGGCTGAGCTGCGAAGAAAAGCCTGCGGGGCTTGATGCGGCGCCGCCTTTGCCCCCATATCGAGACAGAGTTGCGCGCGGAGGACCCTATGTCGATCGTTGCCCTTATCATCATCGGCGCAGCCGCAGGGCTGATTGCGACCCGCACGATGCGCCTTGATACCGATCTGTTTGCTACTATCGGTATCGGCGTTTTGGGGGCGTTGATTGGCGGGGCGGTGCTGCGCATTTTGCTAACCATCACCGGCTGGATGGCGGGTTTTGTGGGGGCGGTGTTGGGCGCGATGGCGCTGATCTGGCTTTGGAAAACCTACGGGCCGAGGCGCTGAGATGGCCGAGATTCGCGGCATGATGGCAGCTTCGCTTGACGGTTTTGCTGCGGATGCGGACGGCGGCGTGGGCTGGCTTGCGCGTTTTGAGGTCGCGGATTGGGGCTATGGCGCGTTTCTGGCCGAAATCGGCACGGTGGTCATGGGCAGGCGGACCTATTTGCAAACGCTGACACTTTCGCCCGATTGGCCCTATCCGGGCAAGCGCGCACTAGTGGTCAGCCGCACGTTGCAGCAGCCGTTGGCGAGTGGGGCCGAGCTTTGGTCGGGCGGGTTGGCGGCACTTGCCGCGCATCTGCGCGCGCTCAAGGGGGGCGATGTCTGGGTGCTAGGCGGGCCGATGCTGCAATCGGCGCTGATCGCACTTGGTGCGCTTGATCGGCTAGAGCTGTGTGTGGTGCCCCATATTCTGGGCGGCGGTATTGCCGCCTTCGCCCCCGGTGCCCCACCCGAGGTGCAACCGCAGCTTGCCGGGGTGCGTCAGTTGCCGCTGGGCATGGTGATGCTTGATTACCGCTTTGGTGCGTCAGGGCGCGGTGGGCGGGCCTTGTAAACCGGCAGCGCCCAGCCAAGGGCAAGGCTGCCCGCGCGCAAGCCGAACGTCACCGCAGCACAGGCAAGCAGCGCTGGCAAGCCGGGCCAGCCAAGTGCACCCACCACAAGTGCCGCCCCCGCACCGCAGAACGCGGCGGTCAAGTAAAGCTCGCCTTGACGCAGCAGCAGCGGTACCTCGTTACAGACCACATCGCGCATCAAACCGCCGAAAGACCCCGTGGCAACGCCCATGACCAGCACGGTCACCGGGCCGTAGCCCATGCCGATTGTAACCCCTACCCCCACCGGCACCGCCACCGCCAAGGCACAGGCGTCGAGCCATAAAAGCGCGCGGTAGCGGCTTTCGAGCAAGTGCGCCGTAAAGAACACGATCAGCGCCGCAAGTGCTGCGACAACGATGAAACCGGGGCGGCCGACCCAGAAAACCGGGTCGCGACCAAGCAGCAGATCGCGCAGTGTACCGCCTCCCACCGCTGTCAGGCAGGCGATGAAGACGAACCCCACAGGGTCCAGTTGCGAGCGGCTTGCCACCAGCGCCCCGGTCAGCGCAAAGACTGCGACCGAGGCGTATTCGAGCGCCTCAAGCGGCGTCATTTCGCGCCACCCTTGTGCGGTGCCATGCCTGCGCGTGCCAATTCATCGGCACGCTCGTTTTCGGTGTGCCCGGCGTGGCCCTTGATCCATTTCCACACCACCTTGTGGCGCGCCTGGGCGGCGTCGAGGCGTTGCCACAGATCGACGTTTTTCACCGGCTTGCGGTCGGCGGTTTTCCAGCCATTGCGCTTCCAGCCCGCCATCCAGGTGGTGATACCATTCTTCACATAGGCCGAATCGGTGGTGATGGTGATTTCGCTGTCGCGCGAGAGCGCCTCGAGCGCTGCTATCGCCGCCATCAGTTCCATGCGGTTGTTGGTGGTCAGTGCTTCGCCGCCCGAAAGTTCGCGCGCTTTCACCACCTTGCCAGCGTCGACGGCGCGCATCAGCACGCCCCAGCCACCCGGCCCTGGGTTGCCGCTGCAGGCGCCATCGGTCCATGCGTGAAGGTCAGCCATGTTGTTTCGATCCAGTATTTCGGTGGCGTTCAGGGAAGCGATTTCCAGATTTCAACTGCGCAGCACGCGCGGCACTTTGAACTCGACATCTTCGCGCGCGGTTTCCACCAGTTCCAGCGTCACCGCGAAACGGTCACGAAACGCGTTGATGACCTGATCGACCAGCACCTCTGGCGCGCTGGCCCCGGCGGTCACGCCAACGGCGCTGGGTGCCCCCAGCGCGCGCCAGTCGATATCGGCGGCCGATTGCACCAGTTGCGCATAACCGCAGCCCGCGGCGCGGCCCACCTCGACCAGACGGCGCGAGTTTGACGAGTTCGGCGCGCCGATCACCAGCAGTGCGGCGATCCTTGGCGCGATCTCGCGCACAGCGGCTTGCCGGTTGGTGGTGGCGTAACAGATATCTTCTTTCGCAGGCCCGACGATGGCGGGAAACCGCGCCTGAAGTGCCCCAATAACCGCTGCCGTATCATCGACCGAAAGCGTGGTCTGCGTTATATAAGCCAATCGCGCGGCGTCGCGCGGGGCCAGCTTGGCAACATCTTCAACGGTTTCGACCAGCAGCACCTCGCCGGGCGGCAACTGGCCCATGGTGCCCAGCACCTCGGGGTGACCAGCGTGCCCGATCATCACCATCTGCAAGCCTTCTTCGTGGTGGCGCGCGGCTTCGGCATGCACTTTCGAGACGAGCGGGCAGGTGGCATCAACAAAGACCATGCCACGTGCCGCTGCGGCTGCGGGCACCGATTTCGGCACGCCATGCGCGGAAAAGATCACCGGGCGGTCATCGGGGCATTCGTCAAGCTCTTCGACAAAGACCGCACCCTTGGCGCGCAAGGCTTCAACCACAAAGCGGTTGTGCACGATTTCGTGGCGCACATAGACCGGCGCGCCCCATTTCAGCAGCGCCATCTCGACGATTTTAACAGCACGGTCCACGCCCGCGCAAAAGCCGCGTGGTGCGGCAAGGTAAAGGGTTAGCGGCGGCTTGGTCATCTTGGTCCGGTCTTTGGGATGTATCGCCAACAGGTAAGGCGGGGCGCGCCGCAGGTCCAGCCCTAAGCGGGCAACCCCATCGCGCGCGCCGTAAGCCAAGCTAGCGCGGCGTAGCGCCCGAACTTGGCGCAGCCCACCAGAATCGTGAAAATCCAGAGCGGTGTGCGCAGCACCCCCGCCACCAGCGTCGCCAGATCGCCCCCTGGCGCCCATGAAAGCAGCAGCGCCCATACGCCCCAGCGCTGAAACCACGCCTCGGCGCGCGTCATTTGTGCGGGCGTGGCGGGAAACCAAGATCGCCCCTGCCAGTGCCGTGCGCCGCGCCCAAGCCCGTAGGTAATGAATGATCCGAGCGTGTTGCCAACACCTGCGACCAGCACCAGCAACCAAGGGTCGATAGCCGTGGCGATTTGTGTCGCGACAAAGACCACCTCGGATTGCAGCGGTATCGGCGATGCAGCCAGCAGCGCCGATACGAACAATCCTATCAGGGTAAAGGCGTCCTGCATGGCGCCTCACATGGCGCAAGCCCGCCAGCGGTGCAAGCGCCGCCGTAGCCCACACCTTGTGGATCAGGCTTCGGGTGGCAAATCCTCGTCGCGGTCGGATCTGGGCTCGCGCGGCGGGCGCCCGATAACATCGCGCAGCGCGTCAAGTTCGATGAAATTGTCTGCCTGACGGCGCAATTCATCGGCGATCATCGGTGGCTGGCTGCGAATTGTCGAAACGACCGAAACCCGCACCCCTTGCCGCTGCAGGCTTTCTACTAGCGGGCGAAAATCACCATCACCCGAGAACAGCACCGCATGGTCCAGCCGCGGCGCCAGCTCCATCGCATCAACCGCAAGTTCGATGTCCATGTTGCCCTTGACTTTCCGTCGGCCAAGGCTGTCGGTGTATTCCTTCGCCGGCTTGGTCACCATCGCGTAGCCGTTGTAGTTGAGCCAATCCACTAGCGGGCGAATAGGAGAGTATTCCTCGTTTTCCAAAAGTGCTGTGTAGTAGAACGCGCGCAATAGTTTGCCGCGCCGCTCGAACTCTTGCCGAAGCAGTTTGTAGTCGATGTCAAATCCTAGAGCCTTGGCGGCGGCGTATAGGTTTGACCCGTCGATGAACAAGGCCAGCCGCTCGTCTTTGTAAAACATTATATGTCCTTTTCCAAATTGACCGGGCTACAAAGCTGGGGGCAAACATCTTACTGGAAAAACAGACCCGACCGAAGTCCGTATCGCCCTGATAACGGAAAAGTGGTGTGCAATGATATATGTCGGAAAAGACAGTCCAGAGATTCTGGTGGCGCTTGGCGGCAACCTCGCCGGACCTTCTGGCGATGTTACCGCAACCCTGATTGCCGCGCTGCAAAGCCTTGCTGCGCAGGGTTTTGAGGTCATTGCGGTTTCGCGCTTTTTCGCAACACCCGCCCATCCGCCCGGGTCAGGGCCAGATTATGTAAACGCCTGCGCACAGTTGCGCGCGAATCAGTTGCCGCTAGAAGTTCTGGCGGGGTTGCATGCGGTTGAGGCGGCGTTTGGGCGGCTGCGCGGGGCGCGCTGGGCCGCGCGCGGGCTTGACCTTGACCTGCTGGCCGTCGGGCAGACCGTATTGCCCGATGCCGCGACCGAGGCGGCTTGGCGCGCGCTGACGCCGGACGAGCAGTTGATCCGCACGCCGCAGACGCTGATCCTGCCGCATCCGCGCCTGGCGGAGCGTGCGTTTGTGCTGATTCCGCTTGCAGACATCGCGCCGCAATGGCGCCACCCAAGCCTTGGCAAGACCGTGGCAGAGCTTGTCGCGGCGCTTCCAGAGGCTGAAAAAGCCGCGATTCTGCCGCTTTCTGGAGGAATCGGGGGGGAATCACCGCTTGTCATTACTGCCTCGACCCCCTAAATAGACGCTCCACCTCCCCCCGTTCGACAATGGAGTTGCCGATGGCCCGCGTGACGGTTGAAGACTGCGTTGACAAAGTTCCGAACCGGTTCGAACTGGTCATGCTTGCTGCGCATCGTGCCCGCGAAATTCAAGCCGGCGCGCCGATCACTATCGAGCGTGACAACGACAAGAATCCGGTCGTGGCATTGCGTGAAATCGCCGATGAAACTCAGGCAGCCGACGCGCTGACCGAGCGGTTGATCGCCTCGAATCAAACCCAGATCGAGGTTGACGAGCCTGAAGAAGACCGCATGTCCATCGCCATGTCGGGCGAAGTCGACCATCCGCGCGACGACGAGATGGACGAGGCGCGGATGCTGCGGGCATTGATGGACGCTCAAGGGCGCGATTGACGCGAGGGAACAGCGGACCGTCATGATCGATGTCGAAGACCTGATCGCGCTGGTCCGCAACTATAACCCGCGCACAAATGCCGATCTGATCCGCACCGCCTACGAGTATGGCCTGCACATGCACGAGGGGCAGTTTCGCCATTCGGGCGAGCCCTATTTCACGCACCCCGTTGCGGTAGCCGCAATTTTGACCGAGCAGCGGCTGGACGATGACACGATCATCACAGCCCTTCTACACGACACGATCGAGGATACGCGCTCGACCTATTCGGAAGTTGCCAAGCTGTTCGGCTCCGAAATTGCCGAACTGGTGGATGGCGTCACCAAGCTGACCAACCTGCAACTGTCGTCCTCGGAAACCCGGCAGGCAGAAAACTTTCGCAAGCTGTTCATGGCGATGTCGAAAGATTTGCGGGTGATACTGGTCAAGCTTGCGGACCGGCTGCACAACATGCGCACCATCCGCAGCATGAGGCCCGAAAAGCAGGCGCAAAAGGCCCGCGAGACAATGGAGATTTATGCGCCGCTTGCCGGGCGCATGGGTATGCAATGGATGCGCGAGGAACTGGAAGACCTCGCCTTCAAGGTGCTGAACCCCGAAGCGCGCAAGTCGATCATCCGCCGATTCATTACCTTGCAAAAGGAAACTGGCGATGTGATCCCGCGCATCACCGCCGATATCCGACTAGAGCTGGAAAAGGCGCAGATCGAGGCCGATGTATTTGGCCGCGCCAAGCGCCCCTATTCGATCTGGCGCAAGATGCAGGAAAAGCAGCTGACCTTTTCGCGCCTGTCCGACATCTACGGTTTTCGTGTCATCACCCGTTCCGAGGCTGACTGCTACGCCGTTGTGGGGCTGATCCACCAACGGTGGCGCGCGGTGCCCGAGCGGTTCAAGGATTACATCAGCCAGCCCAAATCGAACGGTTATCGCAGTATTCACACCACCGTTTCGGGGCGCGATGGCAAGCGCGTCGAGGTGCAGATTCGCACCCGCCAGATGCACGAGGTTGCCGAGGCCGGGGTCGCGGCCCACTGGTCTTATCGTGACGGCGTTCTGGCGCAGAACCCGTTTGCGGTGGACCCGGCCAAGTGGATTACCACGCTGACCGAAGGCTTTGACGAGGGCGATCACGACGAGTTCCTCGAGAACGTGAAGCTCGAGATGTACACCGATCAGGTGTTTTGCTTCACCCCCAAAGGTGACGTGGTAAAGCTGCCCAAGGGCGCTACGCCGATCGATTACGCCTATGCGATTCACACCCGCATCGGCAATTCGTGCGTTGGTGCCAAGGTTGATGGTATCCGGGTGCCGCTGTGGTCGCGCCTGAAGAACGGGCAATCAGTCGAAATCATCATCGCCGAGGGTCAGCGGCCGCAGGCTACCTGGCTTGATATCGTGGTGACGGGTCGCGCCAAGGGCGCAATCCGTCGCAGCTTGCGCGAGGCGGACCGGTCGCGGTTTGTCAAGCTTGGGGCAGAGTTGGCGCGCGTGGCGTTCGAGCATGTCGGGCGCAAGGTTTCCGACAAGGCGTTGCGAACCGCCGCGAAAACGCTGGGTCTGCCGGATGCGGATGAGCTGCTTGCGCGCCTTGGTAGTGCCGAGTTGACCGCGCGCGAGGTCATCACCGCGATCTATCCCGAACTTGCCTCGCACCCATCTGAAGAGGTCGATGCACGTCGCCCGGTGGTGGGCCTTGGCGCTGACCAGACATTTCGCCGCGCCGGATGTTGCCAGCCGCTACCGGGTGAGCGGATCGTCGGTATCACCTACCGTGGTCTGGGTGTAGTGATTCATACCATCGATTGTCCGGCGCTGGCGGAACTGGAAGATCAGCCCGATCGCTGGGTTGATCTGCAATGGCAGGATGGGCGGCACGCCCCGGTTTATACCGTGCGCCTTGCCATGACGATCGCCAATGGCGCGGGCGTGCTTGGGCATATCTGCTCGTTGATTGGCAGCCAGAAGGCAAATATCGCGGACTTGAAATTCATTGATCGCAAACCCGATTTCTTTTCGCTCATCATCGAAGTCGAGTTGCGCGATGTGGAACATCTACACACATTACTGACAGCGCTTGAGGCGGAAAGCGACGTGGCACAGATCGAACGACACTGGGATATGGCAAGCAAGCCCTGAACGGGCGATCAGCGGAAAGGCGGCAAGCAGTGTTCAAGCGGCGCGACCGCCGAAGCTTCTGGCAGACCGCGTTCAGTTGGGTCTGGCCGCAGGGCGGTTGGACGCGTGCGTTCCACTATCTGCGCCACAGGCTTGGCCGCCTGCCTGATCAGCCGCACCGCATCGCTCGCGGTGTCGCGGTGGGCACATTCATTTCGTTTTCGCCGGTTTTCGGTTTGCACATGGTAGGCGCGGCGGCGATTGCTTGGGTGATGCGCGCCAACGTGATTGTGGCGCTTGCTGCGACCTTTATCGGCAACCCGATCAGCTATCCTTTCATCGCGCTTTTCAGCATGCGACTGGGACACGCGCTGCTGGGGCGACATTTCGAGGGAAGGATTCATACCACATTCTGGCGCGCCTTCGGCAACGCGTCGCAAGATTTGTGGCACAACATCGTGGCAATCTTTACCGGCGCGCCTCCTCATTGGGATGCGTTGATTGTGTTCTTCGACGCGATTTTTCTGCCGTATCTGGTGGGCGGCACCGTGCTTGGTGTCGCTGCAGGCCTTGTGGCGTATTATTTAACCTTGCCGGTGGTTGCAGCCTATCAGCACCGCCGCCGCCTGCGCATAAAGGAACGGCTTGATGCGCTGAAGACCCGGCTTGCGCAACGCAACGAGGACCGCAAGGATCGCAAGTGACAGCCCATTTCAACTGCCGCACCGCTACGCTAACCTGCCTGTAATCGAGAAGGCTTTGCCATGTCCGTCCTCCCCCGTCTCCGCCTAGGCGTCAACATTGACCATGTGGCCACCCTGCGCAATGCGCGCGGTTCGGCCTACCCTGAACCGCTGCGCGCGGCCCTGCTGGCCGAGGCCGCGGGTGCCGATGGTATTACCGCGCACTTGCGCGAAGATCGCCGCCACATTCGCGATGCCGATATAGCCGAACTGATGGCGCATCTTTCGCGCCCGCTGAACTTTGAAATGGCCGCGACGCAGGAAATGCAGGACATCGTGCTGGCGCACCGCCCGCATGCCGTTTGCCTTGTGCCCGAACGGCGCGAAGAACGCACGACCGAAGGCGGGTTAGACGTAGCAGGCGAAGAGGCGCGCCTGACCGACTTCATCGCGCCATTAAAGGCTGCGGGCATCCGTGTTTCGATGTTCATTGGTCACGCCCCGGCGCAAATTGCCGCCGCTGCGCGTAGCGGTGCTGCCGTGGTGGAACTGCACACGGGTGCTTATTGTGATCTGCACGCCGAAGGCCGCTTTGCCGAACGCGACGCCGAGCTTGAGGCGCTGCGCCAAGGCGCGCGGCTGGCGCATGGACAGGGGCTAGAGGTGCACGCAGGCCACGGGCTGAACTATGAAACCGTGGCAGCAGTGGCCGCGATACCTGAGCTGCGCGAGCTTAACATCGGGCATTTCCTGATTGGTGAGGCAGTGTTTGTCGGCCTTGCGCCCGCCATTGCCCAGATGCGCCGCATGATGGACGCAGCACGGGCATGATCCTCGGCGTCGGCACCGATCTGTGCAATATCGAGCGTATCGCGGGTGTGCTTGCACGCCACGGCGACCGCTTTCGCGATCGGGTATTTACCGAGGTTGAACAGCGCAAGGCCGAAGCACGCCGTGATGTGGCAGGCACCTATGCCAAACGCTGGGCCGCCAAAGAGGCGTGTTCCAAGGCGCTTGGCACCGGGTTGCGGATGGGTATTTCGTGGCGCGACATGGCGGTGCGCAACCTGCCCACTGGCCAGCCGGTGATGCAGCTGACCGGCTGGGCTGCAGAAAGGCTTGCCGCCATGACCCCAGCAGGTCATGAAGCAATCGTGCATGTGACGCTGACCGATGACCACCCGTGGGCGCAGGCTTTCGTGGTGATCGAGGCGCGCGCGCTTGCTTGACTTGGCGACCCACGCGGCGCAAGAGGTGCAGGATTTATGAAGCAGGAGCAGGCGCAGATGTCATCCACGGCCGTTGAAGGCATTGTCGAAACGATCAAGACGGTGGTCTATGCGCTGCTGATCGCCGGGGTGTTCCGCACGCTGTTCTTTCAACCTTTCTGGATTCCGTCAGGAAGCATGAAGGATACACTGCTGATTGGCGACTTTCTGTTCGTCAATAAAATGGCGTACGGTTATTCGCGCTATTCGTGTCCCTTCGCGATGTGCCCGTTTTCGGGCCGAATCTTTTCGTCCGAACCCGAGCGCGGCGACGTGGCGGTGTTCCGCCATCCGACCCACGGCGACGACCTGATCAAGCGGGTAATCGGCCTGCCGGGTGACACAGTGCAGATGAAATCCGGTGTGCTCTACATCAACGGCACCGCCGTGCCGAGCGAGCCTGCGGGACTATTTACCGAGATCAAGGAACAGCAGGGGCCACAAGGTCTGGTCCCGCTTTGTGCCAACGATCCGGTGGGTCGCGGCGCAGTTTGCGAAAAACCGCGCAGCATCGAAACCTTGCCGGGTGGCGCTAGCCACCCTGTGCTGAACATTTCCGAAAGTGCAGCGGGTGACAATACCGCGCTGTTCACGGTGCCCGAGGGCAACTACTTCTTTATGGGCGATAACCGCGACAATTCGGGCGATAGCCGCTTTCCCGCCTCGGCAGGCGGGCTTGGCATGGTTCCAGCCGAATATCTGATCGGTCGCGCGGATCGCATCATGTTCTCATCTGCCGGCCGCTCGCTTTTCTACTTCTGGACGTGGCGCAGCGACCGCTTCTTCAAGGCGGTCGAGTGAAGCTTTCGGCCGAAATCGCCGCGTTTCAAGACCGGCTAGGCCATCGCTTTGCCGACCCTGCATTGCTGGTGCGCGCACTGACGCATGCCTCGATTGCCAGCCCCGCCAAGCTCGACAACCAGCGGCTGGAGTTTCTGGGCGACCGGGTGCTGGGTTTGGTGCTGGCCGAAACGCTGCTAGAGGCAGACGCTACCGCCACCGAAGGCCAACTTGCGCCGCGCTTCAATGCGCTGGTGCGTAAGGAAACCTGTGCCGATGTCGCGCGCCAGATCGGGTTGGGCGACGTGCTGCGGC
This sequence comes from Rhodobacteraceae bacterium UBA6213, assembly GCA_002421605.1. Taxonomy (GTDB): domain Bacteria; phylum Pseudomonadota; class Alphaproteobacteria; order Rhodobacterales; family Rhodobacteraceae; genus UBA6213. The sequence goes on along the minus strand of DISJ01000009.1, from coordinate 24,873 downwards.
TTGGCCGCAGCGAGATGATGTCAGGCGGGCGGCGCAAGGAAGCGGTGCTTGGCGACGCGATGGAGGCGGTGATCGCAGCGGTCTACCTTGACGCGGGCCACGCCGCGGCGCGCAACATGGTGCGCCGCCTCTGGGGTGAGCGGGTAAGCGACGTTGCCGAAGACGCGCGCGACGCCAAGACCAGCCTTCAGGAATGGGCACAGGCACGCGGCTTGCCTCCGCCCGAATATGTTGAACTCGGGCGCGACGGCCCAGACCACGCTCCGATTTTCACGATCGAGGCGCGTCTTGCCTCGGGGCAGCTCGAGCGTGCAAAAGCCGGCGCAAAGCGGCAGGCAGAACAGGCAGCGGCAAAAGCTCTGCTGGCGCGGATGGAGAAAAGCGATGGTTGAACCCAAACGCGCCGGTTTTGTTGCCCTGATCGGCGAGCCCAATGCCGGCAAGTCGACCCTGCTCAACCAGATGGTGGGCGCCAAGGTCGCGATCGTGACGCACAAGGTGCAAACCACCCGTGCCCGCATTCGCGGCATCTGCATGGAAGGTCAGGCGCAGATCGTGTTCGTCGATACCCCCGGTCTTTTTCGCCCACGTCGCAGGCTCGACCGTGCCATGGTCGCCGCCGCATGGGGCGGAGCGGCCGATGCTGACCTTGTGGTCCTGCTGATCGAGGCGCATCGCGGCCGCACCGAGGGTGTGAAGTCCGTGCTCGAAACCCTGCGCGAACGGCTTGGCGCGCGCAAGGTCGCGCTGGCAATCAACAAGATCGACAAGGTCAAAGCCGAAAGCCTGCTGGCACTGGCCGAAGAAATGAACGCGGCCTACCCCTTCGCCAAAACCTTCATGATTTCAGCTGAAAAGGGCTATGGCGTGGCTGATTTGCGTTCCTGGCTTGCCGCAGAACTGCCCGAGGCGCCCTGGTATTACCCCGAAGATCAGATTGCCGACGTGCCAATGCGCCAGATCGCTGCCGAGGTCACCCGCGAAAAATTGACCCTGCGGCTGCACGAAGAACTGCCCTACCAGTTAACCGTGGAAACCGAAAACTGGGAAGATCGCGCCGATGGTTCGACCCGCATCGATCAGGTGATTTATGTGGCGCGCGATGGCCACAAAGGCATCGTGCTCGGCCATGGCGGTGAGACGATCAAAAGCGTAAGCCAAGCCGCGCGCGCCGATATTGGCGAGTTTCTCGGCCGCACAGTGCATCTGTTCCTGCAAGTGAAGGTGCGCCCCAACTGGTTGGAGGAGCCTGCGCGCTATAGCGAAATCGGGTTGGATTTCAAGGATGGCAACTGAGCCCCGCCTCAGCGCCGATTTCTGGGTGCGTGCCTATCTCGCGCGGCTCGCCCTAGCGAATATCCCCGCTTACATCATTCATCGAGGCGATGCGACAGCAGGCGCCGTACTTGTCAAATGTGCCACACTTGACGGCCGCGCGCGCGCCTTTCAGCACGGCTTCGACCTTGCTAGCGGTGCACGTGTGTGGACTACGCTCGTCAATGGCCCCGAGCCCGAGGTCGATGCCGCCATCGCGCGCCAGCGCCAGTATGACCCCGATCTCTGGGTGATTGAAATCGAATCCCGCGTGGGGCGCACTTTGCTTGATGAAGAGGGGCTTTCTGGCTAGGCGCGATTGCTTCAGCGAAATATCCTGCAGGGGTCCGGGGGCGCAAAGCTCCCGGCGTTCTGCAAAAGGCGCCTCCGGCGGGGATGTTTGGACTGAAGCAGCAGGATAGGTATGGACTGGCAAGACGAAGGCAGCATCCTCTCACTTCGCCCGCAAGGCGAAACCTCGGCGATCATCGAGGTCTTTACCGCTGGGCATGGTCGACATGCGGGCGTGGTGCGCGGCGGTGCCTCGCGCAAACTTGCGGCCACCTTGCAACCCGGTAGCCGGGTCGCGCTGACTTGGCGCGCGCGGCTGGAGGACCATCTTGGCACCTACACCGTGGAACCGTTGCAAAGCCGCGCTGGGGTGTTGGGTGACAGGTTGGCGCTATTGGGCCTCGGCGCGGTCGCGGCGCTTTTGCTTTTAGCCCTGCCCGAGCGTGAACCGCACCGCGCGATCTACCACTCCAGCGAGGCATTGTTCGATGCGCTGGCGCAGCAGGTGCCTGATTGGCCATTGACCTATTTGCGTTGGGAGATGCGGCTGCTGGAAGATCTAGGCTATGGCCTAGACCTTACGCGGTGCGCGGTGACGGGGGCGCGAGAGGATCTTGTCTTTGTCAGCCCCAAGAGCGGGCGCGCAGTCAGCCGGGCCGGCGCGGGCGAATGGGAAGCGCGTCTCTTGCCCTTGCCCCCCTGCCTTTTGGGGCAGGGCGGGGCGAGTGCGGCAGAGGTCGTGCAGGGTTTGGCCACCACTGGTTACTTCCTTGAACACCGGCTGGCGCGCGACCTTGGCGGGCGCGCGTTGCCAGAGGCGCGCGCTCGTTTGGTAGCGGCATTGGCCCGCGTCACTCCATCAAGCGCCGTGCGATGACCTGCGCCTGAATTTCCGCAGCGCCCTCGAAGATATTGAGGATGCGCGCGTCGCAAAGAATCCGGCTGATCTGGTATTCCAGCGCAAAGCCGTTACCGCCGTGGATTTGCAGCGCATTGTCGGCAGACGCCCATGCGATGCGGGCGCCGAGCAGTTTGGCCATCCCCGCCTCCAGATCGCAGCGCTGAGCGTGATCTTTTTCCCAAGCAGCGAAATAGGTCAACTGCCGCGCGATCATGATTTCAACCGCCATCATCGCAAGCTTATCTGCCACGCGGGGAAATGCGATAAGTGGCTGCCCAAATTGCTTGCGGTCTTGTGCGTATTTCATGGCGACCTCGACCGCCGATTGCGCCACGCCAATAGCGCGGGCGGCGGTCTGGATGCGCGCGCTCTCGAAGGTTTGCATCAGCTGTTTGAAGCCTTGTCCCGCCACTCCGCCCAGCAGGTTCTCGCCCTTCACCTTGAAGCCGTCAAAGCCCAGCTCGTATTCCTTCATGCCGCGGTAGCCGAGCACCTCGATTTCGCCACCCGTCATGCCTGGCGTTGGAAAGGGATCTTCTGCGGTGCCGGGGGTCTTTTCTGCCAGAAACATGCTCAGCCCGCGCCAATCGGTGCTGGCCGGATCGGTACGGGCCAGAAGCGTCATCACATGGGTGCGCGCTGCGTGGGTGATCCAGGTCTTGTTGCCGGTCACTTCCCAGTCATCGCCCACCTGCACCGCGCGGGTGCGAAGCGCGCCAAGATCAGACCCGGTGTTGGGTTCGGTAAAGACCGCAGTTGGTAATATCTCACCCGACGCGAGCAGGGGAAGCCACTTTGCCTTTTGCGCCTCGGTGCCGCCACAAAGGATGAGTTCAGCTGCGATTTCTGAGCGCGTGCCCAGCGAGCCCACGCCGATATAGCCGCGAGAAAGCTCTTCAGACACCACCACCATCGATGCTTTGGTTAGCCCGAGGCCGCCAAACTCTTCGGGGATGGTCAGGCCAAACACGCCCATATCGGCCAATTCGGTGATGATATCCATCGGGATCAGCTCGTCGCGCAGGTGCCAGCCGTGGGCATTGGGCACCACGCGGTCCTCTGCGTAACGGCGGAACTGGTCGCGGATCATTTCCAACTCGTCGTCGAGCCCAGAGGCACCGAAGGTGGCGCGGCCCTGATTGCCTTGCATCAGCGCCACAAGGCGGGCGCAGGCAGCGGGGCTGTTGGCTTCGGCGATCAGCTGGGCAGCGGCGGGGCCGGGCGCCCAAGTCTGGCCAAGCTGGGAAAGGCGCGCCATCTCGTTCTGGCTCATCGGAATGCCGCCTGCGATCTGCGCGAGGTATTCGCCAAAGCCGATCTGCAGGATCAGCTGCTCCATCTCGCCGAACTTACCTTCGGTCTCAAGCCGTTCGGCCCATGCGTGCAACTGCAACAGCGCCTGTCCGTAGGTCGCAAGCCACGCGAGCCCATGCACCGCCGATTGTTCAGCATCAAGCGCGCGAGAGGTAATTTTACCGCCGTCTGCAACCCTTGCCTTTACCGTCTCAGTCGCGGCGGCCACCAATGCCGAAACCTCGGGCAACGCCGCCGCAGCAAGCGAAAGCGCGTCGGGCAGGTGGGGGGCTTGGGGCATGGCGTGGGCTCCTGATGCTGCGGGTGCATCGTGCTTAGGGACTTCGCAAGCGCAGCGCAATAATAATTCGCGCCAAGCCAGCCAAGCGAAGCAATCTGTCGCTGACGATTCCGGCTGCGTTGCCCTGCCGCGCGCGTTATAGCGACACAAAACAGCGGGAGTGGCGGGATGTTCGGCTTTGAACCATGGGCATATGGGTTGGCGCTGGGCATCACCCTGTTCGCGGGTTTCGTAAAAGGCGCAGTCGGCTTTGCAATGCCGATGATCATGATGTCTGCTTTCGGCTCGTTTCTGAGCGCAGAATCCGCGTTGGCGCTGCTGATCTTGCCGACTGTCGCCACCAATATCGCGCAGGCGTTCCGTCAAGGCTGGAGCGCGGCCTGGGCGTCAGTGGTGAAATATCGGGTGCACATCGTGATGTTGATGATCTTCATTCCGATCTCGGCGCAGTTCGTGCGCTTTATTCCGCAGGCATGGATGTATGGGTTGCTCGGGGTGCCGATCACGGCTTTTGCAGCACTGCAACTTGTCGGGCGTAACCTTGCCATCGCGATCCGGCACCGTACCCGCGTTGAAGCGGGGCTAGGAGTGATTGGCGGGCTTTACGGCGGCATTTCCGGCATCTGGGGGCCGCCGCTGATTGTCTATCTGATTTCGATCGGGGCCAATAAGGAAGAGACCGTCAGGGTGCAGGGCGTGGTGTTTCTGATCGGCGCGGTCGTGCTTTTGGGGTCGCACCTGACGTCGGGCGTGCTGAACGCGCAGACGCTGCCAGCCTCGGCGATGATGGCAGTGCCCGCGATGGTGGGCATGTGGATCGGGTTCAAGGCGCACGATCTGCTTGATCCGCTGCGCTTTCGCCGCTGGACGTTGATTTTGCTGGCGCTGACCGGATTAAACCTGGTTCGCCGCGCGCTGTCGTTCTGAGGTTCAGGCGGCGACCGGCGCGTGAAAGCGCGACCGCGCCGCGGCAAGCGAGGCAGCTTCGAAGGGGCGCAGCACGCGTAGCGCCGGGCGGCGATGCAGAGGGGCCGCGCCCGTGGCAACCAGCGGCGCGAGCGCGGTCGTCGCGGCAAGTTCCGGAGCACCGGCCAGCGCCCCGAGAAAAAGGCTTTCCAGCCCAAACCCGTCTGCGATCAGCACGTGATGCCCGCGTAGCAGAATACCGTGCCAAGACAGCACCACTGGCCGCTCGATCTGGGTGACTGAAAGTTGATCGACCAGATAGCGCGCCTCGACCAAAACCGCGTCGGTTCCAAACAGGTATTCGACCGTAGCATCGGTCACGGCAACTTGGGTTTGCGGCAGGACCCACAGATCAGTGCTTTTGGCAAACCGCCCGGCGCTGAGCCGGATCGGCGCCAGCGCGCCGAGCGCGGGAAGGCGCACGCGCCCCGACCACTGCACTTTTTGCACGCCCGCATCGAGAGTATTCACCCAGTCGCCTGCCAATATCTGCGCCGCCGGGCGCGGCCCTTTGGGCGTTTCAAGCGGTGTTGAGGGCGCAAACAACGCGCCCGGCCCAACCGGCATCTGGCCGCGCGCCAACCCCAGCCAGCGCAATGCGCTGCAATGCACCGCAGCGCCGTGCCCGGTAAGCAAAGCATCCAGATCGGCCGCAGGTAGCGGCAATGGGTTGGCACCGGCCCGCTGGCGCATCGCACCGCCATCAAGCGATTCAAGCGTCAGCACGCTTTGCCCGGCGGGGGCATCCCAGCTAAAGCTGACGCGCAACGCGCCGCCCCCCGCCAACAGGTCTGCGGCATCAAGCGAAACCGCAGCCAGTGCGTCGCCCTGCCGTTGGCGCAGCATCAACCGCCCCTCGGTGGTGATCGCAAGCGAGAACAGCCTTGGCCAATCGGCGTGTGTGGCCATGTGAACCAGCGAAAGCGGCCCGAACTGACCACGCTCGAGCACGAATTCGGCCATCAATGTGCCGCGGGCAAGCAACCCCGGCAGCACCTCGCCGGGCAGCAGCGAACCCCCGCGTCCACGTTGCCAAAGCCCGCTCCATGCCCCTTGCGGGGCGCTACACTGTGCTTCAGGGAACGCTCCTATCACGCTCATGCCGCGTCCGCGTGTGCAAGAAGTACTCGCGCTTCGTAACTGCGCAGCACCTTGCGCGCGGCCTTGCTGTAGCCATGGCCAGTTTCGGGGTCGAGTTCAGGGAAAAGCGCGCAAATTTCGTCGACAATCTGCGTGTCGCAAGCCCGCATCACCTGCGGCCCGGGCAAAAAGCTTTCTGAGGCGAGGCCCTCGGACCAGATTACCTGATGGCGATCAAAAAGCACATGCACGTATTCCACCGTGCCGCCCTCGACACGCGTAACGGTGGTGCCATTCACCAGATCTTTAGCGGCCACTAGCACCTCGCAATTGCCAAACAGCAATTCGGCCCGCGGATCTTGCACCAACACACGGTGCTGGGGCGAAAGCCAAAGCTCACCGTGCTCGCCAAGCGCGCCTTCTGCGATGCGAATTGGGGCAAAGTCGCCTGTCGCGGGCACGAGCCGGCGACCCACCCAACACAAGGGCTGCGCGCCTTCATCCTTTGTCAGCACCAGATCGCCCGGTCGCAGTGATTCAACCGCCACCAGCCCGTCGGGCGTGGCGATACGGGTTCCGGCAACAAAACACGGCACCTGATTAATCGTGACAAACGCCACATCGGATGTGCTACCACTTCCACTGTTTTCTATCTTGTAGGTAAAGTTCACATTCTCGGTTTCGGCGTCACCAAGCACCGTCAGCGTGCCGTCGGCGTTGAGCGTGATCTGCTGCCCTGTCGGTAGTGTGATCGTTTGCCCCGCGAAAACCGCGTTGCCGTTGATTTCTGTGATGGTCAGCGTGCTGCCGCCCGGCCCTTGATCGTTCGCCAGAACGTCAAGCACCTTGCTCTGGCCGGGTGCCAGCGTGACCGCATCGTCATTGGCGATCAGCGTGGTTTGCAAGCTGTTGCCGGCAATCAGCAGATTGGAATCGTACTGCGAATCCGACATGTCGGCGATGCCGATGCGGATCGAGTTCACCTGCCCCGGTATCACCACCATCTTCAGCGTCATCGTAACGGTGAAGCCGTCCATCTCGGTGTTGTAGTCATCCGATGTGTTGTCGACGTACAGGTTCTGGTTATTCGTGCCGTTGATGCCGGTAACAGACGCGTTTCCTGTTCCGACGCTCATCTGTACGGGTGATCCGTTCACCCAGACGCCTACGAGGTCGTTATAGATCGAGTTGACGTATTCCGGATATTCCTCGGACGAAAACACGAACTGCATGGTCAGTGTGTCGCTGGTGGGAACAAAATCGACGCTCAGAATAGACGCATCATACGTGTTGCTGCCGCCGAGAGCGTTGAAAAGGGCGTCGTTGTTCACCCCGCTCGTATCGGTCGAGGTCGAGCTCGAGCGGTTGGGGTCGCCATTCTTTTGCGTGAAATCGGCGGCGTCACCGGTGGAAAGGATCACGCCCGTGTCACTTGGCGTCACATCGGGCGAGCGCGAGTCACCACGCGAATAGATGGCCGAAGAATTTTTCGCGCCCGTATAGGTGGCAGAAACCACCGTCACGCCATTACCAAAGATTTCGTTGGCCATCTGCAACGCAGAAGCGCCGGTTGTATAAGTTAGTTCGGCGCCTGTCGCCATCTTCCGCCCCCATGTATAGAGGGCAACGCAAACGATGCCACAGGATCTAGTGTCCTGTCCCGATCAATACCATACCGCTCGGTTGGGGTTCGTTGACCCCATACGTCTGCCCTGCCTCAGGGTTTTCATTTTTACCAACATTATTGCTTGGTTATGCCACACTCCTAACGTTTTCTTGGTGCGTGCCACTGCGTTGGGCGATGCGTGCCCGTTTGGCAACAGGGCGCACAGCCGATTGCGTGCCGCGCGCTGGCGCGCTAGGCCTGCGGTGCTGCAAGGAGCTTGCCATGTCCGTCGATTCCGTTGCCCTTACTGTCGATCTGATCCGCTGCCCTTCGGTAACGCCCGAAGAGGGCGGCGCGCTGGTGTTGCTGCAAGACCTGCTTGGCGCGGCGGGCTTTGAATGCACGCGGGCTGACCGCAACGGTATATCCAACCTTTTTGCACGCTGGGGCAAGCGCGGTGCCAACCGCAGCTTTGGCTTTAACGGCCACACCGATGTGGTGCCGGTGGGGGATGCGGCCGCTTGGACATATGACCCTTTCGGCGGCGAAATCGTCGATGGATGGCTTTGGGGGCGCGGTGCGACTGACATGAAATCAGGCGTCGCAGCCTTTGTTGCCGCTGCAATCGACTTTGTGCGCACTACCCCGCCTGACGGTGCCGTGATCCTGACCATCACCGGCGACGAAGAGGCAGCGGGGCGCGATGGCACACGCGCATTGCTCGACCATATGGCAGCGGCGGGCGAACACATGTCGGTCTGCCTCGTGGGCGAGCCGACCTGCCCTGAGCGTTTGGGCGACATGATCAAGATCGGTCGCCGCGGCTCGCTAACCTGTTGGTTTTCGGCAGAAGGCGTGCAAGGCCACTCTGCCTATCCACACCGTGCCAAGAACCCGCTGCATGCGCTGGTAACGCTGCTGGGTCGCCTTACCGCCGAACCGCTTGATGCGGGCACTGAACATTTCGATGCCTCGACGCTGCAAATCACCACCATCGATTGCGCCAACCCCGCGACCAACGTGATTCCCGCGCGCGCCGCCGCCACCGTCAACATCCGCTTCAACGACGCGCATTCGGGCGTCAGCATCTCGAACTGGCTGATTGCCGAAGCGGCAAAGGCCGAGGTGGAAACCGGCGTCAAGATTGGCCTGCGTTTCGACATCGCGGGCGAAAGCTTCCTGACCCCGCCCGGCGAATTCGTGGCGCTTGTCAGCCGCGCGGTTGAAGCTGAAACCGGCGTTGCACCCAGCCTTTCCACCTCGGGCGGCACTTCGGACGCGCGCTTCGTCAAGGACCACTGCCCGGTGCTGGAGTTTGGTCTGGTCGGCAAGACGATGCATCAGGTCAACGAGCGGGTGGAGGTTGCCCAGATCACGGCGCTGAAGCGTGTCTATAGCCGTATTCTTGCCGACTACTTCGCCTGAACCTTCTTTAAGGTTGAAATATTGCGAGAGGTTCCGGGCCAAGCCACCGGCTTGCAGGTGACGACCCGCGCGGTGCGTGCTAGTGCAGGGCCATGACCCGTATTCCAAGCAAAGACCAGATCCTTGACTGGCTCGCCGCACATCCAGGCGCAAGCAGCAAGCGCGACATCTCCAAGGCTTTTGGCCTTCAGGGAGGCGAGCGCATCGAACTGAAGCGACTTCTGAAAGAAATGGAGGCGGAGGGCGATTATTCGCGCCGCCGCGACCCTGTAGTGCCCGCACACGACAAGTTCGCGCCAGTCACGGTGCTGGCCATGCTGGCGCCCGATGCAAATGGCGATCAGTTTGCCGAACCACTTGAATGGCAGGGCAGCGCGCCCGCGCCGCGTGTGCTGTTCGTGCCCGCCAAAGGCGACGCGCCTCTGGCTGCGGGAGATCGCTTTCTGGCCCGCATGAGCGAGGTTGCAGGCGATGATTACACGTGGGAAGCGCGACTTATCCGCCGCTTTGGTGAGGCGGCGCACCGCGTTGTTGGCATTTTTCGTAAAACCGCCGAGGGTGGCCGCATCACGCCCATCGACAAAGGCGCTGACCGCGAATGGCGCGTAGGTTCTGGCGCCACGCTCAGCGCGCGCGAGGGCGAGTTGGTCGAGGCAGAGCTTGTTGGTCCGCGCGGCCGCATGGGGCTGCCCGCAGCGCGTATTGTCGAGCGGTTGGGTGATCCTTCGGAACCGCGCGCGGTGTCGCTGATCGCGATCCATCAGCACGGCATTCCAGACGATTTTCCCGATGACGCGATTGCCGAGGCAGACGCCGCCACGTTCGTTCCTGACGATTACGGTGTTGATCTGGCGGCGCTGCCGTTTGTAACCATCGACCCGTCGGACGCCCGCGACCATGACGATGCCTGCTTTGCCGAGGCCGACGAAGACCCCGCCAACGAAGGCGGCCATATCCTTTGGGTCGCCATTGCCGATGTCGCGCATTATGTGCGCCCCCGCTCGGCGCTTGATGCAGAGGCGCGCAAGCGCGGCAACTCCTGCTATTTCCCTGACCGGGTGGTGCCAATGCTGCCCGACCGGCTTTCGGGGGACCTGTGCTCACTGCACGAGGGTGTCACTCGCCCGGTGATCGTGGCGCGGATGAAACTCGACTCGGCAGGCAACAAGCTTGGCCACCGCTTTCAGCGTGGTCGCATCAAATCGGTCGCGTCGCTTGCGTATGAAGAGGTGCAGGCGGCACAAGACGGGCAGGCGAATGCGCGCTGCGCCCCATTGCTGGCGCCGGTGATCGCACCGCTTTACGCGGCCTACGCCTCGCTCACCCGCGCGCGGGCCGTGCGCCAGCCGCTTGATCTGGACCTGCCAGAACGCAAGATCGAACTGGGCGAAGACGGCAAGGTCAAATCCGTAGGCTATCGCGCCCGGCTTGACGCGCATCGGTTGATCGAAGAGTTCATGATTTTGGCCAACGTCGCCGCCTCTGAAGAGCTGGAACGCCTGCGCCGCCCGTTGCTGTACCGCGTGCACGAAGAACCTAGCCCGCAAAAGCTCGATGCTTTGCGCGAGGTTGCGCAGGCATCAGGCTTTACCCTTGCCAAGGGGCATGTGCTGAAGACCGCGCACCTGAACCGCCTTTTGGCGCAGGCCGAGGGCAGCGAGTTCGACGAACTGCTGAACATCACCACGCTGCGTTCGATGCAGCAGGCCTATTATCTGCCGCAAAACCTTGGTCACTTCGGGTTGGCACTGCGATCCTATGCGCATTTCACCTCGCCCATTCGCCGCTATAGCGACCTGATCGTGCACCGCGCGCTGATCGCGGGGCACCAATGGGGCGATGACGGGCTGTCGCCCGCCGACATCGAAGTGCTGGAAGAGACCGCGCAGCATGTGTCTGAAACCGAGCGGCGCGCTATGCTTGCCGAACGCGACACTACTGACCGCTACCTCGCGGCCTACCTTTCCGAACGCGTTGGCAGCGAGTTTAGCGGTCGCATCAGTGGTGTGCAGCGGTTTGGCGCGTTTGTGAAGCTGGACGAGACGGGCGCTGACGGTCTGATCCCGATCCGCGATATTGGGCGTGAGTATTTTCACTATGACCGCGATGCGCAAACTCTGCGCGGTGCCGATAGCAACATGGTGCTGAGCATCGGCCAGCGCGTAACCGTTCGGCTGGCAGAGGCCGTGCCGATGACCGGCGGGTTGATGCTGGAACTTCTGGAGGTCGAGGGCAGTACCTTGCCGCGCAGTGGCACCAAGCGCGCAACCAAGCCCGGTGGCCACAGGCTGGCCGCCGCCAAGGCGCGCGAACGCGGTATTGCGCGAAAAGAGCGACGCGAGCGCAAACGCTAAACGAAAAGCGACCTTCCAGGCATTGCTGAGCTTCCTGTGGCAAATAGCCCATAATTCAGGCGATTTGGCTTTTCAGTGTTCAAAGTGCCGAACGAACGGACTATTGCCGTTCTAACTGCCGGAAAACGCGGCAGTTAGCAAAGTTATTTTTCTGTATGGGAGGCCGTATGGTGGTCAGCATCGACGAAAAACTGGAACCAATCCTCACCGAAGTTTTGCGCCGCAACACGGGCGAGACCGAGTTTCACCAAGCGGTTCACGAGGTTCTGGAAAGCCTTGGCCGGGTGGTTGCCAAACACCCGGAATATGCTGACGACGCCTTGATCGAACGTATTTGCGAACCCGAGCGTCAGATCATTTTCCGTGTGCCGTGGGTTGATGACAAGAACCAGGTGCAGATCAACCGTGGCTTTCGCGTGCAGTTCAACTCGGCGCTTGGGCCGTTCAAGGGGGGGCTGCGTTTTCACCCTTCGGTCAATGTCGGGATCATCAAGTTTCTGGGCTTTGAGCAGACCTTCAAAAACGCGCTTACGGGTTTGCCGATCGGTGGTGGCAAGGGCGGCTCTGACTTCGACCCCAAGGGGCGTTCGAACAGTGAAATCATGCGGTTCTGCCAATCGCTGATGACCGAATTGCACCGCCATCTGGGTGAACATACCGACGTGCCAGCGGGCGACATTGGTGTGGGCGGGCGCGAAATTGGCTACATGTTCGGGCAATACAAGCGTCTGACCAACCGCTTTGAGGCGGGCGTATTGACAGGCAAAGGCCTATCCTACGGCGGTTCACGCGCTCGAACCGAGGCGACAGGCTATGGCACGGTGTATTTCGTGGAACGTATGCTTGAGACAAAGCAGAACAGCTTTGACGGCAAGCGCGTGGTGGTTTCCGGTTCGGGCAACGTGGCGATTTATGCCATGGAAAAGGCGATTTCTTTCGGCGGCAAGGTGATGGCCTGTTCAGATTCTGGCGGCTATGTCGTGGATGAAAACGGCATCGACCTAGCGCTGGTGAAAGAAATCAAAGAGGTGCGCCGCGGGCGGATTTCGGAATATGCGCGGCTGAAGGGCGCTGGCACATATTATGTCGAAGACGGCTCGATCTGGGATGTCCCGTGCGAAGTCGCGCTGCCCTCGGCTACTCAGAATGAATTGACCGGCAAAGACGCAAAGTCGCTGATTAAAAACGGCGTGATCGCGGTGGGTGAAGGCGCAAACATGCCGTCCACCCCTGACGCGGTGAAGATCATGCAGGCGGCAGACGTGCTATTTGCCCCCGGCAAAGCCGCCAACGCAGGCGGCGTGGCAACCTCGGCGCTGGAAATGCAGCAGAATGCGTCGCGCGATAGTTGGACGTTCGAACAAACCGAGGCGCGGTTGGCAGCGATCATGCGCAACATCCACGACGCCTGCGCCCAGACCGCCGAAGAATATGGCGCGCCGAGTGACTATGTGCTGGGCGCCAACATCACTGGCTTTGTTCGCGTGGCCGAGGCGATGCGAGCGATGGGCGTGGTCTAGCCAAAGCATGCAGTAGCTGCAAGACGCCAAAAAAAGGCCGGAGCATCCGCTCCGGCCAAATCATTTAGGTCTTACTGATCAGCCGATCGCAACCGCTTTTACATCGTCGTCGATGTAGGGCAGGTATTGAGCGAAGTTCTTCGCAAACATCGCCATCAGCTTGGCTGCCTGAGCATCGTATGCGGCTTTGTCGGCCCATGTTTCGCGCGGGTTGAGCAGGCGTGTTTCGACGTCGTGCACCGCTATCGGCACTTCAAAGCCGAAGTTGGCATCGTGGCGGAACGCAGCATCATTGAGCGAGCCGTCAAGTGCCGCGGTCAGCAGCGCGCGGGTTGCCTTGATCGGCATCCGCCTGCCAACGCCATACGCGCCGCCGGTCCAGCCGGTGTTGACCAGCCAGCAGGTGGACCCGTGCGCAGCGATCTTGTCGTGCAGCAGGTTGCCATACGCCTCGGGGCGGCGTGCCATGAAGGGGGCACCAAAGCAGGTCGAGAAGGTCGGCTGCGGTTCGGTGATGCCCTGCTCGGTGCCTGCTACCTTCGAGGTAAAACCCGACAGGAAGTGATACATCGCCTGCGCGGGGGTCAGCCTGGAAATCGGCGGCAACACCCCGAAGGCATCGCAGGTGAGCATGATGATATTGCGCGGATGCCCGCCCAGCGAACTTTCAGACGCGTTCGAGATATAGTGCAGTGGGTAGGCCACGCGGGTGTTTTCAGTCAGGCTGACGTCTTCGAAGTTGAGATCAAGCGTCTCGGGATTAAAGGTCATGTTCTCGACCACAGAGCCGAACCGGGAGGTGGTAGCATAGATTTCGGGCTCCGCCTCGGCACTGAGATTAATCGTCTTGGCGTAGCACCCGCCTTCAAAGTTGAAGGTGCCACGTTCTGACCAGCCGTGTTCGTCATCGCCGATCAACACGCGCGAAGGGTCGGCGGAAAGGGTGGTCTTGCCGGTGCCCGACAGACCGAAGAAGATCGCCGTATCACCGGTGTCGCCAATCGCGTGGTTGGCCGAGCAGTGCATCGCCATCACGCCCTTGCCGGGCAGGATGTAGTTGAGCAGCGTAAACACCGATTTCTTGATCTCGCCGGCATAGGCGGAGTTACCGATCAGGATCAGCCGCTTGGAAAAGTTGAGCGCGATTACAGTTTCGCTGCGGCAGCCGTGGCGTGCCGGGTCGGCCTTGAACGAGGGCGCGTCGATGATCGTGAATTCAGGCACAAAGCCATCAAGTTCGTGGCGGGCCGGGCGGCGCAGCATATGGCGAATGAAAAGGCTTTGCCACGCGAGCTCGGTAACGATTCTCACATCCAACCGATGCGAAAGGTCAGCGCCGCCGTAAAGGTCTTGCACAAAAACTTCATGACCTTTGAGGTGCGCCAGCATATCGGCGTACAGCCTGTCGAAGGCGTCGGGTGCCATCGGCGCGTTGTTTTCCCACCAGATCGATTCCTCCACCTCGGGGGTGCGGACTACGAATTTGTCCTTGGGTGAACGCCCGGTGTGCTTGCCGGTCGTGCAGTAAAAGGCCCCGCCTTTGCCCAGCGTGCCTTCGTTTCGCTTGAGTGCAGCCTCCACGAGCTGCGGCTCGATCAGGTTGTAATGAACGGTGCCAAGGCCGGAGATACCTTGATCCTCTAGCCGGTTCGCCGGGTTGACGCGTCCGATGCTCATCTTCTTTGCTCCCGATGCCGTCGTGCGGCGGTTCAAAGGGTGTTACCCGGTAGCCCTCGCCCGGGGGCTGCCGATCCGCCAGCACACCGGAGTGGCCGCGAATGTCGTCCCTATAACATGCAGCGGAAAAGAAGGAACAGAAGGCTTTGAGCGGGTTAGCGCAACCAAGTGTGCTTTATGCGGCAAGTCCTTCAAGGTGCGACAAATTAGTCAAAATTTTGTTTTTTTACGGTTTGCTGATTCGCCAAAAGGGGGTGATTCGTACTTGAGAGTTGATTCCGGCCTGTGGAAAGCGGAGTATGCTAGAAAACCAGAACAAACAAACCACCCAGAGCAGTTAAGGGACCCCAATATGTCGAGAATCGCGCTCGTTGATGACGACAGGAATATTCTGACTTCAGTCTCGATGACGCTAGAGGCAGAGGGCTTCGAAGTCGAAACCTACAATGATGGCCAATCTGCCTTTGATGCGTTCAACAAGCGCCTGCCAGATATGGCAGTGCTGGATATCAAGATGCCGCGCATGGACGGGATGGACTTGTTGCAGCGGCTGCGCCAACGCACAACGATGCCTGTGATCTTCCTGACCTCGAAAGATGACGAGATCGACGAGGTTTTGGGCCTGCGCATGGGTGCCGACGACTATGTAAAGAAGCCATTCAGTCAGCGTTTGCTGGTAGAGCGTATTCGCGCGCTGTTGCGCCGCCAGGATGCCATCGCCACAGGCGAGGTTGCCACGACCGAGGAAACCAAGGTGATGGTGCGCGGCGCACTGACCATGGACCCTCTGCGCCATTCCGTAGTTTGGAAGGGTAACGATGTTACGCTGACGGTGACAGAGTTTCTGTTGCTGCAGGCACTTGCCACTCGCCCCGGCTTTGTCAAAAGTCGCGATCAGCTAATGGATGTGGCCTATGACGACCAAGTTTATGTGGACGACCGCACAATCGACAGCCATATCAAGCGTCTGCGCAAGAAGATGCGCACGGCTGACGATGATTTTACCGCGATCGAAACGCTTTACGGGATCGGTTATCGCTACAACGAAGAATGAGCATGGCGGCGGGGATAGGTGTGACCAGGTCTAAACGCAGGTCCGACACCGACGTGGTGCTAGGCGAAGACTGGGTTGCGCCAGACGATCTGATCGATGGCGAGTTGCGCCAAAATCGTGAGCGGCGCAGCTGGGTTTTGCTGAACTCTTCGCCGTTGGCGCGCAAGATCATCACTTTCAACCTCCTGGCCATGGTCGTGCTGGTGGCGGGGGTGCTTTATCTCAACCCTTTCCGTAACAGCTTGCTGTTGCAACGCGAAAGCGGGCTGGTGGCCGAAGCGCGGCTGATTGCCAATATGTTCGAAGCCGGGCTACCCGCAGACGATGAGGGCGCCCTAGGTTTGGGGACGCCGAGTGACGTGGCGACCATACTTGCAACGCTGGAACGCGCCGAGGGGATTGAGGTTCAGGTTTTCGACGCCTCACAAACTTTACTGGGCAGCACACTCGGCCTTCCTAGCCGCAGTTCTACGGCGGTCGAAGGAATCGGCGTTGATACCCGCTCGACCGTCATCACCGACTTTTTGAACCGGGGCTGGGAAGGCATGGCGACGCTGTTTTCATCAGCGCCCGAGGCCGATACCGCGCCCGAAGGGGCACAAGTCGAGGTGCAGGCACTTCTGCCAACTGCCTTGGCGGGCAACACCCGGATCAGCACCGGGCGCAGCGCAACGGGCGAAACTACTTTTTCAGTCGCAACGCCGATCTTGCAGGATGGACGGGTGGTGGGTGCGGTGGCGCTAACCTCGGTAGACGGCGTAATCGACGATTTGGTGCGGGTTGAACGCGAACGCGTGCTGCAGGTCTTCGTAATTGCCATCATCGTATCGATTGGTCTGAGCTTGGTGCTGGCCTCTACCATCGCCAACCCGCTTTCTGACCTTGCCGCCGCCGCAGAAATTGGCCGCGACAAGCACGCCCGCAAGATGAGCCCGGGCCGCGTGCGCATTCCCGACCTGACGGCGCGCCCCGATGAGATTGGGCGGCTTTCGGGCGCCATGCGCGGGATGGTGGCGGCGCTCTATGACCGGATCGACGCCAACGAACAGTTTGCTGCCGATGTCGCGCACGAAATCAAGAACCCGCTTGCCAGTTTACGCTCGGCGGTCGCCAGCCTGCACGCCACCAAACGCGAAGATCACCGCACCAAGCTGCTCAACGTAATCGACCACGATGTGCGCCGCCTTGATCGGCTGGTCAGTGACATTTCCAACGCCTCGCGGCTTGACGCCGAATTGGTGAAGGAAGAAGAAGAATCCTTCGATCTTCTGAAAATGCTGGCCAACCTGACTGAGTATCACGGGGCTGCAGCGGCCAAGAGCGGTGTCGATTTCATCACTGATCTGCCGCCGCAGCCAGTCATGATTCATGGGCTCGAGGCGCGGCTGGCGCAGGTGTTTGTAAACCTCATCACGAACGCGCTTTCGTTCTGCGAAGAGGGCGATGCGGTGCGTGTTTGGGCGCGCAAGCGCGAGAATCGCGTGCTGGTTGTGGTCGAAGATACCGGACCCGGCATTCCCGAGCAGGCTTTGACCAAAATCTTCAAGCGGTTCTATTCTGAACGCCCGGCGGGGCAGTTTGGCGAACATTCGGGTCTTGGCCTTGCTATTTCCAAACAGATTGTCGAGGCGCATGGCGGCGTGATCTGGGCCGAGAACATCCGCCCGACCTATGCCGATGTGACTTCAGAGCCGCTAGGTGCGCGTTTTGTGGTGGGCCTTCCGGTGTGAGCGAGGCACCTCTCTGCCTGCACGCTAGCACGGTCGCGCTGGGGGGGCGCGCGGTGGCCATTGCGGGTAGTTCAGGCAGCGGCAAATCGGGCCTTGCGTTGCAACTTATGGCATTCGGGGCGGTGTTGGTGGCCGACGATCGCACCAATCTTGCGGCTCGCAGCGGCAAACTTATAGCTACCGCCCCTGCGCCAATCCGCGGTCGGATCGAAGCGCGCGGGCTTGGCCTGCTGGGTGCTGAAACCTGCCTTGAAGCCGAAGTGGTGTTGGCGGTTGATCTTGACCGCGAAGAAACCGAGCGGTTGCCGCCAGCGCGCGAAGTTGAATGGTGCGGCATTTCGGTGCCTCTTGTGCTGCGCGTGCAAAGCGTCCATTTTGCTGCGGCACTATGGCAATATCTCAAGGCGGGTAGGGTGGCGTGACGCAAGCGCGGGGCACCACGGACGAGCAGGGCGAGGCGACGCAGCGCGTGGTACTCGTTACCGGCGCTTCGGGGGCTGGGCGAACCACTGCGATCACCGCGCTTGAAGATCTCGGATACGAGCCAATAGACAACCTGCCGCTCAGCTTGGTGCCCCGGCTGCTTTTCGGGCCGCCGATCCTGCGCCCGGTCGCGCTTGGTGTCGACGTGCGCAACCGCGATTTTTCGGCGTCAAACCTGATCGAACTGATCGACCGGCTGACCCGTGATCCGACACTGGCGCTGGAAGTTTTGTATCTCGATTGCCAGCCCGATGAGCTGGTGCGCCGCTACCGCGAAACGCGCCGCCGCCATCCGCTTTCACCCACTACCGAACCGGCAGAGGGGGTGGCGCTGGAAATCGACGTGCTGGCCCCGATCCGGGCGCGGGCGGACGTGCTGATCGACAGCACCGGCATGAGCCCGCACGAGTTGAAGGCCGAAATCGGGCGCTGGTTCGCACTGGGAACTGCGCCCGGGCTTGTCGTTTCGCTCAACTCGTTTTCCTACAAGCGCGGGGTGCCACGCGGGCTTGATCTGATGTTCGACTGCCGCCTGCTGGACAACCCCCACTGGGTGCCCGAATTGCGCGCGCTGGACGGCCGCGCCGAAGCGGTGGCCGCGCATGTGATGGCCGACCCGCGATTTGCCGAGTTTTGCAAGCGGCTTGAGGCGCTTTTACTGTTTGTGCTACCCGAACATCTGCGGGAAGGCAAAAGCCATCTCGCCATAGGCTTTGGTTGCACCGGCGGGCAGCACCGCTCGGTTGTGGTAACCGAACACATGGCTGCGCTGCTTTCGGCGGCAGGCTGGAAAGTCGTCAAGCGCCACCGCGAACTGGAACGCAAGGCGGGCGGCGAAAGCGTGGGAAGCGGCGCATGATCGGCATTGTGATCGTGGCGCATGGCGGGCTGGCGCACGAATACCTCGCTGCGGTCGAACATGTGGTCGGCCCGCAAGCGGGAATCCGGGCGATTGCGATCGAAGAAGACCATGATCGTTCCGCTAAACAGGCCGAAATCTGCGCCGCAGCCGATTCGGTTGATACCGGCAAGGGTGTGGTCGTAGTGACCGATCTTTTCGGCGGCTCGCCCTCGAACCTTAGTCTGATGGCTTGCGCGCGCGAAAACCGCGAAATTGTGTATGGAGCAAACCTGCCGTTGCTCGTCAAGCTTGCCAAATCGCGCCACCTTTCGGTGCGTGAAGCCGTGCAGACGGCGCTCGATGCTGGGCGCAAATACATTTCCAGCTATGCCGCTGGCGGGCAGAGCGGCAAATGAGCGTTGTTCGACAACTGACCATCGTAAACGAAAAAGGGCTGCACGCCCGCGCTTCGGCCAAGTTCGTTGAGCAGGTCGAAACCCACGACGCCCGCGCGCAGGTAGAAAAAGATGGCGAGACGGTGTCGGGGGATTCGATCATGGGTCTGCTGATGCTGGGCGCTGCTAAAGGCAGCACAATCACGCTGACCGCCTCGGGGCCCGAGGCGGAAAAGCTGGTAGATGCGCTTTCGGCACTGGTGGCTGACTATTTTGGCGAGGGTATGTAGCCTTCAGCGCGTCGGCACCGGCATCTCGCCGCGATAGTCATAAAAGCCACGCCCGGTCTTGCGGCCAAGCCAGCCCGCCTCGACGTATTTGGTGAGCAACGGGCAGGGGCGGTATTTGGTATCGGCCAGCCCTTCGTGCAGCACGTTCATGATGGCAAGACAGGTATCGAGCCCGATAAAATCGGCGAGTTCCAGCGGCCCCATCGGATGGTTGGCGCCCAGCTTCAACGATTCATCGATGGATTTGACCGAGCCGACGCCTTCGTAAAGCGTATAGACCGCTTCGTTTATCATCGGCATCAAGATGCGGTTGACAATGAACGCCGGGAAATCTTCAGCGCTGGCGGCGGTTTTGCCAAGCCGCTCCACCACCGCAAGCAGCGTCTCGTAGGTAGGCTTATCGGTGGCGATGCCGCGGATCAGCTCGACCAGTTGCATCACCGGAACCGGGTTCATGAAGTGGAACCCCATGAACTTTTCGGGCCGGTCGGTGCGGCTGGCAAGTCGGGTGATCGAGATTGACGACGTGTTCGAGGTCAGGATCGTGTGCGGCTTCAGGTGCGGCAGCAGGTCTTCGAATATTGCGTTCTTGACCGTTTCACGCTCGGTCGCGGCTTCGATGATCAGATCGCAGGCGCCAAGGTCGGTCAACTTAAGCGTGGTGGTGATGCGCGCCATCGCTTCCGCCTTGGCCGCAGCAGTAACCTTGCCACGCGAAACTTGGCGTTCGATGTTACGGTCAATCAGTGCCATCGCCTTGTCGAGGCTTTGCTGGCTGATATCCGTCATCAGCACGTCATAACCCGCTAGCGCAAAGACATGTGCAATGCCGTTGCCCATCTGGCCCGCGCCGACGATGCCTACTGACTGTATTTCCATGCCGTCACTCCGGGTCATTTTGCGCACCGACCTTATGCGCCGCCCACCGCCCGGTGCAAGGCATAAGCGGATGGTTTGCATTGTCGCTTTAGGTCTTTGGCAAGTCTTGCGGCGCAGTCTGGGCGCGGGTGAGTCGAAATTAAGGGTGGGGAAATGACCTATGAGCATCCGGGCGGGGGCGCCCTGGATTATTGTCCTTGTCGTTATGGCAAATCAAAGTTGCGCTGCCGTGGCCCGCGCCGACCGTTGAGCGGGCCATATATTGCTGCCCTAGGCGGCACCGAAACCTATGGCAAATTCGTCGCGTGGCCATGGCCGCAACTCGTGGAAGAAAAGCTGGGGCTGCCTGTGGCTAACTTCGGCAGCGTTAACGCCGGGGTCGATCTGTTTCTGTCAGACCCGCAGATTATCGCGATAGCTGCCTCGGCCCGCGCGACGGTGGTGCAACTTAGCGGGCCGCAAAACCTGACCAACCCATTCTACGCCGTGCACCCGCGCCGCAACGACCGGTTTTTGCGGGCCACAGCGACGATGCGCACACTGTTTCGCGAAGTTGATTTTACCGAGTTCAACTTTACCCGGCACATGCTGACTGCGCTTGCAGATCGCTTTCCCGCGCGGTTCGAGCAGTTGGCCGCAGGGCTGCGCGCCACATGGCAAGACCGCATGCGGGCGCTGCTTGGGCAAATCAAGGGGCCAGTGATACTGCTATGGATCGGCCCTTACACGATCGGAGAGGCGTCCGAGCCGGTGCCGCTGGATGCGGCGTTGGTGGCAGCATTGGCCGGCCCCGGCCGCGAGGTGCTGCGCGTTGCCCCGTCGATGAACGCGCGCATGGCGGGCACGGCGGGCATGTGGTTCGGGCCACTTGAAGAACAAGCCGCCGCTGAGATGCCTGGGCCGATGGTGCATACCGAAGTGGCAGATGCCGTGGCGAAGGTGCTGCAGCGTATGATCTGAAAGCAAAGGCCCGCCGAGGGCGGGCCTTTGGGTTTGGTGTCTTTTGCGCGCGCACTATGTGGCCGCGCTTGGCGTGGCCGACCTAGAGCTTTGAGATCAGCTCCGGTACGGCCTGGAAAAGGTCTGCGACAAGGCCGTAGTCGGCGACTTGGAAGATCGGCGCCTCCTCGTCTTTGTTGATTGCCACGATGACCTTGGAATCCTTCATCCCCGCAAGGTGCTGAATTGCGCCTGATATGCCGACGGCAATGTAAAGCTGTGGCGCCACGACCTTGCCGGTCTGGCCCACCTGCCAGTCGTTCGGCGCGTAGCCCGAATCGACTGCGGCGCGGCTGGCGCCGACTGCGGCGCCAAGTTGGTCGGCAAGATCGACGATAAGCGCGAAGCTTTTTTCCGATCCGACACCACGCCCGCCCGAGACCACGACTTTAGCCGAAGTCAGTTCCGGGCGATCCGAGGCTGCGACCTTGTCTTCGACCCAAGTCGAAAGCCCGGCGTCGCCCGGCCCGTCAATCTTTTCAACCTTGGCGCTACCGCCTTCGCCCACGGCGGCATAGCTGGCGGTACGGATGGTGAAGACCTTAGTCTTGTCGCCCGATTTCACGGTTTGAATGGCATTGCCCGCATAGATCGGGCGCTCAAAAGTGTCGGCGTCGAGCACTGCGGTCACTTCAGACAGCACCATCACATCCAGCAAGGCGGCCACGCGCGGCAGCACGTTTTTGTTGAACGCCGTCGCCGCTCCGCAAATATGTGAATAGGATTTGGCCAACCCCACCACAAGCGCCGCGTTTGATTCTGCCATGCCGTGACAATAGGCATGATCGTCGGCGAAAAGCACCTTGGCCACGCCGTCAAGCTTGGCTGCGGCCTTGGCAGCGTCGTCGCCGCCCTGACCGGCGATCAGCACATGCACCTCGCCCAAGGACGCGATCGCGGTAAGGGCTTTGGCAACGGAATCCGTCGCCAGCGCGCCGTCATTCACATCGGCTAAAAGTAGAACGGCCATCAGAGCACCCCCGCTTCGTCTTTGAGTTTGGCAATCAGCTCATCGACCGAGGCAACCTTGACCCCGGCTTTGCGGCCCGCCGGTTCGGTCGTTTTCACGATCGTCAGGCGCGGGGTTACATCAACCCCGTAATCGGCGGCGGTTTTTTCGTCGAGCTGCTTTTTCTTTGCCTTCATGATGTTGGGCAGGCTTGCATAGCGCGGCTCGTTCAGCCGCAGGTCAGCGGTGATGATTGCCGGCAAGTTGACCGAAATGGTCTGCAGGCCGCCATCGACTTCGCGTGTGACCGTGGCCTTGTCGCCGTCAATCGAGATTTCGCTGGCGAAGGCCGCCTGGCTCCAGCCGAGCAGCGCCGCCAGCATCTGGCCGGTGGCGTTCATGTCATTGTCGATTGCTTGTTTACCGGCAATCACCAGCCCCGGCTCTTCCTCGCGCACCACGGCGGCGAGCAATTTGGCCACCGCAAGCGGTTCGATGTCCTGCTGCACGTTGTCGGTCGCTTGAATGAGAATGGCGCGGTCAGCGCCCATGGCAAGCGCGGTGCGCAGGGTTTCCTGCGCCTGCTTCACGCCGATCGAGACGACGATAACCTCGTCAGCGAGCCCCTTTTCTTTAAGGCGGATTGCTTCTTCCACGGCGATTTCGTCGAATGGGTTCATCGACATCTTGACGTTGGCCAGATCCACACCTGTGCCGTCCGCCTTGACGCGGACCTTCACGTTGTAGTCGATGACGCGCTTTACGGGCACCAGAACCTTCATCGGCGGGGGTCTCCTTTGATTGCAGCCACCCTTTAGGGGCAGCGAAACCGGCATTTGGCAATTTTGTTACCTGCTCAGCGTGGGCAGGAACAGCCTAAAATCGCAGCGCCGGGCCCACGAACGTCACGTTTTGGGGCGGTGGCGCTAACGGTTGGCGCCCGGCACCCAGAGTACATCGTCGCGCCCGTCGTTGTTGGCAATACGGGCGGCGACAAAAAGCCAGTCGGAAAGCCGATTGAGGTATCTTACCGCAGCTTCGTTCACCGGCTCCACCGCCGCTAACTCCACCGTGCAGCGTTCTGCACGGCGCGCAACGGTGCGGCAGAGGTGCAGATGCGCCGCAAGCGCGCTGCCGCCGGGCAAGATGAAGCTGCGCAGGGGTTCAAGGCGCGCAATCATCGCATCAATTTCACCCTCAAGCCGGTCAACCTGCGTCGCGCTCGTGCGTAGCACCGGGTAGCCCGCTTCTGCGTCTCGCTCCATATCGGGGCGAGCAAGATCTGCGCCGAGGTCGAACAGGTCGTTCTGAATGCGCGCCAGTTGCACATCCATCTCGCCTGACGCGTGCAGGCGGGCAAGGCCAAGCGTGGCGTTGGTTTCATCGACCGTGCCATNNTGTAAATGCGGTTCAGAACGACCATCTCAGCCCCTTCCGCGTAGCCAGACCGTAAGCAGGATCAGCACCAGTGCCACGGCCTGCGCCCCGACCCGCCACCACATGCGACGGTTGGCGGTTTTCGGGTCTGCGCCGCGGGCAAACCCTCCGAGCCCCACCACCAAAGTGCCAACGACCACAAGCACCGCAATGGCGGCAATGATTTCAACCAGTCCGAACTGCATAGGTTCCCCCGTTAACTCGCCTCAGATGTAGCGCCGCCGGGGCAAAATGCGAACTTTTTTCAGCGCCCCACAACTCGGTCG
>DISJ01000009.1:578-737 GCA_002421605.1 Rhodobacteraceae bacterium UBA6213 | reverse complement strand
GTTTTCTCATACTGCGCGCGTCGCGGTGACTCGCGCCAGTTCACCCAGCGTTCAAAATGCGAAATCGAATTGGCGCGAAAGCGGCTGGCGATTGGCCCCGGTTCGATTAGCACCACCTTGATAGCCGTGTCGGCCATTTCCAGCCGCAGCACGTCCGTC
>DISJ01000009.1:0-478 GCA_002421605.1 Rhodobacteraceae bacterium UBA6213 | reverse complement strand
CGACCGCGCCGGGGCAGGCGAAGGCCGCGTTGTTGTAAAGCGCATCAAGCGTGCCGCCAGTGCGCGCCAACGCTTCGGCCACGGCGGCGGCTATGCTGTCGCTGTCGTTCACATCAAGCACGAAGCTTTCTAACCCTTCGGCGCGCAGTCGCTGGCAATCGACCTCGGCGCGGCAGGTGGCAAATACGCGCCAGCCTTCGCGTTTCAACCCGTGCGCGGCGTCGAATCCGATGCCCGAGGAACAGCCGGTGATAAGAACTGATTTCATGCGCGCTCCTTGCTTTTCGCAGGGCTAGGGTGTTTCGCGCCATGCTGCAACCACACCTTGTGGCAAATCGCGCTGGACCCGCCCGCGCGGGCGCTTTAATCACGGCACTATGAGCGAGCCGAACGACCTTTCTGCCACGAGCGACTATTCCGAACCGCTAAGCCGCGCGATCGGCGAGCGGTATTTGACCTATGCGCTGTCCACCATCAT
>DISJ01000007.1 GCA_002421605.1 Rhodobacteraceae bacterium UBA6213 | reverse complement strand
CGAGCAGGATGCGGTTCTTCAGGGTATGGCGCCAGCGCTCGATCTTGCCTTGGGTCTGGGGATGCATCGGCGCGCCACGAACGTGTTTCATGCCCTTGTCCTCGAGGTATTCGGCCAGATCCCCCGCAATATAGGACGAGCCATTGTCGCTCATCAGGCGGGGTTTGTGCAGAACCTTGGCGCTATCGCAGCCTGATGCGGCAAGGGCGATGTCGAGCGTGTCGGTTACATCCTCGGCCCGCATGTTGCCGCAGAGTTTCCAGCCGATGACGTAGCGGGAGTAGTCGTCGAGGATAGTGGATAGGTAAAACCAGCCCCAGCCGATGACTTTCAAGTAAGTAAACTCAGTCTGCTGTTACCCGGTGGGTGATTGCGTGCAATCACCGCAAGGGCACATCTGGTTTGGTGCCGTCGTTTTGTCCTTGAACTCATCGGCCGCCTTGATGACGACGTAGGCGGGGCCGGTGATCAGGTCGTGGGATTTAAGCAGGCGGTAAACTGAAGCCTCTGACACAAAATACTTTTCCGTATCAGTGAACTTCACGGCCAACTCACGCAGCGACAGTTCCGGCTCCTCGAGCCCCAGGTCCAGAATCCGATTGCGCACCGCTTCGGGAATCCGGTTCCAGATCCGGGAAGGGGAAGAGGGCCTGTCCTCCAACCCCTCGGGCCCATGTTCGACGAAGCGCTCATACCACCGATAAAACGTGGTGGGTGGGATGCTGATCTTGGCCAAGGCGCGCCTGACAGGCAGATGCGACTGCTCCACAAGCCGGATGATTTCGAGCTTTTCAGCGGCGGGGTATCTCATTCGTGGTCGCCCCAGCCCCGGTCCTGTTTTTTTGAGCAGGCGATTTTCTAGGCTCAGATCGGCTACCAGTTCCTTCAGCGCCATCGCCTCCGCACGCAGGTCTTTAACCTCGCCGCTGTTGGCTTGGCGGACGGTGTCACCAGCCAACCGCTTCTTGCCAGCCTCCAGGAACTCCTTCGACCAGCTGTAATACAGGCTTTGGGCGATCCCTTCCTTGCGACACAGCTCGGCAATGCTGTCTTCGCCACGAAGGCCCGACAGCACGATCCGGATCTTCTCCTCGGAAGAATGCAGTTTGCGCGTCGCGCGCCGGATATCCTTCACGACCTGCTCGGCAGGGGCCTTCGTTGTCACGGGTTTCGCTGGCGCGGTCCTTCGGTTCTTCATCATCTTCAACTCCAACTGGGATAAAGATGAGCCACAAACCCTCCACTACGCAATCATGCCAAACTATTCCATGGGCGCTGATGGCGGGCAATCAGGGCGCTTCCCTGTCTGGCAAACGCCCTGTGAATTGACGTGTCAGTGAAACGGCCTCTTGCAACAGGATTGGAACGAAAGCGAAAATCGGCGCAGCCCTGAGCGCCGTGTCGGGGATGCCAAATACCGGCGAAAGCAGGCCGAAGTAGCCCCAAGCCTGAAATATTTGCCAAAAAACGAATGTAGAAAGGCCGATAGTCGCCAAGCTTACGATCGTGTCGGCAAAGAACTGCAACCTCGGTGGCAGAGCGTCATAAAGTGCCTTGACCGTTATGTGTCGTTTCTGGCGGTGCAGGACGACGGCCATCAGGAACGTCAGCCACACAAGGGCAATCTTTGTCAATTCATCAATGCCCACCGTTGAGCGTGCGAAAACGTAGCGAGAAACGACCTGCGACAGGATCGCCAGTACCAGAAACAAGAGAATACCTTGCGCAATCCGAAGATAGATTTTGGACGTCAACTCAAGGCTTTTGTCGAGGGCATTCAGCATCGATATCTTCCGCGCGAATGTAGGTGGGGCGATTGCCCGCCCCACCAATGTCTGGTTCAATTAATGGCCTGAATTTGCGCCATTAGCCCCGCACTCCATAGGCCTTCAGCTTCCTGCTCATCGACTTTTGCGGCCAACATGCTCTGAAATGGCTTTGAGCTGACTGAAATAACGAATCCACCATCAGCGGTAATCGCGCCTATCGCTTCATCGGCAGCTTTCTTGGCAAGCTCGTCTGAATAGACCGCAGCACGCGCAGCGGCCTCGGCGAGCGCGGCCTTTTCGCTGTCGGTTAGCCGTTGATAGCGGCTCTCGTTAATCGCGAGCGTGATCGACGAAAAGACGTGGTTGGTCAAAGTTACGTAGGGCGCTGCGAGATGGAAGTTCTGACTGACTACGGAATCGAGCGGTGCTTCCATTGCGTCGACGACCCCAGTCTTGAGCGCTTGGAAAGATTCGCCCCACGGCACCGACGCTGGGTTGGTGCCAAGTGTTTCCCAGGTTCTGATGTATGATTGGATACCCGGAACCCGGAATTTAAGCCCCTTTACATCTTCGGGCGTAAAAATCGGCTTCGTTGAAACAGTGACCCGAGGCAGCTTAGCCCAGTTGACCGCGAAGAAGCGCAGGCCAAACTTTGCCCTGACTTCGTCAGCCATCGAGGCTTGCAGATCCGATTTCAGGAACGCGTCAAAATGTGCCTGATTGCGAAACGCGAAACCCCATGAAATTACGTTGTAATCTTTGTTGAACGTGCCGTAGTTCGTGATGTCTTCCACAACCATATCGATGATGCCAGCTTGCGTTTGCTGTATGGCCTCGACGCCGCTCCCAAGCTGGGCTGCCGGAAAGACCTGCACCTCGAGAGACCCCTCCGATAGCGCGTTGGCCTCTTCCGCGAAGCGCGTTGCCGTAAGGCAAGTGGAGTTAGTAGCAGCAGATGGGCATGCCACGCGCAGCTTAGTCTGTGCAAAAGCGATTGCAGGGATTGTTGTCGCTGCTGTCAAAACAACGGCTGAGATCAGACGTTTCATCATTTCCAGGTTCCTCCCATGGATATGTTTCGGTTCATTTTCCCATCAACAGTAGTTCTGACGGGAATAGTACGAGGTAGGGAACGTAAGTGATCAGGAGCAGAACAAGCAGGATGGGGATCAGGAATGGCAGGATCGCGCGCGCCGTATCGACGAAACGAATCTCGGCGATTTCGGTGACGATGTAGAGCGCCCACCCCAGAGGCGGCGTAATCAGGCCAACCGTTAGATTGAGCACTACGACGACACCAAGATGTATCGGATCGACGCCGAGCTGCGTTCCCATGGCGACCAGCATTGGTGTGAAAATCACCAAGATTGAGGTCAGGCTCATGAAGGTACCGAGAATGAGCAAAAGCACGTTGATCAGCGCCAGAAAGGCGTATTTGCCATAGCCAGTCGCATCGAAAACAACCGCGAGAGCCTCGGGCAGCCGCTCTGTTGTGACAAGCCAACCGAAAATCGTGGACATTGCTAGAATGAACAGAATTTGGGTCGAGGTTTCCAACGTCGAGGTTAACATCGGGCCGATGTCGCGCAGCTTGAGATCACCTGTGAACACAGAGACGCCGAGCGCATAGGCAACCGCGACTACACCTGCTTCGGTGGGCGTGAATATGCCAAACACGAGGCCCGCCATGATGACAACCGGCGTCATCAGCGGCAGAAAGTTTTGCAAGCCGCTTATGATAATTGCTGAAAAGGCGGCGCGAGGTTGCGGTACGACGTAGTGGCCGGCGGCAAAGTAGACGTAAACCATCATGAATACACCGAGCATAACGCCGGGCACCAGACCACCCAGAAACAGCGCCGGAATCGAGACATCGGTCATCGATCCATAAAGCACCATCATGATCGAGGGCGGAATGATTGGGCCGATGCAGCTCGACGCGGCTGTGACAGCTGCGGAAAACGGCTTGGGGTAACCGGCATCAGTCATCGCCTTGATTTCAATTTTTCCTAGCCCAGCAGCGTCTGCCACGGCAGACCCGGATATCCCCGCAAAGAACATGCTCGACAAGATGTTTACGTGCGCCAGACCGCCGCGAATGTGGCCTACAAGCAGGCCCGCAAATGCGAAAATGCGCTTGGTGATGCCCCCCGAATTCATGATTTCGCCAGCAAGTACAAAGAACGGGATCGCAAGCAGTGTGATGCCGCCTAAGCTGTCAACCATCGAAAAGATGATGACAGTGGCGGGTATGTCAGACACCAGCAGATAAGCCATCGACGCTACGCCCATCGCGATTGCGACAGGCGCGCCCAGCAACATCAAGGCGCCAAATACGATGAAGAGTGCCGTTAAAGCCATGGCGTCAATTCCCTAGAAAGGCGTTTTGCAGCAGAAGACTTTCGCGCAGCCGGGCAATCGGCACACCGGCGAAATCGACGACGTTCATTTCTGATGCTATCACAGCGGCAATGCCCGCGGCATGGCCTGTCGCCATAGCGGTAGGCATCACTCGGACTGCTGCGAATGCGGTTTCATCCGCCGACAGTCCGCGCCCAGCCGTTGCGATATTACGCAGACCGACTGGCAAGAGCGATCGGAACGGGATGCGATAGTAATGATCCTCGCCAAACTCTTCGATTGTCAGCGCGTGACTGTTTGCGTGGTGAATGTCGATGGGGTAAGCGCCGCAAGCGATTGTGTCTTTGAATGGCTCGTTTTGCCGCAACTCGCTCGCGGTAAGAACGTGTAGTCCTTCGACGCGACGTGTGTCGCGCACGCCGAGGACAGGGGCAAACTGACACAGGCGCGCACCCTCGCAACCAGGCAGATTTTCGATCAGGAATCTTGCGATAGCCAACGCTTGCTCGCGGCCTTCCATCTCGCCTCGGCTCAACGACACGGGATCCGTGGCGTCAACCTTGACCCGTGAAATATTGAACCAACCCACGTTGCTTCCCGGCACTCGGCTGTGATGTAACGCAGCCCTTGGCAGCGCACCGCACGCGAGGCCAGCAGCAATAATCTTGTTCTTTTCGTCGATCGTCACAGCGTCAAGACAGGCAAAATCCACCGGCGCGAGGGCGAACATCATGGTCGCTGGCTGGCGACCGTGCTCCGCCTCGGGAAGAAACCGCGCGCCTGCATCCGAAAGCAGCGCCAAATCGCCTGACATGTCGAGAAAGCAACGGGCGTAGATGTCAAGTCTACCGCCCAAGGTCGCCACGGTAATAGACTCAATCAAGCCGCCTACGCCTCGCGATTCGACGAAAGCCGTGTGAAACATCACCTGCACGCCGGCATTTGAAATAAGCCGGTCAAGCGTGACCTTCATCAGGTCTGGATCATAGCCGAGCCGGTCCATGACATTGCCGGTTGACATGACAAAGCGGTCGAATTCAGTCGCGCCACCGATCGCGCGCAGCGCGGAAACGATTTCGTCGGCAACGCCCGCGATGACCTTGCGGCCCGCGCGCGTATGCCATCCCACCAACTGCGAAACTGCGCCTGCAGTAGCCGCGCCGCCCAGAAAGCCCATCCTCTCTACTAACACTACTTGCGCGCCGGAGCGCGCCGCAGCCAGCGCGGCAGCGCAACCAGCCATTCCGCCGCCAAGTATGCAGATGTCGTAGTGTGTCTCTCGCACGCCAGTTACCTCGCCGAAGTCCAAGGTGACTTTGGCAGCCAAATCAAATGCGGAACATGAACATTGCTTCTCTCAGGATTAGCATAATGCTAATGTGAGGCATGTTGAGCCTCAGACAGATAGAGACCCTACGCGCTGTGCTGCTGACCGGGTCAATTACCGGAGCAGCAAAGATGCTGCATGTTTCGCCACCCAGCGTCAGTCGAATGCTGCGGCATTCAGAGATGCTGGCAGGCATGTCGTTTTTTTCGCGCACCTCGTCTGGCTTCGTTCCAACGCCCGAAGTCGTGGCACTTATGGAAGACCTCGAAGAGATCCATGACGGAATATTGCGTATCAATCGCCGCCTTGATGCGGCTCTAAACCCGACCGAGGGGCGGCTTACAATTGGGGTCTCGCCAGGGCTTGGCGTATCACTCGTGCCGCAAGCCTTGGCGGCGATGCGGCGTGAGCGACCTGACGTGAACATTGCCTTCGATGTTCTTCACCGCGACGAGATCGCGACAAAGCTGATTTTACAGCAAGTCGACCTGGCGATGGCCATTTTTGACGTTGAAGACCCCAGGATCGAGTCACAGCAGTTGGCCGAAGGTCGATTGGTATGTCTTGTACCCGAAGGTCACCGCCTCGCTGGTCGTACCTCGATCGGGCTGTCAGAGTTGGCCGACGAGACTTTCGTAGGTTTTAACGCCAGCCAGTTTCAACAAGTCATGATCGACGATCTGCTAACGCGATCTGGAGTCACCTTGCGACCGAAGTTGCGCGTCCGCCTAACCGTATCAGCATATTTCATGGTCCAAAATGGCCTTGGAATCGCGCTGCTCGACAGCTTTACCGTTGCCAGCGCCAAATCACATGGCGTGTGCGTAGTTCCTTTAAAGGAGATTTTGCCGTTCCAGCTTCGGCTGTTTTTCAATCGCGAAGCGCCGCTTTCGCAGATCGCCATGTCCTTCTTATCTCACGTGACCGGCGGTTTAAAATAGATCTGGCTCTCGGATTTCGCGCCCGCGTGGTGCTGAGGTTGGTCCGACCCCGAACCTTCTACCGCCTTTGGCGAGGGATTGGCGTCATCAGTTGGAGATCCGTTCAACCCTCGGCGGTGCGCAATAGGGCGGCGATATCGGTGATCTTGCGTCGCGGCGAGCCTGCCGCGACCTCTGCTACGGCGATCCTGCGTCAATGGTCGAAATTCGTCCAGCGCACACCATGTCGGTTGTCCGGCGCCTAAAAGTATCATGCCCATAGACCAGAGGCCGACTATGCATTGCAATCAAACTGGACCACCCCCGATGGGGGCACTCCAAGAGTGCAGCAGTAGCGGAACACCACAACTCTTTTCTCATGGGCGAATATCGCTATACTTCAAAAAAAATGCATTACTGACATGCACGACTTTTCGATTAAAAACAAAGATATGCTTGGAGGGTCCACCTGCTTGGGTTCCGAGAGAAATGTACCGGTCAATCGATTGGCATGCGTTGAAGCGGCTCTCAATGCCGCATGGACCGGTCCAGCTTCTACTCCATTTATCCTTGAGGCCACCGGCCGGATCCCCTCCGAAACGATCAAGCTGATCTCCGCGTTGCGGGTGACGGAAGATCCCCTAGAAGTTGCCCGGGAGTGGAAGGTGACCTTCCGGATGCCGGCAGGACTTCTCAGCGACCCCTTGGGGAAAGCCCTCTCCATTCTCGACATGGGAGACGACGAGGACGCCGAAACCTTCAACGACGGACAAGGCAACGCTTTCTATCGTTGGCTGCTTGGCGCAACATAGACTAACGTCAGGCGATTAACTTGACGACAAAATCGGAGAACGGTATGCGCGCGGCTTGGTACGAAAGGATGGGTAAGGCTGACGATGTGCTGATCGTTGGCACACTCGATCGGCCGGAACCCGGGCCAGGGCAAGTTTGCGTCAGAGTCATAGCGTCGGGGGTCAACCCGCACGACGTAAAGGCGCGCGCCGGATTGACCGGTCTGGGAATGCGCGCCGCTTGCGTAATTCCGCATTTCGATGGCGCCGGTATCATAGACAGTTGCGGTCCTTGCGTTGATCCTGCCCGTATCGGTCAACGAGTCTGGATGTTCCGAGTGGAACAGGCCCGCGCAGGCGGCGGCACGGCCGCCGAATTCGCAATTTGCAACGCAAATCATACTATCCCGCTGCCCGATGATGTCTCGTTTATCGTGGGGGCGGGGCTTGGAGTGCCGGCCCTAACCGCACATGCAGCAACAATTGGCGCGGGCTGCGCGCCGGGCCAAACGGTGCTGGTACAGGGAGGCGCAGGGGCGGTCGGCCAATATGCGGTGCAGTTCGCAAGGTGGGTCGGCGCACGTGTGGTCGCCACAGTGAGCAGCAAGAGCAAAGCCGAAATCGCCCTCGCGATGGGGGCCGATCTGGTTCTAAACTATCGTACCGATGACGTGGCTGAGGCCGTGCTGGATTTCACAGGCGGTCACGGCGCCAATCTGATCGTCGAAGTGGATTTCGCCGCAAACCAAGCCGCCGACGTGAAGGCGCTTAGCCGCAACGGAACCATCGCTAGTTACTCCTCGCCTAGCGAGGGAATGCCAGTTCTCCCCTATATGAGCTTTGCTCTCAAGGGAGCGACACTGCGATTCATCCAAGGCATGTTCCTGACCGAGCACACTCGGGCCATAGCGGCGCGCGACATCACAGTATTGCTGGAGCGGGGCCTTTTGACTCACCCCGAGGCGACAGTATTTTCGTTGGCCGACATTGCTGCTGCCCATTCTGCGCTGGAAGCTGGCACTGAAGGTCGCAAGATAATAGTGACTCTTTCTTGACGGAACATCAAACAACCACCTGACGCGTAGGGTTAATCCCGAGACGTTCAGCTATCTCGCGCGCTCCTTCGCGCACCAGCTTCAAGTGCAGGTCCCGCCGCTCGGGCCCGAGTTCCGCGACAAAGCCCGCTATGCTGAGTGCCGCGACGGCACTGCCATCCTGTCCGCGAACGACAGCGGCAAGCGAATAGCCGCCTTCGTCGAGATCGCCAAAATTCTCGCACTCGCCAGTTTGCGCGATCCGGTCTAGGATTTGCTCAAGCTTCACCGGATCCGTCACGGTGCGCTCGCTGAATGCGACAAGCGGTCCTTCCAGCACCTGCCGACGAATTTCCGGCGGGGCAAAGGCGAGAAGAACCTTGGGGGCGCCACCGGCATAAAGCGGCCCGCTGCGACCAAGTTGGGCGAAAAGTTCGTTTGCCCGTGTGGCCCGGCGCGAGCCGACGGTGATGTGTGTCGTGCCCTGTCTGATTATGAGGTTGATGTTGTCCTCGCATTTGCGGGCCATGCGGTCGAGAACTGGTTCGGCGGCCCGCAGCAGCGGGAAGTGGTCGCGCCGGCGCGAGATCAACGAAAACGCGCTGTAACCAAGCGAATAACTGCGCAGCTTTGGATCCTTAATGACGAACCCTTGCTGTTCCAGAGTGTGCAGTATCCGGAATATAAGGCTCTTGTTATTGTCTGTCAGCGCTGCCAACTCGGTGATTGTCAGGCCAGGATTTTCGCCCAAAGTCTTCAAGACCCGAAGTGCGCGATCGACCGCAGAAATCGTATAATCCATATCTTCGGCCGCCCGCCCGGTTTCACTACGCTAAAAGACCCACGTTTCTCGCTTTGACAAAAAAATCCCTAGTCGGTTCTGCGTACTCTCGCAAGGTGGCGACCGGCTGCGTTAATTCGCCAGCGCAGCGCTCACCCTAGCCAAAGCATCACTTAGAGCGGCGGTATAGGTGTTCAATCCCCTTTGCAAGTCGATCGCGGCGTTGCGCGCACGCGGCGCGTCTGGCGCCGCTTCTGACGCAATGGCAAGGCCCGGAAGCGCAGGGCAGGCAAAGGCCGGGTCCTGCTCAAAGCGGCCGAGGCGCGCGAAGTTCAGTGGTACCAGAAGGCGTGCCAACTCTCGATGCGCACGGTTGGCGCGTGCAGGCGCCACCGCGCCCTGCGCAACGCCCTGTGCCAGATCGGCCAAAGCCGCGTCAAGGGCATCGGTCGCGGCCTCGGCGGCGCGCCAGTCGCCCGCGCCTCCAGCCGCTTTGTGATAGCTGCCTAGTATGCCGCGAAATTCCGCTACGGTCAGGCGCCAGTCGCCCGGCACGATACGCGCGCTTGCGTGGCGCAGCACTGACAGGGTGTAAAGCGCAATGTCGGCCTCAAACTGGGCCCGATCCGCAATTTCCATCACGTCGTCTTCGGTGTGCCAAGCGATGTTGCCGCCGCAGCCAGAAACTTCGTAGTAGTTCTTTTCGTCCAGCAACTCTTGCGACATCGTCGATGACAAACTGTAGTAGCTGGTTATTCCGAGATTGAGGAACGAGGCATCCCCTGCCCGCTTGGGCCGCAGAAATTCTGGCGTCTTGCCGGTGGCATCGCGCACAGCGTCGGCTACAAAACCCTGCATTTCGGTCATGCAGGTCAGCTTGCGATAGGTGCTGGCCCAACGGCATCCGGGGCTGTCGCAGTTCACGGTGGCCACGCAATTCCGTGCCAGATCCAGCGCGAAACGGTCGGCATACCAGGTGGAGCCGGAATAGCGGCCCGTCGAATGGCCGGGCCACCACGCGACACGCACCGATCGGCGCAGCTGCGCGCGGTTTTTCCATAGCGCGGCGGCCAGCGCGAGCAGTGTCGCATCGCCGGTCGCGTTATCGCCTACCCCCACTTCCCAAGAGTCATAATGACCGTGGACCAACACGAAGGCATCAGGGTCTTCGGCGGCGTCAGGATGGCCAGCCGGTATCTCGATCACCGGGACGCTTTGCGCGAACCAACCTTCGGTCAGCGCACTGGTGATGGAAAGCGGCTCGCCGCGTGCCACGGCATCGCGGATGGCGGCACCGTCTGCCCGGTTCACCGCCACAACGGGAATGGCTGGCGCGCGGTCCAGATCGGCAAGCCCAGGCGAGCCCCAGATCGTCGAACTGGTGCCCCAATGGATGTTTTCACCGGGGTTGATTACCACCAGACCTGCGGCGCCCATGTCTTGCACTAGCGCCGTAAGCGCAGGGTTGCCGAATCCTTCGGTGACCAGAATGCGCCCTGCAATCCGCGCGGCCAGTGTATCGGGGTCCAGCCCTTCGGCCGCAAAGACCGCGCGCACATCCTTGGAATAGGTGCGCAGATTCTTCATGTTGGCCCGGACATAGACCGCCTCGGCCGTGCGCCCCCCCGGTACCGGCAACGACAGCGCGGGCGGTTTTGCCCGATACCGTTTGCCCGCGATCTCTACCGAGGCCTCGCCCGGGATCGACAGATAGATTTCGGCGCGGTGGAGTTCGATGGGCAACCCAAGGGCGCGGGCACGTTCCGCAATGGTGTCGGCAGCGACATTGACGTCGGCGGGATCGCACCGGTGCATGGTCGAAAACGTCTCGACCAGCGACCACGCGTCATCCAGCGGGCAATCCCGCAACACCGAAGATTCGAAATCGCTTAACGCCATGACACATTCGCCTCCTTCGCATTTTCAGGATCATTGACCAGAACGCGGAATGGTGCAACTACTTATCATTCTATGGAATTCGTTTTTATTAGCTAAAATAGAGGAGCATACACCATGGATATCTGTTACCTTGTTCCCGGCATCGGGCTTTCATCGGCTGAGAAGGCTCGACGCGAGGCTGTGCTGAACAAAATCGCCGCGCCCGGCACCACTGTGCGCGTCTGTGGTGTCGCCGATGGCCCCACAAGCATCGAGAATGCCGCAGACGAGTTCAAGGCCATGCCGAATGTGCTGGCCTATATCGTCGGGCACCAGAACGAGTTCGATGCCTTCATCCTGGGGTGTGCTGGAGACACCGGTCTTGACGGCTGCCGCGAGCAGTCGGCCCGCCCGGTAATCGGCCCCGGCGAAAGCTCGATTCTGCTCGGAACCTTGGGAGGGAAGATGTTCTCGATGATCACCATTTCGCCCGAGCGGGCGCGTACCAAGCGGCGAATGGTGCGCGACGCGGGGTTCTCGGAGCACCGGATCGTATCAAGCCACTCGCTCGGAATTCCAGTGCTGGAACTGCCCAAGGACGTGGCGCGCACCAAGGCGGCCCTGATCGGCTGCTTGCGCGAGGCAAAGGCGAAAGGCGCCGAAGCGATGCTGCTTGGCTGTATGTCGGTGGCTTTCATGGCACCCGAGGTTCTGGCCTCCGCGTCGCAAGAAGCGGGCTTGCCGCTGGTCAATCCCATCGTCAGCGCGGTGAAAATGGCCGAGGCGCTGGTTTCGATGGACCAATATGGGCGCGACAGCCAGCGCGCCGCGGCACAATGACCGGATCAGGCCGAGGGTTCACCCTGCTGGCGCGCTGAATTCGACACCCTTTCCTGCACGGCGGTCTCGATCGCCGTGTCGATCAGCAACGATGTGGCTGTAAGCCGACCAAACGCGCTGAGATACGACATGGCGACGGCGCGATAGGGATCGAGCTTGCCCTGCACCGACAGCGTATCCAACATGGTCTCGATCGCGTCGAGGCCCATCAGAAGCCCGACAAAACCAAAATCCTGCGCCGTCGCATCCACTGCAGAAGTGAACAGAAGATCCATGGCCCGCGTGCTGTGCGAAAGACGCGATTCTTCACACGCAAGCCGCTCCGTCAAGCTCTCGGCGAGCGCCCGGCCGGCGGTAAGCGTTTCGGACCAGATGCTTTCTGGGCCGCGCCCGAAAGCCGAACGAGCGGTCTTAGGATCTAGCCATTGCACAAGGATCGCGGCGTCGGTCGATCGCAATGCGTCAAACTTTTCCGCAATACGGCCCAGCGCTGCCAGCGCCTGCTCAAAATGTGCGGCCACATCGGGCGTTTTGGCGCGGGGGGCGAAGCGGCGCGGTTCAGGATGGCGGGGTGAGATCGCAGCAGCCCAGTAAGCTGCATTGGCCACCATAAGCGCCGCACGGCCCCAATTCAGCATGCTCGGGTCAGAACCGAACTCAGGGTGCAGGCCGAATCCGACCACCTGCCCCAAGCCATGCGCCTGCACACCTGCAGCAGAGCACCCCGTTGACTGCGCAATACCGGTTTCCGACAGCTGCACCGATGCGCCAAAAAGCGACTCACCCGCCGTGAACCGCAAGGGATCGGGCGCGCCACAGGCCAGCAATGAAACGAATCTGTCGGACGTCGGCTCCAGTATCGGACCATTGTAATAGACGCAGTCAACTGATGCAGGCATCCCCAGAGTGATCGGGTGCCCAGGCACCGGATGCGCGGCGATAACACCGATTCCGGGCGACTTGACGTTGTTTGTCTCGCGTGTGCCCTGCAGGCGGCTTGTCGCGGCTAGATGCGGCAACTCGGCCCGCGCGGGGTGCCAGTCGGCGGCGACGTGCTCCGGCAATTGTAGAACGCAATGTGTGCCGGCGCAGGACGAAAGATAACATCCGCCCGCTTCGACAAACGACCGTATCGCGCGAGCCCCCTCGACACCAAGCCGCGACAGCTGACCCTCCATGAATTCCCAACCGCCGCCTGGCATCACGAAGACATCGACGTACTTCAGCGCACCGTCTCGGATCGCCTGCGCGCCGATGGGAAACACATCGCAGCCCGCCGCAGCCAGAACTGCCATGTGGTGGTAGGGCGCCCCTGC
Source organism: Rhodobacteraceae bacterium UBA6213 (assembly GCA_002421605.1). Taxonomy (GTDB): domain Bacteria; phylum Pseudomonadota; class Alphaproteobacteria; order Rhodobacterales; family Rhodobacteraceae; genus UBA6213. Next base: position 14,942 of record DISJ01000007.1, on the reverse strand, counting down.
GCTGCCATAGGCCGCAACAACCGGGCGACGCAGCGCCAACAGGCTGAACTGCCCCGGTCCCGCATCGAACGCAGTTATGCCGGTGCCAAGCTCGGGATCGCACAGCAGCCGGCGCACCGACGCTAAACCGCCGCTGATATGAAGCCCGCCCGCAGTCCCAGGCGGTCCGTCGAGCACCCTAGACACCTCTACACCCGCCTCTGCCAGCAATGCACCAAAACGTAGCAGCGCGGCCCAATCGCGGGGCCCGTCATTTTCGACAAGGCAGAGCGATTCCATGGTCACTTTCCCTCAGGATAAAGGTGACAGCGCACTTTGACCCCACCGGCGATCACCGTGATGGGCGGCATCTTCGAACGGCATACCTCGCCCAACGACGATGCACAGCGCGATTCGAACGGGCACCCCGTGCCTCGGTCCAGCGGCGACGGGATTTCGCCTTCCAGAGGTGTTGTATCGCCGATTGGCTGGCCCAGACGGGGCGAACTGTCGGTCAGCGCACGGGTATAGGGATGGCTAGGCCGGCGCAACAGCTGCTCGGCCGGGCCCTCTTCGACAATTCTGCCAAGATACATCACCAGAATGCGGTCGGCCATCCGCTCAACTACGCCCAGATCGTGCGAAATCAGAAGATAAGTCAGCCCGCGCTGTTCCTGAAGATCAAGCAGCAGGTTGATGATCTTTCCCTGGACCGACACATCAAGCGACGATACGGGCTCGTCGGCAACGATCAGATCGGGCTCAAGGATCAGCGCGCGCGCGATTGCAACCCGTTGTTGTTGGCCACCCGACAGTTCATGCGGATAGCGGTTGCGGAAGGCCGGGTTCAGCCCTACGTCCTCCATCGTCTTTTCCACCTTCTCGGTGCGACTGCGGCGGTCACCTATGCCGTGGACGATCAGAGGCATCGCCACGATCTCGCCTACCGTGCTGCGGCGGTTGAGGCTGTCGAGTGGCTTCTGAAACACCATCTGGATGCGCCGGCGAAACGGCAACAGCGCCCGGTTCGAAAGCCCGTCCATCCGCGTGCCCTCGAAAGTCACGCTGCCTGTTTCGGGCGCCAAGAGGCCGGTGATGCAGCGCAACAGGGTGGTCTTGCCACAGCCGCTTTCGCCGACAACGGCAAGCGTCTCGGCTCGGCGCACGGCAAGGCTGACCTCGCGCAGCGCCTTTATCCGATGACTGTCAGGCAAGCCGCGCGCGCCAAAGCTGACCGAAAGGTCTTTTACGTCCAATAGGGTGTCCGCTGGGGTAGAAGCGTTCATATGCGGACTCCGGTCAATCGTGAGGGTGCTTCAGCCAGTTCTTCAGCCCGCAAACAAGCAACGGCGCCTTGGTTGCCAACAGGCACCATGACGGGTCGCTCTGCGGTGCAGGCATCAATGCGATGCGCACAGCGCGGCGCGAAGATGCAACCCTTGATCGCTGCGGTTGGATTCGGCACATGGCCCGGAATGACCGGAACCCTCTGGCGCAGCTTGCTGGCACCCAGATACGGCATCGAGGCCAACAGAGCCCGGGTGTAGGGATGGCGCGGCGCGGTCAGCACCTGGTTCACCAGCCCCTGTTCCATCGCGCGACCGGCGTAGAGTACCAGCACCTTGTCGGCGATCTGGCTCACCACTGCGATGTCATGCGACACGAAGATCACGCCCACCCCATGGCGTTGGCGCAACTGGTCAAGCAGATGAATGATCTGCTTCTGTACAGTTACATCGAGCGCCGTGGTCGGCTCGTCCGCAATTATCAGGCGCGGCTTGGGGGCCATCGCCATCGCGATCATTACCCGTTGGCACATCCCGCCGCTGAGCTCGTGAGGATACTGAACCATCCGCCGTTCAGGCGAGTGGATCTCGACCTGGCGCAGTCCGCGCAGCGCTTCTTCATAGGCCTCTTGCCGCGACAGGCCAAGGTGCAAGCGGATGACGCGGGTAAGTTGATCGCCCACGGTCATCACCGGGTTCAGCGAATTCGCTGGGTTTTGCGAAATCATCGCAATGCCGCCGCCGCGCACCCGGCGCATGGCGTCATCGTCCAGCGTCAGCAGATCCTGCCCTTCAAAGCGCAGCTTACCCGAGCGGATCTTTCCGGGCGGTTGGATCAACCGCAGGATCGCCATTGAGGTGACGCTCTTGCCCGACCCGGATTCGCCCACAAGGCCAGTGATCTCGCCTTGGGCCAGCGTGAAGCTGACATCGTCAACGGCAAAAACGGTGTGCCCCTCGCTGGGGAAATCGACGCAGAGGTTAGAAACCTCAAGAAGTGGTTGCGGCGGGGTCAGCGGTGCGACGGTCATCTTGCACCCCGCGGGTCAAGGGCATCGCGCAACCCATCGCCAAGAAGGTTGAATCCGACCATTGCAAAGAAAATTGCCAGCCCTGGAAAGACCGAGAACCACCAATCTCCGCCGAAGATATACGCCTGCGATTGCGACAACATTTGCCCCCAACTGGGTTGCGGCGGCTGAACCCCGATCCCGAGAAAGCTGAGCGCCGCCTCGGTCAGCACTGCGGTTGCAAAGTAATAGCTTGCCTGGATCACGATGGGCACGATCGAATTGGGAAGGATTTCGTGTACCAGAACGAACTTGTCGGATGCGCCCACCGATCGCGCGGCTTCGACATAGTCCATCGGGCGTTCCTTCAGAACGCTGGAACGCACGACGCGGGCAAATCGCGGCGCCAGAACGATGCCACCCACCACGATGACCTTGGCGACGTTGCCGATGGTAAAGGGGCCGATGTCGATAGGCTGGGTGCCAACGGCGCCCATAATTGCAATGGCAAGAATGACAGTCGGGAAAGCAATAAAGACATCACACGACCGCATGATGACCTCATCGATCCATGACCCGCCGTAGAGCCCGGCAACAGCGCCCAGCGGCAACCCGACAACCATAGCAAGCGTGACCATTCCGAAACCGACTGTGACCGTTACTCGAGCGCTAACAATAACACGGCTGAAAATGTCGCGGCCGAGGTTATCTGTGCCAAACCAGTAGGTTGCCGATGGACCTGTCAAACGATCAGCAATGGCGATGGCATTGGGGTCGTGGGTAGTCAACATCGGCGCAAAGATCGCCGTCCCTATCAGCAGGATCACGAGCAGAAGGCCGACCATCGCCAAAGTATTGCGCCGAAAGCGACGGAGCGCCCCTGCCAGAAAGCCGGTGTGCTCTGGCCGCGACTCGTCGTCAAGCGTGCCGAACTTGTCCGTGGTGAGGGCCGGATCTGGGGTCGTCATATGAGCCATGTGGTTGTGTACCTTATCACGGGCGGTCACGTTTGAAGCACCAGCGGGAACTAGAACCGGATGCGTGGGTCCAGCATCGAATAGCCAACGTCTATGAACAGGTTCACGAGAACGTAGAAGCATCCTATCAGCGTCAGCACAGCTTGGAGTACGGGTATGTCGCGCTGGAACACCGCATCTACCAGCAGCTTTCCCAAACCCGGCAGCGAAAAGACGGTTTCCAGCATCACAGCACCCGACAGCATGATGCCGATCGTTAAACCAATGACGGTAAGCGTCGGGATGAACGCATTCTTTAGCGCGTCGCGCCAGACAAGTTCGCGCTCGGCGATACCGAAGGATCGGCCCGCCTGAATGAAATTCTGCGAGAGTACGTCCAGCATAGAAGCGCGCAGCATGCGGGTTATCAACGCGAGGTTGATGAACGCCAAAATACAGGCCGGCAGGATAACCGAGCGCAGGTGCGGCAGCAGACCTTCGGATATGGGCGTGTATCCTCCTGGTGCCACCCACTGGAATTGCACGCCTAGCAGGAAGATCAGGATGATCCCGGACCAGAAATCTGGGATCGATACACCTGCAACCGCAATAAATCGCACCGTATGGTCAGGTAGTCGGTTCTGTTTTGTCGCCGCCGCCACACCAAGCGGGATCGCGATCAGCAAGGTGATCACGATGGCTATCACCGACAGTTCTAATGTGACTGCCAAACGTTGCGCTATCAGTTCGGTAATCGGAATCTGCGTTACGAAGGACATTCCGAATTCACCCTGCAATGCATTGGCGAGCCATGAGAAATACTGAGTGAAGAATGGCTGGTCGAGGTTCAGCTGCCGTTCCAGCGCGCGAACCATCGCCTCAGACGCCTGATCGCCCAGCATGTAGGTGACGGCAGAGCCGGGTGCCAACTTGATCAGTGAAAAGGACAGAAGCGACACCCCGAGGAGTACGGGAATGAGAAGAAGCAGCCGTTTGATAATGTATCGGCCGAGTGCACTTATCTGCATGCGTAATTTCTCCGGGGTGTCGCCGTGGCAGGGGTTGCGGTGAATTACTCCACCGAAACGTTGTCGAAATAGTCGTAGTATGTCGGTGCAACGTGGAAGCCCTTAACCTCGTTGCGCCACAACGGCGTCCAGTCGTACCAGCAGGTCCAGATTGCCGCGACATCCTCTGCCATCTGCAACTGGATCCGGTTGAACAGGTCCTTCTGCTCAGCTGCATCAACCGAGCGCTGCGCCTGCTCGATCATCGCATCGACCTCGGGATTGTTGTAGCTCGACCGACGATAGGAACCGTCGCTCTTGTAGACCAGCTTGATCATGTAATCAGGCGTGTAGACCGATGACGACCAATCTGTGTAGCCCATAGTCCAGTCCGGCTTACCCAGCGAGCAATAGTCATAAAAGGCGGTCTTTTCCATCGGAATGACACTGATTTCGACGCCGATCTGCGCCCAGAGCGCCTGCAGTAGCGTGGCCGAGTCTACATGGTGGGTGTTGTTCTCGCAGCGCATGTCGATCTTGACAGTGCCCAGTCCGGATTTCGCCATCTCTTCCTTGGCCCGCTCGATGTTGTAGCTTGCCATCTGCTCAACATCGGGATCGTACCAGGCGGTGCCAGGCTTCATCGGCCCGTGCGCCTTTACCCCGAGCCCCTCGTAGACCGCGTCAAGAATTGCCCCGCCGTCGGTCGCATACTGCAATGCGCGGCGCAGGTGCACGTTGCTCATCAAAGCGTTGGCGTGGTTGATCATCACATAGCCAACCTTCTCCGACAGGCCTCGCGCCCCGTCGATGTCGTCCCGCGCCAGAAGTTGCGCGTAGTCGCGCTTGGGCGGTTCGTCGATGAAGTTGATCGTGCCGCCGGCCAGTTGCGCCACCCGCGTCGCGTCTTCCTTGATGATTTTGTAGGTCAGGGTATTGAGCTTCGGCAGGCCTTCGCGGAAATACCCCGGGTATTTACGGAATGTCAGATGGCTGCCTTGGACCCATTCTACAAACTCAAACGGCCCGCAGCCAACGCCGACCGGATTGCGCTTGAGGTCGACGGTGTCGCGGCAATCCTTGCGCACGATGCCGCCCATGATGCTGGAGAGGTAGTTAACCAGCAAGCCATAGGGATAGTCCATGTGAAAGATCACGGTCAGCGGATCGACCGGCTCGACCTTGTTCACCATGCTGTAGAGGCCGTAGGCAGGCGATTCCGGGCCCTTCTCGATGATGAAATTGAAAGTGTAAGCCACGTCTTCCGAGGTCAGGGGCGATCCGTCATGGAAAGTGATCCCGTCGCGCAGTTTGATCCTGATCGCAAGCGGGTCAGTGGTATCGGGCATCTCGGCCGCAACCTGCGGGAAGAAGGTGTCCGTTTCGGGGTCGTAGTCATAAAGCTGCTCATAGCAGGCAAGCATCGCCTGGAACGATTCAGTCTGGATGTTCTGTTGCGGGTCAAGCCCTTGCGGGTCTTGGAACATTACGGCGATAAGCTCGCCCGTAGTTGCAGCATTGGCGCGGCGAACATAGCCGGGCAGGCCCGGAACGGTCGCAAGTGCCGCAACGCTTACCGCGCCCTTCATCAGGCGACGGCGGGACGGATCTCGTGGCGTGTCAATCTCTGGGATGCGTTTCATCAGGTCTCTCCTTGTTGCTGATAGGGTCCGGCTCTTTTGGCCGGTAGCCTCGGGGACGGTCAGGCCGTGAACGGCAGCGCCGGTTCAGGCAGTCACTCGGTCAAAGGCGCGGCGCAGTTTCGGGTCGGCGGCAGCGGCAAGACGACCGCCCTTGAACACCGCCGCGATCGTTTCGGGTGCGGAAAGGCAATGGATGTCGTTTGAGATATCTCGGGCGCTCAGAACGATGTCGGCAGGCAGGCCCACCGCAATGCGTCCGCAATCCTTCAACCCCAGCGCCTCTGCCGATGCTGACGTTCCGGCGCGCAGCGCCTCGATATTCGACATCCCCGCATCGGCCAGCATCGCCATTTCAATCGCGTTCATGCCGTGGCGGCAGTTTGCGTTGCCACCCACATCGGTGCCCGCGATCACCCGGACACCGTGCTTGCGCGCCATCGCAATGCGCTGCTCTGGCGTCGGATAGGGAAAGCCTTCGTCCGCGAAGGCCTGACGCCGGGCGATGGCCGCCGCAGGCAAAGTGCCCGCTGCCAGACCGTCGATCCAGCCTTTTTCATTCAGAAGCGTCGGGACCAGCACCAGGCCCTTTTCTGCCATGATCTCGGCGGCGTTGTCATCAAGATAGATGCCGTGCTCAATCGTATCCACACCCTCCAGAACTGCGTTGCGAATGCCTTCGGGACCGTGGGCATGCGCCGCCACGCGCAGGTTCGCCCGGTGCGCCTCGTCCACGCCTGCTCGGATCTCTTTGCGGGTGAACTGCGGCGCAAGTGGATGGCGGCCGACAGTGGCCATGCCGCCAGTAACGCCCATTAACTTAATCCAGTCGACTCCCGCTTTGACATGCGAACGCACCTCGCGACGCACTTCCTTAGGACCATCTACCTCCACGCAGCGCATATGGACGTGGCCGCCGGTAATAGTTAACCCAAGCCCCGAGGTGAGCACCCGCGGTCCTTCGACAATACCTTCGGCAATAGCATCACGCACCTGGACGTCGAGATAAGCGCGACCAGTAAGGTCGCGTACTGTGGTGACGCCACGAGATAGGGTCAGGCGCGCAGCCTCGGCAGTGCGGAAAGCCTGCATCCCGATCGCTTCACCGGTGCGGCGCGAACTGGCGTAGTCTGCCGCGCCCTGCACCACGTCGCCGCCCACAAGATGCGTATGTGCGTCTATGAAACCGGGAAGTGCGTAATAGCCCCTCAGATCTATCTCGGGCCCTTCTATCCGGCCCGTAGGATCGTCGCTGGCCGCAATGCGGGCGATCTTGCCGGCGTCTATCGTGATGTCGACAAGACCCTTGCGCACGTTATCGCCGTCGAAAACCGACAGGTAACGAAGGGTCATTGGGCCCGCTGAAAGGAATGGCATCAGCGATTTCATCCGGAAAATCCGCGCACTAGTTCAGATGCTTCACGCAGTTGGTGACGAACCTGGTTCATGCGTCGAATAAGCCCGGTCTTCACAAAGACGTAACCCTGCGGATCGTCAGTGGGCGACGGCAAGGACAGTGCCCGTGTCAGCGAGGGCAAGGCGCGCGATCCGATTGCAGGGTCGTGTTCGAATGGCGAACATACCTGATAGAGAACAGGATTGAGCGTGCGCGCCACGTTCAAGAAGAGCTTATTGGCGCCGGCCGTCACTGCAGCGTCGGTTTCACCCTCCAGCCGGTTGTGCAGAGCAACGCAGGCGTCCTGAAATTGTTGCGCCTCAGCACGCAGCTCGGCAAATGGCAAATGCTCCCCCGCCGCCTCGTCGTATTCGCGCAGACTGTCGAGGAAATCCTGCGCAATGTGGTCCAGCCGAAACGGCAACACATCCGCAGTCGAAAGGCCAAGAAGGATGGTGGTGTAAAGCCGTGTGTCTTGCGACAGGATCTCGGGGTCGAACTTGTCAAAGGTTTCGTGCTCCGAGTGCCACCACCAGGCGCCGCCCGAGCCGCCGACGTTGTGGTCGCGGTCCTTGGCGTCTGGTTCGAGCATCGAATAGACCGACATCGACGACAGCCCAACGCCCCAGAAAGACTGGTCCGCCGCCCGTGCGGGACGGGTCGAACTGACATATTTGTCGGCCCGTTTTCCGAGCGACAGCTGCGCATTTGACGTCTTAAGAGTGCCCCAACCCGTCACCTCGGTCGTCACGCGTTCGTTGTATTCGGACACTTCGGCCATCTGGTGACGGGGCACATAGACCGTCGCGCCCTTCACGCCAGGGCTGTCAATGTTGAAATAGACGATCCCATTTTCGTTCAACTCTTGATAGTACGTGTCCGCATACCATGTAGACCCGGAATAGCGGCCGTGGCTGTGGCCCGGCCACCAGCAGAACTTAAGGCCATAACGAAGCTTGCCTTCGTACGCCTTCAGAACGCGGGCAAGTTCAAGAACGCAGGCGTCGCCGGTGACATTGTCAGTTGATCCGTCGAACCACGAACAATAGTGTGCACCGACCAGCGAGAAGTGGTCTTCGCGCCCCTTGATCTCGGCCATGGGCAGACGCACCTCGCGCAAGCCCTCAAAAACCTTGCACTCCATTGTTGCTTCGAGTGGCCCTTCTGCAAGCGCCGCGTGCACCTTCGCCCCGTCGGGCTTGGCGATGGAGCAAACATGCACCCGCGGAATCTTCAAAACCTGTTCGAACTCGGGTGTGCCCCAGACGGGAGTGATAATCATCTTGTGGCGTTGCTGCCCGGCAGAAATGCAGATCATTCCCAGTGCACCCGCATGCGCCGCAGCCAAGGCGTTGTCTGGCGACGGTAGTCGATCGACCAGAGCGATTTTTCCACTGACCTCTTTGCCTGTGTAGTCGGCCGGACGCCCTAGACCAACATGAACAATCTCGGCACGAACACCGCCTTCGGGAGTGGACAAGCCGAATGCAACACCGACAGCCGGGAGGCTGATGTCACCTGCCCGTGTATGAACGGTCAATTTGGTTTCAATCGGGTACGAGATGTAGCTATCGAAAGTGTGGACGACGGGTTCATATCCGTAGGAGCGCAGCTTTTCGACGATATGATCGCAAGCCAGTTTCTCTTCGGGCGAGCCCGAAACCTTCTCACCGAGCGAACAAAGATATTCAACCGTGGCCGAAAGCTTTTCGGGCGAAACGCTGGAACGGGCGGCCTGTTTGTCGAGAGGCATTACGATTTCCCTTTTTATCAGATAAAACGTGATTTCAATTTCTGATGCTAGAGGATTCGGAAATGCAAAGCAAAGTCTTTTTCAAGAGATCGCGGTGCATGTCCGTGCCTAGCTGGGCTTGTGCCGGGGTGCCCGCCCGATTTCTCGGCGTGGTGACCAATAACCGCGCGTCGTAAGAACTGCCAAACCGAACAAAGAGCGAAACAGAGCCCTAACGCTCTAACTCCAGGTGGGTCACAGGAAATTGTCGCGCCCGCCGCAAAGTGGTTTCCGGCGCTCGCGCTATCAAATGCGCCCCCCTTCGGCCTGCCCCAGCCCCTTTGGCAACGAAGGCCATGGCCTCTAACGGCGCTGCGAACAGTGGTCGCGTTTAGCCCAAAGTATTGCATCCGCCTAGCGCGAGCGAATCTGCTCGCAATGCGAAGTGATTTCTTTGCTTAAGCCTTGACTTTTCTGTGCGCGAGATCGGCATCTCGAAGCAATCTGCTCGTCCCTGATGTTCAGATGGTTCGCCCCCTTGATCAGAAGTCGTGAAATATGCCGCTTCCAGGCCTCTGCAGGCGCTGTTGCGAAAGGCCGCTGAGCGAACGATACTGGCACTCGTGCCGCGCTCCTGCCATCGCGGCCACGGTATAGGCTTCTCAACTGGCTGACGAATACGTAGGTTGCCTCTTGCCTTTGCAATTGTGAGAATCCCGTGATTGACCCCGCTCGCTTTCTGTCTGATCTTCGCCGACTGCGCCAATATGGGGCGCATGGCATCGGCGTGGTTCGCCCCGCCTATTCCAAGCCTGACCTCGAAGCGCGAGACTGGTTGGCGGGGCGGATGGCAGACGCAGGGCTGACCCCGCGATTTGACGCAATGGGCAATCTCTTTGGCTTGGCGGAAGGGCCTTCGCTGCTGCTGGGCTCACATTCAGACAGTCAGCCCACGGGTGGTTGGTTGGATGGGGCGCTTGGCGTGATTGCGGCGCTGGAGGTCGCACGGGCGGCACGCGAGGCGGACGGGCCTGCGATATCCGTTGTGTCTTTTCAGGATGAAGAGGGGCGATTTGGTGTGACCACCGGGTCGGCCGTGTGGTCGGGCTTGTTGCCCTTGGCTGAAGCAGATGCGTTGGACGACCATGACGGTGTAACGCTGGGCACGGCGCGCACGGTGCTTGGAGGCCGTGTCGGCGCTGATGTGGACCCCGGGCAGTTCACTGGCTTTATCGAGCTTCATATCGAGCAGGGCCCGACGCTGGATGCTTTGGGCGAGCAGATTGGCGTGGTCACGAATATCGTCGGCATTCGCGATCAAGTGGTAACACTCACCGGGCAGCAGAACCATGCAGGCACAACGCCGATGGCGCTGCGGCGGGATGCGTTTCAGGGGCTGTCTGCGTTCAACACACGTCTGAACGAGCGGTTGCGCACTGTGGTCACGCCGCAATCGGTCTGGACTATTGGCCATGTGGCGGTGGCCCCCAATGCCTCGTCCATCGTGCCGGGGCAGGTGCGGTTTTCGATGCAATGGCGGGATGGGAGTGTGGAGCGTTTGCGCCAGATGGCGGAGGTGATCGAGGCGACGCTGAGCGAGGTTGCGGCCGAATTCCGGCTCGGGGTCGAACTGGGGCCACTCTTGGGTCTAGAGCCGGTGGCGATGGACAGCAATTTGCGCGCACGTCTGGAAGAGGAGGCTGAGGCTGTGGCGCCGGGGCGCTGGAGGAGAATGACCTCTGGCGCGCTGCATGATGCAACCAACGTGGCCCGCCTTATGCCGGTGGCCATGCTGTTTGTTCCCTCAATCGGCGGCATCAGCCATGCGTTCGAGGAAGATACCGCTGAGGCCGATCTGGTGGCGGGCCTGCGCGTATTGGCCCAGGCGGCTGGCGTTCGCGGATAGTTTTTCGGGCCGCTGGGGTGCCAGTTTTGTGGCGTCACCTTGGGCTGGCCCCCCACTCCGTTTCGTCTTTATGCCAGGTCGGGTCATAAAGCCGGAATAAAGCCGGAATCAGGCGAGCGTTTGCCGGTGATATTGAGTATTTTGTTGCCGAGAGTCCGGGTCGCCGCGCGAGAATTCCACTATCGCCAGTACCAACCGATCCAATGTGTCGAAGGCGCTAACGCCGGGAGCAACTTCGTCAGCGACTAGCGAGAACTCCGTGCACGCAATCATCTGCACCAAAGCACCCCGCCCCAGAAGCTCTGCCGAGGCGGACCGCAACGTGGCGCGCGCCGCCTCGTTGGGGCCGAGCGACTTGATTGCTCGGATTGCGGCCACCAGTGCTGTTTGGTCATCAGAGTAGAGGGCGCGCAGCCCAGCCGCCTTCATCGCCTGGTCAAACAAACCAACTTTTCGTACCGCAGGCGAAGCCAAAATGCCGACACACCCATTATCTGGCGCGAGCGAAGCGGCGTATTCTACCGAAAGCACAACCATGTCGAGCAAGGGTAGATCGCAGGCATTGCCGATCTCTGCCGCATAGTAATGTGCGGTATTGCACGGCATCGCAAGGGCCTCTGCCCCCGCCGATTGCAGACGCAGCGCCATGCCTGCCAACACAGGGCCGGGGTTTTCACTGCCCGCTTCAAGCAGATGGCGCAAGCGTGACGGAACCTGTGTGTTCTGATCGACCAGCAGCGGAATATGATCGCCGTCGTCCTTTGCCGGAACAGCAGCAATCACCTTTTGCATAAGCAACACGGTGGCTTGCGGCCCCATTCCGCCGAGGACACCGACAGGTTTCAACCTCATGCCTTGGATATCCTTTTGTTCTGTCGAAGCCGCGAAACCCATCCGGATTGCAACAAAAACCACCAAGCCATCGTTATTTCACTACGTGTCGCCGAGCGGGTTAGTCAGAACCGAGTCATAGCCAAACAGCCCCGCTGACCCACCTGTGTGCAGAAAGACCACCCTCTCGCCTTTGCGGAACTTTCCTTTGCGGCAATAATCGATCAGCCCCGCCGCGCCTTTGCCCGAATACACCGGGTCAAGCAGGATCCCCTCCAGCTCGGCAAACATGCGGATCGCTTCCAAAGTATCGGCACGCGGGATGCCATAGCCAGCGCCGACATAGTTGCAATCGGCCACCACATCGCCGCGCGAGACTACATCAGGGCACCCAAGCCTTGCTGCGGTCAGTTGGGCCAAAGCAAACACGCTCTGTTCCTGCTTTTCCTTCGGGGCGCGGACGCCAATTCCTAGCAGCGGAATCCCCGCATTGATCGCCTTGAGGCCAGCCACAAGCCCCGCCTGCGTACCGGAGCTGCCGGTGGCCGTGACCATGTGATCAATCACTAGCCCCCGGTCATTAGCCTGCGACACCAGCTCGATCGCGCAATTCACATAGCCCAGCGCGCCCGTCGCGTTCGACCCGCCACCTGGGATCACATAGACCTTCCTGCCGTCGGCCCGTATCTTGTCAGCCGCAACTTCCATGGCGGCGGCCATGTCAGTGCCGCCCGGATGCCGCTCGAGGCTGGCACCATGCAGAATGTCCAGCAGCACGTTCCCATTTAGGTTGTAATTCGGATCCTTGGAACCGGTCCGATCTTCCAGCAGCAGATGGCAAGCCATGCCCAGCCGAGCCGAGAAGGCGGCGGTCTGACGTGCATGGTTCGACTGCGTAGCACCTTGGGTCATCACAAGGTCGGCCCCCATGGCCTGCGCTTCTGCCATCAGAAATTCGAGCTTGCGGGTCTTGTTGCCGCCCGTCGAAAGCCCTGTGCAATCGTCGCGCTTGATCCAGATTTCTGGCCCGCCAAGCTCCTTGCTCAACCGATCCAGTCGTTCGAGCGGGGTCGGCAAGTGGGCCAGAAAAATACGAGGAAATCGGGCGAGATGCATTTTGTGGCCTTCCAGAGAACTTCTCGATTTCGACTATCACATTGCGAAAGTCGCTCTGCAAGTTCGAATGAGGTGATAGTAATATGCGCCAAACGCATGCAGAGAAACTCGCTTAAACGGCTGTAATGGCTTGAGAATAGCCACCGGCGCATGTCATCTCCGCTGCGCTAGACCGCTATATGGCCGCGCTCGGCAAGGGATGCGCGGCGGCGTCAGACACACATGCGAACTCCGCGGTTCAGCGACCCGATCGACAAAGCAGTTGCGGCGCAGACACATCAATATACAACTGCATGCAATGCTTGAACGCGTCCCTTCTCCGCGCTGTTGCCGGAAAAGGCTCCAAAAACCCGGGAAAAGCCGAGAATGCAGATTGCAGCCTCCGCGCCACCGCCTGAAAGTTCGAAGAGGCTGTTCTTTAGGGTCTTTCCTTCGATCATGCTGCCAATGTTCATCGCGATATCGGACCAGACACTGGTCTCGACGGCGCTGCCGGCGATCGCGGCCGACCTGGGCCGGGTTTCGTTGCTTGCCTGGATCGTAGTCGCCTACCTTATGACCAATACGCTGAGCTCGCCTGTCTACGGGCGGCTGGGCGACATGGTTGGGCGGCGGCATATGATGCTGATTGCGCTGGCTTTCGTGGTGGTCGGCGCGACAATCTCGGTAACCGCAGTTCGGATCGAGATGCTGATACTCGGTCGCGCTGTCCAGGGAATTGGCGGCGGCGGTTTGATGAGCCTGAGCCACGCAATGATTGGCCAGATGGTGCCACTACGCGACCGCGGTCGATTTCAGGGTTATCTTGCTGCGGTGGCCACGACGGCGACTATCGCGGGCCCGATGCTGGGCGGCCTGTTGACCCAGCACTTCGGCTGGCGCGCAGCACTGGCGATGTCGATTCCGCTGGCACTCATCGCGATGGTGATGGCGTTGCGGCTGCCGAAGATCACCGGCGCGGGACGGTTGACGAATTTCGACGGTTGGGGCCTCGGCTACTTCGCCGCCACTGTCTTGCCGGTCCTGTTCGCGATCCAGCAACTGCAGCGCGTCGCGGGCGGCGAACGGGTCGGCACGCTGATCCTGTTGCTCGCCATTGCCGCAGTGGCGCTGGTGCTATTGGCCCGGCGCGAAAGGCGTGCTGCCAGTCCGCTTTTTTCGCTTCCGTTGCTTGCACAACCGGCAATTTGGCGTAGCGCCTGTGTCGCAGGTTTCTACGGAGCTGCCTTTGTTTCGCTGGTCTCTTTCACGCCGCTCTATCTGCGTGTGGCACGGGACCTCGATACCGGTCATATTGGCCTGCTGCTGTTGACGTTGACCATCGGCGTTGGATTCAGTTCGCTGATCACAGGGCAACTGATCAGCCGCACTGGACGCACGCTGATCTTCCCGTCGATCGGGCTCAGCGTGCTCTTCGTGCTGCTCGTTGTCTTCGCCTGGGTATCGCCCATGCTCGCGACTTGGCAGCTTTCCGGTTTTTACTTCGCCATGTCGCTTTGTTTTGGTACCGTCATGGGTGTGCTACAGGTCACCGTCCAGCATGCCGCCGGCCCCACGCAACTGGGTGCTGCTGCGTCTGCGGTGCAATTCTCGCGCTCTCTCGGGGCGTCGGTCGGAACATCGCTGGTTGGCGCTGCGGTGTTCGTCATGCTGCAGTCCGGTGATGGCGCGGCCGCCGACTACTTTCGGATGGCTCTGGAAGGCGTCACCCAAGATCTCGCCGCCGCGAATAGATTGGCAATCCGCGCCGAGATGGTCGCCGCCTTCCGCCCGGCATTCCTGACGGTGGCGGGTTTCATCGCGCTTGCCTCCGCGATGGCGTGGTCAGTCCCGGTACGGTCGCTTGAGGACCGGCTGGGTGAGTAACTGATTAGCGTCTGCAGCGGGCGCTACTTCAATACTGCCAGGCAGTGCGACTCTCTGGAAAATCCTGGTGTGCCCCGCTAAGTGGTCCAGTTTGAGTGTTAACGCATGGTCGGCGGGCAAGAAGATGCAGAAACCGGCCCATACGAGATCAGTTCGGCAGGTCCTTCGGAGCCGATCGCGATTTCTTATTGCCGCGCGATCATTCCACTGCGAGGGC
>DISJ01000012.1 GCA_002421605.1 Rhodobacteraceae bacterium UBA6213 | reverse complement strand
GTCAAGATAAGCTACCCGTGGTCCCCCGCGAACGCTTACGTTTTTCATGGGAGGCGTGATTGTCAGTCCATCGTGAGCACCATTTGGAGTCCGTCAGCCGGATGGAGGTTCTGGCGGGTCCGTCTGGTAAGCGGCGCTGGTCGGAAGCGTTGAAGGGCCGGATTGTGGCTGAGACATTCGTGCCAGGCGTCACGGTCACCGCGGTTGCGCGTCGCCACGACATGCGCCCCAATCACCTGCCATCCTGGCGCGGTCTGGCGAGAGCGGGCAAACTGGTGGTTCCGGATTTTCCCGGTGCGAACTTTGCGGAGATTGTGATCGCGGAGGCATTGTCGCCGCCAGCTGGGATTTCTGGGGAATGCGCGACAGTTGAGCCCCCAGCCAAGGCTTCAGCGCGGCAATGACGGGTGCTGCGTGTTCGCGCCGGGCAACAAGGCGCAGGGCCGCCTCCTTCCCTCGCACGGTCTTTTCGACCTGATAGAGCAGCGCGATCTGCTGCAGCATTTCCTCTCGATGGGCGATCCCTCGTTCTCGAACCGCTTCACGAAGCGGCGGCGGACATGGATTCAGCAGTGGGCCAGTTGCCACGGGCCCTTGTCGCGCGCGATCTCGGTCACCGCGTTGTAGGACTGATAGGCATCGCATCGCAGGAAGCGGCCCTGATACCCGGCGAGGAACTTCAGCGGATGCTCCTTGCTGCGGCCGGGGGTGTAGAGGAGTGAGGGCATGACTGCCACTGGTCCGAAGGAATGCCCGAACGACGATCGGCGGGTCGGCGCCGCCATGGCCGCGATCATCGGATACGAGGGCCCAGAAGTAACCGCTCTTGGTGGCCTTGCGGCCCGGATCGAGCACCGGCGCGCGAGTCTCAGCCACAAAGATGCGGTCAACACCCGCCACCATGGCACATCGATGCCGCCGGGGGGCGTCCACCCCATCGACTACAAGTCTTCTTGGTTTTGACAGATTTTTGCCGCCGGGAACACTTTTTCTAGTTCAACTATATTGACTTAGCGGGCTGCTTTAGCTGCTCCGGCCAAGCATGCTGATTGGGGAAGGATACTACCGATGGGCCAGGCATGGTGTCGCGGTTGCGCCTATAGAATTCACCGTTTTGCCGGTTCGGAAAGCGGCGCTGCTACCATTGAAGCGGTTCTGTGGCTGCCTGTATTCGTCTTTCTTTTCGCGATGCTGGCCGACGTGGCTTTGGTTTTTGGCGGTCAGGCCCAGATTCTGCGGGTGGTTCAAGATACCAATCGTGCTGTTTCCATTGGCCGCATTACTTCGGCGGATGACGCAGAGGCCGCAATCTTGGCGCAAATCACCGGGCTTACTTCTAACGCGACAGCTGAGACGACGCTCGTCTCGGGTGTTATTCACAGCTCCGTTTCGGTGCCGTTGGCGGATTTGACGGCGACCCGTCTCATCGGCGCGTTCGATTCGCTGTCATTAACAGTCACATCACAACACATGGCGGAGAACTGACATGCCTATGGTAAAGCGCGCTGATATCCGCAACTTCTGTGCGGATCAGGATGGCGGCATTACAGTGTTGTCGCTCATGCTTATGTTGCCAATTCTAATGCTAGCAGGCTATGCGATCGATACCGGTAACGTGATGGCCGCCCGAACCCAATTGCAGATTGCTGCGGACGCGGCGGCCCATGCGGCCTTGCTGGAACGCGAATTGCACAGCGAAGATGATGCAAGAGCGTTGGCGCTAGATGTCGCGGAACTGAACATGCCGGCGGAACGCTATGGTTATGTCATTGCCCCGGAAAATATCGAATTTGGCGTCTTTGATCACGACGCGATGCAGTTCACGCCAGATGAGGATTTGAACTCGGCCGTACGCGTCATTGCGCGACGCAATGCTGAGAACGGCAACGGGGTCAGAACCTTTCTGCTAAAGCTGGTTGGTCTTGAGGAATGGACCCTTAATGTGCAATCGGTTTTTGTTACCTATACACCGACCTGCCTGCGAGAAGGCTTTGTTGCGCAGCAGAAAGTCGATCTCCAGAGCAACAACGTTTACACTGCAGGTTTCTGCATCCACTCTAACAGCTATGTTTCGCTGAATAGCAATAACTACTTTGAGCCCGGCACAGTGGTATCAATGTCTAATCTAGACGACCTAGATCTGCCAAATTCGGGCTATAAAACGAATGCGGGTTTGTCCGAAGCGCTGCGCGAAGGTTCGTGGAACATTCGTATCATCGAACGGATCGAAGACATAATCGGAGGCCTCAAAACGCTTGATGATAACTACCGGCCTGACTACATCACCTCAACTGCTCCTATCGCTTTGAAAGACCGTAACATTTACCAGGACGATCTGACCCCAGGCCGTCTTCACACCTATTCTTGCAACGGAGGCGCAGCATTGACCATTAAGAATGGTACCGTGGTCACGGATGTGGTGCTGATCAGCGATTGCAAAACCAAGTTCGAATCTGGCGTAGTTCTTCAGAACTCGGTGATTGCGACCACTAACACTAGTGCCCAATCTATGACTGCTTCGTCCGGCCTGGTCATCGGAAAAGACGACAATTGCGCGCCTGGGGGCGGGGTTCAACTGGTGACCATGGGGTCGATTAGTTTCCCCAGCGGTATTCAGGTCTATGGTAGCCAGTTGCTTTCCATGGAAGATATTGACTTCAGCGCCAATGCAGATGGCATCCAGGGTGCTGCCTTTGTGGCTGGCGGCGAGATCTCTGGCACCAGTAACATGTCGATGGGGTTCTGTTCCACGGGCATGGAAGATAACTTCCAAGCGGACTATTTCACGCTGGCCCTGTGACCTACCGGAAATACGCAATTCGCAGAGACCTATCTGCAACGTTTTAAAATGATGCGTAGGGCGCAACGCTAAAGTATCCAAGAATGTGCTGGTGGGTGTATCCCACGCACCTCCCGAGCGACGGCGTTGCTATTTTCAACGACCGTTATTGGGATTTGCTCGATGAGCTTGAACATCTATCGGTTGCAGACTACGGGGTCCGTTGCGATTAGCCAAATGGCACCACCCGTTGCCCCGCGCCTGAACACGCATTGGTTCCTGACGCTTGCGATATTCTTGGGTGTCGGTCGATTGCTCAAGGCGGAGGTTGATGCACATCAATGAAGCTGCTCGACCGCGGGAGTATCTGCTCGTTTGGTGGCGTGCCGGTTGGGCGTCTTTGGTGACGCGCCTGCTCGCGGGGGCGAGGTTTCGCTGATTTGACGAGCCTTGCCGAAGCTTGCAGTAAGGTTGGCGCGCAAGACCGGATTTGCAGCACCCGTGTCAGCACTGGCCCACCGTCACGCTGGCCGGACACGAGAAGGCAGGCATCACATGATTTCCCGGCGGGGCGTTCTGACGGCTTTGGGTGGCATCGCGGTGGCCGGCGGCGGCTATGGTGCCGGGGCGTATGGCGAGGCGTTGACGCAGGTAGACTCGCGTTTGCACGGGCAGAGCTCGGTCTTCGCGACAACCGCGGGCGCCATGGAATATGCCGTGGCGGGTTCCGGCGCACCCTTGATGATGATCTACGGCACCGGCGGTGGGTTTGATCAGGGCCTTCTGTTCGCCAGCAAACTGCGGGAGAAGGGTTTTCAGATTGTCGCGCCTTCACGGTTTGGCTATTTGCGCAGCACCTTCCCGGATGATGCATCGCCCGTGCATCAGGCGGATGTGCTGGTCGAGCTGCTTGACCACCTTGGCCTTGATCGCATTCCCGTTGCAGGTGGGTCGGCGGGCGCGCTGACGGCGGCCGAGTTCGCGCTGCGCCATCCTGACCGCTGTTCGCATCTGATCCTCATGGTTCCCGCGGCAAACCTGACGGGCCGCGACCCGGTCGAGTTCTCGGCGCTGCAACGGATGGCGGTGAACGCGGTGCTGGGTTCCGATCGCTGGTTCTGGGCGCTTTCCGCTTTTGCGCAGCGCCAGATGATCCGCACCTTGCTGGCCACCGATCCTGCGCTTCTCGATATCGTGGATGACGCCGAAGGGCGCCGCGCCGAGGTTATCCTCAAGCAACTTTTGCCGATCAGCCGCAAGGTTGACGGGCTGCGCACCGACGGGTTCTGGGCGGGCACCCCGAGTTTGACGGCATACGAGCGGATCACGGTTCCGACCCTGCTTCTGTCCTGCGAGGATGACCTTTTCGGCACCGCCGAAACCGCGCGTTTGCTGCAATCGCGCATCTCGGGTTCGAAGCTCGTGATCTATCCGCAGGGCGGCCACATCTGGCTGGGCCATGATGACGATTTTGCAGCCGAAACCACCGGTTTCGTGCGAGGGGCGGCGTGATCCAGATCAACGCGGGCGCGGCGGGAATTTGTTAGCGAACGTGCCAGTTTTCGCGGGCCTGCGCCAGGCGTTGCGGCTGGCCCTAGCGGTATTTGGCATGGCAACGCCAAGGATCCGGGAAGGCATTCCGATGAGCCTCACCGTAACCACATCATCACGTCAGGGCGTCTCAGTGGCGTCGCTGTTTCCGTTTCTGCTGATCGCCTTCGGGCTTGCCTGGGGGCTGTTCAGCCTGCTGTTCATCGTGCCGCAGACGCTGGAAGGCATCTTTGGGCCGGTTTCCACCACGCACCCGCTGTTCATCACCGCGGTCTATTCGCCAGCGATTGCCGCGGTCGTGCTGGTGATATGGTTCGGTGGCCTGCGTGGTCTTGGGCAGTTTCTTTCGCGCCTTCTGCTCTGGCGCTGCCACCCGGGTTGGTACGCGGTCTTGCTGGTGGTGATCCCGCTGGCGTTTTTCGCCGGGTCGGCGGTGAAGGGGAACCTCGCAGAGTTAACATTTCCGTTTCCCAGCTTCGGCGCGATGCTGGGCGCGATGGCTTTCATGGCCGTCCTTGGTCCGATGGAAGAGGTCGGCTGGCGCGGGTACGCATTACCCTTGCTGCAACGCAAGATGACGCCCTTCATGGCCTCGATCATCCTCGGTCTGATCTGGGGTCTGTGGCATTTTCCGGCGTTCATGCTGGGCGGAACCCCGCAAAGCGACTGGAGCTTTCTCCCGTTCTTCATCGGAACGGTCTCGGTCAGCCTGATTGTCACCCCGATGTTCAATGCCGCGAAAGGCAGCATCCTGCTGCCGGTCTTGTTCCATTTTCAGTTGAACAACCCGCTCTGGCCCGACGCGCAGCCCTACGACACGATCTTCTTCGCGGCGGTCGCGGCGATTATCGTATGGCTGAACCGGGGCGCGATGTTTTCGCGGAAAGCCGCCGTGAGCGAGGTTTTTCCCGGATAAGGCGGTTGATGCGCGTGTCCGGTACCCGACGCGCCGCCCTGTGCTGGCAAGGCCGGCTTTTGCCGAAAACTCTGGTAAATAATCGATGACTCTCCTCAAGCTTACCCTCCTCGCCACGGCTTCACTGCTACTGGTCGCCATTGTCTTTGGCGTCTGGGTGCATTCCCGCAATCGGGCTCAGATGCGGTCGGTCTGGACGACGCTGGAGGGCGCGCGCGAAACCGACCCGCCCCGCTACAGCCTAGCAATGGTTGCCGACCTGCCTGAAGTCGCGCAGCGCTAGTTCGCGCGCACAATCGAGCCGGGCACGCCCCTGCACCGCGTGGTGAGGCTGGAAATGGAGGGCGGTTTCATCATGAACGGCACCGAAATGCCGATGACCGCCCAGCAGATCCTCGCGCCTCCCGCACAGGGCTTCGTTTGGCGCGCTGCAGTCGGATCAGGCTTCATGCGTTTCGCTGGATCGGATGGCTACCATGTGCCCGGAGAGGGGACGGTCGACAGCTGGACCAAGTTCTGGCTGCGTGGCCTGATCCCGCTCGCCCGTGTTGGCAGGACCGATGACCATGCCCGCGCCGCCGCGACGCGGGTGATGATGGAGTCGATCTGGGCGCCCGCAAGCCTGCTGCCGCAATCCGGTGCGCAATGGAGCCAGACAGGCCCAGACACCGCCGAGGTTCGGTTCGCCGACGCCCCCGATCTGGCGCCGATGCTGTTCACATTTGACGCCGAGGGAGACGCCGTTGAGGTTACATCCCTGCGCTGGACCGACGCCAACCCCGGCAAAATCTACCGCTTGCAGCCATTCGGCAGGCGGATACTGGAGACAGGCATAATCCAAGGCTTTCGGACCCCGTCTGCGTCGAGATGGGAAACCTGTTCGGCACACCGGATTATGCCCCCTTCTTCCTCGCCCGGACAACGCGCGCAGAATTCTGACTGGCCTGGCGCCGGGTCAGTGGCAGTACAGCAGAGGCGGAAAAACACTTGGAAAACACACCAAACCTGTTCAGAACCGCCCAGTATTCATTCGGAGTGGGTGCACAATTGTGCCCATTTCGAATCGCGACACGCAGTAACGGCGCATGCCATCATATGCGCGCAGTAAGTCTCTGCCGCTCCTTGAAACCGAGAATGTGTGAACCGGGCCGGGCCTGCTGCGGCGGTTGAGGCGTATGGCGCTTCCCGCAGGGCATGGCCCGGCCCGCTCGTCACCTACACGCCCGCGCCTGCTCCCGCATCACTGCATAGTCGGCGAGCATCCTGACCACCACCGCCTGCACCTGCTCGGCCCGGCTGTACGCCAGCACCGACGGGCACGCGCCGACCCAACCCCCTCAGAACCGCCCATTGCGCAGGCGCCTAACCACAGCATCGCGATCAGCGGGGCGGCGTGCCGCAGCCTCCAGCATCTGGCGTTGGGCGTCATTGACCGTCTCCATGGTGTTTACGCGGGCCTCGAGGCGCGTGGGGTCAGCCGCACTCTGCCGCACCTGCGCGCGGCCAAGGGCACGGGCGACCTCGATGCGCGCCCAGAGCGCGGCGAGGGCGGCGCGCAGCGGCCAGGTCTTTTGCAGGGTCTCCCAGTCGGGCAGCATCGGATGTCTCCAGGGGTCGTGTCGAAAGAGTTTGGCGGCGAGATTGCGCGCGGCGGGGCGCGACGTGTAGGCGGCATGCGCCTTCAACGCCCCGACACTGCCAGCCCGTCACAGCTTCACAAACTCCACGAAAAACGCGTCGAACTCGGCGTCGGTCAGCCCACCCGCCGCCTGCAGCAAGAGCGTGGTCGGATCGAGACGTTGCGCAACGGTGAACTCCGCGAAGGTGATGCGCGCGTAGCTCTGCTGCGGCTCTGGCATCGCCGCGAAGGCAGCCTCGATCACGGCGGGAACGGTGCCGGTGGCGGAGATCGCCAGTACCTCCGGCGCAGTCGCGAGCCCCGACGCCACGAGGCCAAAGAACACCTGACGGCGGCTGAGCGCGGGGAGTGCGGCGCGCAGAACCTCGGGCGTGGGAGTGGCGGGTTCGGGCTCCGCCACCTCGCTTAACGTGAACCCATCCGCATTCGACCAACCCGCAAGCGCTGGCGAGACGCGGTCGCCGTTCGGCAATGTGACCCATAGATTGCCTCTTCCGAGGCGTCCCAGTCATAGACCAGCGGCGAGGTCTCGCGCAGCATCAGTTCGGGCAGCAGCGCCGGGCCGTCGCCGGAAGCGGTAAGATCGAGGCTGACGCTCTGCACCTCGAAGGGTTTGGCGGCAAAGCCCCAGCGCGGATAGTCGATCAGCACCGTCTCGCCCACCGCGGCGGCCCAGGCGGAAAGTTTGCCCGCAATGCGCAGGCTCATCTGGCGGCGTGCGCGCTCAAGCTCGATCTTGGCGAGGCGCTGTGCTGCCGAGGACGAGATCGTGAACGGCAGTGACAGATCCCGCCAGGCCTCTTCGCCGCCATCCTCAGTGCGGTAGACCTCGCTGGTCACCGCCGGAAAGTAATCCGCCTGCCAGTCGTTCTCGGGGCTCACGAACTGGCCGCGCACCGCGTTGAAACTCTCGGCGCGGCTTATGCGCGTGGCGAGCACCATGCCGCCTGCGCGTACGTCATCGGCGGTGAGCGTCACCCCCGGCAGCCGATACGCCCCCGCCATCAGCCGCCAGGCACCGCCCGCATGCGCCACCCGCCCCGCCATGGCGCTCAGCATCGCCTCGATCACCGTCTTGGGGTCCTGGGAAAGCGAGACGGCACCATTGCAGCCATAGCGCGGCTCGCTGCCACCAGCGGCGAGGCGTACCGCCACGCCCGCAGCATCCACTGCCATCTCGCCTTCGAACCAGATCGCGCCAATGGCTTTCACCCGGTGTGCGGCCAGCACCACCACAAGGTGCAGATACTGGCTCTTTGCCCCCGAGGCATGCAGGAACACGATCACCCCGCCCTTGCGGGCGCGGCCATAGACGAGATCGCGCGGCATCACCGGGGCGCGTACCGTCACCGTGCGCGCGGGCGTTTTCGGCTTTGGCATCAGCGCCTGCGAGGCGTAGCTAAAGAGCAGCGAGCCGCCGAGCCGCAGCAGCATCGCGCCAATGCCGCCCGCAGCAAGGGTCGTGCCAACCCAGCCCGCCACGGCGGTGATGACGGGCGCAAGAAACGGCATCGGTCACACTCTCCAGGCACGGGTGCAGGTGGTAAGCGGCAGCGTGATCAGCCCCGCGGGGGCCATGCCCACGGCAGACGCGCCGAGGCAGACGCCGAAGTCGCGGCCGCCGGGGCCAAGCACGATGTCGCCGCGCTGTGCGAGCAAGGGGCTGACGAGCGGCGCGCCCAAGAGCGCATCGCCCATCGCTGAAAGCGAGCCCTACCCCAGCCGCCGCATCAGCCACAGCCCGTCGCGGTAGCTGCGATACTGCCCCCGCCTCAGCGTCGCCGCAGCCTCGCCAGTCAGCGCCCGGCGGGTGTCAAACGCAAAGGTCGGGCAGTCGTGCAGGCTCCAGGCGAAGGGGGTTGCGCGGGCAGCCGTGATCGCCGCGGCAAGGCGGTGGGGCCAGTCGGGGAAGCGGGGCATGGGGGGCCTTAGGGGTACAATTGCGTAGGGCCCATTCAGCGCAAGGACTGAGCGAAGAATGGAGCTATGATAGGCGCTAGCCTGGCGGAAACCAAGGCACGCGCTCTGCCGGGACCATCAATTGCGCAGGAGTTCGCATTCGTAGCGAACTAATTTTGCAGGCTTTTCCGATGCATGCTTGACCCGCTGAAGGACCCTGCGGGCTGCAGGCGCAGGCCGCCGCCGCCGGGATGCTTGCGCCAGCGCATCGACCGGATCGCCGCAATTCAGCGGATGAACGAGCGATACCACGTGTAGATGCGATCATTCGAGCCCGCGATGCCGATGCCGACGATGTCCTGCGGCGTCTTGCTCAGCGGCAGTGTATAGCGGTAGGGCGCGCGGTATTGGTCGAGGTCGGACGAGGTCCCGGAACTGACCGTGCCATCGTCATACCATGCATAGACATGGTCGTTAGACCCGGCGATGCCCATTTCCACGATGTCGGCCGGGGCTTTGCCGGGGGGCAACGAATAGGGATACGGCGCCACCTGACCGTCGAGGTCGGCAGTACTGCCGGCGCTGACCGTGCCGTCGCGATACCACGCATAGACGCGGTCGTTCGAGCCTGCGATGCCCATGCCCACGATATCCGCCGGGGTCTTGCCGGGGGGCAGCGAATAGGCATAGGGCGCGCGGTATTGGTCAAGGTCCGACGAGGTGCCGGAACTGACCATACCGTTGCGATACCACGCATAAACGTGGTCGTTTGACCCGGCGATGGCCATGCCGACGATATCGGCAGATGCCATTCCCGCCGCCGGCGCGTAGTCGAACAGGTAGCGGTAGGCATCAAGGTCGGCGCTGTCGCCCGCGCTGGCAGCGTTTCCCTCGACCGGGTTGGCAACCGGCGGCCTGCTCGCGGCACCCGGTGCGGTCGGGTCATAGGACACGGTCGCACTGCGCACGAAAACCACATAGCCGCCATGAAACAGCTCGGGCGTGGTCTGCTGTTTGCCGGTGCGCGTGTTGTAGTTGATCTCGGTTCCCCGCTGCGATGGCGCGTCCTGTTCCAGCCAATAGGCGAAGTATCCGCCGCCGGGTTCGGTCGGCAATTGCGTCATGAGGTTCGCAAAAACGCTGCTGCTGCTGAACGTAGCCCCCGGCGGGTTGCCAAGCTCGTCGACCACCAGATGCAGCATCTCGGAATCCGGCGGGTTGTTCAGCGGATTGGTTCCCGAGTGCGGCAGGCGCCAGCCGCTATCCCAGCTGTCGATTCTGAAGCCGGGCCTGAGGGTAATGACCGCTTCGCCCGTGTGTTGCGTCATGACCCCGGCAAACTGGCGCGCATTGGCGCCCGTGCCGAGCGAGGGGTCGGCTTCGACGTTGTTACTGTAATACGAATTGTCCAGCCAGATCAGGCCGCCACTGATCGCGCCACCCGGCCCCCTGCGGCCATTGTCGTCATAGATCAGGTTTTTCGGGGTGGCGTCGGGCCCATACCATTGCATTGTGCCGATGACGGCGATTTCCGCATTGCCCGCGCCCGCCGCGATGCCCAAGGCGATTGTCAGGGCTGCGCTGGATTTGAACATCATTCGACCCTCCTTTTTGGCCAGACGCCGTGCCCCGGTCCGCCCCACGCCTTTCCGGTCTCATCGCAGATAAGGTTTGAACCAGGTGTAGACGTGGTCGTCCGATCCGGCGATCGCAATTGCCATGATCTGCCCGGCGTTGCGTTCGGGCGGCATCGCGACCGGTTGCGGAGGCGTGAAGGCGTCGAGGTCGCGGCTGCTACCGCTGCTGACCGTGCCATCGGCATACCAGACATAGACACGGTCGTTAGACCCGGCGATGCCGATGCCGACGATGTCGGCGACCGTCTTGCCCGGCGGCAGCGTATAGGGCTGAGGGGCGCGGTAGGCATCGAGATCCGAAGAGGTGCCGCTGCTGACCGTGCCGTCGCGATACCAGGCAAACACGTGGTCGTCAGACCCAGCAATGTCCATGTCGACGATGTCAGAAGGCGTCTTGCCGGGCGGCAGCGTATAGGCATAGGGCGCGCGCCGCGAGGTCAGGTTGCCGGTGTCGCCTGCCGAAACGGTGCCGTCCAGATACCACGCGTAAACAACATCGTCCGACCCGGCGATACCGATGCCTGCCACGTCATTGGCGCCGGATTTCAGCGTGTAGGGTTGCGCCGGGCGGTAGGCATCGAGGTCGCGGCTGGAACCGCCAAAAACCATGCTGCCCTCGCTCGGCCCCGGATTGGTGGTGGCGCGGATGCCGCTGATCCAGCCGAATACCTCCCAGGCGGGGCGGTAGGTGCTTTCGCCATTGCTGTCGCTCCATGAAGCGACCCCGACCAGCCAGCCCGAGGCATTCAGCGCCGGGCCGCCGGAATCGCCGGGGCAGGCAACATCGCCCAGATGATTGAAGCGGATCGCATCCGGCACGACTTCGGACACCCGCAGCGCCAGTTGCAGCTTGCCCAGCGGCGCACTGGCGCAATTGGCGCCGGTCGCGCCGTAGCCAACCAGCGTCACCATATCGCCCGCCCGAACGGCATGCGCGGGGTCGGCCAGCACGATCGGCTGGATGCCTTTGGCAACGCTCCAGACCGGCTGATCGAGAACGACCAGCGCATAATCGCTGCGCAACCAGCCCAGAGCGGCAAAGTTGGGATGCACGATCACGCTGCCCGCAATCGCAATATCCTTGCGGCTTTGCGATTCATCCGTTGCGGTCGCGGGGTTGTCGACCGGCCTGACGTCGGTAAGGGTAAAGGTGGTGCGGGCGGCGCAGTTCAGCGCGTTGATGTCGTTTGGGCAGACGCAGTGCGCGGCGGTCAGTACCAGCTCCTCGGCGATCAGCGTGGCAGAACAGCCGGGCAACCTGCCCACCGCCTCCAGTTGGCCAGCGGGAACCGTGATCCCGCTCGACAGCGAATAGGTATTGCTCCTGACCTCGGCAGTCGCTGCGGAACACAGCATCGCGGCTGCAAGCAAGATCGGCAGTGTTCGATATGCCTTCATGTCCAGAACTCCCCAAGCAGAGCATCACGCTCGAATCCCGAAAGTCTGTCGGCTGCCGCGTATCAAAAGGAAGAACTGACCGCGGCAGAAACTGGCTGAGCGATGATAGCATAATCCACTCGGTTTTGCACGAAGCGCTTATGCCGTGCCGGTGGCGCGGCGCTGCACCAGCATCGTGTTTTCTTTTGATGCCCCCCCGTCACCCCCGCCCCCAGGTCACCTCCTTGTCCTGAATCGCGGTGACATACTCGAAGCCCCGGTCGCCCGGATGCAGCGCCTGCTGGCTCTCGTGGGTGTAGCGCCAGCTGCGCGGGGTGGTGAGGTCGATCAGGCGGCTCTCGTAGCTCAAGGTTATGGTGCAGGTCGCGGCGTCGTCGGTGATCTGCGGCACATCGAGACGGCCCGAAAAGGCCTGGACGGGGTCGGCGATGCTGCTGCCGTCGGCGGCGCGAAGTGCCAGCCAGATCCGGCCGGGCAGGCCCTGGCGGGTTTCGGCGATGGCCAATTGCACCATGTCGAGCGGCACGCCCGAGAGCGAGATCGTGGTGCCCGAGGCCACCACCTCGCCGCGCTCGTCGATGCTGCTGACAGCAAGGAGCGAGCCCGCCCCGGCCCAGAGCGTGCCATTCCAGCCGATCTCGCCAAGCCCGGTCCAGAGCCTGAGCCAACCGGAAGCGAATTGGCCCTCGAAGAAGAGCGCCGGGCGCAGGTCTGCCTCGGCAAGGGCTGCGGCAAAGGCGGGGCTTAGATCGCGGCTCATAGCGCCTCGCGGGCGGTGAAGGAGAAACGGTAGCTTTCGACGCGACCGATCCGGGCGGGCACCGGGGCGGCGAGGCGCAAGAGCACGACGGGGGCGGTGACCTCAAGCGGCGCGCTGTCGGCAGGGGATGCGCGCAGCCGCGGCACAAGGTTCAGCGTGGCGCGCCCCTCTGCATCGGCAATGGCATCGGCGGTGACCTGATAAAGCCGCGTCGCACTATCCGCCCCGAGCGACAAAAAATCGCCTGCCAAGAGCGCCGGTTCATTCGCCACCCAGCCGCGCGTCGCAAGCACTTTGCCCGACTGCCCGGCACCATCAACCAAGGGCTCGCCCGCGCCGAGGCTCTGCGCGATGGATGGATCGCGGAACAGGAACCGCCCGCGCGGGCCGCCCAGTTGCGCGAAGAACGCCGCCAACCGGCGGCCATAACGACCCCGGCTCTGCGCCATCTCGATCTGATACTCCCACCATTCGCCGCCCCAGTCCTGCAACTGCGCTGACCCGGTGAAGGGCGAGGTGGCGAGCGAGGTGGCGGTGATGAGCCGCCGCTCGAGGCTGGCGATCAGGGTCAGGGGCAGTTCGGGGATCATTGCAGGTGCTTTCGCTCAGAGCGCATGGCCACGAAGGCGGCCATCGGCAACGCTGGCGCGCGCAATGCGGGCAATCTCGGGCAACGTCGCGCGAAGCTTCGCATCGATCTGCTCGGCGATAGGGGCGTCGTTCATCTGTAGCATGTGTCACCTGCGCCTGTGCTAGCCCCTGATGGTGATGGTTTGGTGACGGCCCGGGATGGGTGCCGGGCGCGCGCGTTGTCGTGCAACGGTTGCGGCACGGTCACGACTCTGTCGCAAGGTGCCGATAGTCATCGAGTCGTTCGGATGACTGGGGGCTACCATGGGGCGCGAGAACTGGAAGCTGATCCGCGATGGCATTGCCTGCGAGATCGCTAGTGGCGCCCTTGCGCCGGGCGCGCAGCTGCCGCCTGAACCCGCGCTCTGCCGCAGGTTTTCGGCCGGGCGGCATTCGGTGCGCCGCGCGGTTCAGACGCTTGCGATCGAGGGTAAGCTGGTGGTGGTGCAGGGGCGCGGCACCTTTGTCGAAGCCATACCCAGGGTGCAGTATGCGATCGGCCAGCGCACGCGGTTTCGCCAGAACCTGCTGGCGCAAGGTCTGCACCCCGCGGGCGAGCAGCTTGCCGCCGACACGCTGCCCGCACCTGCGCATGTGGCGCTGGCGCTCGGGCTGGCCGAAGGTGGGCCGGTGCACCGGCTGCTGCGGCGCGGCTATGCCGACGGGGTGCGGCCTGTCCTTTCACCCGGCGGCGCGGTTTGCTGACCTGCCCGGGCAACGCGCAGCGGGAGTTTCGATCACCGAGGTTTTCCGCGCGACTGGCATTGACGATTACCTGCGCAAGCGCACCACCATTTTCGCCCGCCGCGGCGAGCCCGAGGAGGCGCGGTTGCTGCGCCAGCATCCCGACCTGCCGGTGCTGGTGCTGACCAAGACCGATGTCACCCCGGCAGGCGAGGTGATCGGCTATTGCGAGGCGGTCTGGGCGGCGGCACGGGTGCAGTTCAGCCTCGATTGCCCCGGTATGGAGATGCCCGATGCGTGACCTTTCCGAATCCCGCTCGCATTTTCTGAGCACTCTGGCGCGTGCCGACGCTGCACGCATCAAGACCGCCGCCGAGGCGTTGCTGCCGCAGCTTCAACCGGTCGAGGTGGTGCAGTCGCGCAGCGGGCTGGTAATGCTGCCTTTGCGCGACACGGTGAAGGGGTGCGATTTCTTTATGGGCGAGGTGCTGGTGGCCGAAGCGCGTATTCGCGCTCGGGGCGCCGAGGGCTACGGCATGGTAACCGGGCGCGATCTTGCCCATGCGATGGCGATGGCGCTGCTCGATGCCGCCGATGCCGCGGGTTTGCCGGAAACGGCAGCATTTGCCGCCGACGAGGCCGCCCGCCACGCCGCCGAAGACCGTGCAACGCTCTGCCGCATCGAAGCCACCCGCGTCGAGATGGAGACCTTCTGATGCTTGCCCCCACCCCCGATGCCGCTGAGCAGCGCGACAACGCCGCCTTTGATGCCTTGATGTGGGCGATGGCCCGACCCGGCGAAGTCCGCATGCTGCCGGGCGGCATGGCCGACCTTGTGCTGGCGCTGATCGACGGCGAATGCCGGGTGATGACCGATGACCCGGCGCTGGCGCGGCTGGCGGCCGAGACCGGGGCGGCGCTGGTGCCGGCGCCCGTGGCCGACCACGCCTTTGTGCGTGATGCCGCGGGGGCGATGGCCACGCTTGCGGCACTGCCCGCGGGTTCGGCGCTTTACCCCGACGTGGGCGCCACGCTGGTGCTGGCGGCGCGGATTGGCGCGGGGCAGCGGCTGATGCTGAGCGGGGCGGGCATCGAAACGCAAACCGAGGTGCAGGTCGGCGGTTTGCCTGAAGGGTTCTGGGCGCTCAGGGCGGCGCGCTGCGCCTATCCCGAGGGCGTCGAGGTGGTGCTGGTCGATGGCGCGCGGCTGCTGGCAGTGCCGCGGTCGAGCCGGGTGGAGGTAATCTGATGGCTTATGTTGCGGCACGGGGCGGCGAACGCGCTATCGAGCAGGCCGAGCGGCTTTACCGCGAGCCTCTGGGCGAGATCGACGCGAAACGGGTGGCAGGTATCCGACAGTCGCTGCCGTGGCTCTTGGACCGGGTGATGGGCGAGGCCTCGCTTTACGACCCAGATATGGCGGCGCTGGCGCTGGCCCAGGCGGGGGGTGATCTTTACGAAGCGGTGCTGCTGTTGCGCGCCTGGCGCAGCACGCAGCCCCGGCTGGGTATAGCCACGCCGGTCACGCAGGAAACCTTGTTCACGCATCGCCGGATTTCGGCGGCGTTCAAGGATATTCCGGGCGGGCAGATCCTTGGGCCGACGCTCGACCATGCGCATCGTTTGCTGGCCACTTCGGTGCTGCAGGGCGAAAGCCTTGCCCCCGTTCCGGTCGAACCCGCCAGTCAGCCAGCCCCGGCGCGCCAACCCAGCCTTGCCGCGTGGCAGCGCGTCGAGGGGCTGGTGGCCAATGTGCTGCGCGCCGAGGTGGCGCCTGAGGATATTCCTGACATCACGCGCCAGCCCTTGCTGTTTCCCGCCACCCGCGCGCATGCGCTGCAATCGCTGGCACGCGCCGATACCGGTGGAGTGCTGGCCTTGGGCTACGCGGCGATGCGCGGCTATGGCAACGCCCACCCCACGGTCAACGAATTGCGGCTGGCCGAAGCCGAGGTGATGGTGCGCCACCCCTCGGGCATCAGTTTTTCTGCAGGCCGGGTGCGGGTGTCGCAGGCCGAGGTCACCACAAAAGGCAAGGGCGGGCAGCTCGATCTGGGCTTTGCCGCCACTTTCGGCTGGAACGAGGTCAAGGTGATCGCCGCCGCGACGCTAGACCTGAACGCCGCCGCAGCGCCCAAAGGGTCGCCGGTCGAGGAGGAGTTCGTGCTTTACCACACCGAGCCGGTCGAGGCTTCGGGATTTTGCATCCACTTCAAGCTGCCCCATTACGTCACCTTCCAGTCGGCGCTCGATGCCCTGCGCGATGCCAAGGCCGAGGTCTGGGAAGAGGCCGACTCCCAAACCGAAACGGTGCCCGCATGAGCCTGCACGATCTGACCCGGCCCTGGGCCGCCTTTTCCTATGGCTTCCTCGATGCCGAGGCCAAGCGCGAGATGCGCCGCAAGCTGATCAAGGCAATCGCCGTGCCCGGCTGCCAGATGCCCTACGCCAGCCGCGAGGTGCCGATCGCGCGCGGCTGGGGCACCGGCGGGTTGCAGGTGACGCTGACCTTGGTCAACCCTACCTCGGTGATCAAGGTAATCGATCAGGGTGCCGATGACAGCGTCAATGCCGCCTCGATCCGCCGCTTTCTGACGCGTGTCTCGGGCGCGCGGGAAACCTGGGATACCACCGAAGCGAGCCTGATCCAAAGCCGCCACCGGGTGCCCGAGGAACGGCTGCGCGCCGATCAGGTGCTGGTGCTGCAGGTGCCCAACCCCGAGCCACTTCGCCCGGTGCAACCCAACATGTCGATTGCACGGCAGATGCATGCCGACGCCGATTACGCGCGGCTGTGGCTGGTGCTTTACGAACAGATCGTGCGCGCCGGACGCATCATGCAGGGTGCCGCTTACCCCAGCATGGTCAACGGCCGCCATGTCATGACGCCCTCGCCGATCCCGCGCTGGGATGTGCCGAAGCTGAACATGGCGCAGCATCTGACGATCCTCAGTGCCGGGCGCGAAAAGCGGCTTTACGCGGTGCCGCCCTTCACCTCGGTGGTGCCGCTGGCGTTTTCCGATGTGCCCTACAAGGTCGAGGACCACGCCGCGCTGACCTGCGCCCGCTCAGGGCTCAGCGGCTATTTCATGAACGAGATCCCGCAGGCGGCGGGCGGTTCGGCCTATGAAACCTCCGACAGCAATCTGGGCATCAAGGCGATCCGGCGGGCGGGCGGCGAGACGGTGGAGATTGCACCGACCTGGTATCAGGGTGGGGAGTTCAGGCCATGAGCGCGATGCAAAGGCTGGCCCCGGTGCTGATGCCGGGCGCGCCGTTGCTGACCCTGAGCGGTGTCAGCCGCCGCTATGGCGCGGTGCGCGCCTTGCAGGATGTGGCGCTGACGGTGTGGCCCGGCGAGGTGCTGGGCATCGTCGGCGAAAGCGGGTCGGGCAAATCGACATTGCTGCGGATGCTGAACCTTGAAGACACGCCAGACGCGGGCGACTACCGGCTGGCGCTGCCCGAAAGCCCCGGCAACCTGTTTGCGCTGGGCCGCTTTGCCCGCCGCCAGCTTTGCGCCCGCGCCATCGGCATCGTCTACCAGAACCCGCACCTCGGCCTGCTGATGGCGCATTCCTCGTCGGGCAATGTCGCCGAACGGCTGCTGATCGCGGGCGAGCGCAGCTTTGCGCGGTTGCGCGCCAGGGCGCGCGAGGCGCTTGAGGCTTCCGAGTTTCCGCTGTCGCGGCTCGATGACCCGCCACGCGATCTGTCGGGCGGCATGCAGCAGCGCGTGCAACTGGCCAAGGCGATTGCGCTGGAACCCGCGCTGCTGCTGCTGGACGAGCCGACCACCGGGCTTGACGTCAGCGTGCAGGCACTGGTGCTCGATACATTGAAGCGGCTGCAGCGCGACCGGCGCATCACCATGGTGATCGTCAGCCACGATCTGGGCGTGATTCGCACCATGGCCGACCGCGTGGTGGTGATGCGCCATGGCCGCGTGGTCGAGGAAGGGCTGGTCGATCAGGTGTTTCAAGACCCGCAGCACCCCTACACGCAGGAGCTTGTGCATGCCAAACTGTGACCCCCCGCACGCCGAGGTGCTGGCTGTCGAAGGCTTGGCAAAAAGCTTTCGCATGCATCACCTCGACCAGACCCTGCACGCCTTTGAAGGCATCAGCTTTCGGTTGCTGGCGGGCGAGTTCCTGCTGCTGAGGGGCCCGAACGGGGTGGGCAAGTCGACACTGCTGCGCACGCTTTACCGCAGCTATCTGCCCGACGTCGGGCAGATATGGTTCAACCACGCGAGCGGCCGCATCGACCTTGCGCGCGCCGCCGATGTCGATATCGCGTTGCTCCGGCGCCGTGAGATCGGCTTTGTCACACAGTTTCTGGTGGCGCGCCCGCGTGTCGCTGCGCAAGACATCGTGGCCGAGCCTTTGCGTCGGGCCGGCATGGCGGGCGACGCGGCGCTGGCCGAAGCGCAGCGCTGGCTGGCGGCCTTTGGCGTCAAGCGCGATCTGTGGCGCGCCTATCCCACATCGTTTTCCGGCGGCGAGCAGCAGAAGGTCAACCTTGCCCGCGCGCTGATCCAGCCGCCGCGGCTGTTGCTGCTCGACGAGCCGACCGCCTCGCTCGATGTCGGCGCGCGCGCCGCGCTGGTGGCGCGGCTTGCCGAGTTGAAGGCGGCGGGGGTGGCGCTGATCGGCGTCTTTCACCATCCGGGCGACGTTGCGGCGCTGATCGACCGCGATCTCATGCTGAGCGAAAAGAAGGTGTTCGATGTGGCTGTCTGACTTTCAGGTGGTGCTGGCTGACCGGGTGCTGGCGCAGGGTTCGGTGCGCATCGAAGGCGGCCTGATCGCCGAAATTACCGATGTGCCGGTGCCGGGCGCGGCGCTGCAGGGGCAGGGGCTGGTGCTGCTGCCCGGGTTCATCGACATGCACGGCGACATGATCGAGCGCGAGGTGGAACCACGCCCCAATGTGCGCATGCCGATGGAACTGGGGCTGCGCGACCTTGACCGTCGCCTTGCCGTGGCTGGGGTGACCACCGCCTATGCCGCGGTCAGCTTTCATCCCGGGTCCGCCTATGGCCACATCCGCAGCTACGACCACACCAAGGCGATGCTGCGCGGGCTGAAGGCAATGCGCGACGTGCTGAAGGTCGATCACCGCGTGCATGCGCGCTTTGAGGTGACCTTTCCGCATGCACTCGAGGTTGTCGAGGAACTCATCGCCGAAGGCACCGTCGATCTTCTCAGCCTTACTGACCACACGCCGGGGCAGGGGCAATACCGCGATCTGGAACGCCATGTGCAGCAGGTGGCCAAGAACAGCGCGCTAAGCCCCGAGGCTGCGCGCGCCGAGGTGCAGCGGCGCATCGAGCGCAAACAGACCGAGGGCGGCGATTTGATGGCCACCCTCGCCGCGATCACCGCCACCTGCCACGCGCATGGCGTGCGCATTGCAAGCCACGACGACGACACGGTCGAAAAGGTGGCGCTGATGCGCCGCCTCGGCGCCGACATCAGCGAGTTCCCGGTTACCCCCGAAGCTGCCGCCGAGGCACGCGCCTGTGGCATGGCGACCGCGATGGGGGCGCCCAATGCGCTGCGCGGGCAGAGCTATTCGGGCAACATGTCGGCGCGCGCGGCACACGCGGCGGGATTGCTGGATATTCTCGCCTCGGATTATCACCCCTCGGCGCTGCTGCCCGCGGTGCTGGAACTGGCCAGGACCGATCCGGCGGGGCTGGCCGGGGCGGCACGGCTGGCGACGCTGAACCCGGCGCGGGCGCTGGGGCTGAGCGACAGGGGCGAGATCGCGCCAGGGCTCGCCGCCGACCTGGTGCTGGCCGATGCGCAGGGCATCGGCCATGTGCGCGCAACCTTCCGCGCCGGGCGCAAGATCTATTCCGACGGCACCCTGGCGCTGGCCTCCGCGGCCTGAGCCGCCTTTTCAGCCCATCGCGGTGGCGTTGTAGGCCAGCTTGCCTGCCACCCATGTGGCACGCGGCACGGGCGTACCGCCTTCGGGCCAGTCGATCAGTACCAGATCGGCGCGCTTGCCCGCCGCGATGCTGCCCCGGTCGGTCAGCCTGAGCGCCTCGGCCGGGTTGGCTGACACCAGCCGCCAAAGCGCAGAAAGGCTGCCCGCGCCATCGGCGGCAAGCCGCGCCACCGCCGCCAGCAGTGCGGGGTAGTAGTAATCCGAGGCGAGGATGTCGCAAAGCCCCTCGGCCAGCATGCCCGCCGCGCCGGGGCTGCCGAGGTGGCTGCCACCGCGCGCCGCGTTGGGGGCGCCAAACACGATCCAGTCGCCCGCCTCGCGCGCCGCCGTGGCGGTGGCGCGGTTCATCGGAAATTCGGAAATCCGCGCCCCTCTGGCACGGTAGAAGGCGCGCGTTTCGGGCTGGCTGTCATCGTGGCTCAGCATCGGCGCGCCAGCGGTGCGCGCCTGCGCCGCGACCTCGGCAATGGCATCCGGCACCGCGGCGCGGCGCTGCCAGATACGCATCAGCGTGGCGGCATAATCGGCGGGCGCGATCTGCGCGCGTTCGGCGCGCGAGGCCATCTTGCGCGCGAATCGCGGATCGGTGGGGTTGGCAAGCGGATATTCGGGATCGTGATCGAAGGGCCGCGCCTGCAAGGGCACGGCGGGATCGAGCAGCGCCATTGTGGTGTGGTCGTTGAAGGCCAGTGCCGGGGTCAGCGCCCCGCCAAGCACCGCGCCGATCAGCGGCAGCGCCTCGAAGCAGAATGTCTCCCAGCGCAATTGCAGCCGGTTTTCGACGCTCAGCCGGGGCGCCAGCCGGACGAGGCTTTGCAGCACCTGCCAGCCGGTTTCCACCGACCGCAAGCCCGGCTCCCAGCTTAGGCTGAGCGCGTGATAGGCGGTGGCGATGCCGTTGGCGCCCAGTTGGCGGTCGGTCTCCAGCAACGCCGCCTCGACGGGCAGCATCACACCGGGGCGTGGCATCAACTGGCGCTCGAAGGCGTCGCCGTGAATGTCGATCATCGCCGGGGCCAGCACCATGCCGCGCGCGTCATGACGCAAGGCGCCATCGGCTGCGACGTCGAGCCCGCTGATGCTCCCGCCCTCGATGCGCAGCGAAAGAGATTCGATCCGGTCGCCGACCAGCACCCGCGCCCCCTCGATGACAAGCGCGTGGGTCTGGGCAAGGTGCGGGGCATTCATGGCAAACCTCTGTGGCCGGGCAAGCGCCTGCCCGGGTGCGCGCGGCGACTACCACCACAGCCCGACCTGCCTTGCACGCGCATGTGACGCCGGGTTGGCGGGCGCATAAAGGTTTTGCATCGGTTTGCTGCCAGCTCCGCCGTCGGCCGTCACAAATAGGCGACGCAAACTTCATGCAGGTGCCATGGCGTCATTACAGACTCGGGCGATGGTCCGGGCATGGAAAACAACATCCTCTCGCTCAAGAATGTTTCGCGCAGCTTCGGTGCTACCAAGGCTGTCGATCGCGTGACGCTGGATATCCAGCCTGGCCAGTTCGTGGGCGTCATAGGACGCTCGGGGGCCGGCAAATCGACACTGCTGCGGCTGATCAATCGGCTGATCGAGCCTAGCTCGGGCACCATCAGCTATGGCGGGCGCAGCATCACCTCGCTTTCGGGGCGCGCCCTGCGTGAATGGCGGCGCGACTGCGCGATGATCTTTCAGCAGTTCAATCTGGTTGAAAGGCTCGATGTGCTGTCGAACGTGCTGGTCGGGCGGTTGGCCGACCACGGCTTTCTTTCATCGATGGCGATGCGCTTTTCCGACGCCGAGCGTGCCATGGCACTGGCCGCGCTGGAACGGCTCGATCTGTTGCCACAGGCGTTGCAGCTGGCGGGTACGCTGTCGGGCGGCCAGCAGCAGCGCGTGGCGATTGCCCGCGCATTGGTGCAGCAGCCGCGCATCATGCTGGCCGACGAGCCGATTGCCAGCCTCGATCCGGGCAACGCGACGCGGGTGATGGATGCGCTGCGCAGCATCAATCGCGAAGACGGGCTGACCGTGCTGGTCAACCTGCACACGCTGGAAACCGCCCGCAACTATTGCAGCCGCATCATCGCCATGCGCGCCGGGCGCGTGCAATTCGACGGCCCGCCTCGTCTTCTGACCGACAGCGCCGTGCGCGACATTTACGGCGCCGAAGGCCTGCACGAATTCGACCCATCCATCACCGAAGCCCCGATCCGGCTGCGAGTGTCTGCCTGACTGACTGCAACCCTAGGAGCCAAACATGCGTCTTTTCATCACCACTGCACTCGTTGCGCTGACTGCCCTGCCCGCGCTGGCACAAGACTGGAAGACCGACTACCGGATCGTCCGCTTCGGCATTCTGTCGGGCGAAAATGAAAGCGACCGTATCGCGCGCTACACGCCGTTCGAGAAATACCTCGAAACCGCTCTGGGCGTCGATGTCGAGATCTTCACCGCGGGCAACTATGACGGCGTGGTGCAGGCGCTTGCCGCCAACCAGATCGAGTTTGCCTTCCTCGGTTCGTCGGCCTATGCCGCAGCCTATACCGCCTCGAACGGCGGCATGATCCCGCTGCTGACCTCGCAGCAATTGGACGGCTCGACCGGCTATTTCTCGATAATCTCGGTGCGCTGCGACAGCCCTTACAAGACCATCGACGATCTGAAGGGCAAGACCCTGGCGTTTGCCGACCCCGACAGCACCTCGGGTTATGCTGTGCCGCTTTATAACCTCGTGCAGCAAGGCTATGACCCCGCCACCTTCTTTGGCGCCACCCCATTCTCGGGCAGCCACGAAGCGGGCGTGCAGGGCGTGGTCAACGGCCAGTTCGACGCCGCCGCGACCTACATCAACAACGACATCAACGGCATCCCTCAGCGGATGGTCACCAAAGGCATGATCAAGGAAGGCGAAGTGTGCTGGATCTGGACCTCGCCCGAGATCACCTCGGGCCCATTCACCGCACGCGCCAACTTGCCGCAAGGGCTGATCGACACAATGAAGGCGGCAGTGATGGCCACGCCAACCGCGGCGCCCGACGCCTTCAAGGAAATGTCGGGCGCCGACAACTCGACCGCGCTGGGCTATGTCGGAGTGAACCACGACCGCTACCAGTGGATCATCGACATGCGCGACTGGCTTTCGGCGCAGCGCCGCTCGTAAGTGACCTCGGGGGGGCGGCGCCTTGCGCCGTCCCTTTCGCATAGCTTGGGGGGCACAAGCCGATGGCCTATAGCATCGACGAATTCCATACCGACTACACCCGCCACCGGGCCCGCCAGCTTGCGACCTTCTGGACCGTCGCGGTGCTGCTGCTGGCGCTGACATGGGCGACCGGCCAGCTTGCCGGGTTCTTTCGTGTTACCCAGCTGACGCTGGCCGATGGCAGCCGTGCCGAGGCATGGGTGCTGGCCGCCGGACTGCCACGGCTGGGCGAATATATCGAAAAGACAATTCCCGTGCTGCGCGTCGAAAGCATCGGCGCAGATTTTGCCGAATGGTTCTGGCGCTGGAAGACCTGGGCGCGGCTGTTGCTGGAAACCGTGCTGATCGGTTTTCTGGCCACGTTCTTCGGCGTTACCGGCGGCCTGTTGCTATCCTTCACCGCGGCGCGCAACCTTGCCCCGGCGAGGTGGATATTCTGGGCGACCCGACGCACTCTGGAAATCGCGCGCACCGTGCCCGAACTCGTCTGGGCGCTGATCTTTGTCTTCTGCTTTGGCGTCGGGCCGCTGGCCGGGGTGCTGGCGATTGCCATGCATTCCACCGGCGCGCTCGGCAAGCTTTACTCGGAAGCCAACGAAAACATCGACATGCGCCCCGTCGAAGGGGTCAAGGCGGCAGGCGGCAGCTGGGCAGACCAGATGCGCTGGGGGGTGCTGCCGCAGGTCATCCCGAACGTCATCAGTTACACGCTGCTGCGCTTCGAGATCAATGTGCGTTCGTCCTCGATCATCGGTTACGTCGGCGCGGGCGGGCTGGGGCAGGAACTGCGCACCGCCATTTCGCTGCAGGAATACACCAACCTTTCGGCGCTGTTCCTGATCATCTTTGCGACCGTGATGGTGATCGACTGGGCGTCGGAAAAGCTGCGCCACCGCATCATCGGGCTGGGGAAAACCGCATGAGCCTGCCACAGGACGAGATCGACCATTACAAACGGAATTTGCCGCGCGCCTTTGCCGCGCCACTGTCGCTCCGACTGCGCAGGGGCACTTTGGCGCTCGGCTTTGCGGCGCTGGTGGCATGGTGTCTTTATGCGTTCGGCTTTTCGCCAGAACGCATCTGGAACGGGTTGGGCCGGTTGGGGCGGGTGCTGGGCTTCATGTTTCCACCCCACATCTGGACCGACCCCGAAGACATTGCCGACATTGCCAAAGGGCTGGGCGAGACGCTGGCGATGGCGTTTCTGGGCACCCTGCTGGGCGCGCTGGTGGCCTTTCCGCTTTCGTTTCTGGGCGCCAAGAACATCAACCGATTCACGCCGCTGCGGTTTGGTGTGCGGCGCGGGTTCGACGTGATCCGGGCTTTGGAAACGCTGATCGTGGCACTGGTGTTCATCCGTGCGTTTGGTCTGGGCCCGCTGGCCGGGGTGCTGGCGATTGCGGTGGGTGAGGTCGGCGTGCTGGCCAAGCTTTTCGCCGAGGCGATCGAAAACACCGCCGAAAAACCGCAGGAAGGCGTGGTGGCGGCGGGCGGCAGCCGCCCGCAGGCTATCCGCATCGGCTTGATGCCGCAGATCTGGCCGGTGCTGCTTTCGATCACGCTCTACAATTTCGAATCGAACGTGCGCACCGGCACCATTCTGGGCATCGTCGGGGCCGGGGGCATCGGCTTTCTCTTATCCGACCGGATCGGCGCCTACCGCTGGGGCGAGGCGTGGTCGATCATCTTCCTGATCATCATTCTAGTCTATGTGATCGACTGGCTGTCGGCCCGCATCCGCGCACGGTTCATCGGCAAATGGGAGGGCGTGCGATGAAGGCATTGACCGATGCGCCCAACGTGCACGAAACCGCAAGCGTGGTTGACTGCACCTTGGGCAGATATACTGAAATCTATGCGCATGTTTCGATGCGCGAGGTTACCTTCGGCGACTATTCCTATATCGTCAAAGGCGGCAACGTGGTGTGGGCCAGCATCGGCAAGTTTTGCTCGATCGCCGAAGGCGCGCGCATCAACCCCGGAAATCACGCCACCTGGCGCGCCGCGCAGCACCATTTCACCTATCGCGCCGCGCAGTTTGGGCTGGGCGAGGATGACGCCGACTTTTTCCAATGGCGCCGCAATCACTGGGTCAGCATCGGCCACGATGTCTGGATCGGGCATGGCGTGACGATTCTGGCAGGTGTAACGGTGGGCACGGGTGCAGTGATCGGTGCGGGCGCTGTGGTATCGCGCGACGTGGCGCCTTACGAGATGGTCGGCGGGGTTCCGGCGCGGCACCTGAAATGGCGCTTCACCGAACAGCAGGCCGAGGCGCTGCAAGCGATCGCCTGGTGGGACTGGGAGCATCAGCGGCTGGCCGCTGCGCTGCCCGATTTTCGTGCCCTGCCGATCGACGGCTTCATCGAGAAATACCGCTGAGGGGCGTGCCGGCAAGGTTTGGCGCGGCTGTCACATGCGCGTTATGCCCCTGTCACACGGCGTTGCTAGGCAGGGGTAACCTTGGGGAAGGGCTGCCAATGCTGTTGGAAGTGCGCAACGTAAGCCGGGTGTTCGGCGCCAAGACCGCCGTCGACCGAATGAGCTTCACGCTGGATAAGCCTGGGTTTCTGGGCATTATCGGGCGATCCGGGGCGGGCAAATCGACCTTCCTGCGGCTGGTTAATCGCCTCACCGGCGCCTCGGGCGGCGAAATCAGGTTTCGCGGCAAGAACGTGCTGGCGCTGCGTGGTGCCGAGATGCGGGCCTGGCAAAGCCAGTGCGCGATGATCTTCCAGCAGTTCAATCTGGTGCCGCGCATGGATGTGGCCTCGAACGTGCTGCACGGGCTTCTGAACCGCCGCTCGACGCTGGCCACCATGTTCAGCCTCTGGTCGGACGCCGACATTCACCGCGCGCTGGAAATACTCGACCGGCTGGGCATTGCCGAACAGGCGGCCAAGCGCGCCGAGGCGCTTTCGGGCGGGCAGCAGCAGCGCGTGGCGATTGCCCGCGCCCTGATGCAGGACCCGGCGATCATTCTGGCAGATGAACCCATTGCCAGCCTCGATCCGATGAACGCGCAGATCGTCATGGATTCGCTGCGCCGCATCCATGACGAGGATGGGCGGACCGTCATCGCCAACCTTCATACGCTCGATACCGCGCGGCGCTATTGTGATCGGGTGATCGGCATGCGCGACGGGCGCATCGTATTTGACGGTCGCCCAGATCAGCTTAGTGCCGCGGTTGCGCGCGAGATTTACGGCGCCAACGAACACTTTTCCGAGGCTGCCACCTCGACCTCGATCGACGTGCTCGAGCCCGGCGATGCCGAGCTTCTGCCCGCCTGATGCAACCCCGCCCTTAGGGCATTTCCAAACGGAGACTTGACGATGAAGCACCTGCTCGCTCTTCTCGCTGCCACCACCATGCTTTCGGGCGCCGCCAATGCGCAGGCGATCACCGAATTCCGTATCGGCATTCTGGGTGGCGAAAACGCGCAAGACCGCCTGACCTCGAACGAATGCGTGCGCGCCTATGTGCAAGACCTTCTGGGCGTCGAAACCAAGATCTTCACCCCGGCCGACTACGATGGCGTGATCCAGGGCTTGTTGGGCGGCAACCTCGATATGGCGTGGCTGGGTGCCTCGGCCTATGCCAAGCTCTACTTGACCGATCCCAATGCGGTCGATGTGACACTGGTCAAGACAAACCTCGACGGTTCCTACGCCTACCACTCGATCGGCATTGCCCGGCGCGACAGCGGCATCACCTCGCTGGCAGACCTGCACGGCAAGCGTTTCGGCTTTGGCGACCCGAACTCGACCTCGGGCTACCTGATCCCCTCGGTGGAAATCCCCGCGATCACCGGCGCCAGCATGGAAAACGGCGCCTACTTTGGCGAAGTCGTGTTTACCGGCGGCCACGAACAGACCATCGTCGCGGTGAAGAACGGCGATGTTGCCGCAGGCGTGACCTGGGCCGATGGCCAGGGCAACTGGGAAGACGGGTACAATTCGGGCGCGCTGCGCAAGGCGGTCGATGCGGGCCTCGTCAACATGAACGACCTGGTCGAGATCTGGCGCTCGAAGCCCATTCCGGAAGGCCCGATCGTGTTGCGTCGCGCGCTGCCCGAAGATGTGAAGGCGAAGGTCGTGGCCTTCCTTGAAGGGCTGCACGCACAAGATGCGCAGTGCGCCTACAACATGGCGGCGGGCGAAACAGCGGGCTTCCGCCCGATCACCCATGACGCCTACCTCACCATGATAGCGCTGCGTCAGGCGCAGTCGAACTGATTTCAGCACGGTCAGCCGGGGCCCCCTCGTGGGCCTCGGCAATTTGCGAGGCTTCATGGTAGACACCGCCTTCGGACCCACACCCGACCCGCACCCCGGCGGCCCGCAAGCGGGGTATCTGGCGATGGTGCGGCGACGGCGGCTTTATGGCAGCGTGCTGGCGATCCTGTTTTTTGCGCTGATGGCATCGGGGTTTCATCTGGCCGACGCGCGCAACGCGGGCGGGTTTTGGCAGGGCCTGCATCAGGTGTTCGATTTCCCCGCCGAGGTGGTGCGCGAGGCCTGGGCGAAGCGGGCAAACCTGCCGGGGTTGTTTTTCAAGTTCGTGCCCTCGATGATCGAGACGATCAACATTGCCGCGGTATCGACGCTGCTGGGGGGCGGGGCGGCAATTGTGCTGGCACTTCTGTCAACCCGCGGGCTGGCGCGCTGGCCGCGCCTCATCTGGGTGTTTAGCAGGCTGATGGATGGGCTGCGCGCGGTGCCCGAAATCGTCATTGCGCTGGTTCTCATCTTTGTGCTGGGCGGTGGCCCGGTGCCCGCGATGATCGCCATTGCGCTGCATACATCCGGCGCGCTGGGCAAACTGTTTTCAGAAGTTGCAGAAAACGCAGACCTCAAGCCGGTCGAGGGACTAGCCTCGGTGGGCGCGCGTTGGGGGCAGCGGATGGCCTTTGGCGTGCTGCCGCAGGTGGCGCCGAACTGGCTTTCCTACACGCTTCTGCGCTTCGAGATCAACATTCGCGCCTCGGCAATCCTTGGCTTCGTCGGCTCGGGCGGCATCGGCTACGACCTCAAGCTGGCGATGCAATGGGGCATCGGCAAATACGATCAGGTGATCGCGATTTTTTCGATCCTGTTTCTGACCATTGTGCTGTTCGATCAGCTTTCAGGGCATTTGCGCGAACGACTGACCAAGGGGGCGCATAAATGACCGATGCCGCACTGCGTTCCACGCCCACCGCGATGATCGCGCTGTTTCGCCGCAAAAGAATGGTCGCCTTTTCGCTGCCTGCCTTGATCCTCGCCTATTTCGTCTATGTCTTCCTTGCCTTCGATCTGCCCGGCATCGCGGCGCGAGCGCGACTCGACAATGCCGCGATACTGGTCAACGATTTCTGGAATTACAAAACCCACGTCACGCGCGACAACCGCAATGGCGCGGTGACGGTGGCCATCGAGGGTGAGGCCAAGGGCGCCTATCCGTCCGG
Source organism: Rhodobacteraceae bacterium UBA6213 (assembly GCA_002421605.1). Classification (GTDB taxonomy): domain Bacteria; phylum Pseudomonadota; class Alphaproteobacteria; order Rhodobacterales; family Rhodobacteraceae; genus UBA6213. The sequence continues at coordinate 125,578 of DISJ01000012.1, read as the reverse complement.
GCAGTTGCCCGACTGGGTAACACAATCCGGCGGCATCACCCGCATTAACCTGGGCCAGGGCCATGTGGTCACCTACGAAGGTGCTGGGGCAAGGTACGAGGTGCCGGGCTATGGCACCATCGCCATAACCCCCGAGGCGGGCAAACTGGCACTCAGCCTGCCGCCGGGGGACGTTCCGTCGTGGATCAGTGTTTCGGATACCCGCGTCGATGTAACGACTGATGCGGGCCGGTTCAGCGTTACCCGCAACCGCACCGAGGTGTTTCGTTACCAGCCGGGGTGGGAGCTGTTCTTCTTCACGCTCGACAGCCCCTATTCCGGGCTCGGCCCGCTGGGCGCGGTATCGGCGCTCTGGGGCGAAAGGATCGACCCAACGCGCGCCAATATCGTCGGCATGGTGCAGGATTTCTGGACCAACAAGATGTGGCGGCATGGCGATGTGGCCTGGGCCTTGTTCGAAACCGTGCTGATGGCGTTTCTTGGCACCATGGGGGCGGCAATCGTGGCGCTGCCGCTGGCTTTTGTTGCGGCCGCCAACTTCACGCGACTGCGCAGCCTGCGGTTTGCAATGCGGCGGGTGTTTGATTTCCTGCGCGGCGTTGACGGGCTGATCTGGACCCTGATCCTGTCGCGCGCCTTTGGCCCCGGGCCGCTGACCGGCGCGCTGGCGATTTTGCTGACCGACACCGGCAGCTTTGGCAAGATGTTCTCGGAAGCACTAGAAAATATAGATGAAAAGCAGGTAGAAGGGGTCGGCTCGACGGGTGCCAACCCGATGCAGAAAGCGCGCCTCGGGGTGATGCCGCAGGTGATGCCGGTGCTCTTGAGCCAGGTGCTTTACTATCTCGAATCGAACACCCGCAGCGCCACCGTGATCGGCGCCATCGTCGGCGGCGGCATCGGGCTGTTGCTGACCCAGGCAATTTCCACCCAGAAGGACTGGGAGGAAGTCAGCTATTACATGGTGCTGATCGTGCTGATGGTGATGGTCATGGATACGGCTTCGGGCTGGCTGCGGCGCAAACTGATCAAGGGTGCATGAGATGCCGACGCTTTCTGCCGAAACGCCTTTCATCCACCCCGACTGCGAAGTCGCGGGCAGCCGCCTTGGCGCCTATGTCGAAATCGGCCGCGGCTCGCGGGTGCTCAATTCCGAGTTCCTCGATTACAGCTATTGCGACCGGGGGGCCGACATCGCCAACACCGAGGTCGGCAAGTTTGCCAATATCGCGGCCCTTACCCGCGTCGGCCCCACGGACCACCCGATGGAAAAGGCCAGCCTGCACCATTTCCTCTACCGCTCGGACTACTATTGGGACGATGTCGGGCCGGACGGCGCCTTCTTTGCCCGCCGCCGCGCCCGGCGCACCACGCTTGGCCCCGATTGCTGGGTGGGGCATGGCGCGATCATCCGCCCCGATGTCACGGTTGGGGCAGGGGCGGTGGTGGCCGCGGGGGCGGTGGTCACGCATGACGTGGCGCCCTACATGATCGTTGCCGGGGTGCCTGCCACGCCGCTGCGCGAGCGCTTTTCGCGGCAGGTGGCCGACCGGATGCTGGCGCTTGCGTGGTGGGACTGGTCGCACCAGCGACTGCGCGCGTCGCTTGCCGATTTTCGCGCACTTTCCGCCGAGGCGTTTCTGGAACGATATGGTGGCTAGTCTTCGGGACTGTGGGTCAGCGTCACCCGCTCGCCCGCAAACCAGGTATGGCCGTATTCGACCGGCACCCCGGCGGCATCGACGTTGAGGCTGATGGAGCGCAGGATCGGCGCGCCCTCGGGCAGGCGCAGGCGTGCGGCCAGCGCCCCATGCGCCGCTTTGGCGGTGAGCCGCGTGCTGGCGCGCGTGTAATCGGCAACGCCTGCAGCCGCCAGTGCCTGCGTTACCGACCCGGTTGCCGCCAGATGCGCCGGCAACCCGGCAAGGCGCGCGGCTGGAAACACCGAGCGGAATGCCGCGATGGGTGTGCCATCGACCAGTGAAAGCCCCTCGAACACATGCACCGGCGCGCCCGGCGCCAGCCCCAGCGCCTCGGCCTCACGCGCGTCGGCGTGGCGGGTTTCGATGTGCAGCGCGGCGCGCGAGGGGGTGCGCCCCGAGGCTGCGACGTTCTGGTGAAACCGAACCCGCCGCCCCAGCGCATAGTCGGTGGGGCGCGCCGCCACGAACACCCCGGCACCTCGGCGCGCATGCACCAACCCCTCGGCGGCAAGCCGCGCCATCGCGGCGCGCAAGGTATGGCGGTTGACGCCGAAGCGGATGGCAAGCTGCGCCTCGGGCGGCAGCCTTTCGCCCGGCAGGCAAAGCCCGGCGCTGATCTCGTGGCGCAGCGTGGCGGCAATATCGGCGTAAAGCGGCGCTTTTTCGGGGGGCGTTGTCACAGGGCTGTCACCTCGTGCGGCTACCAGATGTCTAGTTGTATAGAAGGGCCGAGTCAGATGCAACGTTCACACGACCCCGCTGCGGGCGCCCCGACCGAACGACAGGCATGGATGGGCCTTCTGGCGCGTGCGCCGTCCGCGCGTCTGGCGGCGTTGATGCCCGCTGACCTGCCGCAGGCCCGCCTGCTGCGTGGCCCCGAGGTGGGCGCGGTGATGGTGCGCGGCCGCATCGGTGGCACCGGCGCGCCGTTCAACCTTGGCGAAATGACAGTGACGCGCTGCACGCTGCAACTGGCCTCTGGCGAGGTCGGGCACGCCCACGTGCAAGGCCGCGGGCTGGCCCACGCGCAACACGCGGCGCTGGTCGATGCGCTGCTGCAAGGGCCGCGCGCCGAGGCGATCCGCAGCGCCGTTCTGGCGCCGCTGGCAGCCGAAGAGGCGGCGCAGCGGCTGGCGCGCGCCGACCGTGCGGCGGCTACCAAGGTCGAATTTTTCACGCTTGTCAGGGGAGAGGACCAATGACCCCCGCAGCCCTTTCAGGTGGGTTTTCTGATACATCGGTGCAGGCCGCACGTGCCTTTCGTGCCGCACTCGATGCCATGGCGCGCCCCGGCAAGGTGGTGGCGCTGGCCGGCGCCACCCCGCCCGCGCCGCTTTCGGTGGCGGCGGGGGTGCTGGTGCTGACGCTGGTCGATACCACGACGCCGCTGTATCTTGCGCCCTCGCATGATACCAAGGCGGTGCGAGACTGGATCACCTTTCACACTGGCGCGCCCTTCGTGGAACCCGCTGCCGCCAGCTTCGCGCTGGGCAACTGGTCATCGCTGCTGCCGCTGGATCGGTTCTCTATCGGTTCAGCCGAATACCCCGACCGCGCCGCGACGCTGATCGTCGAACTGGCATCGCTGGCCGCGCCGACCGCACGGATTTCAGGCCCCGGCATTGCGGTGCAGGCGGGCCTCGCATTGCCCGAGGTGGCGGCATTTGCCGAAAACCATGCGCTTTACCCGCTGGGGCTCGATTTCTTCTTCACCGCCGATGACCGGCTGGCGGCGTTGCCGCGTTCAACCCGCGTGGAGGCCGCCTGATGTATGTTGCGGTAAAGGGCGGCGAACGCGCGATCGACGCTGCGCATGCGTGGCTGGCCGAAGAGCGGCGCGGCGACCAGGCTGTGCCCGAGCTTTCGGTGCCGCAGATCCGCGAGCAGTTGAAGCTAGCGGTCAACCGGGTGATGGCCGAGGGCTCGCTCTACGACCCCGATCTGGCGGCGCTGGCGATCAAGCAGGCGCGCGGCGATCTGATCGAGGCGGTGTTCCTGATCCGCGCATACCGCACCACTTTGCCGCGGCTGGGCGGCTCGGTGCCGGTCGATACCGGGGCGATGGCCTGTATCCGGCGCATCTCGGCCACCTTCAAGGATGCGCCGGGCGGGCAAGTGCTGGGGCCGACCTTCGACTATACGCACCGGCTGCTGGATTTTGCGCTGCTGGCCGAGGCGGCGCCCGCCACGCCATCGGCACCAGCGGAAGGGTCGGCGACGGCCCCCGCCGTGGTGCCCCATATCACCGAATTCCTCAACCGCGACGGGCTGATCGAGACGCAACCGGTCTCTGACGCCCCGGCGCCCGACCTGACGCGCACGCCGATGGAACTGCCCGCTAGCCGGGCGCTGCGGTTGCAGGCGCTGACCCGCGGCGATGAGGGTTTCGTGCTGGGCATGGCCTATTCGACGCAGCGCGGCTATGGCCGCACCCATGCCTTTGTCGGCGAATTGCGGATCGGCATGGTGGCGGTGGAACTGGCAATCCCGGAATTGGGTTTTGCTGTCGAAATCGGCGAGATCGAGCTGAGCGAATGCGAGACTGTGAACCAGTTCACCGGCTCGAAAACCGAGCCCGCGCAATTCACCCGCGGCTATGGGCTGGTGTTCGGCCAGTCGGAACGCAAGGCCATTTCGATGTCGCTGATGGACCGCGCCCTGCGCTGGCGCGAACTGGGCGAAGACGACAGCGGCGCGCCGGCCCAGAACGAGGAATTCGTGCTGATGCACGCCGATAACATCCAGGCCACCGGCTTTCTCGAACATATCAAGCTGCCGCACTACGTCGATTTTCAGTCGGAGCTCGAGTTGGTGCGTCGCTTGCGCCGTGCGGCATTGGCCGGAGCAGGGGGGCAGGACCATGCGTGAGGCAGCCTATAACTTCGCCTATCTCGACGAGGAAACCAAGCGGATGATCCGCCGCGCCATCCTGAAAGGCGTGGCGGTGCCGGGTTACCAGGTGCCCTTCGCCAGCCGCGAAATGCCCATGCCCTATGGCTGGGGCACCGGCGGCGTGCAGGTGACTGCCGCCTGCCTCGTGCCGGAAGACTGCCTGAAGGTGATCGATCAGGGCGCCGACGACACCACCAATGCGGTGTCGATCCGCAAGTTCTTTCAGCGCACGGCAGGTGTGGAGGTGACGGAACGCACCGCCGAGGCCACGCTGATCCAGACCCGCCACCGCATCCCCGAAGCGCCGCTGAGCGAAGGCCAGATCCTCGTCTATCAGGTGCCGATCCCCGAGCCGCTGCGGTTTCTGGAACCTTCCGAGACCGAGACGCGCAAGATGCATGCCTTGCAGGAATACGGCGTGATGCATGTGAAACTCTACGAAGACATCGCGCGCAACGGCGAGATCGCCACCTCCTATGCCTATCCGGTCAAGGTCGAGGGGCGCTATGTCATGGATCCCTCGCCGATCCCCAAGTTCGACAACCCCAAACTGCACCGCAGCTCAGCCTTGCAGCTTTTCGGTGCCGGACGCGAGCAGCGCATATATGCGCTGCCACCCTACAGCGCCGCCGTCAGCCTCGATTTCGACGACTTTCCCTTTGCCGCTTCGAAGGCACCGCATGATTGCGACCTGTGCGGCGCGGCGGAAAGCTATCTTGACGAGGTCATCATCGACGACGCGGGCGGGCGGATGTTCGTCTGCTCCGATGCCGATTTCTGCCGCACGCGGCGCGAGGCGGGCCATGCTGGCCAGCTTGCCGCAGGGGAAGCTGCATGATGGGCAAGCTGGAAACCATGACTGCGGCCGTCGATGCCCCGCTTTTGGCGGTAGACGGGCTGACCAAGATGTACGGCGCCCGCGTCGGCTGCACCGACGTTTCCTTTAACCTCTGGCCCGGCGAAGTGCTGGGCATCGTGGGCGAAAGCGGCTCTGGCAAATCGACGCTGCTGTCGTGCCTCGCCGGGCATCTGGCGGCCGATGCGGGCCGCGTGGTGTTTGCAACCCGCGACGGCCCGCGCGATCTGCGTGCGCTATCGGAACCTGACCGCCGCCGCCTCGGTCGCACCGATCTGGCCTATGTGCACCAGAACCCGCGCGACGGGCTGCGCATGGGGGTAAGCGCCGGCGGCAACGTGGGCGAGCGCCTGATGGCGGTGGGCGCGCGCCATTACGGCTCCATCCGCGATGCTGCACTCGACTGGCTGGGCCGGGTCGAGATCGACGAGGGCCGCATCGACGACCGCCCCTCGGCGTTTTCGGGTGGCATGCAGCAGCGGTTGCAGATTGCCCGCAGTCTGGTGATGGCGCCGCGGCTGGTGTTCATGGACGAACCCACCGGCGGGCTCGACGTTTCGGTGCAGGCGCGGCTTTTGGACCTGTTGCGTGGCCTCGTGCGCGAAATGGGGCTGAGTGCGGTTATCGTGACGCACGATCTGGCGGTGGTGCGGCTCTTGGCCGATCGGCTGATGGTGATGAAGGGCGGGCAGGTGGTGGAACAGGGGCTGACCGATCAGGTGCTCGACGATCCGCAGCACGCCTATACGCAGCTTCTGGTTTCCTCTGTTCTGCAGGTGTGAGCGATGATTGAGATACGCGCGCTGACCAAGTCGTTCACGCTATATAATCAGGGCGGTGCGGAGATACCCGTGCTGGCCGGGGCGGCGCTGCATGTGGCGCCCGGCGAATGTGTGGCGCTGACCGGCGCCTCGGGCTCTGGCAAGTCGACGCTGATGCGGATGATCTGGGGCAATTACCTGCTTGCCTCGGGCTCGATACGGGTAGGCGATCTGGAACTGGCCGAGGCCGAACCGCGCCAGATCATCGCGCTGCGCCGCCGCACGCTGGGCTATGTCAGCCAGTTCCTGCGCGTGGTGCCGCGGGTGCCGACGCATGAGGTGGTCGCCGAACCTCTGCGCGTGCTGGGGGTCAGCGCGCCCGAATCACGCATCCGCGCCGAGGCGATGCTGGCGCGGCTGAACCTGCCGCGCGGGCTGTGGGGGCTGTCGCCCACCACGTTTTCGGGCGGCGAGCAGCAGCGGGTGAACATCGCGCGGGGCTTCGTGCACCCCTATGCGGCCTTGTTGCTCGACGAACCGACCGCCAGCCTCGATGCGAAGAACCGCGAAGTGGTGCTGGCCCTGATCGAAGAGGCCAAGGCGCGCGGCGCGGCTATCTTGGGCATTTTCCACGACGAGGCGGCGCGGGCGCGGGTGGCAGACCGCGAGCTTGACGTTACCTCGTTCACGCCGCGACAGGCCTGATGCGCGCGGGGCGGCTGTTTGCGGTGGTCGGCCCTTCGGGGGCGGGCAAGGATACGCTGATCGCCGCCGCGGCCGAGGCCCGGCCCGATCTGGTGGTGGCGCGCCGCGTCATCACCCGGCCCGAGAGCGCTGGAGGCGAAGATTTCACCGGCGTCGATGTGGCGCGCTTTGCCGCGATGCAGGCGTCGGGGGCCTTTGCGCTGGTCTGGCAGGCGCATGGGCTGAGCTATGGCATTCCTGCCAGCATCGAGGCGGCACTGTTGGCCGGGCGCGACGTGGTCTTTAACGGCTCGCGGGCGGCCTTGCTGCAGGCAGCGCTGCGCTTTCCGGCAATGAAGGTCATCGTCGTCACAGCCTCGCCCGAGGTACTTGCGCGACGGCTTGCCGGGCGCGGGCGCGAGAGCGCCGCGGACATCGCGCAACGGCTTGCGCGCAGCGTCTTCGCGCTGCCCGGCGGCATCGCCGCCACCGAAGTGCCGAACGGCGGCACCCTGGCCGAAGGCACGGCGCGCTTTCTGGCGGCGCTTCAGCCGCCGAGCGGGTAGCGCTGCAGCAGCCTGAAATTGCCGTCTTCGGCCTCTCCGAACAGGCAGATGTCGGTAATCTCGAAGGGTCGCGGCAACAGCGGCGCAAGCTGCGGTTCCAGCGCCGCCTGCACCTGCGCCGCAGTTTCGGGTGGCAGGTTGCCGGTCAGTGTCAGGTGAAAACGGAACTCGCCCAGCACATAGGGGTAACCCCAGCGAGCCATCAGCTCACGCTGTGCCTCGGTAAGCTTTTCGGGGTTGCGGCGGGCGATTTCGGCCGCATCGGGCGGCGCGCGAAAGGCATCGAGCGCGGTCACAACCTCGGCGGCGAGGGCGGCAAGCGGGGCCGCGTCGCCTTCTGGCACCAGCGCCAGAAACCCGCCAAGCCGCGCCAGCCTGAGGCCGGGCAGGCTGACCGGCGAAAGGCGACGCGCAACCCAGGCGCAGGCCGAACGCAAGCTGGGCTCGCCCATGCCATCGGCTAGCCGGAACGGTGCCTTCAGCGTGCCGTGAAAACCGTATTTGCGCGGCGCGGCGGTCAATTCGGCCACCGGCAGCGCAAGCCCGGCCAATTCGGGGTGCGCCCGTGCACAGCCTGCCGCCGCGTCCCAGCCCAACCAGCGGGCGGTGAAATCGGCCAGGGCCCCTTCGGGTGGCGCGTAATAGAGTGCGTAACGGCGCATTGCTTATCCCCGGCTGCGTCGGCACCTGCTTTGTCACTCGGCTGTGACACTGGCATGTCATGGCGACAGAGCGCGCGAGAAACGAGAGGTTTTTTGCCCAGCCCGCCCCGAACCGCATGGAGCATCCCTTGAGCGAAACCGTTTTGGCTAATGCGACGCTGGTGCTGCCGCACGAGGTTCTGCGCGGCGCGCTGTTGTTGGTCGATGGTCATATCGCGGCGATCGACACGGGCCGGGCGGTCCACCCCGGCGCGATCGACTGCGAAGGCGATCTGCTGATGCCGGGGCTGATCGAATTGCACACCGACAATCTCGAGCGCCACATCGAGCCCCGCCCGCGGGTCAACTGGCCGCACGGCGCGGCGATCATCGCCCATGACGCCGAGCTTGCTTCGGTGGGCATAACCACAGTGTTCGACGCGCTGCGCGTGGGGTCGGTGGTGTCGAACGCCAAGGCCAACTACGGCGAGTATGCGCGAGCGGTGGCCGACGAAATCCTTGATCTGCGCGCCCGGGGCGCGCTGCGAATCAGTCATTTTCTGCACCTGCGTGCCGAGGTCTGTTCCGAAACACTGATCGAGGAGCTGGACAAGTTCGGCCCCGCCGACCGTATCGGCATTCTCAGTCTGATGGATCACACCCCGGGCGAGCGCCAGTTTCGCGATGTCGGCAAGCTGCGCGAATACATGCAGGGCAAGCATGGCGTGACCGATGCCGATTTTCAGCGTCACGTCGATGAGCAGCGGGCGCTGAGCCTGCGGCTAGGCGAAGCACATGAAACGGCTGCTGTGGCGGCCGCGCGCCGCTATGGCGCGACCTTGGCCAGCCATGACGACACCACTGCCGAACAAGTCGTGCGCTCGGCAGTGCATGGCGCGGTGGTGGCCGAATTTCCCACCACGCCCGATGCGGCGCGCGCCTGCCACGATCACGGTATCAAGGTGATGATGGGCGCGCCAAACCTGATCCGCGGCGGCTCGCATTCGGGCAATGTAGCAGCGGCCGACCTGGCACGCGAAGGTCTGCTCGACATCGTCTCGTCGGATTACGTGCCCTCGTCGCTTCTGTCGACGGCACTGATGCTGGGCGATCTCTGGGGCGACATGGCGCGCGGTATTGCCACGGTGACCGCTACCCCTGCCGAGGCGGTGGGGCTGCCTGACCGTGGCCGCGTCGTGCCCGGCGCGCGCGCCGATCTGGTGCGCGTGGCCCGCATTGCCGGGGCGGCGGCACTGCGTGGCACATGGGTGCAAGGGCGCCGCGTTGCATAGGGTTTGTTCGCCCCACCGCTAAAAAAGCACCGGTCGCCGCGTGGCCAGGGCTGGCCGCTGATCTTCGGTGTCGGTCATTGGCCGTACTACGTTGGCGATACTGCAGCTATGATCGCGCCGCCGCATAGTCCACCAGTAACCGCGCCTTACGCGACCTCTTGGCTGCACGCGCGCGAGCATGGAATCAGCATCAAGCTTACTCTGGCTAAGCCCGCCAAGATCGACTCTTTTCTTCGGCCGCAATGATAGTGCTTCGGATTCAGTTGATTAGAGTTCGCGACGGAGCGAATCTCATAGCACCGGAGCGATGCAACTCACCAAAGGAACGCCGCCATGGCCAGCTGCCGTCAGATCGATAACACCAAGGCGCTTGATGCCTTTATTGCCGCCAAGGCCGAGATCGACGCGATGCTGGAACGCCTCATCGCATTCAGCGCAGACCACTTCGCGACGAACCCCGAAGAGATCCATTGGGGGCATGTTGGCACCCTGAGCCATTCCTGAGCCGAGCCACGCATCACCCGACGCGCCTAGCAGGCTGCACCTGCCCTCGTTCGCGCTCGGCGCGTCTAACGCGCGGGATGTCGGCCTGCACCAGCCCTTGCACCCAGATTCGTCCCCGAGGGGGCCATTTGCCATGGTTGCCCACTCAACCCCCTAGGCACTACCCGATAGGGGAAAGGGGGGGTATGGGCGGGAAGCCGACATTCGCTGCATTCTGAATGAATGACCGCTTGGCTGGCCCAAGGGTGCATTGGAAGGCCGACACTTCCCGTTCGCTATCATTCATTATCCGCCACATCGTCAACATTGACACACATCAATTGCGACAATCTCATTCTACTTTACGATTCAGACCATGCGGATTTCCATGAACGCCTTCCTCGCCCGCTTCCTCGCCTCGATCCTGCTCTTGCTGGCTGCACCAGCTATGGCAGACGATCGCCCCAACCTCGGGGAGCAATACAATCAGGCCATTGGCACAGCGCTGCAGGCGGGCGGGGAGTCGTTCAATCAGTTTGGCACCCAGACCTTCCGGACCAGCTACAACGCAGGCAACTTTGCGGATTTCACGAGCCTGTCTGCCCCCGACAGAAAGCTCATCGCGCAGGGCTGGCGGCGCAATTTCAAGAACCTGAACCGGGCCACCGGCAATCTTTCGCGCTCCGTCCCCTTCCGGTTTGCGCCTTGGGCGCTGCTCGGAGCTGAGGCGTTGCCGGATGTCGTGGGGCGTGCGGCTGGGGGTGACTACCAGGGCGCGACGGCAGGGGCCGGGGCGCTCGCGGTTGGCGAAGCTTTTGTCTATGGTGCCACCGTCGCCTCGGGCCTCGCCGGCAGCGCAATTGGCGCGACCATCGGATCGTCGCTGCCGGTGGTGGGCACGGCGGTGGGCGAGTGCATCGGCGGCGCGGTCGGCAAGATGCCGGTGGGTTCATCGCCACGACTGCCTACGATCTCTTGATGAAGGCCAGCGTGAGCGGCGCAATCGAAGGCATGATCGCACCGCTGTTTGACACGCGCACTGCGCTTGTCCGCGCGCTTGAGGAAACTCTGCGCCGTCAGGCTGCGCTGGACATGAAGCCGATCTACGAGAGCTATCACCAGACGTCCGGCGAGTTCGGGCTGCGCTCGGTCGAGCTGATGCCCCTACCCACAATCCTGCGCCTTACTGCTGTGAGTGGGGACGTCGATGGCGGCGCCGGGCCGCAGCCCGATACGCCGGAAGTGGTCGCGGTGACAAGTTTTGATGCGGTGCCAATTCGAGTCAACTGGCAAATGAACGACGGGTCGACCGGTGGAAACGACGTGAACATGGAAGGGGAAATCGCATCCGGGACTCCGGTGGAATGCATGGTGCTCTCGGTTCGAGACGGATATTTCATACAGCGGTGCAACGAGCCTTTGCACTATGAATCCGGCGAGGGCGTCGTGCATATCGAAAGAGAATCTTTGTTGATGGGCATTGTATCCGGGAATGCCTTGAACGGAATTTTTCAGGATTGGTGGCGCAATTTCAACGTCGGGTATCCGGATCGCGACGATGTCGAATACATGCGTCGCTTTCACAGTGGGCGAATTTCCGGCCTTGTCGACGTCAGCGGAAAGCTTGTGATGACGATGGAGTCTGAGGTCAACCAGACGTTTGACAACGACGCCAGTTGGGAAAACGACTACCTCCACTACTCGGGAACATGGCTGGCCCGGGACATGGAGAGCAACGGCTACGCCGTTCGCACCACGATTGACTTCGAAATCGTCGGTACCGCAGAACAGGGCACCCTCCTTCTGCCCGACCTGACCGCAGACGACGTCCTCGCCATCGAATTCGAGCTGCCACCCGTTTTCTTCCAACACGGCGTCGCGCCGCCAGAGCGCGTGAGGTGATCCCATGACATCAGGCTTCTTGCATGATCTGCTTCGGATCGCCGCGCTGGCGCTGCTTTTGGGGTTTCCCGCAACCGGCGGTGCCTCGCCAGAGCACCCGAACCGCGCCGAGGTGATGGATATCTATCTTGCGATGGATTTTCGCAACGCGATGATCGACGACCCGGAAGACGTCGCGGCAAAGGCCCGCACGCACGCAGCCCGCGCGTCGCTGCAGGCGATGAATGCGGCGATGGAGGAGTGGGGCAGCGGGCCCGACGGCTGGCGCTACCTGATGGGGGCGTCGGTCTATGCCGCAACCGGTGTGGGCGCGGCGCAGACCTTCGTGATGTTCTACAACCCCTGGGTCGACACCGCCGTGATCACTGAGTGGCAGTATCTGCCCGAAAGCCTCGAGTTGATCGACCTTGAATGGTTGCCGGGCGACCTTCTGCGCGGGTCCGAGATCGATCCGCTTCCCGCATGGCAACGCGCGGGCGCGCACCCCTCGATCGCCATGATTTCGGCGCTGGCCGCCACGGTTGATGCGTTTGAGGCCAAGTTCGATAACCCTGCGTTTGTCGCGAATTGGCGGCGTGGGCTCGGGGTTGAAAACCGCGAAGATGTCGCCGAGTTCCTGTCGCCCCTGATCGCGTTGCGGGTGTTTGAAAACCAGATGCGCCTGCAGGCAATCGAGTATTCTGCCGTAGAAGAAGACCCGCTGTTTCAACCGCTGCGCGAAGCTGTCGTGGCGTTCATCGTAACCGCTGTCACGGATGGTTTTTCGCCCCTTCTGGAGCAAGCGAGCCGCACCCCGCCCGACTTGGCCGATGTGATCGCGCAGATCCAACCCGAAACGATGCAAGGGCTGGCGCCGGTCGCCTATATCGCAGATGACGACGAGGTGCTTGTCTATTTTGCATCACCCCTCACAGCTGATTTTGTACTTTCGGCCGTCTATGAGCGTCATAGCGCAGCGCTCCGCTTGCGGGTCCTCGACTTTGTCCCCTACGCCGCGAGCTACCAAGCGGTTAACGCAGGCGTTGGGCCAATCCCGCAGCCCGAACCGGAACCCCAAGCAATACCGAGCCCACAACCGACCACTCCGCCCGCGGGAAGCGCCGGGAGCTACAAGGTGACCGATCCAAAGAAGAAATAGGAGCGGCACATCTTGCCTCGTATCCGCAGCAAAAAAGCGGCCGTCCGTAGGGCAGTCGGCGTTCGCCAGCTCAGGGCCGAGACATTCCCCTCTTGCCCCATCAACCCAGCATACCGTGCCGCCGCCTTTGCCATGCGTAGATCGAGCGGGACACTGTGGTCGGCGAAGCGGCCAAGGAGGCGCTGGGGCAGCCGTGCCAGCGAACTGCATAAACTCCGGCTCGTTGACCCGTTCCAGTGCCGCCAGCGAGGTTGCCAGCCCCAGGAGCCGCGCTTCGAGCACTTCCACTTTGTCGGCGCGCTTGAGGTCCAAGATGCGCTCCGGGGGAATGGCGATCAGACACTTGGGCTGCTGTGCCACGAACGCGAGCAACTGCCCCCGTGACAGCTTCTTGCGAAACGCGACCGAACCGTCACTGCGCGCACCTGTGCAGCTTGAAAACGCACTTTGCCAAGTCGATACCGATGAGAGTAACTTCGGACATGGATGCTCCTTCCTTTTGTGATGGCTTTAACACTCACCACAATGGCACATTGCGATGCCGTCGGGAGGGGCAACCACGCCATCAACAGAGCCATATCTGACGCCAAAGAGCTGACTTCCTTTGGCAAATCGTTAAACTGGCGACATCGTCAGTGTGATCGCCGGGATCAGGATGACGGCGAAGAGCGCAGTGATCGCATAGGCGCGCCCAAGCGACCCCACAAAACGAGAAAGCAACAGCGGCCCAAGAATCCAGTAGGCCAGCGCTGTGAAGAATCCGGGGAAATAGCCGCCTTTCCAAATGACCCACCAGACATGGGCGATGGCGTTACCGAGGGCCCCATAGACGATATAAAACAAAACCGGGATCAGCAGGAACTTCAGCCCTTTCTCGAAAACGAGAATGAAGCCGACGGCAAAGACAAAGTAAGAGAACATGTTGACGCCGACAAAAAGCTCTGCACTGAAGGGTGATGCGCCGTAGAGTTCGGGAAACTGGATCCGGAAGCCGGTTAGGTACTCCTCGAAGAAGTGAACAAACTGCCAGGCGAAGACAGCGTAGTAGAGCGGATAGAGCTTGCCGCCTTCCGGCAATGCTGTCTGCGTTCCGTGCAGCCAGGCGAAAATAGCCCAGGCCACGACGAGGCCGGGAATGAAGGTCACGACAAGCGGCCTGCCCCCGATCAAAACGAAGGTTGTTCCGATGATCAGGGCCAAGAGCGTGCCGACCGCAAGATCCCTGCGGCTGACTGTCTGTTTGCTCATGAAAATCTCCTTTGCAGGTTGGCGCCGCCGGTCGCGGCAAAAGTCAACAAGCGTTGACATACGCCGGGGCGCTTGCGTTTGTCAACACTTGTTGACAAACAGGGTTACGAAGGTAATCGGGCAAGGAAGAAGGAAACGTCATGCGCAAATCAGATCGTACGCGTGAAGCCATCCTTGATGCCGCGAGGGCAATGTTCGCAGAACACGGCTACCAGGGGACAACGGTGCGCTCGATTGCCGAGCGCGCGTCGATCGACCCGTCGATGATCATCCGCTATTTCGGCGGCAAGGACGGGCTTTTTTCGCTGGTATCAAAGGTCGAACTCGGGTTGCCCAAAATCGATCCGGCAAGGCCTGGCCCGTTCGGCGAGATGCTCGTCAGGCATTTCCTAGATCTCTGGGAGGGAAGCGGCCAAGACATGGGACTGGTGATCCTGCTGCGGGCGGCGTCGACCAACGAAGCGGCCGCAGAACGGGTCCGCACTATCTTTCGCGAACAGGTTCTGCCGGCCGCGGCGCAGCTCGGCGACCCGGAGACGGTTGAAACGCGCGCGGGCCTTGTCGTCAGCCAATTGTTCGGCTTCGCGTTGTGCCGTTATATTCTGGCCATCCCTCCGGTTGCGGCCATGTCCCGAGACGACATTGTGGAGTATCTCGCGCCGGCCGTTGAACTTCACCTTTTTGGTGACGGTCACAGCAACGTCCGATGAGAAATTTTCGCACCACGGTCCTCACAAGACTGAAAATGCATGAAAATTCGACAACAACGGCCATAATCTTGCAGCGGTGGCTTTGTCGCAAGCTTCGACACATGCTCTTTGAGTGATGTTGGGTCGACGATCCTTACCTTGAACTAGGCCGAGTGGAGAATACGATATGATCTCGTTCAAAGGTGCGCAGTTTCCAAAGGGCGTGTCCCTCTTCGCGGTGTTCTTCTATCTGCGCTACACGGTGTCCTACCGCGATCTCGAAAAAATCCAGGCCGAGCGCGGCGTGCCCGTCGGCCACGCTACGCTGAACCGGTGGATTGTGAAGTTTTCGCCGGTGATCGCGGCTACCGCCCAAGCCATAAAGCGCACGACGGCCAAAGCCTGGCGGATGGATGAGACCTATGTAAAGGTTTGTGGCAGGTGGGCGTACTTGTACCAGGCTGTTGACCGTTTCGGAAAAAAACCTTGATTTCATGCTCTCAGAGCGCCGAGATACAGCTGCGGCGCGACGGTATTTCAAGCAGGCTATTGCCTCAAATGGTCAACCGGCCCCCGTAAACATTGATAAAAGCTTCGCCAATTTTTGCGGGCTTCAGGCGGTGAATGTAATCCCCGAACTTAAAGAGAATGACCAGCTGCGCGCCTAACCCTGATTTGAGTGGGGTAATTTGTGGATTCGGTCCCTACAAGGGGCAGGAAATGACTCTGCTTACTGGCCGCGACGGCATTGGGTGATATTGAACTCGGACGGTGAAGTCGTCGCGGTCAGTAACAGAAATGTGCCATTGCGCGCACCGGAAAACGATCTGCAGGAATTTATTCGGCCGCTGGAGTAGCCATGGAAGACAAGATGCAAGCCTTCATGCATGAACTTCTCCGCGGAAAGAAGTAGGTCCGATTGTCGTTGGATCAGCTTTGTGCGTTCAACAACTATCTTGCAGATGCCGGATTCAGCATAGCCCGTATGGAGGCAACAAAGACGGCTGGGGGAAGAACTGGGCGACGCCTTGACTATGACGTTCTGGTAATGCCCGAGCATGAGGAGGATTGGACATTTTTTGCCGATCCTGATCGGTCGAGGGCGCACGACGTGAATATTGTCGACCAAGCTGTGCGTGAGGGTGGAACTTTCGAGTTCTTGGTTTGGGCCGAGAAACCGTCGGATTAGAGAATTGTTCGCCCCTCCACCCAGCCCGACACGATCCGCTCCGGCACGGCGTCGATGGCCGCTCGGCATCCCGCGCCAGATCGAGCCGCTTGCGCTGCTTGATCTGCGGCACCAAGAGGAAGATCGGCACCGTCGTCAGCCCGCGGCCGGTCTTGGAGCGAGACGGCACGGCGCGGCCCGTGCTTTTCAACCGCCCCTCCGCCTCCAGCAGGCTTGCGGGCCCGCCGTAGGTGGTGAAGGTGTCCATCGTGCCCAAGGGGAACGCGATGCCCTCGCTGGCGGGAACCAGCCGTTCGGTCGCCTTTGTGGACAGCGTGACGGTGCCCGTGTATTCCTCGAAGACGATGCCCGCGAAGGGGAAGTAGCGCCAGATTCACACAATACAAACCGACCTTCAGCGGCTCAGCCAGCGCGGAACTGCAGCGCTTGCTGCGCATTGGTCGCAGGTCGTTGAAGGGTACAACCTTTAGTCTTGTGCGCGCAGTATCCATCGTCATGCGGCAGAAATTGAAAGAACCACAATGTCGAAATACAAAAGCGTAGTGATGATTGGTGCGACTGGTGCTGTTGGTAGCGAGGCACTGAAGGTGTTGACGCAGATGGGCAGCGTCAAGCGAGTCACAGTGCTTGGCCGCAGGCATCTTGATGGGGTGGGCAGCAAAAAGGTCGAACAACATATCGTAGATTTGTTCGATCCCGAAACCTACCAGACGTTTTTGCCGGGCCACACGACCGCTATTTGCACGCTCGGTGTGGGAGAGCCGTCGAAGGCTTCCAAAGAGCAGTTCACGAAAATCGACAAGGACGTTCCGCTACAATTTGCCACCTTCTGCAAAGCCGCGGGCGTTGAGCATTTTCAGCTTTTGAGTTCAATCGGTGCCAGTTCAAAGTCCCGCTCGTTTTTTCTGCGCAGCAAGGGCGAACTTGAAGATGGCCTTGAAAACCTCGCTTTCGAGCACCTGAGCCTTTTTCACCCAAGCATGATCTTGACGCCAAAGAATCGATACGGGCTTTCGCAAGCCGTGGTGCTTGCTGTCTGGCCGCTGCTTGGCTCGATCCTCTTTGGTCCAATGCGCAAGCTTCGCGGCATCAAGGTTGCGGATCTGGGCGCGGCCATCGCACGAAACGTAGTCTCTTCTGGCACCGGCACAGAATGGCTGGAATGGGATGATTTTGTCGGGAGTCGTACACCTTCGGTTCAACGCGGATAGCGCGAACCTTGAAAGCGCAAGAACGGATGTCGCCCAGATTTGAATGCCGAGGCCGTGGGTTACAGCGCAGCAAGTACCAGGTTTGCTATTGCGATGGCGGCGGCTTGCTTGTCATCGCTTTCGGTCATGTCGGTGCTGACGTGAACGACCCTGTTGCTGGCGGTCAGTATGGACAATTGCCCACGCATCTCTGACCACACGGCAGTGACACCCAGATCCGAGATCGGCACCGCGTCTTTGTAGGCCGCCAGAACACGGTCGAAGTCAGAGGCGCTTGCGGCCTGGGCAGTGATTACCTGAAGCTTTTTGCCATCAGGCCTGCCGCCCATTTCAACGCGCAAAGCATCGTCTTTGCCAAGAATGCCCCAGACGTAAGTGCAGGTGAAAGTATGTTTATCGTCGCACACAGCGTATTTCAGACCATCCTGCGGGCCAAACACAAAAAGGGATCGCAACGTATCCTCGGACATCGGCTGCAAGAGCGGTTCGTCCGCGCGCGCAATCGTTCCAGCAATGAGCAGCGTGCAAACTACAAATGTAAGCAAAAAACGAGGGTTCATAATGTGCCTTTCATTGGTGAAGTGTGCAGTTCGCCGGGTTGACGGCAAGAAGTAGAAACAAATGGCAGCATCCGTCTATTCGGTTAAGGGCCAACGACAGCCAAGTTCCGCGCTCGACCCGGTGTGCTTGCCACAACCCCAAAACGGTCAAACAAGAATGCAAGCTTGTTCGAGATGGCGTTGCATTGCAAGCTTGCGTGAAATTGCCGAAGGCAACGCGTTTTGGATTTGGAGAAAAATCATGTGCTCAGGATATATTCTCGCGGCTTTGCTACTGGGTATGAGCGCCTCTGCATCTGCGGGCGAAGGTGCGATAGGAGCCTCAATGAAAAGCTGTGAAAAAGATGCCATCGTCAAAGACGGGTTTGGTGCCATCGGGCGGATCGTCAGTGACATCGCGGGCATGTGCCTTGTCAGCTTTCCAAATGGCACCGAAGGGGTCAGCCCCGGGGGCGCCAACATGCATCCTCCGGGTTCGCTCATTCGGCAAGCAGGTTTGAATGAGGTGAGTGAAACCGGCGTTGTTTTGGGCAGCTATCGTTGCACGCCCGCGGGCGATCTGATGCAATACTCTTTTGAATTGGCGGGGGATGGCACTTACACGCTGCAAGAAAGTGCCGGGGCCTATGAAAATGCCGACCGGAACTCGATCAACTTCATTGGTGGCGAGTTGGATGGAGCTTCGGGCTGGATGAATAAGGGCGTCATTGGCCTTATGGTGCCCGGCGTGGGCAACGAAACCAGATGCGTGGTCGAATAGCGGCGCGCGGCGGCTATTGCCCCGCTGATAGCGACGCCACCATCGAATCCACGGCAAATTGCACATCGGGCTGATCGGGGCGGGCGAGACCCAGAAACTCGACCGTCCGTTTGCCGTCTGTCAGCCAGATTTGGCGCACGACAATGGCGGCATCTATTTGCCCGAAGCCCGCAAAATGCCCGCCCTTCGGCATATCGCGAACGATCGAAAACCCGGTGAAGCGGCCGATCTGAATCTGCGCATTGGTTTGCAGAACCTTCAGGCCAAGCGCCTTACTCCATCGATCTTTCAAAACGTCACCCAGCGTCAATGTCAGTGGCGCTTCGCTGATGAGCATTTCCAGGCCCGCATCAGGTGCGCCGCGCACGCTCAACACGTTCCACGGGGCATCATCGCCGTAGGGCCGGGCCTTGCCTTCGCGGATGAACCGCTTGAGGATCGTGATGCCAAACACCACCAGCGGCCCGTCTTCACGCTGCAATACAGACATTTTCCAACGTGTCGGCACATCAAGCTGCAGACCCGTTGCTGAATGACGCACGCGGGTGATGCCAGCTTGTTTGCCCTGACCCGCAGCGGCAACATAGTGGGCCGCCTCGGTGTTGGCGCGCTTTGAAACCCCTGTCCGCCAAGACACAATCAGATCACGCACGGCCTTGGGGTCAGACAGCCCATGAAATCCGACGTATCGCCCTTCTGGCCCGCGGGCCGTAGTGCTCATTCCACTGCGCCGGTTGGTTGAAAGTTGCATCCAGTAAACGATCGCACCCGCAATGCGCACTACGTCCGGCTCGACCTTTTCGGGCGGCACCGAGCGTATCAGGCGATCACGCAGAACCGACATCAGCCGCTGATCGGTGATCGCATAGACCCAGTTCGAGCCTTGGTTGCGCCAGCCTTTGCCCAGAACGACCGCGCCAACGGCAACGGCCACAAGTGCCGGAACCAGTTTTGCCGCGCCGGTCGCTGCGGCGAGCATGGGTGACAGGCCATCCAGCAATCCCGCGGCCAGCAGCACCCCCCCCGCCATTAACCCGCCGCCAAGCGCGAGAATCTTTGGGCCAAAGAATGTGTTGGCGGCGGGCACCCCTTGCCAAAGGACGGTCTCACCCGGGGCGAGGTGCCGTGAAATCCGCTGGTCAATATCTGATGGTGCAAGCGCGGTCAGTTCCATCGTTCTCCTCTCGCCCGCAGGGGCATAATCGAGGCGGGCTGGCATCCAATTCAGCGGTTAAAATTGGTCACAGCCAGACAAGCAGGTTGAAAATTCGATCGAGACTGAAACTGTCTAGCAGTTGCGCACGCTTGCCAAGCCTGTTCTGGCGTTGACATAAAAAGGTAGTAAAGCCCTAATGCCATTTCGTGCAGATCAGAATGATCTCATTTTTCTTATAAGAAGGTGCTGAAAATGAAGTTTTTTCCGGTTTTTGACAGGCAACTTTGGCGTGACCGACGCACGCGAAGGTGCCATGGAAAACCGCATTGAATGCCCACCACTGCGGTTTTTGCACGCTGTATCAACATCGGGCGCTGCGGCGCACAAAGATCTGGCAAGAAAAGATGCTGGCAGTCAGATCGCCGCGCTATCGGGCGAGGCTTTTGGCGCAGGTAGGGGAATGTAATGCGCCGCTGAAGAGTAGGTGTCGAGGCTTATGATCTGCCGGTGTGGTTTGATATGTTTGCCGATGTCGCCCAGCATCCGCTCGATCGCACCCGCACCTCGAAATGGGGCGGAAACCTAACCGCGTTGAAGACAAGCCTCGATCCGCAGCATTGGCCTCGATCGCGGCGTGATCTGATCAAGTCAGCGGTCGCGCTTAGAGAATTCCAAGTGAAAGGGCCAAGATCAAATGCAAGCTCGCGGCTACGGCAAAGAGAGCGGCGGGGGTTACGTTGCCAGCATACGCTAGCGCCATTGTTGCCCCGGCGAAAATCACGAACTTAAACGGAAGCAGCAGCGACGGGTTGAGCCGAAGTCCCGACTTCGGCGCAGCAAAAAGGCCCCAAAGCACAACGAAAACACTAACGCAAACCAGCGAAGCGACCGTGGATGCAAGCGCGGTATCGAACCGGGCCCAGCCCCATCGGGCAAAGGCCGCGAGCGCCGCGAGTTCGACGAAAAATGCCAAGAGATGGCTCACAATGATCATCGCTTCTTTCACTATCATGCCCAACACCGCTTGCCCCATCGATGTGGCACAAGTTTTTTCATCGATCCATTCTTGTCAACATTATGCGGCACTGTGAAACCGCATTGCAGCGCCCAATCGCGGCAGCGGCGCAAGTTGGCGGCCGTAAGATTGACGCAGGAGGAGCGGTGAAACGGCGGCAGTTGGCGACCACCGGCGGATCTCAACTTCCGCACGACAGTAGTTGATTTTGGCCCTGCGCGGGAGATATCCACACAAGGACACATGCAAGCCCTCCGTCCAAACTAGGGAGACCCAGAAATGAGCCGCGCTGATCTTTCGCCTCTTGCCGAAGCGCTCGTGCTTATCGACTTTCAACGCGGCTTCGACCATCCATATTGGGGCGCGCGCAACAACCCAACTGCCGAGGAAAACGCGCTGCGGCTTTTGGCAGCTTTTCGTTCCAGCGGGCTTGTGGTCTTTCATGTCCGCCATCTAAGCCGCGACCCCGGGTCGGCGCTAATTGGGGCTGGCGCAGAATTCAAGGACGGGTTTTCCTCTCGGCCCGAAGAAACGTTGATCGAAAAGACGGTGAACTCTGCGTTCATTGGCACCACGCTGGAGGCCCAGTTGCGCGATCGCGGCATCAAGAGTCTGACCATTTGCGGGCTGACAACGCCGCATTGCGTCTCGACCACCACGCGCATGGCGGCCAATCTGGGCTGGTCAGTTGCACTTGCCCATGACGCTTGTGCCGCCTTTGCCCGAAACGCAGATGTAAGTTTTGACGATGGCCCAGCTTTTACGCCTGAAGACACGCACCGCGCGGCCCTTGCACAACTTCACGGCGAATTCGCCAATGTCGTCGCGACCGATGCAGTGATCGGCCGGATTACGCGCCGATAATGCTGCTGAAAGTTCCAACATCCTCATTCGTGGAAACCCACCGGTGATCGCGGCGCAGGCGGTCGGAGCGGCCTGCTTTGGTTTTGGGTATGCTGCGTTGAGGTTGCGCACCAAAACGATTGTTCCCTTGATAGCACTGCATTTCCTGACGGATCTGTTTCTGCAGATGGGCAACCTGCCGCTGATTCCAGTTGCAGTGGCGCAGGATGTTGTTCTTCTTGTCTTCGGCGTTGTGGTGCTACGGTGCCGCGACACATATTCCTGAACGCTGCTGCCAGACATTCGCGATGACCCCAATTTCAAACCCGGAACTTAGAAAACTGCTGGCGGCACAGGTGCCAGCCGACTTTGCCGATTGGCTGGATTTTGTTGCGATAGGCGCGTTGCTGGCGTTTTCGTGGGGGGCGGACCCATTTGTTTTCGCGTTGCTGGCGGTAAGTATGGGGCTTCCCTATCTTTTCGTAGGCCCCTTCGCGGGCGTGCTGGTGGACCGCATGGACGCCAAGGCCGTGATGATCTGGGCCAATATTGGGAGGGGTGTTGTTACCGCAAGCTTCTTCTTCGCCCCCAATTGGCAGTATCTCATGGCCTTGATTGCGACGAGAAGCGCTGTTGATACCTTCTTTACGCCCGCAAAACAGGCCGCGATCCAGGCACTGGTCGCGCCAGAGCGTCGGGTACGCGCGAATGGTCTTAGCCATGCGATAAATCAGGCTTCAAAGATCGTGGCACCCGCTATCGGCGGGGGGCTGTTGATCTGGGCTACGCCGCAGAGCGTTTTTCTGCTGAATGCTGTGGTGTCATTCGTTGCCGCCGGTTTTTTGACGCGCATGGCATCTATCCGGCCAACTGCTACGCACGATGACGCGGCAGAACCGGGAATGCTTGAAAGTATCAGGGACGGTTTCAAAGAGGTTCTAACCAAAACCACTTTGCGCGTGTCGCTCTGGATGATGGCGGCCAGTTATTTTGCGGTGTTCTTTTATGACACTCTGGTTGCGCCTCTGACCCGCGATCTTGGCTTTACGCAGACCGATCTTGGCCTTTCGCTTGCTGCGGTCGGCGCGGGAGGTGTGGCTGGGGCAGTTGCCTTGAGCGTGTCAAAAGAGTTCAAACACCCGTTTCGCTGGATAGCGGCTGGGTCATTGATATCGGGCATAACGATCGCATCGCTGGGTGGGGCAGAGATGATCGGGCAGAAGATGGGCATCACGGTGTTTGTTTTTGCCTTTGCTATTTTGGGGTTTTGCTCGGCTATGACCGTCGTGCCGTTTCGGTACATAATTCAAAACTCGGTTTCCGAAAAATCTATTGGCAGAGTCACCGCGCTGAGCGAGGCCGCCAACACCATGGCGCTTTTGACTGCGCCGTTTATTGGCGCATTTATCGCCTCGGTCGCATCAATCGGGGCGGCTTTCGTATCTGGCGGCATCATCATGGTTCTGGTGGCTTTGCGCGCCGCGATGCTGCGAAATCACAGGTAGGGCAATGCAAGCTGCGGTACTGCGCGACACGGGCCGAAGCCACTTGGCAGAGCAATTGTCAAAATCCGCTACGGCGGTCAGTGCAAGGCCGAATTGCGTGGCGTGCGGCGGCTGGACACAGGCGCGCAAGGCGCGTAGCAAGAACGTGCCTAAGGTGCCGAGCAGACAAACCGTTCCCGCAGGAATGGAGTGAAGTGCCCATCTTTCTGCGCATGACGATTTTCTGAGCGGTAAATACGTCCGCCGATGTTTTCAGCGACGGGCGCACACCACGCAGCTTTGGGGTTCGCCATGCTCAGCGACATTTCTGCCATCGATCTGGCTCGATTCCAGTTCGCCTTTACTGTTTCAGCGCATATCATCTTTCCCGCGTTCACAATTGGGCTTGCAAGCTATCTTGCCGTGTTGAACGGGCTATGGCTTTGGCGGCGCGAACCGGCATACCTGCGTCTGTTTGATTATTGGAAAACGATCTTTGCGGTCGTATTCGGCATGGGTGTCGTGTCAGGCATCGTGCTTTCTTATCAGTTTGGCACCAACTGGGCGGTGTTTTCTGACAAATCCGGGCCGGTTCTTGGCCCGTTGCTTGGCTACGAGGTGCTGACGGCCTTTTTCCTAGAGGCTGGATTTCTTGGCATCATGCTGTTCGGGCGCGAAAAGGTGGGCGATCGGCTCCACATGATGGCAACGGCGATTGTGGCGCTGGGCACGTTGATGTCGGCGTTCTGGATTCTGAGCGCCAATAGCTGGATGCAGACACCGGCAGGCTACGGCGTCAACGATGTAGGGCAGTTCGTTCCCGAGGATTGGTGGGCGATCATCTTCAACCCGTCCTTCCCCTACCGGATGGTGCACATGGTGCTTGCCGCCTATCTGACCACGGCGTTCGTGGTCGGCGGCGTCGGAGCCTGGCATCTGCTGCGCAATCGCGAAAATCAAAGCGCCGCGATCATGTTTTCAATGGCCATGTGGATGGCGCTGATTGTGGCGCCGATCCAGATTTTTGCAGGCGACGAGCACGGGATCAACACACTGGAGTTTCAGCCCGCAAAGATCGCTGCGATGGAGGGTCATTTTGAAAGCTTTCCCGAAGGCGGCGCGCCGCTGATCTTGCTGGGTTTGCCAGACGATGCCGCGGGCGAGACGCACTACAAGCTTGAAATACCGTATTTGGGGTCGTTGATCCTTACCCGCAGTCTTAGTGCCCCGATTCTGGGGCTTGATGCCTTTCCTGAAGACGAGCGCCCGAAATCGGCACTTATCTTCTGGACCTTCCGCCTTATGGTAGCGATCGGTTTTGCGATGATGGGGCTTGGCCTTTGGTCGGTCTGGGCGCGCTGGAAGGGGCGGCTTTATACTGCGCCTTGGCTGCACCGCGCCGCTGTGGTGATGGGGCCGTCCGGTTTTCTGGCGGTGCTTTGTGGCTGGATCACTACTGAAGTTGGTCGCCAGCCCTACACCATCCAAGGTTTGCTGCGCACCTCCGACAGCGTCGCCCCCTTGCAGGCCGATGCGGTCAGCGTCTCGCTATTGGCCTTCATTGTGGTCTATTTCTTCGTTTTCGGGTCGGGAACCTTCTACGTGATGCGCCTGATGGGGCGAGAGCCCGATCACGGCGTTGACATTGACCATATTGGCGTCGTGCGGGCGGCGGGCATCACGCCGGTAGCCGCAAACCCACATGCGCACCATGAGACGAGTGGAGATTGAGCCATGGAATTTGACCTTCCCTTCATCTGGGCCGGGCTGATCGCCGTTGCCGTTCTGGCCTATACACTGCTCGACGGGTTCGATCTGGGCATCGGAATCCTGTTTCCGTTCCTGAAGGACCGCGAAGAACGCCATCTGGCGATGAACACTATTGCGCCGGTTTGGGACGGCAACGAGACGTGGCTGGTGCTAGGCGGTGGTGGCCTGTTTGCGGTGTTTCCGCTGGCCTATGCGATCGTGATGCCGGGACTATATCCGCTGATTATTGCCATGTTGCTGGGGCTGATTTTTCGCGGCGTGGCCTTTGAATTCGTGCACCGGACCAAGCGGATGCAAGCGTTCTGGGAGTTTGGCTTTTGGGGCGGGTCGCTGATTGCGGCGATTGCACAAGGCATGGCGCTTGGCGCGCTGGTGCAGGGCATCACGGTTGAAGGGCGCGCTTACGGCGGCGGCAACTGGGACTGGCTTTCGCCTTTCTCGGTACTGACCGGCGTGGCGTTGGTGGTGGGCTATGCAACCCTCGGGGCGACGTGGCTGATCCTCAAGACCGAGGGCGAGACGCTTGCACGCGCGCAGCGCTTTGCTTTGCCGCTTGGTATCGCGCTAACGGCGCTGATCGGCGTGGTCAGCCTTGCCACGCCCTTTCTGCGACCTGAATATTTGGCGCGCTGGTTTGGATGGCCCTCGGGCATCTGGAGCGCGATTGTGCCCGTATTGCTGGCGTTGGCCATATGGCAGTTGTGGACGGGCTTGCGCGATCACGATCAGTTGCGCCCGTTTCTGGCAACGGTAGCGATTTTCGTGCTGTCCTTCGCGGGGCTTGGGGTCAGCTTTTATCCCTACCTCGTGCCACCATCGCTGACCATTGCAGAGGCCGCAGGCCCCGATAGTTCGCTGGGCTTCCTGCTGGTGGGGGCGGTCGTGTTGATCCCGATAATTCTGGCCTATACCGGCTATTCCTACTGGGTGTTTCGCGGCAAGGTCCGGCCGGGCGACGGCTACCACTGATGCGCCGCTGGCTGTGGTTCTTGGCGCTTTATATCGCCGGAGTCTTGGTGGTCGGCGTGATTGCCTATGGAATCCGCTTGGTTCTGATGTAGCGCATATTGCCGCGCTTCACTGGCAGGAACTGCCGGGCCAGGGCACGCCGTAATCAAGACGGGCGCTCGCCAAAAAGCCACCAATGCAACCCATTCAGGCCGAATTTGGCGCGCACACCTTAGACACGTTGTCGAATGAAGACGTGTCGGAGGCCCAATGCAGACCACAAACCTGATAGCCAAGCGGGCGAACAAGACGTGGTGCGACACCGATTTGGGGTTGATCTACGCGATTTGGTCGCAAGGGGATCACCCCGATGGGGTCATGCGGTCGTCCGACCATTACGCAATCAGAAAGGCCGCGTCGGCGCTTGATCTGGTTGGGGACGTGTTGGTGCGAAAGCTTGCTGCGAAAGGGGCGGTTACGTACCGCGCGCTGCCCGAAATCAACCCAACCACGCGCCTGCGCACCAGACCGGATCGTTTTTGGCTGGAAATCGCCCTAGACGACACAAGTGGCAACTGGGCCGCGCGGCCTGTTCTGTTTGTAGAATTAAGCAAGACAGGTGCAAAGACCGGCATCCGGTTTCCCACCGACGTCAGGGTCTTTGGCAAGCGTGCGATCAAGAACCTGCACCATAACCTCTCAAGCGATAGCCCCAATCTGAAGGGCTGGCAGCTAGAGCAGCTTGGCGCGCCAGCAGCGCGGGCCGCGTGTTCGAGCGATCTCAACACTTGGCTTGCAGGGCGGATCAAGTCGCGCGAGCAGAAAGCCGTTCTGCTGACGCTCAGCAAGGCCAGCACCGATTGTCGGCCTTTGATGGAGGTCCTGGTTGCGGGTCTGACGGAGGCTTCGGTGTTGATGGGTGAGATGGGCGCACCGAAGAAGGCGAAGATGCGCAGCGCGGCTGTGATGCCCGAAAGTTTCATCCCGGCAATGGCCTGAACGCTGCCACTTCATCCGCCGATGCGGCGAACGCCACACCGGTAGGTTGTTTTCGCCTGCGGCGTGTCGCCCAGTTGCCCACGGCGGCCAACCGCGTTAAGTTACGCGCAGAAGCCTGCCGCAGATGCAGGCCGAAGTAGGCAGATACATGGCAACAATCAAAGTCACGCAGAGCGGGACGACTGTCGTTCTTGGTAAAGACGATACGCTGGAAATCAACATTCCGGGCGGGGGTACTGTCACGGTCGTTGCCGACCCGACTGAAAACGTTGACAAGATCAAGATCGAGTTCATCAACGATTCCGAGGCTGACAAGGTCACTATCGACCTGTCGTCCTTCAGCCAAGATGATCTGCATATCGATATCTTCGATTACGACCCGAAAGACACCATCCGCCTGCCGGGTGCCTTCAACCGATATGTCGATCCAAATCATGAAGACGAGTACACGTTCGATTACATCGGCGCTGACGGTAAGACCTATTCGGGCTACGTCCATGCAAAGGACAAGAACGAAAAGGACTTTACCGCCCCCAACTCGCCGATCATCATCTGCTTCGCCAAGGGCACCTTGGTCGAAACGCGCACTGGTTTTCAGGCAATCGAAACACTGCGTATAGGCGACGCGGTGCGCACCGTTGATGCAGGGTTTGTGCCGCTACGCTGGCTTGGGCGAACGGATTTGGGCGCGCTGGATTTGCGGCGCTGGGCCAATCTGATGCCCGTGCGGGCCAAACGCGATGCCTTCGGGCCGGGCTGCCCAGAGAGGGATATATTCCTTTCCCCGAACCACCGTGTTCTGGTCTCTGGGTGGCAGGCCGAGCTTAGTTTTGCAGAGCGTGAAGTGCTTGTGCCGATTAAGTCGTTGGTGAACGGCGCGAGTATCCAGCAGCTAACCGCGTGTTCCGGTGTCTCGTATTTCCATCTGCTTCTGGAAAGTCATCAAATCGTCAATACCAGCGGGCTGCTGTCGGAAAGCCTTTTTCTGGGCGACCAATCAATGGTGGCAGTTTCCGAACATGCGCATCAGGATCTGAAGGAGGAATTGTCCGAGGCTGAATGGCAACGGCATTCATCTGCGATGCCGGTCAGGCCGCTGATACGCGCGCGGGTCGCACAGTGTCTTGCGGCCTGAAGCCGGGTTTTCATTGATCTGCCGCTAATGGCCCAGCGGCGGCCCGGTGAATTCCAGGTTATACTTCGCGCCAATGGCCGCGATCTGCGCCATGTCGTCGGGGATACGATAGCGCCCCTTTGCCATTTCGGCGAAAAACCCATCAAAGCCACCCGGTGTCATCACTGTCACCATCCGCGCGGGCATTTCGCCCAGCACGCGAAAGGTGTGCTGGCGGCCGCGTTCTACAAACACAACCTCGCCCGGACCATGGTGCGTGGTCTGGCCCTCCAGCCAAAACTCGACCTCGCCGGCCAGAACGTAGAAAGTCTCGTCTTCGCCCTTGTGGATATGGCGCGGGGGGCCGTAGCCGGGTTGATCGAGGCTTTCGAAAATACTGAGGCGAGCACTGGTTTGCGACGCGGCAAGCAGGGTCCGATATTGGGTGCCTTGCCATTCGATTGTTTCGGGGGTGGAGCGCAGGTTCATTGGTTATCCCTTCCGTTCGAGATGTCCCCATGATCCGTCATTGATAATAATTCGTGAAATGAATGTTCAACATAGTTTATATTGATGGCATGAATTTACGAACCCTTGATCTTAACCTTCTGCGCGTTCTGAGCGCGCTACTGGCCGAGCAATCGACGGTCAGGGCGGCAGCGAGGGTTGGGCTATCGCAATCTGCGGTTTCCGCGGCCTTGGGTCGGCTGCGCGCTGCGCTGGATGATCCGCTGTTTGTCCGTCAGGGCCAGCGGATCGTGCCGACAGATTTTGCGCAAAGCCTTGAAGTGCCGCTCAAATCGATACTGGACGATCTGGAAGCACTGCTTCTGCGGCATGCCGAGTTTGACCCATCCGGGGTTGCGCAAAGCTTCAAGGTTGCCGCGTCGGATTTCTTTGCAGTGATGTTGATGCCGAGGCTGGCCGATATTCTGACGCGTCGGGCCCCCCAAATGCAGGCGCAATTGGTGGATCTGCTGCCTAACAGCTATGTCGGCATACTCGAGCGCGAGGGTGTGGATCTTGCGCTGGTTCCTAAAACTGAATTTCCAACGTGGAGCGAGCATCAAGTGCTGTTTCAGTCTCGCTTTGTTATGATTGCGCGCAACGGGCAACCGAGGCTGGATCGATCAGGCGTGCGACCGGGCGATGTGGTGCCGATTGATCTGTTTTGTGACCTAGGGCATGTGGTGTTTTCGCCTGAAGGAAACCTGAAGGCCATGGGCGATGCCGCACTGGCCCGCATTGGGCGCACCCGCCGCGTGGTCATGACAATGCCGGTCTTTACGGGCGTGTGCATTGCCGTGGCGGGCAGCGACCTTGTGGCGTTGGTTCCCGAGCAACTGGCTGGGCGAATGGCGAGGTTGTTGGGCTTGAGCATCTATCAACCTCCAATGCCTTTGAAGGCGGCAGATATCTGTATGCTTTGGCACAAGCGCAGCACCGCGACTGCCGCGCATCGCTGGTTTCGCGGTGTTGTTGCCGAAGTGCTTGGGACGTTGAAATAGCAATGTAGGCAGCGCCTTAGCACCATGCCTGGGCACGTTGAACAGAAAGCCTGCGTCGTCCTGTGCGCATTGCCGAACTTCAGGGTAGCGAAAAACCGCTTGCAAACCGCATGGGCAACAGCGCCGCATAGGCAATTTTTTATAGCCACGCTAGAAGGGTCAAGCTTGCCCGGTAGGGCACCGCCAATCGCCTTCTGTAAGCCACCTATTTGGCAACGCCCGGCCCGCATGAACAACGTGGCGACGATTTTACCACCAGCGCGACAACAGCGCGCAAACGCCATTTGAGGGACACGAATTTTCCATGATCCGCAGGTACATCACAGGAAAACCTGCGAGGGACAGATGATACAAAGGATTATTCTTGCTATATTCATTTCCATGATCGCCACCGCAGCCTTTGCGCAGAAGGCGGGCATCGGGGCATGGGAAAACCCGCGCTACACGATGCTCGAATGGATCGAGCGCGCGCCCGCGCTCGGTTGGTATTACAACTGGCGCACCGATCAAATCGCACATGATCCCGGGCTGTCGCGCTCGGTCGAGTTTGTGCCGATGATTCACGGTGCCGATGATCTGAACAAGCGCATCGAATCCGATACGCGCGTGCAAGCGCTGCTTGGGTTCAACGAACCTGATGGGCCGGGCAGCCACCAATCGGGGCTGAGCCCGGCACAGGCCGCCGCGTTCTGGCCCCAGCTTGAGGCGCGAGGACTGCGCCTTGGCAGCCCTGCGACCACACAGGGCGGCACACTGGGGGCATCAAGCTGGCAGCGCCGCTTTATGAACGAGGTTGAGGCGCGCGGGTTGCGCGTTGATTTCATGGCCGTGCACTACTATTCGCGCGATGGCGACGTGGCGGCGTTCAAGGCGTGGCTACAGGCAGTATATGCCGAATACCGCCGCCCGATCTGGGTGACCGAGTTTGCCTTTATCGACTGGAATCGCCCCGCTGCGGCCAGCTACGAGCGCAACGCGGCCTTTGCCGAGGCCGCGATTGCGATGATGGACGGGCTATCGTTCGTGGAACGCCACGCCTGGTTCGCGGCGAACCCCTACCCTTGGCAAGGTAGCACACCAGAGGTCAACCTACTCGACAACAACCTGCGGCTGACCGCCGTGGGCGAAGCGTTCGAGCGCGCGCTCCGCCGGTCGAGCTCGTTGCAAGTGGCCGACAACGGGTCGTAAGCCGCGTCAGTCTTTGGCGCGTTCCTGATAGGCGTTATCGTCGGTGTTGATGACGATCCTTGTGCCCGCGCCGATATGCGGCGGCACCATAACGCGCAGCCCGTTGGTGCAGATCGCGGGCTTGTAGGATGACGAGGCAGTTTGACCCTTCACCACCGGTTCGGTTTCGGCAATCTCGACAGTCGCCTTTTGCGGCAGGCCAATGGCTATGGCCACACCTTCAAAGGTTTTCAGAAACACCTTGATGCCTTCGACCAGAAACACCTTACTGTCGCCCACCACGTCTTCCGTGACTGAAACCTGCTCGTAGTTGTCAGGGTTCATGAAGTGGTAGCCCTCGCCGTCGGCGTAGAGAAAATCATACTCGCGTTCGTCCACGGTGGCCTTTTCGACCATTTCGGTCGTGCGCCAGCGTTCACTGACCTTCACCCCGTCCGAGATACGGCGCATGTCAACGCTGGTCGTCGGGGTGCCCTTGCCGGGGTGGAAATTTTCGGCGGTTAGCACGATGTAGAGCTTGCCATCCAGTTCGACGACGTTGCCCTTGCGAAGCGATGAAGCGATGACTTTCACGGGGACCATTCCTTGCGATTGCGAACCCCGCAGCGTATGAGGCGCGGGCTTTGGCCCTGCCAGTAACGTATGTTTCCCCAAATCTCCAGCCGAAAGCCGCTTTCCCAATGGTCGCAAACGCAGAAAAACCCGGCCTCTCGCCTTGGTGGGCGCCCACCCGCCACGCTGACCGGCGCCCTTTGCTTCTGGCGCGCAACCGAGTGCAGGCGGCGTTGCGCGGCTGGTTTGCGGGCGAGGGCTTTACCGAGGTGGACCCGGCGGCGTTGCAGGTAAGTCCCGGCAACGAGGCGCATCTGCACGGTTTTGCTACCGAGGCGGTGGATAACGATGGTGTTGGGCGGCGGATGTATCTGCACACCAGCCCCGAATTTGCGATGAAAAAGCTGCTGGCGGCGGGCGAAGTGCGGATTGCCGCTTTTGCCCATGTCTGGCGCAACCGCGAAGCCGGGCCGCTGCACAGCCCTGAGTTCACGATGCTAGAATGGTATCGCGCGGGCGAGGGCTACGAGGCGCTGATGGCCGATTGCGCAACGGTTTTACGGCTTGCTGCCGAGGCGACCGGTGCGGCCATGTTGCAGTATCGCGGGCAGGAATGCGACCCTTACGCAGCACCCGAACGGCTGAGCGTGGCCGAGGCTTTTGAGCGCTATGCGAACCTTGATCTTTTGGCGACGCTTGCCCCCGATGGCACACCAGACCGCGAAGCGATGGCGGCGGCGATGCGTGCGGCGGGCCTGCGCGTGGCGGTGGACGACACATGGTCCGACATGGTGTCGCGCGCGTTGGTGCAGAAGGTTGAGCCGATGCTGGGGCTGGGCCGCGCCACCATTCTGGATCGCTACCCCGCCGCCGAGGCCGCACTGGCGCGGCGCGCGCCCGACGACGCGCGGTTGGCCGAACGGTTCGAGCTTTATGCCTGTGGGGTCGAACTGGCGAATGGCTTTGGCGAATTGACCGACGCTGCCGAACAGCGCCGCCGCTTTACCACCGAGATGGACGAAAAGGCCCGCGTTTACGGCGACCGCTATCCTTTGGATGAAGATTTTCTTGCGGCGCTCGCGATCATGCCTGCGGCTAGCGGCATTGCGCTCGGCTTTGATCGTTTGGTGATGCTGGCCACCGGCGCGCCGCGGATCAGCGATGTGATCTGGACCCCAGTGGCGGGCGCCTAACGCGGCGCGGCGGCCCGGCGCAGCCGGTCATTGATGGCGCGCCCCAGCCCGCGTTCAGGGATCGGCGCTATCGCGATCTGCCCGTCGGGCCCGGCCTGCACATCCGCCTCACGCAGCGCATGAAAAAGGGCTGCCGCCGCTTCGACCAGATCGCCCGAGGGCGAAAGGTTCAGCGCAGCACCGGGGCAGGGACCAAAGCCGATCCAGACCTCGCCGGACCGCGGTGCCTCTGCGTGCAGCCGCAGACCAGCGGCGGGCGCGTAGTGCGAGGCCAGTTGGCCGGGCGAAAGGGGTTTTGCGGGGTCGCTCTCTTGTGCCAAATGCGCGCCAAGGCAGGCCTCGATCGCCTCTGCAGGAAGCCCGCCGGGGCGCAGCAGGCGCGGCGGGTCGAGCGCTACGATGCTGCTTTCCAGCCCCACGGCGCAGGGCCCGCCATCGACCACTGCGCCAATGCGCCCGCCAAGACCTGCCAGAACATGCGCCGCCCGCGTCGGGCTGACCTTGCCCGAAGGGTTGGCCGAGGGTGCTGCCAGCGGTCCGCCGAAAGCGCGCAGCAAGCCTTGCGCCACGGGGTGCGCGGGCACGCGGATCGCCACGCTATCGTTGCCTGCGGTGACCAGCGGCGAAAGACCCGCGTCTTTGCGAAGCGGCAGCACCAGCGTTAGCGGGCCGGGCCAGAAGGCATCGGCCAGCCGTTCGGCATCGGGCGAAAACCGCGCGAAGGCGTGTGCCTGTGCAAGGTCTGGCAAGTGCACGATAAGCGGGTTGAAATGAGGGCGCCCCTTTGCCTCGAATATCCGTGCTACGGCGCGGTCGTTTCGCGCATCGCCTGCCAGCCCGTAGACGGTTTCAGTGGGCAGGGCCACCAGTTCACCCGCGCGCAACAGCGCAGCCGCTTCGGCCAAGCCGGCGGCATCGGGGGCAATCAGGCGGGTTGCATTGGCTTGCTTCATTCGTGACGCTGCGTTGATGGTGCCGCATCGGCGGGCATAGGGTAACCTTTGACCAAAGCCATACGCGCCCCAGCACCCGATGCCAAGGCGCGAGCTAGGGAGGAAACCATGCCGTACCAATCGCCCGTGGGCGAGTTCCGCTTTATTCTCGATGCGGTGGTGCCGCTGGCGCCGCTGGCTGCGACCGAGCGTTTTGGCGAAGCCACACCTGACATGGTGGAAGCCATTCTCGAAGGCGCGGGGCGAATGTGCAACGAGGCCTTGGCGCCGCTGGCACGTGTGGGCGATCAGATCCCGGCGCGGCTGGAAAACGGTGTGGTGCGCTCTTCGCCCGGCTTCAAGGCCGGCTTCGCGGCAATTGCCGACGGTGGCTGGGTAGCGGTAGCGGCCTCGGCCGAGCATGGCGGGATGGGTCTGCCGCAAACGCTTAACATGGTGGTGAACGACATGATGTCTGGCGCCTGCCTGCCGCTGCAACTCAACGCACTGCTGACGCAAGGTCAGATCGAGGCGCTGGAACATCACGCCAGTGACGAGATCAAAAACCTGTATCTGCCCAAGCTGATTTCGGGTGTCTGGTCGGGAACGATGAACCTGACCGAACCACAGGCAGGCACCGACGTGGGCGCGCTGCGCACCAAGGCTGAACCGTTGGACGATGGCAGCTATGCGATCACTGGGCAAAAAATCTTTATCACTTGGGGCGATAGCGACCTGACTGAAAACGTCTGTCATCTGGTGCTGGCGCGCCTGCCTGACGGCCCCCCCGGCACGCGCGGGATCAGCCTGTTCATGGTGCCGAAGTTCCTGCCTGACGCCAAGGGCAACCCCGGCGTGGCCAATACGCTCAAGGTCGTAAGCCTTGAGCACAAGATGGGGCTGCACGGCTCGCCGACCTGCGTGATGGCCTACGACGGTGCCAAGGGCTGGCTGGTTGGCGAAAAGCACAAAGGCTTGGCTGCGATGTTCACGATGATGAACAACGCCCGCCTTGCGGTGGGGGTGCAGGGTGTAGGCGTGGCCGAAGCTGCGTATCAGAAGGCGCTCGACTACGCGCGCGAGCGCAACCAGATGGGTCCGATCATCAACCACGCCGATGTGCGCCGGATGTTGGTCACGATGAAGGCCGAGGTGTTTGCGGCCCGCGCCATCGGGCTTGCGTGTGCAGTGGCACTTGATATGGGGCGCGCGACCGGCGCGCCAGACTGGGCCGCGCGATCCGCGCTGCTGACGCCAATCGCGAAAGCCTACGGCACTGATGTGGGCATGGCGGTTTCAGAGACTTGTGTGCAGGTGCACGGCGGCATGGGGTATATCGAGGAAACGGGCGCTGCACAGTTTTATCGCGATGTTCGGGTGACCGCGATTTACGAGGGCACCAACGGCATTCAGGCAATGGACCTTGTGGGCCGCAAGATGATGGACAGTGGCGAGGCGGCATTCCGGCTGTTGCAAGAGGTCGAGGACAACGCCGAGGCCGCGCGCGCGCTGCTGCCTCAGCTTGCGGGCGATGTCTGGGCGGCGGCAGAAACGCTGCGCGAGGCGACCGAGGTTTTGTTGGCGCAGGGCATGGAAGATCGCTTTGCGGGCGCCGTGCCCTATCTTCGCGCCTTTGCGAGGGTTCTGGGGGGGCATTACCATCTGCGGGCCGCCGTGGCCGAGGGCGGCAAAGGCCCCCGCAGCGCGCTGGCCGCCGTGTATATCCGCCGCCTTATGCCGCAATACGCCGCGGCGCTTGCCGAGGCGCAGGAAGGTGCAGAGGGGTTGTTTGCGCTGTCGCCCGAGGATCTTGCACTGTGACCAACCGCGACGGCGGCGCCCCGGTGCGCCACCCTTGGGTCGAACCACCCGCGCATGGGGCCGCGCGCGAAGTAGCGCCGGGTGTGCTTTGGCTGCGGGTGCCACTGCCGATGGCGCTCGATCACGTCAACGCCTACGCGCTTGATGATGGCGAAGGCTGGACCGTGGTGGACCCTGGTATGGATACGTCGCAGGCGCGCGAAATCTGGGGTGCGCTTTTGGCCGGACCGTTGGCGGCAAAGCCGGTTGTGCGGGTGCTGGCCACACATTACCACCCCGACCACATTGGCCTAGCTGGATGGTTTCAAGCCCGCGGCGCAAGCCTCTGGACTACCCGCACCAGTTGGCTGTTCGCGCGCATGTTGGTACTGGACGAACAACCAGTGCCTGCCGCAGAAACGCTTGCCTTCTGGCACGCGGCGGGGATGGAGCCGGGGCTTCTTGCGCGGCGCGCGATGGAACGCCCGTTCAACTATTGCGACAAAGTGCACCCGCTGCCACTTGGTTACCGCCGCATCGCCGAGGGCGAGGTGGTCCGTGCGGGTGGGCGCGATTGGCGGGTTCATATTGGCCACGGCCACGCCCCCGAACATGCCACGCTTTGGAGCCTTGATGATGATCTGGTGATCGGGGGCGATCAGTTGCTGCCCTCAATCAGCGCCAATCTGGGTGTTTACGCAACCGAGCCTGATGCCGACCCGGTGGGCGACTGGTTGGCCTCGTGCGCCGCACTCTCGGTCTATGCAGAAGAGCGCCATCTGGTGCTGCCCGGCCACAAGACGCCATTCAGCGGTCTGCCGCGCCGGCTGCGGCAGATGGCGGACGGGCACCACAAGGGCCTTGCGCGGCTGGAAACGCAGATCGCGACGCCGCAGGTCGCAACCGCGTGTTTCCCCGCGCTTTATCGGCGCGAAATCGACGAGGGGATTTATGGGCTGGCGCTGGTGGAAACCGTGGCGCACCTCAATCATCTGCTAACCAGCGGGCGGGCGCGGCGCTGGCGCGGTGCTGATGGTGTCTGGCTTTGGCAGGCAACAACGACGCACTCCGGGGCGTGACAGAGAGGCGCGGGTTTGCTAGATCGTTCCGGGCAGACAACAGAGGAGGGAGACGGCAATGACCGAAAACATGCATGGCAACATGGACATCAAGGCGCATGAGCGCACTTTCGAGGGTTTCATCATCTTCGCAAAGCGGGCCGCGATTGCAATTGTGGTGGTTTTAGTGTTGCTCGCAATCTTTAATGGCTGAACCGACCTAACCCGGAGCCCCGATCAATGCGCCGTTTGCTTCTTGCGATTTTTCTGCCGCTGCTGCTGGCCGCTTGTGGTGCCGAACCTGTCTGGGCGCCCGACGACGTGGTGGCGCGCGCCGCATATTCAAGCAAGACCCCGCCCTCGGTGACGCTGTTCACAGTCATCAGCACATCGACCGACGCGGGGGCACATTCGGCCTTGATCATCAATGGGGTCGAGCGCGTGCTGTTCGACCCCGCAGGCACTTGGTATCATCCCTTTGTGCCCGAGCGGAACGACGTGCACTATGGCATCACTGACCAGATGTACACGTTCTACATCGATTACCACGCGCGCGAGACCTATTGGGTGCTGGAACAGACCGTGCCAGTCTCGCTTGAGGTGGCAGAGCAGCTGCGCAGCAGGGTTGAAGCTTATGGCGCGGTGCCCAAGGCGTTTTGTTCCAATTCGGTTTCAAGCGTGCTGGGCGGGCTACCGGGTTTTGAAAGCATTGGCACCACGATGTTTCCCAACCCGCTTTCGCGCGCCTTTGGCGAATTGCCCGGCGTCGTCGCAAAGGATCATTACGATGGCGACCCCGATGACAACTCGGGCGTGCTTATGGTCAAACCCGGCGAGATTGCGCCCGGTGTGCCCGCTGCCTAGCCAAGGCCGAACAACGCCAGATACAGCACGGCCAGCCCGCCTACGATTCCGGCGAGGTTGTTGCGCGTGATGATGCCAAAACCGACGGTCGCCAGCGCCGCCAGAAAACGCGCGAGATCAAAAACACCGCCAGTAGCGGCCGGCCAGATGACCAGCGGCGCCACCAGCCCCGGAAGCACCGCGACCGGTGTGTAGCGCAGATAGCGAAGCACCCATTCGGGCAAAGGCCGGTTGCCAATCGTCCCAAGAAATGAAAAGCGCAGCAGAAAGGTTCCGACCCCGAGGCCAATAATTACCACCCAGATGGTTGTGGTGGAATAGTTCATAACCGCCTCCTGTGCTGCCAAAGCTCGACCTGCGCGCCGGTAAACATTGCCGCCGCCGCCGCGATCAGCAGCCCGACGCCGCCCGGCAGGAACGCCAGCAGCAGTGCCAATAGGATCGACACGCTGGCCGCAGCGACATGCGCGAGGGTGCGCAGCATCGGTGCCAGCATCGCCAGAAACGTGATCGGCACCGCAAAATCGAGTGCGAACTCGGGCGGAATGGCCTGCCCCACCGTGGCGCCGATCAGGGTCGAGAAATACCATTGCGGGCAGATCGGGGTGCAGACGCCCGCGTAATAGGCAATCTTTTCGGCCGTGCTTTGTTTTGGGTGGCGTTCATATTCCAGCATCGCCATCGCGTAGGTTTGATCGACCATGAAATAGGCGGCCAGCGCCTTTTGCCATGTCGGTGCGCCGCCCAGATGCGGGGCAAGCGAGGCAGAATACATCGCCATGCGCAGATTGACCGCCAGCGAGGTTGCCAAAACCATCACCACCGGCGCGTTGTCAGACATCAACTGCACGGCCGCGAATTGCGAGGCGCCAGCGATCACCAGCACCGAAAAACCAAGCACTTCTGCTAGGTTGAAGCCCGCCTCGGTTCCTGCGATGCCAAACATCAGCCCGAAGGGAATGATAACCAGCAAAAATGGCAATCCGTGGCGAAAGCCTGCCCAATAGGCGGCGGAGACTGAAGATTTTGGCATAGGGCTTGGCTTTCGGGCGCGGTTCGGCCAGTCATATTGCAAGGTGTGACAGACATGCAAGCAGGAGCGCGGCGGTGGAAATTGTGGGGCTGATACTGGCAGGCGGGCAGGGCAGCCGCATGGGCGGCGTCGATAAGGCGATGCTGATGTTGGCGGGGCGCCCGCTTGTAGCACATCTGGTCGAACGCCTTGCGCCGCAGGTGGGAGCGCTGGCGCTATCGGCCAACGGCGATCCGACGCGGTTTGGCGGGTTAGGCTTGCCGGTTCTGGCAGACGCGGCCGGCCATTCGGGCCAAGGCCCGCTTGCGGGGGTGCTGGAGGGGCTTGCGTGGGCGCAAGGGCTTGGCGCGCGGCGGTTGCTGGTGGTTGCTGTTGATACGCCATTTCTGCCCACCGATCTTGTAGCGCGGTTGGCCGCAGCGCCGGGCGGCGCCTTTGCCGCATGTGCAGGGCGCGACCATCCAAGCGTGGCGCTTTGGCCAGTGGCGGCGCGCGCGCAGTTGGCTGCCGATTTCGCCGGGGGCGAGCGGCGAATGCGTGCGGCGATGGCAGGGGCCGAGCGGATCGAGTTTTCGCCGCCCGATCCGTTTTTCAACATCAATACTGCGGCGGATCTTGCTGCGGCCGAGGCGTTGCTGGCCGAGGGCGCGCGGTGAAGATCGAGTATTCGCGCAGCCTTTCGCCCGCCGACAGGCGCGCGGCGGCAGCGCTCTACTGGCTTGCCTTTGGCTCAAAGCTTGCCCGTGTGATGGGCCCCGAGACCAAGGCGCTTGGCTACATTGAACAGGTGCTTGACCCTACCCATGCGCTTTTGGCGCGCGACGACGCGGGCAAGGTGCTTGGGCTTGCCGGGTTTCGCACCGCCTACGGCAGTTTTGTCGGTGGCGGGCTGGCCGAGTTGCAGGCGGTATATGGGCGCGCAGGCGGGTTATGGCGCGCGGCGTGCCTGCACATTCTGGCGCGTGATGTGGCCGAGCAGAACTTTGTGGTCGATGGGCTTGCCGTACGCCCCGAGACGCGAGGCAAGGGTATCGGCGCGGCCCTGCTTGAAGCGTTGTGCCTAGAGGCCGAGGCTCGCGGTCATAGGGCCGTGCGCCTAGATGTGGTCGAGGAAAATCTGCGCGCGCGCGCGCTTTATGAACGGCTGGGTTTTCGCGTGCGCGCCCACCGCGGTAGCAAGCTGACACGCTGGCTGTTCGATTTCGGCGGCTTCTGGGTGATGGTGCGCGAACTTTGAGCCAAGGCTCAGTCGAAGGTACCGGTCACACGGCCAAGCAGCATGAAGGCGCGCGCGGTGCGGGTTTCGGCTAGATCGGCCACCTCAGAGTCGGTCGCGTTTTGCTCGAACTCTGTAAACGTCTTGTCGAACTGGCGCAGGAAGTGGTGTGCGGCATCGCGAAAAATAGTGTCGGCGCGCATCCGCCCCGAGGTCAGCGCCAAGCTGGAACGATCACGCACGCCGCCAAGTGCCGCCACTTCGCGCCCGCGTTCGCCACGCGCAAAACGCCGCCAAACTTCGGCGCGGGCGCGATCGGGTTTCAGATCGTCCATGTAGATGCCGTCTTGTGACAGGAGCGTCAGCACATCCTGTGCCGAGCGGATTAGCTTGGCCATGCCGCGTTCTTCAAGCGCGCGGCGCAGCGCACGAAAGCCATCGGCATCTTCGCTGCTGTCGGGAAAGTTCAGCGCGCGGATGAAATCGGATACCGTGACCGGCGCTGCGATCTGTTCGGCCGGGGTGCCAAGCGCCAGCGTCGGTTCATCTTCGGCCGGATTCTGACGCGGTGCTATCAACGCCGCCTTGTGGTCGGCCGAAGCTTGCACCGCCTGCCCGTCACGACGCGAGGTGAAGGTTGCAACGGCAGTTTCGGTTTGCCGCGCCGACGCGGCAATTTCCTCTAGCCGCCGTTCAAACGGGCGCGCCAGCGCTGCCTGACTGGCCTGCCAGCCTTGCCGCATAGTGTCGATGGTCTGCTGCAACCGCTGCGCCTCGGCGCGCATTTCGCGGGCAGTGCGCGCGGTAATCGCCGCCACCCAAATCATCGCGACGGGCAGAAAAATGCCCACCAGCGTCATCATGACCGGCAAAACCCCGGTGCTTCCCTCGCCACTGCCGCCAGCCAGCGCAAAAAACAATGCCACCAGCCCAAGCCAAAGAAACGTCAGCACCAATGCCACAACGTCGGCGTTACTGAAGCGGTTTTCGCGCGGCATACCGACTTGGCGCAACGCATTGCCCGGGCTTTGTGGTTTTGAGTCGGGGCGGGGTTCGGACATCTCGCCCCGCTCAGACGAAGCGCACGTTGAGGATTTCGTAACTTTTTTCGCCGCCCGGTGTGCGCACTTCGACGCTGTCGCCCTCGTCCCGACCGATCAGGGCGCGGGCCAGTGGCGATCGAATGTTGAGCAGGCCGTTTTCGATATTGGCTTCGACCTCGCCAACGATCTGGTAGGTATGCTCTTCGCTCGAGGCTTCATCGACCAGCGTCACCGTTGCACCAAACTTGATGGCGCCCGTGAAGCGGCTGGGGTCAACCACCTCGGCGCGGCCGATCACGCTTTCCAGCTCGCGGATGCGGCCTTCGATAAAGCTCTGGCGTTCGCGCGCGGCGTGATATTCGGCGTTTTCGGAAAGGTCGCCATGGCTGCGCGCCTCCGCGATATCGCGGATCACGGCGGGGCGATCCACCGTTCTGAGAACTTTCAATTCATCGTCCAGCGCGGTGAACCCGGCGCGGGTCATTGGTATCTTTTCCATGGAGTCCAAGCTCGCGGGTGACTGAATTGACACGACGAACACGAGTGTAAATCGGCTTAGCCCCCTAAAAGTCAATAGTCGGGCGTTTTTTTTACCAAGACTCGGCGATATCCTGTCTGTCTAGGGCAATCAAAGCCTCTGGCTGCGCTGATTTTGCACGGCAGTCCCGCTTCGTCGTGATTGCTTGGCCCTGTCAGGTAAGTTAGGCAAGTGCCCAGAAGCGCAGTCCGCACGACATGCCGGAAGGAGCCAAACATGACGAAAATTGAACGCGAGTCGATGGAATACGACGTGGTAATTGTAGGCGCGGGGGCCGCGGGCCTTTCTGCCGCAATCAGGTTGAAGCAGATCGACCGCGATCTTAGCGTCGTGGTGCTGGAAAAAGGCTCCGAGGTTGGCGCGCATATCCTTTCAGGTGCGGTGCTTGACACCATCGGGCTTGATGCGCTGATCCCCGACTGGGCAGAGCGCGGCGCGCCGGTGAAAACCCGCGTCACGCGCGACGATTTTCTGCTGCTTGGCCCTGCGGGCCAGATGCGCATTCCGAACTGGACGCTGCCACCCCTGATGTCGAACCACGGCACCTACATTGTCTCGATGGCCAATGTCTGCCGCTGGATGGCAAGCGAGGCCGAGGCGCTGGGCGTCGAGATTTTCCCTGGCATGGCGGCAAGCCAACTGGTGATGGAGGGCGAGCGCGTTGCGGGCGTGGTAGCGGGCGAGTTTGGCCGCGAGCCCGACGGCAGCATCGGCGCCAGCTATGAGCCTGGTATGGAACTACGCGGCAAATATGTGCTGCTGGCTGAAGGCGTGCGCGGCAGCCTCGCCAAGCAAGCGATTGAAAAATACGATCTGTCTGCCGGGCACGAACCGCAAAAGTTTGGCCTCGGCATGAAAGAGATCTGGGAGATTGACCCGGCCAAACACCAGTTGGGCCGCATCACGCATACGATGGGCTGGCCGCTGGGCGGCAACGCAGGCGGCGGCGGCTTTATCTATCACGCGGAAAATAATCAGATTTACATCGGGTTTGTGGTGCACCTGAACTACGCAAACCCGTGGGTTTACCCCTACATGGAATTCCAGCGGATGAAACACCATCCGATGATTGCCGACTTGCTCGAGGGCGGCAAGCGGGTGGCGTATGGCGCGCGCGCGATCAGCGAGGGTGGCTGGCAATCGATCCCCAAAGTCACTTTCCCCGGTGGGGCGCTTTTGGGGTGTTCGGCGGGGCTTGTGAACGTGCCGCGCATCAAGGGCAACAACAACGCCATGCTTTCGGGCATCGAGGCGGCTGAGGCAGTGGCAGACGCGATTGCGGCAGGGCGTGCGGGCGACGAGCTTGTGGCCTACGAGGCCGCTCTGCGCAGCGGCCCGGTGGCCCGCGACCTTAAACCCGCGCGCAACATGAAGCCGCTCTGGGGCAAGTTCGGTATGCTGGCGGGCCTTGGGCTTGGCGGCATTGACATGTGGGTGGCCAACCTGACTGGCTGGAACCCGCTTGGCACCGTGCGGCATCGCAAGAACGATGCGGCAACGACCGGCGTGGCCGGCAACTATGAGCAGATCGAATACCCCAAGCCCGATGGCAAGCTGAGCTTTGACCGGCTGACCAACGTAGCCTTCTCGGGCACAAACCACGAGGAAAGCCAACCCTGCCATCTGCATCTGGGCGATCCTGCGATACCGATCGAGGTGAACCTACCGACTTATGCAGAACCAGCGCAGCGCTATTGCCCCGCGGGCGTGTACGAGGTGATCGAGGCCGAAGACGGGCCGCGCTTCCAGATCAATTTCCAGAACTGCGTGCACTGCAAGACCTGCGACATCAAGGATCCGAGCGAGAACATCACTTGGACAACACCACAAGGGGGCGATGGGCCGAACTACCCGAACATGTAACGCTTGCGCGATGTGCGCGGCTTGGCCGCGCGCCGTGCATTGCGCGGATGCCGCACCGCCGCTAGGCTTGCCTTCTTGCCTTAGAGGAGCCGCATTTTGCCCTGTTCCGCCACCCGTTACCTGCCCGCGCTGCTTGCGCTTTGCCTTGCCACATCGCCGCTTTCCGCTGCTGCGCAAGCAAGCGTCGATTTCGCCGGGCCTTTCCTTGCCGCGCGCGCGGCCGAATCCGCAGGCGATTTCGCGGCCGCTGCCAGATATTCGCTGCTGGCGCTGAATGCCGATCCTGAAAACCTGTTCTTGCAGGAGGATGCGCTGCTTTCGCAAGTAGCGATGGGCGATATGGAGGCGGCGCTACCGCTGGCGAAATCCATGCAGACCGGCCCGGACGGCAGCCAGATGGCTGCGCTGGTGCTTCTGGCAGATGCCGCAGAACGCGCCGATTATGCGGCCGTGC
This sequence comes from Rhodobacteraceae bacterium UBA6213, assembly GCA_002421605.1. GTDB lineage: Bacteria > Pseudomonadota > Alphaproteobacteria > Rhodobacterales > Rhodobacteraceae > UBA6213. Next base: position 82,432 of record DISJ01000012.1, on the reverse strand, counting down.
AGGCGCTAGTTGCTGCAGGCACCAACACCGGGCCGCTGCTCGACGGGTTGATGCAGTCTTGGGCATATGTCGGCAGCGGGCAGATGAGCGCAGCCTTGGAAGGGTTTGATGCGCTGATTGCGAATGACAGCTTTGGGGCCTTCGGGCTTTACCATAAGGCGCTGGCGCTTGCGAGCGTGGGCGATTTTGAGGGTGCCGATGCGATCTTTTCGGGCGCCGTGGGGGGGCCGCTGCAAGCGACGCGACGCATGGTCATCGCGCAACTGCAGGTGCTTAGCCAGCTAGACCGCAACGCCGACGCGGTGGAGATGATTCTGGCCATTTTCGGCCCCGACCCAGACCCCGAGTTTGCTGCCTTGCGGGCGCGGCTCGAGGCAGGCGAGACGCTGCGCTTCACACAGATCGAATCGGCGCGAGATGGGCTGGCAGAAGTGTTCAGCAGTGTCGGTGCAGCACTTGCTGCCGAAACGCCTGATATTTTCGCACTTGGCTATGCACGCCTGTCACATCACATGCGCCCCGACGTAGCCGATACGGTGATGCTTGTGGCGGGGTTGCTAGAGGCATTGAAGCAGCCCGCGCTTGCCAGCACTGTTTATGCCCAGATCTCGCGCGATGACCCTGCCTATTACGCCGCCGAGGTGGGCCGCGCCGCAGCCCTGTTTGCCGCTGATCGTGGCGATGAGGCAGTCGCGGCGCTGACCGAGCTAGCGCGCGAGTATCCCGATGTTGCCGGGGTTTGGAGCGCGCTGGGCGACATGCAGCGGCGGCTGCAACAATTTGGCGATGCGGCGGCGTCTTATGACAAGGCGCTGGCGCTGCTGGGTGCGCCGCAACCTGCGCAATGGTTTCTTTATTACGCGCGCGGCATGGCAAACGAGCGTGCCGAAAACTGGGCGGGTGCTGAGGCCGATTTTCGCCAAGCACTCACGCTTAACCCCGAGCAGCCGCAGGTGCTGAACTACCTCGGTTACTCTTATGTCGATCGCAACGAGAACCTTGACGAGGCGCTGGCGATGATCGAGCGCGCAGTGGCGGCCGTACCCGAAGATGGCGCGATCGTGGATAGCCTTGGCTGGGTGCTTTATCGGCTGGGCCGTTACGAAGAGGCCGTGGCGCCGATGGAAAAGGCGACCCTGCTGATGCCGGTCGACTCGCTGATCAACGATCATCTGGGCGATGTCTATTGGGCTGTCGGGCGCGTGCGCGAAGCCGAGTTTCAGTGGCGCCGCGCGCTGTCCTTTGAACCCGATACCGAAGCCGAGGCGGAACGCATCCGTCGCAAGCTTGAGGTCGGGCTGGATGTGGTGCTGGCCGAAGAGGGGGCGTCGCCCTTGCACGCCGCGACCGCCGCAAATGGCAATTGAAGAAGCTGCCCCCGCCAAGGTCAATCTGACGCTGCACATCACCGGACAGCGCGCCGATGGTTACCATCTGCTCGACTCGCTGGTGGTCTTTGCCGCGGTTGGCGACCGTCTGACGTTTGCGCCCTTGGATGACCTGCGCCTTGAGATCAACGGGCCGTTGGCGGCGGGGGTGCCCGCAGGGAATGACAATCTTGTGCTGCGGGCTGCGGCGGTCTTGGGCGGCGGCGGTGCTGCGATCACGCTGGAAAAGCATTTACCGATGGCTGCGGGGCTGGGCGGCGGATCGTCTGATGCCGCAGCGGCTTTGCGCGGCCTTGCGCGGCTATGGGGCCGGGCCTTGCCCGCAGCGCGCGTGGTGACGCAATTGGGCGCGGATTTGCCAGTCTGCCTAAATCCATGCACGCAGCGCGTGCAGGGCATTGGCGAGTTGCTTTCGCCAGTACCGCCCTTGCCGCCGCTGTGGCTGGTGCTGGCCAATCCCGGCGTGGGGCTTGCCACGGCGGCAGTCTTTGGGGCGCTGGCCGAAAAGAGTAGGCGCGCGATGCCACATACGCTGCCACGCTGCGGCTCGGCTGCAGAATTGGCAACGTTTCTGAGAATGCAGCGCAACGACCTTGAGGCCCCGGCGCAGCAGCTTGCGCCAGTGATCGGGCAAGTATTGGCGGCGCTGGCGGCGCAACCGGGCTGTCTGATCGCGCGGATGTCAGGGTCGGGTGCCAGTTGTTTTGGACTTTTTGCAGACCCGCTGCACGCAGCAGCGGCGGCGCGCACGATTACTGCGGCGCGCCCGACCTGGTGGGTGCGCGATACCGCGCTTGCCGCTTAGGCCGTGCGCGCGACCACGTAGTCGGCCAGATCGCCCAACATCTCGCGCAAGGGGTGTGCGGGCAATGCCGCAAGCGCTGTGCGTGCCTTGCTGGCGAAGTGCTGCGCCTCGGCACGGGTGGCGGCAAGCGTGTCGTGCCGCGCCATCAGCGCCAGCGCGTGGTCAAGATCGCCCTCGCGTTGAACGCCTTTCTCGATAACCCGCGCCCAGAACTCGCGTTCGTTCGCATCGGCCTTGGCCACCGCCAAAATGACCGGCAGCGTCAGCTTGCGCTCGCGGAAATCGTCGCCTGTGTTCTTGCCGATCACGCCTGCTTCGCCTGCGTAGTCAAGATAGTCATCGACCATCTGAAATGCCACACCAAGCGCGTCGCCATAGGTGAACAGCGCGCTGATCTGCTCTGTGCTTGCGCCAGCGATCACTCCGCCCACCTCGGTCGCGGCAGAAAAAAGCGCCGCTGTCTTGCCACGGATCACCTGCAGGTAGGTGTCCACCGACGTGCGCAAATCCTGTGCTGCGGTCAGTTGCAGCACTTCACCCTCGGCGATCACCGCCGAGGCATTGGCGAGAATGTCGAGCACGCGCATGTTGCCGGTTTCAGTCATCAACTGGAACGAGCGGGCAAAAAGGTAATCCCCGACCAGCACGCTCGACTTGTTGTCCCAAAGCAGGTTGGCGGTCGGGCGGCCACGGCGCTGACGGCTTTCATCGACCACATCATCGTGCAAAAGCGTGGCGGTGTGGATGAATTCAACCGTCGCGGCCAGATGCAGATGATAGGGGCCTTCGTACCCGCAAAGCCGCGCCGCAGCGAGTGTGAGCATCGGGCGCAGTCGTTTGCCCCCCGCCTCGACCAGATGCGCGGTCACTTCGGGAATGCGCGGCGCATGTTGGCTGGCCATACGCTCTCGGATCAGCAGGTTCACCGCGTTCATGTCTTCGGCCAATGCTTCGGCCAGCCGATCGTGCGGTTTTGCTGCCTGTTGCGGTCGTTGCATCAGCCCCCTCTTTCCGGTCAGCCTCGACAGGGCGAGGATTCGTGCCTAAGTCTATTTGCATGAAAGAGCTTTTACGCACCACTGACCCAGTGAAACTTGCAATCGCATCGGCCCTACTCGACGGCGAGGGTATAACGGCGTTTCAGTTAGACGTCCACATGAGCGTACTGGAAGGTAGCATTGGCATATTGCCACGCCGCCTGATGGTTGCAGACTCTGATCTGGAACAGGCGCGCAAGGTTTTGGCCGACAACGAAATCGGCGATACATGATGTTTGCCACCGATGCGCTATCTGACGATGCGTTTCTGGGTGGCAAGCTCAGCATCTTGCAACCGCGCTTCGGGTTTCGCGCGGCGATGGATGCCGTACTCCTAGCTGCGGCTTGTCCGGCGGTGGCTGGCCAATCGGTGTTGGAGCTGGGGTGCGGTGCGGGCGCTGCCAGCCTTTGCCTTGGGGCGCGGGTGGCGGGAGTGCGGTTGACCGGGCTTGAACTGCAACCCGATTACGCAACACTTGCACGCCAGAATGCTGCGCGCGCCGGGCAGGAGTTTGAGGTTATCGAGGCCGATTTGGCCGCGCTACCTGCACTTCTGCGCGCGCGCCGCTTTGACCATGTGCTTGCCAATCCGCCCTATTTTGCCCATCCCGGCGCTGCCGCCGCCGATGCCGGGCGCGATACCGCGCAACGCGAGGGGGCAACGCCCCTGGCGCTTTGGCTGCAAACCGGGCGCAAGCGGCTGCTGGATGGCGGCCAGATGACAGTGATTCTGCGTGCGGATCGGCTGCCTGATGCGCTGGCGGCCCTGCCGCCCGGCGCGGGAAGCGTTATGGTTCGCCCGATTGTCGCGCGTGCAGGGCGCGAGGCGGGGCGGGTGCTGGTGCTGTTTCGAAAAGGTGGGCGCGCTCGTTTCAGGTTGCTTGCGCCGTTTCAACTACATGCAGCACCGCAGCATCTGCGCGATGGAGAAGACCTTACAACCGCCGCTCGCGCGATCCTGCGCGACGGTTTGTCGCTTGATTGGCCGGTGCCGGGTGGGCGATCATGAAATCGTTACGCGGCGCTGGCGCCAGGGCGTGACAGCGCCGCCGGAATGTGATGCAATCGATTCAAAGACCAGCAGAAGAAGGAGACGGCCATGACAGTCGATGCCCATATCGAAGAGTTGCGCAAGAAACACGAAGCGCTTTCGGCCGAAGTCGAAGAGGCGCAGCGCCACCCGGGTTCCAGCGACCTTGAAATCGCCGAACTGAAAAAACAAAAATTGAAATTGAAGGAAGAAATTCAGCGTCTTACGCACGAATAAGCCTTAATTTCGGGCGGCGCGCGCAGCCAGCGCTGCACCGCCCGCAATCAATCCTGCCGCGAGGATCAGCGTGGCACGCGCCTCGGCAACGCCCGCAAGCACCAGCGCCAGTGTCGAAAGTAACGGAGCCGCATAGGCGGCGGTGCCCAGCAGTTGGATATCGCCGCGCTTGACGCCAATATCCCAAGTGTAGAACGCAAGCCCCACCGGCCCGAGGCCAAGTGCCACTACCGCGGCCCAGCCCGCCGCGCCCACAGGCCAACGGGTTACCTCCAGCATCAGATGCGCCGGCAATGACAGCGCCGCCGTAGCAAGGCAGAACACCACGACCGCCGCAGTCGGAACCGCGCCCAATCGCCGCGAGATCAGCGAATAGCCCGCCCATGTGAAGGCGCACAGCAGCGCCAGAATATGCCCCGATTGCAGCGCCCCGCCCACGCCTCGCCCCGCCGCTACAATCAGCGCAGCCCCGCCAAAGGCTAAAACCGCGCCCGCCACATGCCCACGCGCCAGCCGTTCGCCGGGTAGAAACGCGGATAGCAGCACAATCAGAAGCGGCCAGAGGTAGGCAATAAGCCCAGCCTCGGCGGGGGGCGCTGTCCGCAAGGCGCTGAAGTAAAGAAAGTGATAGCCAAAAAGCCCCGCCGTGCCGAAGGCATAGACCCGCAACGGCACCGCGCGCAGTTGGCCGATCCGGTCCGTAACCAGAAGCCAGACCAGGCCTGCGCCGCCGCCGATGCCAAAGCAGAGCGCATTGAGCAAAAGCGGCGGAACCGGCGCGGTGCCAACCGTGAACAACGCCAGCAGCGACCAGAGCACCACCGCCGAAAATCCCGTTGCCGTTGCCTGATTGCGCGTCACGCCCTGCCTCCCAAGCGAAAGGCCCGCAAGATGCGGGCCTTTGCAGGAATTGCCAAGGGTGGTTCAGACGACGAACTGCCCGCCGTTGGCGCTAAGCGTGGAACCGGTGATGAAGCCCGCATCATCCGCGGCCAAAAACACCACGCACCGCGCGATTTCCTCAGGCTCGCCTAGCCGACCAACGGGTATCTGCGGAATGATCCGCTCGGCCAAAACTTTGGGGTCGATGGCACGCACCATTTCGGTGCCAATATAGCCCGGGCAGATTGCGTTTACGGTGATGCCCGCCCGCGCGCCTTCTTGGGCAAGCGCCTTGGTAAAGCCAAGATCGCCAGCCTTGGCTGCGGAATAGTTGGTCTGCCCGGCCTGCCCTTTTTGGCCGTTGATCGATGAGATGTTGATGACGCGGCCAAACTTGCGATCACGCATGCCGGTCCAGACTGGATGGGTCATGTTGAAAAGACCCGATAGGTTGGTGTCCATCACTTCTTTCCACATCTCGGGCGTCATCTTGTGAAACATCGCGTCGCGGGTAATGCCTGCGTTGTTCACCAACACATCGATCGGGCCGAGGTCAGCCTCGACGCGGGCAATGCCCGCCGCACAGGCCGCGTAATCGGCTACTGACCATTTGTAGGCAGGAATACCGGTTTCGGCAGTAAACTTGGCCGCCGCTTCGTCATTACCCGCGTAGTTTGCAGCTACCTCGTAGCCTGCGGTTTTCAGTGCCACCGAAATCGCCGCGCCGATTCCACGCGAGCCCCCGGTTACCAGTGCTACCCTCGACATTTTCCCTCCCGAAAACGAGCCCCATTGAAATCCTGTTACCGAAAAGAAAGAGGGCGCGCAACAATGTTGCGCGCCCTCGGCGGAGTTTGCTGAAAGATCAGGCGCGCTCGAGGCACATGGCAACGCCCATGCCGCCGCCGATGCAAAGCGTTGCAAGGCCCTTGTTAGCGCCAGAACGCTGCATTTCGAACAAAAGCGTATTGAGGATGCGCGCGCCCGAGGCGCCGATCGGGTGGCCGATGGCGATGGCGCCGCCGTTCACGTTCACTTTCGCAAGATCCCAACCCATGTCCTTGTTCACTGCACAGGCTTGCGCCGCGAATGCCTCGTTGGCTTCGATCAGGTCAAGATCGGCCGCTTTCCAGCCTGCTTTTTCCAGCGCCTTGCGGCTGGCGGGAATCGGGCCGCACCCCATGATCGCAGGGTCAACCCCGGCGGTGGCATAGGATGCGATGCGCGCCAGCGGTTTCAGGCCGCGCCGCAGTGCTTCGGCCTCGCTCATGATCAGCACGGCAGCGGCGCCATCGTTGATGCCTGATGCGTTGCCTGCGGTCACGGTGCCATCCTTGATGAACGCGGAGCGAAGCTTTTGCATCGATTCGAGCGTGGCGCCGTGTCGGATGTATTCATCGGCGCTGACCACGATATCGCCTTTGCGGGTCTTGACCGTGAAGGGTGTGATCTCATCGGCGAATTTGCCCGCTTTTTGCGCGGCTTCTGCCTTGTTCTGGCTGGCCTGCGCGAACACGTCTTGCTCTTCGCGGCTGATCTGCCACTGGCGCGCAACGTTTTCGGCGGTTTGGCCCATGTGATAGCCGTTGAAGGCATCCCAAAGACCGTCCCTGATCATCGAATCGATGAAATTCAGATCACCCATCTTCTGTCCGGCGCGCAGATGCGCGACATGGGGCGAAAGCGACATGTTTTCTTGCCCGCCCGCGATCACGATGCTCGCGTCGCCCAGTTGCACGTGCTGCGCCGCCAGCGCCACCGCGCGCAGGCCCGAGCCGCAAACCTGGTTGATGCCCCACGCTGCCGATTCGATCGGCAGGCCGGCTTTGATATGGGCCTGACGCGCCGGGTTCTGGCCTTGCCCGGCGCTTAGCACCTGACCAAGAATCGTTTCGCTGACCTCGGCCTTGTCGATACCGGCGCGGGCCACCACCTCGGCCAGCACAGCGGCACCCAGATCATGCGCGGGCGTATTTGCGAACGCGCCGTTGAAGCTGCCAACGGCTGTGCGAGCCGCCGAAACGATTACGACATTGGTCATGAAACCCCCCTCGATTGCAGATAACCGATTGCGGGGCGCACTGTGTCTGGCAGGCCCCTTTGCCGCTGTGCAGCATGCGCAAAGATGTGGGCGGGTCAAGCCCAATGGTGGTGCGCCTTGCGCCGCGCGCAATAATCTTGCGCAACTTTCCGCCTCAGGCGCGCATCTCTGCTACCGGCGCTTTCCATGGGGGCAGGATGGTGGGCGCACCGAAATAGTAGCCCTGCATGCAATCGATGCCGATGCTTTGCAGAAATGTCGCGTCGCGCGCGCTTTCAACCGATTCTGCGATCGTGAACATATCGAAGTGCCGCGCGATCGACATCAGTGCCTGCGTCAGCACCTGATTGTCAGCGTTGTCGGCGATACCACGAATGAACTGACCATCGATCTTGATGATGTCGAAAAAGAATTCGCGCAGATAGCGAAAGGAGGTGAAACCCGCGCCAAAATCATCAAGCGCAAAGGAAACGCCGCGCTGTTGCAGGTCTTGCATGAAGACCGAGACGAGATCGGGCATCACCATTGCCGAGCTTTCGGTGATTTCCAAAATCAACCGCTCCGCCGCCGTATCGTCAATTGCAAGGCCGCGGTTAAGGGTTTTCATCCAATTTGGATAGCCGATTGAGCGCGCCGACATGTTGATGGCCAGCCTGATCCCGGGGTCTTCCGCCAGCGCGATCAGCCCCATTTCTAGCGACAGGCAATCAATCTTGCGGCCAAGTTCGGTGGTTTCGATGGTTTCGATGAAATCTCGGGCGGGAATGATCCGCCCGGTTTCATCAAGCAGCCGAATCAGGCCTTCGTAAAAGGCGGGGCGATCAAGGCGGGGCGATTGCACGATGGGTTGGAACGCCAACACCACATCACGCCGTTCGACCGCCCGGCGCACCATGGTCATGGTTTCAAGATCGCGCAGCGCAACGGCGTGGTCGAGTGGGCTGACCAGACCCGGTTCGATCGGCTCAACCGGTGGAAGATCGCGCTGATACATGACCGCCTCCTAGGTGCATCGCCGCAATTTCGCCGCGAAGCCGCTAAGATCGAGTAAAAAAGCACGGTTGATTCAAATTGCGCAAAATTTGCATAGGGCGGCCCATTGGCCCCGCGCTTAGCACTCTGAGGCAGTAGCGCAATTTCAAGTCGAACTTTCCGTAACACTTGACCAGCTTGATCGCTATCACGCCGACACCAAGACGCGCCCTGAAGCGGTAACACGCCACGCCAAACAACTCGGGCATATCGCCACGACGCAGGCAACCTACTTTGCGGGCTGAGGTTTAGGATTAGGCGGCAGCCGGGGCCTTGGCGGCCGGTTTAGTTGGTGGGCGCAGGTTTGCCCTCGGCCACCACTGCGGCAAGCAACGCCTGCGCTTCGGGGCCATCCCAAGCGGTGTCACCGATCATCCGCCCGATCTCGCGCCCTTCGCGGTCGATAATCAGCGTCACCGGCAAGCCCAGAATGCCCAATTCGCGCGACAGCTTTTGGCGCTCATCGCGCAAGATTGGCAGTTGCGTCACATTCGCCTCGGCAAAAAACTTATCAATCGCGGGCATCGTATTGCGCCCTGTGGCCACGGTCAGCACCTGAAAATCATCGCCACCCATGGCGCCCTGCAGCCGATCAAGCGAAGGCATTTCGATGCGGCAGCTTGCGCACCAGGTCGCCCAGAAGTTCACCACCAGCACCTTGCCGCGCCAGTCTGCGATGCTGCGTTCAGCGCCCGTATCGTCCAGAAGCACCACCTCGGGCAAAAGTGCCGCGGGTGTAGTCACGGCGAGTTTTTTCATGTCGCCCTGCCGAAGCGGTTCAAGGTCAAGCGCAAACGCGCCGCTTGCGGTAAGCGACAGCGCGGCGATGGCAATGTAGCGAAGCAGGGACATGGCATTCTCCTTAGGGCGGGCGCACATCGGATTTAACGCGTCTGCCAACGCGGCGATAGCCACCTCACCAACTCGTGCGCGGCAAGGAAGGGCTTGAGCAAGGCGGCCTTTTGCGCCAAATTGCGCAGGGGTCGGCAGTTCACCCAGGCGTCACCGGGCCACCTGGCCAGCTAAACCTGCAGCTAAGCACAAGGGTCATATTTGTCCCCCGTGCCGCGTCGAAAGCCGGTGACCATCGACCCCAAGGCCCCGGCACGAGACGAGGACCGATATGACACGAACTGCATATTCCTTTGAGGTTGCAGATATTTCCGCATTGGCCAGGTCACTGGTGCGCCAGCTATCGCAAAATTCCCAATCACCCGGCCATCTTGAGATGCTCAACATGCTGGCGCGCGGTGCGGGCTGGCGCAACTATCAGCATTTTCGCGCCAGCCAAAGCGCTGAGGCATCGCTTGCCACGCCCGCCCAAAGCGGTGCCGCTGACTTCACGCAAGTTGAGCGTGCCCTGCGGCAGTTTGACCCTGAGGGGCGGCTGATCCGATGGCCCTCGCGAACCAGCCAGGTCGCGCTCTGCCTCTGGCCGCTTTGGGCAAAGCTGCCTGCCGAGGTTTCGATGAGCGAGCGCGAGGTTAGCGATAGGCTAAGTGCATGGCACCTGTTCGGCGACGCGGCACAGCTGCGCCGTACGATGATCGGTGAAAAAATGATGACGCGTAAAACCGATTGCACCGACTATCGAAGGGTTGAACAGCGCCCACCGCCCGAGGCGTTGGCGCTGATCCGCGCGCTGGCGGCGCGCGCCTAGCACAAACAGTCGCGCGGGATTTGCGCGTGCGCCCCGCGCCGTGTATGCCTCGGCGCAACAGATATTGCGCCGAGGCCCCACCGATGACCGATTCTGCCGAAACCCAATCGAACGCAATGTGGGGCGGGCGCTTTTCTGCCGGTCCAGATGCGATCATGGAGGCGATCAACGCCTCGATCGGTTTTGACCAGCGCCTTTATGCACAGGATATTCAAGGCAGCCGCGCACATGCCGCAATGCTTGCCGCGCAAGGGATTATCTCTGAAGCTGACGCCGAAGCGATCCGGGCGGGGTTGCTGGCCGTGCTGGACGAGATCGAGGCGGGGACATTCCCGTTCCGCGCGGCGCTGGAAGATATTCACATGAACGTCGAGGCGCGGCTGAAAGAGATTATTGGCGAGCCTGCTGGGCGGCTGCACACGGCGCGCAGCCGCAACGATCAGGTCGCAACCGACTTTCGCCTTTGGGTGCGCGGTCAGTGCGATGCGGCGATCAGCGGGCTAGAGGCGCTGATGCAGGCCGCACTGGCTCAGGCCGAGGCGGGGGCGGGCTGGGTGATGCCGGGCTTTACGCATTTGCAGACCGCGCAGCCAGTAACCTGGGGCCACCACATGCTCGCCTATGTCGAGATGTTGGCGCGCGACCGTGGCCGTTTTATCGATGCGCGCGCGCGGATGAACGAATGCCCGCTAGGGGCTGCGGCGCTGGCTGGCACCTCGTTTCCCATTGATCGGCAGGCGACCGCGGCGACGCTGGGGTTTGCGCGGCCAATGGCGAACAGTCTTGATGCGGTATCAGACCGCGATTTCGCGCTGGAGTTTCTGGCCGCCGCGTCAATCTGCGCGATGCACCTGTCGCGGCTGGCGGAAGAGTTGGTGATCTGGTCTTCGGCGCAGTTCCGCTTTGTGGCGCTGTCTGATCGTTGGTCCACCGGTTCCTCGATCATGCCGCAAAAGCGCAACCCCGACGCGGCAGAGTTGATCCGCGCCAAGATCGGGCGGATTCTGGGGGCGACGGTGGCGTTGTTCACCGTGATGAAGGGGCTGCCGCTGGCCTATTCCAAAGACATGCAGGAAGACAAAGAACAGGTCTTTGACGCCGCCGATACGCTGATGCTGGCCTTGGCGGCAATGACGGGGATGCTGGGCGATCTGACCGTCAACCGCGCCAACCTGGAAGCTGCGGCGTCCAGCGGGTTTTCCACCGCGACTGATCTGGCCGATTGGCTGGTGCGCGAGGCGGGGCTGCCGTTTCGCGATGCGCACCATGTTACCGGCACGCTCGTGGCGCTGGCCGAGGCGAGGGGCTGCGATCTGCCCGCGCTTAGCCTTGGCGATCTGCAAGCGGTGCATCCGGCAATCACCGAATCGGTCTTTGCGGTGCTTGGGGTGCACAATTCGGTCGCGTCGCGGCGCAGCTATGGCGGCACCGCGCCCGATCAGGTGCGCGCACAAATAGCGCGCTGGCAAGAGGTGTTGGGATGAGAAAGATACTTGGCGTGCCGCTGCTGCTTGTGGTGCTGGCCGGTTGCACCGACCCTGCGCTGCATGCGCGTATCGAAATGGATGCGGATGGCGCGCGAATCCAGCCAGAGCTGACAGGCCGGGTCGGCAATCTGACGGTGGGGTTCGCGCCATGAGGCGGGTCGTGCTGCTGGCCGTTTTGGTGTTGGTGCAGGCCGCTTGCGGCGTCGATGGTGCGCCGCAGCCGCCCGGCACAGTCGCCTCAGCCGCGAATTCCAAGTGATTAACGGAGCACTCATGCCGCCCGCCCAACCGATTAGCCATTGCCCGGCCACCCTAATAGGGGTGCGCTGATGGACCACTTTCTCTTTCGTGGCGGTGTGCTGCACGCCGAAGATGTCGCTATTGCAGACATTGCGGCGGCGGTTGGCACGCCGTTTTATGTCTATTCCGCGGCCACGCTAACGCGCCACTACCAGTTGTTTTCCGCAGCGCTGGCGGGAATGCCGCACCGCATTTGCTTTGCGGTGAAGGCCAACGGCAACCTTGCGGTGCTCAAGCTCTTGGGCGATCTGGGCGCGGGGATGGATGTGGTATCGGGGGGCGAATACCTGCGTGCGCGCGCCGCGGGCGTGCCGGGCGATCATATCGTGTTTTCCGGCGTCGGGAAAACCCGCGAAGAGCTGCGCTTGGCGCTTGAAGGCGGCATCCGGCAATTTAACGTAGAAAGCGAGCCAGAGCTGCGCGCGCTTTCAGAGATTGCCGCAGGCATGGGCTTGCGCGCGCCCGTGGCGCTGCGGGTCAACCCCGATGTGGACGCCCGCACCCACGAAAAGATTGCCACTGGCAAATCCGAAAACAAGTTCGGCATCCCGATTGCCCGCGCCCGCGCGGTTTACGCCGAAGCTGCAGCGCTACCGGGCATCGAGGTGGTCGGGGTCGATGTGCATATCGGCAGCCAGCTGACCGAGCTTGAGCCTTTTCGCCAAGCCTTTGGAAAACTGGCAGACCTCGTGCGCGCGCTGCGCGCCGATGGGCATGCCATAACCCGCGTCGATCTGGGCGGCGGGCTTGGGATTCCCTATACCCGCTCGAACGAAGCGCCACCGTTGCCGCTCGACTACGGGCAGGTGATCCGCGAAACCGTGGGCGACCTTGGCTGCGAAATCGAGATCGAGCCGGGGCGGTTTATTGCGGGCAACGCCGGGCTGCTGGTTGCTTCGGTGATCTGGCTGAAAGAGGGCGAGGGCAGGCGGTTCCTGGTCGTCGATGCGGCGATGAACGATCTTGCGCGACCGTCCATGTATGGCGCGCACCACGATATCGTGCCGATCAAGGAGCCCGCAGCAGGCACTGAGCTTGCAGATTTCGACGTGGTCGGCCCGATCTGCGAAACCGGCGACATCTTTGCCAAGGCGCGCCCCCTCCCCGAGTTGGCCGAGGGCGATCTGGTGGCATTTCGCTCTGCCGGGGCATACGGCGCGGTTATGGCGTCGGAATACAACGCCCGCCCGCTGGTGCCCGAGGTGCTGGTGAAGGGGGATCACTTCGCTGTCATCAGGGCAAGGCCAAGCTATGAGGAAATGCTGGGCCGCGATAGTATTCCCGAATGGCTTTGAGGCACAGGCACCCGAGCGGAGAATGAGATGCGCCAAACCCGCAGCCCTGTAGAACAGGCATTGCGGCGGCTGTGGCTGCCGCTTGCCTTGACATGGGCGGGGCTGGCGCTTGAGCGTGGTCTGCGCGCTTTCTGGCCACTTCTGTCGCTGCTGTCGCTGGTCTATGCCGCGCTTGCTTTTGGCGCGGCGAAGGTGCTTTCCGAACCGGTTTTGCAAGGTGCGGCGGTGCTGGTGACGCTGCTTGGGCTGGGCGCTGCTGGCTTGGGCTTCTGGCGGTTTCGCAAGCCACTGCGCACCGAGGCTGCCGCACGGCTGGATGCAACGCTGCCGGGGCGACCGATCGCGGCGTTGGGCGACCGTATGGCGCTGGGCGGCGCGGGGGCCGAGGCGCTTTGGGCGGCGCATCTGGAACGGATGGCGGCGCAGACTGCGGGCGCAAGGCCGGTGCCCCCCGCACCCGATCTGCCGCGGCGTGACCCGCTGGGCTTGCGGCTTGCGGCGCTGGTGGCGCTTCTGATGGCGGTGGTCTTTGGCGGCTCGGTGCGCTTGTCGGAACTTGGTGCGGCGTTGCCGGGCGGCGGTGCGGCGGGTCCGGCACTGGCGGCGGCGGGGCCAAGCTGGGAAGGCTGGGCGACACCGCCACGCTATACCGGCCGCCCGGCGCTGTACCTTAACGCCTTGCAGGAAAACGCACTGGTGCTGCCCGAAGGCACCCAGCTTTCGCTGCGCCTATACGGTAGCGCAGGCGATTTGACGCTGACCCAAGACGTGGGTGCGATGCCCGCGTCGGTCGCTGCGGCACCGGGCGCAGCACAGGCGATCGAATGGGAGGCCACGCAAAGCGGCACCTTGGAAATTGCCGGGCCGGGTGGGCGCACCTTTGCGCTGACCGTGCTGGCGGATAAGGCGCCCTTTGTTGAACCCGTTGGCCTGGCAGAGCGGCGCGCCGATGGCAAGTTGGCCCAGCCCTTCAAAGCGCGAGATGATTTCGCCGTACTGCGCGGCGAGGCGACCATCACGCTTGATCTGGCAACAGTGGATCGCCGCTTTGGCCTTGCGACAGAGCCTGAACCGCGCGAGCCACTGGTGTTTGACCTGCCGCTGCCGATCGCGGGCAGCCGTGCCGATTTCAGCGAAATCCTTGTGGAAGACGCAGCACGTCACCCGTTTGCCAACCTGCCGGTGCGCCTTGAACTTAGCGTGGAGGATGGGCGCGGGCAGCAAGGCCACGCCGCGCCAGTGGCGATGGAACTGCCGGGCAGGCGATTTTTTGACCCGCTTGCCGCAGCGTTGATTGAAATGCGGCGTGATCTGCTTTGGTCGCGCGAAAACGCGCCGCGCGTTTCCGAAGTGCTGAAAGCGGTCAGCTACCAGCCCGACGACGCAGACCTGAACGCAAGCACCTATCTGCCGCTACGCGCATTGATCGACCAGCTTGATGGCGCGCTGGCCACCGGCCTACTTGCGCCCGAACTGCGCGATCAATTGGCCGAGGCGCTTTGGCTGATTGCCGAACATGTCGAAGATGGCGGTCTGGCCGATGCGCTGGCTGCGTTGCGCCGCGCTGAAGAGCGCCTTTCCGAAGCCATCCGCAACGGCGCATCGCCCGATGAAATCGCGCGACTGATGCAAGAGCTGAAAGACGCAAGCGACAATTACATCCGCATGTTGGCCGAGCGCGGCGCTGAATCGCAGGACGAGTTTGCACAACAGGGTCAAGGCCAGCCGGTCACGGGCGATCAGATCCAGCAACTGATGGATGAAATCCAGCGGTTGATGGAAGAGGGGCGCATGGCCGAGGCGCAGGAACTGCTCGACCAGTTGTCGCAATTGCTCGAAAACCTTCAGGTCACGCAGGGCGGCGCGGGCGAAGGGCAAAGCCCTGGCCAGCAATCGATGCAGGAACTGGGCGAAACGCTGCGCGAACAGCAGGGGCTTTCCGACGATCTTTTCGGCCAGATGCAACAACCCGGCGAGGGTGAGGGCGAAGGCGGGGCCGAGCAGCAAGACCCGCTAGGTGGCCAACCGGGTGCAGGGGCCGACAGCGGCACTGGTGCGGGGAGCGACGGCTTGCCCGATCGCCAACGCGCGCTGCGCCAGCAGCTTGATCAGCAACAGCAAATGCTGCCAGGCCAAGGCACAGAGGGCGGAGAATCAGCGCAGCGTTTGCTGGACCAAGCAGGCCGGGCGATGGACGAGGCGGAACGCGCGCTGCGCGAAGGCGACACGCGACAGGCGCTTGACAGTCAGGCCGAAGCGATCGAGGCGCTGCGCGAGGGGATGCGCGCACTGGGCGAGTTTATGGCCGAGGATGACAGCGCCAACGACAGTGCACCGGGGGCTGCGTCGCGTGATCTGGGGCAGATGCTGCCGCGCGATCCGCTGGGCAGGCAGGCGGGTGATAGCGGACAAGTCGGCACCGACGAAACGATGCTGCGCGGCGAAGACGTTTATCGCCGTGCCCGTGATCTGCTGGAAGAGTTGCGCCGCCGCAGCGGCGAACGGCTGCGCCCTGAGGCAGAGCTAGACTATCTGCGCCGCTTGCTTGAGCTGTTCTGATCGTCAGAGTGGCGGTTCAACTATCCGATTGCAGGCGTTCGATAACGCTGCGCATTTGCGCATCCAGCCAGATGCGGCCGGTATCGACCGCAGCGACATAGCGCGCAAGGGTCGGTTCAAGCGCCGGAAGTGCTGCCGTAATACGGGGTGCAAAGCCGTAGATGCCTGCACCCAATGCGGCAACCACGATGACTGAAAAGAAGCCGATCCTAAAGCCGGTGCGCCGCCGCGCGCGGGTTTCGGGGGCGTCTCGCGCTGCTGCGGCACTGCCACGCTCGGAGGTGGCGCGCAGTGTCGAGTTAATCACCTCGATGTCGGGTAGGCGATCACGGCGCGGCCCTTCGCGCGTTTGCACGTCAGCCGGATCGGGGCGCAGGCGCGCATCACGGGTGGCGTCAACCTCGGCCTCCGCCTCGGCGGGTGCGGCCATTGCTGCGGCGCGCGCGGTCAGCGCGGCGGGCAGCGGCGTCAGCCCCAGATCGGTCTGTGTTTCCAGACTGCTGCCTTCGTTGCGCCGGGCGCGGGTTTCACGGTCGGCCTCTTCGCGCAATATCGCAAGCAGGCTTTCGTCTAGCATCCGGCGGTTGGCATCGCCACCGGGTGCCGGTTCTTCCTCGTCGGCGTTCGCGTCTTCGTCGCTTTCGCTTGCCGCGCCGTCACTCTCGCTCGCGGCTTCGATCTTGCTCTCGGCTTCGATCTCGCCTGCGTCGCCGTTCTGGTTCTCGTCGTTGGTCTGGCTGTCGATCTCGCCTGCGTCTTCGCGCTCGGCCTCACTGGTTATGGCTTGGTCGGGCTCAACTGCGCTTGGCTCGGCGGGTTTGGCAGGCACTTTGGCGGTGGTTTCTAGATCGGCGCTTTCAGGGGCAGAAAACGCATCCCACTCGGCGGCGCCGGGAATCTCTTCCACGTTCTCGGCCTGTTGCGCTTCTTCTTGCGCGCGCAGTCCCGGTTGAAACCAGCTTTGGCCGCAAGCCGAGCATTGAACATCGCGCCCACCATCGGGGATAACACTGTCATCCACCTCGTATTGCGCGCCGCAGTTCGGACAAATCAGCCGCATCGCACCCCACACCCACCACAGGCTTCCGCCATTCTGGCAATTGCTCTGTACATGTTGTAGCAAGCGGCGAACTGATATCCAAGTCTTTGTAGTGGCCTGCAGGCAAGGCGGCACAAAGGTGTAGCGGAAAGAACGAGGCGCGGCAGTGATCGAGTTGCAGTCGGTGGCAATGAACTACGGCGGCGGCGAACTGTTCGCCGACGTTTCGCTAAGGCTCGCGCCGGGATCATTTCACTTTCTGACCGGCCCATCGGGGTCGGGCAAAACGACGTTGCTCAAGCTGTGTTACGGCGAATTGCTACCCTCGTCGGGGCAGGTGCAACTTTTCGGACAGGAAGTGCGCGAGATGCGGCGCGACGAAACTGCGCGCATGCGCCGCCGTGTGGGCGTCGTGCATCAGGATTGCCGCTTTCTGGACCATCTGCCGTTGGCCGAAAATGTGGCCCTGCCATTAACCGTGGCCGAGCGGCCTGCGGATGCCGAAGAGCTTGCCGAATTGCTCGCTTGGGTGGGGCTTGCGCCGCTTGCCGGGGCGCTTCCGCCGCAGCTTTCGGGCGGCGAGCGGCAGCGGGCAGCGCTGGCGCGTGCGATCATCATGTCGCCGGATGTAATTCTGGCGGATGAGCCAACCGGCAACGTTGATTGGGAAATGTCTTTGCGGCTGCTGTCGCTGATGGTCGAGCTGAATCGGATGGGCAAGGCTGTGCTGATTGCCACACATGATATGAACCTGATCCGCGCTGCCAAATCGCAGGTTAGCGCACGGGTGCTGCGGTTCCAGAACCGGCGGTTACAACTGGCAGGGGCAGAGCTATGAGCGCGCCCGGCAAGTTGCCGCGCAAGACCGTGCCCGCGGTTGGGCGGGTAGTGCCGCCTTCGGGCTTTACCGCGCGCTTGACGGTATTCTCGGCCGCAGCGATGGCGCTGCTTGCGGTGTTCGCACTGGCCCTGTCGATGACGACCGGCAGGCTTTCCGAACGGTGGAGCGATGCGTTGGCGCGCACGGCCACGGTGCGCATTTCCGCGCCCGCCTCGCAGACGGGCGCCCAAACCGATGCGGTGCTGCGCGTGCTTGCGGCAACTCCCGGCGTTGTTTCAGCCCGTGTCCTTGACGCAGATGAGGTGCAAGAACTGCTCGCGCCATGGTTTGGCCCCGATCTGCCGCTGGCCAGTCTGCCGTTGCCGCAACTGGTCGAATTGGTCGAGACTGAGGCCGGGCCCGATGCTGAAGGGCTGCGGCTGCGGCTTGCCGCCGAAGCGCCGGGCGCGGTGTTTGACGATCACGCACGCTGGCGCCGCCCGTTGGTCGAGGCGGCTGCGCGGCTGCGTATGCTGGGGATAGCTTCGCTGGGGTTGATCGCGTTGACAACGGCGGCAATGATCGTGTTGGCGGCGCAGGCGGCGCTGGCGGCAAACGGGCAGGTGATCCGGGTGCTGCGATTGGTCGGTGCGCGCGATGCGTTCATTGCCCGCGCCTTTGTGCGCCGCTTCAGCCTGCGCGCGCTTGCGGGTGCGGCGGTTGGCACTGGCGTGGGGATGGCGGCGCTTGCCGCACTGCCTGCCACCGGCGATCTTGGCGGTCTGCCGGCCGAGCTTGGCTTTGAGGGCGTAGAGTGGTTGGTACCGCTGTTGATACCGCCGCTGGCCGCGCTGGTGGCCTGGGGCGCAACCCGCACTGCGGCGTTCAAGATGTTGGGAGGAATACGATGAGGCAAGCTTGGCAATTTGTCCGTTCGGTCTTTTTTGTCTGCCAGATGTATCTGGCTTTGGCGCTGGTGGCGACGCTGGGCCTGCCTTATGCCCTGCTTGGCGGGCGGCGCGCGACCTACAAGGTGATCCGCTTTTACTGCCGCTGGGTGATGGTCACGGCGCGCCTGCTGATTGGCTTGCGGTGCGAAGTGCGCGGCACTCCGCCATCGGGCGAGGTGCTGATTGCCGCCAAGCACCAGTCATTTCTCGATATTCTGATGATCGTCAGCGCGCTGCCCAGCTTCAAGTTCATCATGAAGAAAGAGCTGCGCTTTGTGCCGTTTGTGGGTTGGTATGCCAAGCTGATCGGCTGTGTGCCGGTCGAACGCGGCAAGCGCGGGCTAGCAATCAAGGCGATGGTTGAAGGGGTGCGGGCGGGACGTGAAGAAGGCGCGCCGCTGATTATCTTTTCGCAAGGCACGCGGGTCGCGGCAGGGGCAGTGAAGCCCTACAAAATCGGCAGCGGGGTACTTTATAAGGAGCTCGGGCAGAATTGCGTGCCGGTGGCGGCCAATGTGGGCGTATTCTGGCCGCGCCGCTCGATGTTGCGCAAACCAGGGTTGGCGGTTGTCGAGTTTCTGGAGCCGATCCCGCCGGGGTTGGAAATCGGCGATTTCATGAAGCGGTTGGAGGCCGAGGTCGAAGGCAATTCGATCCGGTTGATGGCCGAGGCGGGGTTCGTTGTGCCGCGCGGCTAGGCATCAGGCAAGTTTCAGCGCCGCGATGCCCGAAACGATCAGCAGAATACCGGCCACCCGAAGGGCGGTGATCGGTTCATCAAACAGGAACACTGCGGCAATCGCGGTGCCAAGCGCGCCAATGCCGGTCCAGACCGCGTAGGCGGTGCCCACCGGAAGCGACTTCATCGCATTAGCCAACAGAACGAATGAGATAGCAGCAACGAGCAGCGTCCAGACAGACGGCCAGAGACGGGTGAAGTTGTCCGAATATTTCAGCCCCAGCGCCCAGCCGATTTCGCAAAGCCCCGCCAGCGTCAGCACCAACCACGCGTTCACGCAGCAAGCCCCTTTGCACCCATCGAAAGATATTTGCGGCGCCGCGCGCTGATCAGATCGGCTTTTTTGCTGCTCAGATCGTCCAGCAACAGTGCAATTTCGCTGCCCACTGCAGCGATCGCCGCGCCCGGGTCGCGCTGCGCGCCGCCCAACGGTTCGGCCACGATCCGGTCGATCACCCCAAGCTTCAGCAGGTCTTGCGCGGTCAGGCGCAGCGACTCGGCGGCTTCGCGCATCTTTTCGGCGTCTTTCCACAGGATCGAGGCGCAGCCCTCGGGGGATATGACCGAATAGATCGAATGTTCCAGCATTGCCACGCGGTCGCCGGTGGCAAAGGCCACCGCCCCGCCAGAGCCACCTTCGCCAATCACCACGGAAATAAGCGGCACCTTGATTTCCAGGCATTTCATGGTGCTGCGGGCAATCGCCTCGGACTGGCCGCGTTCTTCTGCGCCTTTGCCGGGGTAGGCGCCGGGGGTATCGATCAGGGTTATGACAGGTAGGGCGAATCGGTCTGCCAGATCCATCAGGCGGATCGCCTTGCGGTAACCTTCGGGGCGCGCCATGCCGAAATTATGCTCGATCCGGGTTTTGGTATCGTGGCCCTTTTCGTGGCCGATCACCACCACTGGCGTATCGTTGAACCGCGCCAGCCCGCCCATCACCGCGTGGTCATCGGCAAAGTTGCGATCCCCCGCGAGAGGCGTGTATTCGGTGAACAGCGCTTCGATATAATCTTTGCAATGCGGGCGATCGGGGTGGCGTGCGACCATGCATTTGCGCCAAGGATCGAGGTTTTTGTAAAGATCGCGCAGCAGGTCGGCGGCTTTCTTATCAAGCGCGACCGCTTCTTTCTCGACATCCATGCCTTCGCTCTTGCGCGCCATCGCCCGAAGCTCTTCGGCCTTGCCTTCGATTTCGGCCAAAGGCTTTTCGAACTCGAGATAAGTCATCGTGCACCCCGCTTGCGGACCACGACTATATGAAACGCCGCAGCCGCAATTGCAACCTGCGCCAGTTGCCGCATCGCCAGGCAGTCAAAACGCCAACGCCCCGACCCTTACGGGGCGGGGCGCGGTTTCCCTCTTGCTGGCAGGTCCTCCCCAGTCCCTGCCGCTCCGGGATCTCAGATTGCTGTCAGGTCGGCTTGGCGCACGATGCCTTCGGCCTGCTTGATCGAGGCGATATCAACCAGACGCCCCTTATAGACGGTTGCGCCTTCGCCCCTCGCCTTGGCTGCCTCCATAGCGGCGAGGATTTCGCGCGCTTCGGCCACGGCGGCGGCAGAAGGGGTAAAGACTTCGTTTGCTAGGGCCACCTGCTTGGGATGGATCGCCCATTTGCCGACCATGCCCAGCGTGGCTGAACGCCGTGCCTGCGCGCGAAAGCCTTCGTCATCGGAAAAATCACCAAACGGCCCATCAACCGGCAAAACCCCATGCGTGCGGCAGGCCGCGACGATGGCGGCTTGCGCCCAGTGCCACGGGTCGGGCCAGTATTTCGCGCCTTCGTGAAGCATGTAATAGTGTTCCTGTGTGCCGCCGATGCCGGTGGTGGCCATGCCCATGCTGGCGGCAAAATCGGCAGCACCCAAGCTCATCGCTTGCAAGCGGGGGCTGGCGGCTGCGATTTCTTCGACATGCGCAATGCCCGCCGCCGATTCGATGATAACCTCTAGGCTGATGCGTTTCTTGCGCCCCATCGCGGCTTCGACCGCGGTGACCAGCGCATCGACGGCGTAAACATCGGCGGCGCAGCCAACCTTGGGGATCATGATCTGGTCGATCCGCTCGCCGCCTTGTTCCAGCAGGTCCACCACGTCGCGATACCACCACGGCGTGTCCAGCCCGTTGATGCGCACCGAAAGATGCTTGCTGCCCCAGTTCACGTCATGGCTTGCCGCAATGATGTTGGCGCGCGCGCTGGCCTTGTCGCCGGGTGCCACCGAATCTTCCAGATCAAGGTTGATCACGTCTGCAGCACTTGCCGCCATTTTTTCGAACAATGCCGTGCGCGAGCCGGGGCCAAAAAGCTGGCAGCGGTTGGGGCGCGCGGGTGCAGGGGGCTGGATGCGGAAGCTCATCTGGGGCCTTTAGCAACGAAGTTTCATATTGTGCGGCCCGCGTGATAGATTGTTGCGCGGCAAAGTGCAAGGTGGTTTTGCACTTGCAGCACAGCGTTTTCCGCGTTGCGGCGGGGCTTGACCTTGCCGCGCCGCCCACGCCTGATGTCTGCACACCAAGCCGGGGGAAGCCATGAACCTGACCGTTACACCCGAATCCTTTCGACTGCGCGAGGTCTTTACCATTTCGCGCGGTTCGCGCAGCGAGGCGCGGGTGCTGACCGTGCGGCTGACGCTGGGTGGGGTGACGGGCTGGGGCGAATGTGTGCCTTATGCACGTTACGGCGAAAGCCTTGCCAGCGTGGCCGCGCAGATTGAACGCCTGCCCGAGGGCATTACCCGCGAGGCGCTGCAAGCATTGCTGCCCCCCGGTGCCGCCCGCAACGCGGTTGATTGCGCGCTCTGGGACCATGCGGCAAAATCCTTGGGCGCGAGGGTTTGGCAGATTGCGGGCCTGCCTACGCCGCAACCTCAGACCACCGCCTTCACGCTTTCACTCGATACGCCCGAAAACATGCGCGCCGCCGCTGCGCGCCACGCACATCGCCCGATCTTGAAGATCAAGCTTGGCACCCCCGATGATATGGCGCGGCTAGAAGCTGTGCGCGCAGGGGCACCAAAGCCCATCATCATCGTTGACGCAAACGAGGGATGGAGTGCTGAGATTTACGCCGAACTGGCCCCGCACCTGCTACGACTTGGCGTGGCGATGGTAGAACAACCGATGCCCGCCGGGGCCGATGCGATGCTGGCCGAAATCGCGCGGCCCTTGCCGGTCTGCGCCGACGAATCCTGCCACGACCGCGCGACGCTGGCGGCGCTGCGCGGCAAATATGACATCGTCAACATCAAGCTTGATAAGACCGGTGGGCTGACCGAGGCGCTGGCGCTGCGCGATGCGGCGCAGGCGGCGGGCTTGGGGGTGATGGTGGGGTGCATGGTTGGCACCAGCCTTGCCATGGCGCCTGCCGTGCTAGTGGCGCAAGGCGCTACCTTTACAGACCTTGACGGGCCGTTGCTTCTGGCCGAAGACCGTGAAAACCCGTTGCACTATGAGGCGGGTCAGGTTTATCCGCCAAGCGCGGAGCTATGGGGATAGAAACTGCAATGAACCGGATTGTCTATGTGAATGGCGACTATGTGCCCGAGGCGGAAGCGCGGGTTTCGGTGTTTGATCGCGGGTTTCTGATGGCCGACGGGGTCTATGAGGTGACCTCGGTGCTCGACGGCAAGCTGATCGACTTTGCAGGCCATGCCGCGCGGCTGGCGCGCAGCCTGAACGAGTTGCAGATGACCGCCCCGGCCAGCGAAGCGGAGCTGCTGGCAATTCACCGTGAACTTGCGGCGCAAAATGGCCTGGTTGACGGCATGATCTATCTACAGATCACCCGCGGCAATCCGGGTGATCGCGCGTTTCTCTGGCCCGATCCGGCGCTGGTGCCCTCGACGCTGGTGCTGTTTACCCAATCGACGCCCGACCTTGCCAACAACCCGCAGGCCAAGTCCGGCATTCGCGTTATCAGCATTGAAGATATCCGCTGGGGCAGGCGCGACATCAAGACGGTGCAACTTCTCTACTCTTCGATGGGCAAGATGATGGCCAAGGCTGCAGGAGTTGACGATGCCTGGCTGATCGAAGACGGGTTCGTGACAGAAGGCACGTCTAACAACGCATATATCGTGAAGGGCGGGCAGATCATCACCCGCCAGTTGGGTAACGACATCCTGCATGGCATCACACGCGCCGCAGTGCTGCGCTTTGCCCGCGAGGCGCAGATGGAAGTGGTCGAGCGCGCCTTTACGGTCGAAGAGGCAAAAGCGGCGGATGAGGCCTTCATCACCTCGGCCTCGGCCTTCGTGACGCCGGTGGTAGAGATTGACGGCGCGGCAATCGGCAGCGGCAAACCGGGGCACTTCGCCACCCGTTTGCGTGAAATCTATCTTGAGGAAGCCCGCAAAGCGGCGCTGTGAAAAGAGAGCGTGTGTCTGCCGGGCCGCCAGTGGCTGCCCGGCGCTACGCTGCAGGGCGAACTTGCTTGGGTGAAGCGCGATACGTTGATCTGGCTACGTCTATCAGGCGCTTAATTTCGCCGCAGTATATCGCCTATTTTTGGAAACAGCCGGTCGCTTTGGTGCAGATTGTTTCGAGTTAGCATCAAAGCCCGCTTTCGGCCAGCACCTGCGTGAGAACTGGCGCCAAACGGTCGGCCCAAGCAATTTGGCCATCTTCATGCGAAATCAGGTCGTTACGCACCTCGATCAACACGTTGGGGCGGCCCGCCGCCAGCGCGTGGCGGTCGATCGCGTCGCCATCAAGGTGGCCGCTGTAGGGCTCGTTGTCGCCTACATCCAAACCATCGGCGGCAAGTGCTGCAATCAGCGGCAGTGCCAGCCGCATGTCGCGGTGCGAATACAGGATGCCTACCGGCCAGGGCCGGGGGCTGCGCCCACGCAGGCAGGGGGTAAAGCTGTGCACGGCGCAAATGGCTGTATCTGCCCGGCGCGCCGCCAATTCGGCATAGGCCACGTGATAGGGGCGGTAGAGCGCCGCCAAGCGCCGCTCCAGTTCCGCCGCGTCCGCGTGGCGGTTGGCGGGGATGATGGTGCCATCGTAAAGTCGCATCAGCAGCGTGGGGTCATCTTCGCCACGGTTCGGGTCAATCACCAGCCGCGAGAAATCTGACAGGATCGCGGGCGCATCCAGCCGCTCTGCCAGCCGCCGTGTCAGCCCTGCCGCGCCCACGTCATAGGCGATATGGCGCGCCATGTCTTCGGGTGCTATGCCAAGGCTACCGCCGCCTACCCAGGCGGGCACCCGGTTCGAGGCGTGGTCGCAACTGACAAGCCAGCGCCCCGCCCGTTCGGCGCCCACAATCTGAAACGCGGCTTCTGTCATCTGCCGTTTGCCTTTCTGGTCCATACAACAGTACGATAGCGCAAACATCCAACCGTTGCCTTGCCACCCGTTTTGCGCCATTACCACCGCCTACCCCAAGAGTGAACCCCGGAGACCGACGCCCGATGAGACGCCTTCGCAATGTGAAAATCGTGGCAACGCTTGGCCCTTCGTCAAGCGATTATGCCACTATCCGCGCGCTTTTCGAGGCGGGCGCAGACGTGTTCCGGCTGAACATGAGCCACGGCACCCAAGACGAGCAGCGCGCCCGCCACGGGCTGATCCGTCAGGTCGAGGCCGATACTGGCCGCCCGATCGCAATTCTGGCCGACCTGCAGGGGCCGAAATTGCGCGTTGGCGTGTTCGCAAGCGGTGCCGCCGATCTGGAAGAGGGCGACCCCTTCCGCTTTGATCTCGACCCCACGCCGGGCGAGGGCCACCGGGTTTGCTTGCCGCATCCCGAGATCTTTGCAGCCCTCACCCCGGGTGCGCGGCTTTTGGTGAACGACGGCAAGATCCGCCTCAAGGTAGAGGACTGCGGCCCCGATTTTGCTGATTGCATCATCACCACCGGCGGCACGATCTCTGATCGCAAGGGCGTTAACGTGCCTGATGTGGTGCTGCCATTGGCGGCGCTGTCGCAGAAAGACCGCAGCGATCTGGAGTTTGCCTGCGAAATGGGAGTTGATTGGCTGGCGCTGTCGTTCGTGCAGCGCCCCGAAGACGTGACCGAAGCACGGACACTGGCAAAAGGGCGCGCCGCGATTCTGGCCAAGATCGAAAAACCTTCCGCGGTCGATGCCTTTGGCGAAATCCTCGCGGTGTCTGATGGCGTGATGGTGGCGCGCGGCGATCTGGGCGTCGAATGCCCGGTGCATACCGTGCCACCGGTGCAAAAACGTCTGGTGCGCGCGGCCCGTGCTGCTGGCAAGCCGGTGATCGTGGCCACGCAGATGCTGGAAAGTATGATCGAAAGCCCGATGCCAACCCGCGCCGAAGTTTCCGACGTGGCAACCGCCATTTATGAAGGTGCCGACGCGGTAATGCTGTCTGCCGAAAGTGCTGCGGGGCGCTATCCGGTCGATGCGGTGGCAACGATGAACGCGGTGGCATTATCGGTTGAAAGCGATCCGACCTACCGCGAAGTGATCGAGGCAAGCCGGCGTGCCGACCGGCGCACTGTGGCCGATGCAATCGTTGCCGCGGCGCGCGAGATTGCCGAAACCACCGACATCAAGGCGATCTGCTGCTACACCCAGACCGGCGGCACGGTCAGTCTGGTTGCGCGTGAACGCCCGCGAGTGCCGATCATCGCGCTTTCGCCAGTGCCCCAAACGCTGCACAAGCTGTGCCTTACATGGGGCGTGCACACGGTGCGCTGCGATGAGGTTGAACGCTTCACGATGGCGGTGGTTAACGCCGCCCTTGCGGCACGCGAGTTTGGCTTTGCCAAGGCCAAAGATATGATTGTCGTCACGGCGGGTGTGCCCTTCAACGTTCAAGGCACCACCAACATCCTGCGCGTTGCGCCCTGTGACGAGCGATTGATTTTGAGCGCCGATCCAGAGTAAGATTTCCGTATGACGGATTGGTTTGCCCAAATTGATAGCGACCTGTTTCTGGTGATCGGCCTCATTTTGGCAGCCGTCGCCATTCCTTCGATCATTTCCGCCTTCAGCGACAGCCGCGCACCGCGCGCCGCGGCGGTTAGTGTGGTGTTGGGTGGGGTGATGGTGTTGGCCGCAATCGTGACCAAGCCGGGGGGCTATTCGGCCTCGCAGATACCCAATGTTTTTGCGCAAGTTTTTGCGCGGGTTCTGAACTAGCGCCCCTTGCCAAGCGCCCGGTGCCCGCGTATAGGCGCCTATCTAAATCCGCGCGTCCGGCCCACGTGGCATGCCGAGTCGCGCGTTCACCACTCGAAAGAGGAGATGGAAATGCCCAAGATGAAGACCAAATCCGCTGCCAAAAAGCGGTTTAAAATGACCGCTTCAGGGCGCGTCAAGGCTGGTGTGGCTGGTAAGCGGCACGGCATGATCAAACGCTCGACGGATTTCATTCGCAATGCGACCGGCACCATGTTGCTGGCCCCATGCGATGCGAAAATCGTCAAGAAATACATGCCCTACGACCGCTGAGGAGGATGCACCATGTCTCGCGTTAAATCCGGCGTCGTAACACACGCCCGTCACAAGAAAATCATCAAGGCCGCTTCGGGTTACTACAGCTCGCGCTCGCGAAACTTCAAGACCGCCACGCAGGCGGTCGACAAGGCCAACCAATACGCCACCCGTGACCGCAAGATCCGCAAGCGCAATTTCCGCGCGCTGTGGATTCAGCGGATCAACGCCGGTGTGCGGGCGTTTGATGCCGAAATGACCTATTCGCGCTTCATCTTCGCGCTGGAGAAGGCGGGTATCGCGGTTGACCGCAAAGTGCTGGCCGATCTGGCCGTGCACGAACCCGATGCTTTTGGCGCCATCGTCACTCAGGCGAAAGCCGCGCTGGCCGCGTAATTCCCCGAAACGGGAACACTCTGGAACCCGCGCAGCCTCTGCGCGGGTTTTTCTAATTGGGGCCCTACCATGGTAACCTTGCGTGATATGCGGGTGAATGAATACCCGGCCTATCTGGACTATTTCCTGCCCGACTATGCCGGCGAAATCAGCGCCGCCTTTGGGCTTGATGCCAACGCCGCCCGTGCTCGTGCCGAGGCGGAAATGCAGCGAGATCTGCCGCAGGGGCCCGCGACGCCGGGCCAGCGGCTATTGTGTATCGACCATCAGGGCGCACTTGCGGGCTATCTTTGGCTGCGGCCCGAGTTGAGCGGGGCCTTCATCCTCGATTTTCACATTTTGCCTGCGTTGCAACGCCGGGGGCTGGCGCGCAAGGCGCTGGCCGCGCTGCAGGCAGATCTGGCAGCGACGGGTGGCAGCCAGATACGCCTGCGCGTGGCACCAGATAATACGCGCGCGCAAGCGGTTTATGCCGCCGCGGGCTTTCGCGTGACTGGCTACAATATGGCCAAGACGTTTTGACATCTGCCGGCGACTGGCCGGGTTGATCGCCTTGCAATCACACGGCCCTGCCGCTAGCACGGAACCGAAAAATCAGGAGTGGATCATGGTCGATCTCGACGCGCTCAAGGGCAAGTATCTGGCAAGCATCGCCGCTGCGGCGGACGAGGCGGGCCTCGAAGAGATCCGGCTGGCGGCGCTGG
Organism: Rhodobacteraceae bacterium UBA6213; assembly: GCA_002421605.1. Taxonomy (GTDB): domain Bacteria; phylum Pseudomonadota; class Alphaproteobacteria; order Rhodobacterales; family Rhodobacteraceae; genus UBA6213. Next base: position 54,616 of record DISJ01000012.1, on the reverse strand, counting down.
GCAAGAAGGGTGAGATCAGCCTGATGATGCGCGAGCTGGGCACCATGGCACCTGAGGCGCGCCAAGCGGCGGGCGCGCGGCTAAACGTGCTGAAAGATGAGATTGACGCGGCCCTGCGCGCGCGCAAGGCCGGGATGGCCGATGCCGCGCTCGATGCGCGGCTGGCGGCGGAATGGCTGGATGTGACGCTACCGGGGCGGCCGCGACGGGTGGGCAGCATCCACCCGGTCAGTCAGGTGATGGACGAGGTCACCGCAATTTTCGCTGACATGGGCTTTGCCGTGGCCGAGGGACCGCAGGTCGAGAGTGACTTTTTCAACTTCGATGCGTTGAACATCGCGCCCGAACACCCCGCGCGCCAAGAACACGACACGTTTTTCATGGCACGTGCGGGCGATGACCCGCGCCCGCCACATGTGCTGCGCACCCACACCAGCCCCGTTCAAATCCGCGCCATGCAGGCGCAGGGTGCACCGATCAGGGTGATTGCGCCGGGCCGCGTCTACCGCATGGATATGGACCAGACCCACGCGCCGATGTTCCATCAGATCGAGGGGTTGGCGATTGGCCGCGATATTTCGATGGCTAACCTTAAGTGGACGCTGGAAGAGTTTTGCCGCGCGTTCTTTGAAGTGTCGAACGTCGAATTGCGTTTCCGCGCCAGCCACTTTCCGTTCACCGAACCCTCTGCCGAGGTCGATATCCGCTGTTCCTGGGCGGGCGGGCAGCTGAAGATTGGCGAGGGCGACAGCTGGCTGGAAATTCTGGGCTCCGGTATGGTGCACCCCAAGGTGCTGACCGCCGCCGGGGTGGACCCGGCCGAATGGCAGGGCTTTGCATTTGGCATGGGCATCGACCGACTGGCGATGCTGAAATACGGCATCCCCGATTTGCGCGCCTTCTTTGAATCCGACCTGCGCTGGCTGCGCCACTACGGCTTTGCCGCGGGGGACGTGCCGACGGTGCATGGGGGGCTGAGCAGGTGAAACGGGACAAAGACCTACTACGTGAGCTTATGTTCGAATTCGAGAGCTCAGTCGAATGGCAGTTTCGCGTGTCAAAGTTTTCCGGAGAAGGAGTCGAACGAGAAGCGCGTCAGTATCATATTCAACTACTGTGCGATGCCGGTTACTTAGTAGCCTTTAAAGACGGTATTGCCGAGGCGGGCGTTTTTCGCATGACATCGCTGGGGCACGATTTTCTCGATGCCGTCAGAGACGACAGTATTTGGAATAAAACGAAGGAAGGTGCAGCCTCAATCGGCGGCGCGACGCTTGGGATCGTCAAAGATATTGCTGTCGCATACCTCAAGCAGGCTGCCGGTGAGAGACTTGGTTTAAATCTGCCATGACCCCCAACACCCACCTTCCGCCCGGCGGCACGCCGGGCAGCGCCCGAACCGCCCCCACGGGGCGGGCGCTTTGCGCCCACACCTCGGTTCGCGCGCTGCCCTTTCTGCGAAGCCTCGCCGGTGCAATCGCGCGCTTTGCGTCAACTCTCGGGTTGCGCACCATCCTTGATCTATCGCGGCACCCGCTGCCCATGGAGTCCCACCAATGAAACTCACGCTCTCATGGCTCAAAGACCATCTCGACACCGACGCCGCGCTTGACGAAATCACCTATGCCCTCACCGACCTCGGGCTTGAGGTTGAAGGCGTCACGAACCCGGTAGCGAAGCTCGCCCATTTCACGCTGGCGCGCGTGCAATCGGCGGTGCAGCACCCCGAGGCGGATCGGCTGCGGGTTTGTATGGTGGAAACCGACGAAGGGCTGAAGCAGATCGTGTGTGGTGCGCCCAACGCGCGCGAGGGCATCACGGTGGTGCTCTGCAAGCCCGGCGATTATGTGCCCGGCATCGATGTGACCCTTGGCATCGGCAAAATCCGCGGTGTTGAAAGCCACGGCATGATGGCATCCGAGCGCGAGCTGGAACTTTCAGACGAACACAACGGTATTATCGAGCTAGACTCGGGCCATGTCGGGCAGAAGTTCGTCGATTGGCTGGCCGAGCATCGCCCCGAGGTGGTGGACCCGGTGATCGAGATCAAAATCACCCCCAACCGCCCCGATGCGCTGGGCATCCGCGGCATCGCCCGCGATCTTGCCGCGCGCGGGCTTGGCACGCTGAAACCGCTTGAAATAGAGCCCGTGCCCGGCGGTTTTGCCTGCCCGATCACCGTTACAATCGACCCCGAACTCAAGAAAAAGGGTTGCCCGCTGTTCGCAGGCCGCCTGATCCGCGGTGTCACCAACGGCCCCAGCCCCGACTGGTTGCAACAGCGCCTGCTGGCGATTGGCCTGCGCCCGATTTCGGCGCTGGTCGATATCACCAACTTCTTCACGTACGATCTGAACCGCCCGCTGCATGTGTTTGACGCGGCCAAGGTGCAAGGCGGGCTGCATATCGCCCCGGCAAAAGGCGGCGAAGAGCTGCTGGCGCTGGACGGCAAGGCCTATACGCTGCGCCCCGGCATGATGCTGATTTCCGATGATACGCAGCCTGAAAGCCTTGCGGGCATCATGGGGGGCGAGCATTCGGGCTGCACCGAGACCACCACCGATGTATTCCTTGAATCCGCCTATTGGGACCCGATCACCATTGCGGCCACCGGGCGCGCCCTCAAGATCATTTCTGACGCCCGCTACCGGTTTGAGCGTGGCGTGGACCCCGCCTTCACCCTGCCGGGGCTAGAGCTGGCCACCGCGATGGTGCTGGAGCTTTGCGGCGGCGAGGCGAGCGACGTGGTCATGGACGGCGCCGTGCCCGATGTCAGCCGCGCCTACAAACTCGACCCTGCGCGCGTGCAAAGCCTTGTCGGGATGGAAATTCCCGAAGCAACGCAGCGCGCAACACTCGAAGCTTTGGGCTTTAGCATCGAAGGCAACATGGTCACCCCGCCAACTTGGCGCCCCGATGTGCTGGGCGAGGCGGATCTGGTTGAGGAAGTGGCGCGCATCGCCTCACTCACCGGCTTGCTGGGCCGCCCGCTTGCGCGTGAAACCACCGGCGTGCCTGCGCCGATTCTGACGCCGATGCAGGTGCGCGAAAAGACCGCGCGGCGGATGCTGGCGGCCTTGGGCTACAACGAATGTGTGACTTACAGCTTCATTGACGCCGCTTCGGCCACCGCGTTTGGTGGTGGGCAGGATGCCACGCGAATCGAAAACCCGATTTCATCGGAAATGACCCATCTGCGCCCCGACCTGCTGCCGGGCCTTTTGGCCGCGGCGGCGCGCAATCAGGCGCGCGGTTACGCCGATCTTGCGCTTTTCGAGGTTGGTCCCGCGTTCAGCGGTGGCGAGCCGGGTGAGCAGGCCTTGCAGGCGGCCGGCCTGCTGATCGGTGCCTCGGCCCCCCGCGATGCTTTTGGTTCGCGCCGGCCGGTTGATCTTTACGATGCCAAGGCTGATGCCGAGGCGGTGCTGGCAACGATCGGCGCGCCTGCGAAGGTGCAGATCAACCGCAAGGTCGCGCCGTGGTGGCATCCGGGCCGCAGTGGCGCAATGGCACTGGGGCCGAATGTCATCGGCACCTTTGGCGAAGTGCACCCGCGGGTGCTGCGCGACATGGGGGTCAAGGGGCCCGCAGTTGCCTTTACGCTCGCACTCGCAACGCTGCCCTTCCCGAAGGTGAAAACGCCCACGCGCCCGGCGCTGGCGCTTGCCGATCTGCAAGCAGTCGAGCGTGACTTTGCCTTTGTGGTCGATGTGCGCACCGAGGCGCTGACGCTGGTCAACGCGGCCGCTGGCGCCGATAAGTCGCTGATCGAATCAGTGCGCGTATTTGACCAGTTCAGTGGCGAAAAAGCCGAGGCGCAGATGGGCGCGGGTAAAAAGTCGATCGCGCTATCGGTGCGGCTGCAACCGCGCGACAAGACCCTGACCGAAACCGATATCGAGGCGGTTTCAGCGCGCGTCATCGAAAAGGTCACAAAAGCCACAGGTGGCGTTTTGCGCAGCTAGTGCATCGCGCTGGCGCTTGCCATAAGACCCTGAAAGCACGAGGCTCCACCCATCCTGGGAGGGGTAGGTGGTTTTTGATTACGTTATCGTCGGCGGCGGTTCGGCGGGTTCTGTTCTGGCGGCACGGCTGTCAGAAGACCCCACCGTTTCGGTCTGTCTGATCGAGGCGGGTGGGGCCGGGCGCGATATTTTCGTGCGCGCCCCGGCGCTGGTGGCGGCCATGGTTTCGGGACGCCCGCCAATTCACAACTGGGCGTTTCACACCACGCGGCAGGCGGGCCTCAAGGGGCGGCGCGGGTTTCAGCCGCGCGGCAAGGCGCTGGGCGGATCGTCTGCAATCAACGCCATGCTTTACACGCGCGGCCACCCCTCTGATTACGACGAATGGGCCGATCTGGGCGCCGAAGGGTGGGATTGGGCCTCGTGCCTGCCCTATTTCCGGCGCGCCGAGGGCAACGTCTGGGGGGGCGATGCGCTGCACGGCGGCGATGGCCCGTTGCAGGTGGCAGATCAAAGCGCCCCACGCCGCATTGCGCGCGCTTTCATTGACGCCTGCGAGGCTTCGCACATTCCGCGCAACGATGATTTCAACGGGCCACGTCAGGAGGGCGCCGGGCTCTATCAGGTCACGCAATATGCGCATGGGCCGCGCAAGGGCGAGCGGTGCTCGGCGGCAGCGGCCTATCTGCACCCGGTCATGGCGCGCCCCAACTTGACCGTGCTGACCCACGCAAGGGTCAAGAAGGTGCTCATTTCCGAAGGCCGCGCGACAGGCGTGCTGCTGCGCCGCTTCCTGCGCCAGGTTCGCATTGAGGCGCGACGCGAGGTGATCCTTGCCGCAGGTGCCTTTGGCTCGCCGCAACTTCTGCTACTGTCGGGCATTGGCCCGGAAGACGAGTTGCGCACCCATCGCGTGCCCGTGGCGCATGCGCTGCCCGGCGTTGGCGCCAACTTGCAGGACCATCTCGATTATATCATCAGCCACCGCAGCCTGCGCCCCGACGTGGTGGGGCTGAACCCCGCCGGGCTGGCGCGGTTGGCGCGCGCGGGCTGGGCGTGGCGCAGTTCAGGCGAGGGGTTGTTTGCCTCGCCAATGGCCGAGGCGGGGGCGTTTGTGCGTTCGCAGCCGGGTCTGCCGCGCCCCGATCTGCAGATTCACTTCGTGATCGGTATTGTTGATAATCACATGCGCCGTCTGCATCTGGCCGATGGCTATTCGGCCCATATCTGCGTGCTGCGCCCCTTCAGCCGGGGCACGGTTGGGCTGGCCTCTGCCAACCCCGCAAGTGCGCCCCGGATCGACCCCGGTTTTCTGTCTGACCCGCGCGACATGGCGTTGATGCTGCGCGCCGCGCGCAAGCTCGAACATATTCTCGATGCCTCGCCGCTGGCGCCCTGGCGTGGCGCGCAGCTTTATCCGCACGATGGCAGTGATGTTGCGCTGGAAGCAGACATCCGCGCGCGCTCGGATACGATCTACCACCCTGTCGGCACCTGCCGCATGGGCAATGATGCGATGGCGGTGGTGGATTCGTCGCTGCGGGTGCGCGGAATTGCGGGTTTGCGGGTGATCGACGCGTCGGTGATGCCGTGCCTTCCGGGCGGCAACACCAACGCGCCGACCATCATGATCGCCGAAAAGGCCGCAGAAATGCTGCGCAGCGAAGCGCAGCATTAGCGCAGCAATTCTTCAGGGCCGCGGTGGCTGCACCAGACCGCGCTGCACTGCGGGGCGGGCCAGAAACCGGTCAAGATACGCCGGTGTGTTTTTCAGCGCCCCCCAGCCAACGATATCAGTTGCCTTGTAGCCATCACGCAGCGAACGCAACCAAGGTGCGATCGCGATATCGGCAATCGAATACTCGCCCGCGATCCACTCGCGCCCCTCTAGTGCCGCATCGAGCACTTTCAGCAGACGCTCGCTTTCGGCGCGGTAGCGTTCCTTCGGGCGCGGGTCTTCAATTTCCTTGCCGGCAAAGGCGTGGAAATAGCCAAGCTGGCCGAACATCGGCCCTATTCCGCCCATCTGGAACATCAGCCATTGCAGCACTTCATAGCGCTGTGCCGCGGGCAAAAGCTTGCCGGTCTTTTCCGCCAGATAGATCAGAATCGCACCGCTTTCAAACAACGCCAGCGGCTTGCCCCCCGGCCCATTGGGGTCGATGATTGCAGGGATCTTGTTGTTGGGGTTCAGCGAAAGGAACTCGGGGCTCATCTGATCGTTGGTGGAAAAGCTGACCAGATGCGCATCATAGGGCAAACCAAGCTCTTCAAGCGCTATGGAAACCTTGACTCCGTTCGGCGTGGTCAATGAATAAAGCTGAATTGCGCCCGGCCTGCGCGGCGGCCAGCGGCGGGTAATGGGATACTCGGAAAGATTGTTCATGTGATGCTCCTTTGGCGACAAGGGTAAAGCTAAGTGGCCTGTATGCATTACGAAAGGCTGCATTTTGCACAATCTTGTGGTAGCGTTAGCACAGGTGCCAAATGGGGCCAGGCGGAAACGAGGAAACCGTAGCATGATTAAAGAATTCAAGGACTTCATTGCCAAGGGCAATGTCATGGACATGGCCGTCGGCATTATCATCGGCGCTGCCTTTACGGCAATTGTCACGTCGCTGGTAGCCGACCTGATCAACCCGATCATCGGGCTGGTCACCGGCGGTATGGATTTTTCCAACCTGTTCGTGAACCTTGGCGAGGGCGATTACACCAGCCTTGCCGTTGCACGCGAAGCGGGCGCTCCGATCTTTGCCTATGGCTCGTTCATCACCGCAGTGATCAACTTCCTGATCATCGCCTTCGTGGTTTTCTTGCTGGTGAAGATGGTCAATCGGGTCAAGGATTCAGCCGTCAAGAAAGAGGCCGCAGCCGCCGCAGCGCCTGCAGGCCCGAGCCAGCTTGATGTGCTGATGGAAATCCGCGACGCGCTGAAGAAGTGACACGTCGCACCAATTGAAAAGGCCCGGTCTTGCGACCGGGCCTTTTTCTTTACATCGCCAGCGCGGCTTGTGGCGTGATGCTGGGCAGACCCAACGCCTCGCCAACCGCGGCATAGGTCAGCTTGCCCGCGTGCACGTTCAGCCCCGCCAGCAGGTGCACATCGTCGGCGCAGGCTTTTTTCCAGCCCTTGTCAGCCAGTGCCAGCATGAACGGCAGCGTGGCATTGCCCAAAGCGATGGTCGAGGTGCGCGCCACAGCGCCCGGCATGTTGGCCACGCAGTAGTGCAGGATGCCGTCAACTTCATAGATCGGGTCTTGGTGCGTGGTCGCGTGGCTCGTCTCAAAGCAACCGCCCTGATCGATCGCAACGTCAACCAGCGCCGCCCCCGGTTTCATGGTCTTGAGTTGCGCGCGGCTGATAAGCTTTGGCGCAGCGGCGCCCGGCACCAGCACCGCGCCAATCACCATATCTGCAACGGCGATCAGCTCGGCAATGTTGCCAGCACTTGCGTAAGATGTTTTGAACTCGCGCCCGAATACATCATCCAGATAGCGCAGCCGCGGCAAGGAGCGATCAAGCACGGTCACATCGGCGCCCATGCCGCTTGCAACGCGTGCGGCATGCGTGCCAACCACGCCGCCGCCCATCACCACAACCTTCGCAGGGCCCACGCCGGGCACGCCGCCCAAAAGCACGCCGCGCCCGCCGTTGGCCTTTTGCAGCGTCCAAGCCCCCACTTGCGGTGCCAGCCGCCCGGCAACTTCGGACATCGGCGCCAGCAGCGGCAGCCCGCCCATGCGGTCGGTCACGGTTTCATAGGCAATACAGGTAGCACCCGATTTCAGCAGATCGGCGGTCTGTTCCGGATCTGGGGCCAGGTGCAGGTAGGTGAACAGAACCTGCCCCTTGCGCAGGCGCGCCCGCTCAGCCGGTTGCGGCTCTTTGACTTTTACGATCAACTCGGCGGCGGCAAAAACCGCCTCTGCGCTTGCCGCGATCTTGGCGCCAGCAGCTTCGTAATCGGCGTCGGTAAAGCCTGAGCCCAACCCGGCACCGGTTTCGATCAGCACCTCATGGCCGTGCAGCACGGCCTCTTGGGCGGCATTGGGTGTAATGCCGACGCGAAACTCTTGCGGTTTGATTTCTTTCGGGCAGCCGATTTTCATTGCGGAATCCTTATGTGACGCGCGCGTAGTGTGGCGCAGATGCGCTGCAATTGCTTTGCAAACTTCGGTGGTGCATATGCGACAATAGGCATATATCTTCGAAAATAGGGCTGATAAATCGAAGGAACGTGCGCCGAGATGACAGTTGACGCAACAGACCGCCGTATTCTTGCCGCGCTGCAGCGGCAGGGGCGCATGACCAACGCCGAGCTGTCAGAAAAAGTAAATCTTTCAGCATCAGCCTGTCACCGCCGCGTCCAGCGGCTTGAGGGCGAAGGCTATATCCGCGACTATGTGGCGCTGCTCGATGCGCGCCGCCTTGGCTGGTCAACCACAGTGTTCGTGGAAATCACGCTTTCGGGGCAGACCGACGAAGTGCTCGACGCATTCGAGCGCGAGGTGCGCAAGATCCCCGACGTGCTCGAATGTCATCTGATGGCCGGTAATGCCGACTACCTTTTGAAAGTTGTCGCAGAGGATACCGAAGACTTTGCCCGCATCCACCGCACCTATCTTGCGCGGCTTCCCGGCGTTGCGCAGATGCAAAGCTCGTTCGCGCTGCGCACCGTATTCAAGACCACCGCGCTGCCGATCTGACGCTGGCCTCCGGCGGGGATATTTTGACTGAAGCAGGAGCGAAATATGGTCTGCTTGCACCCACGGCGCGCAAAGAAAAACCCCCGCGTGGTGCGCGGGGGCTGATCGACGCGGGTTGCCCCGCCAGCTATTCCAGACGCTTAAAGCGCGCCTTCACGCTGGGCCTTTTTGCGCGCCAGTTTGCGCGAGCGCCGAATCGCTTCGGCTTGCTCACGGGCACGCTTGACCGAGGGCTTTTCGAAATGTTGCTTGAGCTTCATTTCACGAAAAACCCCTTCGCGCTGAAGTTTCTTCTTCAGGGCACGAAGCGCCTGTTCGACGTTGTTGTCGCGAACGCTGACCTGCATGTGGTTGTCACCACCTTCCTAGGTTTGAGTTGCATGCATTTGCAGGAAGCGGTCCTATAGCAGCGGGCATATGGTTTGTCCACCATCGCAGCGGAGTGGGCGGCATGAAGAATTCGAACCTCGATGTGGCGGCGGCGCGAGCCGATCTGCTGGCGGCGATCTTGCCGAATGTGCCGTTCGACGGCTGGTCCGACCCGGCCTTCACGGCGGCGGTTGAGGCGAGTGGAATCGATGCTGCGCTGGCGCGTCTGGTATGCCCGCGCGGCGCGGTCGATCTGGCCGTTGCCTATCACCGCGCTGGCGATGCTGTGATGCTGGCGCGGTTGGAAGCGAGCGACTTGCGCGCGCTGCGCATTAGGGACCGTGTTGCATTGGCGCTGCGCTTGCGGCTGGACGCTGGCGACCCGGAATTGGTGCGCCGCGGGGCAGCTGTTTTTGCGCTGCCACAGAACGCGGCAACGGGCGCGGCGCTGATCTGGGCTACAGCGGATGCGATTTGGCGCGCTTTGGGCGACAGCAGTGACGATTTCAACTGGTATTCCAAGCGGATGTCGCTTTCGGCGGTGTATTCGGCCTGCGCGCTGTTCTGGATGGGCGACAGCTCAGAGGGGCAGCGAGACACCGAGGCTTTCATTGCGCACCGGGTCGATGGAATCATGACGTTCGAGAAATTCAAGAGCCGTGTCGTAGATCTGCCGGGTGTAAAAGACCTGCTTTCAGGTATTCGCGCGCCAGGGGCGGTGCGGCCATGATGCGCGCGGTTGAAATAGTGACGCCAGGTGGGCCGGATGCCTTGCGGCAATGCCTGCGCCCGGTGCCGGTGCCGGGGCAGGGCGAGATTGTCATCAGGCTTGCCTATGCCGGGGTGAATCGCCCGGATGCATTGCAGCGTGCGGGGGCATATGCGCCGCCATCGGGCGCCTCGCCGTTGCCGGGGCTGGAAGGCGCGGGCCACGTTGCCGCGGTTGGGGCAGGCGTGACAGAATGGGTTGAGGGGGACCGCGTTTGCGCGTTGTTGCCCGGTGGCGGCTATGCCGAATACGCCGTGTGTCTTGCGCAACATGCCTTGCCGGTGCCCGCGGGTGTTTCGCTTCGCGATGCGGCCTGCCTGCCCGAGACCGCCTTTACCGTCTGGTCGAACGTGGTGATGCGCGCAGCCTTGCGCGCGGGTGAGCGGTTTTTGGTGCACGGCGGCAGCTCTGGCATCGGCACGATGGCGATTCAGGTAGCGCGCGCACTGGGCGCGCGGGTGTTTGCTACCGCGGGCACGCCCGAGAAATGTGCGGCTTGCGAGGGTTTGGGTGCTGTGGCAATCAACCACCGCGATGCTGACTTTGTGAAAGTGTTGCGCGGCGAGGGTGGTGCCAACCTTATTCTCGATATGGTAGGGGGCAGCTATGTTGAGCGTAATATCAAGGCACTTGCGGATGACGGGCGATTGGTGAACATCGCTTTTCTGCAGGGGCCGAAGGTGGAACTGAACCTTGCACAGGTGATGGTGCGCCGCTTGACGCTGACCGGTTCAACCCTGCGGCCGCAAAGCGATGCGGCCAAGGCCGAGATAGCGCGTGACTTGCGCGCGCATCTTTGGCCGTTGATCGAGGCGGGCGCGGTGCGGGTGGTGCACGATTCCGAATTTGCACTGGCTGACGCCGCACATGCCCATGCCCGCATGGAAAGCGGGGCGCATATTGGCAAGATCGTGCTCAAAGTCGCCTAGCCCATTCGGATATCTGCGACCTCGTCCCCATATGCGTTTCGGGCGCGGCCAGTGCCAACTGGCTGTTACAGTCCTGACGAGGAGCATTGCCATGACCAAAGCGCAAAGTGACTATTTCGAAATACTTGAAGGCTATCCCCACGACACCATCGCTATTTCTGCGATCGGAAGAATCACTGCCCAAGACTATGAAACCGTGTTGGTCCCGCTGGTCAAGGCGCGGATCAAAGCGGTGGGCAAGGTCAAACTGCTCTACATGCTCGGGCCACAATTTGAATCGATGTCGATGGGTGCCGCCTGGGACGATGCCAAGCTTGGGCTGACGCATATTGCGAAAATTGCCCGCATCGCGGTGGTTACAGATCGCGACTGGATTCGCTTTGGCATCACCTTGGCTGCGCCATTGATCGCCTGTCCGGTTCGCGTTTTTCCTGTTGGTGAATTTGCCGCCGCAAAAGAATGGATCACGGCGTCCGGCAATGAGGCGCAGCACAAGCCCGGAGTGGCCGCCAACCACAAGCTTTCATTGATGGAAGACATGCTTCCGCCAAAGCCCTGAGGCAGTTTGCTATCGCACCGCGCCCATGTAGGCGTTTGGCAGCTGACAGTCGCGCAGTGTGTCAGCGCCACAGGGGCGCAGGGCAAGGTCTTTGGTCAGGCAGATGCGCGCCTCTTGAATCATGCCCCTGTCGCAGGTGATGGTGATCATGTCGCGCTGCAGGGCGCTGTTAACCTCAATAAACGCGTCCTCCACCACCGAGGCGGGCAGGCGCACATCGCGGTCGAGTTTTTGAAAGACCTCTGGTATGACAATACTTTCATAAGCTTGCCGCGATGCAGCAAAAAATTGCTGCGCAGAAAACCCGGTGCAGCGACCGTGTTTTTGCCATTCATACCAAGCCAGCCCGGAACCGCCCATGATATCGGCCATGGCGGCGGTTTCGCTGCGCGATGGGTCGCGCTCTGCCGTATGGCACCAGCTGGGCCAGCCGCTTTCATACTGCGGCCATAGCCCGTGCAGCGTAAAACTGAAGTCATGGCGCGCGTCACACTGCGGGTCGGCTTCGGCGTCGCCCGTCAGCGCGCACCAGTTTGGCGACCAGGTCAGCGACATCACATAATAGTCAAAATCGCCCGCGCGTTCGCCTTCTGCCAGCGCAGGGGCGGCGCTTAGGGCGATCAGCAGGGAAAACAGCAAACGCATTTTCGCTTTTCTCGCGGATGGATCGGGAGTATATGGGCCTCAATTCCCCCCGAAGAATGGAATAGCGGCCAAGGCCGCAGCCGTTTTCCCGGCCCGGGAGAGATTTGTAAAGGAGAGATCCGATGACACGCCCCCTGATGAGCAAGGCAACCGCCGTTTGGCTGGTCGAAAACACCACTCTGACCTTCAAGCAGATCGCCGATTTCTGCGGTATGCACGAGCTGGAGGTGCAGGGCATTGCTGACGGCGATGTTGCCATTGGCGTTAAAGGCTTTGACCCGGTTGCATCGAGCCAGCTTGATCAGGGCGAAATTGCCAAGGCCGAGGCCGACCCGGCCTATTCGTTGCGCCTCAAGTTCAACGCCGCCGCGATTGGCGAAGAAAAGCGTCGCGGCCCGCGCTATACCCCGCTGTCAAAGCGGCAAGACCGCCCGGCGGCAATTTACTGGCTGGTGAAGTTTCACCCCGAACTGGCCGATGCGCAAATCGCGCGGCTTGTGGGTACCACCAAGCCCACCATCGCTTCCATTCGTGACCGTTCGCACTGGAACATCGCCAACATCACGCCGATTGACCCGGTGGCGCTTGGCCTGTGCAAGCAGACCGAACTTGACGCCGAGGTGCAGAAGGCCGCCAAGAAAAAGGCTGCTGAAGGCGGCCTGATGACCGACGACGAGCGGCGCAAGCTGGTTTCTACCGAAACCTCGCTTTCCATGGGCACCAGTGCGCGCATTGCCGGGATCGAGGCGGTCACCCGCGTGGTTGATGAGGAATATTCCGCACCGCGCGACTTTTCGAACGCCGATGCCTTCTTCAACCTGCCCGAGGGGGCAGAGGATGATGAGGAAGACGAAACTGAAGACAAAAAAGGCGGCAAGCGCCGCTAAGGCGAAGGTCACAGATTGCAAGGCCCGGGGCGCGCACGCACCCCGGGCCTTTTTCATACGAGCCGCCGCGCCAGTACCGCAGAGTTGGTTGTATCGACGCGCCAAAAGGCCGCCGCCCCCTGCGGCAGGTCGCCTAGAACCCGGTCTAGCGCCGACTGATCAACCGCACGGCGCAGCGCCCATGCCACTGCCTCGATCGCGTGTGGCGGCGTGAGGTTGTGGTTGGGCCGTAGCGCCATTGCTTCGCGCGCCATCACCTCGCGCGCACCAAAGGGCGGTGGCGGCACTTCGGGTTGCCAGTCTTGCACGAAAATCGCGCGTAGCACGGCGGGCAGAACCTGTGCAAAGGCGACGCCTTCGGCGTAACTCAGACGGCGGCGGAAGGTGCGAAACACACCATCCACCGCCGTGTAAGCCATATTGTCGGATTCCAGCCCTAGCTTATCCTTCGCGTCTTCCAGAAATGCCGCGAAGTCCTTTGTGGCGTGGCGATAGGCCCAAGGCATAGGCACAGGTTGCCCCCTCAGATGCTGAGGCAGATATACTTCATTTCAAGGTAGTCTTCCATGCCGTGGTGGCTGCCCTCGCGCCCCAACCCCGATTGCTTGACGCCGCCGAAGGGTGCCACCTCGGTCGAGATGATCCCGGTATTGACCCCGACGATGCCGTATTCCAGCGCCTCTTGAACGCGCGTTACGCGGCCGATATCGCGGGCGTAAAAATAGCTGGCGAGGCCAAAGATCGTGGCATTGGCCTTGGCGATTACCTCTTCTTCAGTCTCGAACTTGAACAGTGGCGCTAGCGGGCCAAAGGTTTCCTCGTTGGTCACCATCATGTCGTCAGTGACCCCGGTCAGAATCGTCGGCTCAAAGAAGTTCCCGCCAAGCGAGTGGCGGTGACCGCCCAGTTCAACATGCGCGCCCTTGGATTGCGCATCGGCGATGTGTTGCTCGACCTTCTCAACAGCCGCCATGTTGACCAGCGGGCCGAAATCAACCGTATCGCGCAGCCCGTCGCCGACGCGGGTTTTCGCCACCGCCGCGCGCAGCTTTGCCGCGAAAGCGTCATAGACTCCGGCCTGCACATAGATGCGGTTGGCGCAGACGCAGGTCTGGCCGTTGTTGCGAAACTTCGAGGCCATCGCCCCCGCGACCGCTGCATCAAGATCGGCGTCATCAAACACGATGAAGGGCGCGTTACCGCCAAGCTCCATCGAGCATTTCATCACCTGATCGGCGGCCTGGCGCAGCAGGATGCGGCCAACCTCGGTCGAGCCAGTGAAGGTCAACTTGCGCACCAGCGGGTTCTCGCAAAACTCCTTGCCGATGTCAGAGGACCGCTTCGAGGTGATTACCGCCAAAATACCCTTGGGCAGACCCGCGCGTTCACCCAAAACCGCCAGCGCCAGTGCCGACAGCGGTGTTTCCGCCGCCGGGCGCGCAACAAAGCCGCAGCCCACAGCCAGTGCCGGGCCGCATTTGCGGGTTATCATCGCGTTGGGAAAGTTCCACGGCGTGATCGAGCCGACCACCCCGATTGGCTGCTTGATTACCGTGATGCGCTTGTCGCGCATGTGGCCGGGGATGGTTTCGCCGTAAACGCGCTTGGCCTCTTCTCCGAACCATTCGATGAAGCTTGCGCCATAGGCGACCTCGCCCTTTGCTTCGGCCAAGGGCTTGCCCATTTCGGCCGTCAGGATCAGGCCAAGATCGTTCTGGCTGGCCATCATCAGCTCGAACCATTTGCGCATGATCGCGGCACGTTCCTTGCCGGTACGCGCTGCCCATTCCTTCATCGCTGCATGGGCGGCCGCGATGGCGCGGGCGGTCTCAGCGCGCCCAAGGTTGGGCACTTCGCAGATCACATCGCCGCGCGCCGGGTTGGTGACAGGAAAGGTCGTGCCATCATCAGCCTCGATCCATTCACCCGCAACAAAGGCACGGTTGGCCAGCAGGCTAGGGTCTTGCAAGAGGCTCTTGAGGTCGGTGGCGGTGTCGAGCATGGTTTCCTCCAGTAGGCGCGTGGTTACGCTAGAGCAAAAGCACGCGGGCGCGCGCTTGTCCAGCAATCGGACGACGGCAAACGAGAGGAAAGCGGCATGGGCATGGACCGGGCTTACACCAATTCGGCGTTCATTCCGGGGGGGGATTCCTATGCGCCGCGCTGGGAGGCCGACGCCGCCGCGTTTCGCCTGCGCCATCCGCCAGAGCGGCTGACCTATGGGCCAGCGGTGCGCAACTGGGTTGATCTCTTTCACCCCAAGGGGGCGCCGCATGGCCTCGTGGTGTTTGTGCATGGCGGCTACTGGTTGCGCCTTGGCCCTGACGATTTCTCGCATCTTGCTGCAGGTGGCTTGGCGGCGGGCTATGCGGTTGCGCTGCCCGCCTATACGTTGGCCCCCGCCGCGCGGATTGGCGCGATAACGGCCGAGGTTGCGCAGGCGGTGCGCCTGCTTGCAACTCGTGTGGCTGGGCCCATCCATATTGCGGGCCATTCTGCAGGTGGCCACCTTGCGGCCCGCATGGCCTGCGCCGATCTTCTGCCCGAGGCGCTGGCGGCCCGCGTGGTGCGGGTGCTGCCGATCTCGCCCGTGGCCGATCTTTCGCCATTGATGCTGACCGAAATGCAGGCCGACCTGCGGCTCGACGCTGCCGAGGTTGCCGCTGAAAGCCCGGTCTACCTGCCGCGCCGCGCGGGCATGGATGTTCGCGTTTGGGTGGGCGGCGCAGAGCGGCCGGCTTTTCTGGCCCAAGCCGGGGCATTGGCCACCGCGTGGGGTGTGCCGCTGACGGTCGAACCCGACCGCCACCACTTCGACGTGATCGAAGGGCTGGCTGCCCAATCGCCCCTGCTGAACGCGCTTATCGGCTAAAGCGGTCTGCCCATGCGGGTTGCAGATCACCCGGCATCGGGCGCGCCTCATAGACCGCGCGCGCAATCGCGCGGGCAAGGCAGGTGGCTGCCCCGTGGCCCAGCACGAAGGGCTGCACCATCGCATCGCTCAGGGGTTTTGCGCCAGTGGCTGCTGCAAAGACCAGATCGCCGTCAAACGGGGTGTGGCTTGGCACAATAGCGCGCGCCATACCATCGTGCGCGGCGGTGGCAAGCCGCTGTGCCTGCGCTTGCGTAAGCGCTGCATCGGTCGCCACGATGGCAATCGTCGTGGCCTCGCCCATGCGCTTCAGCGGGCTCGGCTCGTGCCCGGCATCAAAGCGTGGGGGCAGGCCCAACCCGCCGAACTCGCCCCCCATCTCCCACGGGGCCGCCCAGAATTGTGGCCCATCGCCCACGGTCACTGACCCGAGCGCGTTGACCGCCACCAGCGCGCCCACCGTGATGCCGCACTCCAGCACCAGTGAGGCCGAGCCGAGCCCACCTTTCCAGCTGCCGGTCATCGCGCCATATCCGGCCCCGGCCGAACCAAGCGCAAACTCCGCTGCCGCTGCCGCCAGCGCCTCGCGCCCCAGTCGCTTGTAGGGGTTTTCGTGCCAGCCCTTGTCGCCGCCGTTCAGCAGATCAAACAGGATCGCGCCGGGCACGATCGGTACCCGCATACCGCCCACCTCAAACCCGCGCCCCGCCGCGCGCAAGCCGTCTGCCACGCCCGACGCCGCGTCGAGCCCAAAGGCCGACCCCCCCGCCAGTACCAGCGCGTCGACCTCTTGCACCAGCTTGTCGGGGGCCAGCAGGTCCGTCTCGCGCGTGCCCGGTGCGCCGCCCATCACATGCACGGCGGCCACGAACGGCCGCGCCCCCAAAAGCACCGTGGCACCGGTTCGCACGGCGCTGTCATCGGCATTGCCGACCCAAAGCCCCTCTACATCGGTGATCAGGTTGCGCTTGCCCGGTTTCATATGGCCTACCTTGTCTTGGTCAATCGTTTCAGGGGCGGGGTGCAAAGCCCCACGGCGCGTCAGATGCAGCGCCCGCCGTCAACCTCCATCGCAACGCCCGTCACCATGCTCGCCTCGTCCGAACACAGATAGAGCGCGGCATTTGCCATGTCTTCGGGCGTCGAAAACCGCCCCAGCGGAATCGTTGCCAGAAACTTCGCGCGTATTTCGGGCGTGTCTTGCCCCATGAAGCTTTTGAGCAAGGGCGTCTCGCCTGCCACCGGATTGATCGCGTTTACCCGCACCCCGAACGGTGCCAGCTCTACCGCCATCGACTTGGTTGCGGTAATCATCCAGCCTTTTGAGGCGTTGTACCAACTTAGCCGTGGTCGCGGGCTGACCCCGGCGGTTGAAGCAACGTTCAGAATGGCCCCCCGCCGCGCAGCCTTCATGAGCGGCACGATATGGCGCGCGGTCAGGTATACGGACTTGGCGTTGACGGCGAGGATGCGGTCGAACTCGGCCTCGCTCACCTCTTCCATCGGTTGCGGCAGATGCGTGATGCCTGCGTTATTTACCAGAATGTCGATTTGCCCCCATGCCGCCATGGCCGCCGCCGCCATCTCGGCTACGCTCGCGTCGCGGCTTACATCCACCACCTGCGCACGGCCGCCACATTCGCTTGCCGCCGCTTCGGCTGCGGCGGCGTTGATGTCGGCCAGCATTACCCGCGCGCCTTCTGCCGCGAAGCGGCGCGCGATGCCTGCGCCAAAGCCCGAACCCGCGCCGGTAACGATCGCCGTTTTGCCTTGAAGTCGCATGATGCCTCCGATTTGCCGTGTAACCCCAACCTGCCAACTGGCGCGGCGAAGGCAAGGGCGTAGTTGCACCCTCCCACCCGCTCTGCCATGCTCCCCCGACTTTTTGAACCGAGGAGAGAACAATGGACAAGGTTGCACTGATCACTGCGGGCGGTAGCGGTATGGGCGCTGCGGCGGCACGCAGGCTGGCAGCCGATGGCTTCAAGGTCGCCATCCTTTCGTCCTCGGGCAAGGGCGAGGCGCTGGCCAAGGCACTGGGCGGTATTGGTGTGACCGGCTCGAATCTCGTGCAGGGCGACGTTGCGCGCATTGTCGATGCCGCAATGGCCAAATGGGGCCGCATCGATGTGCTGGTGAATAGCGCAGGTCACGGGCCGCGCGCGCCGGTGCTCGAAATCCCGGATGAAGATTGGCACAAGGGGATGGAGGTCTATTTCCTGTCCGCCGTGCGCCCGGCGCGTCTGGTGACACCGATCATGCAGGCGCAAGGCGGCGGTGCCATCATCAACATTTCGACCTTCGCGGCGTTCGAACCGGACCCGACCTTCCCCACCTCGGGCGTGTTCCGCGCCGGGCTTGCCGCCTTTACCAAACTGTTTGCAGATCATTATGCGGCCGAAAATATCCGCATGAACAACGTGTTGCCCGGCTATATCGACAGCCTGCCTGAAAAGGCAGAGCGGCGCGCGCAGATCCCGATGGGGCGGTATGGCACGATGAGCGAAATTGCCGGGGTCATCAGCTTTCTTGCTTCGGCGGATGCTGGTTACATCACCGGGCAGAACCTGCGGGTGGATGGCGGTATCACGCGCTCGGTGTGATGTCTTGCCCGTCGGTTCGGGCATTGCCCTAAATGTCTCAGCGGCATCTTTGCGGGTGCGGCTGAGGCAACATTAGCCGCAAGGCCTACCCGTGGCTTGCCGCCACCGTTTTCAGCACCGAAAATCCATAGAGCGCCTCGAACCCCTTTTCGCGGCCGTGGCCCGATTTGCCAACCCCGCCAAACGGCAGTTCAACCCCACCGCCCGCGCCGTAGTTGTTCAGGAACACTTGGCCCGCGCGCAAACCCCGCGCCAGCCGCATTTGCCGCGCGCCATTCTCGCTCCAGACGGCGGCCACAAGCCCGTAATCGGTGCCATTGGCAATCGCCAGCGCTTCGGCCTCGTCGTCAAACGGAATGATCACCTGCGCGGGCCCGAAAATCTCTTCCTGCGCCAGCCGATGACCGGGGCGCACATCGGCCAAAAGGCGCGGGGCCATATAGTGCCCACCTGCCGGTGCATCGGCCACAATCTGCCCCTCGGCTGCAATCGTCAGATCAGAGCCAATCGCGAAATAACCTTCAACAATCGCCTTTTGCCGCGCTGAAATCAGCGGCCCAAGGTCGTGGTCGCCCAGTGCCGGTCCAACCCGCAGCGCGCTATAGCGCGCCGCCATCGCCTCGACCACCTCGCCGTAGCGCGACCGCTCGACCAGTATCCGCGACGCGGCAGAGCAGGTTTGCCCTGCGTTCTGGATGCCCGCGTTCACCAGAAACGGCAACGCCTTGGCCAGATCGGCATCGCCAAAGACCAGTTGCGGCGACTTGCCGCCCAGTTCCAGCGTCACCGGCACAATATTGCGCGCCGCCGCAGCCTGCACCAGCGCGCCCACGCCGACCGAGCCGGTAAACGAAAGATGGCGCACGCGGGCATGCCCGCTCAGCGCCGCGCCTGCCTCTTCGCCAAGCCCCGGCACCACGTTCAGTGCGCCAGCGGGTAGCCCCGCCTCGACGGCGATGCGGGCAAAGGCGAGCGCGGTCAGGCTAGCTTCTTCCGCCGGTTTCAGCACGGCAGCATTGCCCATCGCCAAAGCCGCGCCGACCGAGCGCCCGATGATCTGCATCGGATAGTTCCAAGGCACGATATGCCCCGTCACCCCGTGCGGCTCGCGCAGCGTGTAAACGGTGTAGCCGGGCAGATAGGGGATGGTTTCGCCCATCACCTTGTCGGCCGCGCCCGCGTAAAATTCCATGTAGCGCGCCAGCGCCAGCGCATCGGCGCGCGCCTGTTTCAGCGGTTTGCCCACATCCTGCGCTTCGATCTCTGCCAGATCGTCGGCACGCGCCGCAACCGCTTGCCCGATCCGTGCCAGCACGCGGCCCCGCTCGGTCGCGCTCATGCGGCCCCATTCGCCTGTCAGTGACGCCTCGGCGGCTGCTACGGCCGCGTAAATCTCTGGTTCTTTGCCGCGTGCAATCTCGGCCACCACTTCGCCGGTCGAGGGGTTTTCGACGGGCAGCGTATCGGTGGGTTTCACCCAGCGCCCGTCGATCAGCATTTCGGTCGGGTCAAACCAGAGCGCGGTCACGGTCATGCGATTTTCTCCATCCAATCGGGCGGTATCTGCGGTGTTGCCGCAACAAGGCGGCGGGTGACTTCGTGGCGGGGGGCGGTAAACAGCGCTTCCGTCGGGCCTTCTTCAACAATCCGCCCCGCCTCCATCACCAGCACGCGGTCGGTGATGGCGCGCACCACGCTCAGATCGTGGCTGATGAACAGATAGGCCAAGCCGTGGCTGACACGCAAGCTGGCCAGAAGGTCGAGCACCTGCGCGCGGATGCGCACATCCAGCGCGCTGACCGCCTCATCCAGCACGATCAAGTCTGGCCGGGTAATCAGCGCGCGGGCAATGGCGATGCGCTGGCGCTGGCCGCCGGAAAATTCGTGAATGTATTTGCGCCGATCATCTGGGTGCAGACCCACTTCAACCAGCGCCTCGGCCACGCGCTCGCGCCAGTCCGCAGGGGCGGTGGGCAGCAGATGGAATGGCTCGGCCACCAGCCGATCGACGCGCCAGCGCGGGTTGAAACTGCCGTAGGGGTCTTGAAACACCACCTGCACCCCGGCGCGCATGTCGTTGGGCATCTGCCGCCCGACCGGCTTGCCAAAAAGCCGAATCTCGCCACCTTGCAAGTGATCAAGCCCCAGTATCGCCCTCGTCAGGGTCGATTTACCGCAACCGGAAGACCCCACAAGGCCAAGGCTTTCGCCTTCATGCAGCGTAAAGGAAACATCATCGACCGCATGCAACAACGGGCGCGGCGCAAAGGCTGAGGGGCGCGCCAGCGTATAGGCGCGCAAGGCATGGTCCACCACCAAAAGCGGCTCTGTCGTGCCAATATCGACGCGTTTTGGCTGATGCGCCGAGGCCGCAAAAAGCGCTGCCGTATAGGGGTGCGCGCGGGCGCGAAACAA
Organism: Rhodobacteraceae bacterium UBA6213; assembly: GCA_002421605.1. GTDB lineage: Bacteria > Pseudomonadota > Alphaproteobacteria > Rhodobacterales > Rhodobacteraceae > UBA6213. The sequence goes on along the minus strand of DISJ01000012.1, from coordinate 33,896 downwards.
GGGCTCTGTCAGCCCCTGCTCAACAATCCGGCCCGATTGCATGACCGCAGTATGGGTTGCCAAGCCCGCTACCACCGCCAGATCGTGGGTGATGAGCATCAGCCCCATGCCCTCGTCTTCCACAAGGTCGCGCAGCAATTCAAGAATCTGCGCCTGCGTCGTGACATCGAGCGCCGTGGTCGGCTCGTCGGCAATCAGCAGTGCGGGTTTCAGTGCGATGGCCAGCGCAATGGCTACCCTTTGGCGCTGCCCTCCCGAAAGCTCGTGCGGGTAGATGTTCAGCGGAAAGCGCGGCTCCGGCAGGCCGACCCGATCTAGCTTTTCGCGCGCCACCGCCAGCGCCTCGCCGCGCGGCATCGCGCGGTGCACCATCAGCGTTTCGGCTACCTGATCGCCAATAGTCATCAAGGGGTTGAGCGCCGTCATCGGCTCTTGAAAGATCATCCCGATGCGGTTGCCGCGCAGCGCGCACATTGCCCGCTCTGACTGGTTCAACAGGTCCACGCCTTCCAGTTCAGCGTGCCCCGTGGTTAATGCGCCTTGCGGCAAAAGCCCCATCAGCGCCAGCGCCGTCAGCGATTTGCCCGAGCCGCTTTCGCCCACCAGCCCGAAAATCTCACCGGGGGCGAGCGTGAAGGCGACATCGTCCAACAGCGCCATGCCGTTGATCGAAACCGAAAGGTCGGTGACGGATAGCAAACTCATCGTGCGCGCCTCAACCTTGGGTCAAGCGCATCGCGCAAACCGTCGCCCAGCAGGTTCAGCCCCAGCACTGTTGCTACGATCGCAAGGCCGGGAAAGATCGCCACATGCGGTGCCAGCGTCACCATGGTCTGCGCATCGGCCAACATCCGGCCCCAGCTTGGCAACGGCGGCTGCGCGCCAAGGCCCACATAGCTCAGCCCCGCCTCGGCCAGAATACCCAGCGAAAACTGGATCGTTCCCTGCACAATCAACAGGTTGGCGATGTTGGGCAGGATGTGTTCAGCCGAAATGCGCGCGCGCCCCTTGCCTGCCACCTGCGCCGCGCGGATGTAATCGAGCGTCCAAAGGCTCATCGCGCCACCACGGGTGACACGGGCAAAGACCGGAATGTTGAAAATGCCGATGGCGATGATGGCGTTGATTGCTGAGGGGCCAAAAACCGCAGTGATGAGAATGGCAATCACCAATGAGGGGAAGGCAAAGATCAAATCGTTGCCACGCATGGTCAGCTCATCCGCCCAGCCGGGCCGCGCCGCCGCCAGCAAGCCCAGCGGCACACCCAGCCCCATGCCGATACCCACCGCCACCAGCGCCACCGCCAGCGAGGTGCGCGCGCCCACCATCAGCATCGCGGCGATGTCGCGCCCGAAATGGTCGGTGCCCAGCCAATGCGCCGGCGAAGGCGTTTGCAACTTTTCTGCAATCGTCAGCACGGTCACGTCGTAAGGCGTCCAGACCAGCGAAACTAGCGCCGCAATCAGCGCAACACCTGCCAGCACCCCGCCAATGGCAAGGCCGGGCTTCATCCGCGCACCCGTAGGCGCGGGTCAACCGCAGCGTAGGCGATATCGGTCAGAAAAGTCACAAGGATCACCGCGAAGACCAGAATCATCACCACCGATTCGACCACGATCAGGTCGCGCTGGGTGATCGCCTGAAAAATCAGTCGACCAAGACCGGGTATGTAGAACACGTTTTCAATGATGATCGCTCCTGCCAGCAAAAACGAAAACTGCATCCCCAGAATGGTCAGCACCGGAATCATTGCATTGCGCAGCGCGTGCCGGGTCAGCGCCTGCGCGCCGCTCAGGCCCTTGGCGCGCGCGGTGCGGATATAGTCTTGCCCCAGCGTCTCAATCAGCGCCGAGCGCAGCACCCGCGCCAGAATCGCGGCCTGCGGCAGCGCCAGCGCCACCGCCGGCAGGGTCAGCGCGCGCAGCGCCATCAGCGGGTCGCCCCAACCGGGAAAGCCGCCTGCGGGAAACACCCGCCAATGCAGCGCGAAGGCCAACACCAAAAGCATCGCGAACCAGAAATTGGGCACCGCAATCCCCAATTGCGTGCCCCCCATCACCATATAGTCGGCAGGCCGCCCGCGCCGGGCCGCGGCCAACAGCCCGATTGGCATGGCAACGACGGTTGAAAGCAGCAGCGCCAGCCCCGCCAGCGGCAGTGAAATCAGCAACCGGTCCGCCACAAGGTCCGCCACCGGCACCTTGTAGGTGTAGGAGATACCGAAATCGCCCGTCAGCATACCGCCAAGCCAGCCGAGGTAGCGCATCGGCAACGGTACGTTCAGCCCAAGCGCATCGCGCAGAGCCGCCACCGTGTCAGGGGCGGCGTTCATGCCAAGCATATAAGATGCCGGGTCGCCGGGGATCACCTCGATCACCGCGAAGATCACCAGACTCGCCGCCAGCAAGCTCGCGATGAGCGAAAGCAATCGCTTGACCAAGTATCGCGCCATTCAGCCCCCCATGTGCTGCGGCAGGCTAGTCGCTGCGTCTTGCGGGGTCCAGAGCCTGCGGCGAAGCTCTGGCGGCCCTGCGCGTGCTGTAGCATATCCGGTCACACACGCGGCATCGATTGCGCGCAAGGGCTTGACGCGGCGCCCATGCGCTGTTGCAGATAGGTTCAACACCCGGCAACAGTCGGGATTCGCGCGTGACCGCGGAAAATTCAGGAGCAAATGTGCTAAAATCTACCAGATTTCCGAAGCGCGCAGCGCTTGCGCTCTGCGTCAGCTTGGCGCTTTCGGCTTGTTCCGAGCCGCAAATGGCAACCTCGTCCTTTTCCGCGCCACCGGAATATGCCGAGCGGGTTGATGGCGAATACGTCATTCCCGCGGTCAGTCCCGCCTATCTCAACGAACGTAACCGGCGCCAATGGGTTGATTACAACGGTTCAGAAGAACCCGGCACGCTGGTGGTCGATCCGTTCGCGCGCTTTCTCTACCATGTGGTCGAACCGGGGCTTGCTATGCGCTTTGGCATCGCCGTGGGCCGCGAAGGCTATGGCTTCCGCGGTGACGCAGATGTGCGCCGCCGCGAAGAATACCCCGGCTGGATGCCCACACAGAACATGATTCGCCAAGAACCCGATCTTTACGGCCCGCTCGCGGCGGGCTTGCCGGGTGGGCTTGATAACCCGTTGGGCGCGCGCGCTCTCTACCTTTACCGCGGCGGGGTCGATACCATGTATCGCATCCATGGCACAATGGACCCCTCGTCAATCGGCAAGGCCACCTCGGCGGGCTGCATCCGTCTGTTCAACCAGGACATCATCGACCTGTTCGACGAATCCGAGCTGGGCATGCACGTAAAGGTGCGCACCCAAGAAGAAAGCCTCGAACTGGAAGGCCCGGTGGTCGCACTATCGACCGGCTATCTGGTCGCCGCCACCGATATCGCGGCCATCGAAGCCGATGCCGCATCCGTCGCTGCCGCTGCGGCAGCAGAGGCCGCCGTTGCCGAAGCAACAGCGCCCGCAGCGCCAGCAAGCTGACCCTGAAACGACAACGCCGCCCCGGTTAGGGGGCGGCGTCGGTTCACGCAGCATTCGCACAGATCAATCGACCCAGTGTACCGCGGTCAGATCGTTCGCCTGCGTCGGCGAATTTTCCCAAAGGCCCTCGATCTTGGCATTGGCAACGCCGGTTTTTGCCAACTGGAACAGGTAGCCGTTGACATAATCCTTAGCGATCATCTCTTGCGCCTGCGCCAGCAAATCGCTGCGCGCCGCAACATCGCTGGTGCCTTTCAGCTGATCCATCAGCTCCACAAACTCGGGCCGCGCATATTGGAAGTAATAGTCGGGCCGCGCGTAGATATCGACGTCCATCGGCTCGGTATGGCTGACAATGGTCAGATCAAAGTCACGCCCGCGGAACACCTGCTCCAGCCACTGCGCCCATTCCATATTGGTGATTTCGGTCTCGATCCCGACCGCACGCAACTGGGCCGCGATAATCTCGCCTCCTCGGCGCGCATAGGTCGGCGGCGGCAGCGCAAGACGCAGCTTCAGCCCCGTCACCCCGGCTTCGGTCAGTAGCGCCTTCGACCTTTCAGGGTCATAGGCCGACAGCGCTGTCAGATCGACATAGTCGGGGTTGTGTGGGGCAAAATGCGTGCCAATCGGGGTACCATAGCCGAACATCGCACCGTCAATGATGTCCTGACGGTTGATCGCATGGGCAACCGCCTCGCGCACCAGCACGTTGTCCAAAGGCGACTGCTTGTTGTTCATCGCCAGAATCGTCTCGCCTTCGGTCGAACCGATGATCACCTTAAAGCGCGGATCGGCGGCCAGTTGCGGCAGCGTTTCGGGCGCTGGAAAGTTCGGGAAGGCATCGACATCGCCCGCCATCATCGCAGCAAAGGCGGCGGTCGGGTCGGAAATGAAGCGGAACGTGGCCTTCGCCAGCGCCGGCTTACCGCCCCAATAATTTTCGTTGGCTGTCAGCGTCACATGATCGCCCTGCACCCATTCTGAAAACACGAATGGTCCGGTGCCGACAGGGTTGGTGGCAAGGCTTGCCGCCGTTTCCGGCGCCACAATGACCGCGTCACCCCACGCCATCTTCCACGCAAAGGCGCCATCCGGTGCGTTCAGCGAAACCACCACCACGCCCGGCTCAAAAACTTCGACCAGCTCGATACCAGCAAACAGCGGCTTTTGCGCATTGGCGCTATCGGCGGCGCGGGCGCGGTTAAGGCTGAATTCCACATCATACGCATCAAAAGCGCTACCGTCATGGTAGGTCACACCCGAGCGCAGAAAGAAGGTCCAGATCTTGCCGTCGGGCGAAACTTCCCACGCTTCGGCCAGACCGGGCAGCACTGCGCCGTCGGGCCCGAACCGGGTCAGCCCTTCAAAAACGTTGGCATAAACCACCTCGTCAATCGCCGCAGCGGCACCTGAGGTGGGGTCAAGGTTTGGCGGTTCCAGCACCATGCCGACGGTAATCGAATCCGGCGCAGCCCAGGCCATTCCGGCGCTCAGCAAAAGCGCGGCAAATGCCGGCTTGAACAGTTTTTTCATTTCTCGTCTCCCTGTTGGGTCCGCGACGCGGCGGCGCCATCGGTTGGGCACCATGATTGCCGCGAAACTCTCATCGATCAAGCGGTTTGCAAGGTTTTGCAAAATGCTTCAGATCAAATATCCCCCCGCGGAGCGGGTGGCGCCGCATTCATCCGGCTAGCAGTTCTGCCAGCACCAGCGCCATCACCCGCGCGCTGTCTGCCATATCGTCCACGCCCACCCATTCGTCAGGCTGGTGCGCAAGGTCAAGCACACCCGGTCCGTAGGCGATGCAGTTTTTCAATCGCCCGATTCGGTCGATATGTTTCTGATCGTAGGTGCCGGGCGAAACCACATATTGCGCCTCGCGCCCCAGCACCTTTTCGATTGCTGCGGCGGTAGAACGCACAATGGGCGCCTCGCGGTCGGTCATGCTTGGCTGCACTTCGAACATGTCGCGCACTTCATAAGAAAACGTCGGGCGCCCGGCCTTGACCCGCTCTAGCAGCGCCGTCACTTCGCGCTTCACCTCAACCAGATCTTCTTCGATCAGAAAGCGGCGGTCGATGATGATGCGGCAGCGGTCGGCCACGCAGGGCGCGGGCAACCCGGTGTAGCCCTCGGGTGGTTCTGCCTGTCCGCCGTGGATCGAGTTGATGTTCAGCGTCGATTGCTTGGCCCCTTCGGGGATCACTGGCATCGCGGTGGTCTTGCCCGCCAGCAGCGGGTAAAGCGTTGCTTCGATCTCGGACAGTACCGCGCCCATGTGCCGAATGGCGCTGTCGCCAAGAAAGGGCATCGAGCCATGCGCGATGCGCCCCTTGGTTTCAATCTCCGCCCACCACACACCGCGATGGCCAAGGCAAATGCGGTCTTTGTGCAAGGGTTCTGGAATGATCACGTGCTGCACCCGCTCGGGCGCGAACCAGCCCTGCTCTGCCAGATAGGCAACACCGCCAAAACCACCTGATTCTTCATCCGCCGTAGCCGAAATCTCGATCGCGCCGCGCCAGTCGGGGCAGGCGGCAATGAAGGCCTCGGCGGCGACGATACTGGCTGCCAAGCCCCCCTTCATGTCGCACGAGCCGCGCCCGTAGATGCGCCCGTCGTCCAACTCGCCGCCAAAGGGATCACGGATCCAGCCGTGGCCAACCTCGACAACGTCGTGGTGGCTGTTGAAATGCACACAGTCGCCCGGCCCCGCCCCTTCGCGCCGCGCGATCAGGTTCCAGCGTGGATATTGCGCACTATCGCCCGGCGCACCCTCGGCGCGCACAAAGGTAACGGCAAAGCCCTGCGGTTCCAGACGTGCTGCGAGATAGTCACAGATGTCGCGATAATGCAGGCCCGGCGGGTTCAGCGTCGGAATCCGGATCAGGTCTTGCGTCAGCGCGATAAGGTCATCGCGGCGCGCGCCGATCTGGGCGTAAATGGCGGCTGTATGTTCCATTTGAAAACCGTATCGCTGCGGCCAAGCCCCTGCAACCGAAAGCGGTGGATTGGTGAGCCGGTTTTCGCTAGCTTTTCGCAGAGCGGGTCTGGAAATGCGCACACGCACCCACCAGCTTGTGAAAGGTATTAACATTGGAGGCGACGATGCCGAGTTTCGAGGCGCAGATCGAGGAAAGCCAGAAGCAAGTGGCCGAAACGCAAGCGCGCATGGCCGCGCTGACCGCGCGGATCGAGGTGGCACGGGTCAAGGCCGAGGCCGGGCAAGACATCACACTCGATATCGAAAACGCCACGCTCGCCGATGTGCAAACCCATGCCGACGCGATGAACGCCAATATCGCCGAGCTGATCATGGGGCTCGATGATGTAACGGCAGGGTTTTCGCGTGACTTTGACCAAATGCGCACGAAATCCGGCTGGGAAAGCTTTGTCGGTATTTTCGCGCGCGGCAAATCCGAAGCGATGCGCCAAGAACGCCTGCGCTCGGCCAGCATCGACGCCAAGCTGCAAGACCTGATAGGCAAATCAGACGTGATCGTGCGACTTCTGGAAGGTCAACTGGCCGTTCTGAACGAGCAGAAGACGAAGGTTGAAACCAACCTCACCGAAACGCTTTCAGACCGCGAAGCCACGGTGGCCGCGCTCGAATCCGTGCGCGCCGAGATCGAGGCGCTGGATCCAAAGATCATTGATCTGGAAAACAAGATTGCGGTTGAACAAGACGCCGCCGCCCGCACCCGGCTTGAAACCGAACTGGCAGACCTCAACGTGCGCCACAACGCAATGGTGCAGGACGAACAGGTGAAAATCGCCAAAAGCCAGACGCTGGAACGTTATATCGAAAAGGGCAAAACCTGGGTCGATTCCCTGCAAAACCAGGCCGCAACGCAGATGGTGCTGATCAACAAGCTGCAAACCGACACCAAGCAGCGGGTGGTGCTTTATGATGCGCTGACCAAAAGCCTCAAGACCGCGCAGCAGCAAGACGTGGCGCACCGTATCAACGAAATCGGCGTAAAAACCGACCAAGAGGCGCAGACCGCGATGGCGGGCATTGGTGCGGCCACCAACACCCGCATGGCCGAAATGCTGGAAGCCCACGAAGGCCACATGGTCTTTGCCCGCAAGGTGCTGGAACAAAAGGCCAAAGCCGACGAACGCTTTGCCCGTCGCTTTGCCGCGATTGTCGAGAAACACGACAAGAACCTCTATGGCGAATGAACTTGACCTGACCAACGATCAAAAGCGGCTGGATGACGATCTTGCCGCAAGGCGCTATTTTGCCAAGTTCGATCGCATCACGCGCCTCTTGGTTTCGGTCGCCGGCGCGATGGAGGCTGACCGCTCGCTCACCCGGCTCGATACTGGGGTTTTGTCGGGCTATGTCGGCGCCATTTCGGCCGCCTTTCGCGCGCTTTCGCAGAAATACCTCGTCTCGGGGCGCATCGAGGGGCTTCTGGCGCAGCACTTGACGATTGACCTGCACGAAAGCGGCTTTCCGATCTATCAGGAACTGGCCACCATGGCCAATGACGCCGCACAGGCGGCGCAGCATTTGCGCGGCATGGCCGAGGCTGATGTGCTGAAGGACGAGATGATCCGCCAGATCGTCGGTGCGCGCGAAATCCCGACCAAGCTGCAATACGCGCTCAGCCAGCGGCTTTACTACGAGGCGCTGGCCAAGGGCGGCCTTTTCTGGCCGCAGATGCACCCTTCCGCGCAATGGCTGGCCGATCTGGCCAAGGGGCGGCGCAGCTATCTGGTGCATTGGGCGGTCTATGACAGCCAGCTCAACGTGCCGGTGGTCTATCTGCTAGAGCTGGAAGATAGCGGACGGCGCGCCCTGCCGCTGGATCAGGGGCGCTGGCCGCAGGTGCAGGCGCATCTGCTGGCGCAGTCGGTGGGCGGGTTGAAACTGGTTACGATTGCGCACGGGTTTGATGCCGATTTTGACGATCTGCACCCCAAACGGTTGCGCCGCATCCACCTTGGGCCGATGTATTCCAGCGCCTATACCCTCCAAACCGGGCCAATCCGCGAAGTGCTAGAAGATGCACATGCACCGGAAGGCGAAGATTGGGCGCTCGCTTGGGCGGTGGAAGAACTGGAAAGCGAGCGGGTAGAATGGGAAAAGGGCTGGTTCAGCCAGACCGAACGGCAAGTTTTCCGGCTCGACCCGTTTTCGGGGCGTGGCGCAGACCTTGGTGCCACCAGTCTGCAACGCGCGCTAATTCTGCCGCAGCGCCCCTTTCAGGTGCTGGCCGAGAAAGACCCCGAGGGTTTTCGCGATATGCGCAAGTTCGTCGTCGGTCGCGAGGGGCGGGTGTTGGTGTACGGCTAGGGCCGGGGCAATTCGCCCTCGGGCGCCCCGGACTATATTTGAACAACAAAGAAGCAGCAGGATCAGCCGATGAGCATGCCGCGCGACGAGATGGAACTGAAAGAAGAGTCGATCCGGGCGCATTACGCCGCCGCCGGGGCATTGCTGACGGGTTTCGACCACACACCGCGGCTGGCGCGTGCCGTGGCGGTAGAAGCTGTCGCAGAACGCTCGCCCGGAATCGGGGCGCGGCCTCGGTTTCGCTCGACCACGCCGGGGCTGGTCACACGCTCGCTCGCGCGCCCCGAGGGCGTGCGGCTGGCTGATCGGGTACTGGCCGTGGGGGGCGATGCGCTGCCTGGCCCGGTGCGTGCGTCCGTGGTGCAGGGGTTGCGCCGCGCGCTGGCGATTGCGCTGGCCATGGGCGAAAGCTTTGCTGAGGTGACTGGGCTTGCCGAACTGAAAAAGGCAAACTTCGAGGCGCGCTTACCCGCCCCGCGATCGGCCGAGTTCAGCGAATTGCTTAGCGCCGAGGCGCTGGCGGTGCTGTCGGTCTTTGCCAATGCAACCGCCTTTATATTGGCCCCCCAAGCGGGCGAGGTAACGGTCGAGGTGGGCGCGGTTGAAGAGATTCTGACCGACAACGCCCCACTCGCCCTGCACGGCGTGCTGTGGGAACTCGATCAAGACATCGCCACGTTTGCCCAAGACGAGGCGCGGCTGGTGGCGGTGGTGCTGGCTTACGCTGAGCAACTGATGGAAAAGGTGCGTCTGCGGGGCGAAAGCGCACCGCGCCTCGGCGCGTTTACCTCCGCCGCTTGGCGCGTCGCGGCGGATGATTTTCCGATTGCGGGCTTTGAGCCCGCGCGCAAGACGCGCGGCACCACGCTGTCGATGGCGTTCAAAAAGCCCAACGAGGTGATCGGCAACCACATCGCCAAGTATCAGGCGATGCGGCTGGCCAAAATGCTGATGGCCTATGATTTTGACCGCCGCATGAACCCCTTTGCTGAAATGGGTGGCTTTATTTTCACCTTCATGGGCGATGGCAAGCCGGGCACTGGCAAGACCACGCTGATTCAGATGATGGCCGGATTGCTGAATGATTACTGCAAGGTGGCGGGCTACCCGTTTCGCTATCAGAACCTGAGCATCGACACGGTCGATAGCTATCAGGGCAAGTCGGGGCAAAACGCCAAAGCCTTTATCACCTCCGTCATGGACCCTGCCGTGATCGGTTTTGGCACGGTCGATGACATCGATCAGGTCGCAGGCAAGCGAGGTGATCGGCAAAGCTCGACCGGTCAGCAGGAAATTACCGCCGTGCTGATGGAGGCGTTTGCGGGTGCCAATACCGTGGTGCGCGGCAACTGCAGCTTTGGCATGTTTTCGAACTATCCTGAAAACGTCGATGACGCGCTGCGCCAGCGCGCCGGGGCGCGGTTTCTGGTTGATGGGCCGCAAAGCCGCGAGGATTACATCGACATTCTGGCACTGCTTCTGGGCAGCAACCACACCATCCCGCTGGGCGATCACACGCTTTACGCCGCGCAAGAAATCCGACGCGCCGTGGCTGACAGTTTTGAGCGCCACACCCGCCCGCAAGAGGGCGGTCTGCGCGCAGTTTGGGAGGAGGTCGAAAAACGGCAGGGTCGGCTTGATACGATTGCCAAGCTCGGCACGTATCTCAAGGCCATTCAAGATGCCGACCCGCGCTTTACCGGCCGCGCGATCAAGAACATCACCGACGCCGTGAAGGTGCGCGCGATGGATTTTGAGCTGCCGGACCTTTGGATGGAAGACCCAGAACTGTTCCTGTTCAAGGATTACGACGCCAAGCGCGCGATGATCGCCGATCTGCGCACGCCGATCACCGTGGACATGGTGGTGCAGGAAATCAACCGCTACGCCGACAGCGAGTTCCGCTATGCCGACAAGTCGGACGAAGCAGCGATTGACGCCGCCGTTCGCGATATGCGGCGGATGGAAGAGGCCAAGCGGCGGTATCTGGAGGGGAAGGGATGAGGATGAATAGTCCCGTTCTTTCTTGTCCGGCGCTGCCGGGCAGCGCCCAGCCGATGAAAAGGCACTGAAATGAAACGCCTGATCGAAAAAGGCCTGATGTATGGCAATCTCGTGCCGGTCGATAGCCCACCGTTGATCGAGCGGTATAACCGCGCGCTCAAGCAGCTATCGGGGCGCACCACGGCGCTGGCCGAGTTTCACATTGATCTTGCGGGCTTTTCTCCCGAAGTGGGTGAAGAGCTTGGCGACGATCTTTACCTCAACCCCAAGGGCTGCAACCGCCAGTTCATCCTGCTTTCGACCGAGCAGAAGGGCGCGCCCTTGCTTAACGCGCAGTTTTCCAACTGGCGCAGCATCCTCACCCGCTTCATCGAGCAGAACGAGGCGCAGTTGTTCAGCCTGACCGCACGCGATGCGGTGGCGGGCGAGCTGGAGGATTCGGTTTACGAGGTCGATGCCCCGACGCGGCTTTTCGATTTCAACCGCATCACGGTGATCGCCGATACCACCGGTGCGCATGTGGCCGAGGCGGCCAAGCTCGCCAAGCTGATCGAGCGGTTTCGGGCCGAGTCTGACGCGTGGTGGGATGATGTGCTGATCGCCCAGATGATTGGCCTCGCCAAGAAAACCGGCGATGTAACGCGCCAGCCGGTGGTGCTTGGCTCGACCAATTTCGACACGCCCGATTTCTGGACCGCCTATTTTGGCGGCGTCTATCTGTTTCGCTCGGTTGCGCACCCGGCGCTGATTTCGGTCGGGCCACGCGCGGCCTTTGGCCCGTTGCCGATTGCGCAGGTGTTCGACCTCTCGCAGCGCAACGATGTGGCAAAGTTTTTGGAAATGAACGCTCTGGTAGAGCCGATCGTGCGTGCGCGCGGCACCGACGCGGGCGCCATTCTGCGCCAGAAGATGGATTTCATTCTGGTCGAGGCGGCAACGCATCTGGGCCTTGATACCGGCGCAGGGACCACGCGCGCCGCCCTTCGGGCCGTGGCGCAGACGCTGGGCAGCAAGCTTCCGGCAGAGTTTCAGGGCCTTGCCGCGCTTTTGCGCTGGGTCGAGGCGGGCGGGCCATGGCCGCAGTTGGATAGCCGCCATCCGGCCTATTTTTACACCCTGCGCGCCGCTCAGGGGCCAAACCGCGATCTGGTCAACATGCTTCTGGCCGAACTGGCACCGCTCGATGTGCGCCAGCTTTTCATCTGCCACAAGGAACTTTTCTACCGCCTTTACGCCACATGGCCCGAGGCAAAGCGCGCCTATGTGGCCGATTTTCTTGCGCGTGAATATCAGATAGACAAGGCAGGCGCGCGCGCGCAACTGTTCGGACCCGAGCCTGACATGGCCGATACGGCGCCCGCGCGCCCGGGCCCAGTCGATATTGTGGCGCGTGTTGGGCCCTGGGGGGCAGTGCGAAGGGGGCAAAAATGATCGGCTTTCTGCGAGTGGCGATTTTCGCGTTGATCGGCCTTTCGGTGATCTACTGGCTGGTTTCGATCTATAAGCGCTCGACCGAACGCGAGCGGCTGGAAAAGCACTGGGATAAAAATCGCCCCGTAGCCGCACCCGACCGCGACGCCTATATCGAAACGGGTATGGCAGAGTATGAAAAGAGCCTGCGGCGCAAGCTGATCTGGCTCGTTTATGTGGTTCCGATGGCGGTGGTGGGGGTCATCATCTACATCGTGAACGTGCAATAGGAGGCGGCATATGTGGCGCTACATCAAATGGGGCTTTAGCATCACCGTGCTGTTGGTGGTCGGGCTATTCCTGCACTACACGCTGCCGCAGCACGATGTTGTGCGGATCGTGAACACCTATCAGGAACGGCAAGATCTGGGTGATTGGACGCGGATTTTCTGGTCCACGCCAGACGATCAGGCCAGTGGCTTGATGAACCGGGATGTGCAGTTCATTCAAGCCATAGGCGCCGACGGCAAGCCGATGGTGTATCGCAACGAGGACACCGGATGGAGCTGGCCGCCCTATTTCAAGTTCGACACCGCGAACCTGCAAACCGAGGCCGACGATCTGAAATCGACTGCCGAAACGCCGCGCTGGGCGATGGTTACGCACTACGGCTGGCGCAATCTGTATTTTTCGACGTTTCCAAACGCTATTTCGATCCGCCCGGTGGACGATCCTACGGCAACTATCATCCCTTGGTTCAACATCGTTTTCTTCGTCATACTTGCGATCATCCTGCTGATGTTGCGCCGGATGTGGCTGCAGTTCCGCGAACGTATGCTTGATCCGGTCGCGCAGGACGTGGCCGAGGCATGGGACGGCGTTGAAGACCGTGGCGAGGCTGCGGCGCAAAAGGCGCGCGGCTTTTGGGGGCGCATGAAGGCGTGGTTTGGCACGTTCAAGGGCCGCCCGCGCCGCTAGGCGCCGGCTTTTGCAATGCTCAGCGTTGAAGCGGTCTCAGCAAACGGCTAGCTTTGGGGGCAGATCGCCCGCCAGTGACCCGCGAACAGGAAAGTCAGCTACCCATGTCTTCGGATGCCAAGACCCACGCATTTGCGCGCAACACCGGTGTGCCGCTTGCGCCCGACTGGTTTGAAAAGGTGGCGGTCAACACCCCCGCCGCCGTACGCCGCAGCGAAAGCCTTGCCGGGCGGCGCAGCCTGAAAAAGGAATGGCAGGCGGCCTGGCTTGTCAACGCGATCCGCTGCATGGATCTTACAACGCTTGCGGGGGACGACACACCCGATCGGGTCGCGCGGCTTTGCGCCAAGGCGCGCCGTCCGCTGGCCGACCACATCCTCACCGGGCTGGGGCTAGACTCAGCGCGCACCGGCGCGGTCTGCGTGTATCCCACAATGGTGGCCCCGGCGGTGCGCGCGCTGGCGGGTTCGGGGATTCCTGTGGCCTCGGTCGCTACCGGTTTTCCGTCGGGCCTGATGCCGCTGAAACTGCGACTTGCCGAAATCCGCTACGCGGTTGACGAAGGCGCCAGCGAAATTGATATCGTGATCTCGCGCGCGCTGGCGCTGCGCGGCGAATGGTCCGCGCTTTACGATGAAATCGCCGCAATGCGTGAGGCCAGCGGTGGCGCGCATATGAAGGCCATTCTTGCCACAGGCGAGCTGCGCACGCTGCGCACGGTTTACAAAGCCAGTATGGTGGCGATGCAAGCGGGGGCAGATTTCATCAAGACCTCGACCGGCAAGGAAGGCGTGAACGCCACTCTGCCGGTCAGTTTGGTGATGGCGCGGGCGCTACGTGATTATGGCGCGAAGACCGGCTTCAAGATCGGCTTCAAACCGGCGGGCGGTATGAAAACCGCCAAGGATGCGCTGGCTTGGCAAGTGCTGATGATGGAGGAGTTGGGCCGCGACTGGCTGCGCCCCAACCTCTTCCGGCTTGGCGCATCGTCGATGCTAGGCGATATTGAACGGCAGTTGGAACACTTTGTCACCGGGCGCTATGCGTCTTCATCGCGTCACGCGCTTGCTTGAGGGATGACATGGCTTTGGTAAAAGATATCCTCGAATCAATGGAATACGGCCCCGCCCCGGAAGCGGCTGGTGAAGTTCTTGCGTGGCTCAAGGCGCGCGGGCGGTTTGGCCATTTCATCAACGGTGTTTTTGGCAAACCGGGCAAAACCTTTATTACCCACAACCCCGCCACCGGCGATCCGCTGGCCGAGGTTACCCAAGGCAGCGGTGCCGATGTGGCCGCCGCCGTGGCCGCTGCGCGTGCTGCACAACCCGCATGGGCTGCGCTGGCGGGGCACGAACGTGCCAGATGGCTATACGCACTGGCGCGGCACATTCAAAAGCGCGAGCGGTTTCTGGCTGTTCTGGAAGTTCTGGATAACGGCAAATCGATCCGCGAAACCCGCGACATTGACGTGCCGCTGGTGGTGCGCCATTTCTACCATCACGCCGGCTGGGCAGAAATGCTGGCCGATGAGTTTCCGGGTGCCGAGGCGCTGGGCGTGTGCGGCCAGATCATCCCGTGGAACTTTCCGCTTCTGATGCTCGCGTGGAAAATTGCGCCAGCGCTTGCGGCGGGCAATACCGTGGTGTTGAAACCGGCCGAATACACCCCACTCACCGCACTCGCCTTTGCCGAGATTTGTGCCGAGGTTGGGCTGCCCGAGGGCGTGGTCAACATCGTCACGGGTGACGGCGAAACCGGCGCGGCGCTGGTGGCGGCACAGGTTGATAAGATCGCCTTCACCGGCTCGACCGAGGTTGGTCGCCTGATCCGGCGCGCCACGGCGGGCACTTCGAAAAAACTGACGTTGGAGCTTGGTGGCAAATCGCCCTTTGTCGTCTTTGCCGACGCCGATCTTGATGGCGCGGTCGAAGGTGTCGTTGATGCGATCTGGTTCAATCAGGGGCAAGTCTGCTGCGCAGGTTCGCGCGTTCTGGTGGCCGAGGCGGTTGAGGATGACTTTGTTGCCCGCCTGACCGCGCGGCTGGCCAAGCTGCGCCTTGGCGATCCGCTGGACAAATGCACCGACATCGGCGCCATCGTGCACCCGGTGCAACTGGCCCGCATCCGCGATCTGGTGGCGCAGGGCGAGGCCGCAGGTGCCCGCCTTGTGCAGGCCGAATGTCAGTTGCCCGCCAAGGGCAGCTTTTTTGCGCCCGGCTTCATGACCGGTGTGCACCCCGCCAACCCGGTCGCCACCGAAGAAATCTTTGGCCCCGTTGCCACGCTCACCTCGTTTCGCACGCTGGATGAGGCGGTCGAATTGGCCAATAACACCCGCTACGGCCTTGCCGCCTCGATCTGGAGCGAGAATATCTCTCTCGCGCTTGATGTCGCATCGCGCATCAAGGCGGGGGTGGTCTGGGTCAACTCCACCAACCTGTTCGACGCAGGCGCAGGCTTTGGCGGTATGCGTGAAAGCGGCTTCGGGCGCGAAGGTGGGCGCGAGGGGATGGGCGCATACCTTCGCCAACCCGAACCGAAAGCCGCCAGCGAAGCGGCGGCAGGCGCGCTGAATGGCGCCCCGGTGCCCGGTGCACCAGAGGGGCCGGGCATTGACCGCACCGCCAAGCTCTATATTGGCGGTGCGCAAAAACGCCCCGATGGCGGCTATTCCTACGCCGTCGCCGCGGGCGGCAAAACGCTGGGCCTCGCGCCACTCGGCAACCGCAAGGATATACGCAACGCGGTCGAGGCCGCGCACAAGGCCAGCGGCTGGGGCAAAGCCACCGGCCACAACCGCGCGCAGGTTCTGTATTACATCGCCGAAAACCTCGCGGCCCGTGCGAGCGAATTCGCCGCGCGGCTGGCCGAGGCAGGGGGCGAGGGGGCCGAGGTCGAGGCGGCAATCCGCAGGCTTTTCTACTACGCAGCACAGGCCGACAAGTTTGACGGCGCCGTGCATTCCACCAAATCCGCGCATGTCACGCTTGCCATGCCAGAACCATGGGGGGTAATGGGCATTGCCTGCCCCAATGCGGCACCGCTGCTGGGTTTTGTCAGCCTTGTGGCGCCCGCAATTGCAATGGGCAACCGCGTGATTGCGATTCCGGCGCAGTCGATGCCGCTGGCCGTGACGGATCTTTACAGCGTGTTCGACACCTCTGATCTGCCGGGCGGCGTGGTGAACATCGTTACCGGCAACCGCGATGAACTGGCCAAAACCTTGGCCCAGCACGATGATGTGGCCGCGCTTTGGTATTGCGGCAGCCGCGAAGGCGCTGCGATGGTCGAAACCGAAAGCGCAGGCAACCTCAAGGCCACGTGGGTCTTGGCGAACCGCGATTGGCAAGGGCAGGGCGCGCAAGGGCGCGGCTTTCTAGAGCATGCGACGCAAATCAAGAATATCTGGGTGCCCTACGGCGAATAGCGCCGCAGATGTTTACAGGCAATTCGAACCTCATGAACTATTCAACCGCCCTTGCCCCTCTTGCCAAGTTCAACCGCGAGGGCGGTATGCTGCCCCGCCGTGACGCAGCCACCTTAGGGCGCGCGGCATGAGCACCGCCAACCCGCCTATGCGGCTATTCGAACGCTGGCTTTCGCTTTGGGTGGCGCTGGCACTGGGTGCAGGCGTCGCGCTTGGCGCGCTACTGCCGGGCCTGTTCTCGGCGCTTGCGCGGGCCGAATACGCGCATGTGAACCTGCCCGTTGCGGTGCTGATCTGGGCGATGGTGCTGCCGATGATGGTGGGCGTCGATTTTGCCGCCCTGCGCCGCGTGGGGCAGGAACCGCGCGGGCTGATGGTGGCGCTGGTGGTCAACTGGCTGATCAAGCCTTTCACGATGGCCGCACTCGGGGTGCTGTTCTTTCGCGTCATCTTTGCGCCCCTGATCCCGCCAGACGATGCCACGTCGTATATAGCGGGGCTGATACTGCTGGGCGCTGCGCCCTGCACGGCGATGGTGTTTGTCTGGTCGCAACTGGTGCGGGGCGATGCCACCTATACGCTGGTGCAGGTGGGTTTGAACGATGTGGTGATGCTATTCGCCTTTGCACCCATCGTGGCCTTTTTGCTTGGCGTCACTGATATCGCGGTGCCATGGCAAACCTTGCTGCTTTCGGTGGCGCTTTATGTTGCGGCACCTTTGGCGGTCGGTATTGCTCTGCGCCGCCGTCTGGTGCGCAAAGGCGGGCTAGCGGCTGTCGAGCGTTTCCGCGAGGCGGCGCGCCCCTTCGCGGTGGGCGGTTTGCTGGCAACCGTGGTGCTGCTGTTTGGCTTTCAAGGCGGTGTGATCTTGCAAAACCCGCTGGTGATTGCGTTGATCGCGGTGCCGCTACTGGTGCAAACCTACGGTATCTTCGCGCTCGGCTTTGTCGCCGCCCGCAGCGCCCGCGTGCCATTTGACATCGCAGCCCCCTGCGCGCTGATCGGTGCTTCGAACTTTTTTGAACTGGCGGTCGCGGTGGCGATCAGCCTGTTTGGCCTTTCGTCGGGCGCAGCCCTTGCCACCGTGGTGGGCGTGCTGGTCGAGGTGCCGGTAATGCTGTCACTGGTTGCCATCGCCAACCGCTCGCGCGGCTGGTTCGCGCGCTAAAGCAAAGCGCCCCCGCGAGGGGGCGCAGTAATGGTGGTGGCGCGCTGCCTTAAGCGTTGGCTTCGCGGATCTTGTCTGCGGCGTCCTTGCTGTAGGTCACGCCCTTGGCGTCAAACAGCGCATCAAGCTCGCCGGTCAGCGTCATTTCCGTGATGATGTCGCAACCGCCCACGAATTCGCCCTTGACGTATAGCTGCGGAATCGTCGGCCAGTCGGAAAAGTCCTTGATGCCTTGGCGCAGATCGGCGTCGGCAAGAACGTCCACGTCCTTGAAGCTGACGCCCATGAAGTTGAGCACGCCTGCCACGCGGCTGGAAAAGCCGCATTTCGGCATTTCCTTGGTGCCTTTCATGTAAAGCACCACGTCGTTTGCCTTGATCGTTTCGCGAATAGCGTTCGCTGCGTCGGTCATGTCATATCCTTGCAGTTAAGAGTTACTCGGGTGCCTTGGTCGTTAGCGCCAGCGCATGGAGCGGCGCGCTTGGCCCATCCATTGCGCCTTTGAGGGCGGCCAGCACGGCGCGTTGCTGCTGCACGCGGTTCATGCCCGCAAAAGTGGCGTCAATGACCTCAGCAGCCCAATGCTTACCGTCGCCCGCCATGTCAGTGATCGTAATGCGCGCTTGGGGAAACTGCGCACGGATCAGGTTCTCGATGTCGCGGGCTTCAATGGCCATCTGCGTCTCCTTGCTGGTTCGGTCCAGATTTAGGGCGGCTACGCGCGCGCTGCAAGTGTGGCCTTTGCACGGGTGCTGCGCGCCCGGCTTGCTTCAGCCAACTGCACCAGCAAATGCCGTGCGGAAAAGCGTTGAAAGCTCTGCAAGCGGGGCACTATCGCCGCCCAAGTTGACAGCACTTCCCCCAAAGCTACCCACCCGCGCCAAGGGAACCTGCGCAGCGCGTGCCTGCGCCTCTAGTGCCGCAACATTGGCAGGGCGCACGGCCACAAGGTAACGCGCCTGATCCTCACCGAAAAGCTGGCCAATGTCGCTTGTATCCAACACCACGCCCATACCCGCACCTTCACCCATCTCAAAGGCTGCCAGCGCCAAGCCGCCGTCGGCAAGGTCGGTGGCAGCAGCCAGCAGTTTGCGCGCACCGCGCAGGAACTCGCCATGTTTGCGCTCAGCGGCAAGGTCCACGTGCGGCGCATCGCCTGCCTCTAGCCCAAAAGCTTCGGCCAGCATCGCCGATTGGCCAAGGTGGCCCGCAGTGGTGCCGATCACCAGTGCCACATCGCCCACGCCGGGCAGCCCTGCGATGATGTCGTCAAGCGACGCGATCAGCCCGACGCCGCCAATGGTCGGTGTGGGCAGAATCCCCGTGCCATCGGTTTCGTTGTAAAGCGAGACGTTGCCCGAAACGATTGGAAAGTCGAGCGCCAGACAGGCCGCGCCAATGCCCTTCACCGCGCCCACCAGCTGCCCCATGATCTCGGGCTTTTCCGGGTTGCCAAAGTTCAGGTTGTCGGTGGCGGCCAACGGTAGCGCGCCCACCGCGCAAAGGTTGCGATAGGCCTCGGCCACCGCCTGTGCGCCCCCCTCATAAGGGTTGGCCTTCACATAGCGGGGCGTTACGTCCGAGGTGAAGGCCAGCGCCTTGTCGCTGCCATGCACGCGCACCACGCCCGCGCCCAAACCGGGGCGGCGCACCGTATCGGCGCCCACCTGGCAATCATATTGCTCCCACACCCACGCCTTGTGCGCATAGTTCGGGCTACCGATCAGCGCGCGAAGTGCCGCAATCGGGGCAATCGCAGGAATAGCGCCCAGCGGTGCCGGGGCAGGGGTTTCGATCCAGGGCCGGTCATATTCAGGCGCGCTGGACGACAACTTCGACAGCGGCAGATCGGCCTTCACCTCATTGCCGTGCAGAATCAGAAACCGATCCTCGGCAATCGTTTCACCGACGATCGCAAAATCCAGATCCCATTTTTCAAAGATCGCCCGCGCATCCGCCTCGCGCTCGGGCTTGAGCACCATCAGCATGCGCTCTTGGCTTTCGCTCAGCATCATCTCGTAGGCACTCATGCCGGTTTCGCGCACCGGAACGCGATCAAGGTCAAGCTTGATGCCCAACCCGCCCTTGTCGCCCATTTCGACCGCCGAACAGGTCAGCCCAGCCGCCCCCATATCCTGAATCGAGATCACCGAGTCCGAGGCCATCAGCTCCAGACACGCTTCCAGCAGGCATTTTTCGGTGAAAGGGTCGCCCACCTGCACCGTGGGGCGCTTTTCTTCGATAGTGTCGTCAAATTCGGCGCTGGCCATGGTGGCGCCGCCCACCCCGTCGCGCCCGGTCTTGGCGCCAAGGTAAACCACCGGCATGCCAACACCCGAAGCGGCGGAATAGAAAATTCGGTCGGCGTCCGCCAAACCTGCTGCAAAGGCGTTGACCAGACAGTTGCCGTTATAGCTGCGATGAAAGCGCACCTCGCCGCCCACGTTTGGCACACCAAAGGCGTTGCCATAGGCACCGATACCTTCGACCACACCTTTGACCAGATGCGCGGTCTTGGGATGGTCAGGCATCCCAAAGCTCAGGCTGTCCATTGCCGCGATCGGCCGTGCGCCCATGGTAAAGACATCGCGCAAGATCCCACCAATGCCGGTCGCAGCCCCCTGATGCGGTTCGATGTAGCTCGGGTGGTTGTGGCTCTCCATCTTGAAGATCACCGCCTGCCCGTCGCCAATATCCACAACGCCTGCGTTTTCGCCCGGCCCGCAGATCACTTGCGGCCCGCTGGTAGGCAGCGTGCGCAGCCATTTCTTCGAGGATTTGTAGCTGCAATGCTCGTTCCACATCGCCGAGAAAATTCCCAGTTCGGTGAACGACGGTTCGCGCTCGATGATCCCCAGCAAACGCTCATATTCGTCGGGTTTCATCCCGTGCGCAGCAATCAGCTCTGGCGTGATTTTCGGCTCGTCCATCTTGGCGTTCCCCCGGCAACCTGCCCGCGTCATAAATCAGCGCCCCGCATCGGGAAAGCGCAGAATCATCCAGCGCGCCGCATCGCGAAAAAAAAGGCCGAGCAAAAGCTCGGCCCAAGTCCAACAGGGAGGTAGAAGCCGATGAGAGTTTCCTCAAACCACCGTCTTCTGCGCCTGATTTATGTGCGGGATGAGAACGGTTCAAGAGTAAAATGCTGCGAGTGCATCATGGCAGCCATGCGTTGCCCGTATGCCTCACGTCAATCGGTGGCCGCGAGACCCCCAGATTGGCGGCGCCGATAGGCAATGATTTCTTCCAGCACAAAGTCGCGGAACGCCGTGACCCGGCGCGATTGCCGCAGCTCTTCCGGGTAGGCAAGGAAAACGGGTACTTCGACCGACTCGATCTCAGGAAGCATCCGCACCAGATGCGGAAAGTCCTCGGTCAGGTAATCGGGCAAAACGCCGATGCCGATATGATTCAGCACCCCTTGCAGCACGCCAAAGTAGTTATTGACCGTCAACGAAGAGGGGATGTTGTAAGAAAGTAGCATGTTTGCAAGGTTCGCCCCGGCAGCAACCTGCGGTGTTGCGGGGTTCTGGCAGATCAGCCGGTGTTCGTTCAGCTGCTCTGGCCGCTCCGGGATGCCCGACCGCGCGATATATTCAGGTGAGGCGTAAAGCCGCATCCGGATATTCATCAGCCGCTTGCGGATCAGATCAGCTTGGCTTGGCTCTTTCATGCGGATCGCGACATCGGCTTCGCGCATCGGCAGGTCAAGCACCCGCTCTTCAAGCATCAGGTCAACCTTGAGGTCGGGGTAGCGCTCGTAAAGCTTCACCAGCCGCGGCACCAGCCACAGCGTGCCAAAACCGGTGGTGGTGGTAACTTTCAGTTCGCCAAACACTTCTTCTTCGCTGTCGCGAATGCGTGCGGCTGCCGAATCGAGCTTGCGCGCCATGGTTGCGGTCGCATCAAACAGCAACTCGCCCTGTTCGGTCAGAATCAGCCCCCGCGCGTGGCGGTGAAACAACGTGGTGCCCAGGCTTTCCTCAAGCGCGCGAATCTGGCGGCTGACCGCTGATTGCGACAGGTGCAGCGCATCTCCTGCGTGGGTCAACGATCCGGCATCCGCCACCGCGTGAAAAATTCTTAGTTTGTCCCAGTCCATCGTGTGCATTTTCTAATACCGATATCTTTTACGTAAACTTTTTCACTGCGCGCCTTACCCACACTGCGCAAAATTAACAAATCTGTATACCACGGTTTTCCGCTTTGTAGGTCAGCTTTTTTGACCTATCATGTCGCTGCTACATGCTTCGTAGGGGGGGGCCGATGGCCAAGCAAGATATTTCTCTGGCTGATCGTTTTGATCTTTCCAAATCGCCAGTGCTGCTGAACGGCACGCAGGCGTTGGTGCGCCTGATGCTGGCGCAGGCGGCGCGCGACCGCGCAGCGGGGCTTGATACCGCAGGCTATGTAACTGGCTATCGCGGCAGCCCGCTTGGCGCGGTTGATCTGCAGATGCAGCGCGCGACGCGCGAATTGGCCGCAGCCCATGTCACCTTTCAGCCGGGCCTGAACGAAGATCTTGCTGCCACCGCGATCTGGGGCACGCAGCAGGCAGAACTGCGCGGCGAAGGGCGCCATCAGGGAGTGTTTGCGCTCTGGTATGGCAAGGGGCCGGGGGTCGACCGCTCGGGCGACGTGATGCGCCATGCCAATATGGCGGGCAGCTCGGCCTTTGGCGGCGTGTTGATGGCGATGGGGGATGATCACACGGGCGAATCGTCGACCGTGCTGCACCAATCCGATTGGGCGATGGTTGATGCTTATATCCCGGTGCTTTCCCCCGCTGGCGTGCAGGAAATTCTCGATCTTGGCCATTACGGCTACGCGCTTTCGCGCTTTGCCGGGGTCTGGGTCGGGCTCAAGACCATGAAAGATACGGTCGAAGCGACTGCCGTGGTCGATGGCAACCCGTTGCGCACCAACTTCAAACTGCCCGATTTTCCGATGCCGCAAGGCGGGCTCAACATCCGCCTTGGCGACACGCCCGTGGCGCAAGAAGCGCGGATGATCGATCACAAGCGTTTTGCCGCCGAGGCATTTGCGCGCGCCAACCGTATCGACAAGCGGATGCACGGCGCACCCGGTGCGAAAATCGGGTTTGTCGCGGCGGGCAAGAACTGGCTCGACCTTGTGCATGCCTTCGCGCTGCTGGGGCTGGACGGTGACGAACTTACCCGCCTTGGCATCACCACCTGGAAAGTCGCGCAGACATTCCCGATGGATGTGAAGTCGTTTTCCGAATGGGCCGAGGGGCTGGAACTGATCGTTGTCGTCGAAGAAAAGCGCAAGCTGATCGAGGTGCAGGTCAAGGAAGCCATTTTTGATAAACGCCGTGGCCGCCGCGTCTACGGCTGGAAACACGCAATCACCGGCGAAGAGCTGTTTCCCACCCGTTATGCGCTCGACCCGGTGATGATTGCCGAAAAGATCGGCCAGGTTCTGACCGAGGAAGGCCGCGCCACTGGCGATGTGCAAGCGGGCCTTGCCCGCATTGCCGAGGCGCGCCGCGCCGACAACGCGCCCGAAATTGCCACACGCACACCGTGGTTCTGTTCGGGCTGCCCGCACAATTCCTCGACCCGCTTGCCCGAGGGCGCGCGTGCCTATGCCGGGATCGGCTGCCACTACATGGTGCAGTGGATGGACCGCGATACCCAAGGCTTCACCCATATGGGCGGCGAGGGAGCCAACTGGATCGGTGAAGCGCCGTTTTCCACCCGCGCGCATGTTTTCCAGAACCTTGGCGACGGCACCTACAACCACTCGGGCGTGCAGGCGATCCGCGCCGCACTCGCCGCAGGCACCACCATCACCTACAAAATCCTGTTCAACGATGCGGTGGCGATGACCGGCGGGCAGGCCAACGAAGGCGGGCTGAGCGCACAGCAGATCACCCGCGAAATACAGGCGATGGGGGTTTCGCCCATCGTCGTCGTGTACGACGAAAAAGAAGCCCTCGATCTTGCGAGCTTCCCCGCGAACGTCGAAAAAGTCGAACGCGCCGGGCTGATGCAGGTGCAGGAACGGCTGGAAAAGGTGCCCGGCGTTTCGGCCATCGTCTACGTTCAAACCTGCGCCGCCGAAAAACGCCGCCGCCGCAAGCGCGGCACCTTCCCAGACCCTGACAAGCGCGTTTTCATCAACACCGATGTGTGCGAGGGCTGCGGTGATTGCGGGGTGCAATCGAACTGCGTCTCGATCGTGCCGGTCGAAACCCCGTTTGGCACCAAACGCGCCATCGACCAATCCAGCTGCAACAAGGATTTCAGCTGCCTCAAGGGGTTTTGCCCCTCGTTCGTGACCGTTGCGGGGGCCAAACTGCGCAAGGCTGCCACCGCCAGCGTAGCGCTGCCAGATCTGCCCATGCCAACGCTGCCAACGATCACCGGCACCCACAACGTCGTCATCACCGGGGTAGGCGGCACTGGCGTGGTGACCGTGGGCGCGGTGCTTGCCATGGCCGCCCACGTTGATGGAAAAGGCGCAGGCATGATGGAAATGGCGGGCCTCGCGCAAAAGGGCGGGGCTGTGCACATCCACCTGCGCCTTGCCAACCGCCCCGAAGACATTTCCGCCATTCGCGTCGCGGTGGGCGAGGCTGATTGCGTGATCGGCGGCGATCTGGTGGTGACAGCGGGCGCCAAAACGCTGGGCCTGATGCGCACCGGGCGCACCGGGGCCGTGGTCAACAGCCACGAGATTGTTACCGGCGAGTTCACCCGCAACCGCGACTTCAGGCTGCCAACCGAGCGGTTGCGCCTGTCGCTTGAGGCGCGGCTGGGCGAGCGTGTGGGCTTTTTCGACGCCTCAACACTTACCCGCGCCGCGCTGGGCGATTCGATCTATTCCAACATGGCGGTGCTTGGCGCTGCCTGGCAGCAAGGTCTGCTGCCGCTGAGTTACGAGGCCATCGCACGCGCCATTGTGCTGAACGGTGCTGGCCCCGAGGCCAACATGCGCGCGTTTGATCTGGGGCGCTGGGCCGTGGCCTTCCCCGCCGACGCCGCGCGCCTGCTCGCACCGGCCGGCCCGGTGGCCGAGCCTGACCCCATCGAAATCCGCGCCGCGCATCTTGTGGAATACCAGAACGCGGCGCTCGCCAGCCGGTACCGCGCACTGGTCGCTAGCGCCCCTGAAAGCCTGCGCCTCTCGGTCGCCAAGGGTTACCACAAGCTTCTGGCCTACAAGGATGAATACGAGGTCGCGCGGCTGCACCTTGCCACCGCCGCCAAGGCGCGCGCCGAGTTCGAGGGGGATTTGCAGTTCACCTACCACCTTGCACCGCCAATTCTGTCGCGCCAAGGCCCCGATGGCCGCCCACTCAAGCGCACCTTTGGGCCGTGGATGGGCCGCGCCTTTGCGCTGCTCGCGCGGCTCAAACCGCTGCGCGGCACCTTGCTCGACCCGTTCGCCCGCTTCCCCGAACGGCGGATGGAACGCGCGCTGATCGCGCAATATGAACGCGACATGGCCGAACTTCTGCCCGCGCTCACCCCCGCCACGCTGCCGATCTTGCGCGAACTGGCCGAGCTGCCGCTGACCATCCGCGGCTTTGGCCCGGTGAAAGAGCCCAGCGCCACCACCGCCGCCAAACGCCGCGAGGCGCTGCTTGCCGCCATCAGGGCAGGGGGCACGCCACTGCAATCTGCGGCCGAATAGGCTTGGAATTTCGCCGCGCTGCCGCGTAAAAGAGGCCAAGGCCCGTATCTGATCCGGGTCAATGGAGGGGCAGCATGGCGGTAGGTGTATTCGATAGCGGCCTTGGCGGGCTGACGGTGCTTGACGCCCTCAAAAAACGTCTGCCAGAGGTTCCGTTCGTCTATTACGGCGACAATGCGCACGCGCCCTACGGGGTGCGCGACGCGGAGGATATTTTTCAGCTGACCTGCGCAGGGGTCGAACGGCTTTGGGCCGAGGGTTGCGATCTGGTCATAATCGCCTGCAACACCGCTTCCGCGGTCGCCCTCAAACGGATGCAGGAAACATGGATACCGCCGGGCAAACGCGCGCTGGGCGTGTTCGTGCCGCTGATCGAGGCGCTGACCGAGCGTCAGTGGGGCGACAATTCGCCCCCGCGCGAGGTGGCAATCAAGCATGTGGCGCTGTTTGCCACCCCCGCCACCGTCGCCAGCCGTGCCTTTCAGCGCGAGCTTGCCTACCGCGCCATTGGCGTCGATGTCGAGGCGCAGCCCTGCGCCGGAGTTGTTGACGCGATCGAACAGGGCGACGAGATTCTTGCCGAGGCGCTGGTGCAAAGCCACGTTGATGCGCTGAAACGCCGGATGCCGATGCCCGAGGCCGCCATTCTGGGCTGCACCCATTACCCGCTGATGGAGCGCAGCTTTCAGGAAGCATTGGGCCCCAAGGTGCGGGTCTATAGCCAAGCCAATCTGGTGGCCGAAAGCCTTGCCGATTACCTCACCCGCCGCCCCGAAATGCTGGGCAGCGGCACGCGCAGCGTGAACCTGACAACCGGCAATCCCGCGCAGGTATCCTCGCGCGCAACGCAGTTTCTGCGCAAAGGGGTGAAGTTCGAGGCGGCGTGAGGCGCGCGAACGAACCTTGCCACGTCTGACAAGGCCTGCAGATACACAGGTGGTAGCCAAGCGACCCCGAGGGCCGGACCAGCGAGGGTCCGGCGGACCCTTGCCCGGCCCGATTGCCCAGCGCCGCAAGGCGCGAGGCAAATGGGGTGAAGCCGCCCCGCCATCGACAATCAGGCGGGAGAGGGCAGCGACGTTAGAGCCTGAAATGAAAGCTAAGGGGCGCTTTTTGCCCCTCGACTGCCCGATATCAGAGAAAAAGTCGCCGCAACCGCCCTCCGAAACACCTTAAAAACCCCTTAACGCCACTCTCACATCCAATAAGAATCAATCTCTTACCAAACCTAACACGCGTGTTAAGCCGCCGCGTCCCGGCCACCCTCAAGCAACCTGACCCGCCGCCCAGCCCGACGACCACGCCCACTGGAAATTATAGCCCCCCAGCCAGCCGGTCACATCGATCACCTCGCCCACAAAATACAAGCCCGGCACCGCCCGCGCCTCCATCGTGCGCGCATCAAGCCCCCTAGTATCGACCCCGCCCAGCGTCACCTCGGCGGTCCGATACCCCTCGCTGCCCGTCGGCCGCAGCCGCCACGCCTGCGCCGCCTCGGCCAGCCGATCAAGCGCCGCATTCGGCTGGTCCGCCAGCCGCCCCTCAACCCCCGCCCGCGCCGTTACAAACGCCGCCAGCCGCTCGGGCAGCCACCGCGCCAGAACCGTCTGAACCGCGCTGCGCCCCGATTCGGTGCGCGCCGCCCGCAGCGCCGCGCCCAGCCGCTCGCCGGGGGCGAGGTCGATCACCACCTCGCCCCCCTCGCGCCAATAGTTCGAGATTTGCAGCACCGCCGGCCCCGAAAGCCCGCGATGGGTGAACAACAAGCCCGCGTCAAAAGCCGTGCGCCCCACACTCAGCCGCGCCGGTAGCGCCACCCCCGCCAACGCCGACGTAGCCGCCAGATCAGGCTCTGACAGCGTCAGCGGCACAAGACCGGGGCGCGTTTCCACCAGCCCCAGCCCAAAGCTCTCCGCGATTCGATAGCCAAGCCCGGTGGCCCCCATCTTCGGGATCGACTTGCCTCCCGTCGCCACCACCAGGCTTTCCGCCGCCAGACCCCCGCCCGGCGTTTCAACCACAAATCCGCCCGCGCGCCGCACCGCACCGATTTCGACCCCAAGCCGCAGGCTGACCCCCGCCTCGCCCATCGCCGCGGTCAGCATCCCCACAACCTGCGTTGCCGAACCGTCGCAGAATAACTGCCCGGCTATCTTTTCATGCCAGGCGATGCCCGCATGATCGAGTCGCGCGATGAAATCGGCGGGCGTGAACCGCGCCAGCGCCGAGCGCGAAAACCGAGGGTTTTGCGAAAGGAAGCGCTCCGGCGCAGTCGAGAGGTTAGTAAAGTTGCACCGCCCGCCACCCGATATGCGAATTTTCTCGCCCGGCGCCTGTGCATGATCGAGCATCACTACCCGTCGCCCACGACGCGCAGCCTCGATGCCGGCCATCATGCCCGCAGCCCCCGCACCCAGAATGATCACATCGCACCGTTCCATCGCCGCCCCATAGCGCGACGCTTACCCCGCACACAACGGCAAACACGCCAAATTCCCCTTGCGGCCTCGCGGTAGCTTGGCTAAACACCCGCCCACGGTTGGGGCGTGGCCAAGTGGTAAGGCATCGGTTTTTGGTACCGTGTACCGTAGGTTCGAATCCTACCGCCCCAGCCAAACAGTCAAGACAC
This sequence comes from Rhodobacteraceae bacterium UBA6213, assembly GCA_002421605.1. GTDB lineage: Bacteria > Pseudomonadota > Alphaproteobacteria > Rhodobacterales > Rhodobacteraceae > UBA6213. Next base: position 5,821 of record DISJ01000012.1, on the reverse strand, counting down.
CGGATAGCTGATGATCTCGTTGCGTTGACGGGCTGGTTTGGTGGTGGAATGCCCCACCGGCTGCCCCAGTTGCGGATGCGGGTCAGTTGCCGATTATGGAACACCGCATAAGCTGTTCTATATAGGTGACAGCATTGGTTGGAGATGCTTGCGCATTCTCTTTCCCGCATTGAAGCAGAGTTCTCTAGGGAACCCATAAAGCCATTTACCGGCTCGGTGTCTGGCAACTTCGTTCGCCATGATGTAGTAACTGAAACAAATAAAAACTTACCTTCTGGCCATTTGAGCTAACCGAGAAAGCAAGCGCTGGTCAGGGGGGTTGGGCAAGTGCTCCTTGAACAGACCCGCGGGCGCGAGTTTCTAAAGCGAAGAGCGCGCGACCTAGCAGACCGAATACCTGAGTTTGCTGCCATGTTCGGTGAGGCCCAGATCCGCTCTTCAACGTTGGACCAGCCGAGGCGGCACATTGGCGTGGGTGCGCCTGCGGCTGCTAGATTACGATAGATCATATGCTTCGTATTTCACTGGAACACGGATCATCTATTGCAATTCCTGCGCAAGAAGCAGCGAAAATGATGGAGTTTACTTGGCAAAAATCAGATATTGATGTGATGCGGAGCCTACTCCGCCTCGGTGTGAAGAATGGAAGCTCTGAATCCGGACTGGGTAACACTTTTCGCTGTGCTTGCAGCTAGCGTGGGCACAGCGCCTGATCAAGTTGCTGCCCTTGCTGTGGTCACTCTCGGCGCGGCGGCCCGGTCCGACAGGATCGTTTTCTCACCACACAAGTTCAAGGGCACTTTGCCCGACCAGAGGAGGAAAGCCATATGAAATCCGTGATCCGCACCGCCGGCCTTGGCGTGGGACTGTTCTGCGCCATGGCGCCAGCGGTTCTTGCTGAGGACTGGCGCCTCAACAACTTCCTGCCGAGCGCTCGGCCGGAATCTGTGCAGCTCGAACAGTTCGCAAGTGAAGTGAATGCCGCGCTAGCCGCCAAGGACTTCAAGCTGACGGTATATAGTGGCAGCTCGCTCGGGGTTCCCAACACCGATCTGCTGCGCGTGTTGCCCCAGGACGTGGTGGAAATGAGCCTGATGTGGTCGAACTATCTTGGCCGCGATGCGCCAGCGCTCAGTTCGGTCTTTGTGCAAGGCGCGATTAGCACGGTCGATGAACTCAAGGCGGTTCTGCCCGTCGCGCAGCAGATTTACGAAGAAGAATATACCGACTGGGGCGTTACCACGGTTGGCTTCGTCGCCATTCCGACGCTGTCGGTTTCGGTGTTCTGCAGCAAGAAGCCAGTCAGCACCCTTGCCGACCTAAAGGGAATCAAGCTGCGGGTCTGGGCACGCGAACAGGTGGAAACCTTCACCCGTCTCGGCGTTTCCGCTCAAATCATCGCACAAGAGGAAACCTATGTGGCGCTGAAAACAGGTGTGGTTGATTGCGCGCTCTATCCGGCGCTTTATGCGCAGACCATCTCGCTTCAGGAAGTGACCCAGTACGCTTCGTTCCTCTATCCGATGGCTTCGGCACCCTATTCGCTGGGGATATCGACGAAGCGTTGGGAAGCAACGGACGAGTCAATCAGGGCGGTCATTTCACAAGCTGCTGATGACCTCTGGGAACGCACCAACCAATACGACCAGGACTTCGAGAAGGAACTCGAAGCCCGCACGAAACTGGAGGGCATGGGCGTGACATGGGGTCCGGACTTCCCGGAAGCCGACCGCGCGATCTTTCTGCAAGCGGTTGGGGAAACCTGGCAGATGCTTGCGGAAGAAGCGGGCGGAAATGCGATGGAATACCGGCAGCGTATGCTGACGGCGCTCGGTCGTTGACGCCCTGCCATGTCGCGCAAAATGCGTATCCTCGCGCAAGGGCTGGAGTATCTGGCCCTTGCCATGGCGGCCTTTGCGGCCCTGATCATGACCGGCATCGTGGCGATCATCGTGACCAGCGTGTTCATGCGCCGCTTTACCAGCACGCCGCTGCATATAACCGAAGAGGTTGTTGGCCTGATGCTGAGCGCATCGCTGTTTCTTGGCCTGCCGCTGGTCACGCTACGCGGGCAGCATGTGCGGGTCTCGATCGTCGCCGAGGCGATCAAGGCCTGGCTTGCGCCTCAGGTGCGGGTCGCCGCGCTTCTGGTCGGGTTGGTGTTCTTCGGCTGGATCATTGTAGAATCCATCCCGTGGCTTGAATTTGCCTGGAAGCGCACGCTCAAAACTGAAACCGCGCGGCTGCTGCTCTATCCATGGATGGCTGCGATTCCGCTGTCGCTGTCGCTGACATGGCTCGTATTTCTGGGGCGGCTCTTCGGAATGATCGAACCGGAGAGCTACGATCGATCAGAGGGCCTGCCGCCTATCGCTCCGCCAAGTAAGGACAGCTGAGCCATGTTCTGGACATCACTGATCAGCATCATGGTCGCGACTGCCTCAACAGGCGTTGCGCTAGGCGCGGCGCTCGGGCTGACCGGCATGGTGCTTCTGCAGGTCTTTTCGAATGGCGCGACCTCGCTTGCGGTTGATGCAATCTGGCGGGTGTTCAACTCCTTTACGCTCAGTGCCGTTCCTCTGTTCATCCTGCTTGGCGAAATCCTGCTACGCAGCGGTGTGAGCGGTCGGGCATATGCTGCCTTCTCGCCGCTGTTTCGCCGAATACCCGGCGGTCTCTTGCATACCAATATCGTCGTGTGCACCCTGTTCGGGGCGGTCAGCGGATCAAGCTTATCCACCGCTGCGGCGGTGGGTTCGGTCGCCTATCCAGAAATGGTACGACGTGGCTACGACAAGGATATGATCGTCGGAAGCCTCGCAGGCGGCGGAACACTCGGCCTTCTGATCCCGCCGAGCCTTTCGTTTTTGATCTTCGGTGCGCTGACCGAAACGTCGATCGGTCGGTTGTTCGTTGCGGGCATCATACCGGGGCTCATGATCGGCGCTTTGTTCATGGTTTACATTTTTCTCAAGGCCTTGCGCCACCCGCATGTTGCGCCGGTCGATGACAGCAGAAAGTCGCCGTGGCAGGTGATCTTGGGATTCCGACAGATCTGGCCACTACTGGTGCTGATCGTGGCGGTGATTGGCAGCATCGTTGGCGGGCTGGCGACCCCGACAGAAGCTGCCGCCATCGGTGTGGTCCTCGCGGCCATCTTGTCGTCTGTCTGGGGCGATCTGACCCTAGCCGATTTGCTGAAGGCGATTTTCCATTCGACACTTCTGTTCTCAGCCATCGGGTTTGTGGTGCTGGGCGCAACCATACTGGCGCAATCGGTCAGCATTCTCGGTATCCCTCAACAGATCCTGCATTCCGTCGCAGCAAGCGGTTTCGACCGATACGGTGTGCTGTTTCTGGTGGTGCTGCTCTATCTGATCCTAGGCTGTTTCTTCGATGGGCTGTCGCTGATGATCATGACGCTTCCCGTCGTGTTTCCCTTGCTTACCGGTCTCGGCTTTGACGCGATCTGGATTGGCGTAATCATCACCATCGTGATCGAGATCGGGCAGGTCACGCCACCGGTTGGGCTGAACCTGTCGGTGCTGTCCAGCCTTGCCAACAACGAGGTAAGCCTCGGTCGGGTAGCGCGTGCCACCGTGCCGTACTGGCTGATACATCTCGTCGCAATCGTGATCCTGACGCTTGTGCCGTCGATCGCGCTATTCCTTCCCGATCTTCTGTTTTGAAAGGCGTACCCATCATGGCATTGAAGATCAGACCTAAACGTTTCGGCCCGGTTTTTGTCCGGTTTGACGGGGTGGGCGGCGTAACCTTTGCAACCGACGCCAATGGCCCAGATCAGCTGCATCCACCCTATGACAAGCCCGTGCTGACCATGATGGCCTCGGTGGGTCATTGCCTGGTGGAATCAATCCGCATAGTGGCCAGCCGGGAGAACGCCGAGATTGCTCCGTTTGCCATTTCTGTCGTTTCGGAAAAGGCGCTCGACATGCCGGGAAGGCTGCAATCCATTCGCTGTCTGGTGCATGGCAAACTTCCGGACACGCCCGGCGGTGCCAGCAATCTGGTCAAGCAAGCAAAGGCGATTTGCACGGTAAGCAATACGCTGAACTGCGACATTACCGTAGAGTTGGGTTCGGCGGAATTGTCGTCGTAGCGTGTCCGCCATCAGCGCCCATGGAACAGTTTAGCGTGATTGCATAGCGGAGGGTTTGTGGCTCATCTTTATCCCAGTTGGAGTTGAAGATGATGAAGAACCGAAGGACCGCGCCAGCGAAACCCGTGACAACGAAGGCCCCTGCCGAGCAGGTCGTGAAGGATATCCGGCGCGCGACGCGCAAACTGCATTCTTCCGAGGAGAAGATACGGATCGTGCTGTCGGGCTTTCGTGGCGAGGACAGCATTGCCGAACTGTGCCGCAAGGAGGGCATTGCCCAAAGCCTGTATTACAGCTGGTCGAAGGAGTTCCTGGAGGCTGGCAAGAAGCGGTTGGCTGGTGACACCGTCCGCCAAGCCAACAGCGGCGAGGTTAAAGACCTGCGTGCGGAGGCGATGGCGCTGAAGGAACTGGTAGCCGATCTGAGCCTTGAAAATCGCCTGCTCAAAAAAAACATGACCGGGGCTGGGGGCGACCACGAATGAGATACCCCGCCGCTGAAAAGCTCGAAATCATCCGGCTTGTGGAGCAGTCGCATCTGCCTGTCAGGCGCGCCTTGGCCAAGATCAGCATCCCACCCACCACGTTTTACCGCTGGTATGACCGCTTCGTCGAACATGGGCCCGAGGGGTTGGAGGACAGGCCCTCTGTAAGCGGCGGAGCAATAGTCGGCCAAGAGCCTCGACAGCTTCGACTTCGAGGCCATTCCCGGCCTCAACAAGATGCAGGTGCTTGAACTGGCCCGCGGCGAGTGGATCGAGCGGCGCGAGAATGTCATCGCCCTTGGCCCGAGCGGCACCGGCAAGACCCATGTCGCCCTGGGGCTCGGGCTCGCAGCCTGCCAGAAAGGCCTCTCCGTCGGCTTCACAACTGCCGCGGCGCTGGTGAACGAACTGATGGAGGCCAGAGACGAGCGCCGCCTCCTGCGCCTGCAGAAGCAGATGGCGGGCTACAAGCTGCTGATCATCGACGAGTTGGGCTTCGTGCCGCTGAGCAAGACCGGCGCCGAGCTGCTCTTCGAGCTGATCTCGCAGCGTTACGAACGTGGCGCCACCCTGATCACCAGCAACCTGCCGTTCGACGAATGGACCGAAACATTCGGTTCCGAGCGCCTCACCGGCGCGTTGCTCGACCGCCTGACCCATCACGTCAACATCCTCGAGATGAACGGCGACAGCTACCGGCTGGGTCAGAGCCGCGCCCGTCTGGACGCCGCCATCAACTGAACGTCACGCCAGATTTGGCTCTTCCGGGCCAACGCGCCCCGGCAGCCGCCAGCTACCTTGAAAGCGCTGCTGCCGGGCCGCGAAACCCATTCAGACCTTCCGCCAAAGGCACCCTCAACTGGTAGACTTTTGCGCCGCCCCGTGGCTGGTTTTTACTCCGGCGTTGACAGACTTGGGTCTTTTTTGCCTACCGGACGCAAAAGAGCAACTCCTGTGGTCCTCAAGGGGCGCCAAAACTGCATTCTAGAGGGTGGACCATGCAGAACCAATATTGGTCAGAAGCAGAGATACGTTTCTAGGCGATGGCGTCATTGGGCAGCTTGGTCTTTTTGGCCATGCTCGTTGCCGCAAAGGTCATGATTGCCCAGCACCTTGATCACCCGGCAATCAGCGATGGTCCCCTGCTCGCATTGGGCGATCATGCGTTCCAGCTCAACTTCCAGTGCCCGTAAGCGGGCAAGGCGGTCCCGCACCG
>DISJ01000014.1 GCA_002421605.1 Rhodobacteraceae bacterium UBA6213 | reverse complement strand
TTTTCAGACGAACGCAGCCGCGCCATACGCTCGGCATTGGGGCTTGAGGCGGCGGGGCGCGCGGCCAACGTGGCGCTGTTGCTGGAAGACGCCCCTGAAAGCCTGCACGCCTCGATCTTGCGTTCGGCGAATTCGCCGCTGGTGAGCTTTTCGCTCGCACCCACCGCTGCGGTTGCGCAGGGCAGCGCCGACGCTGCAGATTTCGTGGCGCGGATGCGCCAGATCGCCGGGCCGTCGGTGCGCGACCTGCGCGCCGATATCCATATCATCGACACCTTACCCGCGCCACCACCGGCCAACCTGCCCGCCATGCGCTCGATGCACGACGTGATGATGGCCGAGCGGGCCGAGCCGATGGAAATGGGCCTGTCGCTCCAACTGACGAGCGGCGAATGGCTGAACGTGCGCACCATGTTTGACCGCCCGGAACTGCAGGTGACATCGCAGGCGCTGTTGCCACTGGCACTGATGGCCTTGGCGGTGGCGCTGATCGCGCTGGTCACCTCGCGCCGTGTGGTGGGCCCGATGCGGGCTTTGGCCAGCGGGGCCGATCGTCTTGGCCGGGGGTTGGAAACCGATCCGCTGCCGCTGAGCGGCCCCACCGAAGTGCGTGAAACCACGCTAGCCTTCAACCGCATGCAGGAACGGCTGACCCGTTTTGTTTCTGAACGCACGCATCTTTTGGCCGCGATCAGCCACGACCTGCGCTCGCCCTTGACCGCAATGCGTCTGCGGCTGGAGCTGCTTGACCAGAGCGAAGACACCGAGCGATTGCACGCGCTGGTGGACGAAATGCAAGAGATGGTCGAGGCGACGCTGGCCTTCGCGCGCGGTGCGGCCCAGTCCGAGCCATCGGCAACGCTGGACTTGTCCGAGGTTCTGGCACACCTCGCCGCAGACGCGGGCGCCGATAAGGCGAGTTTTTCACCCACTGTGCCGGTCATTGCCACGCTGCGCCCGACCGCGATGAACCGCGCCCTGCGCAACCTGATCGACAACGCCATCCGCTACGCCGGCAAGGCCGAAATCACACTGACGCGCGAGCCCGATGCCGCCTGCATCACCATCGCCGATAGCGGGCCTGGCCTGCCAGAGGATCAGTTAGAGGCGGTGTTCGAGCCCTTTGCGCGCTTTGAGGCGTCGCGTAGCCGCGATACCGGCGGCGCGGGCCTTGGCCTCGCCACTGCGCGCACCATCGTGCAGGCCCACGGCGGCGAGGTGCATTTGCGCAACCGCCCCGAAGGCGGGCTAGAGGCGGTTGTACGCTTGCCGCTGGAATCGCTGGGATGACGCCGGTCTGTCGCCGACAAAGCGGCACCGCCCTTTTGTCTGAAACACTTGATCTCAACGCCAACCCTCTGGAGACGCCATGAACCCTAACCCATCCCGTCGCGGTTTTCTGGCCGCCTCTGCCGCGCTTGGTGCGGCTTCGATGCTTCCTTTGCGCGCATTTGCCCAAGCTGCGCCACTTTCGCTGCGCGCGACACGCCACACGCTCGATGTGGATGGTCGCGCCGCCACCGTGTTCCGGCTGGCAAACAGCGCGGGTGGTTCCGGGCTGGTGCTCAACCCCGGCGAGCGGTTTCGGGTCGATCTGACCAACGAACTCGATATCGAAACCATCATCCACTGGCACGGCCAAATCCCGCCCAATGAGCAGGACGGCGTGCCCGACATGCCCGCCCCCATGCTGCGCCCCGGTGAGGTGCGCAGCTACGACTATGCCCCCATTTCCGGCACGTTCTGGATGCACAGCCATGTGCCGGTGCAGGAAATGCAGCTGTTGGCAGCGCCGCTGATCGTGCGATCCGCCGCCGACGTGGCTGCGGATCGGCAAGAGGTGGTGATGTTCCTGCACGACTTCTCGTTCCGCCCCGCCGAAGAGGTGCTGGCCGAAATCACCGGCACCACCGCGATGGCAGGCATGGATCATTCTGCGGCCACGGCCGGTGCGCCTGCTGGTAGCATGGCAATGGGAGGCATGAGTATGCCGATGGGCGGCATGTCGATGGGCGGGATGGCGATGGGCGGGATGGCGATGGACCTGAACGACTTTGATTTTGATGCCTACCTTGCCAATGACCGCACGCTTGGCGACCCCGAGGTGGTTGCTGTCGAAAACGGTGGGCGGGTGCGGCTGCGTGTCATCAACGCCTCGGCAGCAACGGTGTTCTGGATCGACACCGGACTGATCGAGGGCCGTCTGGTGGCCGTCGATGGCCACCCGGTGCAGCCGCTCACCGGGCGTCGCTTTGGCGTGGCAATGGCGCAGCGGCTCGACATCGAGTTGGACCTGCCAAAGGGTGCCAGCGCGTTTCCGCTTTTGGCACTGCGCGAAGGCGCGCGCGAGCGCACCGGCATCATCCTTGCCGCGCCCGGTGCTGTGGTTGCCCGACTGGAAGGGCTTGGCGATACACCGCACCCTGCCTTTGATACCGACTTGGCGCAGGAAAGCGCGCTGCGCGCTGTTACCCCGCTGGCCAGCCGCGCGGTGGACCGCGCGGAAATGGTCATGCTGAGCGGCTCGATGCAGCCATACGTCTGGGCGATCAACGGCAAGACATGGGGCAATCATCAGCCGATCACCGCGACCAGCGGGCAGCGGGTAGAGTTGATGTTCCACAACATGTCGATGATGGCGCACCCGATGCATCTGCACGGCCATGTGTTTCAGGTGGTCGCCATTGGCAACCAACGCTTTGCCGGGGCGATGCGCGATACCGTCTACGTGCCGCCAATGGCCTCGGTGACCATCGCCATCGACGCTGGCGAAGCGGCGCGCTGGATGCTGCATTGCCACCACATGGCGCATCTTGCATCCGGCATGATGACCGAATTCGCGGTCAGCGCCTGACAGGCGCGAAACCAAGCGACAGGGCAGCCGCAAGGGCGCCCTGTCGCGCATTTCAGCGCTGCGGCCTAGAGGTTGACGTTGCGCAGCCGCAGCGCGTTGGTGATGACCGAGACCGATGAGAGGCTCATCGCCGCCGCCGCGATCATCGGCGACAGCAAGAGCCCAAATACCGGGTAAAGCACCCCGGCGGCTATTGGCACACCTATTCCGTTGTAGATGAAGGCGAAAAACAGGTTCTGCTTGATGTTGCGCAAGGTGGCGCGGGCCAGCTTGCGCGCCCGCACGATACCGGTCAGATCACCACCCAGCAGCGTGATGCCCGCACTTTCCATCGCCACATCCGCCCCAGTGCCCATCGCGATGCCGACATCGGCGGCGGCAAGTGCCGGGGCGTCGTTGACGCCGTCACCGGCCATCGCGACCTTGCGGCCTTTGGCGCGCAAGGCGTCGATCAAGTCCTTTTTGCCTTCGGGCAGAACCCCCGCGCGCACCTCGTCGATGCCCAGTTTCGCGGCAACGGCAAGGGCCGTGCGCTCGTTGTCACCGGTGGCCATGATCACGCGTATGCCTTGTGCATGCAGCGCATCAATGGCCGCAGCAGCGGTTTCCTTGATCGGGTCCGCCACCGCGACAATGCCTGAGACCTTGCCATCGACCGCCACAAACATTGCCGTCTTGCCCTCGGCGCGCAGTGTGTCGGCGGCGGCGTCTGCGGCCTCTGTCGCAAGCCCCAGATCGGCCATCATCGCGGCGTTGCCGAGCGCCACTTTGAGCCCACCAACAACGCCCTGCACACCTTTGCCGGTTACCGCCTCGAAGCCTTCGATCTCGCCCGGCGTAATGCCGCGCGCCACCGCGCCTGCAATGATCGCCTCCGCCAGCGGATGTTCCGAGCCCTTTTCCAGCGCTGCCGCCAGCTTCAGGATCGTGTCCTCCTGCTCGTCGCCCAGTGCCATCACATCGGTCAGCTTCGGGCGGCCTTCGGTTAGCGTACCGGTCTTGTCGATGATCAGCGTATCGACCGCCGCCATTCGTTCCAACGCCTCGGCATCCTTGATCAGCACCCCCGCCTGCGCGCCGCGCCCGGCGGCGGTGGTGATAGAAATCGGTGTGGCTAGCCCCAGCGCACAGGGGCAGGCAATAATCAGCACCGACACCGCCGCTGCCATCGCGAATACGAATCCGGGCTGCGGGCCGATCAGCAGCCACGCTGCGAACGCCGCCAGCGCCACCAGAACCACTGTCGGCACGAACACCGCCGAAACCTTGTCAGCAAGCCCCTGAATTGGCGCGCGCGAGCGGCGGGCGTTGCTGACCATCTCGACAATCTGCGCCAGCACCGTGTCGGCGCCCACCTTGGCCGCCTCGACCACCAGACTGCCGTTCTTGTTAATTGTCGCGCCGGTGACGGTATCGCCTTCGCTCTTTTCCACCGGCATCGACTCGCCCGTCAGCATGCTTTCATCAACCGACGACGTGCCCGAAATCACCACGCCATCAACCGGCACGGCATCACCCGGCCGTACCCGCAGCCGGTCGCCCGCCATGACGTTTTCCAGCGGTGCATCGTATTCAGTGCCGTCGGGTAGAATCCGCCGTGCAGTCTTGGGTGCCAGGTCCAGCAGCGCGCGAATTGCATCGCCGGTGCGTTCGCGGGCCCGCAATTCCAGCACCTGCCCCAAAAAGACCAGCGCGATAATCACCGCGGCGGCCTCGAAATAGGTGCCAACACCCTCGCCCACCCGGTACTGCGCGGGAAAGACCCCCGGCAAAAAGGTGGCGACCAACGAGTAGAGATAGGCGGCACCGACACCCAGCGAGATCAACGTCCACATGTTCGGCGAGCGGTTACGCAGTGAATCCCAACCGCGTTGGAAAAACGGCAGCGCCGCCCAGAGAACGACCGGACTGGCCAGCGCAAACTCGAGATAGCTTGCCCAAGGGTGCCCGATCCAGACGCGAAACGGCAACCCAACCAGTTCGCCCATCGTCAACGCGATCAGCGGGACAGATGCCGCCGCGCTGATCCACATCCGGCGCGTAAAATCCGTCAATTCATGGCTGGGTTCGTCAGAGGGCAGCATCGGTTCCAGCGCCATGCCGCAGATCGGGCAGTTGCCGGGGGCAGCGCGAACGATCTCGGGGTGCATCGGGCAGGTGTATTCGGCGCCGGGCTTTGCCACTGCGCCACGCTTGGCGGCGTTGCCCGAGGCGTAGAACCATGGATCAGCCTCAAACGAAGTCTGACACTTCTGCGAACAAAAATAATATGTCTTGCCGCCATGTTCGAGCGACCGCGCCGAAGACGTGATCGCAACCGACATGCCGCAGACGGGATCGATTGCCGACTTGGTGCCAGGCGGAAGGTCGCCTTTGCCGCCGTGGCCGTGCCCGTGATGGTCGTGTGCGTGGTCCATGTGATGTCCTAACCTGGGTCGCTTCCAGACCAACATGGGGCTTCCAGTTGGGGGAAGGTCAAGGGGCGCGTCCAGCCCGGACGCGCCCAAAAGAAACCACCACGCTCTGGGCACCCCTTGCGGACGCTGCTCACTCGGTTTCGGCAACCACGATCTGGTGCGCCATGTCCGCCGTCGTGATGGACTGCTTCAGAGCTAGGCTATCGGCGTCGATCACCCAGAGCACGGGCTCTGCCGAGCTGCTGACCAGTAGATCGCCTTTCGTCAGGGTCATATGATACGGTGCAGGGCCGATCGCCGCTTCGGTTTGGGTGCCGCTGGCCCTGTCGATCCGCACCACCTGACCCCGACCTCTGGCACTGACATAGATCGTGCTGGCATCGGCCTCGATACCATGTAGATCGCCGCCAATCGTGTAGCTTTCCAGTTGCGCGCCGCTATCCGCATCGAACACCTGCACCGTGCCCGGCCCTGGCGCGGCGACCACCAGTTGCCGCAAACCGGACAACAGGCGCATGTGCTTGGGCCCCCCTGCTGTGCGGATGCTGCGCAGCACCGTGGCACTTGCCGGGTCGACATCGCTGATTGTGGCGTTGCCGGCGTTGCTGACAAAGAACCGCCCGGTAACCGAGTCGGCGGCGGCATATTCGGGAACCGGTCCGGTCACGATGGTTGCGGTGACCTCGCCGCTATCAAGGTCGATGATCGACACTGAGTCGAGCAGCGAATGCGTCACGATTGCCCAGCGCTCATCGGAGCTAACGGCAACATGGTGCACGATGCCGGGCACTTCAATGCGGCGTAGAACTTCGTGGGTTTTTGCATCGACGATGCTAACAAGGCTAACGGTTCCGGGCGCCACTTCGGCGCTGCTGCCGCCATGATGTGCCGCGTGGTCATCTTCGGAGACTACCGCGGGCTTGGCAATGCCGTCGCGTGCGACATCTGTAAGACTGCCGGTGATGAGAATGCCGCGCTTTGGCGCTACCGCCATGCCGTGAACATCGGCCAAACCCTCGATGCGGTCGACGACATCATAAGCCGAACTAAGATGCAGCACCGAACCAACCGGGCCTTCGGGCACATAGATGTCGGCGAAGGCTGCGGTCGAAGCAAACAGACCGAGGGCGATTTTCAGAGGAAAGGTTTTCATGATGGCTCCGGGGTTGGGTCAGCCACTCTGTGCAGGCTTCCACTGCTGGAAGGTCAAACGCTACCGCGTCACAAGCGTGTTACCCAAGGCCGCCCGGTGGGCGGAAACAGCGGCACGCGGGATGCGCCGACACCTCAGCCCGCAGCCGCAGCCGCGCCGCCCACCGCCTGTTCGATGGCATCGAGCACTGCGTCGGTCGACAGCAGCTCTGGCAGCACGATCCCCTCGGGCGCGCCGGGGCCGTAAACGATGTTGAACGGTATGCCGTAGCGCCCGAAGCTTTGCAGATAACGTGAAATGGTGTCATCCGGGCGGGTCCAGTCGGCCAGCATTGGCACCACGCCGGGGGCTGCCAACGCCCCCGCCACTGGCTCGCGGTCCAGCACCAGCGCCTTGTTGGCCTTGCACGTCAGACACCAGTCGGCAGTCACGTCGACAAAAACCGTCGTGCCATCGGCAACCAGACGGGCAATTGCCGGCCGGTCGAAAGCGACCCAGGCGGTGCGCGCGGCACTGTTTGGGCTGGCCTTTTCGCGCAGCAGGCCGGGCGCCAGAAGCGAAGCGGCAATCAGCACCGCCAGCGCAGGGCGGCGCCAGGCCTGCGGCATGCGCCGCAGCGCCAGCACCACGATCAGCGCCGCCATCAAACCCGCCGTTGTCAGTGCGGCGCGCATGCCCGCGACACCTATTAGCACCCAGAACAGCCACGCCGCCGTCAACCCAAGCAGCGCGCCTAGCACAACCTTCAGCGCCGCCATCCAGCGCCCCGGCTTGGGCAGCCGGGTGACCAGCCCCGGCATCACGGCAATCGACACATAGGGCAAGGCCAGCCCCAGCCCCAGCGCGGTGAACACCACGAAAATGTCGATCGCGCGTCCGGCCAGCGCAAAAGCCACGGCGGTACCCAGAAACGGCGCTGAGCAGGGGGTGGCCAGCACCGCGGCAAAAGCGCCGGTGGCAAAGTCGCCAGCATAGCCAGGGCTACCGTCGGCACGCACCATCCGGGTCTGCCAGGACGACGGCAGCGTGATTTCAAATGCGCCGAGCAGGTTAGCGCTGAAGACCGTAACCAGCAGGATCATCAGCGCCAGAAACGTCGGGTTCTGGAATTGCAGCCCCCAGCCCACCGAAAAGCCCAACGCGCGCGCCGCCAGCGTAATCGCCGCCAGTCCCCACATGAACGCCATCACGCCGCCCGCCGAAACTAGAAACCCCGCTCGCACGCGCGTCCGGCTCTGGCCCCGGGTCTTGATAACCGAGCCAAGTTTGATTGAAAGCACCGGCAGCACGCAGGGCATGACGTTCAGCACCAGCCCGCCCAGCAGCGCCAGCGCCGCCACCCAGGCGAGTTCGCCCACACCCGGGATGATCTTGCGTATCGTGAACGGCGGCTCGGGCACCTGGTCTGCAAGCGTAGCGCCAAAGGTTGCGGCGCGCGCGCCATCGGTAATGGTTATCTGCAATGCGGCCGCCGGCTTGGACGCCGAAAATAGCGGTAGCGTCGCCCAGAGCAGCCGCCCACGATCGCCCAGCCGAATGTCGGGCGCGCCAAAGGCGCCGTTCTCGCCGAATTCCGGAAACACGTCAGGGTCGCTAAAGCCCGTCGCGCTGGTCGCGGTGAAGATCAGCGCGGTTTTGTCAGCGTTCAGCGCGGCGACGTCCGGCGCCATACCGCTTTCGCTGCCGTCATCAGGCACCTTGCGCACGAATTGGGCAATGCGTGCGGCCGCAGCGCTGTCGATACCGCTTGCCGCAGGAATATCGAGCGCCAGCGTGAAATCATGTGGCACGCAAAGCTCGGAACAAATGAGCGCAAAGACCGTTGCCTGCAGCCGTGCCGGCGCCCCGGGGGTCTTCAACGTGACGTTGAGCGGAAACACCACGTCGCTCTTGTAGCCGATGTTTTCGATGCCGAAGGCGCGAAAGCGCTCGGGCGCTGGCCAAAGGAACGCGACATCGGCGATGTTTTCCGACCCCGTCCAGTCGATGCGGGGTGGCAGCCCCACTTCGCCCGGCGAGCGCCAATAGGTCTTCCACCCCGGTGCCAGCTCCAGTTCGAGTCCCGCCGAAAGCGCCCGCACCCCTTCCGCGACGCCATCCTGAGCAACAAGCAGGCGCGCTGTTACGGCGTTGGAGACATAGGGCTCAGAGACCGCGGCTCTTGCGGATCCGCTGGCCAGCGTCAGGCCGAGCAAAACTGCCGCGCTGAGGGTCGCCGCGCATCTTGTCGCGAAACTGTCTGCTGACATTGACTTTCCTTTAGGCAATATTCTGACGCGGGTCGCGGCGATGCCCATTCCGCCGCCACCCGCACGCTGGCGTGCGGACCGAGCCAGCAGCGGCCTACTGATCAATTACGACATAGCCAGTTCGGCCACTCTTGCAGCTCAGCGCCGCTGTGCGTCCTCCCGGCAAAGGGTCCGCCACGCATCCGCGAGGAATGACAGCTGATTGAGCAGCCAGTGTGCGCGCGAAGTCCACTTTCTCAGGGCATTGCGCTCCCCCAGCACATGCGCCGAGAACCACCGGCAACAAAACCGCTCCTCGCCGCAGGCTGCGAGCACGCGCAACCACCCTGCCTACTCGCGCGCCATCGCCGATAGCGCCCGCACATCGGGCACCGTGGTCGCTTGCGGCACGCCGGGTGTTTCGTCTTTTGCGCTGGAATGACAAGATTTTCCCATGAATTTGTGCATCACGAGGTGCATCCCGAGGCACAGGGCCAATGGCGCGAAGGTGACGAGACTGCCGCCGAACCCGGCAAAGCTGCCACCCGCAGCGATGTAGGCGACGACCGGCAGTAGCATGACGGCGCAGCAGGCCCACATACCGTATTTCATCAACGAGTGGCGCACACCGTTGGCCGTTTCGCTGCTCTGGCGGCTGGATCTGGAGTGGTTCATCGCGATGCTTCCCTTCATTTTTCCAACGGGTGCATGCTTCCAGTGGGGCAAGGTCAACGGTGTCTTGGTTCACCTATTCGTGAAACGCGGTTCGGTTGACCTTCCAGTCTGGGAAGGTCGCATGTGGTCCACAATGAGAATTGCGAAGAGGATGCGGCAATGCGCAAATCGAATTTGGCTATTCCGGGGCGGCGACAGGTGATTTTCAGCGGCGCTGCGTCTGTCCTGCTGACCAGTGTCACTACCGGGTGGGCGCAAAGTGCCGAGCCCCGGTTGACCTCGCCCACGCTGCGGCGCAATGCATCGTCTTTCAGGGTCAGCGATTGGCGCGATCATTTCGATACGCTGAAGAACGGCGTCATTTTGGCCGATACCACCTCGATGATGCTGCAATTCTGGTCTGAAGACGGAACCATAGCCAAGCTTTATCCCACCAGCGTGCCGCTGAGCGACGATCTGACCCGGCTGGGATATACCAAGGTGGTGCGCAAGTTGATCGGCCCGAGTTGGGCGCCGACGCCTGCCATGAAACTGCGCAACCCGGAATGGCCCGATTTCGTCGGGCCGGGCCCCGACAACCCGCTCGGCACTCACGCGCTCTATCTGAGCTGGCAGTATTACCGAGTCCACGGCACCAACGACACCCGCAAGATCGGGCGCAAGTCGTCAAACGGCTGCATCGGTCTGTACAATGAGCAGATCGAAGAGCTGTTCGCGCTGGCGAAGGTCGGAACCCAAGTAAAACTGATCTGACCCGATCTGGGCGGTCCCATCCCTCAATAAAAACCAAGGTTGAGAATGAAAAAGATCCTGACATATGGCTTCGGAGCGCTGATCATCGCTGGCGCATCGACCGCCGCTCTGAACGCACAGACAATTTCCTTTGGATCGCCGATGGTGCCGGGGCACTCGATGGTGCCACCCGATACCTCGGGGATTCCGATCGGAGCACCGCTGGTGGCGCCGAAGTTACCTGAAACTCTGTCGCCTATGGCGGTCACCGGCAAGCGGGCGTTTGATGCGAAATGCGCGTCGTGCCACGGCGAAAATGCTGCCGGGATCAATGGCACCGCGCCACCCTTGATCCATTTCATCTACGAGCCGAACCACCACCCGCAAATCGCGTTTCTTTCCGCGGTGCAAAACGGGGTTCCAGCGCATCACTGGCATTTCGGCGACATGGCCCCGGTTCCGGGCGTGCCGCCGGGCATCGTGAAAAGCATCGAAGCCTATATTCGCGAAGTGCAGCGCGAAAATGGCATTCCAGGGTGATGATAGGACGGCCGGGCTGGCCGCGAGGGCATCAGTGATGAAAAGACCTGTCTTGGTGCTGGCGACAGCGGCGTTGGTTGTTGGCTTCGGCGGTGCCTATTGGTGGCGCGGCGCAACTAGCCCCTCGCAAGTGCCGCTCTTTGCCGCCGCCGACCCGGTCGCGTGCGCGACGCTTTATGGGGCCAACTGCGCCGCGTGCCACGGCGCAAATCTTGAAGGCGCAGAGGATTGGCAAACACCCGGCGCCGATGGCCGCCTGCCGCCGCCGCCGCACGATGCAAGCGGCCATACCTGGCACCATGGCGATATGCTGTTGTTCGACTATACCAAGCTCGGCGGCGCCGAGGCCCTGGCGCAGCAGGGCATGGCCTATGACAGCGGCATGCCCGGCTTTGCCGATACTCTGACCGATGCGCAGATTATGGATATCCTCGCCTTCATCAAGTCGACCTGGCCCGAACTCGAACGCCAAGCACAGGCAGCGCGCTCTGAAGCCGAGCGAAACCCTTGAACCGAGCTGGATAGTTCAACGCACGGGCGAAGCCGCGTAGCCCGCGGCCTTCAGTGTCGCCACCAGTGCCTCGTCGCTGAGTAACGCCTTGGCAACCGTGACCGTATGCGTTGCCAGATTGCATTCCACGCTGGCGCCAGCATCGGCGGCGCCGATGGCTTTGGTGATGGTCGCCGAGCAATGGCCGCAACTCATTTCAGGCACGTCAAACTGAGTCATCTCATTCTCCTATGCAGGTTAGTGTGAAGGTGGGAGTTTCCAGCGCTGGAAGGTCAAGTGCCCAACAGGCAATTGGTGTATCTTTTGCGGTTTTCCGCCGTGCCGTGGCCGCGCGCTTGACCTTCCTATGACTGGAAGCATAAGTTTGTCGCAGGGCGCACCGCCCCCCGAACACAAGGATCGCGCCATGAATATCGGAGACGCCGCGCAGCTTTCGGGCCTTCCGGCCAAAACCATCCGCTATTACGAAGATATCGGCCTGATCGAACCGTTGCGATCCGCCAATGGCTACCGCAGTTTTCGCGAAACCGATCTGCACAAGCTCACTTTTCTGGGTCGTGCACGCTCGCTAGGTTTTACCATCGACGATTGCCGCACGCTGCTGACGCTCTATCGCGACCGCGCGCGCGCCAGCGCCGACGTCAAGCATGTCGCGCAAGACCATCTGGCCTGCATCGATCGCAAGATTGTCGAGCTGACCGAGATGCGAAGAACCCTGTCGCATCTGGTCGAGGCTTGTGCGGGTGACGACCGGCCCGACTGCCCCATTCTTGCAGACCTTGCAGCAGTCGTACCGGGGCAGAGCTGCGCTCGCCAGTCAAATTGAACGAGCAATTCCGCGTTTTGCGCTCGCGCTAGCCCCCGCCGGTTATAGCGTACTGCCAGCATCCGCGTAGCGATGGTTAATGCGGGTTTTGGCCGGTCGCCAGCGCGAGATGGTGCGCCTGATGGTGCGCGCCAAGTGACAGAACGCCAATGAAGCCAAGCCCGCGTAGCATCGGCACCTGAGCTGTGCTGCCCGTGGCAGTCAACGCGGCGCCCCGCTCGGTTGGTTCTGCGCTCAGGTTCAGCCCAAGGTAGCCGCTCATCGTGGCCACATGTGCCAGTGCCATCCGCCGGATCGAGGCCTGAACTACCGGGTCATCCGCGCTCGCGTCGAACCGCGCCCCGCCCTCGATTTCAGTTGTTGTAACCTCGGCGTGCAGAGTTACGTTGTCCATGTCGATCAGGTGCTGGCGTAACGCTTCGACGTCAACCTTTGTCCAGTCGGTCGCCGGGTCAGCAACAAGCCGCGCTACGATTTCGGCAATCGCCGAAAAAGCTGCCTGCCCACCTTCCTGTGGTATCGTATCTTCGGCCAGTGTCGGCAGGCCCACGCCCGCTTGCATCATGGCGGTGTGATCCATCACCATGGGCGCGCTCTGGGATGTTTCCTGCGCCATAGCCGCGGCCGGCAGAGCCAGCGAGAATAGCAGTGAGAAAACGACGGTGTGGCGCATGCGCATAGCCTCCTTCCGATGTTAGAGCTTTGCGTTACCAGACCCAACGCAACGATCCTACAAACGCTTTCGTGTGGCCTTGGTTTTTTGCCGACCTTCAGAACCCCAGTATATGTCCTGTCGAGCAATGTCTGTATCGCCCCGAGTTTACCGGGGCCCATTTGCTCAACCCGCGCCAACTGGTGTAAATGATGCTCTGCCCCCTGAAATCTGGACCACTTGAATCTGGAGTTTTCCGCTACGCTTTCCCGGCTGGGAGAGGAGCGGAATCGGATGAAAGCGAGCAAATTCACGGACGCGTGAGACAGGCGTTCATCATCAAGCAAGGCGAGGAAGGCACGCTGGTTGCTGAGAACTTCGCGTCCTTGATGCGGCGCTCGATCATCCTTCGCTCACGGGTGATCAGCTCCAGTTCGACCAGGCGGGTCAAGAGTTGGACGTGATCTCGCCATGCAGCGGCACATCGGCGGGCCAGCTTCTCAAGCGCCCGCAGAATGTTTGGCCCGCCCCGCGATTACAAGGCTTTCGCGGAAGACGCAGCGACATGCGTAAGGGTGTCCGACATCTGTTTAGTTAGCCGCTTTTAGCGACAAGGTCTTGATGAGATCCGCCCCTCGGATTCCAGATTAGTCGAACGGGATCGTGTCCCGCTTTTGCGCGTGGTTTAACCGCCTCAACAGACGGCGTACGACATCTGAGTGGGTATCCTGCCGCTGGGGCCTTACCTCGACACCCTGCGCTGGATCTTCATCGCGGTGGCGCCCGCGGGCATCGCCGTAGCGATCCATGCGCGGATCGATGATTGGAAAAGGGGGCGGAGGTGATGGGTTGGATTACCACGGGTCTCGCCAGCGACCCGGCACGCAAGGCGCTGAGGCTGATGCTGGCTGGCCTCACCATCACCCTGTCCCCCTTGAACCTACGCCGCGCTGGAGATAACGTCAGGCGGTTGGCGGAGCGGCACAAAAATTCGGAGAATACCAATGAAGCACAATGCTGGACGCCGCTAGCCGCCTTCCTCGCGATCGCGATGAGCTTGCTCGGCGGTTGCGCGATGGACGGTTCTGAAGCGCAGGCGTCTTGCCCGCCAGTCACCAATTACAGCGCCGCCGAACAAGCCCGCGCGGCGGACGAAGTCGCTACTTTGCCGAAGGGGGCGACGCTGGTTGAAGTGCTGAGTGACTACGCAGTTCTGCGCGATCAGGCGCGGGCCTGCAGGTGAACATCGGGCCGGGTGTAGCCGTCCGGCAGACGATACAAGCCTGCAGGCGCTGCTGAAATGACCGGTATCGTCGTTCAACTCACGTCTGACAACCGACGACGTAATGCGCAGTTTTTCTCGACTGACGCCGGATCACAACGCGGTCACCTGTCGTCCGTCCTCGCGCCATTCTGGCAGCCCGCCTTCAAGCCGACGGGCATTCAGCCCCCGCTTGCGAAGCGCCGTTACAGCTTGGTAGGCATAGACACAATAAGGACCGCGGCAATAGGCGACAATCTCGGAGCCGGGGGCGAGCGTCGGCGCGATGCGATCAAGATCGGCAAGCGTGACATTCCGTGCTCCGGGGATGTGACTCATTGCAAACTCATCTGGCGGCCGGACATCAAAGATGGTGACGAAACCCTCTACCAGACGTGCGGCCAGTTCGTCGCGGGTGACGGATTCGGGGGCATCTGCGCCATCCGACAGCCCGCGCAGGATGCGCTCGACCTGAGCGAGATTGCGTTCCGCCACCACGCGGATCAGGTCCATCAGCGCCAGCGTTCTTGCATCGCTCAGCCGGTAGATCACGGACTTGCCATCGCGACGACTGGCGACCAGCCCGGCGCGGCGCAGCGCCTGAAGATGCTGCGAGGCATTGGCGATGGTGAGGCCGGTCTTGTCGGCCAAAGCCTCCACCCCACGCTCCCCCTGCGCGATCTGTTCCAGCAACATCAGCCGTGCAGGCGCCGAAAGCGCGCGGGCGACCAGCGCGTATTCCTCCAGCAGTGCGGCCTTGGGGCTGATTGACATGGGGAGGCTCCTGATATTACATCACTCAAGTGACTATTTGAATAGTAGCGATTCCCGCAGCCCCTGCAAGCCCGATGGCAGAGACACCATGACCGAGACAATCCTCGCCAATGAGCCAATATTGCGTCTTGCCGTGTTTCTAAGCGTACTGGTTGCGATGGCGGGATGGGAACTTGCAGCACCGCGCAGGCGGCAGGAAATTCCGCGCGTTATCCGCTGGACCAACAATCTTGCACTGGTCGTGGTTGATACCGTGATCTTGCGCCTCAGCTTTCCGATCCTGGCAGTCGGTCTGGCGCTGATGGCCGAGGAGCGCGGCTGGGGGCTGTTCAACGCGCTGGATGTGCCGCAGTGGTTAGCCATCCTGCTGTCAATCATGCTGCTGGATCTGGCGATCTACTTTCAGCATGTATTGTTCCACGCGGTGCCAGGCCTGTGGCGGCTGCACCGGATGCACCATGCCGATCTGGAGTTTGACGTGACTACCGGCCTGCGGTTTCACCCGGTCGAGATTGTTTTGTCGATGACAATCAAGATCGCGGTAGTTGTGGCGCTCGGGGCGCCCGCCGTGGCGGTTCTGTTGTTCGAGGTGCTTCTGAACGCCACCGCGCTGTTCAACCACGCCAACATCCGCCTGCCCGCCGGGGTGGACCGGGTGCTGCGGTGGGTGATGGTGACGCCCGACATGCACCGCGTGCATCATTCGGTGATCCCGGCCGAAACCAACAGCAATTTCGGCTTCAACCTGCCGTGGTGGGACCACCTGCTTGGCACCTACCGGGCGCAACCGAAGGCTGGGCACGAGGGCATGACCATCGGTATCGAGCAGTTCCGTACGCCCCGCGACCTCTGGCTTGACCGGATGCTGGTTCAGCCCCTGCGCGGCCCGGCCAGTGGCGGGGCGCTGGACAGCCATCCGGAGGACAAGCGATGACCGCACTTCCCCTTGGCATCCGCGAGAACCTGACACAGTTCACCCATCAGCTGATCCAGGTGCTGCTGGTGGGCTTTGCCATCGGCATGATGCGCACCGTGATCCCGGCGCTGGCGGAAACCGAATTCGGTGTGGCGCGCGGATCGTTCCTGTTGCTGACAGCCTTTGTCGTGGCGTTCGGCGTGGTGAAGGCGGTGATGAACTTTGTGGCTGGGCGGCTGTCGGAACGCATCGGGCGCCAGCGGGTGCTGCTGTGGGGTTGGATTATCGCCCTGCCTATTCCGGTGATGATTTGGGCCGCGCCTAACTGGGACTGGATCGTCGCGGCGACAGTTCTGCTGGGGGTCAATCAGGGCCTGTGCTGGTCGATGACGCAAACCTCAAAGCTTGACATCACGCGTGCCGACCAACGCGGGCTGACGATGGGGCTGAACGAGTTTTCCGGCTATGTCGGCGTGGCGCTGGCTGGCGTGGTCACCGCCTATATGGTCGAGGCTTTGGGCGCACGGCTGGGCCTGTTGGTGTTTGGACTGACCGTTGTTGTCACAGCGTTGGTGCTGACCGTGGTCTGGGTCAAGGACACGCTGCCATGGGCCAAGGCCGAGACGGCGGCGCACAAGATCAGCGCACCGAAGTTCCCGCCGCGTTATCCGCAAGGCGTGCCTGAGCATCCGTCAACGCGCGAGGTTTTCGCCCTGATGAGCTGGCGCGACAAGCGGCTCGTAGCACTGTCACAAGCCGGGCTGGTGGAGAAATTCGTCGATGCACTGGTCTGGGTAATCTTTCCGGTGTTCCTAGTGGGCAATGGTGCCAGCCTGACCGAGATGGGATGGATCGTCGGCGCTTACGGCTTTGTCTGGGGCGGCGCGCAGCTGTTCACCGGGCGGCTGTCGGATCACATCGGGCGGTTCTGGCCGAACTTGCTCGGCATGTGGATCAGCGGCGCAGGGGTGCTGCTAGTGGTATTGGGCAATGGCGCCGCATGGTGGGCCCTGTCGGCAGGAATCGCCGGTTTCGGCATGGCGCTGCTTTACCCGAACCTCGGGGCCAGTGTCGCCTACATCACGCCACCCGCCTGGCGCGGTTCGGCCATCGGCATTTACCGTTTCTGGCGCGATCTTGGCTACGGCATCGGCGCGCTTGGCCTGGGGATGGTCGCCCATGTGACCGGCGCTGTAGAATCCGCGTTCTGGTTTGTCGCCCTGTCGATGTTCGCATCCGGCGCGGTGCTGTTCGCCTTAGGTGAAGAAACCCACCCGCGACTGAACCCCGCACAGCAAGGAGCCACCGCATGAAACACCTGCTGATCCTGAACGATCCGCCCTATGGCACCGAACGCAGCTTCAACGGCCTGCGCATGGCGCACGCGCTGGCCAAGCACGATCCCGAAGGTGGGGTCACCGTCTTTCTGATGGCCGACGCGGTACTTTGCGCCAAGGCGGGGCAGAAGACGCCTGAAGGCTTCTACAATCTTGAGCGGATGCTGGGCCGCGTTCTGTCGGCCAAGGGGCGCGTAATGATGTGCGGCACCTGCATGGATGCGCGGGGTCTGACTATCACTGACATGATGGAAGGGGCCGCGCGATCCACTATGGATGAACTTGCCGAGGCAACGCTGGCTGCAGACAAGGTTCTGGTGTTCTGATGGCCCGGGCTTTGACTTTGGCGAAACTGGAAGCAGACAGCGACCGCGATCATCTGATCGACGTGCGCGGCGCAGACGGTTACGTCTGCCGCACATGTTGAGGGCGCTGTACATATCCCGCTAACTGAACTTGCAGACCGTGCGGCCGAAGTCCGCGTAGTCAGAATGAACCGTGCCGGGTTTCCCGGAGTCTCGCTCACGCTTGATAAAAGTTGGGGGCAACGTCAAACACCATGGCGGATGCCAAGGGCGCGAAACCCAAGGGCCGCGATACGGTCTTAGCACTTGGCCTTGCCAAACAGCCATACCGATCGTCTGATCTCGCTTGAGGTCTTTGCGTTGCCCCAGACGCACAGGGCCAGATATCCAGCCAACACTGCAAGTGCGGCCCAACCAAACATTGATATCACGTCAGCCTTCCCGCTCAGGGTTAAAACGCAACAGGCGCAGCGCGTTCAGGGTTACAAGCACGGTGGCTCCAGTATCTGCCAAAATGGCGATCCACAGCCCTGTGATCCCAAGCACGGAGGTCACAAGAAAGACCGCCTTCAAACCCAGCGCCAGCGTCACGTTCTGGCGGATGTTTGCCATCGCCGCCCGCGCCAGCCGGATTTGTGCGGGCACATCTGTCACGCGGTCGCGCAGAATGGCTGCATCTGCGGTTTCCAGCGCCACGTCGGTACCCGATCCCATCGCCACGCCGACCGATGCCTGTTTCAGCGCGGGCGCGTCATTGATGCCGTCACCGATCATCATCACATGGCCCTGCGCGCCCATCTGCCGAATGGCCGCCAATTTGTCCTCAGGCATCATTTCCGCTTGGAACTCAATGCCAAGGCTGCCAGCGATGGCCGCTGCGGTGCGTGGGTTGTCACCTGTCAGAACCACCGGGGTGATCCCCATGGCGCGCAATTGGCGCACAGCATCGGCGGCATCGTTGCGCGGCTCATCACGCAGCGCAAGCAAGGCCAGCGGCTCGCCTTTGCGGTATAGCACGGCAATCGTCTTGCCCGCTTCCTCCAACACTGACGCCTGGCGCAATCCAACCTCGTCCAATCCACCTTGCTCCATCGCATATTTGGGGTTGGTGACCCAGACAGACGCGCCTTCAATCACCGCCTCAACCCCTTTACCAGGGATTGCGCGGGCGTCTTGCGCCGCCAGTACAGGAGCATTTGCGTCCTTGGCCTTGCCAGAGATTGCCATGGCGAGCGGATGGTTTGAGCCGGCCTCAACCGCTGCCGCAAGCGACAACACGGCGGCCTCATCCAACGCGCCCAGAGTAAACACATCTGTCACAACCGGGCGGCCATGCGTCAGGGTGCCGGTCTTGTCGAAGGCGACATGAGTGGTCTTGGCCGCCGCCTCGATCACCGCCCCGCCCTTCATCAACAACCCCTTGCGCGCGCCCGACGACATGGCCGAGGCGATGGACGCCGGCACCGAAATCACCAACGCACAGGGGCAACCGATGAGCAGAAGTGCGAGGCCACGATAAACCCATGTGTCCCACGACTGCCCAAACATCAGGGGCGGCACGATGATAACCAGCGCCGCTACGCCCACTATTGCGGGCATATACCAACGGCTGAATCGGTCGATAAAACGTTCGGTCGGCGCTCGGGCCTCCTCTGCCTCCTCGACCAGTTGGATAATGC
>DISJ01000016.1 GCA_002421605.1 Rhodobacteraceae bacterium UBA6213 | reverse complement strand
GCGTGTGGTCGGTGTTCATGCCGATACCAAAGCGCATCCGCAGCACACGTTCTTCGCGCGGGGTAAGCGAGGCGAGAACGCGCGTTGTGGTTTCCTTCAGGTTTTCCTGAATGGCTGAATCCAGCGGCAGAATCGCGTTCTTGTCCTCGATAAAGTCGCCAAGCTGACTGTCTTCTTCATCGCCAATCGGGGTTTCCAGCGAAATCGGCTCCTTGGCAATTTTCATCACCTTGCGGACCTTTTCGAGCGGCATCTGCAGCTTTTCGGCCAGTTCTTCGGGCGTTGCCTCGCGCCCGATCTCGTGCAGCATTTGGCGACCCGTGCGCACCAGCTTGTTGATCGTTTCGATCATGTGCACCGGAATACGGATGGTGCGGGCCTGATCGGCGATGCTGCGGGTGATCGCTTGGCGAATCCACCACGTCGCGTAGGTGCTGAACTTGTAGCCGCGGCGGTATTCAAACTTATCAACCGCCTTCATCAGGCCAATGTTGCCTTCCTGAATCAGATCCAGAAATTGCAGGCCGCGATTGGTGTATTTTTTCGCAATCGAAATAACGAGGCGCAGGTTTGCCTCGACCATTTCCTTTTTCGCCTGACGGGCTTCTTTTTCGCCCTTTTGCACCTGATTCACGATGCGGCGGAATTCGGAAATATCGACACCCACATAGGTGCCAACCTGCGCCATCTCGGTGCGCAGCGCCTCGACCTTGTCGCGGCTTTTTTCGATCAGCGCTTGCCAGCCACGGCCAGATTTGGCCGCCATCCGTTCAAGCCAAGTCGGATCAAGCTCGTAGTTGCGGTATTCGTCGATGAATTCGCGCCGGTTGATGCGCGCGGCGTCAGCCAATTTCACCATGCCCGAGTCGATCGCCATGATGCGCTTGTTGATGCCGTAAAGCTGGTCGATCAGGGCTTCGATGCGGTTGTTGTGCAGATGCAGCCCGTTCACCATGACCACGATTTCGGACCGCAGTTTCTGGTAGGCCGCTTCGTCAACCTTGGAAAAAGTGCCGTCTTCGTTCAGCGTCGCCGACATGCGCAGGTCTTGCATTTCGGCAAGTTGGATATAGTCGTTTGCGATAAGTTCCAGCGTTTCCAGAACCTTGGGCTTGAGCGCGGCTTCCATGGCCGCAAGGCTCATGTTGGCGCCTTCGTCATCTTCGTCATCGTCGTCGGCGGCCTGAATCGGGTTGCCGTCGGCGTCAAGCTCGGGTTCTTCGGCCGCGCCACGGCGGTTGCCGGGGGTGACCTCGGCGGCGTCCATTACAGGCTCGTCGCCATCTGCCTCATCGTCGAGGGTGCGCCCGAACGTGGTTTCAAGGTCGATCACATCGCGCAGAAGGATGTCTTCGCTCAAAAGTTCGTCGCGCCAGATGGTGATGGCCTGAAAGGTCAGCGGGCTTTCGCACAGGCCCGCGATCATCGTATTGCGCCCGGCCTCGATGCGCTTGGCGATGGCGATTTCGCCTTCGCGGCTAAGCAGTTCCACCGAGCCCATCTCGCGCAGATACATGCGCACCGGGTCGTCGGTGCGGTCAAGCGTTTCGCTTTGCGTTGTCGAAACAGCGACTTCGCGCGAGGCCGAGGAGGTTTCGACCAACTCGCCCACAGGCTCTGCTTCGTCGGCCTCGTCATTCTCGATCACGTTGATGCCCATTTCGGACAGCATCGACATCACGTCTTCGATCTGCTCGGACGAGGCGTGCTCGGGGGGCAGCGCGGCGTTCAGCTGATCGTAGGTGATGTAGCCACGTTCGCGCGCTTCGGCGATCATGCGTTTGACCGCCGCCTGACTCATGTCGAGCGCGTCTTCGCCATCCTGTTCGGCGGGCTTTTCGTCGTCGGTATCCTTGGCGGCCATGGTATTCCTCGTAACAGCGGGTCGATGGTCAGGCTTCGGGGCGAATCGCTTGTCCGTCATATCGAATCACAAGGGCGAATCACAGGGGGGGCGGCGCACGCACGCTTTACCCATCGCCATTTCTTGGCCCAGATCCGTCGAGCAGGCTTTGCAGCCATGCCGACATCGCCTCGCGGTCTTCACCAAACTCGCCTGCCTCATCCAGTTTCGAGCGCTCGGCAAGGTGGCGCGCACGCGCCGCCTGCCCAAGTCGCCATGTGACGCCTTCATCGGCCAGACCCGCAAGGTCTTCTGCCGCATCGGCAATTTCGGCGCGGGCGGCGCGGGCGGCGGCAAGTTTTGCAAGTTCTTCGGCAAGACACATGCGGGCAAGGTCTGTGGCGGCATCGGGGCGCACCGGGGGTGCAATGCGAACATGGGGCTGCGCTAGCAGGTGTTCAAGCACCTCGCCCGCCTCTGCGGCAAGCTGCTGGGCGATTCGTTCGCCTGATTCGTGGCTATGGCGCAAAAACACGCGGCGCAGGGTTTCCAGCGCGGGGTCGTGCAGCGACAGCCGCTCTATCTGGTTTTCAAACTCGGCTACGAGGCCGGGGTGGCGCGCGCAGATTGCAAGAATCATCGCCTCACGCAGCCGCTCGGTGCCCTCTAGCCCCAGATTGCTGGCCAACATCGACGAAAGCGTGGCGGCGCGCGGCGGTTCTGGCGGGGGCACCCATTTGCCCTTGGCATCGCGGCTGCCGGTGCGGGCCGCGGTACGGGGCCGCTGATTGCCGAAAATTTCGCGCCGCAGCTCTTTGATTTCGGCTGCGTAATGGGCCTTGATCGACGGGTCGGTGATGCGCGCGATCACGGCTTTCAACGCCTTGTCGAGGGCAGCGCGCCGCTCGGGGCTGTCGAGCACGCGCCCCTCGGTTTCGCGCTGCCAGAGCAGGCGCACCATCGGGGCCGCACCCTCGATGACGCGCGCCATCGACGCGGCTCCTTCGGCGCGAATGAGATCATCGGGGTCTTGCCCGCCGGGCAATATGGCAAAGCGCAGCCCCTGCCCCGCCTCGAGCAACGGCAGCGCCAGATCGGCCAGACGCAGCGCGGCGTTGATGCCTGCCTTGTCCCCATCAAGCGCAATCACCGGTTCGGGGTGCACGCGCCAGAGCATGCGCAACTGTTCCTCGGTCACGGCGGTGCCGAGTGGGGCCACAGCCCCGGCAAAGCCCGCCTCGACCAGTGCGATCACGTCCATATAGCCTTCGGCCACGATCAGGGGCGCGCCCTTGCCGCAGGCCTCGCGTGCGGGGCCGTGGTTGTAAAGGCTGCGGCCTTTATCAAACAGCGGAGTCTCGGGGCTGTTGAGGTATTTGGCACGCGCCGCAGGGTCCATCGCGCGCCCGCCAAGGCCAATGCAGCGGCCGCGCGCATCGCGGATTGGGTAGATGATACGGTCGCGAAAGCGATCGTAAGGTTCACCACCTCCATCGGGGCGCGCGCAGAGCCCCGCCTCGACGATCAGATCGGCGGCGATACCCTTGCCGCGCAGCGCCTGAAAAAGACCCTGCCGATGGTCAGGCGCAAAGCCGATTTCAAAACGGTCGAGCGCGGTCTGCCCCAGCTTGCGCCGCGCAAGGTAGTCGCGCGCTGCCAACCCCGCTTGGGTGCGCAGTTGCAGCCGGTAGTGGCGCACCGCCTCTTCCATCACTTTGGCAAGTTCGGTGCGCTGGTCGGCAATGGCGGCCGCGCGCGGGTCGGCGGCTGGCACGGCCATGCCCGCCTCGCGCGCCAACTCTTCGACCGCCTCCATGAAAGTCATGTTCTCGGTCTCGCGCAGAAAGCTTAGCGCGTCGCCTTTGGCGTGGCAGCCAAAGCAATAATAATAGCCCTTGCGGTCATCGACATGAAAAGACGCGGTTTTTTCTTGATGGAACGGGCACGGCGCCCAGAGATCGCCCTTTGCCTGGTTTGACTTGCGCTGATCCCATGTGACTTTGCGCCCGACCACCTTGCTGATCGAGACACGGGAGCGCAGTTCTTCGAGGAAACCGTGGGGCAGACTCATGCTGCCTATATTGGGCGCGGGCGCGGCCAAGTCCAGCGCTCAGCGGGCCTCAGGCGCGTGCATCGCCCCCATAAGATCATTGATCGCATGTGCCGCCACGCAGCCTTTCGGCCAACAGTACAGCTGGAATAGCGCATCTTGCCCTCCGCGCCGCATCAAACCCGGGATTCGGCGCGAAGGCATTGCGTCAGTGATCGCGCAGGCGCGCGCTAAGCCTAAAGCCCTTTCGAGCGGTAGCTTTGCGCCACGCGGTCAATCGCCACGACATAGGCGGCCATGCGCAAGTCTGTTACTTCGGGGCGCGAACGCCAAACCTCGCGCATCGACTGGTAGGCGGTGCGCATCGTGTCATCGAGGCCCGAGCGCACCAGTTCCAGTTCGTCCGACCCGGTGAGGTATTTGCCCTTGAAGTCCGGCGACAGGGTCCAGCCAAGGCCCTTGTCGGCGGAAAGCCGTTCAAGCTCGTCAACCAGTGCCTTGGTGCGCGCCTCTTCGGCGCGCCGCTGCATGCGCCCGAATCGGATGTGGCTGAGGTTCTTGACCCATTCGAAATAGGACACCGTCACCCCGCCCGCGTTGGCATACATGTCGGGAATGATGACAGCGCCCTTTTGGCGCAAGATCTCGTCGCCGCCCGAGGTGATCGGGCCGTTTGCAGCCTCGACGATCAGTGGCGCTTGCACGCGCGCTGCGTTGCCAAGGTGGATCACACCTTCCATCGCCGCCGGAATGAGAATGTCGCACTCCGCCTCGAGCAGGCTAGCGCCATCGGCGACATAGCGGCCCTCGGGGCAATCTTTGATGCCGTCGTGCTCTTTCATCCAGTCGAGCACGGCTTCGATATCAAGGCCCTTGTCGTTCCAGAGCCCGCCGTCGCGTTCGATCACGCCGACAATCCGCGCACCGTCCTCGGTGGCAAGGAACCGCGCGGCGTGGCTGCCAACGTTGCCTAGCCCCTGCACCACAACGCGTTTGCCCTGCAAGCTGCCGCTCAGTTTCGCCTCGGCCACGTCTTCGGGGTGGCGGAAGAATTCGCGCAGCGCATATTGCACGCCCCGCCCGGTCGCCTCGATGCGCCCGTGGATGCCGCCCGAGTTCAGCGGCTTGCCAGTGACGCAAGCGCGGGCGTTGATGTCGGTGGTGTTCATGCGCGAGTATTGATCGACAATCCACGCCATTTCCCGTTCGCCCGTGCCCATGTCGGGGGCGGGCACGTTTTGTGCCGGGTTGATCAGGTCGCGCTTGATAAGCTCGTAGGCAAAACGGCGGGTGATCTGTTCCAGTTCGGGTTCGTCCCAAGCGCGCGGGTCAATGCAAAGCCCACCTTTCGATCCGCCAAAGGGTGCCTCGACCAGCGCGCATTTGTAGGTCATCAGCGCGGCCAGCGCCTCGACCTCGTCCTGATGCACCGATAGCGCATAGCGGATGCCGCCCTTGACCGGTTCCATATGTTCCGAATGCACCGAGCGGTAGCCGGTGAAGGTTTCGATCTTGCCGCGCAGGCGCACACCGAATCGCACGGTATAGGTTGAGTTGCAGACCTTGATCTTTTTTATCAGCCCTGGCTTGAGATCCATAACCGCGACTGCGCGGTCGAACATGATGTCAACGGATTCACGAAAGCTCGGTTCGGTCTTTTGCAGCATGGTTGCTCCCCTGCGTGTGCGCTGCGGCAATCGGCCCTATTCCATGGCATCCGCCGCCCGGCCCGAGCCTAGGTGCAAACCTGCCGCGCCGCCATTGTAGATTTGCGCGAATCACACCCTGCAAACGACCAGTTCGACGTGAACTACGCGCAATTTGACACCAAGGCGTTAACGAATTGCGGCGAGAATCTGGCGAATACCCATGATGGGGGAAACAAACCCTTGCTGCGCGGCGCACCGTAGGCACGACGCGCACAATTCCACCAGCTTGCCCCGATGGCTGCCTCAATTCCGCCGCCGTGATGAGATTTATTCTTTGTGATGAAGTCCGTCCCGGTTCGAGAAAACCGCGACTTTGATGCTGCGGAACAAGTGTAGAGGTATGTGATGCAACGTTTGATCTTGTCAGCGACGGCGCGACGCACGGCATCATTTTTGCGTCGGTTCAGGAACTCTGAAGAGGGTTCGCTAATCGTTTTCGCGCTCTATCTGTTCGTAGGCATGCTGGTCGTCAGCGGGGTTGCCATTGAGATCATGCGCAATGAAGAGCGACGCGTGTTGATTCAGGGCGTTTCGGACCGCGCGGCACTGGCCGCGGCGGACCTGAGCCAGTCACTGACCCCGTCGGAAGTGGCGCGCGACTATTTCGCCAAATCCGGGCTTGGCGGGTTGGAGATCACGCCGATCGTCGAACAGGGTGAATTCGGCGAATGGCGCAAGGTTTCGATCGACGTTAGCAATACATATCCGACATTCCTTGCACAGCTTGCCGGTCTGAATGAAATGACCGCCAACGCACAATCGCGCGCCATCGAGTCAATCGGCAAAGTCGAAATTTCGATGGTGCTCGATATCTCGGGCTCGATGAACGACAAGGTCTATGTCAACGGCTCCTACAAGGGCACACGGATTTCGCTGCTGCGCACTGCGGCCGTGCAGTTCGTCGATACGATGTTCAAGAACGTGCAGCCTGCAGGTGCGCCCGCTGGGCGGCTTGGCATTTCGATTGTGCCCTATAACCAGCAGGTCGTGTTGGGCAGCACCCTTGCCGCGCGCTTCAACCTATCGACCGATCATACGCAAAACACCTGCGTGGACTTCTTTTCGGCATCCGATTTCGCAAGCCCTGCAGTCTCGCCGACGCAGGCGTTGCAGCGTTCGATGTACGGTGACGCCTTTGACTATCGTCAATGGGGTTTTTCGACTCAGACCTACTGGAGTTCGTCGAACGCCATCATCAACTGCCCTGAAAACAGCATGGCGGCGGTGTTGCCCTTTGCCAACAGCCAATCCGTACTGAACACCAAGATCAATTCGCTGACCGCTGGTGGCGACACTGCCATCGACATGGGCGCGAAATGGGGGCTGGCGCTTTTGGACCCGGCGGCGCAACCGGTCGTCACGTCGCTGGCCGCAAGCAATGTGATCAGCAACGACATGGCCGGTCGCCCATTCGCATACACAGATCAGAACACCATGAAGGTGATGTTGCTGATGACCGACGGGCAAAACACCCGGACCTTCTCGACAAAACCCGAATACCGCAGCGGACCGACCGGTCTGGTTTCGACACGTTCGGCCACCGACATGTCGACCACCACCCTCTATTACTACGACCCATCGCGCTCGTCGCCGTATTACCGCATCAGCGATGGCACGTGGTACGCAGAAAACAAGGTTTCGGGCACCAAATACCCGATCACCTATGAAACGCTGTGGGCAAATAAGAAATACACGCTGCAATATGCATTGAAAACGTTCCTCGGCGAACCTTACAACAACGCCTCGTCGCTATATAACCAGATGGCGGAACAGTCGGAGTTTGGCGACAAAGATACCAACCTTGCGGCAATCTGCGCGGCAGCCAAGAACCGCGACCGCAACATAGTCATCTTTACGCTGGCGGTGGATGCGCCCTCAGCAGGTCAGACGGTGCTGCGCAACTGCGCGACCGCCCCGGCCTATTTCTGGAGCGTGACGGCATCCGAGCTTGATACCGCCTTCGCCGGTATCGCGTCTGCAATCAACTCCTTGCGGCTGACAAACTGATGCGTAGCAAAATCGCCCACTTCATGGCCTGGCCGCGGCGCTTCCTGCGCCGCGAAGAAGGCAGCGTTACGATACCAACGGTGCTGTTCATCCCGTTCTTTCTGATAGTCTTCACCTCGTCGATCGAGCTTTCGACGCTGTCGATCCGCCAATCGCTTCTGGATCGCGCGGTCGATGATACGGCGCGCATTCTCAAACTTGGGATCGAGCCATTGCCCGATCACACCACGCTGAAGCGGTCGATCTGCAACCGTCTGGCGATTGTGCCGACCTGCATGGATGATCTGAAGATCGAAGTGTTCGAGATCGACAAGACCACCTGGACCACGGAACTTGCGGGTACAGCCGTTGCCTGCGTTGATCGCACCGAAGAAGAACAACCGGAATCACTGCTCCAGCGCGGGGTTTCCGACCAACTCATGCTGATGCGCGTCTGCCTGAAGGTTGACCCGATGATGCCGGGCGCAGGCGTCGGCGCGCAGATGGCAAAAGACCCGACCGGCGCAGTGTCGCTGGTTGTCGTCACAGCTTTCGTCAACGAACCGCGATGAGTGAGGGACCGATGCGTATTCGCCACCACCTCCGCCGTGTTCTCGCCTATTGGCGCGACGACTGTTCCGGTGCCACCGCCATTGAAGGCGCATTGGCGGCGCTGATGCTGGTGTCGTGGTATGCCATGGCGTATCAGTTCACCGATGCCTTCCGCGTAAAAACCGCCAACATGAAGGGCGCCTTTACGGTGGCCGACGCGATTTCGCGCGAAAAGTCACCGGTTAATGCGGCCTATATAGAGGGGCTGAACAAGCTGTTCGACTTTGTGACGAACGCAGAAGAAGACAGCTGGATTCGCGTCACCTCGATCTATTGGGACGACGATCTGAAGAAGTTTCAAGAAGAGTGGTCCTACGCCACGCGTGACATGCCGCCCCACACCAACGCCTCGATCGCGCTTGAGGCAGACCGGATTCCGACCATGCCGGTGGGTGACACCGCAATCGTGGTAGAAACCTCGATGCGATATAACCCGTTGTTCGGCATTGGCCTTGGCGCGGGGTCGCACCAGAACTTTATCGTCACCCGCCCCCGCGGGCCGCGCATCGTCTGGGAAGACTGAGTTTCGCCCGGATTGTGCATTCTGGCACAGTAACTGTGACCCCTGCTGCCTGTGCGCAGTCGGCCTGTGCGCCTATCTGGTAGGCATAACGCCGCAAGGAGGCCGCTCATGTCGATCCGCCCAGTGCTCGAAAACCGCCACGCCAAGCCAACAGTCGAAGGCGCAGGGGTGCATCTGCACCGCGCTTTCGGATTTAACGATCCAACCGAACTCGACCCGTTCTTGCTGTTCGACGATTTTCGCGGCGAGCGGCCTTCGGATTATCAGGCCGGTTTTCCCTGGCATCCGCACCGCGGCATCGAGACCATCACCTATGTTCTTGCCGGCACCGTGGCGCACTGTGACAGCCTTGGCAACTCGGGCAACCTAGGTGCGGGTGATGTGCAGTGGATGACCGCCGGGCGCGGGATTCTGCATCAGGAAATGCCCACCGGCAACGCCAAGGGGCAGATGCACGGCTTTCAGCTTTGGGCGAACCTGCCCTCGGCGCTAAAGATGACCCAACCGCGCTATCAAGATGTGAAGGGCGCCGATATTCCCGAGGTGATCGACGATGACGGCACCCGCGTCAAAGTGATCGTTGGCAGCTTTTGGGGCAAGCGCGGCCCGGTCGATGGCATCGCCGCCGACCCGCAATACCTTGATATCTTCGTGCCCGCCGGGCTGAAAAAGCGCTTCAAGCTCGACACTCACCGGCGCGCTTTTGCCTATGTGTTCGAAGGCGAAGGGTTTTTTGCCGATGCCAGCCGCCCGGAAGGTGTGCTTTTGGAAAAAGAGATGTTGGGGCAAGAGGTCAACATCCGCGACCTTTCAGGCAACCGTACGCTGGTGCGCTTTGGCGCGGGCGACGAGGTGGTGGTGCAGGCGGGCGAACGCGGCTTGCGGTTTTTGCTGATCTCGGGTGCGCCGATCGAAGAGCCGGTCGCATGGCACGGCCCAATCGTGATGAACACCCGCGCCGAGATTGCGCAGGCGATGAGCGATTTGCGCAACGGCAGCTTTATCGCGCCTGCGCATTGACACGCGCCGGCGGGCGGGTTGCCCCCCTGTTTTTAGCGTCCGCAAAGGGTGTTGGCGCGCCTGCTCAGGCCGCCACGGCCTTGCGCACCATATCCCAGTAGATCTGTTCAACCGCAGCGCGGCTGAACCGGCCGCCCTCGCGGAACCATGTGTTCACACCGGTCAGCATGGCAATGATCGCCAGCGTTGCGAGCTTGGTGTCGGGCAGCGCAAAACAGCCCTCGGCCTGACCCGCGCGCAGGATCGATTCCAGTTCGTTCTCATAAGCACGGCGCAGCGCCTCGATCGCGGCGAAATTGTCGGGGCCAAGATTGCGCAGTTCCATGTAAGATAAAAACACCGCCTCGGCGCGTTCGAGGTTGAAGCGGATGTGAAAGCGCACGAAAGCCTCAAGCTGCTCTGGCGGTGAAGCGGCTGCGGGCACCTCGGCCCATGCCGCCAGAAGTTCGTCCATATGGCCTTTGAGCAGGTCGAACAGCAGCGATTCCTTATCTGGCGTGTAAAGGTAAAGCGCACCCGCCTGCAATCCAACCGCCGCCGCGATCTGGCGCATCGACACCGCGGCAAAGCCGTGCCGCGCAAAAAGCCGCCGTGCCTCGGTGCGGATCC
The DNA here is from genome assembly GCA_002421605.1 of Rhodobacteraceae bacterium UBA6213. Lineage (GTDB taxonomy): Bacteria > Pseudomonadota > Alphaproteobacteria > Rhodobacterales > Rhodobacteraceae > UBA6213. Next base: position 264,434 of record DISJ01000016.1, on the reverse strand, counting down.
GGGGGCCAGTGATCTCAGAATGTGAACCGCTTTTGCGCGCCATGGGTCGAGCTTATCTGAACGATCGTTCAGTATCAAACCCCTCACGTGGTGTCGGGGCTTGCGGCCGGGGGGTTGGGCAGGATAGGCTTTGGCATGCCCATCCGCGCCGCCCTGATCGTTATGTTTGCGCTTGGCCTGGCCGGTTGTGGCGGGGGCCAAACGGCATCGACGCGGGCCTATCCTGCGCTGCTGCCGCTTGAGCAGATTCTGTCGGTGCCATGGCCACAGCGCCGCCCCACCAGCGGGCTTGACGCACGCGCCGCGGCACTTGCGGCACGCGCGGCAGAGTTGCGGGCCCAGTAGGGTGGCTTGCGTTGCAAGCCACGGGCGAAGCCGCTAAGGAAAACCGACAGTTTACCCGAATTTTGCCCGAATGGAGTTTCGTCATGCCCGCATCCCCCGCCCCTACCCTACGCCTTGGGATTGCCGGACTTGGCACCGTTGGTATCGGCGTCGTCAAGATCGTGCAGAGTCACGCAGATCTGTTGACCGCGCGCACCGGGCGGGCAATCGAAATTGTCGCGGTTTCGGCGCGCGACCGCAGCAAGAACCGCGATGCCGACCTGTCAGGCTATGCTTGGGAGGATGACCCGGTCGCCCTTGCCAAACGTGACGATATCGACGTGTTCATCGAGGTGATGGGCGGGCACGAAGGTGCTGCGCGCGATGCCACGATTGCGGCGATTGCGGCGGGCAAAGATGTGGTTACCGCCAACAAGGCGCTTCTGGCGCACCACGGTCAGGAATTGGCCGAGGCCGCCGAGGCCGCAGGCCGGGTGATCCGCTTTGAGGCGGCGGTCGCGGGCGGGATTCCGGTCATCAAGGCGCTGACCGAGGGCTTGGCGGGCAATGCCATTACCCGGGTGATGGGCGTGATGAACGGCACCTGCAACTATATCCTGACGCGGATGGACAGTGCCGGGTTGCCCTATGACACGGTCTTTGAAGAGGCGCGGCAACTGGGCTATCTGGAGGCCGACCCGAATCTAGACGTGGGCGGCATTGACGCCGGGCACAAGCTGGCCTTGCTGGCCTCGATCGCCTTTGGCACCCGGGTCAGTTTTGACGCGGTCGAGCTTGAGGGGATCGGGCGCGTTTCCATCGACGATATCCGCCGCGCGGGCGACATGGGCTATAAGATCAAGCTGCTGGGCGTCGCACAGATGACCGGGCGCGGGCTGGAACAGCGCATGACCCCCTGCCTTGTGCCCGCCGCATCGCCCTTGGGGCAGTTGCAGGGCGGCACCAATATGGTGGTGCTGGAAGGCGACGCGGTGGGGCAGATCGTGCTGCGTGGCGCGGGTGCCGGGCAAGGCCCGACCGCAAGCGCCATCATGGCCGATGTGGCCGATATTGCGCGCGGGATTCGGCTGGCCACCTTTGGGCGCCCTGCCATGCAGCTGACTGTGCCGATTGCGGCCCGCGCTGCCTCGCCTGCGCCTTACTATCTACGGCTGGAATTGCTCGACAAACCGGGCGCACTGGCCAAGGTGGCCACCGTGCTGGGCGATGCTGGCATCTCGATTTCGCGGATGCGCCAGTATGACCACCCCGAGGCGCTGGCGCCGGTCTTGGTTGTTACGCACAAGACCACGGGTGACGCGGTGGCACATGCTTTTGCGCGCCTGCCCGCCACGGGTGTGGTGATGGCCGAGCCTGTGGCGCTACGGATTGAAGCAGTCTGAGCGAGAGGCAGGGCATATGGATTGGTTCGCGGCAGTTGACATTTATTGCGAGCGCACATCCGCGGCCTTCTGGGCCGAACCTGTCAATGCACTGACCAATTTTGCCGTGATAGTGCCGGTCGGCTGGGGCATCCTGACCGCGCGGCGGCTTGGCGAGAAAAGCCTGCTGATCTGGGCATTGCTGGCGCTGGCCGCGTTGATCGGCGTGGGTTCCTTTGTTTTTCATACCGTCGCCCAACGCTGGGCCGAGCTTGCCGATACCCTGCCGATCTGGAGCTTTATGGCGCTTTACGCATTTGTTGCGGCCAGACGGCTGCTGGATTTGCAACTGGTGGGGCGCCATGCGACGGCACTAGGAGCCGGGGCGGTGCTGGTGCTGATCTTTATCGCCAATGGCGAGGATGGCGCGCAAGCGAACGAGCTTCTGCCCGCGCTTGAGACCTTGAACGGGTCGGGGCAGTATCTGCCGGCGATCCTTGCTGGGGCGCTGGTTTTGGCCGGTGTCTGGTGGAAAAGGCGCCCGCTGTGGCACCTTGCAAGTGCCACCAGCTTTGCCTTTGTGCTGGCCCTCAGTATGCGCACGATGGACGCTTCGGTCTGCACCACTATGCCCTTGGGCACGCATTTTCTGTGGCACCTGTTCAATTGCCTGTCGCTTGGCTTTGCGCTGCAATTAGTGTTGCGCGGTCCCGAGGTCGCGCGCCAGCAGGCGCGCGACGCGCTGCCAGTGGCCGCATTTTCGCGTTAACGCAGATACCAACTTTCCGTTAGCGCACCCAGCCTTGCCGGGTGCGCGCCAGGCGCGCTAGATGCCCCCAATCGTTCAGAGCCGGGGAAAATCATGGTCGACAAGATTGATTTCAAGGATCGGATGCTTTCGCTCGGGCTTGCCCGCGTGTCGGAAGCCGCCGCATTTGCATCGGCCCTGCTGATTGGGCGCGGCGATGAAAAGGCTGCCGATCAGGCCGCCGTCAACGCCATGCGCGAGCAGTTGAACCAGCTAGACATCAAGGGCGTGGTGGTGATTGGCGAGGGCGAGCGCGACGAAGCGCCGATGCTTTTTATCGGCGAAGAGGTCGGTTCCGGCGAGGGCCCCGCAGTCGATATTGCGCTGGACCCGCTGGAAGGCACCACGCTAACCGCCAAGGACATGCCCAATGCGCTAACCGTCATTGCCATGGCACCACGCGGCACCTTGTTGCACGCGCCCGACGTTTACATGGACAAGCTGGCAATCGGCCCGGGCTACCCCAAGGATGTTGTCAGCCTTGATATGTCGCCCGGCGAGCGCATTTACGAGTTGGCCCGCGCGGGCGGCGTTACCCCTGCCGACATCACCTGCTGCGTGCTAGAAAGGCCCCGCCATGACGACCTGATCGCTGAAATCCGCGCGACCGGCGCCTCGATTCGGCTGATCACGGATGGCGACGTGGCGGGTGTGATCCACTGTGCGGAATCCGAGATCACCGGCATCGACATGTATATGGGGCTTGGCGGTGCGCCCGAAGGCGTGTTGGCGGCCTCGGCGCTCAAATGCATGGGCGGGCAGATGTGGGGGCGGCTGACCTTTCGCAATGAAGATGAGCGGTCGCGCGCCTACAAGGCCGGCATCACCGACCTCAACCGTATCTATGCGCGCGATGACATGGTGCGCGCCGATGTGATCTTTGCCGCAACTGGTGTGACCAATGGCTCGATCGTGCAGGGTGTGAAGCGCGAGCCGAACTATATCCAGACTGAAACCCTCTTGATGCGGTCCAAAACCGGATCGGTGCGCCGGATGCTGTGGCGTAACCCGATTACCCGGAATGGCCACGAAGACAACTGAGCCCGCTCTGGCCAATGGCGGAAAAATCCGGCAAGTGTCGGGTATGAGTGGGCGCGCCTTTCTTGATGTCGAAACCTCTGCCACCGGGCGCCGCTGGGTCGGGCCCGGTGCCGAAGTTGATCGCCTGGCCGAGGCGATGGTGCAGCAGACGCGCCTGCCGCTGCCGCTGGCACGGCTGCTGGTGGCGCGTGGTGTGGCCGCTGCCGATGCCGAGCGGTTTCTAGAGCCGCAGTTGCGCGACCTGCTGCCCGATCCTTTGACGCTGAAAGACATGGGCGCCGCTGTCGCGCGGTTTTTGCGTGCGGTTGATACGCGTGAAGCGATTGCGATTTTTGCCGATTACGATGTCGATGGCGGCGCTTCGGCGGCGCTGCTGACGGTCTGGCTGCGTGCCATGGGGTGGCGCGCGACGCTCTATATTCCCGACCGGATCGATGAGGGTTATGGCCCGAACGAGGCCGCCATGGCGATGCTGGCGCGCGACCATGACCTTATCGTCTGCGTTGACTGCGGCACGATGAGCCATGATGCGATTGCCGCGGCCAATGGCGCCGACGTGGTGGTGCTGGACCATCACCTCGGCTCCGAGACGCTGCCCCCCGCGCTGGCCGTGGTCAACCCCAACCGGGCCGATGAGAGTGGCGAGCTTGGCCACCTCTGCGCCGCGTCGGTTGTGTTCCTGATGCTGGTCGAGGCGAACCGCCAGCTGCGTGCCCAAGGGGCCACCGGGCCTGACCTGATGGCGCTGCTGGATCTGGTGGCGCTGGCCACGGTGGCCGATGTGGCCCCCCTGATCGGCGTTAACCGCGCGCTGGTGCGCCAGGGCCTGCGGGTGATGGCGCGGCGCGACCGGGTGGGGCTGGTGGCGCTGGCCGATGTGGCGCGCATGGACCATGCGCCCACCAGCTATGCGCTTGGCTTTGTGATTGGGCCACGGATCAACGCGGGCGGGCGGATTGGCGCGGCGGACCTTGGCGCGCGATTGCTTGCAACCGACGATCCGCACGAAGCGGCGGCGCTGGCCGAGCGGCTTGACCTGCTCAACACCGAGCGGCGCGAGATCGAAAACCGGGTGCGCGACGCTGCGCTAGAGCAGGCCGAGGCACGCGGGCTCGACGGGCCGCTAGTCTGGGCGGCGGGCGCGGGTTGGCACCCCGGCGTGGTCGGCATCGTCGCGGCGCGGCTGAAAGAGGCGACCAACCGCCCTGCGGTGGTGATCGGGGTTGAGGGCGGCATCGGCAAGGGCTCCGCACGCTCGGTGGCGGGGGTGGACCTTGGCGCGGCAGTGCAGATGCTTGCCGCCGAAGGCTTGCTGCTCAAAGGCGGTGGGCACCGCATGGCGGCGGGCCTGAGCGTAGCGGAAGAGATGATCGAGCCTGCGATGGCGCGGCTGGGCGAGTTGCTGGCGCGCCAAGGCGCGGGGGCCCAGGGGCCACGCGAACTGCGGCTGGACGGGCTTTTAATGCCCGCCGCCGCCACCACCGCACTGATCGAGGATATCGAGCGCGCCGGCCCCTTTGGTCAAGGCGCCCCCGCGCCGCGCTTTGCCTTTGCCGGCGCCGAAATAACAGGCATGCGGCGGATCGGGGAAAGCCATTTACGCTTTCGGCTGGGGGGGCCCGAAGGGCGGATCGACGCGGTGGCGTTCGGGGCATTTGACGGCCCGCTTGGCCCGCTGCTGCTGCAGCCCGGCGCTGCACGCTTTCATCTTGCCGGGCGGATCGAGACCAATACATGGGGCGGGCGCAGCACCGTGCAACTGCGCCTTGAAGACGCCGCCCGCGCCTAAATGCGTACCCCCCCCGGTGCATCAAGGCGAAAGTTTCGCCCCGCGCCAAAATCCCTCTTGCGAGTCACCCCGCCCTGCCCTAAACACCGCCCACGCCGAGCGTGGCCCGTTCGTCTATCGGTTAGGACACCAGGTTTTCAACCTGGTAAGAGGGGTTCGACTCCCCTACGGGCTGCCAACCATCACTGAAAACAAAAAGGGAAGTTGTTCTGCGGGAAGCCAGTGTGCCAACCAGCGTGCCAACTTCTGAAGTGCTGGGTGCAGGCTTTGAACGCAGAGGGCTATGCTGATGGTCGCCGAACGCTGGCCCTCTGGCGCAACGATTACAACAACTTCAGGCCGCATTCATCGCTGGCAAACAAGACCCCCACATAAGCGCGCCAGGCGCTTGAGCTATTTGATGGCAGCGCGCCCGGCGCACTCGCCACACCCGAAATCGACCACTATCAAGCTAAAGGACCCTCATTATGAACGAGGGACCACCTGGGGGCAGGCCGTGCGTCTGATGTGGGCGATTTGGCGAGACACCATTTCATGGTGCTATAGCTTTTCTCTGAGCGCCTCGTAAGGCGTTTTGCCGTTGTGGGCACCGTGGGGTCTTGCGAGGTGGTAAAACTGTTCCCACTCGGCCAGTTTGGCGTTCAGATAGACATCGCCCGTGTAGCTTAGCAGCTGGTAGAACTCCTGCTCGTCGGATCGGTGGGATCGTTCGACCTTGCCGTTGAGTTGCGGCGAACTGGGTTTGATGTAGGCATGGCGGATGCCTTTGTCTTCGACATGCCAATGGGATTGGGCCTGGAACTCATGGCCGTAGCATGTTGGGAACGACGCGCAGTTGAAGGTTATGGCCGCCTGCGCAGCCCTCAAATTGCGCGAGCTAGGCGGCCATAACCGGGGCTCAGGTCTCTATGGTGGTTTTGCGAACCACACCACAGAGGAGACCGGCCATGGCCAAAGTTGATCATACTGCGGATGCCCGCGTTCTGGTAGGCGTCGACATTTCCAAACACCGGCACGAGGTGCTGATTGCCGTCCCGGGCAAGACGCGCCGTCGGCGTATGACGATCACCAACACCACCGGCGACTTCATGCGCCTGATCGCGATCTTGCGGGAGTATGGCCTGCCAGTCCGGATCGGACAGGGCGCGAAACATGTCTTGCGACAAAAAGAGCAGATGGCGTTCATCCGGGTGCAGCCCGGCAAACCCGTCCAAACCCAGACCAAGCAAGCGCACTTGGGCCGCAATACAAAGGATCGCGACAAGGGCAAGCGCGGTTTGCACCGCGGTACGATCAAACGTGATGCGCAACTGCCTTGCCCCTATCGCCCAAAACTCAGCTACTTGAACGACAAGTGGCACGCCAATTTTGTGTCGGCTGTCTAGCGCACAACGCCATGCTCTGGGCGGGACTCCAGCTATTTCAACAATTTGATAGGCAGTGCCAAAGGAACTTTCTTTTCAACGGGGTTCACGCCGACTAGCGCCACAGGATGACAAAACCCAAGCTCAGAGTCTCGCTCACGCTGGATAAAAGTTGGGGCAACGCGGGCGATACACATTCGGACCTGCTGACAAGCTTGGGTTTGGCGCTCACTTTGACAGGGGCTTGGGTCACAGCCCGCGCCCGGGTTCTCATCCGCAACAACGCAAGCATAATGCCCGACAGCAAGCACACCACGCGGCGATCGCAAAAGGCGCGCGATTGCAAGCCATGCCCTCCCACCACCTACACAGACGCCGCGCAAATGCGCGGCGTCTGCTAAGTATTTGGCGGGCTACGCTCCGCTACACAGTCAACCGCTTGGCGTTACTTTCGCCCGAACCACTTGCGTCGCTTTTTCGGGGTGTTGGCGCGGGTGGTCAGCATCAGCATCGACGGGGTGACGATCAGCGTCAGCACGGTGGCGAAGGCGAGGCCGTAGACGAAGGACGACGAGAAGGCGATCCACCACTGCGTGGACGGCGCGCCAAAGGTGGTTTCGTGCGACAGAAGTTCCAGGTTCAGCCCGAAAGCGATCGGCAGAACGCCCAGAATCGCGGTCAGCGCGGTCAGCACCACGGGGCGCGCCCGCTCTCGGCAGGTTTCAAGGATCGCCTCGACCTTGTCCATGCCTTCGTGTCGCAGCGTGTCATAGGTGTCAATCAGCACAATGTTGTTGTTCACCACCACCCCTGCCAACGCGATGATGCCGATTCCGGTCATCACGATCACGAAGGGCTGGCCCATAATCATCAGCCCAAGGAACACGCCAATGGTTGACATCACCACCGCCGAAAGCACCAGCCCGACTGAGATGAAGCGGTTGAATTGCGCCAGAAGCACCGCAAAGATCAGCGCCATCGCGGCACCGAAAGCCTTGGCCAGAAACGACGATGCGTCTGCCTGCATCTCGTCTTCGCCAACCAGTTTCCAGCGAATCCCGGCGTTTTCCAGCCCGGCTGTCTGCAGGCGCTCGGTGATTGCGCCGCGCACCACGGCCGCCTGCACGCCCTCGCGCAAGCCCGCCTGCACGGTGATCGTGCGCAGCCCGTCGATCCGGGTCAGTGTGCCGGTGGTGGGGGCGGCGACGCGGGTGACGAAATTCGAAATCGGCACCGGCCCCGCGCCGGTTTCAATCTGCAACTGATCGAGCGCCGAGATCGTGCGCAATTCGGGCGGCATTCGCAGTACGATATCGACCGCATCATCGGCCCCAGCGGGGCGATAATCTGACAGCGTCAACCCGCCCGTAACCAGCCGCACCATCGAGCCAACTGCCCCCGGTGTCAGCCCAAAGCGCGCTGCAGCAGCGCGATCGACCTGCAATTCCCAATCCACACCCGGCAGCGGCAGGCCGCTGTCGATATCGATGATTTCGGGGAAGGTTGCCAATTCGTCGGCAATCTTGCGCGCAGCTTCATTGAGCCCGGTCGGAATTGCTGCCGAAAGGCGCAACTGAATCGCCTTACCACTAGAGGGCCCGGCAACCGGCACCGCCACCTCGATGTCAACGCCGGGAATACCTTGCATCGCCACCCGCAGATCGTCCAGCAATTCGCTGGCGGGCTTGCGTTCGCGCCAATCTATGAACTCGTACTGGATAGTGCCGATCACGTCGGCGGCCACCGAAGTGCCAAAGCCGCCGCCCGAACCCGTGCGGGTATAGACCGTCTCGATACCCGGCCAGCCCAGAATCCGCTCTTCAGCCTGACGCACCAGCGCATCCTTTTCGTCGATCGAAAGGTTGCCGCGGGCATGGACGTACAGCAGGCCGTAATCAGGTTCGACCGCCGGGAAAAACTCGACCCCCGCGCCGTATTTGCCATAGGCCATCGGCACCGCGATAAGGCTGGCAAGCGCGATCAGCGCCACCAGCACCGGATGGCGCACGGCGCGCTTGACCACCGCCATGTAAAGCCCATCGTTATTGCCTTGCTTCAGATGGACGGGCTTTGAAAAAATCGCGCCCAAGGTCGGAGCAAAGATCAGCGCATAAAGCATCGAGGCGGAAAGCGTGGCAATCAGCGTGATCGGCAAGTACATCATGAACTCGCCCACGATGCCGGGCCAGAATAGCAGTGGCGAGAACGCCGCGACGCGGGTCATGGTGGCAGCGATCACCGGGCCTGCCATCTTGTGGCTGGCTTGGGCAAAGGCCTCGCGCTTGTCCATGCCCTCGCTCATTCGTCGCTCGGCATATTCGGTCACGATGATCGCGTCATCGACCAGCATACCAACCGCAAGTATCAGCCCGAACAGCACGATCATGTTTACCGTGGCACCGTAGAGCGACAAAAACAGAATGCCCATCAGAAACGAGGCCGGAATCGCCAGCCCGATCAGCACCGAGGCGCGCCCCGACAGCACGAACAGGATCACGATGAACACAAGGATCACCGCAGTCAGCACCGAGTTTTGCAGATCGGCCAGCATCTGCCGGATGGTGGTCGATTTGTCCTGACTGAACGAAACTTCGATCCCTTCAGGCAGCAGCGTGCGGAATTCCTCGACCGTCGCTTTGACCTCATCGACCGTCTCGATCAGGTTGGCGCCGCTGCGCTTGCTGACCTCGATTGCCACTGCGGATTGGCCATTGAGGCGCGTCACCGTTGTGGCCGTTTTCTTGGTTGAAAGCACCGTGGCAATATCTCGGGCGCGCACTGTCGCAGAGGGTGACACCACAACCGGCAGATTCGCCACATCGTCAACCGTTTCGATCAGCGACGGAACCTTGATCGAATAGTGGCCTTCTTCGCCTTCCAGCGCACCGGCCGCGATCAGTTGGTTATTCGCGCCGACCCCGGCGATCAACGCACTAACTTGTAGGCCGTAAGACGAAAGTTTTGCCGGGTCGACAACCACTTCGATCAGATCATCGCGAACGCCCTGAAGGTTGGCGTCAAGCACGCCCGAAACCTCTTCGATACGGTTGCGCAACTCGCGCCCGGCAAGCGCCAGCGCGCGTTCGGGAATATCACCCGAAAGCGTGACCACCAGTACCGGAAACTCGGCTAGCGTCACCTCGTTGACGGTTGGCTCATCAACCCCGCTCGGCAGATCGCCTCGCGCCGCAGCAACCTTGGTGCGCACATCGCTAAGCGCCTTGTCAAGGTCGGCACCGGCCTGAAACTCCAGCAGAACGTTGCCGCCGCCCGTGTAGGCGGTCGAGGTCATCTGCTTGATGTCGGTGATGGATTTTAGCGCCGATTCCATCGGGCGCAGCAGCAGCCGCTCGCTGTCTTCGGGCGAAATGCCCTGATAGGACATCGAAACATAGATGATTGGAATATCTACGTCAGGCTCGGCCTCCTTGGGGATCGATACATAAGACATCGCCCCCGCGGTCATCAGAAAGATCAGAATCGAAATCGTCAGCCGCGCGTTGCGGATAGCCAGTTCGACCAGTTTCATTCCGAAACTCCGACAACCGACGGATCACCCGCCACGGTCACAAGGTCACCATCGCGCACCAGATCCTGACCAACGACGATAATGCGCACGTCCTCGGGCACCCCGGTCAGCACAAGGCCGGTCGGCGTATCGTCAAGCAACTCTACCGCAGCAAAGCGCGCGACACCGTCAGCGCCAACAACGCGCAGCCCCAACTCGCCCGCCGCCGAAAGCGTGATGACCGAACGGGGCACCGTGACCGAGCGAACAGGGTCGGCATAAAGCTTTACTTCAGCCGTCATGCCTGCACCAATTGCCGCATCCGGGTTGGCCAGCGAAACCTTTACCGGAAAGGTGCGGGTCAGCGCCGAGGCTTCCTTGCCCACGAAAGAAACGGTCCCGCGCAGGGTCTGGCCACCGGCCAGCGTGACCTCGGCCTCCGCGCCCGGGCGCAGGTAGCGGGCATAAAGCTCGCTGACCTCGGCCTGCACGTCGATCGGGTCAAGCGACAGCAGCGTGGCGATGTTGGTGCCCGCGGTGATCCATTCGCCGCGCTCTACCTCTACCGAGTCGATATAGCCCGCGAAGGGTGCGCGCAGTTGCAGCCGGTCAAGCGCTGCCAACGCCTGATCGAGTTGCGCTTGCGCGGTCGCAGCCGCGGCGCGTGTGGCGATCAGTTGCATTTCGGTTCGGTTGCCCACGACCAGCAGCTTTTCTGCCACGTCAAGTTCGGCTAGGCGCTGATCTAGCTGGGTTTGCGCGATTGTCACGGCGGCCTGCGCCTCAACCCCCTCGAGGCTAAGCACAATCGCGCCGGCCTCGACAGTGTCGCCCGCGGATACGGCCAAAGTTTCCATTGGCCCGCTGGTGCGCGCGGCAAGCACTGCGCGTTTGCCCGGTGCAGTTACGCCCGAAAGCCGTATCAGGCGCGCATGATCTTCAAAGGCGGGCACAACGGCCTCGACCACCCGGCGCACCTGCGGTGCGGCGCTTTCAGGCGCGCTCGTTGCTTCGGGCGCGGCAGCCGTAGCGCTCGCGCCTGCCTCGGGGTCCGGACGTTGGGCGGCCAGTGCGATTTTGCTGCCAACAGAGCTGAACTCGCCTGTGCCAACCCATGCGGCGGTGGCCACCAGCACAACCAGTGCCGCAACCGTATGACCCTTGATAATCTTTGCCATTTCCCAACCTCTACATGCACACAGACCCGCAACAGCATAAAGCATACGCTTTACGCCGCTAAACGGATCGGTTTAGCGACACATTGGGTGCGATCACGTAAACGTCAATATCGCGAAAGCAATTCCCGGTGTCAGCAACAAATCCGCTGCGGCGCAGCGGCGATTATGCCGCACTTGCGCGCCAGTTGCGACGCCTGAGCGGTTACTTTACCCCACGTCGCTTTATAGGGGCCTTACGCGACATCCCCGAGTCGGGGTAAGATGAGCGTTATCCAAAAGCGAAAGCCCATCATGTCATTGCCATCGACCCACCCCCGCTTGCAAAAGCGCCTGCCCAGCCAAGGCGAAATCGTAGCCGACGGCGTTGTGCATATCGCGGCCCTCTTGGCCGGGCTGATCGCCTTTGCGGCGCTATTTTCCTATATCGCAGTGCATGGAGAAGCTGGCTACGGCATTGCGACCGGCATTTATGCCGCCGGTTTTTTTGCGATGTTCGGCTTTTCCTGCGCCTACAACCTCACGCCGCCCTCGTCGCTGAAATGGTTGCTGCGCCGGTTCGACCATTCCGCAATTTATTTCATGATTGCAGGCACCTATACCGCGCTTCTGGCGATGTTGGGCAATCAGGTTTGGAACTGGGTTTTGATCGGCGTGATCTGGGCAGGGGCACTTGGCGGCAGCGCCATCAAGATGTTGCTGCCGGGTCGCTATGACCGCCTTGCGATCGTGCTTTATCTGCTGATGGGCTGGGCCGCGCTGGCCGCGATCAAGCCTGTGGCGATGGCGCTGCCAACACCCACGCTGGTGCTCGTTATTGTTGGTGGGTTGCTCTATTCGGTTGGGGTCGTGTTCTACAAATGGCACAGCCTGAAGTTTCAGAACGCGATCTGGCATGGCTTTGTCGCCGCCGCCGCGGCCTGCCACTTTGCAGGCATCGCGGTTGCTGTAAGTGCTGCCTGAGCAGACTTAGGCGGGCAGGTCCGCCAGTGCCCGGTAGTCGGTATATCCCTTTGCACCGCCGCCATAGAAGGTAGCGACATCCGGCACATTCAACGGCGCATCGCGGCGCAACCGCTCGACCAGATCGGGGTTGGCGATAAAGGCACGCCCAAAAGCCACAAGATCAGCCCGCCCCTCGGCCAGCGCCGCCAGCGCCATTGCCCGGTCATAGCCGTTATTGGCGATGTAAGCGCCGCTAAAGAGCGCGCGCAGCGGCGCGATGGCAAGACCCGGTGCAAGCTCTCGTGAACCGCCGGTCTGCCCTTCGACCATGTGCAGGAAGGCCAGCCCGAAACGGTCGATTTGCGAAATCGCATGGCCAAACACCGCCATCGGGTCGCTGTCGGAAATGCCGTTCGAATTGGTAAAGGGCGCAAGGCGAATACCTACCCGCCCGGGCTCCCACGCGCCTGTTACCGCCTCCAGCACCTCGGTCAGGAACCGCGCGCGATTAGCGATAGAGCCGCCGTAGCTGTCGGTCCGCTGGTTCGCGCCGTCACGCAGGAACTGGTCAATCAGATAGCCGTTGGCCCCGTGGATTTCGACGCCGTCAAAGCCTGCGGCGCGCGCGTTGCGCGTTGCGCTGGCGTAATCGTCCACGATCCCCGCGATTTCTGAAACTGTCAGCGCGCGTGGTACTGATGTTGCCTCAAACCGCTCGCCGGTAAAGGTGCGCCCACCTGCGGCGATAGCGGAAGGCGCAACTGGCGCGGCCCCACCCGGCTGCAAGCTGGTGTGCGAAACGCGCCCGACGTGCCACAGCTGCAAGGCGATCTTGCCACCCGCCGCGTGCACCGCCGAAGTGACCTGTTTCCAACCCTCGATCTGGGCGTTTGAATAGATGCCGGGCGTCCAGGCATAGCCCTTGGCGGTGGGCGAAATCTGCGAACCTTCGGTGATGATCAACCCGGCACTGGCGCGTTGTGCGTAATATTCGGCATGCAGCGCATAGGGCGCATCATCCGCAGGGCGCGCGCGGTTGCGCGTCAGCGGTGCCATGACAACGCGGTTGGCCAGCGCTATTGCGCCGATAGTAACGGGGGAAAACAGCGTCGGCCGGGTCATGCGACATCTCCATTCAGGCGCGGGCGAATGCCGCCTGGCTGGTATCTACCTATGACCGCCACATGGCTAACCCAAGGGCCGAAGAGCAGATTTCAGGCCGTCATGTCGATTTCGAAATCAAGAAACGGTGCGTATTGCTGCGCACCGAAAATATCACCATCGCCCGCGCTGCCCGAGGGGCGCAGCCGCAGGATGGTGAACTTGATCGCATAACCCGGATCATATTCGACAAAATCAGTCAGCCGCGCCGGATCGACGTTGAGCGTGGCGCAAACGCTTTCGCGGTTGATCGCGCCAGAGCGTTTGACCGCCTCGTAAGTCGCCTTTTCGCGAAAGATGATGTCGAAGGTGATCTTGTCGGTTCCAGCGTTTTTTGAGCGGATGGTCTTGGCCAGATCCGACAGCTTGGTGCGGGTGTTCACAGGGTTTTTCATGGGTCTACCTCAGCCGACGATCGCGCTATGGGTGGGAAACAGCTCTAGCGGGTCGGACACTGCCATCGTGTGATTGAGCGTCCAGCGGTAGGCGGGGCTGGCAGGCAGCACCTCGTCAAGCACGAACGAAACCCCGCCTGCGGTGCCTTTTACATCGGGCAGGCGCGCGTAGAAAAGCTGGCGCGTGCCGGTCATAGTCACCTCTTCTGCCATTTCGCGGGTGGGGGCTACGCCTTGCACCACAATGCAAAGCTCGTGCCCCGGCTTATCGCGCAACGGCTCCATCGCGCCCATCACGCCATCACGGCCAAAGACGTTGAAATGCAATTCCCACCCGGTATCGCCAAAACGCTCGCGGGTCTGGGTGCGCGCCCAATCGATGACGCGGTCAACGTTGGCGATGGTGTAGGGGTCACGAATGCCTGCCATGCCGACGAAACGTTCGCCCACCTTGCCCGAGCCTTCCAGCTTGACGCGGAAATCCTCGGCGGGAACAAACTCCATCCCGGTGACGCGGGTGGTTTTGTCGCTGACCTGCGAGTAGTTGCAGTTAGTCATATCAAGCATGCCGCCTGCGACAAACTCGTGGTAGGGGTTCGATCGTTCATACATCGCGTGGCCAGCCACGCTTGCCACCGTGCAGCGCTGAAAATCGGCCATGGCGGTAACTTCAACATGGCCTTGCGTGATTTCGCCCATCACGGTTTCTTTGGCACCGTAAGGTTCCGCGCAGAACGAGGCACATTCGAGCACCTTGCCAAGGTAATAGCTTTCCGCCTCGGGGTAGCCTTTGTGCAGCGCCGCCGCGGCGAAAATCGCGCTGTCAGATGACCGCCCGCCAATGATCACGTCGCACCCTTCTTCCAAAAGCTTGATGAAGGGGTGCACGCCCGCCATTGCAACGATGCGCGATGTCGCGTCCAGTTCGGTTTCGTTCAGATCTTCGCGCGCATCAAGGCCACGGATGGGCGAACCTGCGCGGATCTTGGCGCGCACCATTTCCTTGTCCACTTCCGAATAGAACCAGCCAAGCCGGAACGGTGCCAGTTTGTGCTCGGCCGCAATCTCGCGGATCATTTCAAGATACATGTCCACCCGGCTGTTGGTGCCGGTGTCGCCAGCAGAGCCGATCATCATCGGCACCCCGATCCGGCGCGACGCCAGAAGCATTTGTTCAAGGTCGTGGCGTTGCCATGCTTTCGGGCTAGCGCAGACATCTGCGCCCAAAGGCACCGGGCCGATATCGTCGCTGCCAGAATCCGCCGCGATGAAATCGGGCTGGGTCGCGACTGCGACTTGAAAGCTTCCCGGCTTCAGCGGTGCAAATCCGAGATGGCCATTTGGGCAGATGATGCGGAGCGACGCCATGGGATTCCTCGTGCAAAGCTTCGGTTGCTTTTCTATATGCACAAAGTGTGCCACCTTTGCCTTGCGTCATTTAATTGTTTTAGCAGCACTATTTCGCGCATCGTAGCGGCAATTGGAGGCTTGCGTGGAATCCGCGCACGCTCGCGGCAGTTTTCACGCTCAAGTA
The DNA here is from genome assembly GCA_002421605.1 of Rhodobacteraceae bacterium UBA6213. Taxonomy (GTDB): domain Bacteria; phylum Pseudomonadota; class Alphaproteobacteria; order Rhodobacterales; family Rhodobacteraceae; genus UBA6213. Next base: position 249,008 of record DISJ01000016.1, on the reverse strand, counting down.
AGCCCGAGTTTGATCATCTGATGGCGCAGCGCGTGGCGGCTTAGACCAAGGCGTGTGGCGGCCGTTTGCAAATTCCCCTCGGCCGCTTCTAGCGCCTGCGCCACGATCAGACGCTGAAATGCCTCGGTCGCTTCGCGAAAGCTACCTTCGGGCGCGGGCGCGCTACCTTCGGGGGCCAAAGGCACGCCGCCCGCGGCGACCGAGCGCAAAATCCGCGCGGGCAAATGGCGCGGCAAGATCACATCATCCTCTTCCAAAATGAAGATGCGCTCTAGCAGGTTTTCCAACTCGCGCACGTTGCCAGGCCAGCGGTAACGCATAAATATGTCTTCGGTTTCCGGTGCCATTCCACTGATGGCGCGTTTGTACATCGCGTTGTATTTGGTGATGAAATAGTGTGCGAGTGTCAGCACATCATCGCCGCGTTCATGCAGCGCCGGTAGGTTCAACGCCACCACCTGCAAGCGGTAATACAGATCTTCTCGGAACTTGCCCGCCGTCACTTCGGACAGAAGCACCTTGTTGGTGGCTGCGATAAAGCGCACATCAACCGTCGTCGGCTTGACCGCGCCAACGCGGCGGAATTGCTGGGTATCGAGCAGGCTCAGAAGCTTGGTTTGCAAGGGCAGGTCCAGCTCTCGGATCTCGTCCAAAAAGACCGAGCCATTGTTGGCCGCCTCGATCAAGCCCAACTTGCGCTCGACCGCACCGGTAAAGGCACCCCGCTCGTGCCCGAAAAGCTCGGATTCAAGCAGGCTCGCCGGGATCGCGGCGCAGTTGATATCGACAAACTCACGCGCGGCGCGGGCCGAGGCTTGGTGGATCATGCGCGCAACCAGCCCCTTGCCGGTGCCGGTTTCACCGTAGATCAGCACCGTTCGCGCCGGGCTGTTGGCTACCCGCTCGATCAGCTTGCGCAGGGCCTCAATGCTTGGGTGAGTGCCCACCAGTTTGCTTTTGTAATCGGCCACGCCGCGCCCCATCCGACCGGCACCCGGTCAGGCGGCAAGCGAAATGCTTCGCCACGCGCCGGTGCAGGGATTGCCTTCGCAGTAATCCATCCGCTGCAGGTTACACAAATAGACCGCCGAGGAAATGGTTTCGGCGTAATCTGCGGCGCCGTGCTGACAAATGGGCGCGCCGCCGGGCGCAGAATTGGCGTGGGTTGCCATCAAATTCTGAGCGTCTTGGTGACCCCAAGGCTTGTCGGGAAGGACGCGCCCAAGATATTCAAACCGCGCGCGCGAATTGGCTGCGATGCTATCATCGCGGGGGGGCAAGGTGTCAGACGCAAGCGCGCCGGTATAATGGTTGGTGCGCCAGACCTTGGGCCCGGTCGCCACCGACGCCCCACCCGCGCTCAGTTCGATCGCCGCCGTGGCACCAGTGGTATCGGCCAGCACCAGCGTGCCGCCCCCGGCGTGCGGGCTTGTGCGCACCATGTCCACCGCCGCCGCGACCGTGGTGCAGCGCGCCAGAATCCGCGTCATCAGAAAATAGCGCAGCCAACCGACGCGGTGGGTGGCAACCGACACCTGCGTATCCGCCAGCGCAAGCCCTGCGGCGTTGACGCCGCTGGAATAGGCACCGGGGCTGCCAAGGCTGCCAAGGCACAGCATACCGCCCGAAATCACATCGGGGCCGGAGTGCTGCGCAATCGCCTGGATGCCAAGGTGAACGCCCGAATAATCGCGGTTTTTCACCACCATCGGGCCGTCTGGCCCCTGCCCCACCGCCCAAGCGGAACAGCCGTCTAGCAATGCAGCGCCACCTTTGAGGTCGCGCAGTGTGCCAAGGTGCAGATGCGCGAAAAGCTCTGGTTCGGGCAGGCCGAACCCCTCGGCGATGCCCAAAAGCTCGGCCATCCCGTCGCGGTCATGTGTCGCCATGAAGTCGCGCTGCGCGGCCAGATAGGCCAGTGAGGCTTCGTCAAACAACCCCTCGGCGCGCGCGGTTTCGACCCGCCCAATAGTCGCGTCGCGAACCTTTGTACCCAGCCATGCCGCGGCTGCCTGCTCGTATCCGCGCGCGTAAGCTGACCCGGAAAGGCGCAGATTGATGTTCATGTCGCGCCCTCGTCCATCAGGCTGACACGCTCGGCCAGACGGTGGCAGGCGGCGGTGTGCCCTGGCCCGACATCCTCGTTAAGCGGCGCAAGGTTGCGGCAAATGTCGATCGCCAGCGGGCAACGGGTGTGAAACTTGCACCCCGAAGGCGGATGCAGCGGCGAGGGCAGATCGCCTTTCAGACGCACCCGCGCGCGCCGCCCATGTGCGTCTATCTCGGGCACCGCCGACAACAGACTTTGGGTATAAGGGTGGCGCGGGTTGGCCAACACATCGTCCACCGGCCCCATCTCGACAATCTCGCCCAGATACATCACCGCGACACGATCGCTGAGATAGCCGATCACCGAAATATCGTGTGAAATGAATAGGTAGGTCAGCCCCATCTCGCGCTTGAGTTCCAGCAGCAGCGCGATGATCTGCGCCTGAATCGAAACATCGAGCGCCGAAACAGGCTCGTCACAAACGATGAACTCTGGGTTCGACACCAGCGCGCGCGCGATGCCGATGCGCTGGCGCTGACCGCCTGAAAACTGGTGCGGATAGCGGTCTAGCTGGTTCGCCTTTAGCCCCACCCGCTCGACAATGCGCTCGGTGATGGCGCGGGCCTCTTCGCCGCTGGCCAGCCCGTGCAGTTTCAGCGGCAAGCCGACGATTTCGGCCACAGTGCGGCGTGGGTTCAAACTGGCGTAGGGATCTTGAAAGATGATTTGCATCCGCCGACGCATGTTTTTCAACTCTACAGGGTCGAGTGCGGTCACATCGATGCCGTCAAAGATCACTTTTCCCGCAATTGGCGCGTTGAGCTGCAGGATGGCGCGCCCAAGCGTGGATTTTCCACACCCGGATTCGCCGATCAGGCCAAGGATTTCGCCTTTGTCCACGGTCAGGCTCACGTCATTGACGGCGCGCACCACGGTATGTGGCACGCCGGTCACCCGCTCGATCAGGCCACGGCGGCCCTCGTAATGTTTGGAAAGATGCTCGACAGTCAACAGCGGCGTCATACGGGCACCTCGTCCAGCAGGATGCAGCGCGCCATCCGCCCCTCGCCCGCCGGGCGCATCGCCACCGGGGCAAGGCAGGCATCACGGCGCTCTGGGCAACGCGAATAGAAACGGCATTGTGGCGCCATGCCGATCAGATCGGGCACCTGCCCCTCGATTGGGTGAATCGGTTGGCCGCGCATTGAAGGGCGCGGGATCGAGGCCAAAAGACCGCGCGTATAGGGGTGGCGCGGGTTGGCGATAACCTCGCCCGTGGGCCCCGCCTCGACCACTTGGCCCGCATACATCACCATCACGCGGTCGCAATGTTCGGCCACTACGCCAAGGTCATGCGTAATCAGCACCACGCTCATGCCCAGCCTGCCGCGAATCTCGGTGATGAGTTCCAGCACCTGCGCCTGAATGGTGACATCCAGCGCGGTGGTCGGCTCATCAGCAATCAACAGCTTCGGGCGGCAGGCAAGTGCGATGGCGATCATGATGCGCTGGCGCATACCACCGGAAAATTCGTGCGGGTATTGGCGCAAGCGGCTTTCGGCAGAAGGGATGCCGACAAGGCCCAGCATTTCCACCGATTTCGCCCGGATCGCCGCGCGCCGCGCCTGGCCTCTCGCGGGCAGGGTTTCGTCATGCGCTTCCAGCACTTCGCTGATCTGCTCGCCCACGGTCAGCGCCGGGTTCAGCGCGGTCAGCGCATCTTGCATGGTCATGGCGATTTCCTTGCCACGCACCGCGCGCATTTCGCGCACCGAAAGCGCGCGCAAATCACGCCCTTCGAACAGTATCTCCCCCTCGGCCACGCGGCCGGGGCTGCGCACAAGCCCCATCACCGAGGCAAAGGTAACCGACTTGCCTGACCCGCTTTCGCCCACGATTCCAAGGCATTCGCCGCGCCGCACCTCGACATCGACACCATCGACCGCCCAGACCTCGCCCGCGCGGGTATGAAATACGGTGCGCAGGCCGCGCACTTCTAAAAGCGCGCTCATTCGTGGAACCTCGGGTCAAAGGCATCGCGCAGGCCTTGGCTTGCCACGTTGATCGCCAGCACCAGAAGCAAGATCGCAAGGCCCGGAAAAGTTGATACCCACCACGCTTCCAGAATGAAGGCGCGGCCGTCGGAAACCATCGACCCCCAGCTTGCCATCGGCGGCTGCACTCCCAGCCCGAGGAACGACAGCGAGGCCTCGAGGATGATCACATTGGCCATGCGGATGGTCGAAACCACCACCACCGGTGAGAGGATGTTGGGCAGGATTTCACGCAGCATGATGTGGCGCGGCGAGGCACCTAGGGCGCGCGCGGCCTCGACATATTCCAGCTCGCGCACGGCAAGGGTTTCACCGCGCACAACCCGTGCGGGGATCACCCATTCCTTATACGCCAGCGCCAGAATGATGTTGCCAAGTCCCGGCCCCATCATCGCCATCAGCCCGATTGCAAAGATCAGGTAGGGAAAGCCCAGCAGAATATCGACAATCCGCGAGATGATGACATCGACCCAACCGCGCAAATACCCTGCGGCGAGCCCCGCGATGATGCCGATGCCCGTGGCCAGCACGATCACCGTAACGCCGACAAATATCGAAATTCGCGCGCCGTAGATGATGCGCGAAAAGATGTCGCGCCCAAGCGCATCACAGCCCAGAAGAAAGCCCCATTCGCCGCCCTCGACCCACGCAGGCGGTTGCAGGCGGCGGAAAAGGTCGGTCTCATACGGGTTCTGCGGCGCAATCCACGGCGCAAAGATCGCCATCACAACGAACAGCACCACGACCACCGCTGCAGCCATGGCTAGGCGGTTGCCCATGAAGCTTGCCAGATTGCGGCGAAAAATGGTGTCGGCGGCGGGGTTTGCGGTGGCCATGCTCACAGCTTCACCCGCGGGTTGAGGACGGTGTAGAGAATGTCTGCAAAGAAGTTCAGCCCCACATAGATCACCGCATAGAGCAGCACTGCCGCCTGCACGAGCGGGTAGTTGCGCAAGAAAATGCTTTCCACCACCAGCCGCCCAAGGCCGGGCCAGCCGAACACGGTTTCCACGATCATGTTGCCGCCCAGCAGACTGCCAGTTTCAATGGCGGCCACCGAAACAGTTGGGATCAGGGCGTTTTTCAGCGCGTGGCGGAATAGCACGCGGGTGCGCGACAGGCCCTTGGCATCGGCGAAGGTCACATAATCTTGGCGCAGCACTTCCAGCATCGAGGTGCGGGTGACGCGCATCAAGATCGCGGTCATTGGCAGGCCAAGCGTGATGGCAGGTAAAAGGATATGCTTCACCGCATCCCAGAAGGCAGGCAGATTGCCGCGCAGCAGCGTGTCGATCAGCAGAAAGCCGGTGATGGTTTCGATCTCGCTTGAATAGCCAATCCGGCCAGACACGGGCAGAATGTGCCATTGCACCGCGAACAGCATGATCAGCAGGATGCCGAACCAGAAGCCCGGCAGCGATACGCCCAAAAGCGAGCCAACCGTTGCGAGCTTGTCGAAAATCGAGTTCTTGCGGATCGCCGCCAACACTCCCAGCGGAATCGCGGTGACCAGCGCCACGATCAGCGCCACAAGGCTCAACTCGATCGTAGCGGGCAGGCGCTCGACAATGACATCGGCAACCGGGCGGCGATGATAAAAGCTTTGCCCAAAGTCGCCTTGCAGCGCGTTGCCGATAAAGACGAAGAACCGCTCGACGATGGGCCTGTCCAGCCCGAGGCCGTGGCGCAACGCCTGTTCCTGTTCGGGGGTGATGTTCTGATCCCCGATCATGATCTGCACCGGGTCGCCGGGCGTCAGCGCCATCATCACGAAAACGATGAGGCTGACGCCCAGCAGAACGGGCACGAGTTGCAGCAGGCGTTCGATCAGCTTGCCAAGGCTCATGCCCGGTCCCTCCCCTAATTAATGTACGCTCAGTTCAGGCAAGCGTCGTGCAGGTTGATGCGGCTGTCCGCACTGGGTTGCCAGCCACTCAACCGGTCAGAGACACCGTAGATATCCTGCGGCACCCAGAGGTAGAGGTAGGGCAGGTCGGCGTTGATGATCAACTCGGCTTCGCGGTACATTCCGGCGCGCTTTTCCACGTCAAGCTCTGTCGCGGCGGCGTCAAGCAGCGCATCCACAGCCGGGTTCGAATATCCCGCCGAGTTGCCGCGGTCGTTGGTGCGGTGGGTCGGCGTGAAGATGTCGAACGGGTCAAGCGAGCCGTTCCCCCAGCTGGAAAAGTACATGTCGCCGGTTTTCGGCTCTTTGCCCTGCAGCCTCCACTTGGCCGTAAGCTGCGCGCTTTCGCCCACCGCTACGGTGGTGCGGATGCCCACCTTGGTCAGCAGCGAGGCGATGGCCTCGGCGGTATCCTTGAACGCACCTTCGGTATCCATCACGATGTCGATGCCGTTCGGAAAGCCCGCATCGGCCAACAGCTTTTTCGCCATTTCAGGGTCGTAGCCATAGACTGGCAGGTCCGAAGCACCAAAGGCATCGGGCGAGAGGATGCCGTCAATCGACGCCGCGTTGCCGCCAAGGATCTTGTCGATCAGCAGATTCTTGTCGATCGCATGGGCCGCGGCCTGACGCACCAGCGGGTCGTCGAAATATTCGCCTTCAAGGTTCATCGCCACGAAGAAGCTGCGCGTTCCGTTGACCGTCATCACATGGGTGCCGGCGTTGGCATTGACTTGGGCAACCGAGAAGGCAGGCAGTTCGTTGATGATCTGCACATCACCCGCAAGCAACGCGGCCACGCGGCTGGCGCTTTCGGGAATGAACTTGAAGATCACGCGGTCAACGCAGGCAGGCCCAACTGGCGGAATGTCGGTGGCACCCCCGTAATATTCGGTAAACCGCTCCATGATGATCGATTCGCCCTTGCGCCATTCCACCAAGCGAAACGGGCCAGTGCCGTTTTCCTCGGTAGAAATCCCTTCCGAGCCGACGCGCTCGACAAAAGCTTTCGAGACGATCTGCTGGTTGGGCAGCATCGCGGGCAGAATCGGCCACGGCTCCTTGAGCGTGATGCGCACAGTGTCGCCATCTACCACCTCGACCGAGGCCACCGGCCCCATCAGGCTTTGGCGCGGGCTGGTCTGGCCGTTGCCCATCGCGCCTTCGACCGTCACGCGATCGAGCGAGAACTTCACGTCTTCGGCGGTCATCGGGGTGCCGTCGTGGAACAAGATGCCAGAGCGGATCTTGAAATCGTAAACGGTGGGCGAGACTTGGGTCATCGACTCGGCGATCTCGGGCACCACGACCATATTGGCGTCGCGCGTCAGCAAACCGTCGTACAGGTTGCGGATGATCGTCTCGGTTTCGCGTTTGCGGTGGTTGGCGGGGTCAAGCGTGTCGGCATCGAGTGTGAAGCCAACCACTAGGTCGCTGGCGTGGGCCGCGGGAACAACCGGGCCGATCGCCATGGCAGAAGCCAATAGAAGGCGTTGCAGGTTCGTCATTCTCTATCTCCCTGTTTCTGCGCTCGGGGCGGCGCATTTGTCCGGGTTAGGGCGGACATGGATATACATGCACAAGTCGTGCCAGAATTACGTCACGTGCGCCGCGACAATTTTTCCGCCGCTTTTGCGCGCTCTGCCAAATTCAACGCGGTGCGGCACGGGTTTTTTCGGGCGCAATGCGTGAAATGCGCGCACCCCATGTGCGCATTTCACGCGCTCATGGCACGTGCGGCTCATCGCTTGCGCCGTGCAGAGGCCGACGCAATGCCAAGTTGCCCACGGTATTTGGCAACCGTGCGACGCGCCAATATTACCCCTTCGGCCTCGAAATGGCGCGCAATATCGGCGTCTCGCAGCGGTTCGGCCGGGTTTTCGGCGGCAATCAGCGCGCGCATATCGTGCAAAAGCCGCGCTGTAGCAATATCACTGCCCCCGTTGCGCGTCGGGCGCGCCGCGCTGAAAAAGGCGCGCAGTGCCAACGTTGGGCCCGGCGTGGCGACCATGAGCCCCGCCGTCACGCGGCTGATGGTGGAAACGTGCAACCCGGTCGCGCGCGCAATATCGGCGGGGCAAAGCGGCAGCATTGCCTGTTCGCCCTGCTCAAGGAACCCCGTCTGATGTGCCAGCATCTCACGCGCGATCCGTAGCGTGGTCGCATTGCGCCGCGCCAGCGCCCCCACGAGCCATTGCGCCTCGCGCCAAAGCGGGTCGCGCGGGGCCTCGGGCGCTTCGCAGAGCGTAATGACAGGTAGGGTGGAGCGGTTCAACTCGACCGTCCAGACCGCACGCTCGCGCCGCACGATCAGGTCGGGCTCGCGAATGGGCATTGCTGCTGCGTCAAAGCTGGCGCCGGGCTTGGGGTTCATGGCGCGCAGCGCGCGCAACATTTCGTCCAACCGTTCGGGCGTGGCATCGCAGCGCGCCGCTAGGTCTGCCAGCGCGCCCTTGGCCAAAAGCGGCAGATGGTTAAGCAGACAGGCGAAATCGGGGCTAAGCAGCCCCTGATCTTGTGCTTGCAGCCTGAGACACTCTGCCAACGAGCGCGCGAAAAGACCCGCCGGTTCTCCCTGTTGCAGCGCCGCCAGCACCCGCTCGGCATCTGCTGCCGAGCGGCGGCAGTGCCGGGCGATTTCTTCCACGCTCGCCCCCAACCAGCCGCTCGGCTCCAGCGCCGCAAGAAACGCCTCGGCCAGCGGGCGATCAGCGGGGGCACGCACCAAAAGCCCGATTTGCGCGCGCACATGCTCGATCAGCCCCGGTGGCGGTGCCGTCGCGCGTTCGGCCGCATCCGTTGACGAAAGCCCACCGCCCGGCGCAACTGCTGGCGGCATCACGGCCGTGGCAGGTGGCGGCGCGGCCAAAAACTGGTCGAGCCAGTTTGGCGCAGGCACCGGGCGGGGCGCGGCGGTTAGCGTAATATGGGGATTTGATGCGACGAGCTGGCTCAGATGCTCGGACAACTGTTGATTGTCGAGCCGCAGAAGACCGATTGCCTGGCGCAAGCGCGTCGTCATCGACAGCGCACGTCGCTGGTGCGCGCCAATCTCGATCCGGGTTTCCATGCCTTGCCGTTCCCTCCCCGGTGCCAGTGTGGCCTGCCGGGGCGGTGCGGGCAAGCGGTGCGCTCAGATCATCACGCCAAAAAGCGCGCCGACAGCCGCGGTAGCCGCCATTGCAAGCACGCCCCAAAAGGTGACGCGCGCCGCACCGCGCCAGCGCCCAGCGCCCCCTGCTGCCGCCCCGACCGCGCCCAAAAGCGCCAGCGCCACCACTGTTGCGCCGCCAATCAACGGCAACGCCAAAGCCAGAGGCGATGCGAGTGCTACCAGCAAAGGTAGGGAAGCGCCTGTTGCAAAGGTCAGCGCCGAAACCAACGCCGCCTGCACCGGCCGCGCGACGAGCGTTTCTGAAATGCCAAGCTCATCTCGCAGATGCGCGCCCAGCGCGTCATGTGCGGTCAACTGTTCAGCCACCAACCGGGCAAGGTGGCGGTCCAGCCCGCGTGCTGCGTAGATATCTTCAAGCTCCTTTTCCTCGTCTTCGGGATGCTCTTCTATCTCGATACGCTCGCGCTCGGTATCGGCGCGTTCGGCATCGGTTTGCGAACTGACCGAGACATATTCGCCCGCCGCCATCGACATCGCTCCGGCCATCAACCCGGCAAGCCCGGCGACCAGAATCTCGAGCTTGCCCGACCCTGCGGCAGCAACGCCCACCAGCAGGCTCGCGGTGGAAACGATGCCGTCGTTGGCACCAAGGATGGCCGCGCGCAACCAGCCAACGCGGTGCAGCGTGTGCGTTTCGGAATGTATAAGGCGGCTCATGATCTTCCTTTTGCATCGCAAGGGGCACCGCTCGATACCGCCAGCGCGGCGGAAAGGCGAGCCCTGACTGCCCTAGGCACGGTCGGCGCGGATCGGGTCTGCCAACAGGCGCAGGCTGTTGAGCACCACAAGCAGCGTGCCACCTTCGTGACCGATCACCGCGATCGGCAAGGGCAGCTCATAGGCAAGTGCCGCTGCCACCAGCACCATCATCGCGCCAATGGCAAAGGCAAGATTGGCACGGATGATTGCGCGCGTACGCAGCGCCAAGCGCCGTGCCGCCGCAAGCCGGGTCAGATCGTCCGACAAAAGCGCCACATCGGCCGCCGCAAGCGCCACATCGCTACCCGCTGCCCCCATGGCAATGCCCACATCGGCGCGCGCCAAGGCTGCCGCGTCGTTCACCCCGTCGCCCACAAAGGCAACGCGGCCTTCAGAACACAGCGCCGCCACCAGCCGCAGTTTATCTTCGGCCAGCAATCCGGTGTGAATATCCTCGGGTGCAAAGCCTAGCTCTTCGCCAATCAGCGCGCCGACTTCCTGTCGATCGCCGGTCATCATCACCAGCCGCGAGACTCCAGACTGGCGCAGCGCCTCAAGTGCAGGTGCTGCAGAAGCGCGCGGGCTGTCGGCCAACCCGATGCCGCCCAACACCTGCGGCCCGCGCCCGATCCAGACCGCCGTTTCCGGTGAATCGGCAAGCGTTACCAGCGCCGGTTCCAGTGCGCTGTCTTCGGCCAGCATCCGCGCCACCATGCGCGCGTTGCCCGCCCAGACCAGTTCTTCGCCAACCACCCCGGCGATACCCTCGCTGGTGACCGTGCTGACCTCGCGCACCTCGACCGAAATCAGCCCGCGCGTCTCTGCGGCATCGCGAATGGCACCAGCCACCGGATGCTCGGAATGCGCTTCGAGCCCCGCTGCCAGCGCCAGAAGCGCGTTCTCATCACCGTCGAGCACGACGATGCGGCGAATGTCCGCACGCCCAGTGGTCAGCGTGCCGGTCTTGTCGAGGGCAAAGATACGCGCCTCGCCCAGCGCCTCAAGTGCTGCGCCGCCCTTGAACAGCACGCCCCCCCGCGCCGCCGCCGCCAATGCCGAAAGCATTGCGGCAGGCACCGAAATCACGATGGCGCAAGGACTGGCCGCGACCAGCAGCGTGGCGGCACGGTAAAGCGCGTCCGCGCTGCTCCAGCCAAGCCAGATCAGCACCCCGTAGGCCAAGACCGCGCCCAACAGCACTACAGCGGTGTAGCGTTGCCCGAACCAGTCGCCAAACTGCTCGGACGGCGCGCGCTCGGCCTGCGCGCGGGTGACCATTTCGATCATCCGCGCCACCGTGCTTTCACTCTGCGCCCGCGTCACCGTAACCTCGAGCACCGAGGTCAGGTTCACCGTCGCCTCAAACAGCGGATCGCCGACAGTTTTGCGCACCGGCATCGACTCGCCCGTGATCGTCGCCTCGTCAATCTCGCCCTCGCCGATCGTGATTGCGCAATCAACCGGCACCCGCATACCGGGGCGCAATAGCACACGCGCACCGGGGGCCAGGCTGGCAACCGGCACCTCGGTCAGCTCGCCATCGGGGCCCAACAGCAGCGCCGTTTCGGGCCGTAGCGCCATCAGCGCCTCGACCGCGCGCCGTGCGCGCCCCAATGCGCGCGCCTCCAGCGCACCTGATGCCGAGAAAAGCGCAAGCAGCACCGCGCCTTCGAGTGCGGCCCCCACCACCAGCGCCGCGACCGCCGCAAGCACCATCAGCAGATCAATCGCCAGCACCCGTTGGCGAAAAAGGGCTTCTAACGCGCGCAACCCGGCAGGTACACCACCCGCCGCATAGGAAAGCGTCAGGCCGACCGCAAGAGCAGCGGGCGAGGGCCACACAAAGCGTGCCACCAGCGCCAGCGCGAGCCCGCCAACCGTAATCAGGGCCAGCGGCGTCACGCTTTTTTCGATGGCGGTCTGCGACATGCCCTGCCCCTAGCCTCGCGCCCGAACCCGCCCGCGCAAGGCCATTCGAACACACGCTCCAATGCTGCACCCAAAGGCAGGGGGCTACAATGTGACGCAAGCGCATGCGGCAAATCGCGCGCCTCAGGCGAGCAGTGCGCGCACCCGCGGTATGACCTCGGAACCGTAAAGCCCGATCGAGCGCATCAACGCCGCATGTGGCAGCGTGCCCATCGAGTATTTCAGATCAAACCGCGCCAACCCCAACGTGCGCACGCAGTCAGCGATTTTCTGTGCGACGGTTTCAGGCGCACCCACATACATCGCGCCCTGTTCGATCTCGCGCTCGAAATCGGCGCGGGTAATCGCAGGCCAGCCGCGCTCGCGCCCGATCCTGTCATGCATCACCTTGTAGCCCGCAAAGGCCTCGGTCTGCGCCTCGGCGTCGGTTGGTGCGATATGGCCGGGCGAATGCACGCCAAGCGGTTGCGCCGTGCCGCCAATCTGGGCGTAGCTGCGTCTGTAAAGATCGACAAAGGGCATGAACCGGCGCGCAGAACCCCCAATGATGGCAAGCATCATCGGCAAGTCATGGCGCACCGCGCGCAGCACTGACTCAGGGCTGCCGCCAACACCGATCCAGGTTTTGAGCCCCTCGGGCCCAAGCGGTGGATAGACCCGCTGGCGGCTTAGCGGTGCGCGGTGCTGGCCTGACCATGTAACGACCTCGTTGCGGATCAGGCGTGTGAACAGAGCCAGTTTTTCCTCAAACAGCTCTTCGTAATCATCCAGCTTGAAACCAAAGAGCGCATAGCTTTCGATGAACGAGCCGCGCCCGAGCATCACCTCGGCGCGCCCCCCTGATAGCGCGTTGAGCGTGGAAAACCGCTGAAAAAGCCGCACCGGATCGTCGGACGAAAGCACCGTGACCGCGGTGCCAAACCGGATCCGCTTGGTGCGCGCACCAATCGCACTCAGCACCACTTCGGGTGCCGAAATTGCAAAATCATCGCGGTGATGTTCACCAAGGCCGATGAAATCCACCCCTAGCTCATCCGCCAGAACCGCCTCATCCAGCACATCGCGCAGCACTTCAGCGTGCGATTTGAACTGGCCATCGCCGCGCGTGGTCACATCGCCAAAGGTATCGAGGCCGAGTTCAAGTGGCTGGGGCATAAGGGGTCTCCGTATTTGGCCATTCCGCCCTTTTTAGCACGGATCGCCCGCTAACTGCAGCGATGATCGCCGGGGCCTCAGCCGCCGTGGGGTTTGCCGTCGTGACGCTGGGAAAGGATGGCGCTGATGCGGGTATCATCCGTGTCTTGCACCGCGCCGGAAGTGTTGGCTGCCGCGGTCAGATCGCGCGTGATACGCATCTGGCTGATGAAGCGCGCACAGCCTTTGCACATCGCCAGATGCATTCGCATCTGTAGCATTTCCCACGCACCAAGCTCGCCATCAATCATCGCAGAGGCGCGGTCGGCAACTTCCTTGCAACTCAGCATCTGGCAAAGTCCTTTTCTCGTGCGTCGCATAGCAAAGACGATCCGCAAGGCAATGCGTTACATCCGCCAAACCGATATCCACGGATCTGCACCGCGCTGACCCCTCGCCGCCTCATGACAGCGCATCCAGCGCCGCGCGCACCGCGAGCCGCGCGCGGTGTAACAGCACGCGCATATTGCCTTCGCTGATATCCAGAATGGCGCAGACCTCGCCAGCCTCTAGCCCCTCTTGGGCGCGCAACACCAGCACTGCGCGCTGCGCAGGCGGCAGCGTTTCTATGGCGGCGTTGACGTGCTGCAAAACGCTCCGCCCGGCCACGATCCGCTCAGCGGTCATTTTCTCCCAAAGCTCGGGCATGTCTTTCCAGCGGCCACGGCCATCGAAGGCGGCGGCAAGGCTATCGTCTTCGCCCGCGCCGTCGAAGGAAACCGACCGGCCATCGCGCCCGGCGCGGGTGCGCGCCTTGTTCAGCAGGATCGTAAAAATCCAGCCTGCCAGTGACGAGCGCCCCTCGAATCCACCAATGTTTTTCAGCACCGAAACCCAAGCGTCTTGCGTAACCTCTTCGGCGCTCGCGCGGTTTTTGAGAATGCCACTTGCAAAGCGCACCATCGCTGCGTTGTGCTGGCGATAGACGCGCTCAAAGGCGGCGCGATCGCCAGCCGCCAGCGCGCGCACCAGCGCCGCCTCGTCTGATCGATCTATGTCAGTCATGCCCCGCACCGGGTGCCCTCCGCTCGTGCTGAATCAGCATTGTGAAATGCGCCGCACGGAATCAACGTTAATACATTGCGCCAATTTCCGCGCTGCCTACGCGTGGTGCGAATGGGTGTTCAGCAGCATTTGGCTAGTGGTTTTGGCGATCGTGCGAAGCGCCGCAATCGGGGCACCGGCGCGGGCGCGCACCATGATGCCGCGCGCTACCGCCGCAACCACTGTCGCCAGTGCCGCAGGTTCGGCCTGCGCCGCAAGCTCACCCCTGCCTTGCGCATGCGCCAGACGCTCGACCAGCCGCGCCTCCATCCGCGTAAAGCGCATCTCCAGCTCGCCGCGAAAGCGCGCGTTGCTACCTGCAGCATCGGCCAACACACAGGAAATAAGGCACCCGCGCGCATCGGCTTCTTCGGTAGCCAACACGCAGACGGCCTCGTAAAAGCCCGCCAGCGCGGCCTCTAGGGGTTCTGCCGCAAGGTGGCCCAGGACCCGCGAAACGCGCGTGGTGGCGTAATGCTCGATCGTTGCCAGAAACAATCCCTGCTTGTCGCCGAACCGTTGATAGAGGCTGGCACGCGGCATCCGCGTTTCGCGGCAGAGCTGATCGATCGAAGCGCCTTGATAGCCATATTCCCAAAACAGCCGCATCGCGACCTCAAGGGCCTCGATGTCGTCAAAGCCCTGCGGTCGGCCGCGCGGGCGTGGCATAGGCGTATCTGAACTCATGGCATTGCAATAGCGGGCGCGAGATGCGGGCGCAACAAAAGCAGCACTCTGGCAGAGTGATGGGTGCCGGGGTGTGGCCAAAAAAACCTATATTTGACAATGCGCTTTACGCGCCACCGCAGCAACGGCCCAAGTGGGCGCAAGACACGCCCTGCATCTGCGCCAACACGCGGCCCCAACGCAGGGCGACAGGTGCGGGCATTCACGCAAGGGTGATTGTGTGCGGTGTAACAGGGCGCACGGGCGGCGGTCCTACCATTACCAGACAGGGAGAAACACCAATGAAAATCACAGCAATTGCCACCGCCTTGGCGCTTTCAATCAGCACCTCTGCCACCGCGCAAACCATGCCGATGCCTTTCGGCTCGCCCGAAGACAAAGCCTATGCGCAGCTTCTGTGGGATGTGATGGAGGCCGCCAAGCTGGTCGGTCCGGAAATGGTCCATTCCCGGCCCTACGAAGGCACCGATCCGCACGGGATGATGCTCGAAACCTTCTACACCACGGCCACGATCGATGGCCACGCGGGCGATCTGATCGTCAAGCGCAACTACGGCCCGGCCGGCGTCAGTGCCGACGAAGTGCTGCGCAACCCCGACGCCCACCTTGGCGCATATACAGTCATGTTCCGCCGTGAGGCCGGATATGACAGCGACAACCAGGATTGGTTCTGGGCCAAATATCTGCCCGACGGCGCGCTCGACAAGATGCCCGACGGCATGGAACTGGCCGGATTGGTCGCCAAGGGTATGGATGAGGGTTGCATTGCCTGCCACACCGCCGCTACGGGCGATCTGGTCTTTACCTCGGACCACTTGATGAAGTGAGCCTTGAGAGGGGGGCTTTGCAGCCCCCCTTACTTCGCCAGTGCGGCGGCAATCCGCTTGGCAAGGCGGCGCGCGACCTCGGCCTTGGTCATGCGCGGCCAGCTTTCGCTGCCTTCGGCATCAATTACCGTGACCATGTTTTCGTGCCCGCCCATGATGCCGGTCGCCGGGCTGACATCATTTGCCACGATCCAGTCACAGCCCTTGCGCGCGCGCTTGGCCGACGCGTTTTCCAGCACGTCGTCGGTTTCGGCGGCAAACCCCACGACAAGCGCTGGCCGCGCGACCTTCATCTGGCTGATGCGTGCAAGAATGTCGGGGTTTTCGGTCAGATCAAGCGCCGGGGGCTGCCCCGTACGGTCTTTCTTCATCTTGCGCGACGCGCTGTTCGCCACCCGCCAATCTGCCACGGCAGCGGCGAAAACCGCAGCATCGGCAGGCAAAGCCGCCTCGACAGCGGCCAGCATCTCGCGCGCGGTTTCCACCGCGACGACCGTAACCCCCGCAGGAGGGGGCACCACGGCGGGCCCGGTGACAAAGGTCACCCGTGCGCCCAAATCAGCAAGCGCGGCAGCCAGCGCCGAGCCCTGCGCCCCCGAAGAGCGGTTGGCGATGTAGCGCACCGGGTCGATCGGCTCATGCGTCGGCCCAGAGGTGACCACCACATGGCTCCCCGATAGCGGCCCTTCCCCCAACGCCGCCGAGGCCGCCGCGACGATTTCTGCAGGCTCAGCCATCCGGCCCGGCCCGAACTCGCCGCAGGCCATCTCGCCCGCGTTCGGGCCCACCATCAGCACGCCATCGCGGCCAAGTTGCGCAAGATTGCGCTGGGTGGCCGGGTACTGCCACATCCGCACGTTCATTGCGGGGGCCATCAGCACCCGCTTGTCGGTGGCAAGCAGCAAGGTGCTGGCCAGATCGGGCGCTAGCCCCGCAGCAAGCTTGGCCATCAAATCCGCCGTGGCGGGTGCCACCAGCACCAGATCGGCTGCACGCGAAAGCTGGATGTGCCCCATCTCGGCCTCATCCGTCAGGTCGAAAAGCTCGGTGTGGCACTTGCCCCCCGCCAGCGCCGAAACGCTGAGCGGCGTGATGAACTCGGCCCCCCCGCGGGTCAGCACCGGCACCACGCGCGCGCCGCGTTCCTGCAACCGTCGGATCAGATCAAGCGATTTGTAGGCGGCAATGCCGCCACCGATAATCAGAAGTATCGTTTTGCCCGCCAGCATCTTGCGCCCTCCATCGTCCGCCCGAGTCTAGGTGCCACCGCGAGGGCGCGCAAGCGGGCTAGCGAAACACCGCGCAGGGGTCTTCGCGCGGTGCGGGATCGGTGACGATCCAGTAATCAAAGGGCTGCACCGGGTCAGCCGGGGCTTCAATCTGGCCGAGGGACAGCACCGAAAGCTCTGGCGCGGCCACCTGCAACACCGCAGGCACGCCGAAATCTCGGCGCGCGTGGCCCGAGCCGGTAATCACCGCCACCGGCCCGCCGGTTTGCGCCAATGCCTCCAGCACCGCACGCGCCAGTGACGCATCGCGCAACCGCTGCGCCTCGACCATGCCAGCCATGCGGTCGAGCGGTAGCGCATCGCAATGCGCCTGCATCTGTTCCGCCTCTAGCGCCGCCTGCACCTCGGGGGCGAAGGGCTGGGTTAACCCATACTGCGCGGCGTCGTCGCCAAAGACTGCCGCTGCGCCATCGCGCATCGCTTGCATCAACGCCTCGCGCGGCACGTCGGCACCGCGAATGGTCGCCTCCGGGGCCGCCTCGAAAACCTGGTAATACATGTCGAAATCCGGCCAGCCCGCATCCTCCCAGCCCAACGCCGCCTCAAGCTTATCGGCGGATTCGCGGTTGGCTGGGGTGGCGTAAGAGGCGCGCTCGTCGCTTAGCATTTCAAACACGATTGCCGAGGGGCGCAATAACGCCAGAATCCGCGCCTGATTGGCGTGATGTGCAGGGTTATCGTGCACCTCGCCCAAGATCACCACGGGCGCGCGCAGATCAGGCAGTGTCCCGGGGTCGATTTGATCGGCCATTGCGGCCGCGCAGGGGCCAAGCGCCGCGAAAAGTGCTAGCGTAAGGACTGGGTTGATCTTCATGCCCGTCAATTTGCACTGACCCCGCGCCGCCTGCAAGTGCCGAGGCATTTGCGCACCCCCCGGCAAAGCCCCTTGCCCCGGCGCGCGGGATTGCCGAACATGGTCAATGACGGCCCCGCGTGGGGCAGACGATACATTCCGAGGGGGCGCAGATGGGCTATCAACTCGCAATCGGGGATCGCAGCTATTCCAGTTGGTCGCTGCGCGGCTGGCTTTTGTTCGCGCATGGCAAAATCGAGGTCGAAACCCGGCTTGGGAGGCTTTATTCACCCGATTTCGCGCGGCTGATGTCCGAATTCGCGCCCGCGCGGCTTGCCCCTGCGCTACGCCTACCGGAAGGGCAAGTGATCGGCGAGACGCTGGCAATTGCCGAAACCCTCGCCGAACGCCACCCCGAGGCGCAAATCTGGCCAGCTGACGCCACCGCCCGCGCCGTGGCGCGGTTTATGGCCGCCGAGATGCACGCAGGCTTTGGCGCACTGCGCAACCACTGTGCCATGAACCTGCGCATCGCCTATGCCGATTGCGCCCCCGGTGCCGATGTGCACGCCGATCTGGCGCGGATCGAAGAGCTTTGGGGCCTTGCGCGGCGCAAGTTCGGGGCGGATGGACCGTGGCTGTTTGGGCGCTGGTCGGCGGCCGATGCCTTTTACGCGCCGGTCGCGGCGCGCATTGCCGGGCACAATCTGCCGGTCGGGCGCGAGGCTGCGGCCTATGTGGCCACCACCCTTGCCGACCCTGCGTTTCGCCAATGGCGGGCGGTTGGTCTGACCGAAGGTCCCGATCAGCCCGCCTACCGCCGTGAGTGGCCAACCCGGCCCTGGCCCGGCCCGACGCCACTGGCCGCCGAAGAGTGTGACGGCCCCTCGGTCAACGCGACCTGCCCCTATTCGGGCAAGCCAGTCACGCATTTCCTGCGTCTTGGGCCGCATGTCTGGGGCTTTTGCAACGCCATCTGCCGCGACAAGACCCGGGCCGATCCCGAAGCGTGGCCTGCGTTCATGGACATGGTTAAAAAGCATTAACCTTTCTTAAACCCTCCGTCCCTAAACCGGGTTCAAGGGTGAAGGGCGGATGCAGCATGGTGGCGCGGGTCTATACGGTTGCCTTTGAGGGCGTCGAAGCGAGGCTGGTCGAGGTACAATGCGCACTGGCGCAGGGCTTGCCAAATTTTTCGATAGTCGGGCTGCCTGACAAGGCGGTGTCTGAAGCTCGCGAACGGGTGCGCGCGGCACTTGGCGCACTTTCGATCGCGCTTCCGTCCAAAAAAATCACCGTCAACCTCTCGCCCGCCGATCTGCCCAAGGAAGGCTCGCATTTCGATTTGCCAATTGCCTTGGCGGTGCTGGCAGCGATCGAGATTTTGCCGCGCGAAGATGTCGAAACCTGCGTGGCATTGGGGGAACTGGCGCTTGACGGAAGGCTGGTGGCGGTAGCCGGCGCCCTGCCCGCCGCAATGGCAGCGGCCGAACATGACCGCGCGCTGATCTGTCCTGCCACCTGCGGCGCTGAAGCGGCGTGGGTTGGCGCGACCCCGGTTTTTGCACCCGCCACGCTGGCCGAGGCGATTGCCCATTTCAGCGGGCGCGCGCCACTTTCCCAGGCGCAACCCGGAGAGGTCACACGCGGCCCCAGCGCGCGCGATCTGCGCGATGTAAAGGGGCAGGAACGCGCCAAACGCGCACTCGAAATTGCCGCCGCCGGGCGCCATCATTTGCTGATGGTCGGCTCTCCCGGTGCGGGCAAGTCCATGCTCGCCGCGCGCATTCCGGGCATTCTGCCGCCGCTTTCGCCCGCCGAAGCGCTTGAAACATCGATGATCCACTCGCTGTCGGGGCTCTTGTCCGAAGGTGGCATTTCGCGCACACGCCCCTTTCGCGAACCGCATCATACTGCCTCGATGGCTGCTATCGTTGGCGGCGGGCGTGGCGCAAAACCGGGGGAAATCAGCCTTGCGCATAACGGCGTGCTGTTCATGGACGAGTTTCCAGAATACCCGCGCGCGGTGCTGGAAACTCTACGCCAGCCGATCGAAACCGGCGAGGTGGTGGTGGCGCGCGCCAATGCGCATGTGCGCTATCCCTGCCGCTTTTTGCTGGTAGCCGCCGCAAACCCCTGCAAATGCGGGTATCTGAGCGATGCGGCGCGGGCCTGTTCGCGTGCACCAAGCTGCGGTGAAGATTACCTCGCCCGTATCTCGGGGCCACTGATGGACCGCTTCGATCTGCGCATCGAGGTGCCGCCTGTAGCCTATAGTGACCTTGATCTGCCCGCGACGGGTGACAGCTCTGCCGAGGTTGCCGCGCGCGTTCTGCGCGCGCGCCAGCGGCAATCGGCGCGCTATGCGGACCACCCCGAGGTGCGGGTAAATGCCGAAGCCGAAGGCGCGCTGCTGGACGAGGTAGCGCAACCTGATGCCGAAGGCCGCGCGCTTCTGGCCAAGGTGGCCGACCGCTTCGGACTGACCGCGCGCGGCTATCACAGGGTGCTGCGGGTAGCGCGCACCATCGCCGACCTCGACGGTTCGGACCCGCTGCACCTGCCTCATGTCGCCGAGGCGGTTGGCTATCGGCTAACACTCGCAGCCGGGCGCTAAAGCCTTAGTGCGCGGCGCGCTTGGCCTCGATCACCTGCCACATGCGCAGCGCGGCATTGGTGCCGTCAAACCGCTCCAACTCTTGAATGCCGGTGGGCGAGGTTACGTTGATCTCGGTCAACCAGTCGCCGATCACGTCGATCCCCACGAAAACCTGTCCTTTTTCACGCAGCATCGGGCCGATGCGCGTGCAAATCTCGCGGTCGCGCGCGCTCAGACCAACGGGCTCTGGCCGCCCGCCCACATGCATGTTTGAGCGTGTCTCGCCTTCGGCGGGCACCCGGTTGATCGCCCCCACCGGCTCACCATCCACCAGAATGATGCGCTTGTCACCCTTGGCTACATCGGGCAGAAATTTCTGCGCGATCAGCGGCTCGCGGTTGATGCCGCTGAACAGCTCGTGCAATGAGGCAAGGTTACGATCCCCCGGATCAAGGCGGAAAACCCCGGCGCCGCCATTTCCGTAAAGCGGTTTCAGGATGATATCGCCGTGGCGCGCCCGAAAAGCCCTGATCGTGGCCAGATCGCGCGCCACCAGCGTGGGCGGCGTCAGATCGGGAAAATCCAGCACCAAGAGCTTTTCGGGCGAATTGCGCACCCAGAACGGATCGTTGACCACCAGCGTCGCAGGGTGGATTCGCTCTAACAAATGCGTGGTGGTGATGTAGCCCATGTCGAAGGGCGGGTCTTGGCGCAGCCAGACCACATCCCAATCGGCAAGGTCCACCTCGATCTCGCCGCCAAGTGTGAAATGGTCGCCCTTGACGCGGCGCACCTCCAGCGGCCAGCCCCGTGCGAAAATGCGCCCTTCGCGATAGGCCAACCGGTCCGGCGTGTAATAGAACAGCGTATGCCCGCGTGCCTGCGCTTCAAGTGCGATGCGAAACGTGCTGTCGGCGTCGATATTGATCGCACCGATCGGGTCCATCTGAATTGCAACTTTCAAGGCCATTTCGCCACCCCCATGTTGGCACCTACATGGCCGAGCCCGCTTCGCGTTGCAAGCCGTCCTCAGTCAAGCCCGAAAGCGTTTTCGATGATCTTGATCTGACCGATCGCATCAACCAATGCCACGTCGAAGCGCACTGCGGTGCCCTGCCCAAGCGGTTCCGTTGCCAAAAACTCGCTTGCCGAGCAATAGATGCGATCCATTTGGCGGCGCGAAAGCCTCTCGGCAGCGCGCGCATGGCTTGCCGCTTTCTTGACCTCTACGAACACCAACCCCGCGCCTTCGCGCGCAATCAGGTCGATCTCGCCGCCGCTGCCGCGCCAGCGGCGCGCGGCAATGAGTCGGCCACCTTGAACATAGAGCGCCGCCACCTGTGCTTCGGCGGCCAAGCCATCATGGTAGGAAACCGCGCCACTCATGCCTTGCCCTCCAGTTGCAACGCCAACTGATACACCTCGCGCCTCGGTTGATCAAAGGCCGCCGCCACCTCGGCCACCGCCTCTTTCAGACGCATTCTTGCAAGCCTGTCGCGCAATGCATCCTCCACCTCTTGCGGATCGACAATTCGTTCCGCTGCACGATCGACCAGCACCACGATCTCGCCCTTGACCGTTTGCCCCGCAAAGCTTGCTGCAAGCTCGGCCAATGTGCCGCGCCGTACTTCTTCGAAGCGTTTGGTCAATTCGCGGCAGACCGCCGCTTGTCTTTCGCCTCCAAAAGTTTCCGACACGTCGATTAACATTTCACGAATGCGTCTAGGAGATTCGTAGAATACCAGCGTCGCGGGCACGGGCGCGAGCTCTGCCAGCCAGCTTCGGCGCGCACCCTTGGACGAGGGTGGAAAGCCGGCGAACAGAAAGCGGTCAGACGGCAGACCCGAAACCGTCAGCGCCGCAAGCACGGCCGACGGGCCCGGCGCAGCCAGTACCGCGTGCCCCGCCGTGATCGCCGCTCGGGCAAGCTGAAACCCGGGGTCGGCAACCAGTGGCGTTCCTGCCTCGCTGGCATAGGCCACGCTGCGGCCTTCTGCCAGCGCGCGCAGAATCACCGGGCGCTGGGCGGGGCCGTTGTGCTCGTGATAGGCAAGCAGCGGCCGCCCGGCTAGTGCCACACCGTGGATGTCGCAAAGATGTCGCAAGGTACGCGTATCTTCCGCCGCCAGAACATCGGCCGTCGCAAGAATGTCGAGGCCACGCAGCGTGATGTCGCGAGCAGCGCCAATCGGTGTGGACACGAAATAGAGCCCGCCCGCCAGCCGCGCGACGCGCGGCCAGGCACCGCCGTTTTCCCGTTCTGGCGGGGTTTCGCCCGAATCCTGTGCTTCGGTCATTACCGCCCCCATTCGCCTACGTTGCCAAGTTTACTTCGTACGGCGAAGCGCTTAGGCTTGAATTGATGTCACTACGACCGCCCCCGTCTGCGAATACGAGGAGTTGAGCCATGTTCGCTGTTTTGCGCACCACCCGCAACCTGTTGCTTCGCCTCGGCGCGCTAAGCGCGGCGCTTTGGCTGGCTTCCTGCGACACCGGCGCCATTGGCGGCGGTGGGCCGACGATCAACACCAACGCGCCGGTGCCCGTGGCGCTTTTGGTGCCGGGTGGCGCTGGCAACACGGGTGATGAATTCTTGGCGCGCGGCTTGCGCCAGGCAGCCGAGCTTGCGATTTCCGATTTGCAGGGCGTAAACATCGACCTGCGCGTTTACAACACCGGAGGCGACCCGGCGCAGGCCGTTGCGGTGGCAACACAGGCAGTGGCGGACGGTGCCAAGATCATTCTCGGCCCGGTCTTTGCCGAGTCTGCCAATGCTGTGGGCCATGCTGTCGCGGCCGCCGGAATCAACGTGCTGTCCTTCTCCAACAACACTGACATCGCGGGCGGCAACGTCTTTGTGCTTGGGCCGACTTTCCCAAATACCGCCAACCGGCTGGTCGATTACGCCGTGCAGACGGGCAAGAAACGCATCGTGGTGGTCAGCGAGCAGACCGCGGCAGGCGAGGCTGGCGCGCGCGCGCTGGCCAGTGCGATTGCTCGCGCCGGTGCAACTTCGGCAGGCAACTTCACCTATTCGTTCTCGCAAGAAGGCGTGATCAATGCGATCCCGGCGATTGCCGCACGCGGCAAAAGCGGCGAGGTGGACGCGATCTTCATGACCGCCGACACTTCGGGCTCGCTGTCGTATCTGACACAGCTTCTGCCCGAACAGGGGGTGGATCGCAGCCTTGTGCAGTTTATCGGCCTGACGCGGTGGGATATTCCGCCCTCAACGCTGGCGCTGCCCGGCGTGCAGGGCGGCTGGTTCGCACTGCCAGACCCAGGGCTGAACGGGCAATTCGCGGCGCGGTATCAGGCCGCATTCAATGAACCGCCGCACCCGATTTCGGGGCTGGCCTACGACGGCATCGCCGCGATCGGTGCGTTGGTGCAGGCGGGTAACGCCGATGCGCTGACCGCGTCGGCGCTGACTCAAGGCGCGGGTTTTGTAGGCGTCAACGGCATTTTCAGGCTACTGGCCGACGGCACCAACGAACGCGGGCTTGCTGTGGCCGAGGTGCGCAACAATCAGGTGATCGTCCTTGACCCAGCCCCCAGAAGCTTCGGCGGCGCCGGTTTCTGAAGCCGCGCCGCAGAACTTGCCGCTTGCGCCAACCCCAAATCGTGCCCCGGCTGACGCCGAGGCCACGGCGGAATTGCTTGTAGATTCGACAGCTTTCCGCGCAGCGCTACTGGCCGAACTTGCACCTCTTCAGAACGGTCGCGAAATTCGCGCGGCGGTGGTTGCGCGCATTGGCGAGGCGCGCGCCGAAGCCAATGCCGTGATCGAGGCGCGGTTGGCCGCCTTGCCGCGTGCCGCGCGCAAGACAGTGCATCGCTACGCCGATCTGACCGATGCGATGGTGTTGACAATTTTCGATGTGGCGACACAGCTTTTACACCCAATGCAAAGTGCTGCCGAAGGCGAAGCGATTGCAGTGCTGGCGGTGGGCGGCTACGGGCGGGCCGAAATGTCGCCGCATTCGGATGTGGATCTGCTGCTGCTGACCCCCTGGAAAGTTACGCCTTGGGCCGAAAGCGTGATCGAAAGCATGCTTTACATGCTTTGGGATCTGAAACTAAAGGTCGGCCATTCCTGCCGCACAGTGAAAGACTGCCTGCGCCTTGGGCGCGAAGATTACACGATCCGCACAGCTTTGCTGGAACACCGCTTCATCGCGGGAAACGCGGCACTGGCCGAAAAATTGCGCACAGTGCTGCGCACCGAGCTTTTCCGCGGTACCGAGGCTGAGTTCATCGAGGCAAAACTTGCCGAACGCGCCGAGCGGCACCGCCGCCAGGGAGGCATGCGCTATGTGCTGGAACCGAACGTCAAAGAAGGCAAAGGCGGGTTGCGCGACCTGCAGGCGCTCTACTGGATCGCCAAATATATCCATCAGGTCGAAACCGCTGCCGATCTTGTCGATCGCGGCGTCTTTACCCACGACGAATATGACACGTTTGCGCAGGCTGAAGATTTTCTCTGGGCGGTGCGCTGCCACATGCACCTGATTACCGGGCGCGCTACCGATCAGTTGACCTTCGATCTACAGGTAGAGGTGGCACGCCGGATGCGCTACGAAGACACAGCAGCGCGCCGTGGTGTCGAGTATTTCATGCAGGATTACTTTCGCCACGCCACCAAGGTCGGTGAATTGACCCGGGTGTTTCTGACCGCGCTCGAAGCCCAACACATGAAGCGCGCGCCAGTGCTCGAGCGGCTGTTTCGCCGCCGCAAAAAGCTGAAGCCGGGCTACCGCGAAACCGGCAACCGGCTAAATGTCGTTGACCCCAAGGCGTTCCTTGAGCGGCCCATCGCATTCCTAGAACTGTTTGAAGAGGCACTACGCACAGGGCTTTTGATTCACCCCGACGCGATGCGCTTGGTTGCGGCCAACCTAGACCGGATCGACGATCCGCTGCGCCAAGACCCTGTCGCCGCGCGAATCTTTCTCGATTTGCTTTTGAAGCACGGCAACCCTGAACGCGCGCTGCGGCGAATGAACGAGTTGGGGGTGCTGGCCGCCTATATCCCCGAGTTCGAGCCGATCGTGGCGATGATGCAGTTCAACGTTTATCACCATTACACGGTCGATGAGCACATCATCCAATGCATTTCGACGCTAGCGCAGATCGAGCGAGGCGAGCTGGCAGAGGAATTGCCGCTAAGCACCAAGATCGTCAAGGATGGCGTCAACCGCCGCGTACTCTACATCGCGATTTTGATGCACGACATTGGCAAGGGGCGGCCTGAGGATCACTCGATCCTCGGTGCACAGATCGCGCGCAAGGTGGCACCGCGACTAGGGCTAAGCACCGATGAATGTGAAACCGTCGAATGGCTGGTGCGTTCGCATCTGTTAATGTCGGACATGGCGCAAAAGCGCGATCTGAGCGATCCACGCACGGTGCGCGATTTCGCCAAACTGGTAAAAACCCGCAAGCGGCTTGATCTGCTGACGGTGCTGACGGTCTGCGATATTCGCGGCGTTGGCCCCGGCACGTGGAACAACTGGAAGGCGATGCTGATCCGCCGGTTGCACGGCGAAACCGCAGCGGCGCTTGAAACCGGGCTGGAGGCCGTCAACCGCGATCAACGCGAGGATCAGGCCAAACGCGCACTGCGCGAGGCCCTGACGACTTGGGACCCAAAGGACGTGCGCGCCGAACTCGGGCGTCACTATGCGCCGTATTGGCAAGGGCTTTCGACCGAAAGCCATGTGATATTCGCCAATCTGCTCAAGGGTCTGGTCGAAGATGAAATCCGCATCGACCTGCACCCCGACCCCGACCATGACGCCACGCGCGCAGCCTTTGCGCTGGCCGATCATCCCGGCATCTTCGCGCGTATGGCGGGGGCGCTGGCACTTTCAGGTGCGAATGTGGTCGACGCGCGCACCTATACGTCAAAAGACGGTTACGCCACCGACGTGTTCTGGGTTCAGGATGCAGATGGCCACCCTTACGAGGCCACACGCCTGCCCCGGCTGCGCGAAACCATCCTGCGCACGCTCAAGGGCGAGTTGGTGGCGCGCGAGGCGTTTCGCAGCCGCGACAAAGTGAAAAAACGCGAGCGCGAGTTTCGTTTTCCGACCCATATCACCTTCGACAATGAGGGGTCCGAGATCTACACGATCATCGAGGTCGATACCCGCGACCGCCCGGGCCTGCTGTTTGACCTTACCCGCACCATGGCCAGCGCCAATATCTATATCGCCTCGGCGGTGATCGCGACCTTCGGCGCGCAAGTGGTGGACAGCTTTTATGTCAAAGACATGTTCGGGCTAAAAATCCACTCCAAATCGCGGCAAGAATCGCTCGAAAAACGGTTGCGCGCGGCGATTGTCGAAGGCGCCGAAAGGGCGCACCGATGAAGCCGATCCGGCTGGTGCGCGGCTTTGTAACGGTGGGCGGGTGGACATTGGCCAGCCGCCTGATGGGCTTTTTGCGCGATGTGATGATGGCGGCGTACCTTGGCGCAGGCCCGGTGGCCGAGGCCTTTCTGATCGCGTTTTCTCTGCCCAACATGTTCCGCCGATTTTTCGCCGAGGGCGCGTTCAACATGGCCTTCGTGCCGATGTTCTCGAAAAAACTCGAAGCGGGCGAAGATGCCGAAGGCTTTGCTCGCGATGCCTGGTGGGGGATGACCGCGCTACTATTGGTGTTCACCGTGGTCGGGATGCTGGCAATGCCGTGGCTTGTGCTGGCGATGGCGTCGGGGTTTCATGGCGATGCACGCTTCGATATGGCGGTGATGTTTGGCAATATTACCTTTCCCTACATCCTCTTCATCTCGCTGACCGCATTGGTGTCGGGCATGTTGAACGCCACGGGGCGGTTCATGGCCACGGCGGCAGTGCCGATATTGATGAATGTGCTTTTCATCGTGGCGATGGCAGCGGCCGATTGGCAGGACTGGCCTATTGGGCTGACACTGGCATGGACCGTGCCCATCACCGGGGTAGCGCAGCTTGCGTTCACCTGGGTTGCGGTGCACCGGGCGGGTTTCAGCTTTGGCTTTCGCTGGCCCCATTTAACGCCCGAATTGCGCCGCCTTGCGGTGATCGCAGCGCCTGCTGTGCTGGCGGGAGGGGTGGTGCAGATCAACCTGATAGTCGGGCGCCAAGTAGCCAGCTTTACCGAAGGCGCGGTGGCGTGGCTTAGCTATGCCGACCGCCTTTACCAGCTACCGCTGGGCGTGGTGGGTATCGCGATTGGCGTGGTGCTGCTGCCTGATCTTTCGCGCCGCCTGCGCGCAGGCGACACCGAGGGCGGGCGCGCCAGCTTCAACCGTGGCACCGAATTTGCGCTGCTGCTAACAATTCCGGCGGCGGTGGCACTGGTGGTGTTGGCGCTGCCCTTGGTGCAGGTGCTATTTCAACGCGGCGCATTTGGCCCGGACGATAGTGTAAACACCGCCTGGGCGCTGGCCGCCTACGGGCTCGGCCTGCCCGCGTTTGTGCTGCACAAGGTGTTGCAACCGCTTTACTACGCGCGCGAAGACACGCGGCGGCCGTTTTATTTTGCGCTGGCCTCGATGCTGGTGAACCTAGGCTTTGCAGTCGGACTGATGGGGGTCTTGGGGTATCTGGCAGCGGCACTGGCCACCACGGTTTCGGCATGGGTGATGGTGGGGCAGTTGTGGTTTGGCAGCCGCGCCATGGGCGATGCGGCAGCGACCGACGCGCGACTGCGCGACCGACTTTGGCGGATCGTTGCGGCAGCGGCGCTGATGGGGGCGCTTTTGTGGTTCGCTGCGGGGTTGGCAGCGCCGCTGCTGGCCACGCACGGCACTCGCTACGCGGCGCTGGGGGCGCTGGTGGTGCTGGGTCTGGTCAGCTATTTCGGCGCGGGGCTGGCGCTTGGCGCCTTTCGCCCCTCTGATTTCCGCTCGGCGCTGCGGCGTGATCGCGCCTAGCGCCTGCGGAGCTGTTGCATCGCACGTTTCAACCCGCCGGGGCCAACCACAAAGGAAAGCCCGAATCCGGTGCCGAAGCCGGAAATCTCGGCGACCCAATCCCAGCCCGTGCCAAAGATCAGTCCAAACACCAGTTGGATAAAAAGCAGAAAACCGATCAGCGTGAAGGCGCGCGCGCGGTTGGCCTGCAACGCGCCAAGCTGTGCCCAGAGGATGTAGGTAAACGCGCCAACCAGTCCGTAAACCGCCGGATAGCCACCATAAAGCGGCGCATGCGTGAATGGCAGCAGCGTATAAGCCAGCGCGCCCACAACCGCCGCACCAAAGAAAATGGCAAGCAGTGCCAGCGGGCGAAAGATCTCGCCCACCATCTTGCCGAGCGCGAGAATGAATACCAGCACCATCGCGGCGTGGGTAAAACTGCCATGCACGAAGGGATACGTGACAATCCGCGCCGTATCGGCCAAGGGAAAACTCTGCGCATCCCACATCACGCGCAAGTAATCGGGCACAAAGGCAAATCGCTGAAACGCCATCTGTCGCCAGCCGATCGCCGCATTGCCGCCCGCTATTCCGGCCTGCCCCAGCGCAAATGCCACCTCAAACGCAATTATCGGCAACGCCAGCAGCCAGACGGCCCAAGGCAGCGGGTTTAGCGGCGCATGAAGCTGCGGGCGGTTTGGCTCGTCAGAATCGGGGTCGTGGCGGTGCATCGGGCCTCCTTGCAGGCGCGCGGCTTGGTTGACGCCGCCGCCTCGCGCAGCGATAAGCGGTTTCGCTGGCAATTTCCAGCCTTGCCCCAACGACTGCCGAACGGAGCCTCCCATGACCGCCGCTGCCCATGCTGCCGCCGCTAACCCCGGTTTTTCGCCCCGCATCTTCTCGGGCATCCAGCCCTCGGGTGGGCTGCACTTGGGCAATTACCTTGGGGCGCTGAAGCGGTTTTCTGAAAAGCAGGACGAGGGTATCGAGACGGTCTATTGCCTTGTCGATCTACATGCGATCACGGTTTGGCAAGACCCGGCCCGGTTGCGCCAGCAAACCCGCGAGGCAGCCGCCGGTTTCATCGCCTCCGGCATCGACCCGACGCGCTCGATTCTGTTCAACCAGAGTCAGGTGAGTGGCCACGCCGAGCTTGCATGGGTGCTGAACTGCGTGGCGCGGATGGGCTGGATGAGCCGCATGACCCAGTGGAAAGACAAGGCAGGCAAGAACGCCGAGGCAGCCTCGCTTGGTCTTTTTGCCTATCCCTCGCTGATGGCCGCCGACATTCTGCTGTACCACGCCACGATGGTGCCGGTGGGGGAGGATCAGAAACAGCATGTGGAACTGACCCGAGATATCGCCGCGAAGTTCAACCACGACTTTGGCGTGTCATTCTTTCCCGCACCCGAGCCGGTGATCGAGGGTGCGGCGACGCGGGTGATGAGCCTGCGTGACGGCACCAAGAAGATGTCGAAATCGGACCCCTCGGACGCCAGCCGGATCAACCTGACCGACAGCCCCGACGCGATTGCCTCGAAAATCCGCAAGGCCAAAACCGACGCAGAACCGATGCCCGACCATATCGCGGCGCTGAAGGATCGGCCCGAGGCGAAGAACCTTGTGAATATCTACGCGGCATTGGCGGGCAAGACGGCGGCGGAGGTGGTGCATCAATACGCCGGCAAGGGCTTTGGTGAGTTCAAGCCCGCGCTGGTCGATCTGGCGGTTGCAACGCTGGGGCCGATCTCGGGCGAAATGGCGCGGCTGATGGCTGACCCCGCCGAGATTGACCGGATTCTGGGCGCGGGCGCGGAACGGGCCGACGCGATTGCCGCGCCGATTTTGGCAAAAACGCTTGACATCGTCGGCATGGTGCGGTCGCGCTGAGGCGCTATAACACGTGCGTTAAAGCCGGTAAGCCTCTGTTTTTATGGACTATACCTGCTGGCATTTACCAATT
Source organism: Rhodobacteraceae bacterium UBA6213 (assembly GCA_002421605.1). Classification (GTDB taxonomy): domain Bacteria; phylum Pseudomonadota; class Alphaproteobacteria; order Rhodobacterales; family Rhodobacteraceae; genus UBA6213. The sequence continues at coordinate 218,899 of DISJ01000016.1, read as the reverse complement.
ATAAAGCTTTGCGGCAGCATCGCTTGGGTATTCACGCGCGGGCGCGGGCCTCGGCGCGGGGGTAAAATGCGGCCATGGTCAGGCCGCGCGCGGCATTGAGAATCATCAGCGCCGCCCAAAGCCCGTGGTTGCCGAAGGTGGGCAAAAGCACCGCCACCGCAGCCACATAGATTGCTACCGATGCCAGCATCGCATTGCGCATCTCGCGGGAAAGCGTGGTGCCGATGAAGATGCCATCGAACATCCAACTGGCAATGCCGATCAGCGGCGAGGCGATAAGCCACGGCAGATACACGCGCGCGGTTTCGCGCACCTCGGGCGCGGTGGCCATAGTGTCGATCAGCGCTGGCCCGACGAGCCAGAAGAACAGCGCCAGCAGCACCGCCCCCCCTACCCCCCATTCAGACGTAACAATCGCGGCGCGGCGCAACGTGGTGGGTCGGCGTGCGCCGAGTGCCTGCCCGGTCAGCGTTTCGGCGGCAAAGGCAAACCCGTCGAGCGAGAAGGCGATGATCGAGAGAAACTGCACCAGCACCTGATTGGCAGCGAGCGTAGTATCGCCCAAGCCCGCGCCAAGAAACAGAAAGCTGGTGAAAGCCGCCTGTAGCAGCACCGAGCGGATCATGATGTCGGAATTGACCCGCGCCATCAGCACCAGCCGGGCGCGATCAAAAACCAGCGCGGCGCGGCGCCAGTGCCCGCCCTGCAGCGCATCGCGCGCCAACCAAAGCGCCAGCGCCAGCCCTGACCATTCTGAAATCAGTGTGGCAATCGCCACCCCCGGCACGCCCCAGCCAAGGCCAAGTACAAACCACAGATCAAGCGCGATGTTCAGCCCGTTCATCCAGACCTGCACCAGCAGCACTGCGCGCGTGCGTTCCAGCGCGATCAGCCAACCGGTCAGCGCATACATCGAGATGGTTGCAGGCGCGCCCCAAATACGGATCGAAAGATAGCTATGCGCCAGCGACTCGACCTCGGCGCTGGCGGGCGATAGGTAGAAAGCTGCGGCGAACAGCGGGAGCTGGGCCAGAATGATGGCTAGGCCCGCGCCACCGCCAATCAGCAGCGCGCGCGAAAGGTTGGCGGCAATTTCGGCGTGATCGCCCGCGCCTTTGGCTTGCGCCACAAGCCCGGTGGTGCCCATGCGCAGAAAGCCGAACACCCAGTAAAGCGAGGCAAGAATCACCGCGCCAAGCCCCACCGCGCCAATTGGGGCGGCAGCGCCCAGCTGCCCCACAACGCCGGTATCGACCGCGCCGAGAATTGGCACCGTGGCATTGGAAATGACAATGGGCAGCGCAATGCGCAGCACCCTTCGGTGGTTTATGTCAGTCATCGCGCGCGCTGATCGGGCCTGCTGGTGGCATCAGGAAATGGCCGGTGCCTTGCGCCAAAAGCCGCGCGCGGTTGTCTTGCCACGCCTCGACATGCACCGACGCATACCGGCGCCCCGAGCGGTTCACGCGGGCCCGCGCATAGGCATCGCGCGGCAGGCCAGAGCGAAGGTAATCAACAGTAAAGTCGATGGTTTTTGGCAAGCGCGGCAGGTGCAGCGGATCGAGCGTGGCGGGGTCGATGCGCCCCGATTCCATATCTTCCCACAAAAGTGTCCAGCTTAGCTCGATGATCGCCGTTACCTCTAGGAAGGCCGCCGTGACCCCGCCGTGCAGCGCAGGCAGCAGCGGATTTCCGATCAGCTTTTCATCAAACGGCAGCTCTGCCGTCAGTTCGTCGCCGCGCCGGTCAAAGCGGATGCCAAGAAACTGGATGTAGGGCACGCCGGTAACCAGCGCGCGAAGTGCTGCATCGCGGCGGCTTTTTACCAGTTGCACGGGCTCTGGCCGTTTGCGCGGGGTGCTGGGGGGCGTGCTCATGCCGGAGTGTCCTTGCGGGCGCGCTCGATGGTAAAGGCGCCGGTTGCCGAGGCGACGGGGTGGTCGGCGTCATCATCAAAGGCGGTGGCGCGCACAAAGGCCACGCTGCGGGTGACGTGGTAGCACGCGGCGCGGGCGCGGATGCGTTGGCCGGGGGTAGCAGCGCGCATATAGTCGATGCGCAGATCAATCGTCGCGGTGCCTGCGGGGGCTTCGGGGTGGCTCATCACCGCCGCGCCACAACAGGTATCCATCAGCGCCGAAACCGCGCCGCCGTGAATCACCCCGGTGCGCGGGTCACCCACCAGCCGCAGATCGTAGGGCATGGAGATTTCGGCGACCCCGTTGGTCAGCGCATCAAGTTGCATGCCAAGTGCGCGCGAATGTGGAATCGCTTCGATGAATTGCCGCGCCACGCGCAGCTTTGCCTCTTCGTGCCGATCCATTCCTTGCCCCTCTGGCTTTGCGCCGACTTTGGCGCGCGACCTCGCGCCCTGCAAGGGGCAATAGGAGCGGGCCACACGCAGCGCGCTGCACGATCCGAGTTGAGATCGTCGCCCCGCTCCGTTAGTTTCGCCACCGCGGAAGGGGAACACGGATGTCAGACCTGATCGGTTTCAAGGAAATGTGCGCGCGTTTCGATGTGACACCGCGCACCTTACGCTATTACGAGTACATCGAGCTTCTGAGCCCGCAAAAGGAAGGGCGCGCGCGATACTACGGGGCGCGCGAAGTGGCGCGCATGACGCTGATCTTGCGCGGGCGCCGCTTTGGCTTTGGGTTGGAAGATATCCGCCAATGGCTGCTGCTGTATGACAAGAAGGGCACGCTAGAGCAGTATCAGGCATGGGTGGTGATGGCGGATCGCCAGTTGCAGGCCCTTGAAACGCAAGTGGCCGAGTTGCAGCACACGATCGCCGATTTGCGCGCCTTGCGCGACGAGACCGCCGCCTCGCTTCCCACCTGAGCGCGCCAGATTAGGCGCTGCTATGACGCCACGTTACGCTTACGTTCGCGTCAACTTTGCTTGAAAACTTGGGCCAACAACACACATTCTGAGCATGACGTAACGACATGCACGTGGCAGGGCCCGAATGAGCGAAGACGTGATGAGTATCCGCGAGATGTGCGAGGCCTTTGCCGTAACGCCACGCACGCTGCGTTTTTACGAATCGAAAGAGCTGCTTTTTCCGCTTCGCAAGGGGCAGAAGCGGCTGTTCACGCGTCGCGACCGCGCCCGCCTGAAGCTGATTCTGCGCGGCAAGAGATTTGGCTTTAGCCTTGAAGATATTCGCCAGCTGCTCGACCTTTATGACATCGACGATCAGCATCGTACGCAAATGAGGCGCACGATCGCGCTTGCGCGAGAGCGGTTGGCAGAAATGCGCCATCAGCACGCCGAGCTTGAAGCGGCAATCAGCGAGTTGAACCAGCAGATCAGTATAGGTGAGCGCGCTCTGGCGGAAAAATCCGGCGAACAGCCAGCGGCCTGACCAGAAGTTTTGAGGGAGAGAGACATGCAAAATTACACTGCCCCAACCAAAGACGCCCAATTCGTGCTGCACGAGGTGCTGGAAATTTCAAAATCCGACATTCCGGGCTACGCCGACCTTGACCGCGATTTTACCGATGCGATTTTCGATGCTGCAGGCAAGGTGTCATCCGAGATTCTGGCGCCGCTGAACGCAGTGGGCGATACCGAGGGTTGCCATCTGGAAAACGGCGTGGTGCGCACGCCCAAGGGATTCAAGCAAGCCTTCGAAGCGGTGAAAGAAGGCGGTTGGAACGGGCTTGATCTGCCCGAAGAATACGGCGGTCAGGGCCTGCCTTATCTGGTTGGCACGGTGGTGGGTGAGTTCTTCGTTTCGGGCAACATGGCCTTCAACATGTATCAGGGCCTAACACACGGCGCGATCGGCGCGATTCTGACGCACGGCACGGACGAACAAAAAACCGCTTATGTGCCCAAGATGCTGAGCCTTGAGTGGACCGGCACGATGAACCTGACCGAGGCGCATTGCGGCACCGACCTTGGGCTGATGCGCACCAAGGCCGAACCGCAAAAAGATGGCAGCTACAAGATCACCGGGGAAAAGATTTTCATCTCCTCAGGCGAACACGATCTGGCCGAAAACATCATTCACCTTGTGCTGGCCAAGGCACCTGGCGGCGGCGAAGGAACCAAGGGCATTTCCCTTTTCCTCGTGCCAAAATTCATGCTGAAAGCCGATGGTTCGCTGGGCGCGCGCAACGCGGTCGCCTGTGGCAAGCTTGAAGAAAAGATGGGAATCCACGGCAACTCGACCTGCGTGATGAACTTTGATGGCGCCACGGGCTATCTGCTGGGCGATCTGCACAAAGGCATGCGCGCCATGTTCACGATGATGAACGAAGCGCGGCTAGGCGTGGGCCTGCAAGGCTATTCGGTTGCCGAAATCGCCTATCAGAACGCCCTCGCCTACGCCAAGGATCGCCTGCAGGGCCGCGCCGTGACCGGCGCGGAAAACCCCGACGGCCCCGCGGACCCGCTGATCGTGCACCCCGACATCCGCCGCAATCTGATGGAGCAGAAAAGCTTTGTCGAAGGCGCGCGGGCCTTTACCTATTGGGCCGCCGAACTGATTGATCGCAGCCACCGGCTGAACGATGAAGACGCCGAGGGGCTGGTTAGCCTGATGATTCCGGTGCTGAAAGGTTTTCAGACCGACAAGGGGTTTGAAGCGGCCGTCAACGCGCAGCAGGTCTATGGCGGGCACGGCTATATCGAAGAACAGGGCATGAGCCAGTTCGCCCGCGATGCCCGCATCGCGATGATCTACGAGGGCGCCAACGGCGTGCAGGCGCTTGACCTTGTGGGGCGCAAGATCGGTCAGGATGGCGGCAAATACGCCATGGCCTTCTTTGGACTCGTCAAAGACTTCATCAAGGAAAACGAGGGAGATGCTGCGCTGAAAGCGCAATTCCTCGACCCGCTCAAGGCGGCCTCGAAGGATTTGCAGGCGGCCTCGATGTTCTTTGTTGAGAAGGGCATGAAAAACCCCAACGCGGCACTGGCGGGTGCCTATGACTTCATGCACCTTTTCGGCCATGTCTGCCTTGGGCTGATGTGGGCGCGCATGGCCAAGGCTGCGCAGGCCGCACTTGCTGCGGGTGCCGAGGATGCCGCGTTCTATGAGGCCAAGCTTGCCACCGGGCGCTTTTACATGGCGCGCCAGCTGCCCGCCACGGCGCTGCATTTGACGCGCATCCTTTCGGGCGATGATCCGGTTATGGCATTGGGCGCGGAAGCGTTCTAACCTCTTTCGGGGGCGGCCCGCCCGCCCCCGCATGGAAGGGAGAAGCCATGCCCAAGCGCCTGCGCCTGACCCGCCGCTTTCCGGTGGCCCTGACAAACGACGCGTACCGCGCGTTGAACAGTTTTGCCGACGCTGCGGGCCTGAGCACTGACGAGGCGCTGGTATTTCTGTTCGAGCATTTCGGCTCGGTAACGCATAAGGAAAACCTCGCGGTTCGACTGAAGCTGTTTCAGGCCGAGCTTGAAGACCGCAAGGCGTGAAGAACGAGGAGGGAGCATGGCTACTGGCGCAGTGAAGACGCGGTCGCAACAGTGGCCGATGCTGTTTCGTAAATTGTTCTTGGTCATTGCGAACACACAGCGCGGGGGCACGCGGGGCTGAACCCGCCGCCCGACCGCCACACAGGGAGCGCGGATTATATGGCAGCGAAACTCTATTGTTTTGGCGAATCAGGAAATGCCTACAAAGCGGCATTGACCATGCAGCTTGCCGAATTCGAGTGGGAGCCGGTGTTCGTTGACTTTTTCAACGGCGAAACGCGCACGCCCGAATACCGAGAGTTGAACGAGATGGGCGAGGTGCCCGTGCTGATTGATGGCGATGTGGTGCTAAGCCAATCGGGGATCATTCAGGACTATGTGTCCTCCAAAACCTCAAAGCTCTGCGGCAAGTCGGCAGCCGAGCGGCGCGAGATTCTGCGCTGGGTTCTTTGGGATAACCACAAGCTTTCCAGCCAGGCGGGTACCTTGCGTTTCATGATGAACTTTCTGCCCGAAGCCAAGCGCCAGCCCGAGGTGATTGCGTTTCTGCAAGGTCGGCTCAAGGCCGCCTACCAGGTGCTTGATGGCCACCTTGCCAACCATACATGGATCGTCGGGCCCGGCCCCACGATCGCCGACATAGCCTGCTGTGGCTATCTTTTTTATCCTGAACCTTTTGGGTTCAACCGCGCTGACTGGCCCAATATCGACCGCTGGCTGGACAGTATCGCCGCCCTACCCGGCTGGAAAAGCCCTTACGATTTGATGCCCGGCAGCCCAGCTGACCGTGCCTGAGGAGGACCAAGATGACCGAAGCCTATATCTATGACGCTGTCCGCACCCCGCGCGGCAAGGGCCGCCCCGATGGCGCGCTGCACGAAGTCAGCTCGGTTGCGCTGTCTGCGCGGCTGCTGAACGCCGTCAAGACGCGCAACGGCTTTGAAGGCCACGCGGTTGAAGACGTGATCTGGGGCAATGTGACTCAGGTCGGCGAACAGGGCGGGTGCCTTGCGCGTTCGGCGGTGCTGCTGTCGGACCTTGACGAAAGTATCCCCGGCCTTGCCATCAACCGCTTCTGCGCAAGCGGCATGGAGGCAGTAAACCTTGCTGCCAACCAGGTACGGGCAGGTGCTGGTAGCGCCTATATCGCGGGCGGTGTTGAGATGATGGGTCGCGTTGCGATGGGGTCGGACGGGGCAGCAATTGCCGTGGACCCGAGCTTGGCGATGAAAACCTATTTTGTGCCGCAGGGCATTTCGGCGGACATCATCGCCACCGAATACGGCTTTAGCCGCACTGATGTTGATACGCTGGCCGTTGAAAGCCAGCGGCGCGCAACCCAAGCATGGAAAGAGGGGCGCTTTGATCGCTCGATCGTGCCGGTGGTTGACCAGAACGGCGTCGTGATTTTGGCGCGCGATGAATACATCCGCTCGGAAACCACGATGGAAACGCTGGCAAACCTGAAGCCCGCCTTCAAGGACATGGGCGAGGTCATGCCGGGGTTCGACAAGGTGGCGATGATGAAATACCCCCACCTTGCCGCGATCAACCACGTGCACCACGCGGGCAACTCGTCAGGTATCGTTGATGGCGCGGCGGCGCTTTTGGTGGGCAATGCCGAGTTTGGCAAAGCCTATGGGCTGAAGCCGCGCGCGCGCATCCGCGCCAATGCCAAGATCGGCACCGACCCCACGATCATGCTGACCGGCCCGGTGCCGGTGACCGAAAAGATCTTGCGCGAAGCTGGCATGAACATCGGTGACATCGACCTTTTCGAGGTGAACGAGGCCTTCGCCGCGGTGGTGTTGCGCTTTATGCAAGCCTTTGATGTTTCGCCCGACAAGGTCAACGTCAACGGTGGCGCGATTGCCATGGGTCATCCGCTGGGGGCGACGGGTGCGATGATCATCAGCGCGTTGCTGGAGGAGCTGGAGCGCACCGGCAAGGGTGTCGGGCTTGCCACGCTGTGCATCGCATCGGGTATGGGCGTCGCCACGATTATCGAGAGGGTGTGATGGGCATTATCGACCCTGCGAAAGTACCGCTCAAGACCGGCTCGATCTATCCTGCGCCTTATGGGGCGATGATGGCGGGCCGGTCGAGCTTGCGGCTGGGCGATGCCGGGCGGCTGACCCAGTTTGGCGCAAATCTCATTATCCTGCAGCCCGGCGCGCTTTCCAGCCTGCGTCACTGGCACCAGAACGAGGACGAATTCGTGATGGTGACTGTGGGCGAATGTGTGCTGGTTCAGGATGGGGGCGAAACCGTGATGCGGGCGGGCGATTGTGCGGCCTTTCCGGCGGGGGTTGCAGACGGGCACCACTTCATCAACCGTTCCAATGCCGAGGCGCGGTTTTTGGTGGTGGGTAGCCGCGCGCCCAGCGAAGTGGCCACCTATTCCGACATCGACATGAAAATCGAGATCGAGGGTGGCAAAGCGCGCTTTACCTACAAGGACGGCACCCCTTGGGAAGGGCCACGATGATCGTCGATCTGCCCAAAGTCGAGCGCACAGCGCACGACGGCCGCGATACGCTACTTCTTTCGGATGCGGGCGGGTTGACCCAGTTCGGCGCCTATCTTGAAATACTCGCCCCCGGCGCCAGTTCATCCGAGCGGCACTGGCACGAAGCCGAAGACGAGTTTATTTATGTTCTTGAAGGTGTTGCGACCGTGCAGGACGACGATGGCATGCACAGGCTTGGCGCGCATGATGCGGCGTGTTGGCGGCATGGCGATGCAAACGCGCACCGCGTGCTGAACCGCACCGATTCCCCGCTTCGCTATCTGATCGTCGGCAGCCGGGTGGCCAAAGACGTGTGCCATTACCCCGACTCTGGCCGCAGACAGGTCAATTCGACGACCCGCTGGCAAGTATTGACCGGCGGTGGCACGGTTGAGCGCGAGGGCGATTTGCCCGCCAAATTGATGCGCCTGCAACCGGTCCGGGGCCAAGCCTTTGACCCCGCGAAATCCGCGCGCCGCATTGTGGCGAACGGTTCTGTCGCGGGCCAAACCGGCGCAAATTACCCCGACATCTTCAACGATCTGGGTGCCTGCGAAGCCTTTGCCATTTCGGACGCGGGCGGGCTTTCGCAATTTGGCGCCTTTAGCGAGCGCCTGATGCCCGGCGCGCGGTCCAGCCAGAGGCACTGGCACGAGGCCGAGGACGAGTTTCTCTATGTGCTCGACGGCACCATAACGGTTTGGGAAAACGACGGGCCGCACGACCTTGGCCCCGGCGGTTGCGCAAGCTGGCCCAAGGGTGTGGCGAACGGCCATTACCTTGAAAATCGCGGTGCCGCGCCGATCCATTATTTCATCGCAGGCACGCGGATGCGTGACGACACCTGCCACTACCCCGACATCGACCTTCATTACACGCGCCGGGATGGCGTGCGGATCATGTCCCACAAGGACGGAACGCCCTACCCCGGCTGGCCCAAGGGAGCGAAAGCATGAGCGATTTTACCTATGCCGTTGACGCCGATGGCGTTGCGACCATCACCTGGGATGTTCCGGGCAAGTCGATGAACGTGATGAGCCTTGCCGGGTTCGAGCAGTTGAACGGCTTTGTTGACAAGGCTTTGGCCGATGCGGCTGTGAAGGGCGTGGTCATCACCTCGGGCAAGAAAGACTTTGCAGGGGGCATGGACCTCAACATCATCGCCAAGATGAGGGATGATGCGGGCGACGAGCCTGCGAAGGGGCTTTATGAGGGCGTGATGTCGATGCACGCCATCCTGCGCAAGATTGAACGCGCGGGAATGGACCCCAAAACCCTCAAAGGCGGCAAGCCGATTGCGGCGGCACTGCCGGGCACGGCACTTGGCATTGGCCTTGAGCTGCCGCTGGCTTGTCATCGCATCTTTGCCGCCGATAACCCCAAGGCCAAGATCGGCCTGCCCGAAATCATGGTCGGCATTTTCCCCGGCGCGGGCGGCACCACGCGGCTTTCGCGCAAGTTGGGCGCAATGGCGGCGGCACCCTTGTTGTTGGAAGGCAAGCTCAACGATCCCAAGGCGGCCAAGGCCGCAGGTGTGATTGATGAGGTGGTCGCAGACCCGGTTGCGGCCGCGAAAGCCTGGGTGCTGGCGGCGACTGACGCCGATCTGGTCAAGCCGTGGGATGCCAAGGGCTACAAGATGCCGGGCGGTGCGCCCTACCACCCCGCCGGCTTCATGACCTTTGTCGGTGCCAGCGCCATGGTGCATGGCAAGACGATGGGGGTTTACCCCGCCGCCAAGGCGCTGCTGTCGGCCGTTTATGAAGGCGCGCTGGTGCCCTTTGACACCGCGCTGAAGATTGAGGCGCGCTGGTTCACCAATGTGATGATGAACCCGTCTTCGGGCGCGATGATCCGCAGCCTCTTCATCAACAAAGAGGCGCTGGAAAAAGGCGCGAACCGGCCCAAGGTGCCAGACCAGAGCGTGCAAAAGCTGGGCGTGCTTGGCGCAGGCATGATGGGCGCGGGCATTGCCTATGTCAGCGCACAGGCCGGTATCGAGGTGGTGTTGATCGATTCAACACAAGAGGCCGCGGACAAGGGGAAAGCCTATTCCGAGGCGCTTTTGGACAAGGGCATCCAGCGCAAAAAGGTGACGCCCGAGAAAAAGGCAGAGGTACTGGGCCGCATCACGGCTGCCACCGATTATGCGATGCTTGAGGGGTGCGATCTGATCGTGGAGGCGGTCTTTGAAGATGTCGGCGTGAAGGCGGGCGTAACCGCCAAGGCCGAAGCGGTAATCCCGTCATCGGCGATTTTTGCGACCAACACCTCGACCCTGCCGATCAGCCACCTTGCCAAAGCCTCGGCCCGGCCCGAGCAGTTTATCGGCATCCACTTCTTCTCGCCCGTTGACAAGATGAACCTTGTCGAGATCATCAAGGGCAAGCAAACCGGCGATGTGGCGGTGGCCAAGGCGCTCGACTTTGTGCGCCAGATCCGCAAGACGCCGATCGTGGTCAATGACGCGCGCTTTTTCTACGCCAACCGCTGCATCATTCCCTACATCAACGAGGGTATCCGCATGGTGGCCGAAGGCGTGAATCCCACGCTGGTCGAAAATGCGGCCAAGCTGGTGGGGATGCCGCTTGGCCCGCTGCAACTGGTCGATGAAACCTCGATCGACCTCGGCGTGAAAATCGCCAAGGCCACCCGCGCGGCGATGGGGGATGCCTACCCTGACGGCGCGGTCGATGAGGTGCTGTTCTGGATGGCCGATCAGGGCCGCATGGGCAAAAAGGCCAACGCGGGCTTTTACACCTATGATGCCACGGGTCGGCGCGGCGGGCTTTGGGACGGGCTTGAGGCGCAGTACCCCGAAGCAGAGGCGCAACCGGAACTGAGCGAGGTGCAACATCGCCTGCTGTTCGCGCAGGTGCTGGAAGCGGTACGCGCGCTGGAAGACGGCGTGCTGACTGACATCCGCGAGGGCGACGTGGGCGCAATTCTCGGCTGGGGCTTTGCGCCGTGGTCGGGCGGACCGTTCAGCTGGCTCGACATCATCGGGGCGCCGCGCGCGGTGGAAATTTGCGATGCGCTGACCGAAGAGCATGGAGCGCGCTTTACCACGCCGGCGCTGCTGCGCGAGATGGCGGGCAAGGGGCAAACGTTCTACGGGCGCTTCGCGGCGGCCAAGGCAGCCTGATCGCGCCGCCAAGGATGAAAATTACGCTGCTCGGGCCGATGCGCCGGGCAGCGTTTTGCGCGCGTTAGAACTGATAACCGAACCGCGCGATATCGGCGCCGCAAAGCCTGCCCACCAGTTCTGCGTCGTGCGGCGAGTAATACCCGCGCCAATCCGCGATGCGATCCGAGGCGTTGATGCGCGCCAGTGGCGGCAGGGCAAAGCCCAAGTGCGCCTCTAGCGGGGCGGCATCCTCTCCCAGATGTTCAAGGCGCAGGTAGGCGCGCGCACAATCGCCCACGCCCGGCAGGCTCATGTAGCTTGCATAGGGCGCGGCGGCGATAGCGGCTTGTGTGGTCGGGTCATTCAGAAAGGCGCTGAAATCGGTGGCTTTGGCCAGCGCCACTTGCGGGTGAGCAAAGCGTTGCGCGCGCAGCCAGTGGTAATAGCTGACCATCCGGTCCCACGGGTTGCGCACAAGTGTGAAGGTAAAGAACGTCTGCGCCTCGGCGGGGGTAATGAGGCCGACCACATCGGCGAGCGTTGAGTGTTTCCAAAGCCGCCCGGCGGATATTGCGCCCTCAAGCCGCCCGCGCCTGCGCCGCGCCTTGGGCGTATCACCGATCAGAATATCATCGGCCAGCGCCCGCGCCTCAAGCGCGGTTGCAAGTGCTGTGCCCCCTGTCTTGGGGATATGCACAAAGATATAGCGGCGCCCGCGCGAGATAATCATTCCCCAACCCTAGCGCCAGCGCAGCGCGATCAAAACCCCGGCTGAAATGATTAACGCCATGCCCAAAACTGCCGCCATGCTTGGCACCTGCCCCCACAGCAGCCAGCCCCAAAGAGCAGCGGCAGGCAGGACCGAGTATTCGAACACCGAGGCTTGGCTTGCCTGCGTCAGCTGATAGCCGCGCACCAAAAGACCCACCCCGATCAACGAGCCCGCCGCCTGCACCGCCACCCAGAACCAGACCTCGGGCGAAGGCCACGCAGCAGCGCGCGTCAGAAACCCCTCGGCCCCCGCCGCTGCTTCGGGCGCCAGCAGCGCCAGCACGATCATGCCGATCAGCCCCATCACACCCAGCGCCGCCATATAGCCCGCCGTCAGCGTTGCCACGCTTTCACGCGGACACCAAGCGCGGGTGGCGATGTTGCCCATCGCGTAAAACGCGCCCCCCGCGATCGGCAATAGCGAGGCAAGCCCGATGCTGCCCGCAGCCCCCGGACCCAGCACCAGCAAAATGCCACCAAAGCCCAGTGCCACCGCCGCCAGAGATACTTGCGAAATCGGCTGGCCATAAACGACGCGCTGGATCAGCAGCACAAAGAAGGGTGCCGAAAACAGACCCGCCGCAACCTGCGCCACGGGCAAGAACGCCAGCGCACCAAAATAGAGCAACATCCCGGTCGCGTGCACGAGGCTGCGCGCCAGCACGGCCAGCGGCGCCACCGGCCACAGGCGCAAGCGCAGCAGCAGCACCAAAACCGTGAGCATCGGCATCATCATCAGGCTGCGCAGCAGCTGAAACTGCCAAAGCCCGATCTCGCCCGCAATCACGCGCACGTAGTTGTCGATGTAACCGATGATAATGGCAAAGGCGCCGATCATCAGCGCCGCTGCCGCAGCCCGGTTCGGCACCGTCATCACGCCCGTCTCTGCCATGCCTTCCCCCGTTCACGCAGCCTCGATCTTGGCGGCTCGCCACCGCGCCGCCCGCCCGAATACGACATCCGCGCTGAAAACAGCGCAAGTTCTTTCACAACGGCCGCGCGCCGCGCGTGCATACCCGCCGCTGCCATTGACCGCCCCCCCGCTTCGTCTATCCTGTTGCAAAAGAAAAGAGGCGGCAGGCCATGACAGCGCTCAGCGAATATCAGCGGCTCGAAAGCACCGGCATCTGGCGAGAAAGCCCCGAGGCGCAGCGGCGCGAGGTGATCGTGGCCTTTGGCGATGCGACACTGGTTATTTCGGATGGCCGCAGCGCACGGGCGTTGGCGCATTGGTCGCTGCCCGCACTGGTGCGGCTTAACCCCGGTTCGACTCCCGCGATCTATGCGCCCGGGCCCGATGCTGACGAAGAACTGGAAATCGACGACGACGCGATGATTGCTGCGGTCGAAAAAGTGCGCCTTGCGCTGGCAAGCAGGCTGCCGCGCCCGGGGCGGCTGCGGCTATGGGTGGTGCTGGGGATGGTTGGGCTTGCGGCGTCGCTGGGCTTGTTCTGGTTGCCGGATGCGCTGGTTGCACATGTCGCGCGCGTGGCGCCCCCCGCGCAGCGTGATGACATTGGCGCCATTGTGCTGGCCGAGTTGGCAACGCTGACCGGGGCGCCCTGCGTTAGCGTTGCGGCAGAGCCGGTGATCGAGGCGCTGGCCGCGCGGCTGGTGCCGGGCAAGTCGATCGTGCTGCTACCGACCGCGCTGAACGGGGCGCTGGCCCTGCCCGGCAAGGTTCTGGTGCTTGGCATGGCCACGGTGCAGGGCTACGACGGGCCCGAGGTTGCGGCGGGGGACCTGCTGGCCGCAACGCTGGCGGGCGAGACATCCGATCCGCTGACCGAGGCGCTTGACTGGGCGGGGCTGCGCAACGCCTTCGCGCTGCTGACCACCGGGGCGCTTGCGCAAGATGCCATGAAGGGCTACGGGCAGGCGCTGCTGGTGGCCAATAGAGCTGCCGATAAGCCCGCCGTAACCGCGCGGCTCATTGGGGCGGGTATTAACCCCGAGCCTTGGCTGCAAAGCCTTGCGGACGAGGAACCCTATGTGCTTGCCGCGCCGACCGCGGTCGAACCTTTGATGAGCGATAGCGACTGGGTGCGCCTGCAGGGCGCCTGCATGCGTTAAGGGAGCGTCTCGCGCCACTTAGTGCGCGAAGGCGTCGCTGAAGCCCGCGTTTCGTGCCGCCGCCAACGCGTGTTGCAACGCCTCGGCGCTGGCGAAGGGTCCGGCATAGACTACCTGATAGTCACGCCCACCCTGCACCACATGCGCGCCCTGCACTGCCAAGCCAAGTGCGCGAAGCGTGCCGCGCGCCGCCTCGGCGTTGGCGGGCTGCAGATAGGTTCCGACCTGCACAAAACGCGCGGTAGCGGCAGGGGCCGGCGCATCGGGCGCATGGGACATGCCCGAATAGGCGACCTGCATCAGTGGCGCGGAATAACGATTGTCACCCGCAACAGGCACCATCCGCGCGGGAACCGAATCGGTCCAAAGCCGCGCCATCTGCGCTGGGCCACTGGTGCTTGAAACACCGCGGTAGGGGTTCAAGCGGTCATCATCCCACGCAGGCTCGTAGCCTGCGGGAATCGGCGGAATCATCGCCACCTGCGGCGCTGAGGCGGTGCGGACCAGCGGTGCGACAGCATATTGCGAATTGGAGCCTGCCACTTGCAGCCCCGGCACACCAGCGCCGTTGATGTAGCCGACCGGATCGGTCGTCTGCGGGCCGCAGCGCACCACATGGCGCCCGTCAGAAAGCATATAGCGCTGCGCCAGGGGCGAAAGGTTGGGGCAAACCGACTGCGCGTTGGTCACCGTGGTGGCTGCCACGATAGTGGGCAGCGGTGCAGCGGCGGCGGGTGCCCCGCTCATCGGCAGGGCATAGGGCGAGACATAGGCGCCCGGAACCGCCTCGGCGGTTGGCCTTGGCGAGGAAGACACAGGCGCGGCCAGTGCGGCCACGGCAACCGGCGCAATGGCGACAACCGGGCGCGGCGCCAGCCCCGCTGGTGGCGGCGCGTTGGTCAAGGCGATGGTCGCCATTGGCACGGACGTGGGTGGCATGCTTGGCGCCGGTGCCACAGCGACTGCCGTGGCGGGCGCGCCGAGGGTCGGTTGATAGCCGCACAGGTGTACCCCGTTGCGATCAACCCGCGCCACCCAGTTGACCACTGTGCCAACCCCGGCGCGCACGAACACGCACCCACCGCTGTCAACAAACTGGCGCCCCGAATAACCGGGCGGTGGCACATCTGCCGGGCTGTTGACCTCAAGCGCTTGGGCGGGCGCGCAAAAAACCTGCGCAAACGTTAAAACCGCTACCGAAAACCCCGCCGAATACCGCATGTCCGCCCCCGGATAACCTAGGACAAAAATGCGGGAGGATTGTCCCTAAGTAAAGCACAATTACCTTATTTGGTGCCGAACATGCGATCGCCCGCATCCCCTAGGCCCGGCACGATATATCCGTGATCATTGAGGTGGCTGTCGACTGCTGCGGTGACAATCGGCACGTCGGGATGGGCTTCCTGCATCCGCTTGATGCCCTCGGGGGCGGCCAAAAGGCACAGAAAGCGGATGTTGCGCGCGCCGGATTTCTTTAGCAAATCGATCGCCGCGACCGAGGAATTGCCGGTTGCCAGCATCGGATCGACCACAATCACGATCCGGTCCTCCAACTCGGCGGGGACTTTGTAGTAATATTGCACGGGCTTCAGCGTCGCGGGGTCGCGGTAAAGCCCGATGAACCCCACGCGCGCCGCCGGGATCAGTTCCAGAATCCCGTCCAGAAGCCCGTTGCCTGCGCGCAAGATCGAGATCAGCGCCAGCTTTTTGCCATCGAGAATGGGCGCATCCATGCCGCAGATCGGCGTTTCGATATGCTTTGTGGTCAGGTCAAGCCCGCGCGTCACCTCATAGGCGAGAAGCAGGCTGATCTCGCGCAGCAGCGTGCGGAACCCCGCGGTCGAGGTATCTTTTTCGCGCATCAGGGTCAGCTTGTGCTGCACCAGCGGGTGGTTGACCACGGTCAGTTGCTCAGACATCGGCTTGCTCCAGTTTTTTCAATATCGTGTCGCGTGTGGCGGGGTCGCAGAACGCGGCTTGGGCAGCGGTGCGCGTGATCTCGCGCAAGGTCGCTTCGTCCCAGCCGAGGTCATGGGCGAGGCGCGTATATTCGCGCGCCATGGTGGTGTGGAAAAACGGCGGATCGTCGGTGGAAACGGTTACGGGAACGCCGCGCGCGCGCAGTGCCGCAATCGGATGCGACGGCCAATCGGGGTAAAGGCCAAGTGCGATGTTCGAGCCGGGGCAACATTCCAGCACCACCCCCGCTTCGGCAAGCGCATCGACAAGCGCGGGGTCTTCGATGGCACGCACGCCGTGGCCGATCCGCGCAACGCCAAGGTCGCGCCAAGCCGCGCGCACGCTTTCAGGCCCACCCCATTCGCCCGCATGGCATGTCAGATGCAGCCCCGCTTCGCGTGCGCAGTCGAATGACCACAGGAAATCAATCGGTTGCCATTTTTTCTCATCCCCCGCGAGGCCAAAGCCCACAATGAAATCACCTGCTGTTTCGGCAGCACATAGCGCCGTTTCGCGCGCCTTTTCGGGGCCGAAGTGGCGGATCGGCGTAACGATGCCGCGCAAGGTGATGCCAAGGTCACGCTCGCCCGCCGCGGCCGCCTCGACGATTGCTTCAAGGTATTCGCGCCACGCTGCCACATCGCGGCCACCACAAAAATCGGGGCTGATAAAGGTTTCGCAGTAAACCACCCCGCTCGCCGCGCTTTCCTCAATCACGGCGCGGGTCAGGCGGGCGTAGTCTTCCGGGCGCTGCAGCGTGGCGGTTGCGGTTTCGTAAACGCTCAGAAAATCCCAGAAATCGCGGTAGCGGTAATCGCCCTGAGCATCAAAAATGCCGCCGATATCCATGCGCTTTTCAAACGCAAGCTGGCGGATAAAGGCGGCGGGTGCCGCCCCTTCGAGATGCAAGTGCAGCTCGACCTTGGGCAAGGTGTTGGTCACAGAAAGCTCCTTCCGGGGCCGGATTGCGGCAGGCCGAGATGTGCCGCAACCGAGGCCGCGACATCGACAAAAGCCACCTGCCCGATTGCCCGCGCCCCGACGCCCCAGCCCACGACCGGAACCCGCTCGCGCGTGTGATCGGTGCCTATCCAGGTTGGATCATTGCCGTGATCGGCGGTAAAAATTGCTAGATCACCGGGGCGAAGTGTTGCCAGAAAACGGTCCGTGGCGGTGTCGAACCATTCCAGCGCGCGCGCGTAGCCCGATACGTCGCGCGGGTGGCCATACAGGCTGTCAAACTCGACAAAGTTGGCAAAAGTAAAGGAACCGGGCTCTGCCTTGTGCCCAAGCCGCTCCAAATGTTCGAAAAGTGCAGCATCGTTTGCCCCCTTGTGGGATGTGCCGATACCGCGGCCAGAGAAGATATCACTGATCTTGCCGATCGAATGGGTCGCCACGCCCGCGCTGCTGGCCCAATCGAGCAGGGTCGGTGCGGGTGGCGCTATCGCGTAGTCGTGCCGGTTGGCTGTGCGCTGGAACGCGCCAGGAGTGCCAATGAAGGGGCGCGCGATCACGCGGCCAACGCGCATGGCGTGCAGGCGAGGGGCAAGGTCGCGGCACAGTTGCAACAACCGCTCTAGCCCGAACGCCTCTTCATGCGCGGCAATCTGAAAGACCGAGTCCGCCGAGGTGTAGCAGATCGGCCAGCCGGTGCGCAGATGCTCTGCCCCAAGCCGCTCCATGATCTCTAGCCCCGCCGCGTGGCAGTTGCCCAAAACCCCGCCCGTGCCCGCCAAGCGCATAACTTCATCTGTAATTTCAACGGGAAAGGCGGGGATCGTTGTTGGAAAATAGGTCCAGCCCCACGGCACCGGCACACCCGCAAGCTCCCAATGCCCCGAGGGGGTATCCTTGCCGCGCGAGGTCTCTGTGGCAGCGCCCCAAAGCCCCTCTGGCAGCGCATCAAGCCCCGGTGAGGGCGCGCCCGAGGCGCCCCGCAGCGCCGCGCCCAGCCCCAAACGGTCGAGCACCGGCATCCGCAGCGGGCCACTGCGCCCCTGCTCCGCCTTGCCCGCAGCGCAAGCGGCGGCGATATGGCCAAGCGTGTTGGCACCGGTATCGGGAACGCCTGCGTTGAAAAACTCGGCCGCGTCAGGGGCGCCGCCGATGCCGCAACTATCAAGTACAATCAGAAAGGCCCTGCTCATTCCGCCACCCTCTCGATCACCAGATCAGGCTCGCGTGGGGCCTCTGCCCCTATCGTGTAGGCTGCGGCAACTGCGCTGGCCGCCTCGGTGGCGGCAGCGTCATTGGCGGCATGGACGAAAGCCACAGCTTCGCCGCGATCCAACTCGTCGCCAATCCGCGACAGCCGCGACAGGCCAACCGCAGGATTAACGCGATCGGTTCCAACCAACCGTCCGCCCCCCAGCCGCACCACCGTTTGCCCAAGCGCCATCCCGTCGATTGCAGTTACGAAGCCGCTGCGCGCGGCCGGAACCGCGAGGGTCACGGCGGCCGCGGGAAGCCGGTCAGGGAAACGTTCGATAAAATCTGTCGGGCCGCCGAGTGCTGCAACCATGCGCCCGAAGGTTTCGCCCGCGCGCCCCGAGCTGAGCGCCTCGTCGATCATCGCAGCGCCTTCAGCGGCGTTGTCCGCCAGCCCCGCCAGCGCCAGCGCCTCGCCCCCCAGCGCGGCAGTAACTTGCCATAGCGCCTCATTCACGGCGCTGCCGGTCAGCGTTTCCATACATTCAAGCACTTCCAGCGCATTCCCGGCGGATTGGCCAAGTGGCTGGTTCATATCGGTAATCAGCGCCACGGTCTTGCAGCCCGCCCCATTGGCGGTATCGACCAGCGAGCGCGCCAGTGCGCGCGCATCATCAAGGGTTTTCATGAAGGCACCCGACCCTGCCTTTACATCAAGCACCAGCACCTCGAGCCCCGCTGCAAGTTTTTTGGAAAGGATGGAGGCGGTAATCAGATCAATGCTTTCCACGGTGCCCGAAATATCGCGGATGCCGTAAAGGCGCCGGTCAGCGGGCGCGATATCGCTGCTGGCGCCGACAATGGCACAGCCCACCTCGCGCACCACCTTGCGCAGCCCCTCCAGCCCCGGGTCTGCGCGATAGCCGGGGATCGACTCGAGCTTGTCGAGTGTGCCGCCGGTATGGCCCAACCCGCGCCCCGAGATCATCGGCACGTAAGCACCGCAAGCCGCAAGCGCAGGGGCGAGCAGCAACGAAACCGAATCGGCTACGCCGCCGGTCGAGTGCTTGTCGAGCACCGGGCCGGGCAGAGACCATTCGAGCACGCGCCCTGAATCGCGCATCGCACGGGTCAACGCCACGCGGCCGTCGGCGCCTATTCCCTTGAGGTAAACGGCCATCGCAAAGGCACCCGCCTGCGCGTCGCTGACGCTGCCCGAGGCAAGGCCCTTGGCAAACCAGAGGGCTGCGTCTTCGGGCAGACCCTGCCCGTCGCGCACGGCGGCAATGATACTGCGCGCGTCCATCAGGCGCGGTCCATGTGGCTTGCATCGAACCGCCCGGGCAATAAGTCGCCTACGGTCGTGTGCGATTTCTTGCCATCGGTGGTGGCCAGCGTCACCGGCACCTCGGCGCGGGCAAATTCGGCCAGCTTCTGGCGGCAGCCACCACAGGGGGGCACGGGGCTGGGGCTATCGGCAATGACGCACAGTTCGACAAACTCGGTCTCGCCCGCCGCCACCATCGCCGATATCGCCCCAGCCTCGGCGCAAACCCCTTCCGGGTAGGCGACATTCTCCACGTTGCAACCGCGATAGACCGTACCCGACTTGCCTCGTAGCGCCGCGCCCACTTTGAAGCGTGAATAGGGGGCGTAGGCGTTTTTGCGCACCTCGGTCGCAGCGTCCAACAGCGTCATCTGAGCCTCCGGTTATGGTTGGCGAAGTCTGCGCCGGGCTTGCGCGCGATGCAAGCGGGCGGCGGTGGTGCAGACAGGCTATTCCCCGCAAGGCAAAAACGGTTTAAGGCTAAACCAGTTTCAGGGGGCAAAGATGGACGAAACCAGAAACGAAAATGCGCGCGCGTCGGCACTGGAATACCACGAGTTTCCAAAACCCGGAAAGCTGGAGGTGCGCGCCACCAAGCCCTTGGCCAATGGGCGCGACCTATCACGCGCCTATTCGCCCGGCGTGGCGGAAGCCAGTCTCGAAATCAAGGCCGACCCAACCACGGCCGCGCGCTATACCGCGCGTGCCAACCTTGTTGGCGTGGTGACCAATGGCACTGCGGTGCTGGGGCTTGGCAACATCGGCCCGCTTGCCGCCAAGCCTGTGATGGAGGGCAAGGCGGTTCTGTTCAAGAAATTCGCCAATATCGACGCCTTCGACATTGAATTGAACGAGTCCGACCCGGTGAAACTGGCCGAAATCGTTTGCGCGTTGGAGCCGACCTTTGGCGCGATCAACCTAGAAGACATCAAGGCGCCCGATTGCTTTATCGTCGAAAAAATCTGCCGCGAGCGAATGAACATTCCAGTGTTTCATGACGATCAACACGGCACGGCCATCGTGGTTGGTGCCGCAGTCAGCAACGCGCTGCACGTCACCAAGCGCGCGTTCGACACGATCAAGATCGTCTCGACCGGGGGCGGTGCCGCGGGCATTGCCTGCCTTAACATGCTGATGAAGCTGGGCGTGAAGCGCGAGAACATCTGGCTTTGCGATATTCATGGTCTGGTTTACGCAGGCCGCGAGACCGATATGAACCCGCAAAAGGCCGCCTATGCGCAGGTCAGCGATAAACGCACGCTGTCCGAAGTGATTGACGGCGCAGACCTTTTTCTGGGACTTTCCGGCCCCGGCGTGCTGACCCCCGAACTGGTCGCCCGGATGGCATCGCGCCCGATCATCTTTGCGTTGGCCAACCCCACGCCCGAAATCTTGCCCGAAGCGGTGCGCGCGGTTGCCCCCGATGCGATCATCGCCACCGGCCGCTCTGACTACCCCAATCAGGTCAATAACGTGCTTTGCTTTCCGTTCATCTTTCGCGCGGCGCTGGATGTGGGCGCAACGACGATCAACGATGAAATGCAACTGGCCTGCATCGAGGGCATCGCGGCATTGGCGCGCGCCACTACCAGCGCCGAGGCGGCAGCGGCCTATCGCGGCGAAAAGATGACCTTCGGACCGGATTACCTGATCCCGAAACCTTTTGACCCGCGCCTGATCGGCACTGTCGCGCGGGCGGTTGCGCGTGCTGCGATGGAAACCGGGGTCGCCACCCGCCCGATTGGCGACCTTGCAGCCTACAAAGCACAGCTTGACGGGTCGGTGTTCAAATCTGCGCTGCTGATGCGCCCGGTGTTTGAGGCGGCGGCCACGGTTATGCGCCGCATCGTCTTTGCCGAGGGCGAAGATGAGCGTGTGTTGCGCGCCGCCAATGCGATGATTGAAGAAACCACCGACAAGCCAATTCTGATCGGCCGCCCCGAGGTGATTGCGCGGCGCTGCGAACGCGCCGGGCTGCCCATCCGCCCCGGCGTGGATTTCGACATCGTGAACCCCGAAGATGACCCGCGCTACCGCGACTATTGGGGCACCTATCACGAGTTGATGGCGCGCCGTGGTGTCACCCCCGATACCGCGCGCGCGATCATGCGCACCAACGCCACCGCCATTGCTGCGGTGATGGTGCACCGCGGCGAAGCTGATAGCCTGATTTGCGGCACCTTTGGCCAATATCTTTGGCATCTGAAGTACGTGCGCCAAATTCTTGCGCGCGATGGGCGCCAACCGGTTGGTGCGCTTAGCCTGATGATCCTTGAAGACGGGCCGCTGTTCATCGCCGACACGCATGTGCACCCCGAACCCACCCCCGACGAGATTACCGCGTGCGTGATTGGCGCGGCACGGCACGCGCGCCGTTTTGGCCTTGCACCAAAAATTGCGCTTTGCAGCCATTCGCAGTTTGGCAACCTCAATACCGACTCGGGGCATCGGATGCGCGCGGCGCTGGAGCAGCTAGATGCGCAGGAGCGCGATTTTGCCTACGAGGGCGAAATGCATGTGGACGCCGCACTCGATCAGGCCTTGCGCGACAGGATTTTTCCCGGCGCGCGCTTTGAAGGCGCAGCCAACGTGCTGGTGTTTGCCAATACCGACGCGGCTTCGGGGGTGCGCAACATCCTCAAGGCCAAGGCGGGCGGGCTAGAGGTTGGGCCGATCTTGATGGGCATGGGCAACCGCGCGCATGTGGTGACACCCTCGATCACCGCACGTGGGCTATTGAACATGTCGGCAATCGCCGGCACCCCGGTTACGCATTACGGCTGAACCGGGCGGCTGGTTTGACGCAAAGTCCGGCTCGTGCCGGAAGATGCAGTTTGCAAAGCCGCGCGATCAGTCTGCAAACCCGCACATACAGCAATAATTTGCAAAACTTTGCGGCCACTTTTTGCCGATTTCTGCAAATATCTGCGATGCATAGACCGCCCAACGCGGCAACATTCTTGCGATAATCTCCCGTGAAGCCTAACAAGCAGAAAGATGCGGAGGAGGCATACAATGGCATACAAGGATGTGTACGACAGCTGGAAGAACGACCCTGAAACCTTCTGGATGCGGGCGGCCGATGAAATTGATTGGGTGAAGCCACCTAGCAAGGCGCTTTTTGCCGACAACGCGCCGATTTATGAATGGTTCTGCGATGCCGAGGTGAACACCTGCTGGAACGCGGTTGACCGCCATGTCGAGGCAGGTCGCGGTGACCAGCTTGCCATCATCCACGTCAGCCCGATCACCCATTCGCGCAAGGGCATCACCTACGGCGAGCTGCAAAAGCGTGTTGCCAGTCTTGCCGGGGCGCTACGCGCCAAGGGCGTGGAAAAGGGCGACCGGGTCATCATCTACATGCCAATGGTGCCCGAGGCGCTGGAGGCGATGCTGGCCTGTGCGCGACTGGGTGCCATCCACTCGGTGGTGTTTGGCGGATTCGCAGCGCACGAACTTGCGGTGCGGATCGACGATTCGCAGCCCAAGGCAATTATCGCGGCGTCGTGCGGGTTGGAACCGGGGCGCGTGGTGCACTACAAGCCTCTGCTCGACAAAGCGATCGAGGCGGCCAAGCACAAACCCGATTTCTGCGTGATCTTTCAACGCGAGCAAGAGGTTGCCAAGCTTATAGAGGGGCGCGATGTCGCTTGGCACACCTTTCAATACGGTGTCGAGCCTGCCGAATGTGTGCCGGTTTCGGGCAATCATCCTGCCTATATTCTTTATACCTCTGGCACCACGGGCCAGCCCAAAGGCGTGGTGCGCGCCACTGCCGGGCATCTTGTGGCACTCAACTGGTCGATGAAGGCCATCTACAACATCGATAAGGGCGACGTGTTCTGGGCCGCATCGGACGTGGGTTGGGTGGTCGGCCACAGCTACATCTGCTATGCGCCGCTGATCGCGGGGGCCACGACCATTGTCTATGAGGGCAAACCGGTCGGCACGCCCGATGCCAGCGCCTTCTGGCGTGTGCTGCAGAACCAGCAAGTAAAAGCCCTTTTCACCGCGCCGACCGCGTTGCGCGCGATCAAGCGCGAAGACCCCGAAGGCAAGCTGATCGACCAATTCAACCTGCGCCATTTCGATGCGCTGTATCTGGCGGGCGAGCGCGCCGACCCCGATACCGTGAAGTGGGCGCAGCGCCATCTGCGGGTGCCGGTGGTCGATCACTGGTGGCAAACCGAAACCGGCTGGGCAATTGCTGCCAACCCCTTGGGCATTGAAGAGCTGCCCACCAAGATCGGCTCGCCTTCGGTGCCGATGCCGGGATATGATGTGCACGTGCTTGACGAGGCCGGCCACCCCGTGCCCACCGGTATGCTGGGGGCGATCGTGGTCAAACTGCCGCTACCTCCCGGCACCCTGCCCGGGCTTTGGAATGCCGAAGCGCGGTTTCGCAAAAGCTACCTTGAGCATTTCCCTGGCTATTACGAAACCGGTGACGCGGGATACATCGACGCCGAAGGCTACCTCTACATCATGGCGCGCACCGATGACGTGATCAACGTGGCGGGTCACCGCCTTTCAACCGGTGCCATGGAAGAGATATTGGCAGGTCACCCCGACGTCGCCGAATGTGCGGTGATCGGTGTGGCAGACGCGCTTAAAGGGCAGCAACCGCTTGGCTTTTTGTGCCTTAACAAAGGCAGCACCCGCACACCGGCCGAGGTTGTGAAAGATTGCGTAAAGCTTGTGCGCGAAGAAATCGGCCCGGTAGCCGCCTTCAAGCTGGCCTGTGTGGTGGATCGTCTGCCGAAAACCCGCTCGGGCAAGATTTTGCGCGCGACCATGGGAAAAATCGCTGACGGCGAGCCGTTCAATATGCCTGCAACCATCGACGACCCGGCAATTCTTGACGAAATCGCCGTGGCGCTGAAAGCGCTGGGGCTACCGGCACAATGAACGAGTGGGGGCGGTGTGGTGCCGCCCCTAAACGCTAGACGAATTGCTCGCGCATCAACCGCTCGGCCAAGCCGTGGCCGTTTTCGAACAGGATGCGGTGCGAGATTGCGGGTTCCGAGCGAATCTCGACCCAAAGCACCGGGCGCACCGAGCGGCCATCGGCGTCGGCCATCACCGGGCGCTTATCGGGTTCCAGCACGTCAAAGCGAACGGTTGCATTTTTGGGCAGGATTGCGCCGCGCCAGCGCCGGGGCCGAAACGCCGCCACCGCGGTCAGCGCCAGCACATCGGCCCCAATCGGCAAGATCGGGCCGTGCGCTGAATAGTTATAGGCGGTTGAACCCGCTGGCGTGCAAACAATCGCACCATCGCACACAAGTTCGGCCATACGCTCTTTGCCATTCACCGAAATGCGCAGCTTTGCCGCCTGCGGCCCAGCGCGCAGCACCGAAACGTCGTTGATCGCCAAAGCCTCGTGCACATGGCCATCCGCGGTGCCTGCGCGCATTGCCAGTGGGTTTATCACCGCCTCTTCCGCTGCCGCCACCCGTTCAGGCAGGCCATCCTCGGCGTAATCGTTCATCAAAAAGCCGATAGTGCCGCAGTTCATGCCGTAAACCGGCAGGCCAGTGCGCTGATGCAGCGTATCCAGCATCAACCCATCGCCGCCAAGCGCCACGACGACATCGGCCTCGTCAAGCGGCACATGCGCATAACGCGCCTGCAGCACCCGCGAAGCCTCTTGCGCAGCATCCGAGCCACCGGCGCGAAAACATATCTTCGGCGAATTCGGAAGCACCATGACGCGGGCTCTTTCTTTGTAGCTATGGTGCAGTTTCGGCGCTGCCAGATGCCAGCACAAGGGCTTTGTGAAACTGAACCTTTTGGGCGCACCCGCAGGGCCGACACGCATGTTTTCAAGAAAGTACCATCGGGCACTTGGCGGCGGCGTGCTGATAGCGGCGCGTGGGCATGATGGAGGGTTTAGCGTGGTCTGTGCCGCGCCTATCGGAAACACCGACGCCAAAAGCCGCCCGAGGTAGCAGGATTTGTCGCGCGAAACTGTGCGAATGGCGTTTTGCGCGCTTTCGACAGCATTGCCGATGCGTTAAAGGGTGCGCAGAACCCGTGGGGTTGTGCCCCGCCTTGATCGATTCATTACCACTCTGACCTGCCGGGAGATCCAGACATGACCTCATACCAGCGCGACGCCGGGTATTTCACCGAAACGCTCGCAAGCCGCGACCCCGATATCGCCGCCGCGATCCGTTCAGAGCTTGGCCGCCAGCGCGACGAGATCGAGCTGATCGCCTCGGAAAATATCGTCAGCCGCGCGGTGCTTGAAGCACAGGGTTCGGTGATGACCAACAAATACGCCGAAGGCTACCCCGGCAAGCGTTACTACGGTGGCTGCGAGTTTGTGGATGTGGCCGAAAACCTTGCCATTGATCGGGCCAAGCAGCTTTTTTCCTGTGGCTATGCAAACGTGCAGCCCAATTCCGGCAGCCAAGCAAACCAAGGCGTATTCAACGCGCTTCTGAAGCCCGGCGACACCATTCTTGGCATGAACCTCGCCTCGGGCGGGCATCTTACGCATGGTGCGGCACCGAACCAATCAGGTAAATGGTTCAACGCCATCCAGTACGGGGTGCGCGCTCAAGACAACCGCATTGATTACGACGAAGTGGCGCGCCTGGCGCGCGAGCATAAGCCGAAGATGATTATCGCAGGCGGCTCGGCCATTCCGCGCCAGATCGACTTTGCCGCCTTCCGCGCCATTGCCGACGAGGTTGGCGCGCTGCTGATGGTGGATATGGCGCATTTTGCCGGGCTGGTGGCGGGCGGTGCGCACCCCTCGCCGTTCCCTCATGCCGATGTTGCGACCACGACCACGCATAAAACACTGCGTGGCCCGCGTGGCGGCATGATTTTGACCAATGACGAGGCGATCGCGAAAAAGATCAATTCGGCCATCTTCCCCGGCATTCAGGGTGGGCCACTGATGCATGTGATCGCCGCCAAAGCCGTGGCCTTTGGCGAGGCGCTGCGCCCTGAGTTTGCGGCCTATGCGGCGCAAGTAGTGAAAAACGCACAAGCGCTCGCTGACGAGCTGATGAAGGGCGGGCTCGCAATCGTCACCGGCGGCACCGACACGCACCTGATGCTGGTCGATCTGCGCCCCAAAGGGGTAAAGGGCAACGCCACCGAAAAGGCTCTTGGGCGCGCGCAAATCACCTGCAACAAAAACGGCATTCCGTTTGACCCTGAAAAGCCCACCGTCACCTCTGGTGTGCGCCTTGGCACGCCAGCAGGCACCACCCGTGGCTTTGGAGAAGAAGAGTTCCGCCAGATTGGGCGCTGGATCGTTGAAGTGGTCGACGGGCTTGCTGCGAATGGCGAAGACGATAACGGCGATGTCGAAACAGCCGTGCGCGCAAAGGTTGCTGCGCTTTGCGCACGCTTCCCGGTTTACCCGACGCTGTGACGCTGCACACCCGCCCCTCTCCACCCACCGCCCGGATCGAGCGGTGGTTGGGCGATGCTGTGCGTGCACGCCTGCCACACGGGTTGGCCGAATTTGTGCTGTTCGGCCTCAAGCAGGGGTGGGCTTGCCTTTTCGGCGCACTGATGTTGGGCGCGATCATCGCCAGCAAGGCGATCTGGCAGCCCGATTGGCCCGTGGCACGGTATGATGCGCTTTTTGCCTTTGCGCTCATCACGCAGGCTGCATTTTTGTGGCTGCGGCTGGAAACTTGGGCCGAGGCGCGGGTGATCTTGCTGTTTCATTTCACCGGCACCGTGATGGAATGGTTCAAGGTCGATGCCGGGTCTTGGGGCTACCCAGAGGCGGGGCTGTTCAAGCTATTCGGGGTGCCGCTGTTTTCGGGCTTCATGTATGCCTCGGTCGGCTCGTACATCGCCCGCGTGATCCGCATTTTCGATATGCGTTTTGCCCCCTACCCGCCCTATTGGCTAAGCGTCGCACTGGCCCTGGCGATATATACCAATTTCTTTGCGCACCACTTTCTGCCCGACATCCGCCTGGCGCTATTTGCGGCAACGCTGCTGCTGTTTGGGCGCACCCGCGTATGGTTTACTGTCGGGCATCGATACTGGATGCCGATGCCGCTGGCGGCGTTTCTGGCAAGCCTGTTTTTGTGGCTTGCCGAGAACATTGGCACCGCCACTGGAACGTGGCTTTATTCAGGGCAGCGGCCAGAACATCTGGTCTCGTTCGCCAAGCTCGGGTCGTGGTATCTGCTGCTGTATGTCAGCTTCGTCACGGTGTCGCTGGTATCGCGCGCCGCGATTAGCCGCGCTCCGCTTCAGAAATAACCGCGCCAGAACATGATGCCCAGCACCGCACCGGCGGTTACGACCACCACGAAAACCACGGTCGCCAGCGTGTTGACGGCCGCCGTTGTGCGCCGCGCGCCCGCGCCAAGCGGCTTGAGGTAGCGCACCAGCGCGTCATAGGCGGCCGATACACGCTCCATATCAATCTGGCGCGCAAGTTTGGGGTTGAGCGACTTCGCCTCGGCTTCGCATAGCAGTTCCGCTTCGGCGCGCAGCTTGCGTGGCAACGCGCGGCCACGATGCGCAAGCTTGGCGCGCAACCCGGTGCCTCGCGCTTTCAGCCGTTCTTCCATCAGCTGCGCCACGCGCGCCGACATCTGGTGCAGGGTTTGCGGGTTCATGCGTCCTCCGGTCGCGCGAAGCCTAATCTCTGGCGCGCGCCGACGCAACGCCACTAGCAGGTGCCGAGGCGGCGCGTTAGGCTAGACAGATGTTGAATTTTGTCACCCACGGCGCGACGAGCGCCGCCCCGCCGCTTGTCATCGTGCATGGCCTCTTTGGCTCGGCGCGCAACTGGGGCGTGATCGCGCGCAGACTGTCGCAGGACCGGCTGGTGATTGTGCCTGACATGCGCAATCACGGCGACAGCCGCTGGGATGCTGCGCACGGCTACGCCGAGCTTGCGAGCGACCTTTCTGCGCTGATCGCAGCGAACGGTGGGAAGGCCGATCTGTTGGGCCATTCGATGGGCGGCAAGGCCGCGATGCAACTTGCGCTGAGAGAACCTTCCCGGCTGCGCCGGCTGGTGGTGGCGGATATTGCGCCCGTCGCCTATGGGCACAGCCAACGCCATCTGATTGCCGCGATGCGCGCGATCAAGCTTGAAGGGCTAAGCTTACGATCCGAAGCAGACCGGCAACTGACGCTTCAGGTGCCAGAGGCAGGGGTGCGCGCCTTCTTGCTGCAATCGCTTGACCTGAAGGCCAGCCCCGCGCGCTGGAAGCTGAACCTTGAAGCGCTTGACGACGAAATGGAGCGCATCACTGGCTGGCCCGCAACAGCAGGCCGGTTCGAGGGGCCAGCGTTGTTCGTGCGCGGTGCGCTTTCAGATTATATCCGCCCAGAACATCACCCGGCGATTCTGGCGCAGTTTCCTGCCGCAAAGTTCGCTGAAATTGAAGGCGCGGGGCACTGGCTGCATGCCGATGCCCCGCGCGAATTTGAAGAAATCGTGCAACGGTTTCTGGTTTAGCCAGGCCGTTTCATGCGTGCCAAAAGGTTGTTTTTCAGCACAAACTGGTGATAGAGCGCACCCAGAATATGCAGGCCAACAAGCACCAGAAGCAGCGTGGTCATCAGCTTATGCGCGTTGGCGCTGACCGCGACCCCGCCAAACCATGCCATGCCGCCGCTAACCACCAAAAGCACCAGCAACAGATAGAGCACCCCGTGGGTCAACGTGGCCACCAGCTTTAGCGCAGCGGATTCGTCTTCGGGGGGCAACGGCGCGCCGTGGGTCATGCGCAACACCAGCCGCCACAACACCAGCACCAGAATGGTAACGCCACCTATGACATGCAGCTGAATAAAGATGCTCGGCGCAACCTCGTTCCCGCGCTGGATCGCGCGCCAGGCTTCTTTCATCGAGTCATTCAGCAAAAATTGCGGGATCAGCAGCAGAGCGACAAGCCAATGCAGCCAAATCTGCGAGGCTAAATAACCGGTTGACGTTTTTAGCATGTTTTCCTCGGGTGTGTTGCGGTTTGCGTTGCGACGTTGGTGCAACGGGTGCCGAAGGTTTTTCCGTCGCGCCTTTAGGCCGACAAGATTTTTTTCGCGATGATCCACGCGGTCGGCACGCCAAGCAACGCGCCCGCGCCCGCAGCCATAAGGATCGAGTTCAAATCGACGCGGTTAAGGACAAGTGCAACAACCACGAAGATGCCGGCCAGCGTCGGACCAGCCAGCGCATAGATTATGGAAGCAAGGCGGAACATGTATTTCTCCCGAAATGCGCGCGTTTCAAACGGTAGAGAAACAGGTTTCGCGGCATGTGGCCTTGATCTGCGTCATACCGAGGGGCAGCGCAAGCGCATCCGCGCCTCGCCCGTGTCGCCCGGAAGGCCGGTTACCACGCTGTCCGGCAAAACCGCGCATCCGCTGGTTTGTTCGACCGCGCGAATCATCAGCGCGGGCACCGGTGCGCGCGCACTTCGCGCAAGATAACCCATGCGGATCACCTCGGCCGCGTTTCCCTTGTGCAGCACGACGAAATCGATGCCTTCCAGCGTAATCTGATGCCGTTCTGCGCCAAAGAACTCGGGCGCGGGCGAGGCGCAGGCGGCGGCGAGAAGCAGGGGGGCAAGAAGCGGGCGCATTTTGCGATCGTGGGGGCGGATTGGTTAACTTAACGTTACTGCGGCATCGAATCGCGTTGCCTTTTGCCGCTGCCACCGCACTCTGGCAGCATCCCCAAAACACGCGGAGCGCGCCATGACGTCTCTTCCCTCTTCAGCTCGCGTTGTCATCATCGGTGGCGGTATCTCGGGTTGTTCGCTCGCCTACCACCTTGCGCAGCTTGGCTGGCGCGATGTGGTACTGCTGGAAGCCACGCAACTGACCTCGGGCACAACAAGGCACGCCACGGGGTTGGTGGGGCAGTTACATGCCAGCCGCGCAATCACCCGACTGGCCAAATATTCCGCCGATCTCTACGCCCGGCTGGGTGCAAAAACCGGGCTGGCCACCGGTTTTCGTGCCAGCGGTTCGATCACGCTCGCGCTAACGGGCGAGCGGCGCGAGGAGTTGCTGCGCCAAGCGGGGTCGGCGCGGGCTTTCGGTGTTGAGGTTGGCGAGCTTTCGCTCACGGACATCAAGGCGATGTATCCGCATCTGAACACCGAGGGCGTGGCGATGGGCGTGCACCTGCCCTCTGACGGTTATGCTGACCCCGGCACCATCGCATTGGCGCTGGCCAAAGGCGCGCATGTCGGCGGGGTGCTGATTGGCGAAGGGGTGAAGGTGGTGGCCGTCACGAAAGCTGACGGCCGGGTGACGGGTGTGGACTGGGTGCAGGGCGAGGCGCGCGGACACATCGCCGCCGACATGGTGGTGAATTGCGCGGGCATCTGGGGGCGCGATCTGGCCGCCGCCTCGGGTGTGGCGCTGCCGCTGCAGGCGCGCGAGCATCGCTACATCGTCACGGATACCATGCCCGACCTTGGCCAGTTGCCGGTGCTGCGCGTGCCCGACGAAAGTGCCTACTACAAGCAAGACGGGGGCAAGATCCTGTTGGGCGGGTATGCGCCGTGGGCCAAGCCTTGGGGCAGGACGCGCCTTCCTGACAGCCTTCGCTTTGACCGGCTGCCCGAAGATTTCGCCCATTTCGAACCGGTCCTTGCCACAGCCGTCAACCGTATGCCGATGTTGGCCAAGGCGGAGATAAAGACGTTTTTCAACGGCCCAGAAAGCTTTACCCCCGACGGCCGTTTCTATCTGGGCGAGGCTGCTGAACTTGGCGGATATTGGGTAGCGGCGGGGTATAACTTGCTCGGGATCACCGCCGCAGGTGGCGCGGGCATGGCGCTTGCAGAGTGGATGGATAGCGGCGAACCGCCCTTTGACCTTTGGGATATCGATATCCGCCGCGCGCAGAATTTTCAGAAAAACCGCCAATATCTGCACGCGCGGACCAGCGAAACGCAGGGCCTGCCGTATGCCAACCAGTTTCCCTATCACCAACCCACCACCGCGCACGGCATCAGCCGATCGGCAGTGCACGAACAGCTCAAGGCCGCGGGCGCGGTGTTTGGTGAAACGGCCGGGTGGGCATGCGCCAACTGGTTCGCCGATCCGGGCCAAGCGGGCGAATACCGCGACAGTTGGGCGCGACAGAACTGGTTTGAAAACTCCGCCGCCGAGCACCGCGCGCTGCGCGAGGGTGTGGGGCTGATCGACATGTCGAGTTTTGGCAAGATCCGGGTCGAGGGGCCAGGCGCGCCAGAGTTTATGCAGCGCGTCATGGCAGGGCAGATCGACGTTGACGTGGGGCGCATCGTCTATTGCCAGATGCTGAACGCGCGCGCCGGTATCGAGTGTGACTTGACCGTGACCCGTCTGGGCGAGACCGCGTTTTTGCTGGTGGTGCCCGCCGCCACGCTGCAACGCGACCTTGCGTGGCTGCGCCGCCACCTGCGCGATGACCTTGCAACCATTACCGATGTCACCGCCGCCGAAGCGGTGCTGTGCTTGATGGGGCCGCGTTCGCGCGCGCTGCTTTCGGCCTGCTCGCCCGCCGATTTTTCCAACGCCGCGCATGCCTTTGGCACCGCGCGTGAAATCGAGGTCGGCATGGGCCTAGCGCGGGCGCATCGCATCAGTTCGGTGGGCGAGTTGGGTTGGGAGCTTTACGTTTCCACCGATCAGGCCGCGTCTGTTTACGAGGCACTGATTGAGGCGGGTGCAGCTGAGGGGTTGCGGCTGTGCGGACTGCACGCAATGAACTCGTGCAGAATGGAAAAGGCCCGTCGCAGCTTTGGCCACGACATCGGCGGCGCAGATCATGTGCTGGAAGCGGGTCTTGGCTTTGCTGTGGACCTTGGCAAAGGCGATTTTATCGGCCGCGAGGCGGTGCTGCGCAAACGCGAGGCTGGGTTGACCCGGCGGCTGGTGCAATTCCTTCTGAGCGACCCCGCGCCGATGCTGTATCAAAACGAACCGATCCTGCGTGATGGGCGCGTCATTGGGGTGCTGTCATCGGGGGTGTACGGGCACACGCTCGCCGCTTCAGTGGGGCTTGGCCATGTGCCCTGCGCTACACCCGGCGAAAGCGCGGCGGACATGCTGGGGGGGCGATATGAGATTGAGGTGGCGGGGCAACGGTTTGACGCTCGCGCGAGCCTTGCGCCGTTCTATGACCCGAAGTCTCGGCGGCCACGCACCTGAATAATGCAGTCGGGGTCGCCGCCCGCGACGCGGCAACCCGGATGCGAAACGCCCGCCCCTTTCGGAGCGGGCGCGTTTTACGGGTTCACCAAGCGGCAGAACCCTCAGGCGCGTTCCTTGGCATGTTCGCGGCAGATCGCCTCGGCTTCCTTGCCGTGCAGTTCCTGATAGTGATCGAACTTGCTTTCAAACCAGCCTGTGCCTTGGGTTGAGGTGCCGAGGCCGCGGATCAGATCATCGCGCGAGGACGAGGGCAGCAATATCCGCGTTACATCCCAGCCGCGTGCTGTCGGGTTCGGCTCAAAGCCCAGCACCTGGCCCTTTAGCGTCGAAATCAGCGACACGATCGAGCCTGAAAACACCGAAGGCGCGTGAATATCGACCCGATCGATCGGTTGCAGCAGCACGGGCGACGCCTTTTGCAGCGCCTCGCGCGTGCCCATCTTTGCGGCGGTGCGAAAGGCGTGGTCAGAGCTGTCGACCGCGTGGCTTTTGCCGTCGGTCAGCGTAACGGCAACGTCGACTACCGGAAAACCCAGAGGGCCCGAAACCGTCGCATCCTGCGCGCCCGCTTCGACCGCCGAGATGAAGTTGCGCGGCACCGCGCCGCCCTTCACCACCTCGTCAAAGGCAAAACCCGCGCCGCGCTCTTGTGGCCGCACGATCAGCACCACATCAGCAAACTGGCCCGACCCGCCTGACTGTTTGCGGTGGCGGTAGTGTTCCTCGGCCTGTTGCGAAATGGTTTCCCGGTACGAAGTCGGCGTCAGTTCGTCTCTCACCTGCACGTCGAAGTCATCCG
Source organism: Rhodobacteraceae bacterium UBA6213 (assembly GCA_002421605.1). Lineage (GTDB taxonomy): Bacteria > Pseudomonadota > Alphaproteobacteria > Rhodobacterales > Rhodobacteraceae > UBA6213. The sequence continues at coordinate 185,598 of DISJ01000016.1, read as the reverse complement.
AGATACTGGCAAGGATGCGACGCAAATGCAGCGGGCCTTGCGTGCGCAAAATCGTGTGGCCGCTGTCTTCGTCCTGCCCCACTTCAAGGCCCAGATCGGTTTCTTGCAGCCGCGTCAGCGCAGTTGAAAGCCGCACCTCGTCACGCTCGTTGGTGGGCAGTAACAGCCGCGCCAGCGTCGGGCGGCGGCTTTTGACCCAATCTGGCCCGTCTTGCGAAGATGCCGCGTTGAAAAGCCGCCCAGCGTTCAACTGGTCGGCCTTGACTGCCACCCCGACGCTGCCCGCCGCCAGTGCGTTCGAGCCGACTTCGCCAAATTCGTTGAGGTTGCCAAGGTTGCCGCCCGCAAGGTTCGTGCCCGACTTTACCCCATCGGTCAGCGCGCGCAGATAGACGGCTTTTCCAAGGTGCTTTTGAAACTCGGCATGAAAACCAACCGCCAGCACGTCACCCGCCGGGCTGAGCCGCGCGCGCAGCGCATCGACCGAGGGCGCCTCGTGGCGCAGCGCTTTCATCAACCGCATCACGCCGTTCACATGGCTTGCAGCACCCAGATAGGCGGGAATGGCTTTGTTGTCTTGCAGCACTTTCGCCGCGGTCTGGAACAATTCTGCGGTCGGCGGTTCGCGGTCTTCGATCAGTTGCTCAAGCAGGCCGTCGTCGAATTCTGAAAGGTGCTCCATCAAATCAAGGTGTGCCTGATGCTCGACCTCGCGCATCGACGAAGGAATCTCCATCAGGAATGAGGGTTCGCCTTCCTGATAGTGCCATGCGCGCTCGGAAATCAGATCAATCGCGCCAACCACGACACCGCCTTCACGGATTGGCATTTGGCGCAGCACCACCGTATGCTGGGAATAGCCTTGCAGGGCGGCCACGATATCTTCGATACGGCCCTGTGGTGCATCCATCTTGTTGATGAAGATCAGGCAGGGCGTGCCAGAAGCCTCGATCACGCGCAGGTAAGGTGCCACCAGCACCGCCGCCGCCGGATCGGAAGGAACGCACAGCACAACCGCATCCGACGCCATCAACACGCTGCCCATGACGCCGCTGTATTCGGCGCTGCCCGCGACATCAAATGCACACCATGGTTCGTCAAGAAAGTTGAAGCGGGTCAAGGCGAGGTTGCCAGCCGTTTCCGTACGCGTGGCTGCGCCGTCAAGCTGGCTCATCGCCTTGACCAGCGTCGTCTTGCCCGATTGGGATGGTCCCAGCACCGTAAAGCATCGCATCCGTCAAACCCTCCTTTAAATCCGGGGGCCAATCGAGCGCCCGGCGGGGTTCGGGTCGAAAACTGTCCTTCACCCCGATTTTCTGAGGCCGCAGCAAATACGGCCTGCCCCAACAATTGCATGGGGCATCGACACGGGCAACAGCCGACAGCAGGGTGCGCGCCGCTTTCGCCTATCCGCGACAATCGGTCCGACGAGCCCATAGATGCCCGCGTGCGATCAAGCCGAAACATGGCGCGTTGCGCGCCCGCCTATATAACGCGAAGCGTGATGCTGCCCAATGCGCCAAAGTCCGCGCAAAGCACGCTTTCTGCAGGCGTGGGCAGGGTGTCGGTGGTCGAGCCAACGGTAATCGCCATGCCTGCCGAAAGCGCGATACCGCGCGCGCCGAGGTGGTTGACTACATCGGCCAGCGCCGCATAGGGGTCGGCGCGAATATCGGGCGGGCTTTGCGGGGCCGGTGCGCCGCCGTTCAGGGTTAGCACCACAGGGTGGCGCAAGTAGTCCACCGCGTCAGGTGCGCCGATCTGCGGCCCGATCACCAGCGCCAGCCCGCTGCCATTGTCGGCCATACCCAGCAAGCCGCCCTCCGCCCCCCAAGGGGTCGCCTCGCCATAGCGTGAGGCAACAAGTTCCAGCGCAATATGGGCGCGCACCCATGGTGCGATCTCGGCGCTGCTGCGCGCCGGAGCGGCGGGCAGATCGCTAGTGAGCACAAAGGCGAACTCCGGCTCGGCGCGCGCTTGTGCAAAGGTGGCGGCGGGTAAGGTGAGGTTGTCGCCGAAAAAGAGCCGCGAGCGAAGTACCCTGCCGGTAATCAGCCCGTCCTGCCCATCGCGCGCACGCATCCCGGCCGAGCTGGCACCGGCCTTCCAGCCCGCCACCGGCTCGCCGATCAGCGCGATCATCTGCGCTTGCGCCGCATAGGCCTCGGCGCGGTTGTGCGGGCGCGCGGCGGGGGCTGGCAGTGGTACTTTATAGCCCCCGCTCCACGCGGCCGCCAGAACTGCGCCAAGTTGGTTCATCGCATCCGTTCGCGCAGGTGTCATTGCAACTCCATCTTCGTCTGGTTGGGTGCAGGCCGTGGTTCATGCGCACCCATGCTTTAGCCAAGCAGCGCCAGCAGCGCCGAAACTGTAAAGAACGACACGACCGTTGCGACGATCAGCGCGGTGGCGGCGAGCGCCTCGTTGCCCCAGCGCAGCCCGAAAAGCGCGTAGGTTGACATCATCGGCACCGAAGCAATCAGCACACCCGAAATAAGCAGAGCATCAGACGGCGGCCCAAAAAGCGTTAACCCGGCCAGCACCGCTGCCGGGTGTAGCACCAGCTTGCCAAACACCACCCGCGCCACCGCGGCCCCACCGATGCCCGCGCGCGGCAGGTCTGCCACTGCCGCGCCAATCACCAACAGCGCGATCGGTGCCGCCACGGGTGCCAACATGCCCAACACATTCAACGCCACCGCCGGTAGCACCAGCCCGCTGACCGAGGCCGCAAGCCCTACCAGCACGGCCACCAGCAGTGGGTTGCGCGCCATACCGCCCAAGATGCGCAGCAGCGCCGTGCGCCGCCCGCCACCGCCCGTGGCCTCGGCCAGCGTGATCGCCAGCGGCAAGATCAGGATGTTTTCCACCAGCATCGCCATCGCAAATGCCTGCAACGCCACATCGCCCACCAGCAACGCCGCCACCGGCATGCCAAGATACGCCGAGTTCGAGCACGACATGCCCAACGCCTCAAGCGCCGCTTGCGACAGCGACTTGCGCAGTGTCCAGCGCGCCAGCGTAAGGCCCGCCAAAAAGAGGACCAGCGAACCGGCGGCATAGCCTGCCATGAAGTCCCAGCGCAGCGCCTCGGACAAGGGCGCGCGTGCCAGCGCCAGAAAGATCAGCGCGGGCATTGCAACACGCAGCACTACACGGCCAATGGCGCGCATATCGGCGGCGGCCACATAGCCCACCTTGGTCACGAAATACCCAAGCGCGATCAAAAGGTAGATCGGCAGCGTCAGCGCGAATACCGCCAACATCAGCGCCCCCGTGGAGGCGCTGATGGCGCGGATTTACGGGCTTTGGCGGCTAGGCTTTCCACTTCGCGGCCAGATCGCGCGCGCCGCGCAAAAGGATCGCCTGATCCACATCGACGGCGGTGAACAGCGTACCTGCCGCAATCGCTTCCGTGAGAAACGCGGGGTCAAGCGACAGGATGCCCGCAGGTTTGCCCGCCTTGCGGATGCGCCGCACAGCGTCAAGCACCGCGGCCTTGACCTCTGGGTGGCCAGGATTGCCGGTGTGTCCCATCGAGGCCGCAAGATCGGCCGGGCCGATGAAGACGCCATCCACCCCTTCGACCGCGCAGATCGCCTCGATCTCGGGCAACGTCGCGGCGGTTTCGACCTGCACCAGCAGGCAAACCTCGGCATTGGCGCGCGCGTTATAGTCGGGAACTGCACCAAAGCGGCTGGCGCGGGTAATCCCTGCCACGCCGCGCACCCCATGGGGCGGGTAGCGCACGGCCTGCACGGCAAGTGCCGCCTCTTTGGCACTTTGCACATAAGGCACGAGGATCGTTTGTGCGCCAATATCCAAGAGCCGCTTGATCTCGACCAGATCGAGCGAGCCGGGCCGCACCAGCGTTTGCGTGCCATAGGGCGCGGCTGCTTGCAGCATGGCCTGCACCGTGGTCAGGTCCATAACCGCATGTTCGGTGTCGATCAGCATCCAGTCAAATCCGCATCCTGCGATCGATTCGGCATGGCCCGAGCCGGGGATCGTGACCCAGATGCCGATCTGCTGACGCCCTGCAGCCAATCCGGCCTTGAAGTGGTTTTTCGGCAATTCCATCTCACGTCTCTCCCTGTTTCATTCTTGCAACGTGACCCGGCGCCCCAGGCGGGCGGCGGTCTTGATGGCCTCGATCACGGCCAGCGTTCGTAAACCTTCGCGCCCCGAAACCAGCGGCGCCTCGCCCGTGCCAATCACCCGCGCGAACTGCTCGATCTGCAGCACCAATGGGTCGCCCGAGGCATGCGATGCAATGCGCGTGGATAGTGGCTCCCACCAGCTGCGCTTGCCTGTGTAGTGCCAAAGTTTTCCCGAAGGCAGCTCTAACGCGCCATGGGTGCCACCGATCAGATAGCAGGCCTCGGAGGTTTTCGGATAAGCGGGGTTTTCGCCAGTCGTCAGTTCCCAGGACCAAGGCGCGGGGATCGTGTCAGATACGTTGGCCGTGCCAAGCGCGCCATTGGCGAACTCAAGCGTGATGACCGCCGTTTCCTCTACCGCATTGCCACGCACGGCATTCGACTGCGCAGCCTGAACCGCTGCAACTTCACCCACCAGATGCCGCAAAAGATCGATATCGTGGATGAGGTTCACGAACACCGGCCCGGCGCCCGGTTCACGCCGCCAGGATATGTCAAAATACTCATCCGGCTTCATCAACCAGAACATCGAGTGCACCGAAACCGGCGTGCCGATTTCACCCGCAACGATCATCGCCTTGGCGGCGGCGATCAGCGGGTTGTGGCGGCGATGGTGGCCGGTGGCGAGCGGCACCCCTGCCGCCTCGGCCGCCTCGACCAATGCCTGCGCCTCGCCCACATCGGTCGCCAGCGGCTTTTCCACCAGCACCGGCAAACCCGCGCGTACACAGGCAAGAGCACCTTCGACATGCAGCTGATTGGGCGTCGCAAGTATGACTCCACCGGCTACACCTGCCGAAATCATCGCGCCAAGGGTCGAAAAATGCGGCACGCCAAGGCGCGCGGCATAGTCGGCAGTGGCGGGCATTGGGTCAACGATTGCCGCCAGTTGTGCCCCTGCTGCCTGTGCCATCGCCTGAACATGCCGCTTGCCGATCAGGCCAGCCCCGGCGACTGCGATATGCGCGGTGGTCATTTCTTGGCGGCAAGCTGCGCGATGCGTCGCACGCCAGCCTTGTAGCCCTCGGTGCCGAGCCCGGCGATCACGCCCTCGGCGCGCAGGCTGACGTAGGAGTGGTGGCGAAACGATTCGCGCTTGTGCACATTGGAAATGTGCACTTCGATCACCGGCCCCTCAAAGGTGTTCAGCGCATCAAGTATGGCCACCGAGGTGTGCGTGAAGGCACCGGGGTTGATGACGATGCCACATGCCGATTTGCGCGCTTCGTGAATGGTATCGATGACAACGCCTTCGTGGTTTGACTGGAACAGCTTCAGCTCGAACCCCAGCCCTTTCGCCAGCTCGCGGCACTCTGCCTCGACATCGGCAAGTGTTTCGCGGCCATAGATTTCGGGCTGGCGCTGGCCCAGCAGGTTCAGGTTCGGTCCGTTCAGAATGTAGATCGTGCCGGTCATCGGTATCTCTCCCCTAGCTGCTCCGGTTCGGAAGGCGCATCTGCCGTTGCGGCAACGGGCCGCACCCAGTCTAGCCTGAATCGCTACGCTTGACGCCGATTTCTACGCGAAAAAATGATGTTGTGAAACAAATAATTGATTATTTCACGACTATCTTCGCATGTACGCATGCGTGGATGAAACCGTATTTCGCCAGATATTTTCTGGACAGGTAATCCGGAACCTGCGAACCTTGAGCTCGCATTGCCCCTGAACGGGGGATTCTGTCCGGCAATGGGAGGACCTGCCATGACTCACTCTATGACCCGCCGTGCTATGCTCGGCACAACGGTTGCTGCCACGATGATCTTTGCTGCCGGCGTCGCTGCCGCGCAGGACAAGATCCAGCTACGTATGTCCACGGTCGCCACCGACACCGATCAGCGCACCGTTGCGCTGAGTGAAGTGTTCGGCCCCGGCGTTGCCGCTTTTGCCAACTACGAGCCCCATTACAACGGCGTGCTGTTCAAGCAGGCCACCGAGCTTGAGGCCATCGCGCGCGGCAACCTTGAAATGGCCATCATCTCGGCGCAGGAACTTGCATCGTTCTTCCCCGAATTCTCGGTGTTCACCGCAGGCTATCTGCACCGCGACGCCGCGCATCAGGTCGCGGTGTTCAACAACGCGCTGATGGACCCGTTCAAGAAAAAGGTCGAAGACGAGCTTGGCGTAAAGCTGCTGACCGTCATGTATCTTGGCCGCCGCCAGCTTGATCTGCGCATGTCGCGCGCCGAGCTTGACGTGAAAACCCCGGCCGATCTGGCAGGTGTCAAACTGCGCATGCCCGGCACTGACGCCTGGCAGTTCCTGGGCACAGCGCTTGGCGCCAACCCGGTGCCAGTTGCGTTTGGCGAGATCTATACCAGCCTGCAAACCGGCGCGATCGATGGCCAAGACAACCCGCTGCCCACCAACAAGGACAGCAAATTCTACGAAGTCACCAAGCAGATCGTGATGACCTCGCACTTGGTTGACCTCAATTATCTGGCGCTGTCGCTTGATGCCTGGAACAAGATGACCCCGGAACAGCAGGCCGCCACCCAGAAGGCCGCCGACGATGCCGCAGCCCTTGGGCGCGAGCGTCAGCTGAAACTGGAAGATGACCTTGTGCAGTTCTTCAAGGATCAGGGGCTCGAGGTGTACACGCCCGATGTCGAAGCCTTCCGCACGCAGGTGCAGGCGGCTTATCTTGCGTCGCCCTACGCAGAATCGTGGCCGGAAGGGATTGTTGAGGCGATCAACGCGGCCAACTAAGGACGCGCGCGTGCAGCGTTTCATCAACCTGCTGCGAAAAGTAGCCGATGGGGTGGCGGGCGCGATGCTCGCCACCCTGTTCGTGGTTTTCATTATCCAGATTGCCGCCCGCTACGTCTTCAACCTGCCAGTCGGCTGGACCCAAGAGGTGCAGGCAACGCTTTGGTTGTGGCTGGTGCTTTGGGGCGCGGCGTTTTGCCTGCGCGATGAAGATCAGGTCAAGTTTGATCTGCTGTACCATATGGCACCAACCCGCTGGCAGCGGATCTTTGCAGGCATCGCCGCTGTCTCGATCATCGTAGCCATCGCGGGGGCGTTGCCGGCCGCTTGGGACTATGTTGATTTTTACTATCGCAAGCGTAGCGCCGTGTTGCAGGTGCGCATGAAGTGGGTGTTCATCATCTACATCGTCTTCAGCGTCGGGCTAATCGTGCGCTATACTCTTGGATTAATTGCAATTTTGCGCAATCCAGAGGCCCCACCCTCGCGCCCCTCGCTCCACCCGTCCGAGGAGGCGCGCTGAGATGAGTTTTGCCTTTGCCGTCTGCCTTGCCGCAGTGTTCGGGTTGGCCGCGATCGGCACGCCGATCGGGTATTCGCTGTTGGCCGCAGCAACGCTTTACCTTGCCATTGATGGTGCCGACCTTGCACTTGCCGCCGAGCAGCTGATCCAGTCGATCTACGACGGCTATACCCTGCTGGCCGTGCCGCTGTTCATCATCGCCGCCAACATCATGAATGCAGGCACCGTATCGCAACGGTTGCTGACTTTCTGCGTTGCAGTTGTGGGCCGGTTTCGCGGCGGGATGGGGCATGTCAACATTCTGTCATCGCTGATCTTTTCGGGCATGTCCGGTTCGGCGGTGGCTGATGCCGCCGGGATCGGCAAGATCATCACCGAAATGATGATCAAGACCGGGCATTATTCGCGCGGCTACGCCGCCGCTGTTACCGCCGCCTCGGCCACCATCGGCCCAATCATCCCGCCGTCGATTCCGATGGTCATGTATGCGCTGATCTCGAACCAGTCGATCGGCTATCTGTTCCTTGCAGGCATTCTGCCGGGGCTGTTGATGGGCCTTGTGCTGATGACGATGAACTGGACCATTTCCTGGCGGCGCAAGACGCCGGTGGAACCGCCAACCCCGCTGCGCGATGCGCCGGGCATCACGATCCGGGCCTTTCCCGCGTTGATGATGCCGGTGATCCTGCTGTCGGGCATTTACGGCGGGGCCACCACACCCACCGAGGCCGCCGCGATTGCCGCGCTTTATGCGCTTCTGCTGGCCGTCGGGCTTTACCGCTCGATTGGCCTGCGCGAGTTTTACCGCGTGGTGGTGGAAAGCGCGCGGCAATCCGCAACGGTCGGCATCGTGATCGGCTGCGCGCTGATCTTCAATTACATAGTCGCTACCGAGCGGATTCCCGAGGCGCTGTCGCATCAGATGGACGCGCTCGAAATCTCGCCAGTGATGTTTTTGATGGCGATGAACCTGCTGATCCTCGGGCTTGGCTGCCTGCTGGATGCCACAACGATCATTCTGGTGGTGCTGCCGCTGTTTGTGCCAACCGCGCAGGTGCTTGGTATCGACCTTGTGCATTTTGGCGTGGTGATGGTGGTCAACTCGATGCTGGGGCTGATTACGCCGCCGTATGGTATGCTGCTTTTTGTCATCAACGCCGTTACGGGAATTCCGCTGCGCGACATCATCGTAAATGTGCTGCCTTTCCTTGGGGCGCTGCTGACTGCGCTGTTGTTGCTGACCATTTTCCCCGACATCTCGCTGATCGTGCCGCGCTATTTCGGGTACATGGGATGAACGCGCCGGTGCGCACGTTGCGGTTGGGGCTGATCGGCGGCAACATCACCGCTACGCGCTCGCCTGCGCTGCATGTGGTGTGCGGGCTGTCGCTGGGCGTGAATGTCACCTACGATCTGATCATTCCCGCAGAACGGGGGCTGAGCTTTTCCGAGCTTCTGGCGCAATGTGCGCAGCTTGGCTTTGCCGGGGTCAACGTGACCTACCCCTACAAGGAAGAGGCAGCGGCACTGGTGGCAGCGGGCGACCCGGTGGTGGGCGCGATGGGCGCATCGAACACGGTGCTGTTCACTCAGAGCGGTCCGCGCGCATTCAACACTGATCATTCCGGCTTTGTCGCGGCCTACCGCGCTGCGTTTGGGGCGCAAGGGCCGGGCCGGGTGCTGGTATTGGGCACGGGCGGCGTGGGGCGCGCCGTGGCCTTTGCGCTTGCCGACCTCGGCGCCACGGAAATTGTGCTATACGATACCGAACCGGGAAAGATCGCCGCATTGTCCAAGGCCCTTCGCAGCCATGCAGCGGTGGCCGTTACTGGCTGCGAAAGCGCGCAGTTGTCAGACATTGCGGGCTTTGACGGGGTGGTCAATTGCACACCGCTCGGCATGATCGGGCGCCCCGGCTCGCCCCTGCCAGATGGGGTTGCGGGGCATCCGACTTGGGCATTTGATGCGGTTTACACCCCAGCCGACACGCCTTTCAGGGCGCAGGTTCTGAGCCTTGGCGCGGCGTTTCTTGGCGGCTACGAGCTTTACTTTCACCAGGGATTGCGCGCGTTCGAGCATTTCTCGGGCCTGCATCTTACCGCGCCCGACTGGGTGCGCAGCATACTCGCGCCGCGCGCCTAGACGCAGAGCGCCGCATGAGCCTGCAGCGCGTGCTCGACCCCGCCTTCGATATGGCGCAGCAACACTTCCTGCCCGCGCACCACATCACGTTCAAGCGCCGCTTCCAGCAAGACCTGATGTTCATCGGCCGCGATCTGGCCACGGAAGGTTAGATACACCATCTGATAGCGCAGATAGCGGTCAAACACCGAACCGTGCACCGCGAGCAGCTCGGCCGATCCGCACCCCATGATCAGCGCGTGATGAAAGCCCGAATCGTAGCGCTTCCATTCCATGCGGTCGCTGGGGTCGCCCGCGATCATACGCTGCTCGACCCGGTTCAACTTGTGATGCGCGGCTACGACGTTTGATTTCCATTCAAGATCACCAACTTGAAAGGAACGTTCCAGCGCGTGCAACTCGATCAAGGTGCGCAGCGCCGCCAGTTCGCGCAGGTTTGCGTCAGAAATCGGCGCCACGGCAAAGCCGCGTTGATCCTCGGCCACCGCCAGCCCTTCGCTCGCCAGACGGCTGAGCACTTCGCGCAAGGTCGGCACCGAAACCCCGTAGCGGGTCCGCAGTTCTTCCATGCGCAACCGCGAACCGGGCGCAAGCAGCCCGAAAATAATGTCGCTGCGCATTTTCTCGTACGTGGTCAGGGCAAGCGATTGCGTCACAAAGCGGCCTTTCGTTATCATCTCAACATAGCGGTTCGGCCCAAACGTCACCAGATAAATCTCGAATCATCCATTTTGCGGCAGATAGATTGCTGCCTTGTCAATCGTCGCTTATGCTGGGGCAAAGAAGGAAAGCCAGCATGGCGCCGCGAGTCCGCAAAGAAACCCTCTCCAGCCGGATTGTGTCCGATTTGCGTGCGGTGATCGTGCGCGGCGATCTGGCGCCGGGTGAAAAGATCAACCTCGACCGCCTGCGCGAGATTCAGGGTGTTTCCATCAGCCCGCTGCGCGAGGCGATGTCACGGCTGATAGCCGACGGGCTGGTGGCATTTGAAGATCAGCGCGGCTATTCCGTAACCCCGGTTTCGATCGAAAATCTGGCCGAGATCACCCGGTTGCGGGTGACGCTGGAAAGCAGTGCGCTTCGCGATGCCATCGCAAACGGCGATCTCGATTGGGAAAGCCGGGTAATGGGCGCGCTTTACCGTTTGCGCACGACGCCGCGCACACCCCAAGACCCCGCGCCTTGGGAGGCCGCGCATGCTGCCTTTCACATGGAACTGCTGCGTGGCAGCGCCTTGCCGCTGCTGTTGCAGTTCTGCACGCAGCTGCGTGGGCTACAAGACCGCTATCGCGCGCTCTACCTTGCCGATCTGCCCGTCGGGCGCGATGTGCAGGCCGAACACGACGCTATCGCCTCGGCTGCTTGCGCGCGCAGCGCCGATCTTGCCGTTTCGCGGCTGGTCGCACATATCGAGGCGACGGGCGCGCTTTTACGCACCCGGATGTTGGCCTGATTACACCCCGCAGAGGTGCACCGTAATGCCAAGCGCATCGGCCAGTGCCGCCTTGGCCAACATGGCGCGCTCGGCCGCCGCGCCGGTGTCGGCATAGACCACTTGAATGTGGTTGGCGCGGTGGCGCGCCATCATCGCATCGCGCGTGACCCCGGTAAGAACCGCGTGCATCATCGGCCATTGCGGGCTGGTCGCCTGCGCGCGCCGGTCGCTTTCAGCCTTTGGCAGGGTCACCGCGCGACCCAGGCCAAGGTCCATGTGCAGCGCGCCACCTTCTACAAAAATGCGGCTCCAGATGATATCGCCAGGCCGCGCTATGCCGCGCAAGGTGCCGCCACCAGAAGGGAAATACATCGGCGGCTGGCGCACCGAATCCGACCCGGCCCAACCACCAACATGGTGCGCAGGAGGCGCTGCCCCCGAGATTTCGAACAGCCAGACAAACTCGCGCTGACCGTCAACACTGAAATCTTCGCCCCAGCGCAGATCGTGCAACGTGGTCTCGACCGGCTGGCCAAGGGCGGTGTGCAGGCGGTTGATCAGCATCCCGTCCAGCCCCGCGCATTCATCAACCTCGTTGAAATGCACAATCGCCTTGCCCGCACGGATCACGCTGCCATCGGCGCGCGCAACGGGTGGGCGATCGGCGTTGTTCAACATCCCTTCGACCAGATCAGAGGCCGGGCAAAGGTCTTTCAACCCCTGCTGATACTGAATCCCGATGGCCTCGCAGCCGAATGTATCAGCCAGCCGCACCGCAGCCACATACATCCGGCACTGATCGATCACTTGCGCCTCGGTCAGTTCGGTCGCGGGGTCTGTGCCCAGATGAAAGGTCATACCCTTTGCCTGCATCCAGTCATAGGCCGCGCGCGCCTCGGCGTCGGGCACCTGACGCGCGGCGAAATACAGCGCCGATTGCGAGAGCCTTTCCTTGTAGATACCCATCGGCATCAAAAGTTCGTCGGGGATAATGGCGTTGTACATACCCATGCACCCCTCGTCGAACACGCCCAGAATCAGCTTGCGGGCCTGGATGTCGGCGGCAATCGCCTTGGCCATGGCGGCATCGTGCAGCGGCACTGCTGCGCGGTCAAAGCTGCGCACATGAGCTGTGTCATGTTCGATTTTTCCTGTTTTCAGCCATTCACGCATGCCATTGAGAAAGAAATTGTCGGAAAAATCCTCACTCCAAAGTGTCGAGAATTTCACCCCCGCTTTCGTAAGCGAGCCGTTAAGGTTCAGCAACCCGACCAACCCCGGCCATTGCCCAGCCCAGTTAGCAACTGTTAGTATCGGCCCGCGGTGAGCAAACAGCCCCGCCAGCAGGTGGTGCGAATATTGCCAGACCGCTTCGGCCACGATCAGCGGTGCTTCGGGGTCAACGCCAGCAAACACATCCATCCCCTCGCGCTGGCTGGCAATAAAGCCGTGCCCTGCGGGTTTGATCGGATGCGCGCGCACCAGTTCATGGCCCATACTTGCAAGAACCTCTGTCAGGCGCGCTTCCATGGCGGCTTGGGCGGGCCAGCAGGTCAGGTTAGCGCTTTCGCGCAAATCACCGCTAGCGACGAGTTGGATCTGGGTCATCTTAGTCCTCCGTAGCCGCCATCAGGGCGGCATAAGCCTGAAAATCGTCCAATCAAACACCCAGCGCGCGCCGGCGCGCCACCTCGATATGCGCTTCGAGCGCGGCAACCGCCGCCTGTGCATCGCGCGCCAAAAGCGCCTCGATTATCGCTATGTGTTCGCCCATTACCGCGGGTAGCAAGCTTGGCAGCATCCGGGTTTGCGCCAGCCGGATCAGCCGGATACGCACCGAGTTTACCCGATAGATGTTTGAAATCAGGTGGTTTCCCAACGAATCCACCATCCGGTCGTGAAACGCCCAATCCAGTTCTTGCGCGTGGTCAAGCACGGTGGGCGTAACCCAGCGCACGGCCTCGTCACGCGCTGTGCAATGCGCGGTCAGCAACGCCTCCAGTTCATCTTGCGGCGCGGTTTCACAGTAGCTTGCCACCGCTTCGCGCTCGATTAACAGGCGCAGCTGAAACGCGTTGCGGATCAGGTCAAGGTCCACCTGCGCAACTTGTAGCCCACGTTGCGGCACCGCGCGGATCAGCCCTTCAGCCTCTAGCCGCGGGATCATTTCGCGTATGGCGCTAAGTGGGAGGCCGGTGATTTCGACCAGTTCGCGCTGCGAGACGAATTGCCCAGGCATGATCGTGCGGGCCAGCAGATGTTCTGTAAAGCTCGCGTAAGCCTTATCGCGCAAAGTTTGAAATTCGCTAGCGTCTCCCGCCATCGCGCCATCCTTGCCATTGCCACGCTGCGCATGCCCGACTAACATGTTAACTAACCTGTCAGGTCACGACAAGCTCGCCCGATCACATTTCGCCAAGAGCCGCACGGTTTTTGCGTAAGAGGGTTGCAGGCCGTTATTTTTGCAAGCTATCTTTTGGCTTCGCGCGGGCCCGCCAGGCGCGAGCGGTGCGCGCAATTAGTTCATGTCGCAGGAGCGTAGTTTGTATCATCATTTTCTCCCGCGACCCGATTGCAGAACACGCGTTGGCCGCGCCATTGCGCTGCTACCGTTGCTCTGCCTTGCCCTACCCGCAAGCCTGCACGCGCAAGGCATAAACCCACCTGACGCGGCAACACTGGCGGTGCAGCGCGCAGCCTATGACGAAGTGGCGAGCAAAACCATTCTTGATCTGCAGCCCTTTCGCGCTGAACAGCGGTTAACCTTGGCAGATGGCACGGCACTTATGCTCGCCTCACTCAGCCCAGTCATCAACGCCTGGTATCTGCTAGAGGTCACAGCAGCGGGGTCGCAGCGCCCAACCTACTACCACCTCGAAAACGTCGAGTCGCGCACGGTGCAACTGTCGCTGGAACCTGGCGAGGTGCCTACCTTGCGCCTGTCGAAAGCCGACGGAAATTCGACCTGCGCGCTGACGCTTGATACCGTCTCGACACTGGACGAGGCGCGCAAGACCGGCTTGGCCTATGCGCCACTTTGCGACGGCCAGATTTATCTGCGCAACCGTGTCGATGGCTCGCGCACCTCGCGCGAACGCACCGCCGAGTTTTTGCGCGAAAACGTCTGGTTTGGCGATAGTATCGTGAACCTTGTGAAGGATACGCTTTATCAGGATGCCTATGCCGAAACCGGGGTCACGCTTGGAACTACCGCCGTGGGCAGCGTGGTCGAAGCACTCGGGCAAGCGGCATTGGCCGAGTACCCGGTAATTTCCACCTCGATTGACATGCCGCTGGTTGGTGCACCCGAAGGTGGCATGGCGCAGGGCAAGTGGTACGCGATGGAGGGCAACAGCGGCGTCTATGCCAGCGTCGTGCAGCCTGCCAAGATCAGCCCTGACATCCTCGGCCGCGCGAACGAAACCAACTGGCTTGACGATGTGGAACGCTGGGCGACCGTTTACCTTGTCGCCTTTGATCTGTCAGAATTCGACCTGGGCTATGAGGTTGGAACCGATCACCCGACCCTGAACTGGTCACCGCGCCCCTCGGGCACGGGGCGCAACAATCGCCTGCCCGGCCCCGATGGAATCGCCTCAAGCACGCCACTTGTGACGCTGGGCATGGTCAGCCCATCGCAGGCAAAACGTGTGGCCGCCACCTTTACCGGCGGCTACAAACGCGAACACGGCGCGTTCAAGTTTGGCGATCTGGCCTTCAGCTATTTTGGGCACCACTACGGTTTTGTCGTTAACGGCACGGTGCTGAGCAAGCTCGTACCTGATCTTTCGACACTCTATGTGCTCGACGATGGCACGATCGGTATGCGCACTTGGACGGTTGAGGATGATGCGCTGCTGCCTCAGATCCGGTTTGCCCGCCAAAACGGCGTGCCGCTGATTGCCCCGAACCCTGACACCGGCGAATCTGCACCCGGTCCACTGGTGCGCGCTTGGGGCCCCGGCAACTGGTCGGGTTCGGCCGAAGCGCAGCTGCGCACCCTGCGATCAGGTGCTTGCATGAAAACCGTGCAAGGCCGCCAGATGCTGATTTATGCCTATTTCTCAACCGCCACGCCGTCGGCCATGGCGCGTGTGTTTCAGGCCTACGGCTGCGAATACGCGATGCAGCTCGACATGAACTCGGTCGAACATACCTATCTTGGTGTCTATACGCCCAAACCCGAGGGCGGCTTGGAGATTTCGCATCTGGTAAAAGCGATGCGCGACATCGACGCGCGAGCGAATGATGGCACGCGTCTGCCGCGTTTTGTGGCATACTCTGACAACCGTGATTTCTTTTACCTTTTGCGTAAGGTGCCACCATCATGAAACCACTGCCGCGTATTCTCGCCGGTCTTGCGCTTGTTTTGGCACTCGCACCCAACGGCAGTGCGGCACAAACGATCTCTGAACTCAACGAGCAGATGTTTCAGGATATGCGCGCTGCCCGCTCGGTCAGTGCCGCCGAAGTGGCCCGAATCAAGGAAATCTTCGCTGGTTCCAGCATCATCGGGCAAGGCAACCCGGCGGTGACGCGCCACCCGATGTCCCCTGCGGAATGTGCCGCAGGCCTTCCGGGCGGTATCCGCTATTACGACAATGCCCGCTTTGAACAGATCTGCGGCGATAAATACATGGCCCCGCTGTACGATCCACGCACGCAAAGCGCCTCGCAAGCCACCGCGTGCATCGATCAGTTTGAATACCCCAACGTGCCCTGCACCTACCCCGTTGTCTGGGTAAAAACGTCAGAGGCCGCGCAAATCTGCGCTGCCGAAGGCAAGCGGCTTTGCGATGCACATGAATGGGAGGGCGCCTGCGCAGGCGCGCTTGAGGCACCCGACTACCGCTTTGATCTGGCAAGCGGCGTTTCGCCTTCAACTGCCGTTGCACGCATGCAGGCCGCCCATAACGCCAAATACGAACCACAACGCGCCTGGGCCTATGGGGCGACCTATCAGCCCGGTGTCTGCGCTGGCGGCAGCTTCAAGAATGCTTCTTGCAATGGCGGTAGCTTTTCGGGTTGCGGTTCGAACACCTACCCCACCGGCAGCTTTCCCGGCTGCACCAGCCCGCTGAAGGTTTATGATCTGCATGGCAACGCCGCCGAGCATATGAACCTGCCGCTCGACTCTTCGCAAATGTCCTCGCTCGGCTCCACCACGCTGGGGGTAACCGAAATGAAGGGAAGCTGGTTCATTTGGGATTCGATCCGCGCGCACCCCGAATGGTGCCGCTGGCGCGCGCCGTTCTGGCATGGCACATCGGTGATGTCGTCAGGTAGCCACGCTAATTACCATCTGGGCTTTCGCTGCTGCAAATCAATCTGATCCGCAGCGCAAACCTAGGCCACGTCAGCGCGTGTAGAGTGACGCAAGCAGCATTTCCGATTGTGCGATCGGCCCTTCAGAGCTGAGAATCTGCGCGTAGCTCGGATCTTCCAACAGGTCGGTCAGTGCCACCGCGCGCCCGTTCAGATAGGCGGTCTGGCTGACGAGCCGCACGCCGTGGCTATAATCGGAATAGTGCTGGCCGTGCACAGTTGTCAGCGGTTGAATCGGCGTTCCATTGGCCTGATGCCAGCCGTAGATCGCAACCTGCCCGGGCGCGCGCCGCAAGGCGTTGGTCAGCACCAGATCTTTTTTGATCCCGGCCACTAACGCACCGTAGTGCAGGTTTGCACCAATGATCTGGGTGTCGATGGTGGTATTGTGTTCGCGCAGGTAACTGGTCGATGTCATCTGCGGGCCAGCTTGCATCGGGCGCGGCGTCAGCCGCAGAGCGGCTTGCGCATAGACCGCATCAACGATGCGCGTTGTGGGCAGCATGAAGCCAAGGCTGTCGGCAATCTGCGCGGCTTCGGGCAGGCCCATTGGCACACGCAGAAAATCATCGTCGTCACCAACCGCCACATAGTCAGGCGTTACGCACACGGTAATCGTGACGGCCTTGCCGGTCGCGGCCGTGCCGCTTAGGCTGACCGGAATGAGGCCACGCAAAAACTGCGGCACGTTGCCTGACAAGACTTCCTGCGCGATCAACTGGTCACGCGCAACACCGCTGACGTTTGCCAATGCGTCGCCAAATTCGTTGCCACCTACCGCGCTGTTCGAACGGCGCGGAATGCCGCGCGACAGCTTCGACGTACAGTCGGCAGTTACAGGCGTGCGGGCCAGCGCATCGGCCAGCGCGCCGGTATTCGGCGCCACGGGTTCGCGCAATGCCACGGTCTGCACCACTTCGGGTGCCGCAACGACCGCGCGCGCAGGTTGGCGCGCGGCAACAGCGGCGGCGGCGGCCAGCAGCACTTTTGCCGGGCGCGATTGCGGCTTGGGCGAGGACGCGGGTGCGCCAGACTCTGCGGCAACACTGGCGGACGCAACGGGGGCTTGCGCGCTGGCAAGCACTGTTTCGGCCTGCTCATAGGGGCTCGGCGCAGGTGCGGCAGGTACCAATGAGGCCGCGGCAACCGCATTGCTTTGCGGGCGCGGCGTAGGTTGCGGTAGCGTCGGCGCGGCGGCCAGAACGGCTTGCGGGCGCCGCAGCGGCCGGGCGGGGGTTGCCAGCGCGACAATGGCATCGGGGCGCAACGCCGGGCGCGGCGTATCAGCGCTGGGTGCCACAACCTCTACCGTGAAAGCTTCGGGCGCGATCGGGGCCTGCACAGCGGCCGAAGGCAGCGGCAGCGCGGTGACAATCGCGAGGTTGACATTCGGCGCGGCTTGCTGCTCGGGCATGGACTTGCTGCTCATCGTCACCACCACCGGCGCGGCCAACGGCGGCAACGCGGCAAAGGAAATAGGCTCTTCACGCCGCACAACCGGGTCCGCACGCAACCCCACCACAGCGGCAACCAACGCCTCGGGAAGTTCGCGCGGAGCAGATAGCGGGCGCGGCAACGCCACTTGCGACGGGGCAGATACGGCCACATCGACCGGCGGGCTGCGCAGCGCAACGGCCAGCGTCATAGCAGCAGCCGTTCCTACCAGCAGCACAGCAGCACTTGCCAGCAAGACCCCACGGTGTTTCGGCCAGAAGCCCGCAAGGGGCGCCTGCCGTTCGTGCGACATGTTAAAAAAGTTCACGTGTGTTTTTCCGGTCACTGTCCCTTGAGCATCAACTACCCCTGAAATTGGTTAAGATCAAGTTATGTAGGCGGAATTTGGCCGATCCCGCACCACGGGGCATCGCGACCGCAGCGCGATCTTCAACAGTTTTCAAGTTTTTTCGCTGCACCGCAGCATACTTACCCGCGACTCAGCCGGGAAATTTCGCCTGCGCGGCGGCAAATAGCGCCTCGTCCACGTTTCCGCCCGACCCGATCGCTACCACATCGCCCGCAAGCCCGGGCAAAAACAGCGCCGCCGCCAGCGCCACTGCGCCGCCCGGTTCAAGCACGACTCGCAGATGCCGAAACGCCAAAACCATCGCCTCCAACGCCTGATCGTCAGAAACAATCAGCCCCGGCCCGCAGAGCCGATACAAAATCGGGAAAGTCAGCACCCCCGGTGCAGGCGTGATGATCGCATCGCAGATCGATCCCGAAAGCCGCGCATTGCGCTCGATCTTCCCGCCAGCCAGTGAACGGGCGGTATCATCAAACCCCGCAGGTTCGACCGGGCGTACGCGCGCGCCGCTGCCTTCTAGCGCCAGCGCAATTCCAGCACTCATGCCGCCGCCACCGCAAGGCACCAGCACCTCGCCCTGCCAGCCCTCGGGCAGCTCGTCCAACAACTCAAGCCCAATGGTCCCCTGCCCTGCAATCACCATCGGGTCATCGAAGGGCTTGACCAGCGTCAACCCACGCGCCTCTGCCATGTGCGCGCCAATCGCGTCGCGATCATCGGTGGCGCGGTCGTAGAGCACCACCTCTGCCCCCAACGCGCGGGTATTGGCAATCTTCACCGCTGGCGCATCAGATGGCATCACGATCACCGCGCTTACGCCAAAGGCCGCAGCGGCACGCGCCACACCCTGCGCATGATTGCCCGAACTGAACGCGATGACACCGCGCGCGCGCACCTCTGGCGCCAGCGCCGACAGCGCCGACCAACCGCCGCGCGCCTTGAAGCTGCCAGTGTGCTGCAGACATTCCGCCTTCAACAGGACCCGCCGCCCCCCCGCCAAGGCATCCAGCGCGGGCGAACTCAGCAACGGCGTCTTGCGCACATGCGCACCAATCCGTTCCTGCGCCGCCAAAACGTCGCTGCGGTTCATGCCATCGCCTCCAGCCAGGCCAAAATCGCCGCCACCGCCTCGGGTTCGTCAAGAAACGGAACATGTGCGCGGTCGGGCACTTCGGTAAAGATCATGTCGGGCCTGCGACGGCGCATTTCGGTGGCGTTTGCGGTGCTGAGCAAGTCTGAATTGGCACCCCGGATCAGCGCCAGCGGCAACCCTGCGCAAGCGTCAAACAAGGGCCAAAGATCAGCTTCTGGCCCCTTGAACGCATCAAGGAACGCTTCACGAAGTGCGGGATCATAGCGCAGTGCCAAGCCCTGCCCGGTTTCGATGTAGTGATGGCGCACCTCCTCGCCCCAGCGGCTGGCGGGAACATTCCCAAATCCCGGCATCAACCCCGGTAACATCCCGGCCAACTCGTCCCAGCTTTTGGCGCGCGGCACACGGCCGACGTAATCGAAGATCCGTTCCAGACCTTTGCGCTCCAGCGCCGGGCCGACATCATTGAGGCAAAGCCCCTGCAACCGCGCCTTGGCAGTCGCAGCCAGAAACATGCCAATAAGACCACCGCGCGACGTGCCGATGATCGCCGCGCGCTCGATGCGCAGATGATCCATCAACGCCAACACATCGCGCGCCTCTTGCGGCACCGTGTAGGTTTTTGCGCCAGTCCAGGCCGAGCCGCCTCGGCCTCGATAATCGGGGCGAATTAACCGCACGCCTTTGGGCAGATGCGGCACGAGATAATCAAAATCGGCACCATTGCGCGTCAGCCCGGCCAGCGCGATCAGCGCCATGCCCTCGCCTTCGTCGGTAAAATCGAGGCGGGCGCCATCGGCGGCGGTAAAGAAATCAGGCACTTTGGGCAAGCTCCGGGATACGAGTGAGGTCAGGCAATTGATACTGCGGTCGGGCAGGCAGGCGGTCCATCGGCAGACCGGCGCGGTTGACCCAGGCGGTGGTAAAACCAAAGCCCGCCGCAAACGCCACATCCCAACCGTTAGAGGAAACGAACAAAACCTCGTCAACGCGGCATCCGAAATGCTCGGGCACCAGCGCATAGACCGAGGCATCGGGCTTGAACACGCCAACACTTTCAACCGAAAGAACCGCGTCAAGCTGACCGCCCACCCCGGCCGATTTTACGGCCCCCGCCAGCATTTTGGGCGAGCCATTCGACAAGATCGCGGTGGCAAAGCCCTGCGCCTTCAGCGCCGCCAGCATGGCAGGCACCTCGGGGAAGGCGGGCAGTTCCCAGTAGAGCGCCAGCAGACGCGCGCGCAGCGCCGGTTCGTCCAGCTTTGCAGCCTCCAGCGCCCAGTCAAGCCCGTCTTGCGTCACCTGCCAAAAGTTCACGTGCTGCCCCGCCACCGCGCGCAACCACGAATACTGCAACTGTTTTGCCCGCCAATCCTCGGCCAACTTCGGCCAGACCGCAGCAATGCTCTCGTGCCCCGGCTCGCCAGCAACGGCGCGCGCTGCGGCGTTCACATCTAAGAGCGTCCCGTAAGCATCAAAAACGCAGGTTGTAATAGCCATCGCGCCCCCCTTACTTCGTATGCAGACTTGCGCGCCGCGCTGTGCGGCGCAAGCCCCCGCGCAGCAAAGTGGCAGGAACCAAGCAAACATGATCAAATGGCCCGATAATTTCAGGAGACCGCAATGACCACCCGGATCGAGACAATGCTGGAACGGCTGCGCGGGCTTCAAGCCGAGCTTGAGGCCACCTTCGAAGAACGCCGCGCCGCGCTGCGATATAGCGTGGTTCGCCACCGCGTGGTGTTCGAAGAAGGCGTGCGCGCCCAACACCGCGCGGCGCGCGTTAAGCTTGGGGTGTTTCTGGCGCGAACCCGACCCTTGGTGGTGCTGACCTCGCCGGTGATCTATTCGCTGATTTTGCCACTGGCCCTGCTCGATCTATTCGTGACCGTCTTTCAGGCGATCTGCTTTCCGATCTACGGCATCGCCAAGGTCAAACGGCGCGATCATGTCGCCATCGACCGCCAGCACCTCGCCTATCTCAACGGGATTCAAAAACTCAACTGCGTCTATTGCGGCTATGGCAACGGCGTCATTTCCTTTGCACGTGAAATCGCCGGTCGCACCGAACAGTTCTGGTGCCCAATCAAACACGCGCGCCGCGTGGCAGAACCCCACCCCTACTATCCGGCCTTTGTGGATTACGGCGATGCACCGGCCTTCCAAAACCAGACCGAACCGCTGCGCGCGCAGCTGCGCCCAAAGCAGAACCCGGATTGATCGCGCCCAAATGCTTCAGTGAAAATATCCTGCGGGGGGTGCGGGGGGCGCAAAGCCCCCCGCCCTTCACCCCAGATTTTCCGGTTGCGGCATGCCCAGCACATGGTAGCCGCTGTCAACCATGATCACATCGCCCGTCGTGCAACTCCCGTAGTCCGAACACAGATAGACCGCGGTGCCGCCAATCGCCTCCAGCGTCGCGTTCTGGCGCAGTGGGCTGTTCGCCTCGGTATGCCGATAGGTCTTGCGCGCGCCGCCGATTGCCGCACCTGCCAGCGTGCGCATCGGGCCGGGCGAGATTGCGTTGACGCGAATCTGATCGGGGCCGAGGTCATTGGCAAGGTAGCGCACAGCACTTTCCAGCGCCGCCTTGGCCACACCCATCACGTTGTAATAGGGCGTCACGCGGTTTGATCCGCCGTAGGTGAGGGTAATCAGGCTTCCACCCTGCGGCATCATTTGCGCCGCGCGACGTGACACATCGATGAACGAATAGCACGAAATCGCAAGGCTGTTCTTGAAGTTCTCGCGGCTGGTGTTGATGAAGCGCCCGGTAAGTTCGGCCTTGTCCGAATAAGCGATCGCATGGATCAAAAAATCCATGCTGCCCCACGCTGCCTTCAGCCGCGCAAAGGCAGCATCAAGGCTCGCATCGTCATTCACATCGACGTCGATCAGAATGTCAGAGCCAAGCGATGCCGCCAGCGGCTCAACCCGGCGCCCGAAAGCCTCGCCTTGATACGAAAACGCCAGTTCCGCGCCTTCGCCGGCCAGCGCCTGCGCGATACCCCAGGCGATCGAATGATCGTTCGCCACACCCATGACAAGCCCACGCTTGCCTTTCATCAACTCGCCCATCTGGTTCATCCGTCGTATTTGCTGAACAGAAGCGACGCGTTGGTACCACCAAAGCCGAACGAGTTCGACAGCGCCGAATCGAAGGCGACGTCATCGACGCGGACCTGTGCAATTTCACCGGGCAGAATCGCAGGGTCGAGTTGGGTGATATTGGCCGAGGCAGCGATGAAACGTTCCTGCATCATCAAAAGCGAATAGATCGCCTCGTGCGCTCCGGTCGCACCAAGGCTATGCCCGGTCAGCGATTTGGTCGACGAAATCGGCGGCATCTTGCCTTCGCCAAAAATCCGGCGGACCGCCTGCACCTCGGTTACATCGCCCGCGACCGTCGAGGTGCCATGCGCGTTGATGTAGCTGACCTTGCGACCTTCGGGCAGCGTCGAAAGCGCCAGCCGCATCGCCCGCTCGCCGCCCTCGCCTGACGGGGCAACCATGTCGTACCCGTCCGAGGTGGCGCCATAGCCTGTCAGTTCCGCGTAAATCTTCGCGCCGCGCGCCAGCGCGTGGCTCAGTTCCTCAAGCACCACCACGCCGCCACCGCCTGCGATCACAAAACCGTCGCGCGTGGCATCAAAGGCGCGGCTCGCGGTTTCGGGGGTGTCGTTGTATTTCGAGCTCATCGCGCCCATTGCATCGAACAGGCACGACAGCGTCCAGTCCAGTTCTTCGCCGCCGCCCGCAAAGACGATATCCTGCTTGCCCATCTGGATCAGTTCGGCACCGTTGCCGATGCAATGCGCGCTGGTGGCGCAAGCCGAGGTGATCGAATAGTTCACGCCCTTGATCTTGAACGGCGTCGCAAGACAGGCCGAGTTGGTCGATGACATGCAGCGCGTCACCATGAACGGCCCCATGCGCTTGGGCGCACCTTTCTCGATCACAGTCGTATGCGCCTCAAAGAAGTTCGAGGTGGACGTTCCGCCCGACCCCATGATCAGCCCGGTGCGCGGATTGGAAATATCGCTTTCTTCCAGCCCGCTATCGCGAATGGCCTGCTCCATCGACAGAAAATTGTAGGCCGCCCCCGGCCCCATGAACCGCAAGTTGCGCTTGTCGATATGTTCTTCAAGCACGATCTGCGGCTGGCCCTTAACTTGGCTGCGAAAGCCGTGTTCGGCATAGTCAGGGGCGGCAATGATGCCCGAACGCCCGTCGCGCAGCGACTGGGTCACCTCTTCAGCCGAGTTTCCGATGGGCGAGATGATCCCTAACCCGGTAATGACAACGCGGCGCATGGCGGCCTCCTTCAGTGGCATAGGTCAGGTCTGCGAAAGAGCGACCTTCATGTCCTTGACAAGATAAATCGTTTCTCCATCCGCCTCGACGCGGCCATCGGCCACGCCCATGGTCAGGCGGCGGGTCTGGATTGCCTTGGTGTAATCGACAAAGTAGCGCAGCATCTTGCGATCAGGGCGCACCATTCCGGTCAGCTTGACCTCGCCCACCCCCAACGCATACCCGCGCCCCAGCCAGCCGCGCCAGCCAAGGTTGAAACCGGTCAGCTGCCAAAGCCCGTCCAGCCCGAGGCAACCGGGCATGATCGGATTACCCGGAAAGTGACATTCAAAGAACCACAAGTCGGGTGTAATGTCGAATTCGGCGACCACATGGCCTTTGCCGTGCAGCCCGCCATCGGCGGAAATTTCTGTGATACGGTCCATCATCAGCATCGGCGGTGCCGGAAGCTGCGCATTACCCGGACCGAACATTTCGCCGCGCGAACAGCGCAGCAGGTCTTCCTTGCTGAAAAACGTGGGATTTCCCGTCATTGCCACCGCCCCTCCGCCGCCGCATTAGCCCATCTGCAGGGCATCTAGCACTCGCTCAAAGCCCTAGGCAAGGGCTGCAGGGCCTGCAGCTCTGCCCCGAATGGATTTATAAGCATTGAAAAAACCAGTTCACGACCCTAATCTGCATCAGGGATACAAGAGCGAGTAGGTCAATGAGGTCGATAGCAGAGTTGCGTGGCAAGGAATGGCTGGCACGTGGGGGACTACGTCCGACGCGCCAACGCCTAACGCTGGCAACGCTTTTGATCGGCGATGGCAACAACCGCCACGTCACTGCCGAAGGGCTTTACGCCGAAGCGCGGCAGGCTGACGCCGCTGTTTCGCTTGCCACTGTTTACAATACTTTGCGGGCCTTTTGTAAGGCCGACCTGATGCAAGAAATCAACGTTGATGCGACGCGCTCGTTTTTCGATACGCGCATGGACGAGCATCCGCATTTCTTCTGGGAAGAAACTTCGCTGGTTACCGATGCACCAGTCGAGGATCTGGTGATTTCGCAGCTCCCCACCGCCCCCGAGGGCACCGAAGTGACCCGCGTCGATGTGGTGTTGCGCGTGCGCCGCGTCGCCTGAGACCGGCGCGACATTCCGCCCCATCTCTGCGCGCCTTGACCCAACGCTAGACTGTGCGGGGGCGGCTGAAGTTGTTCAATACTGGGGGACAAAGTGCGCAAATCGGACTTGATGGCAGCTTGCCTTGCAGCCTTAGCACCAACACTGCTTGTAGCGCAGGGGTTTGATGGCTCCTATGCAATCGATGATTGCCGGATGCCGCAGGACGGCGCCATGACCCTCGCGGGCGCCACCATCACATTTTACGAAAGCGCCTGCCGCCTGTCTGGCCCGACCCCGTTGGCAGGCTTCGATGGTGCCCTGATCTATGACGCAAGCTGTGCTGGTGAAGGCGAAACTTGGAAAGAGCGCATGCTGATTATGCCTTCTTTCACTGACGGCCTCGTGGTGGTCAGTCCGGGCTGGGCGAACGTGTACGAACGCTGCCAGTAGGCAGTTTAGCCCTCGGCACAGTTTTGCAATACCGCAAGTGGTACGATTTCAAGCGCGCGTTCATGCGTGGCGGCCAGCCGCACATTCGGCGCACAGCCCTCGTCCCATGCCTGTAAAAACCGCCCCGCACACAAGCACCACGCGTCACCGGGCTTTAACCCGTGAAACCCTAGATCTGGTTGCGGGGTGCTCAGGTCATTTCCGACATAGGCCGAAAACGCCAGAAACTCGGCCGTCATTACCGCGCAAACGGTGTGGCTGCCTGCGTCTTCAAAACAGGTGTTACAGGCCCCATCGCGGAAAAACCCGGTGCGCGGTGCCATGGAACATGGCTCGAGCACGCCACCCAGCACATTGATCGCAGGGAGCTTCTGCATCTCAAAGCTCCTCGGCAATCGCTCGCAAAACGGCAAGGTTGCCTTCGTCAACGCCGGGGTCTTCAAAATGCGTATCTGCGGCGTTGACCGCCACGACCACGCCGCGCGCAGGATTGACGTAGATGTATTGCCCGTAGATGCCGCGCGCGAAAAAGTCGCCGCCATGCGCGGCAGTATCGACAGGCACCCACCACTGATAGCCATAGGGCGCGCCCGCGGGCGCCATTAGCGATGTCGAGGCCGCGACCCAATCGGCAGGCACCAGTTGTACGTCGCCCCAACGCCCGCCCTGCGCGAACAACTGGCCAAAGCGCGCATAGTCGCGCGTGGTCAGGTTAAGCCCGCCCAGCACGAAAGCCACGCCATCGCCATCCGTCACATAGTAGGGCGCCCGCTCCAGCCCCAACGGCTCCAATAGCCGCTCTGCCAGCAAATCTGCCGGATCGCTCCCTGTCGCACCCGCAATCACCATGCCCAGCACATGCGTGTCGATCGAGACATAGTGCCAGCGCGTGCCCGACTCGGTTGCCCGCGCCTTCAGCCCCGCGGCAAATCCGTTCATCGAGCCGCCAAGCGCCAGCACCCGCCCCATGCGGTTGATGTCAGAGTTGAAGTCCAGATAATCTTCGTTGAACGCGACGCCGGACGACATAGTGAGAATATCTCGCACCGAAGCGCCGTCATAGGCCGACCCCTTAAGCGCGGGTGCAAAATCAATCACCCCTGCATCAAGATCCGGCACCATGCCCTCGGCATGCAAAATGCCAAACAGCACTGACAAAAAGCTTTTCGCCACCGACCAGCTAATGCGCAGATCGTCAGGGCGCGTGCCGCGATAATAGCTTTCGTGCACCAGTTGCCCGTCCTTGAGCACCACCAGCCCGGTCACCCAACGCGCCTCGACCCAAGACGCAACCTCTGGCGGTAGCTCTGCCGCCACGCCCTCGGGCAGCGCCGAAGCGGGCTTCGAGCCGATATCGAGCGGGCGGCTTAGAAACAACCGGTCCATGCCCGAAAAATTTGCCACGATGTTGTCGGGCGCGAACAGGCTGTTTACCGCCAACAGCCGTGTAATTTCTTCGCGCTTCCACAGCGCAAGCCCACCCGCCACCAGAGCGACCAAAAGCAGCAAACGGAAAGCCATTTTCAAGATGCGCATGAGCGATCCTCCCGCCGCAAGGGAAGCACGGCGGCCGCCGCACGGCAACTGCCTGCGGCGTCGTTGCTGAAAATACTACTAGGGGTCCGCGGGCCAATCAGTGCCGAAAACGTTCCAGTAACCGCTCTAACGCGCCTTTCGGCGCGGCTTCAGCCGTTGGTGGGGCGGCCGCAGCAGGGTCGGCTGGCGGGGCGGCTACGTCGGCGGCATCGACAGGTTTTGGCGGGCGCGGCGGTTTTGGCGGACGCGACGGCGCCATGCGCAGTGCAACCGTGTTCAAGAACCCCGCGCCGTCGCCACGTGCCAGTGCGGGCGCGCCTTCGGCGATGCCGGTCAGCAAATCCTCGCGCCAGCCTGAGTCTGCCTTTGCAAAGTCGGCGAGCACGTAGTCTGCAACGCGGTCCTTGTGGCCGGGGTGGCCAATTCCCAGCCGCACCCGCCCATAGCCTTCACCAATATGCGCATGAATCGAACGCAAGCCGTTGTGGCCTGCGTGGCCACCGCCCTGCTTCACGCGGCATTTGCCGGGGGCAAGGTCCAACTCGTCGTGAAACACCGTGACGTCGGCGGGTGTAAGCTTGAGGTAACGCATCGCCACGCCCACCGATTGCCCTGAAAGGTTCATGAAGGTGGCAGGCTTCAACAGCAGCACCTTTTCACCGCCCAACACGCCCTCGGCCACCTGCCCCTGAAACCGCGCACGCCAGCTCGAAAAGCCATGCTCTGCCGCAATCCGCTCCACCACCATGAAGCCGATGTTATGGCGGTTGCCCGCGTAAGATGCCCCCGGATTACCCAGGCCCACAAAGAGCTTCATACCGCCTCCTAGATCGCGCCCAGACTAGGGCCCGTGCGCGTGCCATGCAACGGGGTGGGCCCAATGAAAAGCGCGGCAAGAGTTGCCCCCGCCGCGCTCCATTTGCCTTGAGTTGCCGTCAGAAGATCAGTCTTCGACTTGTTCTCCGGCAGTTTCCTCGTTGTCGCTCGAGCGCAGACCTGAGGGCGCGCCAATATTGGCAATCACGAAATTGCGCTTGATCGTCGGGCGAGCGCCCTCGGGCAGAGCAATGTCGTTGATGTGGACGACATCACCGATTTCCTTGCCGGTCAGATCAACCGTCAGATGGTTCGGAATATCGCCCGCCAGCACGTCAAGTTCCACTTCTGGCCGCACTATGGTCAGCGCGCCACCGCGCTTGAGTCCGGGCGAGGCTTCGTGGTTTTCAAAGTTCACGTGAATGAACAGGCTGATGCGCGAATTCTGGTGCACCCGCATCAGGTCCACGTGCAGCGGCTTGTCCATCACTGGATCGCGCTGCACGCCACGGCAGATCACGCGCTGATCTTCTTGCCCCTCAAGCTTGAGATTCCACAGCGTGGAAAGAAAACGCCCTGCGCGCAGTTTTTGCAGCAGCTTGTTGTACTCGAAGGAAATCGGCTGCGGCTCTTTGCCGTCGCCATAGATAATGCCGGGTACGTTGCCCTCACGACGAGCTTGACGGGCGGCCCCCTTGCCTGACCCCGTCCGTACCACGGCCAGCAGATCTGGGATCGCTTTGGCCATTGGTGTCTCCATAGTCAAAAGTTGCGCGGGACTCCTCCAAGGGTGCAGGCCCGCAAGGCGGCCCCTATAGCGTGGTGGCGTAGGAAAGGAAAGCTCTTTTGCACCGCCCTACACCGCGCCCCCGTTGCCGACGGCGCGGCGGCGTGCTAGGTCGAGCGTCAGCATTCAAAGCGCTTTGAAAAGGGATTTTCATGGCATTTCTGGCGGAACTTCGGGCATCACGTGCATCTGGCGCGGGTTTGGCTGCAGTCGGGGTATTTTGGGGTGGTTTTGCAGCCTACTTGCCCGATTACAAGGCTGCTGCCGGGGCCAGTGATGCCGAAATGGGGCTGGCGCTGATCCTCTCGGCAGTGGGCGGAATGTCGGCGATGGCGGTATCGCCGCGGCTGATGGAAGCGCTTGGGCGCGCGATGTTGCCGGTGGGCGGCGTGCTGGTTGCGCTTTGTGCCTTTCTGCCGCTGCTGGCGGGCGGAATCGCGTCACTCGGGCTGGTGCTATTGGCGATGGGTGCTGCAATGTCCACGCTCGACATCGCCTCGAACGTACGGATTTCCGAACGTGAAGCGCGCGAGGGGTTGCATCTGATGAACCTCAATCACGCGCTGTTCTCGTTTGCCTTCGGGGCATCGGCCTTTGGCTGCGGCTTAGCGCGCAAGGCGGGCCTTGGCCCCGAAACAGTGGCGCCCGTGTTGTGCCTTTTACTTCTCGCGCTTGCCGCCATGATGGGCGAGCGTTCCTTGGGCACGACGCCCTCGCCCGACAGGGCGGATGGGCCTACCGCCTCGCCCTGGGGCGCAATCTTGCCCGCTGCCGCCATTCTTTTTGCCGCGTTCGTTTCGGAAAACGCCACTGAAAGCTGGTCGGCGCTGTACATCGAGCGCACGCTCGACGGGCCGCGTGGCGACGGCTCGTTCGGCCCGGCGATGCTGGGGCTGACGATGGGCATAGGCAGGCTTTCGGGCCAGTTTCTTGCGGCGCGGCTGGGCGAAGCGCGGCTAGTGGCAGGTTCGGCGGGCGTAGGTGTATTTGGCGCGCTGGTCGTGGCTCTGGCACCAAGCCCGGCGGTTGCAGTGCTGGGGGTGGCGCTGATCGGTCTGGGTGTGGCGGTGGTTGTGCCTTCGGCCAACTCATTGCTGGGCCGCGCAGTTGCACCCGAACAGCGCGCCTACGCCATTTCACGCAGCTGGATGTTGGGCTTCACCGGCTTTTTCCTTGGCCCCGTCGGCATGGGGTTGATTGCCCAGCACCTTGGCCTGCGCTGGTCCTTCGTCGCAGTGGCACTGATGATGGCGCTGATACTGCCCGGCCTCGCGCGGCTGAAACTGCGCTGAAACCTGCTATTTCGCCCGTCTGAAAAACCGCGCGCGCGCATAAAGTTCTTCAAGCCGCTTCATGCGGGCCTCAGTCTGCTGCCAGGTCAGGCTTTGCACCGCCGCCATAAGCGTTTCTACCAGCACCTGAATCGCCACCGTCGAATCCCAGGCCGACGGCACCTCGATCTGCGCCGAAAATCGAAAGCGCGCGTGAGCCGCCGCGGGCGAAACCCAAGGGTCGGTAATCAACACCACTTCGGCACCCTGTTCGGCGGCCATTTCGACCAGTTGCAGCACATTGTTTTCATAGCGGCGAATATCAAAGGCCAACAGCACATCGCCCGGTACCATCTCGATCAGCGCGGGTGGCCAAGCGTTGGACATTTCCGAAATCAGCGCGACATCCGAGCGGATGACCTTCATGTGCGTCACAAAGTAATCGGCCATCGCATGGGTGATCCGCCCACCAGTCGCATAGACCTTGCGCGCCGGGTCCGCCAGCAACGCTGCCGCCGCGTCAAACTCGGCGTGATCAATCTGCGCCAGCGTCGCGTGCAGGTTGCCCAGCACCGCATCTGCGAATCGGTTCAGAATGTGCGTGTCCGGCACCCCGCCCGCCCAGCGGTCGTGCTTGGCAAGCGGCGAGATCAGCCGCTCTTCCACCTCGCGCCGGATACCAGCCTGAAAGTCGGTATAACCGGTAAAGCCAAGTTTTTGCACCAGCCGCATGACGGTTTGGCCCGAAACTTCTGCTGATCGCGCCAACGCAGTGATCGAGCCCAGCGCCGCAACAGGGTAATGGCGCAGCAGGTGGCTGGCCAACTGTCGTTCAGCCCGGGTCAGCGTTTCGAACTCGCTGCGCAGGCGTTCTTCGATCGTTTTATAAACTGCCACCAAATCGTGCACCCATGCGTTGAGTCGCTTTGGACAATTTGTAACAGGAAATTGTGGAATGGAATGATCTTGACAGAATCCCCCCGCACAGTGGAGCTTCGGGCAAACCAAAGCAGAGACGCGAATAGTATGACGGCCCGCCCGGAACGATTGACACAACCTGCGCACCCCGTAGTGACGGTGACGAATCCCGAAGGTTCGGGGCGCGTTGTGATTTGCTGCGAACATGCCTCGAACGGATTCCCCGCGCCTTGGGGCCGCCTTGGGCTTAGCGCCGAGGCGGCGCGCGCCCATATCGCTTGGGACCCCGGCGCGCTGGGGTTGGCGCAGGCGTTGGCAAAACAGCTCGATGCGCCTTTGGTGCACGCCAATGTTTCGCGGCTTATCTATGATCTGAACCGCCCGCCACAGTCGCGTGGCGCGATGGCGGCCCAAAGCGAAGTCTTTGAGGTGCCGGGCAACGCAGGGCTAGATGGCGAGGCGCGGCGCGCGCGCACCGAAGCGGTCTATGTGCCATTTCATGCCGAGCTGCGCGCTTTGCTTGCCCGCCGCGCGGCCACTGGGCCGCTGCCGGTGCTGATAACGGTGCATTCCTTCACGCCGGTCTGGCATGGCCGCCCACGTATGGTCGAATTTGGCATCATCCACGATGCCGACCCAAGGCTGGCGCAAGCTGTGCTGGCATACGCGCCCGCCGGGCTCGACGCGCGCCTGAACGAACCCTACTCGGCCGTCGATGAGGTAACCCATACCTTGGCGCTGCACGCCACGCCGATGGGGTTTCTCAGTGTCATGCTGGAACTGCGCAACGACCTGATCGCCAGCGCGGATGCACAAGAGGCGATGGCCGCACGGCTTGCCCCCAGCCTAACCGCGGCCATCGCCGCCGCAGAAAGCGAGGGCTGAATGCCAGGGTGGATCAAGTCCTATGTGCGCTGGGTTGAGGCGCTCAACTACCGCGTCGGGCGCTTTGCCATGTATCTACTGTTCGTAATCATGGGCATCTTGCTTTGGTCGTCGATCACCAAATTCGTCCGTGTGCCCTCGCTTTGGACGCTTGAGATGGCGCAGTTCACCCTGGTCGCCTACTATCTTCTGGGCGCGCCCTACACGTTTCAGCTAGGCACCAACGTGCGCATGGACCTGCTGTATTCCCGCCTGCGCCCGCGCACACAGGCGCTTTGGGACGCATTCACGGTATTCGCGCTGCTTTTTTACCTATGCGTCATGCTTTACGGCGCGGTGGACAGCACGATTTACTCCTTCGATACAGGCGAGCGTAACCCGACCGCTTGGCGCCCGGTGCTTTGGCCCGTCAAGGTCGTGATTTGCCTGAGCTTCGTGTTGATGATCTTGCAGGCGATGGTGCACCTGTTCCGTGATATCGCGATTCTACGTGGGGAAGAAATCTGATGCCCTATGAATGGATCGCCACGCTGATGTTTTCGACCATGCTGCTGATGATGATCACCGGGCAGCGGGTGTTCGGCGCTATCGGTTTTGTCGCGGTAGTCGCGGCAATTTCGCTCTGGGGCACCGGCGGCAGCGACATGGGTTTTAGCTCGATCATGAAGCTGATGAAATGGACACCGCTGCTGACGCTGCCGATGTTCGTTTTCATGGGCTATGTGATGAGCGAAAGCCGGCTGGCCGAAGACCTATACAAAATGTTCCACGTCTGGTTCGGGCCGCTGCCCGGTGGGCTGGCGATTGGCACGATTTTGCTGATGGTGATGATTTCGGTGATGAACGGGCTTTCGGTTGCCGGCATGGCGATCGGCGCCACCATCGCGCTACCGGAACTTGCGCGACGCGGTTATGACAAACAATTGATATCAGGCGTCATTCAGGCGGGATCGAGCCTTGGCATCCTGATACCACCCTCAGTGGTGATGGTGCTGTTTTCGCTGATCGCGCGGGCGCCAGTGAACCAGTTGTGGCTGGCAGGCATCATGCCGGGGCTGCTGATGGCGGCGATGTTCATGATCTATGTGGTGTTCCGGGCGTGGCTCAACCCCGCGCTCGCCCCCCGCATGACGCCCGAGGAACGCGCCGAGATCTCCTGGACGGAACGGTTGTTGTTGCTGCGTGCAGGGCTGCTGCCGGTATTGATTTTTGCCGCGATGATGGTGCCCTTCATCAAAGGCTGGGCCAGCCTGACCGAGGCAAGCGTGATCGGCGCCGTTACTTCGGTAATGGCAGCCGTTATCAAGCGGCGTTTTTCTTGGAAAGTGTTCGAAACCGCGACCCGCAGCACATTGGCGATCACCGTGATGTTCATGCTCATCATCATGGCCGCGATGTCGTTTGGCGCGGTCTTTGACGGGCTTGGCGCGGGCCGTGCGATCGAAGATTTTTTTCTGCGCGATCTTGGGCTTTCGGCCTGGCAGGTGCTGGTGCTGATGCAGCTTTCCTTCCTCGTGATGGGGATGTTCCTTGACGATACTGCGATGCTGGTGATTGTCGCGCCGATTTACGTCGGCCTGGCGCGCCAGCTTGGCTTTGACCTTGTCTGGTATGGTATCCTCTATACGATCACGTGCCAGATTGCTTACCTGACACCGCCTTTCGGCTATAATCTGTTCTTGATGCGCGCCATGGCACCACGCGACTATACTTTGGCGGTTATCTACCGCTCGGTATTGCCTTTCGTCGGGATCATGCTTGTAACGCTCATTGTCGTCGGCCTGTTTCCCCAGATTGCACTTTGGCTTCCAAACAAGGTTCTGGGACTCTGAAAAACAACCCCGAACGGGGACCTAACCAACCCAACAAGGAGAAACCAACATGACTACAACCAGACGCAAGTTCCTGACCACCGGCGCTATCGCCGCCAGCGCCGCCTCGCTTGGCGCGCCTGCCGTGGCGCAAGCGCCGATCAAGTGGCGCATGCAGACCTATGCCGGGGGTGCGCTTGGCGCCGAGGTGGTGAAGCCCGCCATCGACGCTTTCAACGTCATCGCGCAAGGGCAGATGGAGATCGAGCTTTATTATGCAGACCAGCTGGTGCCCACATCCGAACTGTTCCGCGCGGTCCAAAAGGGCACGCTTGATGCTGTGCAGTCGGATGACGACAGCATGGCAAGCCCGACCGAAGTGACGATTTTCGGCGGCTACTTCCCGCTCGCGCTGCGCTATTCGCTCGATGTGCCCGCGCTGTTCAATCATTACGGGTTGAACGAGATCTGGGGCGAAGAATACGCCAAGGTCGGGGTCAAGCACGTTTCCGCCGGCTCGTGGGACCCCTGCCACTTCTCGATGAAATCGCCGATCAACAGCCTTGCAGACCTCAGCGGCAAGCGCGTTTTCACCTTCCCCACCGCAGGGCGCTTCCTGTCGCGCTTTGGCGTGGTGCCGGTGACCTTGCCGTGGGAAGACATCGGCGTAGCCCTACAGACGGGCGAGTTGGACGGCGTCGCATGGTCAGGCATCACCGAGGTTTACACCGCCTCTTGGGCAAAATCGGCGCCCTATTTCCTGACCAACAACATCTCGGGTGCGTGGATCGGGCACTTCTTCGCTAATATGGACCGCTGGAATGCCGTGCCCCCGCATCTGCAAGAACTGATGCGCGTCTGCTTCGAGCAGTCGCATTATTACCGCCAGCACTGGTACTGGG
Source organism: Rhodobacteraceae bacterium UBA6213 (assembly GCA_002421605.1). Classification (GTDB taxonomy): domain Bacteria; phylum Pseudomonadota; class Alphaproteobacteria; order Rhodobacterales; family Rhodobacteraceae; genus UBA6213. Next base: position 151,609 of record DISJ01000016.1, on the reverse strand, counting down.
CCGGCGAGGCGCGGCTGCGCGTCGAAGGTGCCGATACGCAACTGACCACGATCCCCGACGCCGAATGGGCAACTGTCGAGGAAGAAGCGGCCAAGTTCTGGGATGAAGTCGCCGCCGAAAGCCCCGTCAAGGCTAAGGTCGTCGAGATCATCAAGCAATACAACGCCACCATGCGCAAAGCTGGCAAACCCTATCGCTATAGCTGATACCGCATTGGGCGCGGCGCGGGGCACCCCCTCGCGCCGCGCCGCTTTCGTTTTTACCCGTAGGCCCGAGGAGCCCCGTTGAAATGCCCGCGAACCTGACCTTTGACGCATTGAAAGCCGCTGTCGCCGCGGGCGAGATAGATACCGTAGTGGCGTGCATCACCGACATGCAGGGCCGCCTGCAGGGCAAACGATTTGTGGCACACCACTTTGTTGCCTCGGCTTGGGAAGAAACGCATTGCTGCAACTATCTGCTGGCCACAGATTTCGAGATGGTCACGGTGCAGGGCTTCGCGGCCACCGGCTGGAACAAAGGCTACGGCGACTATGTGATGAAGCCCGATCTTGCCACGCTGCGCCGCCTGCCGTGGCTACCGGGTACCGCAATGGTGATGTGCGACGTGCTTGATCACCACACCCAAGAACTTGTGCCACACGCCCCCCGCTCGGTGCTCAAGCGCCAGATCGAACGCGCCAAGGCGCTGGGGTTCGATGTGATGATGGCTACCGAGCTTGAGTTTTTTCTGTTCGAGCAAAGCTTTTCCGAGCTTTTCGACGATGGCTACCGTGGCATGACGCCGATGGCGCGCTACAATGTCGATTATTCGATTTTCGGCACCGCGCGTGACGAGCCGATCATGCGCGCCATCCGAAACGGGCTTTGGGATGCGGGCGTTCCGATTGAATGTTCCAAAGGCGAGGCCGATGCCGGGCAAGAAGAGGTTAACGCCAAGTATTCCGACGCGCTCGACACCGCGGACATGCACACGATCATCAAGACCGGCGTCAAGGAAATCGCGCTGCAACACGGCGCCAGTGTCACCTTCATGGCCAAATACGACCACCGCCGCGCCGGGTCTTCAAGCCACGTGCACCAATCGCTGTGGCAAGGCGGAAAGCCCATGTTCCTTGATGAAAAGGCACCGCACGGCATGTCCGCGCTGATGCAGCATTACATTGCCGGGCAACTGGCCCACGCGGCCGAAATCACCGCATTTCTGGCGCCATTCGTAAACAGCTACAAACGCTTTGTGGTTGGTATGTTCGCCCCCACAAAGGCGGTGTGGAGCCTTGACAACCGCACCGCCGGTTTTCGCGTCTGCGGCGAAGAAACCAAAGGGATCCGGGTCGAATGCCGCATTGGCGGCGCCGACTTGAACCCCTATCTTGCGTGCGCGGCGCTGCTGGCCGCGGGGCTGGACGGGATCGAAAAGAAGATGCCACTGGAACCTGCGATCTCGGGCGATGTCTATCAGGCAGGCGCTGTGCGCGAGATTCCCAAAACGCTTGGGGCTGCGGCCTCGGCGATGGGCACCTCGCAATGGCTGCGTGCGGCCTTGGGCGACGAGGTGGTGACGCATTACCACCGCGCGGCGCTCTGGGAAATCGAGGAACAAAATCGCGTCGTGACCGATTGGGAACTGTCGCGTGGGTTTGAACGCGCCTGAGCGGCGCAAAAAGTGAGCGCGCTCGACACGGGCGCAAGAGGACAAAGCAATGACCAAAACGATCCAGCTAATCTCGCCCGTAGATGGGCGAGTCTATGCCGAACGGCCGTGCCTGAGCATGTCCGATGCCGAAGCGATGGTGGCGCGCGCACATGCCGCACAACACGCCTGGGCAGCACGCCCCTTGGCCGAGCGGATCGCGCTTGTGCAAGCCGGCGTGGCCAAACTGAATGAAATGACTCCGCGCGTGGTCGAAGAACTGGCATGGCAAATGGGCCGCCCCACCCGCTATGGCGGCGAATTTGGGGGCGTGAACGAACGCACCGCCTATATGTCGGAAATTGCTGAAAGCGCGCTGGCGCCGATGGTGGCCGAAGCATCAGACCGGTTCGAACGGCGCATCGTGCGCGAGCCTGTCGGCGTGGTCTTTGTGCTGGCCCCTTGGAACTACCCCTACCTCACCTCGATCAATACCATCGTGCCCGCACTGATCGCGGGCAACGCCGTGGTGCTGAAACATGCAAGCCAAACCCTGCTGGTAGGCGAGCGTCTGGCCGAGGCATTCCACGCGGGCGGCGTGCCTGCCGACATTTTCCAGAACGTCGTGCTTGACCATGCCACCACCGAAGCGCTGATCGGCGCGCGCGCCTTCAACTTCATCAACTTCACCGGCTCGGTCGCGGGTGGTGCGGCGATGGAGCGTGCTGCGGCAGGCACCTTTACCAGCCTCGGGCTGGAGCTGGGGGGCAAAGACCCGGGCTATGTGATGGATGACGCCGATCTTGACGCGGCAGTCGACAGCCTGATGGACGGTGCAATGTATAACGCAGGCCAATGCTGCTGCGGCATCGAGCGTATCTATGTGCACGAAAGCCTTTACGACGCCTTTGTCGAAAAAGCCGTGGCATGGGTCAAGTCGCTGAAGCTTGGCAACCCGTTCGAGGCCACGAGCACGATCGGCCCGATGGCCAACAAGCGCTTTGCCCATGTCGTGCGCGAACAGATTGCCGAGGCGATTGCCGAAGGCGCAACTGCGCTGATCGACCCTGCGCTGTTCCCCGAAGACGATGGTGGCGCCTACCTTGCACCGCAGATTCTGGTCAACGTGAACCATGAAATGCGCGTGATGCGCGAGGAAAGCTTTGGCCCCGTAGTCGGCATCATGCCGGTCAAGAACGACGACGAAGCCATCGCCGTGATGAACGACAGCCCCTATGGCCTGACCGCATCACTCTGGACCCGCGACCCCGAGCGCGCTGCCGCCATTGGCGCGCAGATCGAAACCGGCACCATTTACATGAACCGCTGCGACTATCTTGACCCGGCACTCTGCTGGACCGGCTGCAAGGATACCGGGCGCGGCGGCAGCCTTTCGGTTCTGGGTTTCTACTCGGTCACACGGCCGAAATCATACCATCTCAAGAAGGTGACGAAATGAGCCATAACGTTCCCAACCGGAACTGGTCCTACCCAACCGCGATCAAGTTTGGCGTTGGCCGCATCAGCGAACTGGCCGAACAGTGCAAAGCGGTCGGTATTGCGCGCCCGCTTCTGGTGACGGACAAGGCGCTGTCCAGCCTGCCGATCACCAAAGGCGCGCTGGATGTGCTTGAGGCCGCAGGGCTTGGCTGCGCGGTATTTTCCGAGGTGGACCCTAATCCCAACGAAAAAAACATGACCGACGGTATCGCGGTTTACAAAGCGGGCAACCACGATGGCGTCGTCTGTTTTGGTGGCGGTTCGGCGCTGGACCTTGGCAAGATGATCGCGCTGATGGCGCATCAGGCGCCCAAGCTTTCGGTCTGGGATCTGGAGGATATCGACGACTGGTACACCCGCGCCGATGCCAGCAAGATCGCCCCGATCATCGCAGTGCCCACCACCGCAGGCACCGGGTCCGAAGTCGGACGCGCGGGCGTGTTGACCAATTCCACCACGCACGAGAAAAAGATCATCTTCCATCCCAAGCTCATGCCCGCGGTCACCATCTGCGACCCGGCGCTGACGGTAGGTATGCCGCGCTTCATCACCGCCGGCACCGGCATGGACGCGCTGGCGCACTGTCTGGAAGCCTATTGCAGCCCGTTCTATCACCCGATGAGCCAAGGTATCGCGCTGGAAGGCATGCGGCTGGTGTTTGAAAACCTGCCCAAGGTCTATGCTGACCCCAACGATCTTGATGCGCGCGCGCATATGATGAGTGCTGCGGCGATGGGGGCTGTTGCCTTTCAAAAAGGGCTCGGCGCGATCCATTCGCTAAGTCACCCGGTTGGCGCGGTTTATGGCACCCATCACGGCACCACTAACGCTGTGGTGATGCCGATGGTGCTTGATTTCAACCGCAAGGAAATCGCCGACCGCATCAAGGCCGCTGCCGCCTATCTGGGCATCAAAGGCGGTTTCAAGGGATTCCGCGCCAGGGTCATGGAATTGCGCGCCGAGTTGAATATTCCCGAGAACCTGACGGCGATGGGTGTGAAGGCGAGCGATCTCGACATGCTGACCGAAATGGCGCTGGAAGACCCGTCCTGCGGCGGCAACCCGGTCAAGATGACCAAGCGCAACACTCGCAAGCTGTTCGACGCCTGTATGTAAGGCATCGGCATTTAAAATATGGCCCGGGCTGTTCGTTACAGGCCGGGCTTCGCTCCGCGGGGGATATTTGGCCCTGAAGCAGGCGCATGGGTAGACTTCTCGTGGTTACGGATTTGAGAAAGTATCAAGCCGGAGGCGCGCAATGAGGCCACCAACCTTGGTAAGGATTTGCGCATGGCCGGGCTGATCAAATGCGACATCGCGGTGATCGGCGCAGGGGTGATCGGGCTCACCATCGCCCATCGTCTGGCGCTTGAAGGGCGCGAAGTGGTGCTGATCGACCCCGATGACGCCGGTATGGGTGCATCTTATGGCAATGCAGGCACGGTGGCCGATTACGCGGTGCAGCCGGTTGGCACGCCTTCGGTTCTAGCCGCCTTGCCGCGGTTGATGTTTGACCGCAACGCGCCGCTCACGATTCGGGCGGCCGCACTGCCCGCGCTCGCGCCATGGCTCATGCGGTTCGCGCGTCAGTGCCTGCCCGCCGCTGCGCGGCGCAACGCGCTGGCGCTGGCCAATCTGGTGCAAGATGCGCAGCCGCGTTGGGCTGCATTGGCGGATGCAATTGGCGGGGCGCAGCTGTTGCAGCATCGTGGCTGCCTTTATCTTTTCGAGCACGCACGAGACTTGCGCGCGGCCAAAGCTGACATGGCGTTTCGCCGCGATCTCGGGGTGGCTGTCGAAATGCTTGGCGCGGATGAGGTTGCAACACTTGAGCCGGGGTTGCCACCACTTGGCGGTGGTGGCGCGTTTTTCCCGGACGCGAGCTTCATGGTCGATCCCGGTGCCATGGTGCAGCGCTTGGCTACGGCGGCGCTGGCCGAGGGTGCGGGGCTGTTACGTGGTGCGGTGAACATGGTATCGCGCGGGTTGGACGGGATGCGCCTGACTGGGCCGGGTGTGCTGGTGCATGCGCGCCGCCTCGTGATCGCGGCGGGCGCACATTCGCGCGTTTTTGCGGCACAGGCGGGTGACAAAATTCCGCTCGACACGGAGCGCGGTTATCATCTGGAATGGGACAGCCCCACGCTGCGCCTGAGGCGTCCAAGCTGCCCCACCGCGCGCGGCTTCTACCTTTGCCCGATGCAGGGGCGGTTGCGAGCGGCGGGCACGGTGGAATTGGGCGGGTTGAGCGCGCCGCCTTCGCCGCATCGAATCGCACGGATCGAGGCGGGTGCGCGCGCGTTCTTTCCCGATCTTGGCCCTCCGTCGCGTAGCTGGATGGGATTTCGCCCCTCGATGCCCGACAGCTTGCCTGTGATCGGTGCTTCGCAGGGCGGGTCGGATGTGCTTCATGCCTACGGTCACGGCCATATTGGGCTGACACTTGCGCCATTAACCGCTGAAATCATTGCTGATATTATCGTAGGGCGCGAAAGTGCGCGCGATTTTTCGGCCTGCTCGCCGCGGCGTTTCTGACGGCGTGGCAACAGGGCAACCCCAGCGCCCAAAATGCCAAAAGGCGGCATTGCTTCTCGCGCTTGGAGCAAGATCGGATATACAGGGTCGAAACCGGATCCTTGGGGGGTTCGCATGAACGCCAAACATATCTTTGCGGCAACCTTATCGGTTAGCCTTTTTGCGTTGCAGGCGGCCTCGGCCGACCCGCTGTTGGGCGGTAGCCGCAACAGTTTTGGCCTGCTCGGCGGCTTTGACACGCCCTCGGCCTACAGCCTGCCCGATGGCGTGATCGGTGGCTCGACCTTTTTCGGCGCGGGCGGGCAACGGCATAGCTTTGCCTTTCAGATTTCGCCGCGCCTTACGGCGGTGTTCCGCTATTCCAAGATCGACGACTTCTACGCACCGGGTGATGCGCTTTACGACCGTTCGGTTGACCTGCATCTGAAGCTGCTCGAAGAGTCCGGCTGGCGTCCGGCGGTGGCGGTTGGGGTGCGCGATTTCATCGGCTCGGGCGCATTTGCCTCGGAATACGTTGTGGCAACCAAGACCGTCACCCCGACACTTAGCATTTCGGCAGGCCTCGGCTGGGGGCGGCTGGGGTCGAGCAACGGGATCGGCACACTGTTTGGCGATCGGCCCACACCATCCGTAGTCTCGGGCAGCCCGATCAACTATGATCGCTGGTTCCGCGGCGAGGCGGCACCGTTTCTGGGCGTGAACTGGCAAGTGAACGACAAGCTGACGCTGAAGGCTGAATATTCGCCCGATGGCTATATCGACGAGGTTACGCGCGCAGGCTTTGACCGTGCCTCGTCGCTGAACGTCGGGCTTGATTATCGCATTGGCCGTTGGAGCTCGGTTTCGGCCTGGTATCTCTATGGCTCCGAGGTCGGGATACAGTTCAACCTTGCGATCGATCCGCGCAATCCGCCCTTCCCCTCGGGCATCGAAAAAACTCCGCTTCCGGTAGCACCGCGCCCGTCGCGCAGCGTTGACCCGGTTGGCTGGTCGGGCGAGTGGGCAGCCGAGCCGCAGGTTCACCCCGCCGTGCAGGCCGAGGTTGCCAAGGCGCTGGCCGCTGACGGTATGTTGCTTGAAAGCATGGCGCTGAGCGCGACAAGCGTTGAGGTGCGGGTGCGAAACCAAACCTATCCCTCGCAGGCGCAGGCGCTTGGCCATATTGCGCGCGTGCTGACCCGCGCGCTGCCGCCTTCGGTCGAATATCTGGTGCTGACTTCGGTGGCGAACGGCATGCCGACCTCGGCGGTCACGCTGCGGCGTTCCGACGTTGAGGCGCTGGAAAACAGCAACTCAGCCCTGCTGTTGCAAAACGCCACAATCACCGATGCGCTTGCGGTATCAACCGGTCCGCTGCGCCCGACCGAGGGGGTATTCCCGCGCTTCCAATGGGCCCTGACGCCCTATGTCGAAGCCTCGCTCTTTGATTCGGATGACCCGCTTTTGGCCGATGTCGGCATGGCCGCCTCGGCACGTTATGAATTTGCGCCGGGTCTCGTGCTGGCGGGTTCGGTGCGTCAGAAAGTGGTAGGCAACCTTGATCAAAGCACGCGCGTGGCAGGACCGGACCCGGTGCGCTCTGACCTTGCGGACTATCAGCGCAACGGCGATCTGACGATTCCCAGCCTGACGCTCAGCTGGTACAGCCGCCCGGCAGAGAATATCTACACCCGGGTCAGCTTTGGCCTGTTGGAGCGGATGTTCGGCGGAATTTCGGGCGAGGTGCTCTGGAAGCCGGTCGATAGCCGCCTCGCGCTCGGGGTCGAGATGAACTACGTACAAAAGCGCGATTACGATCAGCGCTTTAGCTTTCTCGACTACAAGGTCGCAACCGGCCACGTCTCGGCCTATTACGATATAGGCGGAGGCTATACCGGCCAGATCGACGTTGGCCGATACCTTGCGGGCGATCTGGGGGCAACGCTGTCGCTGACGCGCGAGTTTGCCAATGGCTGGCAAATCGCGGCCTATGCAACCTTTACCGACTGGCCCGACGCCGGGGTTGATGACGACAACTTTGTCAATGGCATTCGTCTGACAATCCCGATCGCATGGACCACCGGCAAGCCCACAATTGCCAGTTTCTCGAACACCTTCGGAATGTCGGGGGACGATGGCGGCGCGCGGCTGTCGGTGGACGGCAGGCTCTATGGCACCGTGCGGCAAAGCCACATGGGCGAGCTTTACGACAACTGGGGAAGGTTCTGGCGATGACGCCAGCGCTGCGGTTGAGTGCGGCACCGTTAGTTGCAGCACTGGTGCTGTCGCTTGCCGCATGCGGCAGCGATGCGGGGAAAACGGAAACGTCGAACCTCGCGCGCGGTCTGATTGGCAACATGATCGGGCTTGTCAAAGCGGGCCGTAGCACTGCCGATGCAGAACCAAGCGCCGCCCCCACGCCGGACCAGATCGCCGCCGGCGCGCTTGAATCTTTCGCCGGGCCACTGATGCTGGTAACGATCGAGGCGCTAGGCAAAACCACGGTCATGGGGCTTTACGGTGAAAATGGCGCGATGCGCACCTATGCGCTGCCCTCTGAACAAAGCATCATTCTGCGCGACGGTATTCTGGCCGCCACGCGCGGTTTTGGCCATGATGTGATGAGTGCTGAGACAGATGCTGTGGCCGCGCTTATACTGGCGCGCAAAGACGGCGCCGCCGCCAAGGTGCAACGCTACCTCGACTCTGAAAACGTCGAACGCCCTCTGCCGATGGACTGCACGATCCAGCGCGCTGACAAGAGCGAATACGAAGTTGCGGGCCTTACCTTCAGCGGCACCCAGATGGTCGAGGTTTGCGCCTTTCAGGGGCAGACGGTTGCCTCGGCCTATCTGGTCAGCGAGAAGGGTGTGGTGCTGGCCTCGCGTCAATGGATCGGGCCGAAGCTTGGCTATATCACGCTGCAGACGCTGCGCCCCTAGGTCAGCCTTAACCCGCGTATTCCTGCGAAACATAAAAGGCGCCGCAATAGGGTGCCGAGGGGTCAAAACCCGCCCCCGAGCCGACCATTCGCACCTTCGGATCGAGCATGTTTTTGCGGTGCGCAGGCGAGGCCGCCCAAAGGTTCACGATATGGCGCGCGAGGCTTTGATAGCTATGCGCACCAATCGTCTCGCCCGCTTGCGTGGCAAAGGCGCAGGCACTTGCGTCGCGGATGCGAAACTGGATACCGTCGATGCCATAGCGCGCGATCATGCCGATGTTTTCTGACCCCGCGCGAAAATCGATGCCCGCTGATTGCAACCGCGCAAGCACACTCGATTGCCCAGGCACCGAGGAGTCGTGGCTCATAGTGCGCGAGCGCGCCATCCATTTGGCGTGTGTTGTGGCGGCTTCGGCCAAACCCGGCGCCTCGGCCAGTTCACCGAGCCCGGCGCGACAGCGCTGATAATTCACCTCGGCACGGATCGAAGCGTCGATCAGGCGCGCGTCGATCCGCCCCGATGCGGGAACCACCGCGTCCACGCCCGAGACTCGCGCTAGAGCGCAAGCGTTCGTCGCCCCGCCAACCATCAGCGCCGCCGATATGGCGAGCGCGCCGATCCCAAACTGAGCCATGCGCATCCTGAACCCTCCGTAGCAATATCGGAGGAAAAACCTGTACGGCGCTTGCGGCGGTTTCGTGGCAAAACTCTGTCCATTGGCGGTAAAATCTTGACGCAATCGCAGGGCTGCGGCCCAAACGCCGCTTCAGCGCCGCGGCACCAACGCGATCAGCGCAAACAGGCTTGTCGCTGCGGCAACGATCGAAGGGCCAGCGGGCGTGTCAAAGCGAAGCGATGCGGCAAGCCCTGCCAGCACCGCCAGTGCACCGATCAGGCTGGCCAGCGCCGCCATGCCTTCGGGCCCACGCGCCAGCCGCCGCGCGGCCGCCGCCGGGATAATCAGCATCGCCGCTATCAGCAGCGCCCCGACGATCTTGATTGCAACTGCCACCACCAGCGCCAGCGCCAGTGTCAGCGCCAACCCCTCGCGCCGTGGGTTGAGCCCTGCAGCAACTGCAAGCTCGTCGCTGACCGTCGCGGTTAAAAGCGCTTGCCAGCGCCACGCAAGCAGCGCCAACACCGCCAGCGCGCCCAACCAGACGATCACCAGATCGCTGCGCCCGACCGCAAGAATGTCACCAAACAACCACGCCGACAAATCGACCCGCACCTCGGTCAAAAACGATGCTGCGACGAGCCCGAAGGCAAGCGCCGAATGCGCCAAGACACCCAGCGTTGCATCCATCGTATGGCCGCGCCCTGCAAGGCTTGCCACCGTGATCGCCATGCCCAGCGCCACCGCGATGATGCCCACATAGACCGAGATGCCGAACCCGAACGACAACGCCACACCCAAAATCGCTGCATGCGCGGTGGCATCGCCAAAATAGGCCATGCGCCGCCACACCACGAAGGCACCAAGCGGCCCAGTCGCCAGAGTTAATCCAACCCCGGCGAGGGCTGCGCGTATCAGAAAATCATCCAGCATGGGGCGGCTCGTCACTTGGCGGGTGGGGGTGATCGTGAGGGTGGCTGTGCGGATGCTCAGGGTCGTGAGGATGGCTGTGTGGATGCTCGGGATCATGACCGTGGCCAACATCATGCTCGTGATCGTGGTCGTGCACGTGTTGGTAAAGCGCCAATGCGCCACCTGTGCCAAGCCCGAAAAGCGCACGGTATTCGGGCGCAGCCGATACTACGCGCGGAGCGCCTTGGCAGCAGATATGGCCGTTCAGGCAGATCACCCGGTCCGAGGCAGCCATCACCACGTGCAGATCATGGCTGACCAGCAGCACCGCGCAGCCGGTCTCGCGGCGCAGATCTGCCAGCAGGCGGTAAAACGCGGCTATGCCCGGCTGATCAAGCCCCTGCGTCGGCTCGTCAAGAATGAGGATATCGGGGCGCGACAAAAGCGCGCGCGCCAGCAGAACCCGCTGAAACTGCCCGCCCGACAATGCAGAAATCGCCCGCCGCTCCAGCCCCTCGACACCGGTTCTGGCAAGGGCTGCCGAAATTTCGGCGCGCCCCACCCAGCGCGGCAGACACAGAAACCGCGCCACCGTCAGCGGCAGCGTCGCATCAATGTGCAGCCGCTGCGGCACATAGCCGATGCGCAGGCCCGGCTGGTGCGTTACATCGCCCCGCACCGTTCGTTCAAGCCCGATCAGCGCGCGCACAAGCGTCGATTTGCCGGACCCGTTCGGACCAACGATGGTGACGATCTCACCGCGGTCGATGCCAAAGTCGATATCGGCAAGCACATCAACGCCGCCATGATGCACACTAAGGCCGGTGGCGCTGATCAGGTGCATTTTGCGGCCTCGGCTTCTGCGGCGGAACAGGTTGGGCAAAGCCCCAATGCCTCAATCGTGCAGCGTTCGATGACAAAGCCCAGTGGTGCCGCCGCCGCCTCGAGCGCCGCGCGGGGCGCAAGGGCTGGCGCTTCGGCCACCGCCCCGCAAACGCGGCAAATCAGAAACGCCGGGGCATGGTCTTCGCCCGGATGCGTGCAGGCAGCAAAGGCGTTAAGGCGCCGTACGCGATGCGCCAGCCCCTGTTCGACTAGAAATTCAAGCGCGCGATAGGCCACGGGCGGCTGCTTGCCATAGCCCTCGGCGGCCAAGCGGTCGAGCACCTCATAGGCGCCCATCGCGCGGTGCGCCTCGAGCAATATCTCTAGTACACGCCGCCGCACCGGCGTAAATCGCGCACCCTGCGCCTCGGCCACCGCCTCGGCGCGTGCCAAAAGGTCGTGGCTGCAATGCGCGTGGTCATGGGTGGAAAAGGCGAGATCCGGCTCGATCATGTTATCTTATCTCATTTCGCTTGCGCTGTTATGCTATAACATACATATTGCTCGGCGCAACACAAGTACCTAGGAGTTTCCATGCGTCTCGCCCGTCTCTTCCTCACTGTCGCCACCGCCATTGCGCCCAACTTTGCCGTTGCCACGCCGCCTGCGATCATCACTGACATCGCCGTGGTGCAGTCGCTGGTTGCAATCGTGCTGGGGGATGTCGGCACCGCCGGTGTGTTGCTACCCCCAGGGGCAGATGCTCATTCCTACCAGTTGCGTCCATCGCAAGCGGCGGCGCTGCAGCAAGCCGATATTCTGTTCTGGGTGGGCGAGACGCTTTCGCCATGGCTAGGCCGCACCGTCGAGGGTGCCGGGTTAAAGGGGCACTCGGTCGAATTGCTGGACGCGCCGGGAACCCACCTGCGCAACTTCGGCGCGCAAGAACCGCACGATCACGACCACGAGGCGGAAGAAACACACGACCACGAGGCACAAACGCAAGCAGAGCCCGATGAGCATTCCCATGACGGGCTCGACCCGCACGCCTGGCTTGATCCGGCCAATGGCAGCGCGTGGTTGGCGCAGATTGCCGCAGAGCTTGCCGCAGCCGACCCTGCCAATGCGGCCACCTACGCGGCCAATGCGGCGGCGGGTGCTGCGCGGTTGCAGGCGCTGGATGGTGAAATTGCAAATAGCCTCGCGCCCGTTGCAGACCAACCGTTTGTGGTCTTTCACGATGCCTACGGGTATTTTGCCGATCACTTTGGGCTGCACGTCGCAGGCGCGCTCAACGAAGGCGATGCCAGCGCCCCCGGTGCCGCGCATTTGACGGAGCTGCGCGCCGAGCTTTCAGCAGGCGCTATCGTTTGCGCCTTTCCCGAGGCCGGGCACGATCCGCACCAACTTGCGCTGATGCTGGAAGGCACCCCGGTTCGTGCCGGGGAGGTGCTGGACCCGACCGGAAGCATGCTTGACGCGGGAGCGGGGCTTTACGAAGCGATGCTGCGCGATCTGGCAATCACCTTGGCCGATTGCCTCGCGCCGCGCTGAACAGCTTGCCCGCCGCCCCAAACCCGCGTCTAAATAGCGCGATCAAGGCAAAGGCAGCGGGGCGGATATGCTGGACTGGATCGGAGCGGTGGCCACGGCGCAAAACGTGCAGGTCTGGGCCGCGGGCGCAGAGCCTGACGCCCCGCCGCTGACGGTGCCACTGATGCCGGGTACTACACGGCTAAGCGAGGTAGTCGCAGGGCTGACTGCAAGGTTGCCCCGCAAAGCGGACCGCCCGGTGATCTTCTGCGGGGCGGCGGGCGTGGCACCGCGCGCGCTGCCCTGTCGCCCGTTTGCGCCCGGATGCTTGCAACCTGCGGGCCCGCCCGGGGTCTGGCATATGCCCGGACTGCAACAGCATGCACCGCAAACGCTGCTGCCTGCCGCGACGGCGTTGCAACTGGCCGGGTGCCTTGCCGCCGACCCGGCGTTTGACGGTGTGATCTGCCTGACCGGCCCCACCTCGGTTTGGGCCGAGGTAAGTGCGGGCGAAGTGGTTAGTGTGACCCTGCTGATGTCTGGCGCGCTTGCCGAGGCGATTGCCGTAAGCCCCGCTTTTGCCACCCTACCCTCTGGCACCGAGCTTTCGCTCGACACGTTTGATGCCGACCTCGCCGAAACACTCTCGCGCCCCGAGCGCCTGCTGCGATTGCTTGCCGAAGCGCCCGCCTTGCCCGCGCTCGAGGCCCGCGCGCGCCTGTATGCCGCGCTGATCGGTGCCGAACTGGCGGCGGCGCGGCCTTGGTGGCTGGGGCGGCGTTTGCGGGTTCTGGGGCCGCGGGCGGCGCTGTATTTGCGCGCGTTGGCCGCACAGGGCGCACCAGCCAGCGAAGGCAGCGCAAACGCAGCACTAATCGCGGGCTTTGCATTAGCCGCGCGTTCGGTTGCGCCATGACTCTTGCGCCCTTTGGTCGCCTGCGCAACGGGCGCGAGGTTCAGATCGCCACCCTAACGGCAGGCGGGCTGCGCGTGCAGGTGTTAACGCTCGGGGCGATTTTGCAGGATCTGCGGCTTGACGGCGCCGACTGGCCGCTGGTGCTAGGGTCTGAGCAGATCGGCGCCTATGAAGGGCCGATGGCGTGGTTTGGCGCGGTGGTCGGGCCGGTTGCCAACCGGATCAGCGGAGCCGAGGCGATGATTGCCGGGCAACGCGCACGGTTTGAGGCTAATGACGGCCCCAATACCCTGCACGGCGGCAGCAACGGCACCTCGGCCCAGATATGGAGTGTGACTGCGGCCAGCGCAGAGCGGCTGCTGCTGCGCCTTGATCTGCCCGCCGGGCTTGGCGGCTTTCCCGGCAATCGCCAGCTGCGTGCCGAATACCGGATCAGCGCCCCAGCCACGTTGGAGCTTGAACTGACCGCAACCACCGACGCGCCGACGCTGATGAACCTTGCGCATCACCCCTATTGGAACCTTGAGGGCAGCGCCGAAACCTCGAGCCACTGGCTGCGCGTCAGCGCAGATGCGCTACTGCCAACCGACGCCGCGCGCTTGCCCAGCGGCAAGATAGCACCGCTTGGCGCCGATGCGCGCGATCTGCGCGCGCCGCGTCGCATGAATACCCTGCCGCCGCTTGACCATTGCTATGTGCTGGCGCGCAGGCCACGCCCACTCGCCGAAATTGCCACCCTGCGCGGTGCGCGCGGCATCACGCTTGATCTGGCAAGCACAGCGCCGGGTTTGCAGGTTTATGATGGCGCGGGGGTATCCACCGCACCCTGGCCGGGCCACAACGGCATACCCTATGGGCCCTTCGCAGGGGTTGCGCTTGAACCACAGCTATGGCCCGATGCCCCGGCACACCCGGATTTTCCATCGGCTCTACTACAACCGGGCGCGCAATTTCAGCAATTGACCCAATACCGCCTTAGCCGCACTTCCCTGAATTGAAGACGGAGCCACCCATGCCCTCGCCCCGATCCGATCTTGTCGCCATCTTCACCGACGCCGCCACGCTGATCGGCATTTCGCGCCCGGCGGGTCAGTGCCTTGCCACCATCTGGCGTGCGCCCGACCCGCCAGATGCCGATGCTATCATGGCTGCCACCGGGCTTTCACGCTCGGCCGTTTCAACCGCGCTCAAGGAATTGCGCGAGGCCGGCATGGTGCAGGGCGAACGTTTGCACGGCACGAGGCGCGATGGCTACAGCGCGCCTGAAGACGCTTGGGCGTTGTTGCGCCAACACCTGGCGCTGCGCCTTCGCCGCGATCTGATGCCGCTGCTCGACCGGCTCGCGGCGCTGCCAGCCGATTCAGGTGCCGCAGACCTGACGGCAATGCTCGCATCAGTTTCCGCCTGGGTCGAGGCGCTGCTGCGCATGACCCCAGCCGAGATGGAGCGCGAATTTGCACACGCAGCACCCGAACCGCGCAGCAAGAAAAAGAAGAAGAAGGGCTAGGCATCCACCCGCATTTCGGGCTCGACCGCCTCGGATGCTGCCGCCGTAGGCGCGAGCGTTGGTAAATGTGCGTCGGCCATCAGATCCTCGATAAATAGGCTCAGCAACTGGCCGCGCCCGTTCACTGCTGCCTTACGATAGATCGCGTTGGTCTGCGCCTTGACCGTGCCCTCCGACGTCGCCCGCATCGAGGCGATTTCAGCAGTGCTCAGCCCCTTGATGGCAAATAGTGCGACGTCGCGTTCCGCAGGCGTTAACCCCCAGTCGTCAAATCGTTCGCAAAGCAGCGTCATGAAAGCGCCCGACGCCCTGCGCAGCCTTTCGCTCGCCTCTCGGTGATCGCGCTGCAACCGCGACAGTGCAATCAGCGCCATCCACAAACCAATCATCAAGCTAAGCACTGCGGCAATTTCGAAAACTTCGTGATAGCCCCAAGTGATAGGCAGCACCATCAGACCCAGCATCGACAAGACGAGGTCCGATATGAAGAACAGCGCGCAGAGCAGCTGCACGACAAACACCGCGATGATACCAGAGCGGCGCATT
This sequence comes from Rhodobacteraceae bacterium UBA6213, assembly GCA_002421605.1. Taxonomy (GTDB): domain Bacteria; phylum Pseudomonadota; class Alphaproteobacteria; order Rhodobacterales; family Rhodobacteraceae; genus UBA6213. The sequence goes on along the minus strand of DISJ01000016.1, from coordinate 136,162 downwards.
AAACCCCTATCCGGCGAATGCAATAAAACCATACGCAACCCCACATGCGATCAACTCCGGTTGGCACAGCAACGCTCAATCGTCGTCATGTTCGTCCTCGTCGTCTTGCTCGTCCTCGTCGTCTTGCTCGTCTTCTTGATCTTGCTCGTCTTCTTGCTCTTGTTCGTCTTCTTGTTCATCCGCGCCGTCGTCGCTGGCATCGCTATCTTTGCTGACGCTCGCTGCCTTCGTTTCGCTTCCGGACTTATCTTCAAGCACAAAACGGCCTCGCGCGGCGACATTATTTGCGTCGACAAGAAGATCGCGCAAGATTTGGCCGGTGCGTGGGTCGATGACAATCTCGCGCCTGCCTAGGATTCCGATAGCCACGATCCGGGTTCTACCCAGAAAGGTGCGCGAAATGGAAATTTCGCTGTAGCCTTGATCGTGCAATTGCTGCGCGATCTGATCGGCGGATAGCCCCGACGCAAGCGCCGCTCCTGCCGATAGCATAAGCACTGTCGCCAGTGCTGCCGCCCTCACCCACATCAAATTCCCCCTTCGCGAAAACTTTGCCCCCGGCGCCCGACACATGTGCCGATAACTCCGGGGGCAGTTGCCACATCTGTAGAACTACGCGATCTATGGCAAATCTGCCAACAGCATTGTCAGCCGCGTTTGATCAGTCGTCGTCGCCGTTATCATCGTCGTTGCTGTCGTCGTCGCTGTCATCATCGCTGTCGTCGTCGCTGTCATCATCGCTGTCATCGTCGCTGTCATCGTCGCTGTCGTCGTCGTCGCCTTCATCGTCGTCGCTGTCATCGTCATCATTCATGTCGTCGTCATCGTCATGGTCATCGTGCATGTCATCGTCGCTACCGTTCGGGGCGCCGGTGCCATTGCCGCCTTCCGCTTGCGTGCGTTCACGCTGTTCGTGGCTAAGCACAAGGCCGGTAGCAAAGTCATAGATGACCTCTAACACATGCGTGCCGTTAATCGCTTCGACCTTCACCGTGGTGCCGCTTGACCGGATCTCGGTCACGGTATAGCCCTGCGCGGCCCATTCTGCTATCATCGCAGCGGTGTCGACTTCTGCGTAGGCGGCGCTGGCGCTGCCGAGCGAAAGAACAATGGCTGCGATCTTGAGGGTGCGTTTCATTCTGGATCTCCCTAGTGTGTTTGCGTTTCGCATGTTGCGATACGTCAACACTTCCAGACCAATCCCGCGCAGAACACTCACCGCAAGGCATAAACCCGCCCCAATAACCTTCTGCCAGACGGCCATAAACTGAGGTTTATGCCACGAAAAACCCCGCCGCAGCGCCGCGACGGGGCTTTTTTAACGTACTTTCAGATATTTAGATTTTCATATCATAGCCGAGGTGGCGCGCTACCGTGAAGATGTCTTTGTCGCCCCGCCCGCACATGTTCATGATAATAAGATGATCTCGCGGCAAGTCGGGCGCGATTTTCATCACATGCGCCAACGCGTGGCTCGGTTCCAGCGCCGGAATGATGCCTTCCTGCAGGCAGCACAGCTGAAACGCCTCAAGCGCCTCCATGTCGGTGATGCTTACATATTGGGCCCGCCCGACCTCGTGCAGCCAGCTATGCTCTGGCCCGATGCCGGGATAATCCAACCCCGCCGAAATCGAGTGCCCTTCAAGGATCTGGCCATCGTCGTCTTGCAGCAAATAGGTGCGGTTGCCGTGCAGCACGCCGGGGCGCCCGCCTGTCAGGCTTGCGCAATGCTCCATGCGGTTATCGACGCCGTGGCCCCCCGCCTCGACCCCGATGATGTTAACAGTGGCGTCATCAAGGAACGGAAAAAACAACCCCATCGCGTTGGAACCACCGCCGATTGCGGCCACCAGAGTGTCGGGCAAGCGGCCTTCGCGTTCCAGCATCTGGGCGCGGGCTTCCTTGCCGATGATCGATTGAAAATCACGCACCATTGCGGGGTAAGGGTGCGGCCCTGCCACCGTGCCGATGCAATAGAACGTGTCGCGCACGTTGGTCACCCAATCGCGCAGCGCATCGTTCATCGCGTCTTTCAGCGTGCCGCGCCCCGAGGTGACGGGAATGACCTCTGCGCCAAGCAATTGCATACGAAATACGTTGGGCGATTGCCGGTGCACATCGGTTTCACCCATATAGACCACGCATTTCAGCCCAAAGCGTGCGCAGACCGTTGCAGTGGCCACACCGTGCTGCCCGGCCCCGGTTTCGGCGATGATTCGGGTTTTGCCCATGCGGCGGGCCAGTAAAATCTGCCCTAGCACGTTGTTGATCTTGTGCGCGCCAGTATGGTTCAGCTCGTCACGCTTCATGTAGATTTTCGCACCACCCAGATGCTCGGTCAGACGCTCGGCGTAATACAGCGGCGAGGGGCGACCGACATAATGCTTCCAGAGGTCGTCCATTTCGGCCCAGAAGCTCGCGTCTGTCTTGGCGCGCTCGTATTCTTCCTCAAGCGCCAGCACCAGCGGCATCAGGGTTTCAGAGACAAAGCGCCCGCCAAAGATGCCAAAGCGCCCCTGTTCATCTGGCCCGGTCTTGAAGCTGTTGATGCGGTCGTCGGCCATGGGGCGCCCCTTGTTCAATCCAGCTCGCGTTTATATCCAATGTGGCTGGGGGTAAAGCCGAGCCGGTCATAGAAACGATGCGCGCGGGTGCGCGCCTTGTTGGTGGTCAACTGCATCAGGCGGCAGCCGGCCGCACGCGCGCGTGCTTCGGCATCGGCCATCAACTCGCGGCCAAGCCCCTGCCCGCGCAGATCGCCCGCAACCCGCACAGCCTCGATCTGTGCGCGCCGTGCAGCCTTTTGGGAAAGCCCGTGCAGAATGGTGATCTGATAGGTAGCAACAATGTGCCCCGCCTGCTCGCCCACCACCAGCGTATTAGCCCCCAGCCGCTGCATTTCGGCGAATTCCGCCTGATACAGCGCCATGTCGCTGCCTTCGCGCGCCGCCCCCAGCATGTCATCGGTCAGCATCGCCACAACGGCGGGCACATCTGCTGCGGTGGCCTCGCGCCAAAGCGTCATGTCCGTGCCTTTGCGATGAAATCGGCAATCAACCCTGTGTCTTTTCGGCCCGGCGCGGTTTCCACGCCCGAAGACACATCCACCTGTTTCGCCCCGGTCAGATAGATCGCCTCGGCCACGTTTGCAGGCGTCAGCCCTCCCGCCAGCATCCACGGGCAGGGCCAGCGGCGACGGCTAAGCAGCGTCCAATCAAAGGCGCGGCCATTGCCGCCGGGCAAGTCGGCCCCGGCAGGAGCCTTGGCATCAACCAGTATCTGGTCTGCCACCCGGCCATACTCGGCCACGGCGGCAAGATCGGCCTCGGTGGCAATGCCGATTGCCTTCATCACCGGAAGACCATAGCGCGCCCGCACCTCGGCCACGCGCGCCACGGTTTCGTGGCCATGCAGCTGCAACATATCCAGCGGCACTTCGCCCGTAAGCGCATCGAGAAAGGCGTCATCGGCATCGACCACAAGGCCAACCTTGGCAATGCCAACCGGCACAGCCAGCGCCAGATCGCGCGCCCGCGCCAACGCAAGATTGCGCGGCGATTTGGCAAAAAACACGAATCCTAGATAATTCGCCCCCGCCGCCGCGCCAGCAGCAACGTGTTCGGGCTGGGTCAGCCCGCAAATTTTGACTCGGATATCCATGCAGGCAGGCTTACCGCGTGCCGCGTGGTTGCTCAAGCAGCGCCAGAACTTCGTCGCTCTTGCCAGGGTCAGCGGCACCCACGCGCGCCAGTTCACGCTCTAGCCGTGCCTTTTCGCGGGAGGTTTGGCTGGCGGTGGCGCGCAACCGCGCCTCGCGCATCCATTCCCAGACAAAACCAACCAGAAGGCCGATCAGGATACCGGCGAAAATCACCAGAAACAGCGGCAACTCTAGCGACCATTGCAGGCCCAGAAAGTTGCCCGTCGAATCAGGCATGAGGCGCAGCGTCACCAGCCCACGGTTGGCCAGTGCCAGCGTGACCAGCACCACGGCCAACGCCGCCAAAAACACCCAGCGCAGCCAGCGCAGCATTCAGCCCTCGTTTCCGTTGAGCCTGTCACGCAAAAGCTTGCCAGTCTTGAAGAACGGAACGTGCTTTTCTTCAACTTCAACTGCGGTGCCGGTGCGTGGGTTGCGCCCAGTGCGGGCATCACGCTGTTTGACAGAAAACGCGCCAAAGCCACGCAGCTCGACGCGATCACCTCGTGCCATCGCCTCAACAATCTCGTCGAAGACCGTATTCACGATCTTCTCGACATGTCGAAGCGACAACTCCGGGTTGTCATCGGCAATGCGCGAAATAAGTTCTGACCGAATCATGGACATCCCCCAAAGCTGCCCAGGCTACAGCGCCCGGAACGACTGACGTTGACTATATGCAGAAATTTTCCCGGCACAAATGGCAAAGTCCTTGGAATGGTGCATTTTTCCATTCCAAAGCCAATGTTGCGCAAGCTTTCGCCTGATGCGGCGACGCAGCATCGCAAACGACGCCGCACTTCTTGCACCGCAGCGAATCAGGCAGGCATGACAAGGCCCCACCTTTGCAGGCGGGGCCGAGTGCAGTTTTCTTCGGCGCGACTTAGCGTTCGCCGTTGCCTTTCAGGGCAGCGCCGAGGATGTCGCCAAGCGAGGCGCCCGAGTCCGAAGAGCCGTATTGTTCGACCGCTTCTTTCTCTTCCGCGATCTCGCGGGCCTTGATCGAAACACCAAGACGACGGGTCTTGGAATCGACGTTGGTCACGCGCACATCAACGTGGTCACCGATCTGGAAGCGCTCGGGGCGCTGTTCAGAACGCTCGCGCGACAGGTCCGAGCGGCGGATGAACGACTTCATGCCGTTGTAGTCGCACTCGATCCCGCCCTCTTCGATCGCGGTCACGGTTACGGTAATGACCGAGCCACGCTTCACGCCATCAACCGCATCCGAGAAGGTGTCGGCGTCAAGCGCCTTGACCGACAGCGAAATACGCTCTTTCTCAACATCCACTTCGGTGACTGCGGCCTTGACCACATCGCCTTTGCGGTAGTTGGCAATCGCGTCTTCGCCGCGCTGATCCCAGCTGAGGTCAGACAGGTGCACCATACCGTCGATGTCGTTGTCGAGGCCGATGAACAGACCGAATTCGGTGATGTTCTTCACTTCGCCTTCGATCATCGTGCCGACCGGGTGGGTTTCGGCAAACACCTCCCACGGATTGCGTTGGGTCTGCTTGAGGCCCAGCGAAACGCGGCGTTTGGCGGTGTCGATTTCCAGCACCATCACATCGACTTCTTGCGAGGTCGAAACGATCTTGCCGGGGTGGACGTTTTTCTTGGTCCACGACATTTCCGAAACGTGCACAAGGCCTTCGACGCCCGCTTCCAACTCTACGAATGCGCCGTAGTCGGTGATGTTTGTCACGCGACCTTTGTGCACCGAGTTGAGCGGGAACTTCTCTTCCACCGAATCCCACGGATCCGACAACAGTTGCTTCATGCCAAGGCTGATACGGTGGGTTTCCTTGTTGATCTTGACGACCTGAACCTTGACGGTTTCGCCGATCGCCAGAATCTCGGACGGGTGGTTAACCCGACGCCACGCCATATCGGTGACGTGCAGCAGGCCGTCAACGCCGCCAAGGTCAACGAACGCACCATATTCGGTGATGTTCTTGACCACACCGTCGACCACTTGGCCTTCGGTGAGGTTGCCGATCACTTCGGCGCGCTGTTCGGCGCGGCTTTCTTCGAGGATCGCGCGGCGCGAAACCACGATGTTGCCACGGCGACGGTCCATTTTCAGAATCTGGAACGGTTGCTTGAGCCCCATCAGCGGGCCAGCATCGCGCACCGGGCGCACGTCAACCTGGCTACCGGGCAAGAACGCAACGGCGCCGCCAAGATCAACCGTAAAGCCGCCCTTGACGCGGCCGAAGATGGCGCCATCGACGCGCTCTTCTTTCTCGTAGGCTTTTTCCAGGCGATCCCAGGCTTCTTCACGACGCGCTTTTTCGCGGCTGATGCTGGCCTCGCCGCGCGCATTTTCAACGCGCTCAAGGAACACTTCCACGGTATCGCCCACTGCAATCGAGGGGGCTTCGCCGGGGTTAGCGAATTCTTTCAGATCGATGCGGCCTTCCATCTTGTAGCCGACGTCGATGATGGCTTGCCCCGCCTCGATGGCGATGACCTTGCCTTTGACAACAGAGCCCTCGGAGGGCGTGTCAATTTCGAAGCTTTCGTTCAGAAGGGCTTCGAATTCTTCCATAGTAGTTTTGGCGCACATGCGGTTCAGTTTCCTTTGCGAGTGTTTCACTGGCCAAGCGGTTGGCTCCGCCGGTCTTTGGCTGAAAAATTCCCAAGGGGGCCCCGGCAGCACCGGACCCTTGAAAACTGGCGTCGCTATAAGGGGCTTTGGCGGGCGAAGCAAGCTTCATGCACCGCGACGGGCTTCCACCACCGCCATCGCACGCTCCACCGCGGCCTCGATGCTCATCGTGCTTGTATCAAGCACCAGCGCATCTGGTGCCGCGCACAATGGCGCATCTGCGCGCCCCATGTCGCGTGCATCGCGCTCTTGCACCTCTGCCAGAACCTGCGCCTCGTCGCCGCCCACCTCTAGCCAACGGCGATGCGCGCGCACTTCGGCGCTGGCGGTGACGTAAAGCTTTACCTCGGCCTTCGGGCAGATCACCGTGCCGATGTCGCGCCCGTCCAGCACCGCGCCACCTGCCTGCTTGGCAAAGCGGCGCTGAAATTCGACAAGAGCGGCGCGCACCTCGGGGATCGCCGCAACCCGACTGGCCGCCTGCCCCGCCGCAAGTGTGCGCAAATCGGTGCGCGCAAGGTCACCCGGCATCAGCCCCCGCGCCGCCGCGACCGGATCGCCCCCTTTGGCCCCCACGGCGCGGTACAGCAGCCCGGTATCGAGATGCGCAAAGCCGAACCGCGCCGCAACCGCCCGCGCAATCGTGCCCTTGCCCGCGGCCGCCGGGCCGTCAATGGCGACCGTAAAGCTCACGCCCGCCCCCAGCGACGCCGCGCGTTTCGCGCCAAAAGCACACTTAGGCTGACAAGCGCCAGCGCCACCGTGGCGCTTTTCGCTACCGTCGCAAGGCTCGCCGCAGCGACCATCGCCTCGCTCACCGCCTCGGGCGGCAGCCGCAACATGACTGCGACGCGCGCATTTTCAAGATAGTCGAACGCGGCCCCCGCCAACGCAAGCAGCCCCAGCGCGCGGCCCCACCAACCCGCCAACAGCGCACGAAACGCCATCACCATCACCACCGCGTAAAGCGCAGGATACGCGCTATCAAGCGATTGCTGCACGCCAAGGTAATAGGCGCGCCCCTCTGCGCCCAGTGCCGCCAACAGGTCTTGCGCCTCGTTGAGGCTGTAGCCGGTAGGGCGCAGATCGAATGGCATTAACCCGCCCGCCAACGCTTCAAGCCGCGGCAGCGACCAGAACAACATCGCGCCGTATACCGCCACCATGGCCGCGAAAAGCAGCCAGAAAACCGCGCGCCTCATGCTTCGATACGCGTGATATCGGCGCCAAGACCGCGCATCAGTGCCTCGAACACCGGAAACGAGGTTGCAATGGGCGATCCGTCGTCAACCGTGATAGCCCGCTCGCTCGCCAGCCCCAGAACCAGAAACGCCATCGCGATGCGGTGGTCGATATGGGTGGCGCAGGTTGCCCCGCCAGCCACGCCGCCCGGCCCTTGGCCATAAACGATCAACGTATCTTCATCTTCCTCGACGCGCACGCCGCACGCCTCTAGCCCGCGCGCCATCGCGTCGATGCGATCACTTTCCTTCACGCGCAATTCCTTGACGCCGCGCATCACCGTGCGCCCCTCGGCCAAGGCGGCCACGACCGACAACACCGGAAATTCGTCGATCATGCTTGCGGCGCGCTCTGGCGGCACTTCGATGCCTTTCAGCGCCGAGTACCGTACCCGCAGGTCGGCCACCGGCTCGCCGCCCTCTTCGCGCGGATTGTCAAAGGCGATGTCGGCGCCCATTTCCACCAATGTTGTAAAAAGCCCATTTCGTGTTGGATTTTGGCTGACACCGGGCACCAAAATATCGGAATCGGGCACAATCAGCGCCGCGCAAACCGGAAACGCAGCGCTTGAAGGATCGCGCGGAACCGCCACGGATTGCGCGCACAACTCTGGCTGCCCCGTCAGCCGGATAATCCGCCCCTCGGGCCTCGCCTCAACCTCTATGCGCGCACCAAAGCCGCGCAGCATCCGTTCCGAATGGTCGCGCGTAGGTTCGCGTTCAATCACCACGGTTTCGCCCGGCGCATTCAGCCCCGCAAGCAGCACCGCTGATTTCACCTGCGCCGAAGCCACCGGCGAGGTGTAGCGCACCGGCATCGGATCAGCCGCCCCCACCACGGTCATTGGCAGCCGCCCGCCCCTGCGCCCATAGGCTGCGGCCCCGAACAGCGCTAGCGGCTCTGTCACCCGCCCCATCGGGCGCTTGCGCAAACTCGCGTCACCCGTAAACGTCGCGGTAATGGGCGAAGTTGCCATCGCCCCCATGATCAGCCGCACCCCTGTGCCGGAATTGCCGCAGTCGATCACATCGTCGGGTTCTGCAAAACCGCCCACGCCCACGCCGCGCACCGACCACATTCCCGGCCCGTGCCGTTCGACATCGGCCCCGAAGGCCCGCATCGCCTTGGCCGTGTCGAGCACGTCCTGCCCTTCCAGCAGCCCCGTCACCCGCGTCTCGCCTACCGACAAGGCCCCGAGGATCAGCGCGCGATGCGAAATTGACTTGTCGCCCGGCACCTCGGCCACACCGCGTAAGGCCCCGCCCCGGCGGGCCACCATTGCAATCGCTTCACCGTGGCCAGACATGCGCAATTCTCCTTATTACATGCGCGTGATAGCGCAGGGCCGCGCGCGCGTAAATCACCCGCAGCAGGAACGCGGCACCTGCTTACTGCCTGCGAAAGGTCGCATATTGCGGCACACGGCCTTCGCGCAGCGCCTTTTGCTCGTACCGCGTCGAAACCCAGTCCACCCAAGGCGCGCCCCCGACCGAAACCAGATCGAACCCCGCCTGCGGCACCTCTTCAAGCGCCTGTCGCATGTAGTCGCCAATATCGGTGGCAACGCGAAACTCTGCCCCCTGCGCCAAGGTCCGCGCCAGCGGTCCAAGATGATCCGGGGTCACGAAGCGGCGGCGGTGATGGCGCTTTTTGGGCCAAGGATCGGGATAGTTCAGAAACGCTTTGGCCAAGGCACCCGTTGGCAGCACCTCTAGCAGATCACGCGCGTCGCCTGGGTAGACCACCAGATTGCGCACTCCCGCCGCACGGATTTTGCCCAACAGCATCGCCACGCCGTTCACATAGGGCTCGCACCCAACGATCCCGACCTCAGGGTAGCGCGCGGCCATCGCCACCATATGCTCGCCACCGCCGAACCCGATTTCAAGCCAGATTTGCCGCGCATCGCCAAAAAGCGTGCCCGGGTCGATCATCGTACGGTGCGGATTTTCTTCGGCGGAGACCCCGCTCGGGCGCAGCGCCGCGAGGTCCTCCTCCAGATAGGTTTTTTGCGACGACCGCAGGGTGTGCCCGAAGCGGCGGCCATAAAAATTGCGCCGCGCGGGCGGTGCAGATGGGGGCATATCACTCATACCGCGCCACTAGGCCGGGCAAGACGCGAGGTCAAGCACCGGCGCCATTCTGGTGCGGCGCAAAGCGCCTTTTTGCTTTCTAAAACATCCTCGCCGCAAGCCGCGCCCACACTGCAATGAAAACGCCCGCCGCAATTCGCGACGGGCGCGTGTGCATATAGCGTGCTGGCATGAGCGCGCAGATTCAGAGCGCCGCTTTCAGCTTTTCGACCAAATCGGTCTTTTCCCAGCTGAAGCCGCCGTCTGCATCAGGCGCGCGGCCAAAGTGCCCATAGGCGGCAGTGCGCGCATAGATCGGGCGGTTTAGCTGCAGATGATCACGAATACCGCGCGGGGTAAGGTCCATTGCCTTGGCCACCATCCGCTCAATCTCGGCCTCTGGTATCGTGCCGGTGCCGTAAGTATCGACATAAATCGACAAGGGCCGTGCCACGCCGATCGCATAGCTCACTTGAATCGAGCAGCGTTTCGCTAGGCCAGCGGCCACGACGTTTTTCGCCAGATAGCGCGCGGCATACGCCGCCGAGCGGTCAACCTTGGTCGGGTCTTTGCCCGAAAACGCCCCGCCCCCGTGCGGTGCAGCGCCACCGTAAGTATCAACGATGATCTTGCGCCCGGTCAGCCCTGCATCGCCATCGGGCCCACCAATAACGAAGGCACCAGTCGGGTTTACATGCCATTCGGTTTCAGGCGTGATCCAACCTTCGGGCAGCACTTCAAGGATATAGGGCTCGACGATCGCGCGGATGTCGTTGGAACTTTGGCGCTCGCTTTCGTGCTGGGTCGAAAGCACGATCTGGGCAATGCCGACCGGCACACCATGCTCGTACCGCACGGAAAGTTGCGATTTTGCGTCTGGGCGCAACAGCGGCTCGGCACCCGATTTGCGCGCCTCTGCCAACCGCTTCAGGATCGCGTGCGCATAGAGGATCGGCGCCGGCATCAACTCCGGCGTCTCGTCGGATGCGTAACCGAACATGATCCCCTGATCGCCCGCGCCGTCGCGGTCAACGCCCTGCGCGATATGTGCCGATTGCTCGTGCAGAAAGTTGTGAACACTCAGCGTCTTCCAATGAAACTTGGCCTGTTCATAGCCGATGTCGTGCACGCAATCGTGCACGATATCCTCGACACGTTCGACGAATTCCTTGGTCTTTTCCTCGGTCGAAAGCCCTACTTCACCGCCAACGACCACACGGTTGGTGGTGGCAAAAGTTTCGCACGCAACCCGGGCGTTGGGTTCCTCGGCTATGAATGCATCAAGTACTGCGTCCGAAATACGGTCACAAAGCTTGTCTGGATGCCCCTCCGAAACGGATTCGGAGGTAAAAATATAACTGTCACGTGCCATGGGGAAGTGCTCCATTGAATTGCGCCGTCACGCCAGGAAGCCGTTGTGACGGTCGATACTGCTACCTAGGCGTGTGGGCGGGTGCGGTCAATGGGTAAGCGCGCAAGTGTCGCAGCCAAGGCCAGCAGCACGACAATAAGCGCAAAAACCGGGCCATCGCCCTGCCGCGCGTAGGCCGTTTGCGGCAGCGCAGCAGGCAGCGCCACATCAAGAAAGCCCGCCGTATTCAATGCAATCTCCGCCCGAACGCGGCCCCACGCATCGATCATCGCCGAAATGCCGGTGTTAGCGGCGCGCGCCATCGGCAACCCGGTTTCGATTGCGCGCAACCGCGCCTGCGCCAGATGCTGTTGGGGGCCTGCCAGCGCACCAAACCAGCTGTCGTTGGTAATTTGCATCAACCAGTCGGGGCGCTCGGGTGCTGCGTGCAAGTCTTGTGGAAACACCGCCTCATAACAGATCAGCGGCTGCACTCGCCCAAGCGCACCAAAGTCAAGCACCACCGCCCCAGGCCCCGCCGAATAGCCATGCCCCTGCTGTGCCGCAAAAGCCGAAATGCCAAACTGCGCGAGCGTATCTCCAAAGGGGATGTATTCGCCAAACGGGGTAAGGTGAAACTTGTCATAGACCGGGCCGATCGCGCCATCCGCCCCCAGCAGCACGAGGCTGTTGAAATAGCGTCGCCCCTCGCTGCGCTGCACCCCGAGCGCCACCGGCACCCCAGCAGCCGCCTCGGTTATCATCGAAATCCCGGCGCCCGGATCGTCGAGCAGAAACGGCACCGAGGTTTCCGGCCAGATAATCAGATCGGGGCGGCGCGTCGCCGGTGCAGCGCTCAATTCAAGCTGTCGATAAAAGAACTCGCGGGCGTATTCTGGCTGCCATTTCAACGCCTGCGTGGCGTTTGGTTGCACCAGTCGCACCACCACGTCGCGTGAAGGAGGCAGCTCGGGTTCGGCCAACCGCACCGCACCCCAAGCCCAGCCTGCGGCAAGGGCCACGGCGGCCACAGCGGCAATAGCGGCGCGCGCAAAGCGCGCGCGCCTGCCCGCCGTTGGCGAAAGCAGCTGCGCCAATGCCGCCGCAGCAAAGGTGAAAACCAGCGTCAACCCCACCGGGCCCGCCAGCGCCGCAAGCTGACCAAGCGGTGTGGCGATGAACGAATGCCCCAACAGCGCCCAGGGAAAGCCGGTGAATATGTAGCCGCGCAACAGGTCCGAGGTGGCAAAACCCAAGGCCAGCGCAAGTGGGCGCAGCCAGCGCTTCCGCCCCGATACCGCCCCGCCCAGCGCCGCCGCGAAGGCCCAGAAAAGCCCCATGCCAAGCGCCAGAAACGCAAGCGCAAAGGGCGCCATCCAAGCGTAGCGATCAGCCTCTACCTGAAACGGTTCGACAATCCAGAACATCGCCGCGATGCCGTAGCCCGCACCCGCAGCCCAGCCAGCCCAAGCCATGCGCCGCGTGCTGTCTTCTGCCCCGATCAGCGCCAGCACCCCGGCAAAGCCCGACAAGGCGAGCCACCACCAGCCAAGCGGCGCCTGCCCAGCAGCGCTGACAGCCCCCAGCGCCGCCGCTGCTGCCAGCACGCGCCAGCGCGGCCGCGCCGCTGCGCCAAAAACCCGTCGCAGCGCGCCCGCGATCACGCCTTGGCCGCAGTTGGAAGCCGCACACGAATGCGTTTGACCCGCCGCGGATCGGCATCGACTACTTCGAACTCGACCCCGCCCTGCATCTGAATCACTTCGCCGCGCGCAGGCACCCGCCCTGCCAACATGCAAACAAAGCCGCCAAGCGTGTCGATTTCTTCGTCTTCTTCGGCATCAGCAAGCTTCAGCCCAATTTCGGCCTCGAAGACGTCAAGCGGCGCACGCGCCTGCACCAGATACTGCTCTGGTTTTTCTACCACCCAGAACCCGTCCTCTGCTTCGTCGTGCTCGTCCTCGATCTCGCCGATCACCTGCTCGATCAGGTCCTCGATCGTCACCAGCCCGTCCACGCCGCCGTACTCATCAATTACCAGCGCCATATGGATGCGTTCGCGCTGCATCTTTTGCAGCAAAACCCCGATTGGCATCGAGGGCGGGGCAAAAAGTAGCGGGCGCAACAACTTGCGCAGCAAAAACCGCTGCGGCGTACCTTGGGTGAAGCCATGTTCCAACGCCAGATCCTTAAGGTGGATCAGGCCTAGCGGGCTGTCGAGCGTTCCCTTGAACACTGGCATTCGCGAAAAGCCCTGCTCGCGGAAGACATCGACCAGATCATCGCGCGAAATTGTCACCGGCACCGCAGCAATCGCTACCTTGGGAATTGCCACATCTTCAACCCGCATCCGGCGCAGGTTGCTCATCCCCGGCAGGGGCGCCGGAGAGTGCATCCCAGGCGATTCATGTGCGCGCATATCCGAAGACTCTGGGTCACCGGGGCTTAACTTGCTCAGGATACGGTCAAAAAAACCTCGTCGCGCGCCCGGTTCGGCGCGACTATCACCTTCGTCCGGCTCCGCCGCGCTTTGCGTGGCACCCGGACCATCTGCACTCTGTCCCATCGTTCCTTTCCAACTAACCTGACGCAAACTGTTGTCAGGCAATCTCATATGGGTCTGCAATGCCCAATGCTGCAAGGATGCGCCGTTCGCATCGCTCCATCAACTCCGCATCTTTTTCGCGGATGTGGTCATAACCCAACAGATGTAACACGCCGTGCACAAGAAGATGCGTCACATGCGCGGCAGCTGGCTTGCCCTGTTCGACCGCCTCGCGCATGCAGGTTTCCCACGCAATCGCAATATCACCCAGTTCGGCGCCCATCGGATCATCGGCATCGGGGGGAAAGGGCGTTGCACCTTCCTGCTCGGGGGCCAGTGCTTCGGCGGGCCAGCTTAGCACGTTTGTGGGCGTGGGCTTGGCGCGGAAATCAGCGTTGAGCTCGCTTATCCGGGCATCATCACAGGCGAGCAGACTGACTGCAAAGTCGCCCTCAATGTGTTGATCGGCCATCACGGCGGCCACCGCAACGTCAGCCAGACCCCGCAGGCCAAAAGCCTGCCAGCGGTCATCCTCAAACACAATCTCAACCTCGAGCGTCATCGTCGCGCTCATAGGCCTCGATCACGCGCGCCACAAGGGGGTGGCGCACCACATCGCGCGCGGTGAAATAGTTAAACGAGACGCCCGAGACGCCCGCCAGAATACGCTCGGCATCAGAGAGCCCCGAGGAGGTGCCGCGTGGTAGATCCACCTGCGTGCGATCGCCCGTGATGACCATGCGGCTACCCTGGCCAAGTCGCGTAAGAAACATCTTCATTTGCATGGTCGTGGCGTTTTGCGCCTCGTCAAGCACCACGAAAGCTTGTGATAGCGTGCGCCCGCGCATGAAGGCCAAGGGCGCGATTTCGATGCGCTTTTCTTCCATCAACTTGGCCAGTTGCTTGGCGGGCAGAAAATCGTTCAGCGCGTCGTAAAGCGGCTGCATGTAAGGATCGACCTTCTCCTTCATGTCGCCGGGAAGAAACCCCAACCGCTCGCCCGCCTCGACTGCTGGGCGCGAGAGGATGATCTTGTCCACGTGCCCGCCGATCAGCATGGTCACGCCTACTGCTACCGCAAGGTAGGTCTTGCCGGTGCCCGCAGGCCCGATGCCAAAGGCCATCTCATGCGTGAACAGCGCCTTCACATAGGCTTTCTGCGCTTCGGTTCGTGGTTCGACCTGTTTTTTGCGAGTGCGAATTTCGTAGCGCCCCGCCTCGAACATTTCGAGCTGCTGATCAAGCGGCACCGCGTCCGAGCGAAACTCACCCAGCCGGATCGCCGCGTCGATTTCATCAGAATCCACCGCGCGGCCCTGCTCGAGACGAGCATAGAGCGCGCCGAGCACTTGCGCCGCCTGCGCCTGTGCATCGGGCAGGCCGACCACCGCCAACTGGTTGCCGCGCCGCAAGATATGCACCGAAAGCTTGTGCTCAATCTGCGCCAGATTGCGGTCAAATTGACCGCAAAGGCCGATCAGCAGCCGATTGTCGGGAAATTCGAGCAGCGTTTCATGCGCGTCTGCCATTCGGGGCGGGGGGGGGACGGCGCTCAGGCCCAAGAGCGGCTCCTTGCTAGGGGTTGTGGCCTCATGGTGGACCGCTCGCAACCGATGCGCAAGCGTGGCGTGCACAAGACCGCACCCGCATCAAAAGATTTTACGTGATGGATACAATGAGGCCGCGCAGCGGCGCTGCACGGCCCTAAAATCGGCCCAAACCGCCTCAGAGAACGTCGGGAATGGCGCTGCCCGCCTTGAATGGGCCCACCGCCTGGTTCGGCAACGCAGCACCCGAACAGATCGGTTTACCATAATCGTCGAGCCGGCCGCTTAGGTACCCTTCGACGCCATCGTCGATGATCCAGTGGTCGCAACCATCCGGGTCGATCCAGACACCTGCCTCAAGCTGGCTCAGGTGCTTATCATCGACGCCACGGTCGATCGACTTATCGGGGCCGACCTGAGTGCAAGCCGTCGTGCCAAGCACGGCGGCGAGTAGAACAAAGCTATTGATCACGCGCATTGCCGGCCCCTCACTTCACACAAATAATCTCGACGCGGCGATTCTGCGCCATGCCTGCTGCGGAATTGTTGTTGGCGCGCGGATATCGCTCGCCATACCACTGCACCGCCAAAACGCTGGCACCGACCGATTGCGCCACCGCCGCAACCGCATTGGCGCGACGCTGCGACAGGCCCATGTTGTATTCGTCAGACGCGCGGCTGTCGGTGTGACCCGATATGATGAAGCTGCGAGCCTGCGCGGTGCGGAAGAAGTTTTCCAACTGCTCGCGCCCCGCCGAGGTGACCACATAGCGATCCGTCGCGAACAGCTGATCGGTGGGAAGCACGCCGCAAACATCACGGTGGCAAACTGGGCGACCATCACGGGTCAGCCGGTTGTCCATGTAGCCCTCTGCGCCGTCGTCCATCGCCCAATGTTCGCAGCCATCCGGGTCGATCCAGATCGTTGGAACATACTGCTCTGCCGAAACCACCGGCTGCGCCACCACCGGCGCCGCGAGTGTTGCCAGCGCCAAAGCACATGCCGCGGCGCCACCCGCTGCCGGCCTCAGAAACTTGGAAATCCGTGTATTCACCGCGGTCGCCTCCACCTAAGCCATTGTCATCGCGGGCCAGTACCCGCGACGCCTATACTCATTCTATAATGCCAGATTAGCAAAACCATGCGGCATGGAAAGCGTAAATCCCAATATATTGAGTTTTGTTCGTCAACAAATCTGGAATATATCCCCCGATTGTTGCGATGGATCGTATTGAAGGTGCCAAAATCAGGGCAAAATACGCGTCGAGCACCTAACGCAGCAGCACACCCGCTAAAGAATTGGTCCAGCCTTCGGTGATTCTGCAACGTACAAGCTGCCCCGGTGCAAGATCGGCCCCGTCCAGATGTACCGCGTGCAAATAGCCAGACTTGCCAACCCATTGCCCGGCAACGCGACCGGGCCGCTCAATCAGCACGTCAAGCTCGCGCCCTACCATCGCATCTTGTACGGCGCGTTGCTGGCGGGTGATCAGCGCCTGCAGCACCTGCAAGCGCGCATCGGCTACCGCGCCCTCAACTGGCGCACGGTCCGCAGCCGGGGTTCCGGGGCGGGCGGAATACTTGAAGCTATAGGCCATGCCGTAACCCACCGCCTCGATAAGCGCTATCGTGTCGGCAAAATCGGCATCTGTTTCGCCCGGAAACCCGACGATGAAGTCGCCTGAAATCAGCATGTCCGGCCGCGCCGCGCGAATCCGCTCGATCGTGCGCAGGTACTCGTCGGCAGTATGGCGCCGATTCATCGCCTTCAAAATGCGGTCCGACCCCGATTGCACCGGCAGGTGCAGATAGGGCATGAGCTTTGGTTCATCGCCATGCGCGGCAATCAGATCGTCTTCCATGTCATTGGGATGCGAGGTGGTGTAGCGTATCCGCTCCAATCCGTCGATGCGCGCTAGCGCGCGCACCAGGCGCGCCAGCCCCCAGTCGGCGCCATCCTCGACCCCGTGATAGGCGTTGACGTTTTGCCCCAGAAGCGTGATTTCGCGCACCCCGCGCGCCACCAGCGCCCGCGCCTCCGCCAGTATCCGCGCCACCGGGCGGCTGACTTCGGATCCGCGCGTATAAGGCACCACGCAAAAGGCGCAAAACTTGTCGCACCCTTCCTGCACGGTCAAAAACGCCGTCGGCCGCCCCTGTAAAGGCCGCGCTGGCAAATGCTCGAACTTGTCCTCGGCGGGAAATTCCGTATCGAGGCTTTTTTGCCCCGCGTCCGCCGCCCGCGCCATTGCGGGCAAGCGGTGATAGGCTTGCGAGCCCACCACGATATCGACAATCGGCATACGCCGCTGAATCTCGGCCCCCTCGGCCTGCGCGACGCAACCTGCGACACCGATTTTCAAATCAGGATGGGCCAGTTTCAGCGGTTTGAGGCGGCCAAGATCGGAGTAAAGCTTTTCGCTCGCCTTCTCGCGAATATGGCAGGTGTTCAGCAACACCATGTCGGCGCCTTCAGCGGTATCGGTCAATACATAGCCTTCCGCGCCCATCGCCTCGGCCATGCGCTCGCTGTCATAGACGTTCATTTGGCAGCCGTAGGTCTTGATGAAAAGCTTTTTTGCCCCCACCCCGGTCGCTGGCTTGTCGGCCTCGGACATGACACCCCCCTTTCGCGTTGCGCCTGATACTGCGTGCGGCACCATACGGCAAGCCTTGGCACCCGGCTTGCAATCGCGCCGCGCTTGCATGATCTTGGCGCCACAACCGCACGGACAGGTATATGGATCACCCTTCACTTGAAGCTTTTCTGGAGTCGGGTCGAGCGGTGCTGGCGCGCGGCCCCATCGGTGTTGTGCTGATCGAAGACCTGGTCGAGGTTGAAAGCACGATCCGCCACCAGCTTGGTTTAGGCGTTCGCGCCGTTCTTGCCTTTGCACCGCCCGGCTGGCAGGTGCCCGCCGATCTGGTCGATGTCGTGCATCGCATCCCCTTCGATCTGCGCGGCCAAGACGCCCTGACACGCGCAATAAACCCGCTGATCGCCGCCTGCCCCGAAACCACGTGGCTGCACTATTGCTACAACGCAGAATACCTATTTTTTCCCTTCTGCGAGTCTCGCAACCTGGCGGAGCTTCTGGCTTTTCACGCCGAAGAACGGCGCGATGCGATGATGACCTATGTGGTCGATCTCTACGCCGCCGATCTTGAAAAAGACCCCAACGCGGTGAATCTCGACGAGGCGATGCTTGATCGCTCGGGCTATTTCGCGCTCGCCCGGAAAGTTGCGAACGGCCAGGCGTTGGAGCGACAGTACGATTTTTTCGGCGGGCTGCGCTGGCGGTTCGAGGAACATGTGCCCGAAAGCCGGCGCAAGATCGACCGCATCGGCTTGTTTCGCGCGCAAAAAGGGTTGCAGATGCGTCCCAATCACACATTCAACATCGAAGAATACAATACCTATGCCTGCCCTTGGCATCATAACCTGACTGCCACCATCGTCTCGTTCCGGGTTGCCAAGGCGCTCAAGAGCAACGCGGGCTCTACATTCAATATCCCGAGTTTTCTTTGGCATAACTCGGTGCCCTTTGCCTGGAACTCGCAGCAATTGATGGACCTCGGGCTGATGGAACCGGGCCAGTGGTTCTGACGCGTAGGCCTAACTGATCGCCCCTACTCTGGCTTGCCCCAGCCGCCTCCACCCGGAGTGCGCATTTCAAACACGGCGTCCGCAGGCAACGCGCGCTCGTCATTGCCCGCAAGCGCCTCGCAGCGACCGTCGGGCCAGATCACCAGATTCTCACCCAAGGCACCGGGCCCACCCCCTGCACCGCCGAACGGCGGCACAATCCGCGACTGCGACAGCACGGTGACTGTGACGGGTTCCAGAAACCGCAAGCGCCGCACCGCGCCATTGCCACCCGGCCAACGCCCCGCCCCACCCGATCCGCGGCGGATGACAAGGCTTTCCAAGCGCACCGGAAAGCGCCGTTCCAGCACCTCGGGGTCGGTCATACGGGTGTTGGTCATGTGGCTTTGCACCGCGTCGCAACCCGCAAAGCCGGGCCCGGCGCCCGTACCGCCCGCAATCGTTTCGTAGTTCTGGAACACGTCATTGCCCCAGGTAAAGTTGTTCATCGTGCCCTGCCCTGCCGCCAATACACCCAGCGCGCCGTAAAGCGCATTGGTCGCGGCCTGACTGACCTCGGTATTGCCCGCGATCACCGCGGCCGGGGCACGCGGATTCAACATGCATCCCTCGGGCAGCACAATGTCGATGGGGCGCAGACAGCCTTCGTTCAGCGGGATGTCCTTGCCCACCAGTGTGCGAAAGACATAAAGCACCACCGCCCGCGCTACCGCCGCTGGGGCGTTGTAGTTGCCCGCCTGCTGTGGTGAGGTGCCCGTGAAATCTACCGTTGCGCGGCCCTGCGCGCGGTCCACGCGCACCGCCACGCAAATCTCGGCGCCACTGTCGAGCGGGTAGCGGAAGCTTCCATCCTTGAGCGCGCCAATCACGCCGCGCACCAGCGCCTCGGCGTTGTCCTGCACATGGCCCGCATAGGCCGCAAGCACTTCGATCCCCCACCCTGCCGCCGCGCGCACCAACTCTCGCCGTCCGGTCTCGTTGGCGGCTAGCTGTGCCTTCAGGTCCGCCACGTTCTGATCTGGCGCGCGGCAGGGATAGCGCCCCGAGGCCAGAAGCGCGCGCACCTCTGCCTCGCGAAAGCTGCCCGCCGAAACCAGCCGAAAGGTGTCGATCAGCACACCTTCCTCGGAAATGTCGCGGCTGTCGGGCGGGCAAGACCCCGGAGTGCGCCCGCCTATATCGGCGTGATGGCCGCGCGACCCCAGCCAGAACCGCACCCGCCCGTCGATGAACACGGGGCTGACCACTGTTACATCGGGCAAGTGCGTGCCGCCCGCGAAAGGCGAGTTCAGCATGTAGGCATCGCCCTCGGCCACGTCTGCGCCCACCACGCGCATCACCGTGCGAATCGAATCGGACATCGAGCCTAGATGCACTGGGACATGCGGTGCGTTGGCCACGAGGTTGCCAGCCTCATCAAAAATAGCGCAGGAAAAATCCATGCGTTCCTTGATGTTAACAGACCAAGCGGTGTTGGCAAGCGTGGCCCCCATCTGCTCGGCAATCGACATGAACAGGTTTGACGCCACCTCCAGGCGTACCGGGTCAGCCTCGGTTCCCGCCGCGCGCGCGTGCACCGCTGCCTCAACACGCTCAAGAATCAGGTTGCCCGTCGCATCTACCCGCGCCGACCAGCCTGGTTCGACCACCGTGGTGCCGGTCGCCTCTAGGATCACTGCGGGCCCAGCGATCAAAGCCCCCGCGCCCAAGGCGGAGCGGTTGTAGAATGGCGTCTCTACCCAGCCGCCCGCAAACCAAACCGCATGACGCGCTGCAACCGTGGCCTCGCCGGGGGTCAGTGGCGCTTGCGAAAGCACCGCGGCCCCGCCTGCGGCTTCAACCGCGAGCATCTCAAAGCGGATGGCGCGCGCGGGGTCGGTATAGCCAAAGCGCGCAAGATGCGCGGCTTCGAACGCCGCCTGCATTGCAGGTGCTGCGTCAAATGCCACCTCCAGCGCCTGATGCGAGCCTTCATAACGCAGATGCGCGCGCGCCTCGACCGAAATCTCGGCCTCGTCCACGCCTTGTGCGACCAACTCAGCCCGCGCCTGCCCGATCAATGCGGCTACCCGCAAGGCCATCACAGGCTGTGCTGCAAGCCCGTCGTCGGCCTGCTCTTCGCGCAGGCTGCGCAATTCAGCCAACCCCATGCCATAGGCCGAAAGAACCCCGGCCAGCGGATGCAGCAGCACCCGCCGCATCCCCAGCGCGTCCGCCACGCCGCACGCATGTTGACCGCCCGCACCGCCAAAACATTGCAACGTATAGGTGGTTACGTCATGCCCGCGCTCTACCGATATCTTCTTGATCGCATTAGCCATATTGGCAACGGCAATGGCCAGAAAGCCCTCTGCCACCGCCTCGGGCGTGGGGCTTTGCCCGCTTGCAGCAGCAATTTCGCCCGCCATCTGCACGAATCCGGCGCGCACTGCATCGCCGTCAAGTGGCTGATCGCCCCCTGCGCCGAACACCGAAGGGAAATGCGCGGGCGCAAGCCTTCCCAGCATGACGTTGGCATCGGTCACCGTCAGCGGCCCACCGCGGCGATAGGCGGCCGGGCCGGGGTTGGCGCCCGCGCTCTCCGGCCCAACCCGGTAGCGGCCATCGCCAAAGCCAAGCACCGATCCGCCCCCGGCGGCAACAGTGTGAATATCCATCATCGGCGCGCGCATCCGCACGCCCGCAACTTCGGTTTCAAAGCTGCGCTCATAGGCCCCTGCAAAATGGCTGACATCGGTCGAGGTGCCACCCATGTCGAAACCGATCAACTGCGCAAACCCCGCCGCGACGCCGGTTTTGACCATGCCGACAATGCCTCCCGCCGGGCCAGACAGAATCGCATCGCGCCCCTGAAAGCGGTTCGCGTCGGTCAACCCACCCGATGATTGCATGAAGAAAAGTCGCCCCGTGCCCCGCCCAAGGTCAAGCGCGCCCGCCACTTGATCGACGTAGCGGCGAAGGATCGGTGACAGGTAGGCATCGGCCACGGTCGTATCGCCGCGACCGACCAGCCGGATCAGGCGCGAACATTCGTGGCTAAGCGAAACTTGGCTAAATCCCGCTGCCCGCGCCAAGGCGCCCACCCGCACCTCGTGCACGGGGTTGAGGTAGCTGTGCATCAAGGCCACCGCCACTGCGCGAATCCCTGCCGCATAAGCCTTGGCCAATGCTGCGGCCACGGCGACCTCATCCAACGGCGCGAATTCGGCACCGTCGGCGTTCAACCGCCCCGGCACCTCGGCCACCTGTTCGTGCAGCAATTCCGCGCGGCGGATGTGCAGATCAAACAGCCGTGGCCGGGTCTGGTTGCCGATCCGCAAAAGATCAGCAAATCCTTCGGTAATTAGGAGCAAAACCCGCTCGCCCTTACGCTCCAGCAGCGCGTTGGTGGCAACAGTGGTGCCCATTTTCACCGCATCGATAGCACCTTGCGGGATCGGCGCACCGACAGCCAGCCCAAGGCAATCGCGGATGCCTTGCACCGCCGCGTCAGGGTAACGCTCGGGGTTTTCTGACAGCAACTTGCGCAGGTGCAGCGTTCCATCGGGCGCGCGCCCTACGATGTCGGTAAACGTGCCGCCGCGATCGATCCAGAATTCCCAGGCCATATTGCCCCCCTTTGCGGCGTTTCGCCCCCATGTCGGGCGTCGCACACGGAATTGTCAATGAAGGCACACCGCACACGTCCGCCTTATCGGGCCGCCTTTCACCAAGCCCCTTGCGCAACGCCGCCGAAAAGGCGCCAAATAGCGGTGCGGAAGTGGGGGGCGAGTCTCGCCCCCGCCGCCAGTAATTCAGGAGCATGTCATGGCCAAAGGCCAATTGCGCAGCAACAAGGAAGCAAAGAAGCCGAAGAAGGACAAGAAGGCGGCAGCCGCCGCCACCGCGACCTTCGAAAAAGGGCTTTCCCCCAACGCGACAAAGCCCGTCAAGAAGGGCTGATAGCCGCCGGGGCATAGCCCTTGGCATCAAGTGCGGCGCGCAAGAAAATCTGCGCGCCTGCCACCAGTTGCGCGCGCCGCTATGCGCACCGCAACCAAGCTTTCATGCGGGTAAATGCGCTGGAGCGGGTGATGGGAATCGAACCCACGTATTCAGCTTGGAAGGCTGCTGCTCTACCATTGAGCTACACCCGCGCCCGCCTCCTATATGCTGTCGCCCCTGTAGCGCGCAAGTGCCGGGGTAAGATCGCGCGCTGGTTTTGGAAGCATAACCGGGCGTAGCGCACCCTTAGCCGTGTTCCGCGAGTTTCAACTTACCGCCTGACGCTGCGAGGAAATATAGGCCATCGGGTGAACCTAATGCGGCGCATGCCCCACGGCGGCGCGCGCCGTTGATTTGCTGACATTGCCCCCCGCCTCATTCCACCACGGCGCGCCCCGAGCCCGCCTCAAGCGGCGCAACAAGCTCTGAACCTTCGGCGCGATTCGAGTTGACCGCAACCCCAACCCGCCATGCCCGCAACGCGCCCTGTGGGCGCGCGCGCATCAGCGGTGCTGCACCATGACCCGCCTCGCCCAGCCACAGCGGCCAGTCGGCAGGCTCTATCACGACCGGCTCTCGGTGATGAATCGGCGCCATGTCGGGCCCGGCGGCACAGGTGACAATGGCGCAAGCGGTCAACCGCGTGTCCGCGCGCTCCCATTCCTGCCAGATACCAGCCAAGGCCATCGGAGCGCCATCGGCGCGCGATATGAACCACGGCAGCCGCGCCCCGGCTTCGCCCGCGCTCCACTCATAAAACCCGTCTGCAGGGATCAGACAACGCCGGGTGCGCACCGCCGCCCGGAACGCGGGTTTTTCAGCAATGCTTTCGGCGCGCGCGTTGATCAACAGCGGGCCGTCGGTTGGCGAGGCGTACCATTGGGGCACAAAACCCCAGCGCAACCCGCGCAACTGCCGCCGCCCTTCGCCCGAGGTCACAGCCGCTACCGCCTGCGTCGGGCAGACATTAAAGCGCGCGCCCGTGGGCACGTCATTGCCCAGCACTGCATCAAACATCTGCGCCATCGCTTCGGGCGGCAGGGTTATGGCAAATCGTCCACACATGGGGCGAGCATATCCCGCCTTGCGCCAATGCCAAAGGCGCAACCGCCACCTGCCCCGGCCCCTGCGCAATGAGAAGGCGCGCCCCCAAAGGGAGCGCGCCTCGATGGAATTGGCAGAGCTTACTGGCCGAGTATTCTGATGCGGCCTTCGACGGTGTTGGAAACCTTGCCGTTCTTTTCGACAAAGGCCATCACGTCATTGGCCACGAGGTTGCCCGCACCGATGTTGGTCAGCACCTTGCCGCCGCTCAGCGCGGTATAGCCATCACCGCCGCCGAGCATGTAGTCGTTGGTCGCTACCCGATAGACCTTGTTCAGATCCAGAGGCGCATCGCCAACCATCACTTCGGACACGCGCGAACCGGCAGGCGCAGTCGGATCGAATGCAAAGCTGATGCCCGACACCTGCGGGAAGCGGCCGGCCCCGGTTTCAACCTGGCTGACGCCGTTTTCCAGCGCCGCAAGGATCTGCGAACCCGGAAGCTCGGTCGCGGCGGTCAAGTTGCCAAAGGGCAACTCGGATAGAAAATCGCGCCGCGTCAGCACGGTTCCCGCGTCATAAGTGCGATCTGCCCGGATGCCGCCGCCGTTGGTAATGGCAATATCCGCCCCTACAGCCGCGCGCATCGCATCGGCAATCAGGTTGCCCATCGCCGATTCTTCCTTGCGCACAACATTGCGGCGTGAATCAAGCGGGCCTTCGGTGGCACCGATCGGGGTGTTAAGCGTGTCATCAAGCATCTGCTTGAATCCGTCTGCCAAGGCCTGGCTTTCGGGGTCTGGCTCTACCATCGCGCTATCAATGAAGCGGAAGACCGGCATCCATTTTACGGTGCGCTTTCCATCTTTTTCGGTCACATCAACCATCAGATCAAGCGGCGCTATATGGCGCCCGTCGACCGAAGTTTCCACATAGGCGGTAAAGCCGTCATATGCCGTGGCGTAGGAGTGATCGTCCCCCGACAGGATCACGTCAAAGGCGTGGCTGGCGATCAGCATGCGGTCGTTATCCATGCTTGTCTGAACCACGCCGATCACGATGTCAGCACCATCCGCGCGGGCCGCTTTGGCGGCGGCAACCGCAGTGTCAACGGTGGGCAGGAACACCAGATCACCCGAGCTTGAAACCTCGGGCGTGGTGTCTTGCGCAACGGGAATCAGGGCAACCTTCAGCCCTGCCACCTCTTTTACCATCACCCCGCCAAGCCCGGGAATTGCAGACCCGTCAGCGTTGGTGATGTTGATCGCGGCCCAAGGGTATTTCGACCCTGCCATCTTTTCGAAAAAGTTTTCTGGCCCAAAATCGAATTCGTGGTTGCCGGGAACGGCGATGTCGAAGGGTTGCAGGTTGGTCAGGTCAATGGTGTTTTGCCCCAGATCGAATCCCGACAGCAACGATGGCGAAAGCATGTCGCCATCGAAAGCATAGATCAGGTTCGGGTTGGCAGCACGCTCGGCCTTGACCACCGCGTTCAACCGCGCAAAGCCGCCCCGTGTGCCATCACCGTCGTAACTGTAGATGTCGCCGATGCCCAAAATGGTCAGCTTGACCGTTTCGCCCAGCGCGGGTGCCGCAGCAAGACAGGTGGCGCCAAGCAGCGTGGCAGCCAAAGTGCGTGAAAAAGCAGACATACGATTACTCCCCTAGGTGACGATTGTAACAGTCTGCGGCCGATGTCGCTTGCTGTCAAAGATCATGTGTGGCGACATGCCATGTCGCTGCAACAGCTCTGTGACATCGGCGGGCATTGACCCGTGGCGCCCCTTGGCGCATGTGGTCGCCATGCTGATCTATAAAATCTTTCGCCGCCCCGAATGGGATGCTTTCTGTGCCGCCGGGCAAACCCTTGGTGCGCCGGTCGATCTGACCGACGGTTTCATCCACTTTTCCACCGCCGCCCAGGTTGCCGAAACCGCGGCCCGTCACTTCGCCGCCGAAAGCGATTTGGTGCTGGTTACCTTCGACACTGACACCTTGGGTGGCGCGCTGAAATGGGAACCTTCGCGCGGCGGGCAGCTGTTTCCGCACCTGTACCGCGCGCTCAATTTGGCCGAGGTGGTGCGCGATACCTCGCTGCCGCTCGGTGCTAGCGGTCATATCTTTCCCGAGGGCCTGCCATGAAGCTGAGTGAACGGGCCGGGTTGTCCGTGCTGTTGCATCTTGAACCAGAACTTTCGCACGGGCTGTCGATCCGCGCGCTGCGCATGGGCCTCGTGCCGCTTGTTGGGGTCGTAAGCACGCCCCGGCTGGCCACAACGGTGGCAGGTTTGGCGCTGCCCAATCCAGTCGGCCTTGCCGCAGGGTTTGACAAGAATGCCGAGGTGGTAGCACCTCTGATGCGAGCGGGCTTTGGCTTTTTGGAACTGGGGGCCGCTACCCCGCGCGCCCAACCCGGTAACCCGCGCCCGCGTTTGTTCCGGCTGACAAAAGACCGCGCGGCGATCAACCGCTTCGGTTTCAACAACGAAGGTGCCGGGCCGATTGCCGCGCGGCTGGCGCGCCGCCCTGCCGGTATTCCGGTCGGGCTGAACCTTGGTGCGAACAAAGACAGCGCCAACCGCGCCGCCGATTTTGCCGAGGTGCTGCGCCTGAGCGGCCCTGCGATCGACTTTGCCACCGTCAACGTCTCATCACCCAACACCGAACGGCTGCGCGATCTGCAGGGGCGCGCTGCGCTGGCGGGGTTGCTCGATCTGGTGCTGGACGAACGCGCGCGCCTTGCCCGTCCAATACCGGTGTTTCTGAAAATTGCGCCAGACCTGACCCAGGCCGAACTTGAAGACATCGCAGAGGTGGCCATGGCCGCCAAGATCGACGGCATCATCGCCACCAATTCAACCGTGGTGCGCGATGGCTTGAAGTCGGCAGATCGGGGCGAAGCGGGTGGTCTTTCGGGCGCGCCGCTGTTTGAGAAATCGACACGCGTGCTCGCCTCGCTGGCACTGCTGACCGAGGGGCGGATACCGTTGATAGGGGTTGGCGGGATCGGCTCACCCGAACAAGCCTATCAGAAAATCCGCGCCGGGGCTTCGGCGGTGCAACTCTATACCGCGCTGGTCTTTGGCGGACTCTCGCTTGCGGCCGATATCGCGCGCGGGCTTGACGCACTTTTGGCGCGCGATGGATTTGCCAATGTTGCAGACGCGGTCGGCACCGGCATCGCAGACTGGAGCTGACCGGCTTCGCCAATGAAATACCGCCGGTCGGCGGCAACTTGGCAGGCAAAGCCCCACCGACCCGGCCCGTTCAGCCGTTCAGATCGCGCAATAACCGCCCGTGCTTGCGCACCTCGCGCACCACATCGCCAAAAGTCACCAGCCCGCGCGCCTTGAGCGAGGGCAGAAGCTTCAGAAATGCGTCCGCGGTGGCCACCGTGTCGCCCAAGGCGGTGTGGCGCGCTTCTTCGGGGATGGTGATCCCCAAGCGATGCGTCAGCGCATCAAGTGTATGCAGCTCGCTTTGCCCAAACACCACCGCCGACAAAAGCACCGTGTCGAGCGTGGGGTGATCGAACACCGCGCCAATTGCTTCTTGTTTGCGGCGCAGAAATTCAACATCAAAGGGCGCATTGTGCGCCACCAGCACCGCACCTTTGGCAAATGCATGAAACCGCCGCCCCACCTCGGCAATGTCTGGGGCGTCGGCCACCATTGCATCGGTGATGCCATGCACCTCGATCGAACCCGGCGGAATCGGGCGGTGGGGATTGACCAGCGCGTCGAACACTTCTTTTTCCACGCGCCGCCCGTTGACGATCCGCACACCGGCGATCTGCACGATTTCGTCGCCCTGTGCAGGCAATAGCCCAGTCGTTTCGGTGTCGAACACAACATAGGTCAGATCATCAAGGCGCGCATCCATCACCTTGGCAGAACGATCTTTGAACAGCAGATCAAAGTCATAGACCACGGCGCGCGCCACCGGGGCGGGGCGTTTGTGGGCCCGGCGCACCTCGCGCAGCGGAAGGCACAGCCGCGCCTTGCCCTCGGCGAGCGGTTCGGGCCAGATTTCGGTGGCATGCGTGACCAGCACACGCCGCCCGGTCAGATCGGCCATTCCCACCTCAAGCGGCGCTTCGAGCCAGTGGTCAAGCTCGGTCACCGAAACTGGCGGACCATGCCAAGAAAGCGCCACCAGCGCGCCAGAACCGTCTTCGCTGATCGTCAGCCGCAGTTGCTGACGCCCAACCGACAGGCGCGCCGCAAGCCCCGCCACCAGCGCCGAAAGCTCGAACCCATCGCAGCGCAAGATCAACTGTTCGGCGGCGACATCAAGCGCGACACCTTCAGCGCCCGCCCGCGCGCGCACCGCCTCGGTCAAATCTGACGCCCGCACAAGGCTGAGCGGCCACCATTCGGCGCGCTCGCGGTCATGGCGCTCTGCCAGTTCGGTCACCGAATGTGCCAGCGCCGAAGCCTCGCTCAACAGCGCCTGAGTCAGTTCCTTGTTCAATCCACCGCCCGACTCCGCCACTACCCCGATCACCGTCTGCAGGTTTGCAGCCGGCCGGCGCACCCGGTCGAACACCTCTTCGATCAAGGCCTCACGGGCTGCGTGTGTCGCCAAATCGGCGCTGACATCGCGCAGCGTCAGTACATAGCCGGGCCGTGGGTGGGTGCCATCTTCATCGGCCGGTTCGTTCAAAACCCGCATCCGTGCCGCCAACACCTTGCCCGACCCGGTTGTAGCGCAAAGCAGATCAGAGGCCGCATCGGCGTCGGCCGTTTCGCGCAGTCGCGCCAAGGCGTGCGTGATCGGCGCTGCGTGCAGATAGTCGAACAAGCCGCGATCAAGCCCCGGCCCGTGCGCAACGCCCGTGCCATCCAACAGATCGACGGCGTGGCTGTTGTAGAACACCAGCTGATGGTCGGGCGTGCATAACACCACCCCCACCGGCACATCGGCCAGCAGCGCCTCTAGGCGCCCCTTTTCGCTCAAAAGTCGCCCCGTTTCGCGCTCGACCGCCTCTTTCAAGGCTTCGCGGGTTTCCGAAAGATGCTGCGTCACTGCCAATGCCGCGGGGGCCAGATCGCCCAGATACTTGCCCGTTGTCTGATCGAGGTTCGCAGCGATTTCAGCGTGGGTGCGGGCTCGGATGCCGCCTGCGAGTTTCTCGATCGGGCGCGCCACGTTCTTGTCAAACAAGAACCAGACCCATGCGATCAGCCCGAGGATAGCAAAACCCGCGATGATGCCGCCCTGAATGAAGGCGTTGAATACAGCGGCGTCTTCGATTCCGTGATAGCCGACATAGATGCCAGCGAGTATTGCCGCGAGGTTGCCGACCGCCAGCGCCGCGAAGAACAGAAAAATTCTGGTCCGCAGGCTGAAGCGTTCACTCATGGCCCGGCCTCCGGCACAAGCAGGCGCTGCACCTCGGCACGCAGTTCCTTCAACTCGAATGGTTTGGCGATGAAGCCGTCGGCGCCAAGCGCCAACCCTTTGCGCCGCTCCATCGCCGAACCGCGCGCCGTCATCATCAGAATCTTTACACCGTCCAGCGCACGATCGGTGCGCACGGTCTGGCAAATCTCGTAACCCGAAACCTCGGGAAGCATCACATCGAGCAGCACAAGATCGGGCATCGTCTCGCGGATGCGTGCCACCGCTTCCGCGCCATTGGCGATGCGATCGTGGTCATAGCCTTCGCGCGTCAACAGATAATCAAGCGCGATGGCGATGTTGTCCTCATCCTCGACAATGAGAACCCGGCGTTTTTTTGCTCCGTCGGCCATTGCTTATCCTCCGTTGCACGCGGCCTTCAGCATTGCGTCGTCTAGCCCTACCGGCACCCAGACGGCGCCACGCAGGGTTCCGTCGGGCACCAATTCGGCACCTTCCACCAGATCGGCGCGCGCCCCTGTTGCGCAATCGAACGCCACAGGCACCCGCATCGTCTCGCCCCATCGGGTGACTAGCAGCACATCGGTCGCCGCCAGATCGGGCGCCGTGGCCGAGCGCAAAACCGCGGCGCGGTCGATGGCCATGAACCGCGACGTGACAGGAAACAGATAAGACCACGGCCGCCACGGTGCACCGCCACGCACTTGGTCAAGGATCACTACGCTTTCGGGCAGATCTTGGCTGACCCGGCCAAACCACGAATATTCGTTCCACGCCGAATAGATGATCATCGACAGGCCGATCGCCGTAGGCATCAGCCACTTTGGCAGGCGATGACCGCTCAGATGGTTGGCGGCATAGACAATCGAGAAGGCCAAAATGCCCACCGCCGCCATTGTGATCCAGTCAACTGCCATAGGCTTTTCGTCCTTTATCCCGGTGCGCCTTTTCCGTGACTCAGCGCCGATTGCATCGTTCGTACCACCACAAAGGCATCGCGCAGATGGCTACGCTCAAAATCCGACAGGTCTGACGGCGACAGGAAGTTGTCTGGCTTGCGCCCCGAGCGCACCAGATGCGCCTGATTTTCAAGCCGCATCGTGGCGATCAGATCGTATGCCTCGATCAGATCGCGCGCGCCAGACGTTGATATGACCCCCGCGGCCTCGGCGCCTTGCAAGCGGTCGCGCGTGTTGGCAGCGGTCAGGCTGCCCTGTAGCGCATAGACCCGCGCAAGGTCGGCCACCGGCACCACGCCGTTGTGCTTCATATCGATGTGGTTGCGATGCTCACCCGAGCGGATCGTGGCAAAGCCGCGGATCAGCCCCAAGGGTGGCGTATGCTTGAGCGAATTGGCGATCATATGCGCCACGAAGATCGAGTTTTTCGAAGCAAGGTCTAGCGTTTCATCCTGCAACTCTTGATACAGGCTGACCGTGCCGCCTATCGGGCGCAGATCGAACATCACCGAGGCGAGCATCTGCGCCTCATTCGATGGCACCGCGATCCAACGTTGGAAATAGTCGCGCCACAGCTTTTGGCGAACCCGCCAACGGTCGGCGGTGGCCATCATGTCGCCGGGGCAATAGACGTAGCCACATTTGTTAAGCCCGTCCGAAACAATCTTTGCCATCTTGGCAAAGTAGGTCATGTCATCAGGCGTGGCGTTATTGTGGATAATCATGCAGTTGTCCTGATCGGACACACCGGTCTGTTCCTGCCGCCCCTGACTTCCGCAGGCGAGCCAGAGATAGGGCACAGGTGCAGCGCCCAGCTCTGCCTCGGCCATCGCCAGAAGCCGACGGGTAACCGCATCGGCGATGTCGGTGATCAGGCGCGTTACGACCTCATGTGCGTGGTTGGCGCCGACAAGCTGCACCAGCAGGCGCGGAATGCGGGCGGTGACCACTGCCATTTCCTCGACCGTCTCGGCGCTTGCCACATCACGCACCAGCGCTGCGGTGCTGACCGCCTGAAAACGCGTAAGGTCGGTCTGCGTGACCATGCCCACAAACCGCCCACCCTCGACAATCGGCAGGTGCCCGATCTTGCGTTCCAGCATGATGTGCAGAATGTCCGACCCAAGCGCATCGGGCGGCAGCGAGATTGGCTTGGCCGTCATCACCCGCGACACTGGCGTTTGCACGCTGCGGCCTTCGGCCAGCACCTTGTTGGAAAGGTCGCGGACGGTCAGAATGCCCAAAAGCCGCCCGTCCTCGGTGACACCAAGGCTCGATATATGGGAATCGCGCATGATCCGCGCGGCCTCGCCCACAGTTGTGGTGGGGTCGCAAGAAAGCGGCTTGCGCGAAATCAGCTCAGACACCTTCAACGTCGAGATATCCGTAGCACGGGTGTCTTGCCCGCGACCCCGGTTGAAAAACCGCTCAAACGCGGGGAATCGCGCAATAAGTTCGCGAAACTCGAGCGCGGGCAGCATCAGGATCGTGCTGTCTTCGCGGGTGTGGGCGGTGGTGGCGGCCAGACCGTCGCGCATCAAGCCGCGTTCGCCAAAGGTGTTACGCGCGGAAAGCAGCGAAACCAGCCCACCATTGCGGTCAAGCACTTCGACCCCGCCACTTTTGACCAAATAGATGCCTGAAAGCACATCCCCGATCCGGTACACCAGCGTGTCGGTCGCAAATTCCTTGCGCACGAAGAAACCGGCGACGCGCGCCAGTTCGTCCTTGGGCAAAGTATCGTAGGGGTGGACGGTTTCCAGAAAACCGATGGTTGCCTCGAGATCGTCGCCCATCGCTTCCCCCCTCGGGATGACAGACGCGCCGGGGTCTCGGCGCGCCGCCAGTCACTTGGATCGGGCGCGAGGGTTTCCCCGCGCCCGAAAGTCTTACTTAGTGAGCGGTGGCAGCCCCGGCACCTTTCGGCACGCGGATACCTTCGATCAGTTCTTGGATCTCTTGCGGCGGCTCTTTCGAAGACATCGAAATCGCGTAGGCAACACCGAAGTTTACCAGCGCACCGACTGCGCCGATCGACAGCGGCGAAATACCAAGCACCCAGTTATCAACGTTATCGGGCAGTTGGTTGGTGCCGGGGAAGAAGAACCAGCCTTTGTAGATGAAGATGTAGACGAGCGTGAAGATCAGGCCCGAAAGCATCCCCCAGACAGCGCCCACGTTGTTGATGCGCTTCGAGAAGATGCCCATCATCAGCGCCGGGAAGATCGAGGCGGCGGCAATACCGAACGCCAAGGCCACGGTTTGCGCGGCAAACCCCGGGGGGTGCAGACCAAGGTAGGTCGCGACGCCAATGGCAACTGCCATTGCGATCCGCGCGGCCAACAGTTCGCCTTTTTCCGAGATGTTCGGGTTCAAGGCGCCCTTGATCACGTCATGGCTGATGGCCGAAGCAATGGCCAACAGCAGGCCCGCTGCGGTCGAAAGCGCGGCGGCAAGACCACCGGCGGCGACCAGCGCGATAACCCAACCCGGCAGGTGCGCGATTTCGGGGTTGGCCAGCACCATGATGTCGTTGTTCACGGTGGTCAGCTCGTTCCCGGTCCAGCCTTTGGCTGTCGCAATGGCTGCAACGTCGGCGTTCTTGTCGTTGTAGTACTGGATCTGGCCGTCACCGTTTTTGTCTTCAAACTTCAGAAGACCGGTCTTGGCCCAGTTGTTGATCCAGTTGTATTGCGGATCGTTCGCAATCGCGTCCACGGTGATGGCTTCGCCGTCAAAGGCTTGCCCCGCGACCGCGTTCGGCCAGAAGGTGGTGGTCAGGTTCAACCGCGCCATCGCACCCACGGCGGGGGCGACAGTGTAAAGCAGCGCGATGAACACCAGCGCCCAACCCGCCGAAGCGCGCGCGTCGGCGACCTTCGGAACGGTGAAGAAGCGCACGATCACGTGCGGCAGGCCAGCGGTGCCGATCATCAGCGACATGGTGAACAGCACCATGTTGAGCATGTTGGTCGTCATGCCGGTGTATTGGCGAAAGCCAAGCTCGGTAACCAGTTGGTCAAGCTTGCCCAACAGCGCCACACCCGAAGCTGTGTGCGTGCCAAACAGGCCGGTTTGCGGCAGGAAGTTGCCGGTCAGGNNGTGTAGGTGATGCCCTTCATGCCGCCAAGCACGGCATAGGCGAACACGATCGCCGCGCCGATGTAGAGGCCGGTCGACGACTTCACTTCGAGGAAGCGCGCAAAGGCCACACCGACACCGGTCATCTGACCGATAACATAGGTGACCGAGGCGATGATCAGGCAGGCCACCGCCACCATCCGCGCCGACTTCGAATAGAAGCGGTCGCCGATGAATTCCGGCACGGTGAACTTGCCGAACTTGCGCAGGTAGGGCGCAAACAGCAGCGCCAGCAGCACGTAGCCACCGGTCCAGCCCATCAGGTAAGCCGACTGCTCATAGCCACCGGCCGCAGCCATCGCGATGATACCGGCCATCGAGATGAACGACGCCGCCGACATCCAGTCTGCGCCGGTCGCCATACCGTTGAGGATGGGATGCACGCCGCGACCCGCGGCATAGAACTCTGACGTGGTGCCCGCACGGGCCCAGATCGCGATGCCGATGTAAAGCGCGAAGGTCGCGCCAATCACCAGCAGGTTGAGGGTAAACTGATCCATTGTCCCTGTTCTCCCTTATTCTTCGACGCCAAATTCCTTGTCGAGCTTGTTCATGCGCCAGGCATAAACAAAGATCAGGACAAGAAAGACCAGGATTGAACCTTGCTGGGCAAACCAGAAGCCCAGATCGCTGCCGCCAACGTGAATACCCATCAGCATCGGGCGCAGAATGATGCCAAAGCCAAAGGAAACCACAAACCAGATGACCAGAAACAGCTGGATCATCCGGATGTTCGCTTTCCAGTAGGCGTTGGACGAAGTTTTGTCCGCCATGTGCGTTACTCCCTGTTGTTACCTCCGGCGGGCCCCCAGCAGGGAACCGCCATTCCCCGTCACTTCGCCGATACACGCTCCACAATGTGGCCTAGCTCTGCGCCGATTTCGTCGATGGACCCCATCGCATCGATCTTTTCCAGAACCCCCGCCTTTGCGTAATGCGCGATCAGAGGTGCCGTCTGGGCGTGGTAGGCAATCAGCCGTTCCCGCGCCGTTTCGGCATTGTCGTCGGCACGACGCTTGAACTCCGTGCCGCCGCATTTGTCACAAACGCCCGCAACAGCGGGCCGCTTGAATTGGTCATGATAGCCTTCGCCGCAGCGCGCGCAGGTGGAGCGGCCCGAAACCCGCGCCACCATCGCTTCGTCATCAACCTCTAGACTGATGGCGGCGGTCACTTTTTGCCCGGTCGCCGACAAAAGCGCATCAAGCGCCCCTGCCTGCCCTGCGGTGCGCGGGAAGCCGTCAAGAATGACCCCCGCCTGCACGTCGGGCTGCGCCATGCGTTCCTTCAGGATTGCCAGCACGATGTCGTCGCTGACAAGCTGGCCTGCCTCCATCACCGCCTTTGCGGCCTTGCCTGCGGGGGTGCCCGTGGCAACCGCAGCGCGCAAAAGATCCCCCGTTGAAAGCTGGATCAAGCCGAAGCGGTCTTCAAGCATCCGCGCCTGCGTGCCTTTGCCCGCGCCCGGAGGCCCGAGCAATATCAGCACCGCCGGAGAGGTTTTTACCATATTCTGCAACCTCTCAGGCCCTATTCATGCGGTTTTCGATCAGTTCCTGCACAACCGAAGGATCGGCCAGTGTCGAGATGTCACCCAACGCGCCGTAGTCGTTTTCAGCGATCTTGCGCAGAATGCGGCGCATGATCTTGCCCGAGCGGGTTTTGGGAAGGCCCGGCGCCCACTGGATCAGATCGGGGCTGGCGATCGGGCCGATTTCGGTGCGAACCCACTTGACCAAATCTTTGCGCAGTTCTTCCGAAGGCGTCTCGCCGTTCATTAGCGTGACATAGGCGTAGATGCCCTGCCCCTTGATCTCATGCGGGTAACCCACGACAGCGGCCTCAGCGACCTTCGGATGCGCGACCAGCGCCGATTCAACTTCGGCTGTGCCCATCCGGTGACCGGAAACGTTGATCACATCATCGACGCGCCCCGTGATCCAGTAATACCCATCGGCATCGCGGCGGCAGCCATCGCCGGTGAAATAATAACCGCGATATTGGCCAAAATATGCCTCTTGGAAGCGGTCATGATCGCCCCAAAGCGTGCGCATCTGTCCCGGCCAGCTATCCGATATGCACAACACGCCATCGCATTCGGTTTCACCCTGGCGCACACCGGTATTGGCATCAAGAACCACCGGCTTGACGCCAAAGAAGGGCGTGGTGGCCGAGCCCGGCTTGGTCGGCGTGGCGCCAGGCAGCGGCGTGATCATGTGACCGCCGGTTTCGGTCTGCCACCAAGTGTCGACGATCGGGCATTTGCCCTTGCCGACGTTTTTGTCATACCAGACCCAAGCTTCGGGGTTGATCGGCTCGCCAACCGTGCCCAGCACGCGCAGCGACGAAAGGTCGTACTTTTCAATCCATTCCGTCCCCATCCCCATCAGCGAACGGAGCGCCGTCGGGGCGGTGTAGAACTGCGTCACCT
This sequence comes from Rhodobacteraceae bacterium UBA6213, assembly GCA_002421605.1. GTDB lineage: Bacteria > Pseudomonadota > Alphaproteobacteria > Rhodobacterales > Rhodobacteraceae > UBA6213. The sequence continues at coordinate 100,563 of DISJ01000016.1, read as the reverse complement.
TGTGCTTTTCGCAAATCTGCCAGAAGCGCCCGGCGTCGGGGAAAGTTGGCACACCTTCAAACATCAACGTAGTCCCGCCATTCGCCAGCGGCCCATAGACGATGTAGCTATGCCCGGTCACCCAACCCACATCGGCGGTGCACCAGAACACTTCGTCGTCTTGATAATCAAAGGTGTATTGGTGCGTCATCGCCGCAAAAACGAGATAACCGCCCGAGGTATGCACGACACCCTTGGGCTTGCCGGTCGAACCTGAAGTATACAGGATGAACAGCGGGTCTTCTGCCCCCATCGGGCGCGGCGGGCAATCGGGGCTCGCGTGCTCCATCAAAAGCTTCACGTCCACATCGCGGCCCTGAACCCAGGTAGTTTGCTCGCCCGTGTGCTTTACGACTAGGCAGCGCACCCGGTCGGAACAGTGCAGCAGGGCGGCGTCGGTGTTAGACTTGAGCGGCGTGCGCCGCCCGCCGCGCGGCGCGGTATCGGCTGTGATGACCAGCTTTGCGCCGCAGTCGTTGATGCGGTTTGCAAGGGCGTCGGGCGAGAAGCCCGCGAACACCACTGAATGGATCGCGCCAATGCGCGCGCAGGCCAGCATCGCATAAGCGGCCTCGGGGATCATTGGCAGATAGATCACCACCCGGTCACCGCGCATTACACCCTGGCTGAGCAGCACGTTCGCCATACGGTTAACGCGCTCTGCAAGCTGGTTATAGGTGATGTGCTGTGCGGGGGTCGCGGGGTCATCCGGCTCGAAGATGATCGCGGTCTGTTCACCGCGGGTGGCAAGATGTCGGTCAATGCAGTTTGCCGAGACGTTCAATACGCCATCTTCGTACCACTTGATGCTGACATGACCGAAAGTAAAATCGGTATTCTTGACCTTGGTGAAGGGGGTAATCCAGTCGAGCCGCTTGCCTTCGCGGCCCCAAAACTTGTCCGGGTCAGAGATCGACTCGTTATACATCGAGCGATATTTCGCAGCGTCTGCATGTACGGATTCAAACCCTGCCGGAATCGGCCGCGTCGCCAACGTCCCACCTGCCGAATGCTCCTGAGCGGCCATAGCCAAATTCCTCCCTGTCACTAAGGTTGCCTTGTCGCGACCCCCGCCTCCGAAAACACGGAGACCTCCATCCCACTTGGATTGTAAACCATTTGTGGCGTTTCATGTAAGCCCCTTTGTGAATTGAGTTATTTTGTAAATTTATTCACAGAATTTGCGATAACTGTGTAAATTGTGCAAATCTTCATGCGTATTTGGCAAACCGTTTCAATCGCTTGCCTGTTCACGCCGAGGTGAAGTGACGCTACGTCGCAAGATTTTTTGTCGTAACTTAAAACTATTCTAAACTTTTCTGCTCCACTCCACGACAGTGGCACGCGTTGCGATTCGCCTCTCGCGCGAGCTTGCAAAGCATGTCGCCCCACCCTAGTCCTCGATCAGTGACCCATCGCCGGAACCCCATGCCCGCCCCACTCTCACCTATCCGCACCACAGACAATGCGGCCCGCACACTGGCACGCGATCTGATCGCTGGTGCAAGGTTTGGTGCCATTGGCGTGCTGCATCCGGTCAGCGGGGCCCCACATGTTGCGCGCATCGCGCTGGCCCCCGCCAAAGAGGGTGGGTTGCTGGCTTTCGTTTCGGGCCTTGCGCTTTATACGCGCGCGCTAACTGCGGCACCGCAAGCCGGGCTTTTGCTTGGCGAACCGGGGGCAAAGGGCGACCCACTTACGCACCCGCGACTGAGCCTGAGCGTGACCGCGCACTTTCTTGAAGCCGACGATGCGCAGGCAAAGGGACTGCGCGCGCACTGGCTGACGCTTCATCCAAAGGCGAGCGTCTATGTTGATCTACCCGATTTTCGCTTTGTGCACTTTGCGCCCACTGGCGCATTGCTGAACGGCGGTTTTGGCCGCGCGTTTGAGCTGACCGCAAAAGACCTTGCACCATAAAAAAGGCGGCACCAAACGGTGCCGCCCCAATTCACCCCACCCACGGCGTGTTCAGGCAAGCAGGTCCATCCGCAGTTTGACCTGCACCCGCCCCTTGGCCGCCTGCGACCAATTCAAGCTGACTGACTTCTTGTCTGTGCCTTGCTCGGTCAGCACATAGGGCATCTCGCTCACACGACCGTTCGCGGCGGTGGCGATCATCCCTTGCGTCACCACGCTTTCAACATTTCGTGCCCACCCGCCAAAGGGCAGCGCCGCGCCGGGGTTAAGCGTCCAAGTCGTCTGTGCGCTAGACTGCGTGAAGTCCAGCGTCATCGGGTTCGAAACGTATTGTACCACACCGTTGAAGATATTGCCCTCCATCACGATGTTGCGCATCCGGCCATAGTCCAGATCGGCAAAGGTCGTGTCGACCTGCTCGATCCGGTCGACATTGCCGCTGACGGCGCGAAATACGTTGCCCGAAACGTTCAGCCCCTGGATGAAATGCCCCGCGCCGTAGGGTTTGACTGAAATCCAGCGGAACCACGGCGCCACGTCGATCGACACAAAGGTATTGCCGCTGATCGTCAACCCGCCGAATGAATACTGGTCGGCGTAGTCTGGGTTCACCTCGTATTCATTGGTCCATTCGATCACCGAGTTATCGATGTAGTTGCCCGTAACCGCAGTCTGCACGTTGGGCCGTGTCAGCACCAACCCACCAAAACGTACGCCGTTTTCTTCGTTGTCACCCTGAAACCAGTGATTGCCCACGATCAAATGCCCGGTGCCATGCGCGATCATGAAATGCGCAAAACGCACAAACCGGCTGTCACGCACCTTTACATCATTGCCATTGATGTTGAGCGCAACGGTCGTGCGATCTTGCGCACGCGCTTCCATCTCGTTCGAGAGGAACTGGCAGCGGTCGATCATCATGCCTTGGCAGCCCCGCCCGATTGAGGTCACGCCGCGGTCTCTCGGCCGGATCACCGAAAGATCGCGCAGATGAAAGGTTTCGCCGCTGGGCGCCAGCATTGCAAAACTCGCCACACCGTTGCAGAGAAACTCGACCTCGCAGATGCTAAAGCGGTCAAGTCTGTCCATGCCGGAAAAGTCGAGCATGTATTTATAGCGCGTAAAGGTCAGCGTGCGCGTGCCCGAGCCACCATACATCGGCTGTGAAAGCGTCAGCGTGCCCGCACCCACATTGACCGCGCGCACATAAACCTCGCGCCCGATGCCAGTGCCGGTAACGTGCGAGCCCACCGCGATATTGGCAATGTTGGCCACCGCCACCAATGTGGTCGGCTGCGCAACATCGTAGGTTGCAATCGAACTTACGACGCTCGGCGCCCAAGCGGGGCCGTCAATCGCGTTCATCTGACCGTTCGCAATAACCCGGCGGCTGGAAAAGGTCGTCAGACCCGGCGCTAGTTCGTTGATCTGGATCGGCTCGCTCACCTCAACCCGCCGCCCCTTGAGATCGAGAATGTTGTGATCGTTGAAGTAGAACAGCGCCTGCAACGCCTTTTTGAAGCCAAGATGTTCGTCGCCAAAAGCGTCGGCATAGGTGGGGAAATCGTAGTTCTTAAGCAACAGCAGCCGCACATCGGCCGCCATCGTTAAGGTGCCCACAAAGCGGGCGGGCGTGTTGATCGAAAGGTTCGAGCCGATCCGGTAAACCCCGGCTGGCACCAGCAACTCGCGCCCCGCCGCTGCTGCATCCGCTGCCACAAAGGCGGCGCGGTCGTCGGCCAGCCCGTCGCCCACCGCACCAAAATCGCGCACATCAACCCAATCCATAAGGTCGCGCAGAAAGGCCGAGGTGATATCTTCGATCTCGATATCGTCAATGCGCACCACGCCGTTGTTCGAACCGGTCAGATCCAGCCCGAAATGGCCGTAAATCGGTGCCGTGCCCCAAGGCATGTCCACCCCACCACGCGCGCCAGTGCCGATGATCGCCTGCACCGTGGCCACTTTACCGTAGGCAGTCAGCGCCACCGTGCTACCAACCTCCGTTAGCCCCGCCACATGCGCATCGCCCACCCCCATCGCATAGGCAGCAATGCGCACCGAGGGCAGATTGCCACTCATTACCTTGACGCGCGCGGTCACGCGCAAATAGCAACCGGGCAAAATGGGGGTTTGGCCCATGTAGCGCAGCTTCTGGGTGGTCGCGGTTTTCACCAACTCAAGGCAGTTGCCAAAGTCCTGGTCCGCCGTAACCAGTGCGGCGTTGGCGGCACCCAGATAGGTGGCCGATCCCGCGGTGCCATTTTCACTCGACCAGACGCCAAGTCCCAGATCGAATGCGGGCGGTGTCAGCACCAGCCCGTCGGTAATCGCCTTGTTCATGCAGCTTCCCCTTAGGTGTTCCGGTCCGCCCCAGCGGCGCAGGGTCCGCATCGGGGCGCGCGGCGCGCGGGCGCGCACCAAAGACAGGCTCCAGAAGGGAATACTCGTGCTGGGGACTGCCGGGCGCCTTTTGCCCCGGCGCAACCAGAGCTAGCAGTGGGGGTTAAACAAAAGTTGACCGCAGCGTGCGCCCGCATGAAAAGATATGGCATGACCTATAGTTTAACGCCCGACGACCGAACCGCGAGCGATGCACTCCGCCGTATTGCTGCGGCGCTGTTAGGCGAAGCAATCTTGCAGGCACAGGCGGCACCTGCGCCGGGCCAACTGCACGCGATCCGAAAGAATATCAAGATGATACGTGGGCTGCTGCGGCTTGTCGCGCCGCATTTCGCCGCGTACAAGGCGGAGGATGCCGCGCTGCACCATGCGGCGCAACAGATCGCGCCGCACCGCGATGCCGAGGTGTTGGCCGAAATCGCGGCGCGGATTGCGGACGGCGATCCCGCTTTCAGCATCACCGCCACACCCACCTTCGCAAACCTGCCCGCCGATCTTGCCGCCGTGGCCTGTGCACTAAAGGAAATTGCGGTGCGTGCGCGGCACTGGCAGCTTGATGCCCAAGGCTTCGACGCCTTTGAATGCGGCCTGCGAACAACTTGGTCATCCTGCCGTAAGCATCTGAAGAAACTAAGGAAAAAACACGACGATGTGTCGCTGCACAGATGGCGTGCATGCATCAAGACACATTGGTATCACGCACGTCTGTTAGAACCGATCTGGCCCGAAATGATGGCCCCGCATATCGCTGCCGCCGATATATTGGGCGAACTGCTGGGCGACCACCACGATCTGGCGGTACTGCGCGCACAGATTGCGCAAGATCGGCCCCGCACTAAGGCTGTACGTGCCTTCGACAAGACTTGCGCGAAACGCCAAGCCGAAGCAGAGCGCGAAATTTTCGCGTTGGCAGAGCGGTTTCTGGCCGAACCCGCCAAACCCTTGGTGGCGCGCTGGCGGCGGTGGTGGCGGCTTTGGCGCGGCTGAGCGGGCCTAGGCCAGCTTTCCGTCCAACGCCCGTTCAATCAACGCAATCGTTTCCTGCACCCCGTAAAGCGCGATGAATCCCCCAAAACGCGGGCCCTGGCTCGCACCCAGCAGCACCTCGTAAAGCGCAGTGAACCAATCGCGCAGCGGCTCGAACCCATGCTCGGTGCCCACTGCAAACGCCATCGTCTGCAACGCCTCGGCATCCAACCCGCCCTGCCAAGCCGCCAACCTTGCAGCCAGATCCAGAAGCGCCGCGCGCTCTTTGTCTGACGGCAGCCGGAAGGTGCGCGCTGGCGCAACAAAATCGTGGAAATAGCGCACCGCGAATTCGGCGGCGCGGTCAAGATCTGGGTTGGTCTCGGGGCTCGCGTCGGGCGCGTAGCGGCGAATAAAGCCCCAAAGCGCGTCCTTGTCTTTCGCCCCAGACACGCTGGCAAGGTTCAGCAGCATCGCAAACGGCACCACCATGCGGCTTTCGGGCACGTCACCGCCGTGGATATGCCAAACCGGGTTGTTCAACTGTGCGCTCACATCTTGCGTCGCATAGGCACGCAACTGCTGGTGATACTCGTCCACTGCCTTCGGGATCACATCAAAGTACATCCGCTTGGCGGTTTTTGGTTTGAGATACATGAAATAGCTCAGCGATTCCGTCGAGGCATAGGTCAACCACTCGTCAATCGACAGGCCATTGCCTTTCGATTTCGAAATCTTCTCGCCGTTCTGGTCGAGGAACAATTCATAGGTCATGTGCTCGGGTGCGCGCCCGCCCAGAACTTTGCAGATACCGTCATAGATCGGCGTATTGGTGGAATGGTCTTTGCCGTACATCTCGAAATCGACACCCAGCGCGGCCCAGCGCGCACCGAAATCGGGTTTCCACTGCAACTTGACCCGCCCACCGGTGAGCGAAACCGTCACCTCTTCGCCATCTTCGTCGACATAAGAAATCGTGCCCGCCTTGGCGTCTACATTTGTCAGCGGTACATAAAGAACCTTGCCAGTTTTGGGGCTGATCGGCAGAAAACAGCTATAGGTCTGCTGGCGCTCTTCGCGCAACGACGCCAGCATGATTTCCATGATCGCGTCATACCGCTCGGCCGCGCGCAGCAAAATCTCGTCCATCTTGCCGCTCTTGTAGTATTCGGTCGCGCTGGCGAATTCGTAATCAAACCCGAACGTGTCGAGGAACCGGCGCAGCATCGCGTTGTTATGGTCGCCAAAGCTCGCGTAGTGGCCGAACGGGTCCGGCACAGCGGTCAGCGGTTTTTGCATATGTTCTTTCAGCATATCGCGGTTTGGCACGTTTTCGGGCACCTTGCGCATGCCGTCCATGTCATCCGAAAAGCACAAGAGCTTCGTTGGAATGTCCGAGATAATCTCGAAGGCACGGCGGATCATCGTGGTGCGCGCGACTTCGCCAAAGGTGCCAATATGGGGCAACCCACTTGGCCCGTAGCCGGTTTCAAACAGCACATAGCCTTTTGTCGGAGACGCCTTTTCGTAGCGTTTCAGCACGCGACGCGCTTCCTCGAAAGGCCAGGCTTTGGAGTTCATCGCAGCTTCGCGCAGGCTAGTCATCGCACACCTCATCGCAGGCACCCCGTGTGCCCAGCGCATCCCCTATTGAACGAGGGGGCAATCGTCAATATTTTGCGGTAGGTTATGCAAAGGAATACTCCCGTGCCACAGGTTCTCGCCTCGCTTTCCGCACAAGACGCGCTGGTGGCCGTCATGGTCGCCATTTCTGTTTCAGACGAACGCATTCGCACTGCCGAACTGGTGGCGATAGAGCGCATGGTGAATCACATGCCGATATTCGCCACCTACGACATCGACCGCATCCAGCGCGTGGCAAAAACCGTCTATGCGCTGTTCGAAGAGGAAGACGGGCTCGATGCGCTGTTTGGCCTTGTGCGCGACGCAGTGCCCGAGAAATATTTTGAAACCGCCTATGCACTTGCTTGCGACGTGGCCGCCGCCGATGGCACCATCCGCGAGGGCGAGTTGCGCCTGCTTGAAGAAATCCGAGATGAGCTAATGCTCGACCGGTTGCACGCGGCCGCTATCGAATGGGGCGCGCGAGTGCGTCACCTTTCACTTTAGTTCTATCGCGCGCGGGTCAATCCCGCGCGCGCAACACTTCGGCAGGCCGCGCCGCCAGTGGCCGCAGTGCAAACAGCGCACCTGCGCCCAGTGTCGTGGCCAAACCGCCCAGCACGATTACTAACGCTGGGACCAACGCAAAATGGTATTCGGCCTTCATCACCAACGTCAGCACCGCCCAACCGGCGGCCGCGCCCACGCCGATTGCTAACAGCCCTGCGGCCGTGCCCATAAGGGCCGCGCGCAGCGCGAAAGAGGCAAGGATGCGCCCGCGCGTCGCCCCCAGCACCTTCAGTATCGCAGCCTCCCAAGCTCGCGCCCGCTCGCCCGCAGCCGCAGCGCCGATCAACACCACCAGACCAGTGGCCAAGGTTATGCCCGCCGCCAAGGCAGTGGCCTGCGCGATGGCATCCAGTGCCCGCGTCACCTGCTCAATCGCATCACGGATGCGGATTGCAGTGATGTTGGGGAAGGCTGCGCCGATATCGCGCAAAATTGCCGCCTCAGCCTCGGGCGGGGCGTAGATGGTGGCAATGTTGCTGTGCGGTGCACCAGAGAGTGCCGCCGCATTCAGGCTCAGCACAAAACCGATGCCGGCGGTCGAAAAATCGACCTCGCGGAACGAGGTGATCTCGGCGACGATATCGCGCCCGAGCACGTTGACCGTCAAATGGTCACCCAGCACCAGCCCCAATTCGCCCGCTTCCTCTGCGGCAACGCTGGCTTGCGGCGGCCCGTCATAGCCTACCTCCCACCACTGCCCCGCCACGATTCGAGTGTCAGCGGGCATTTCGTCGGCATAAGTTACGCCCCGATCGCCGCTCAGCACCCAATGATTGCCCGCCACATCGCGCGCCGGGCGCCCGTTGATTTCGGTGATGACACCGCGCAGCATCGGCGCGGTATCGACCCGCGTCACCTCGGGAAAAGCCGCGAGCCGCTCTTTGAACGGCTCTAGCTGGTCAGGTTGGATATCGATCACAAAATAAGCAGGCGCGCGCGCGGGCAGATCATTCTGGATCGCAGAGCGCAGGCCCGCGTCAACCTGCCCCACCGCTGCCAGCACCGAAAGGCCAAGGCCCAGCGACATGACAACCGCCACCGCTTCGCTGCGCGGCCCGCCAATTGCGGCCAAAGCCGCCCGCACACCCGGCCTACCCTGCACCATGCGCCCGCGTGCAGCCGTCCGCGCCGCGCGGCGCAGCAACAGCGCCGCCCCTGCCAGCAGTAAAAGTGCACCCGCGATTCCGCCCAGCGTTCCAAGCGCCAGCGATGGCACCCCGGCAAAATAGACCGACGCCGCCACCAGCGCCGCCAGAATAGCTGCGCTGAAGCCGATCACTCCACGTGAAGGCAGCGCCCGCCGCCCCGGCCCAAGGTCACGAAAAAGCGCCGCGGCTTGCACCGCGCGCATCCGCCCCAACGGCCAAAGCGTAAACAGCGCCGCCACCAGCGCGCCGTAAACGGCGGCCTCCGCCAACGCCCGCGGCGCCAGTGCAAACACCACCGGAATCGGCATGACCCGCGCGATCAGCGGCGCGGCAAGCATCGGACCGCCCGCACCGATCAGCAGCCCTAAACCGATGCCCAGCACTGTCAACACGGCCAGTTGCAGCGCAAATATTTCCAGTATCAGCCCGCCGCTCGCCCCAAGCGCCTTCAACGTAGCGATAGTTTCGGTCTTGCGCTCCATCCAGTCGCGCACCGCTGCCGAAATGCCCACCCCGCCCACGGCAAGCCCGGCAAGCCCTACCAGCACCAGAAACGACCCAATCCGGTCGACAAAGATCTCTGCCCCCGGCGAGGCGCGGCGGCTGTCTTGCCAGCGCATCCCCGCACCCTCGAAATGTGCGCGCGCCTCTGTGCGCAGCGCAGCAAGGTCTGTACCCTGGGGCAGCATCAGCCGGTAAGCGGTCGAATACATCGACCCCGGCTCAAGCAGTCCAGACCCGACAAGCTCCGAAGCAGCAACAATCGTGCGGGGCGCAAATCCGAACCCGCCAGAGGCGCTGTCAGGCTCGTGCACCAGCCGCGCAGACACCACAAAGCGGTTCACGCCAAGCTTTACCTGATCGCCGACCTTCAGCCCGATGCGGTCGGCCAAAACGCCGTCGACCACGATCCCCGGCACCCCATCCACTCCTGCCAACGCCTCGGTAAAAGGCATCGGTGGGTCCAGCTCGACCGCGCCGATCAGCGGATACGCGCCGTCAACCGCCTTGACCATTGTCAGCCCACGCTCGGCCGTATCACCCTCGCCCAGCACCAGCATCGAGCGAAAATCGATAATTTCCGATAGTGCGGTGCTGCGCTCTGCCATCCAGGCGCGCTCGTCCTCGGTTGCAGCGCGATAGCTGAACTCCAGCTGTGCATCGCCACCCAGCAACTCGGCCCCCTGCGCATCAAGCCCTGCTTGAATCGCCGCGCGCACGGTGCCGACCGCCGCGATGGCCGCCACCCCAAGGATCAAGCACAGTAGAAACACGCGAAACCCGGCGATGCCGCCGCGCAGTTCGCGCTGCGCGATCCGCAGCGATAGCCTCATGGCGTCACCCGCCCGTCAGACAAATGCACGATCCGGTCGCAGCGTGAGGCCAGCTCTGGCGCGTGGGTAACCAGAACCAGCGTTGCCCCATGCCGGTCACGCAACCCGAACAGCAAATCCATAATCGCGGCACCGTTGGTTGCATCCAGATTACCTGTCGGCTCATCGGCCAAAAACAGCTTTGGGCGCGGCGCTGCGGCCCGCGCCAGTGCCACCCGCTGTTGCTCACCACCCGAAAGCTCTGCCGGATAGTGCCCACCACGCGCAGCAAGGCCAACCGCCTCCAGTTCCTCGCCCGCTCGCGCAAAAGCATCGCCCACCCCGGCAAGTTCCAGTGGTAACGCAACGTTTTCAAGCGCCGTCATTGTTGGAATAAGGTGGAAGCTTTGGAAAACGATCCCCATATTGTCACGGCGGAAGCGGGCCAGTGCGTCTTCGTTCATGGCGCCCAGATCCTGGCCCAAGGCCGTAACCGTGCCGGAGCTTGCGCGCTCCAACCCGCCCATGAGCATGAGGAGCGACGACTTGCCAGATCCCGAAGGCCCGACCAGCCCGATGCTTTCGCCCCGCGCGATATCAAGGCTGATGCCACGAAGTATTTCGATCGGCCCGGCATTGCCCGCCAACGTCAGTCGCGCGTCGCGCAAGCTCAGAACCGTCTCCATCACCAATGCCCTTACTTTAATTGCCTGCAAGGCATATGGCGCGGTACGGCACCTGCGCAACCTTGCAGTAGTCACATTCTTGCTGGCAACTCCGGTATTTGCCGCGCCGCTGCAAATCGTGGCACTTGGCGACAGCCTGACCCAAGGCTATGGGCTGGCCACCGAAGATGGGCTGGTGCCGCAATTGCAGGCATGGCTCATCGCCGCGGGGGCAGATGTGGTTGTACAGAACGCCGGTGTTTCGGGTGATACGACCGCGGGTGGGCGCGCCCGCCTTGAATGGTCACTGGCGGGCGGGGCCGATGCGCTGATCGTCGCATTGGGCGGCAATGACCTGCTGCGTGGTCTGTCGCCCGAGATTTCGCGCGCCAACCTTGACGCGATTCTCACCGAGGCCAACACGCTCAATTTGCCTGTGCTGCTGGTGGGTCTGCCCGCGCCACCCAATTATGGCGCCGAATACCAATCCGCGTTCGATGCCATCTTTCCTGAACTCGCCGCCGCACATGGCGCGCTTTTGCTCGAAAACCTGCTCGCTCCGATCATGGCGCTGAGCGTGCAGGAACGCAGCACACGCGCGTTGATGCAGAGCGACGGTATCCACCCAGCGCCAGAAGGCGTGCAGATGGTGGTGGCAGAACTTGGGCCCAAGGTGCTTGAGCTGCTAACACAAGTGCCACCGCGCTGAGGTGTCCGCTAAGGCGACAGGCTACAGCAGCCCATCACCAGCGTTGACAGGCGCATCGCGGCTACGCACTCTGGTGCGAAATTTTCTGCGGAGCGAGCATGCGCACCCACAGCCAACCCGCGCTCGTCGCGCTGCTTACCGCAGCCCTACTCGGTAGCTTTTTTCTGCCCTTCATCTCCATCCCGCTGCTGATGCAGATCACGCCGATTGCCACCTTGCAGGAGGTGGGGCTCAACGGTCTGCGCGATATGGATTTTGTGGCGCAGCTTTTCTTTGCCTCCTATCCGCTGGCAGCACTGGTGCTGCTGCTCGCGCTGCTGCGCGCCTGCCCGGGCGTGCTGGCGCTCATCGCCGGCGCCATGCCGATTGGCGTTGCCGCTTGGACCGCTCTCAACGTCAATGACGAACTGCGCCAGTTAGGCCTTCAGGTTTCCGCTCTTGATTTCGTCGATTTCCTTGGCAGCGGTGCCTATCTCTACATCGGTGCCGCAGTGGCGCTCGTTCTGATCGTCATCTTCGACCGCACCAGCGCCTGAGGCTCAATAGCGGATTCCAAAACGTAGCGCGTCGTAAATGCCTGCATGGATGTTGCGCGCCGCCACCGCATCGCCAATGCGGTATAGCATGAACGCCCCACCCGGATAGCGGGTCGGAAATACCTCGCCCGCCCCGATCAGCGCCGCGTAATCCACCGCGCCCAGATTACGACTCATTGGCTTGAGCGTGTGGTAAAGCGCGTCGTTTGCAGTTGTGCCGTGGTCGGCCACCAGCATGGCCACCTGTCGCTCTTCGCTCCACCCCGGGGCAAAATCTGATTGAAGTCGCACCGCGATCCCGTTTTCCGCGCGCCTCGCACCCGCAAGGCGGGTGTTGATTGTCACCCGCACCCCAAGCTCGTGAAAGGCGCGCATATAGGGCTCATGGTTCATGCCGCCCACGTCGGGCGCCAAGGTGCGCTCCGGCGTCACCAACTCGACCTCCGCGCCCCCGCGCGCGGCCATTTCAGCGGCCATCAACCCCGCGTGGCCTGTACCATCTTCGTAAACGATCACGCGGCCTTGCGGCACAATTTCGCCTGAAATCACATCCCAGCTCGATCGCGCCAACCCCACGGCCGCCTCGGGCTGTTGCGGCAGCCCCCCGGTGGCGATCACCACAAAATCGGGGGCTAATGCGCGCACGTCATCGACATCAGCCAAGACATTACAGCGAAGCTCCACCCCCAGCCGGTCGATTTCCGCCAACCGCCAGTCAACAATTCCGACCATTTCACGCCGCCTCGGGTGCAGCGTAATCAGGCCCACCTGCCCACCGGGGCGCGCCGCGGCTTCAAGCACCACCACCCGATGCCCACGCTCTCCCGCCACCCGCGCCGCCTCAAGCCCCGCAGGACCCGCCCCGACCACAACCACCCGGCGCGAAACCTCGGCGCGCGGTATCAGATGCGGCATCTCTGCCTCGCGGCCAGTTGCTGCATTGTGAATGCAAAGCGCCCCGCCACCTTCGTAAATGCGATCGAGGCAATAGGTGGCACCAACGCAAGGGCGAATATACGCCTCCTGCCCAGCCACGACCTTGGTCGTAATATATGGGTCGGCAATATGCGCCCGCGTCATGCCCACCATGTCAAGCTTGCCGCCGGCAATCGCGTGCCGTGCGGTCGCCACATCGGGAATACGCGCGGCATGAAACATCGCTAAGCCGGTGGCATCCTTTACCTCGCCCGCAAAGTCGAGATGCGGTGCCGAAGCCATGCCTTGAATCGGTATCACTCTGGTCAGCGCCGCGTCGGTGTCGATATGCCCACGGATCACGTTGAGAAAATCAACTTTGCCAGAAGCTGCCAGTCGCCGCGCAATCTCGACCCCCTCTTCGCGGCCCAACCCATGCTCCGTCGCCTCATCCGCAACCAACCGCAGCCCAACGATGAGCTCTGGCCCCACCGCATCGCGCACCGCATCGAGCACCATCCACGTAAAACGAAGGCGGTTATCAAGACAGCCACCCCAGATATCGCTACGCCGATTGGTGGCGGGCGACCAGAAGCTGTCCATCAGATGGCCGTAGGCCTCTAACTCGATCCCGTCGAGCCCCGCCGCCTGCATCCGCTGTGCCGCCGTCGCATAGTCGGCGACGATACGTTCGATATCCCAATCCTCAGCTTCCTTTGGAAATGTCCGGTGCGCCGCCTCGCGCACCGGGCTGGCGCTCAACACTGGCAGCCAATGTGCCTTGTTCCAACCAGTGCGTCGGCCAAGATGAGTTAACTGGATCATCACCTTACAGTCATGCTCGTGACAATCTTCGACCAGCACCTTCAACCAGGGTACAATCGCATCGTCATAGGCGTGCAAATTGCCAAACGCCTGTGGACTGTCGGCCGATACAACCGCCGAACCCGCAGTCATCGTCAGCGCCATGCCGCCCCGTGCCTTTTCGCGGTGATAAAGGCGGTAGCGTTCCTTCGGCATCCCGCCTTCGGAATAGGCCGGCTCGTGCGCAGTCGACATGATCCGGTTCTTCAGCGCGATATGCTTCAACTGAAATGGCGTCAGCAGCGGATCAGGTGCCATGTAAACCTCCCTTTTCGCCGATCCTGCCAAAGCCTCGCGCGCGCCGCCAGCCCGCATGCGACATAGGCAAGCCGCTTAGCGCTCCGCGGGGGATATTTTGACTGAAGCATTGGGATCTGCTTCAGATAGAAGTATCCCCGCCGGAGGCAAGCACGCCCGCCGCGGCACTGCCGATTGGCACTGGCGCAGGCCGGTGTGTGGACATGGAATATGCAGCCGATCACGGAGAGCGCCGATGAACCTTTTGGCCGAACTGACGACGATATTGGGCGCGACCAATGTGCTGACCGGGACTGATGCAGAAGGTTTCGGGCGCGAGTGGACGGGCAAGTATCATTGGCAGCCACGCGCCGTGTTGCGGCCTGCGAATACGGGCGAAGTGGCCGCTGTTCTGCGACTGGCCTCAGCAGCAGGGGTGGCGGTGGTGCCGGTCGGTGGCAATACCGGGCTGAACGGCGGCACATTTGCCCAAAACGCTCTGATGCTTTCACTTGAAAGGCTGAACCGCATTCGCGAGGTCAATGCCGCAACGCGTACGCTGGTGGCGGAGGCAGGCGTCGTGCTTGACCGGCTGCACGAGGCGGCGGCGGGCGCGGGGCTCACCTTTGGGTTGACCTTCGGGGCACGTGGTTCGGCGCAGGTGGGCGGGTTTCTTTCGACCAACGCGGGTGGCTCGAATGTGTTGCGCCACGGCAATGCCCGCGCGCTCTGCCTTGGGCTTGAAGTGGTGCTGGCGGATGGGCGCGTGTTGAACACCATGAGCGCGCTTTACAAAGACAACACCGGCTATGATTTGCGCGATCTTTTTATCGGCGCCGAAGGCACGCTGGGCATCATTACCGCTGCGGTGCTGCGCCTAGCGCCAGCACCGCGCGTGCATGTGACGGGGCTGCTGGGGATGGATAACCTGCCCGACGCGCTTGCCCTGTTGCACCGGCTGCAAGAGACGACAGGCGGCGCAGTCGAGGCCTATGAGTATATGCCGCAGGGCTATATGGTGCGGCTGGCTGCGTGCCGTCCCGAGCTTGCTTGCCCGTTCGCACCTTGCGCCACAAATATCCTTTTCGAAGTTGCCAGCACCCGACCCGACGATGCCGCGGCCTCGCCCCTTGGCGAGCCGGCACTGGCACAGGCGGTGCAGGCGCTTTTTGCCGAGGCCTTCGAGGCGGGCACTGTGCGCGAGGCGGTCTTGGCCGTGAGCCACGCACAGCGGCGCAAGCTTTGGTCAATGCGCGAGGCGGCGGCCGAGATCACGCTGAATCGCGCGCCATTGGTCGATACCGATATCGCGCTGCCACTTGACCAGGTTGCCGGGTTTTTGCCCCGCATGGCTGCGCGGCTTGCCGCGCTTGATGCGGGGGCAGAAGAAATGGTGGTGGCGCATCTGGGCGATGGCAACATCCACTATACCGCTTACCCGACGCGCGACGAGGCCGCGCTTTCTGAGGCGATCCGCGCGGCGGTGGCAGAAGAGGCGGTGGGCATGGGCGGCACATTTTCGGCCGAACATGGAGTGGGCCTGTCCAAACGCGCCACCATGGCCGCGCACAAGGACCCAGTGGCGCTTGCCACGATGCGCGCGATCAAGGCGGCACTCGACCCTGCGGGCATTCTCAACCCCGGAAAGGTTCTGCCCTGATCGTGTGCAGTCTGGAGCTGTTCCGCCCGTTTCTGGCTGACCCGGCGCTGCAACTCGCGGCGGTGCTGATGATGCTTTACGGCGCGTTCAACGCCTCGGTCATGCACTATGTCCCAACCCTCGCGGTCAACGCATTCGGTTTGGGCGATGCGGGCTATGCGCTGGTACTGGTGGCTGCATCGATTGTGGCGATCGCGAGCGCAGTAGGCATGGGTATTCTGGCGGACCAGCGCGCAAGCCGCTGGCTAATGGCGATACTGGCGGCGTCTGCCTTTGCGCTTGGCCTTAGGATTGGGGGCTACGCGCTGGTGGCGATGCTGGGCGCGGTGCTGGCGATTGGCGGCATCATGCTCTTGTGGCTGCTCGATCGCGGCGCGCTTGGCGCTGCCGCACTGATTTGACCCAAGGCACGGCGCACGACTAGCGCCAGTCGAAAAAGTCCTTTGGCGCCATGCCCAGCAACTGTCGCGCAAGACCGTCGCCCAAGGTCGCGCCATCACTAGCCGGGCCGCGAACTTCGGCGGCGATTGCTTCGGACCCATCGGGGCGCAAAATCTCGCCGCGCAGCCAGAGCGTGTCGCCTTCGAGTATCGCGAGCCCCGCGATCGGCGTTTCGCAAGACCCATCAAGCGTTGTCAGATAGGCGCGCTCGGCCGCTAGCCGCAGGCCGGTGGGCACGTGGTGGATCGCGGCTAAAAGCAGCTCTGCACGCGCATCCTTCATGCGCCGTTCAATGCCGATGCAGCCCTGCGCCACGGCGGGCAGCATGTCGCCCACCTCGATCGGGCCGCGCGCCACGTGCGCTTGCCCCAATCGATTCAGCCCCGCCATCGCCAGAAAGGTAGCCTCGGCCACGCCGTCTTGCAGCTTTTTCAACCTCGTCTGCACATTACCGCGAAACTCGACCAGCTTCAGATCGGGCCGACGGTTGGCCAATTGCGCCCGCCGCCGGAGGCTGGAGGAGCCAACCACCGCCCCCTCTGGCAGATCGGCCAGCCGCTCGTGGTGGAGCGAGACGAAGGCGTCGCGCACGTCTTCGCGTGGCAGATAGCAGTTCAGCTGCAGCTCGTCAGGTTGCAGCGTCGGCATGTCTTTCATCGAGTGTACGGCAATGTCGATGCCGCCTTCGAGCAAGGCGTCCTCGATCTCGCGGGTAAACAGCCCCTTGCCGCCGATTTCCTTCAGCGGGCGATCAAGAACCTTGTCGCCGGTGGTCTTGATTACAACTATCTTGAAGGCATTTTCGGGCAGACCATGCGCCGCCATCAGGCGATCGCGCGTTTCATGCGTCTGCGCCAGCGCCAGCAGGCTGCCGCGGGTGCCGATCTTCAGCGGGTTTTGGGGCGTTGGCAAATCCATGCCCCCCATTAACCGCGCCAAATGCGCCGCGCAAGCCGCTGGGTGCTTGACATCCCCCGCTCGCCCGCGATGAAGGGACAAACGGAGTGCCAAATGACCAAAAAGCTGATGTTGCGCGCCCTTGCGGGCGAAACCCTACCGTCGCCGCCGATCTGGATGATGCGGCAAGCCGGGCGTTATTTGCCCGAATACCGTGCCACTAGGGCGAAAGCGGGTGATTTTCTGTCGCTATGCTACGCACCCGAACTTGCCGCCGAGGTGACGCTACAACCGATCCGGCGCTTCGGCTTTGATGCGGCCATTCTGTTCGCGGATATTCTTTTGCTACCGCAAGCACTTGGTGCCGATCTGTGGTTCGAAACGGGCGAAGGCCCGCGGCTTTCAACCATTACCGGGCCCGAAGGGCTGCGCGCGCTGAAGGGCAAGGATGACATCCACACCCATCTCGCCCCCGTCTATGAAACGCTGCGCATCTTGACCCGCGAATTGCCGCGCGAAACCACGCTGATAGGCTTTGCCGGGGCGCCTTGGACCGTGGCCAGCTACATGATCGCCGGACGCGGCACGCCCGACCAAGGCCCCGCGCACGCGCTGAAGGCCACCGACCGCGCCACGTTTGCCGCGCTGATTGACCTGCTGACCGAGGCGACGGTGGAATATCTGTCGGCACAAGTCAGTGCAGGGGCCGAGGTGGTAAAGCTGTTTGATAGCTGGGCCGGTAGCCTGAAAGGCCGCGATTTCGACGATTTCGCCCTTGCCCCGACCGCGCGCATCATTTCGGTGCTGAAAGCGCGCCACCCCGGCCTGCCGGTGATCGCCTTTCCGCGCGAGGCGGGGCAGCGCTATGTGGGCTTTGCGCGTGCCACCGGCGCCGATTGCGTGGCGATCGACAATTCTGTTTCGGCGGAATGGGCAGCGGGCAATGTGCAAAAGGATGGCTGCGTGCAAGGCAACCTCGACCCGCGACACATGGTTACGGGCGGTCAGGGGCTGGTGGATGAAACCCGCCGTATCGTGCAGGCGTTTAGCCAAGGCCCGCATATTTTCAACCTTGGGCATGGCATCACGCCTGATGCCGACCCCGACAATGTCGCGCTGATGGTCGAAACGGTGCGCGCCGCGCGCTAATTCTTGGGTTTGCCGGGTTTGCCAAACTTGGCACCCGGCTTGCCTGCAGCTTTGGCTTTCGGCTTGGGCTTGGCCCAGCCAGCGCCACGCTCCTTGACCGAGGCGTCGCCCTCGCCCGCGTCGCGCGCGCGCAACTTGACCGGGCGCGAAGGGGCATTCAGCGGGTCATAGGCCGCAGCACCCTTGCGGTGCATTTTTTTCGCCGGGGCATCCGTTGCAGGCACGGCGGGCGCGGAAGGTTTTTCTACCGGCCGGGGTACTTCTACAGCCTCGCGTGCCGCAGGGCGCATAGTTTCGGGTGCCGATTTGCCGCCATAGGGCTTTTCACCAAAGGGCTTTGCCCGAGCAGGCTTTTCGTAGGGTTTGCGCTCTTGGGCAGGTTCGGAAAAGGTTTTTTTCGCACCGTAGCTACGCGGCGCGGCCGGGACTGGCCCGCGGCCCTCGCTCACCCTTGGTGCAGAATGCGATTCTGTCCCGACCGGCGCTTGGTCGAGCTTTGAAACCGCAATCCCGTCCTCAAGCTGCATCCCCGCACCCAGTGCCGCGATAAAGCGCGGCCCGGCATCTGCATGGATTTGCACGAGGGTGCGCGTTTCCTGCACCCGGATCGCGCCAATGTCGCGGCGCGAAAGGTCACCCGCGCGGCAAAGCATCGGCAACAGCCAGCGCGGATCGGCGCGCCGTTCCTGCCCGATCGTCAGGCTGAACCACTGACTTTCCTCAAACTCCACCCGCGCGCGCGGCTTTGCCCCGTCGGGGCTGACTGCGGCCAGATCTTCGGGGGCAGAACGCTGCGCCATGTATTGGCGCACCACTGCTACCGCCAGCGCTTCTGCGTCATAGGTCTGCATCAGGCGCGCCACCAGCGGCGCTTCGTCGCCCGTTGCGGGTGTCGTCAGCAGCGGTTCCGATAGCAGCCGTTCGACATCGCGCGCGCTCACTTCTTCAGCACTTGGCGCCGAGGCCCAGACCGGCGCGACATTGGCTGAAGCCAACAGCCGTTCTGCCTTGCGGCGCGCCGAAAACGGCACGATCAGCGCAGCAACACCCTTGGCCCCGGCCCGCCCGGTGCGCCCCGAACGGTGCAGAAGCCCTTCGCGGTTCATCGGCAGATCGGCGTGAACCACCAACTCCAACCCCGGCAGATCAATGCCGCGCGCCGCAACGTCGGTTGCTACGCAAACACGCGCACGCCCATCGCGCATCGCTTGCAAGGCGTGGCTGCGCTCTGCCTGGCTCAACTCACCGGAAAGCGCCACCACCTGAAAGCCGCGGTTCAAAAATCGGCCGGCCAAATGCGTGACCATCGCGCGAGTTGAACAAAACACCAGCGCCCGTTGCGCCTCATAATAGCGCAGCACGTTGACAATGGCATTCTCGCGGTCGCCCGGATCGACCAGTAGCGCGCGGTATTCGATATCGTGATGCTGCTCGCGCTCTGCCACGGTCGAAACCCGCTTTGCATCGCGCTGATAGCCCTTCGCCAAGGCCGCAATATCGCGAGAGACGGTTGCCGAAAACATCAGTGTGCGCCGCTCGGGCGGGGCGGCCTTGAGAATGAACTCCAGATCTTCGCGAAAGCCGAGGTCAAGCATTTCGTCGGCCTCGTCAAGCACGGCCACGGCCAAAGCCGACAGATCAAGCGCGCCGCGCCGCATATGGTCGCAAATGCGCCCCGGCGTGCCCACCACGATATGCGCGCCGCGTTCCAGCGCGCGCCGTTCTGCGCGCACATCCATGCCACCCACACATGCCGCAATCACCGCGCCGGTCGAGGCATAAAGCCATTCGAACTCGCGCTTCACCTGCATCGCCAGCTCGCGCGTCGGTGCAATGATCAGCGCGCGCGGAATGTCGGCGGGGCCGAGCCGCGCGTCATCGCCAAGTATCTGCGCTGCCATGGTCAAGCCGAACGCAACAGTCTTGCCGGATCCGGTCTGCGCGGAAACCAACAAGTCGGCTGCCACCGCGTCTGGTGCCAGCACGGCAAGTTGTACCGGTGTGAGCGCCGCATACCCCTTGGCCGAAAGGCTACGTACTAGGCTGGGGTGGACGCCCTCGAACTCGGTCATCTGGTCACTTTCGGCTTAAGGCGCACGGGCGCAAAACGAGGCCAATACCGGGAATCGTACCCACTGTATAGCCTCATTGCATCACGCCCGCGTGCCAGCATTGCACCATCACCACGATTTTTAGGCGACGCATGCGCACCAGCGCCCGGCTGCAAAGGCCACAGATATTGGCTGCGCTTAGCTTACACCCATTTGGCCATAGGCGGCAGGCTCATCAGCACTGCGTTCGCATCATGCCCGGATTCCAGCCCGAATTTCGTGCCGCGGTCGTAGACAAGGTTGTATTCGGCATAAAGGCCGCGATGGATCAGTTGGGTATCCTTTTCGCTCTCGCCCCATTGTAGGTCGCGGCGGCGCTGAACCAGTGGCAGATAGGCGGGCAGAAACGCCTCGCCCACCGCGCGCGTAAAGGCGAAATCGGCAGACCAATCGCCACTTGCCAGATCGTCGTAGAAAATACCGCCAACGCCCCGCGCCCGGCCACGGTGCGGCACAAAGAAATACTCATCGGCCCAGACTTTGAAACGCGCGTAATAGTCTGGCGAATGTGGCGCGCAGGCAGCGCGCAACTGGCGGTGAAAATGTGCCGTATCCTCGGGGTATTCGATGCAAGGGTTGAGGTCGGCACCACCGCCGAACCAACTTGCCCCCGGCGTCCAGAACATCCGCGTGTTCATATGCACCGCAGGCACATGTGGGTTTTGCATATGGGCGACAAGGCTAATGCCCGAGGCCCAGAAGCGAGGGTCACTATCCATGCCCGGCACGCCGCGCGCCGTCATCGCCGCAACCGCGCGCCCCCCCAGTTTCCCCCAGACGGTCGAGACATTGACCCCGACCTTCTCAAACACCCGCCCACCGCGCAGCACGCTCATCAGCCCACCACCGGACGAGCTGCCATCCGGCGCGGTACGGCGCGTCTCGGTCAGCTCAAAGCGAGACGGCGTAAGGTCTGCGCCCTCGGCCTCGAGTGCCTCGAACGCTGCCACGATACGGTCGCGCAGGGTGCTAAACCATGCGGATGCCGCCGCTTTCTCGCTTTCAAACTCGCGTTCCATGGCCAGCCCTCGCCTTTTCCCCAAGTGCGTCTTCTAGCAAGGCACAGACGCTTCGTGAATTGCCAAAAGCCGAAAGCGGCGCGATGATCTTTGAAAATAATTAGGAGTTGGCCATGCACCGTGCCTTTCGCCTGCTGCCTTTCGCCCTTGTGCTAAGCCTGCTTGCCTGCGGCACCCCGCAGGAACAGTGCATCTGGCGCGCAACGCAGGAATTGAGCGCTGTCGAGAATCTGCTAGCCGAGGTCGAGGGCAATCTGGCGCGCGGGTATGCCTGGGAAGAGTATCAAGACACCCAGATGCATTGGGTGCGCTGCGCTGTCCCCGTGCCACCGCCGCCGCCGGGGCCGCCAGGCGGCCCGCCACCGCCACCCCCGCAAACGCGCGAAAGCCTCTGCTTCGAACCATTCACGGTGACATTGCAACGCCGCGTCGCGATCGACCCGGTGGCAGAGGCGCGCAAACGTGATGGACTGATCGCGCGGCGCACCCAATTGCAGCGCAAGGCCGAGGCCGAGATTGCCCAGTGCCGCGTGCTCTATCCCGAGTAACCTTTTAAAACGCAGGCACCGTGACCGGATCGCCCAAGCTGCGCCCACCATCGACGGTCAGCACCTGCCCGGTCATGAAACTGGCGGCGTCCGAGGCCAGAAACTGCACCGCTTCGGCTAACTCGCTCGCGGCCGCAATGCGCCCCATCGGTGTGCCTTGGGTGATTTCTGCGCGCCAGTCGCTATGTGTCTTGAGTGCGCTGTGCAAACTCGCGCTCATCAGCGAACCAAAGGAAACGCAATTCACGCGGATTCCCTTCGGTGCCAACGCCAGCGCCAAAGAGCGTGTCGCTTGTTCGACCGCCGCGCAGGAAATCGAATAGGCCAGCAATTCAGGATGCGCACGCCCCGGTGCCAGGGTCGAGATGTTGATGATGCTGCCGACCGGCTCTGCCTGCCGACCTTCTTTTTCTGCCTGCGCCAACATCCGCTTGGCGGTCAACTGACTCAACCGCAGGCCCGCCATCAGGTTGTGATGAAGCATCTTTTCAAGCAGCGCTCCATCAGAGCAAAGCGGATCGCCGGTTTCGATTACCCGTGCGGCGTTCACAAGAATATCAATCCGCTCAAAGGCATCGACCGTGGCCGAAAGCAGATTGGCAAGTGTCAGCTTTTGGCAAAGATCACCCGCAAAAAAACGCGCGGGCCCATCGGTTTGCTCGCCAACTTCTGAGATAAGCCGCGCTTCGTCGATATCGACGAACATCACATTGGCCCCTGCCTCCAGAAAATGCCGCGCAATGGCAAGGCCCACGCCGTTTGCGGCGCCGGTGACGATAGCGGTCTTGCCCGTGATGGAGTTCGACATTGCGGCCTCTGGTATGATTCTGCGTAGCGAGGTTAGCCGATCTCAGCGCGCAGCGCGAGACGGCGGGGTAGCGCGCTTCGCGCTCGCGGCTAGAGGGCGTTGCGCCCGGATCAGCCGGTAACCCGGATCATCGCCCAACTCATCCACTTCGCGAAACAGCGTCTTGAGATGTGCGACATAGGGCAAGTGGCGGTTGGCCACCATGTAAAGCGTGCCCGAAAGCGAAAGCATCGCCTGCGCCGCCGTTATAAAGGCGAGTCCAAGTGCAGGGTCAGCGCTGCGCGCGGTGTGGAATGGCGGGTTCATCACCACCGCACCAAACCGCGCCTCGGGGCGATAATTGCGCGCATCCGCCCAGTGAAAACGTGCCCTTGGATCGGTGATATTCGCGCGTGCACAAGCGAGTGCGGCGTATTCCGCCTCGATCAGGTGGCATTCCTCGACACCCTCTCGCGCCAACACCTGCGCCGAAAGCCAGCCCCAGCCCGCGCCAAGGTCAGCCACCCGCGCAGGCATCCGCGCAGGTAAAGCCGCGCCCAGAAGCGCCGAGCCACGATCAACAGCCTCGGCGGAAAATACCCCTGGCACAGTCTGAAAACCCGGTGCCGGGGTGTAGATCTGCCCCGCCCAGTCTGCCAGCGCCGCAGGCCCCGGCGCGGTGAAACGAAAGATCTTGCCGTGCGCCTTTGAAATTGGTTCGTCCACCGGCAGGCGCGCGCGCACCGCCTTCAAGATACCGTCGATGCCGTCGGTCTTGGCACCATCGACCCAGATCGACCCACCCGGGACCGTGCGCATTGCCGCCTCTGCCAACAACGCTTCGGCCTCGGCGCGTGCGCGCGGCACAAATACGAATGCTGCGCCGTAATCCCCCTCGGGTTCTGGCGAAACCGCAAAACATTGGGCCTGCAACGCATCAAAATCAGGGCGGAACCCTTGCACAAGGTGCAGCCGTTCTTTTGGCAACCCGTGCAAGTCGTGCTCTGCGCGCGGGCGCAGTAGCAAAATGCGCCCGTCGGGCGGCAAGGCACCTGGCGCGGCAAGCGCCAGTGAAATCCGCCGGTCAGCCATGTGGCCCTATTCCTTTTCCATCGTGCATTGCAGCGGGTGCTGGTGGCGGCGCGCAAAATCCATCACCTGCGCCACTTTCGTTTCAGCAATCTCGAAACTGAATACGCCGACCACTGCCAAGCCCTTCTTGTGCACCGTCAGCATGATCTCAAAAGCGGCGGCGTGGCCAAGCCCGAAGAACCGCTCGAGGATATGCACGACAAATTCCATTGGCGTGTAATCGTCGTTCAAAAGCATCACCTTGTACATCGGCGGGCGCTGCGTTTTGGTATGGGTCTTGGTTGCCAGCCCGATATGGGTGCCGGGGTCATCCTCGCGGTCGGCCAACTGGTCGGGGCGTCTTGGCAATCGCTCTTCCTGCGGATTCGGGACGGTAGTGGACAGGCGCAATATAGGCCGATTGGTCGCGCTGAAAACCCCTGCCATTGCGAACGCCTGCGCGGCGCGCCATGCTCGACGTCAAAGGGGGGCACATGCGCCACATCACCACCATCGGTTTTGACGCCGACGATACGCTTTGGCATAACGAGCGCTTCTTTCAACTGACACAGGCGCGGTTTGCCGACCTGTTGGCCGATTACGCCGAACCGGTGCATCTGGCCGAGCGGCTGCTTGCCGCAGAGCGCCGCAACCTTGGGCATTACGGCTTTGGCGTCAAAGGCTTCACGCTTTCGATGATAGAAACCGCAATCGAGGTCACTGCCGGGCGCGTGCCTGCGACCGTCATCGCCGAACTGCTCGCCGCAGGGCGCGAGATGCTTGCGCATCCGGTCGAATTATTGCCCGGCGCGCGCGAAACCGTAGAGGCGCTGGCGGCGCACTTCACCTTGGTACTGATTACCAAAGGCGATCTGCTCGATCAGGAACGCAAACTGGCGCAATCGGGTTTGGGCGAACTTTTTGACGCGGTCGAGATCGTTTCGGACAAACGAACTGAGACCTATTCGCGAATCTTCGCGATCCGAGGCTCTGGTGCTTCTGAAGGGCTAATGGTGGGCAATTCGTTGAAATCCGATGTGCTGCCGATGCTTACGGCAGGTGGCTGGGCCGCGTGGTTGCCGCACCCGCTGACATGGGAGCTGGAAGCCGCCGAGCCGCCAGATCGCGCGGTCAGGTTTGTGACACTCCATACCCTTGGCGATTTGCCGCCTTGGCTTGAGGCGCAAGATGGTACATCTGGTGGCTGAACGGCCTTCGACCGCTAGGGCTGGCCCCACCGCTGATGCACGCGAACAACAGCCCAAAACCTGTTGAATATTTGGTGTTTTCAGCTGCGCATACGCATGTTAGCGTTGCACATTAAATAAAGCTCCGGGCACACGGGGCGTGAGGCAAAAAGGGGCAGACCGGTGACCAGGCTTTCGCACTGGGTCCGTTTCGGGCTTTTATCGATATTTCTTATGCTGGCCCCCTCACTGGCCTCGGCGGCACCTTATGCGGCGCTGGTGATGGATGCGCGCACCGGCGAGGTGCTGTATTCCACCAATGCCGATACCCGCCTGCACCCGGCGTCGCTGACCAAAATGATGACGCTCTACATTGCCTTTGAGGCGGTTGAGCACGGCGAAATCAGTCTTGATACGATGGTTACGGTTTCCGCCAGAGCGGCGGGCGAACAACCTTCGCGACTCGGGTTGCGCGCGGGCCAAAAGATCGCGCTGCGCTATCTGATCCGTGCCGCGGCAATCAAATCGGCAAATGACGCCGCAACCGCGATCGCCGAGGCGGTTTCAGGCTCGGTGCCTGCCTTCGCCGAGCGGATGAACCGCACCGCTGCGGCGCTTGGAATGAAAAACACAACCTTTCGCAACGCCAACGGGCTGACCGAAAGCGGGCACCTTTCGACCGCGCGCGATCTATCTATTCTAGGGCGGCGGCTATTTTACGACTATCCCGAGTATTACAACCTGTTTTCGCGCCGCTCAGCCGATGCTGGCATCGCAACTGTTAACAGCACCAACCGCGCGTTTCTGGACAGCTACGAGGGCGCCGACGGCATCAAGACCGGCTACACCTCGGCGGCTGGTTTCAACCTGACCGCATCAGCGGAACGCAGCGGCAAGCGGATCATCGCCACCGTGCTTGGCGGCACTTCGACGCCGCAGCGCAACGCGAAAATGACCGAGTTGCTGAACCTTGGCTTCACCAAAGCGCCCTCGCGGGTGCGCGAAATCGTGCCCACGCCGCCAGCCTATGTGGCGCAATCGGCACCTGCATCGCAGGGCACTGCCGGTGCCAAAATCGTTCGCGTTTCTGGCGCAGTTCTCACCAGCCCCCGCCCGACCCCACGCGCCAGCGGCGTGGCGGCCGCCGTCGCAGACTCCACGCCAGTCGATGTTGTCGAAGTTGCAGTAGCGGAACAACTGCCCGCCCGCCCCATCGGCTCCAGTTTTGCGCAAAGTGAAGCGCCGCAGCCGGAAACGCTGGCCCTTGTGGCGGCACCTTTGAGCACCCCCGAACCGCTGGCGCGCCCTATTGCGCCAGACCCTGAAGAACGCGGGTTTGCGTCAAGTGAGGCCCCGCAGCCTGAAACCATCGCACTTTCTGCAGCACCCAAAGTGGCCGAGATCGTGGCGCTTGCCGAAACGATGTTGGCCGCAGCCGCACCCACGCCAAGTGAAGCGACAGTCACAGCCAGCAGCGCAGCTGCGGCAACACAAATCGCATCGCTCGAAGACGCTGTCACAGCCGCGCCCGAGCCGCTTTCGCCACTGTTGCTAGAGCAGTCGCCGCGCCCGCTTCCTGCGCCAAACCGCGCGTCATCCGCGCCCGTGGCGCAAATAGAACCGCAAAGCCCCTTGCCCGCAGCCGAACCCGCGCCGGAAGCCGTTCAAATCGCCTCAGCCCGACCAGCCGCGCCAGAGGCATCTGCGCCCACCGAACCAACTGCGATTATCGCCACTACCGATGCGCCCGCGGTCCCGCCCATCGCGTTTTCCTTCGCGGCAACCGAACTAGCACAGCCTGAAACGCTGTTACTGGTTTCCGACCCGCTGCTGCCGACCGCGAGCATTGATGCGGCAACGCTATCTGTCGCACAGGTTGCATCGCAACCTGCTCAGTCGCCGTTGGCCGTAGGCGTTATCGTGGCAGCACTTGCGCCCCCCGCCCCCGCCCCTACAGCAATGCCAGAGGTCGTCTCGCG
The DNA here is from genome assembly GCA_002421605.1 of Rhodobacteraceae bacterium UBA6213. GTDB lineage: Bacteria > Pseudomonadota > Alphaproteobacteria > Rhodobacterales > Rhodobacteraceae > UBA6213. The sequence continues at coordinate 73,806 of DISJ01000016.1, read as the reverse complement.
CCTGTCCACCTCGGGCGGCGAAAGCTGGGGCATTTCGTTGGGCAAATATTCGACCAGCTATCTGGCCGAAAGGGCCTTGCTGCAAACTGCGTTGATGGAAGCCGAATCCCTGGGCGACGCCAAGCGCAAGGTGGCCTCGCGCAGTAGCGGGTTCGATGCTACCTTTGTGGGCATGTCGCAAGAACTGGCTGAGATGGCCTGCCGCCGCCTTGCCGCGCGGCAAAGCAATTGCACCGTAATCGCGCCCTGATCGACACGCTCACGGCTTGGGATGATCGTCCCATTCGGTATTGAGTATCCGTTCGGCATCGCCCTTTGGATCGTCATACTGGCGGTGGCGCAGCGTCCAGATAAAAGCCACCAACCCGACCCCGCCAAGCAGCAGGGAAGCCGGTATCAGATAGACGAGCACATCCATCGGGTCTCACTTCAGCCGGAGCGAATTCAGCGATACGGTAACCGAGGAAAGCGACATCGCCAAGGCCGCCGCCAGCGGGGTCGCAAACCCCAAAAGCGCGATTGGCACAGCCACCGCGTTGTAAATCAGCGAAATGGCGAAGTTCTGCTTGATCCGCCTGCGCGCCTGAACGGCCAAGCGCACTGCGTCGGCAACCGGCGCAAGGTCTGCCCCCAAAAGCACGATGTCCGACGCTGTGCGCGCGGCATCAAGTGCCGAGGCAGGTGAGATTGACACATGCGCACCCGCAAGTGCTGCGGTATCATTCAACCCATCACCCACCATCAACACATGCGCTCCGCCTGCAGCAAGTTTTGCTACCAGCGCGGCTTTTTGTGCTGGTAATGCGCCAGCGTGCCAATGGGTAATGCCAAGCCGCGTGGCCAGCGCCAAGACCGCGCCCGACGTGTCGCCCGAAACCAGATGCACCTCTTTGCCTGCCGCCAGAAACCCTGCCACCGCCGCTTCGGCACCCGGACGCAGGCGGTCGGCAAACCCGATGGTAAGTGGCGCGCGATCGCCAATTTGCAGATGCGTGGCAGTCACTTCGCCGGGGTGTGCACCAACCCAGTCGGCACGGCCAAGCCGCACGCGCTGTCCTTGCCATTCGCCTTCTATGCCAAACCCCGGTACTTCGCGCAGGCCGCCAACCGTGGCGGCTTGCACCCCCATCGCGCGTGTCGCCTCGGCCAGCGCCAGCGCCAACGGGTGCGCCGAAGCCTCGGCAAGGGCGGCCGCCACCGCCAGATCATCCTGCGCCAAATCGGTAAGGTTCTGCGGCTCTGGTGCGCCCATGGTCAATGTGCCGGTCTTGTCAAACAGCACCGTATCAACCTCGGCCAAACGTTCCAGCGCGGTGCCATCCTTGATCAGCATACCCTTGCGGAACAACTTGCCCGACGCCGATGTGACCACCGCCGGCACCGCAAGACCCAGCGCGCAGGGGCAGGTGATGATCAACACCGACGCCGCAATGTTCAGCGCCAGCCGCACATCGCCGCCCGAAACCTTCAGCCAGCCCAGAAATGCCGCGAAAGCAGCCACATGCACCAGCGGCGCATAGGCCGCCGCCGCCCGCTCTGCCAGCGAAGTATAGCGGTTCTTGGCGCTTTCCGCAGCCGCCACCAGATCGGCCATCCGGTGCAGCGAGCTTGCCCGCCCCGCCGCCGCCACCCGCAGCGTCAAAGGCCCGGTCAGGTTTACCTCGCCGGTGCTCAGCACAGCCCCCGGCCCGGCCCAGACCGGCAGGCTCTCTCCAGTCAGAAGCGAGCGATCTGTCTCGGAGTTGCCTGCGACTACCTCTCCGTCAGCGGGCACGCGCGCGCCGGGGCGTATGCGGATCAGATCGCCCGGCACCAGAGTACCGATTGGCACGGTGACTTCGACGCCATCACTCAGCAGCTGCGCGCGCGGCACCTCCAGCGCGGCCAACTCCTCTGCCGCCGAACGCGCTACTGCGCGGGTGCGATAGTCGAGGTAGCGGCCGATCAGCAGAAAGAACGTCAGCATCACCGCCGCGTCAAAATAGGCGTGGCGGCCGGAATGTGCGGTTTCATAGACCGAGATCAACGAGGCGAGGATGATCGCAAGCGAAATCGGCACGTCCATGCCAAGCCGCCCGCCCCTCAGGCTGCCCCAGGCGCTGACAAAGAACGGCTTGCCCGCAAAAGCCACGGTCGGCAGCGCAATAGCTGCAGAAATCCAGTGGAAAAGATCGCGCGTGGCGTCCTGGGCACCCGACCAGACGGCGACAGACAGCAGCATGATGTTCATCATGGCAAAGCCGGAAACGCCGATGCGCATCAGAATATCGCGACCACGTTTGTCGGCTTCGGTGGCGCTCAGCACATCGGGGTCAAGCTCGTGTGCCTCATAGCCGATCTGCGCCAGTCGCTCGACCAGATCGGCGGCCTCTACTCCGGGGTCGGCGTCAACTGAAACCCGCTTCAGGGTCAGGTTCACCCGCGCCGAGCGCACCCCCGGCTGGCGCGCCAATTCACGCTCCACATCCGTGATGCACACGGCGCAATGGGCTGTTGGAAGCGATAGCATCAGGCGCGCGTCGCGCGGCGCGGCAGCGGCCGCCAGCCGTTCGGCCGAAGGCCCCGCGATGCAGGCCGGGCATGCCGAAGCCTGCATGCGCATGTCTTCCTGCTCGACGATCGCGCTCATTGCGCTACCCCTGCACCACGAAATCGAGACGCTGGCGGAACAGCGTGCCGTCGGTGGCATGTGCCTCAACCTGCAATAACCAGTTTCCTGGGCCAAGCGCGACTGGTGCCGTATAAACACCGTCCACCATCTCGAAACGCAGGACCTGATCGTCGCGCACCGAGGTCGGGCGACCGACCAGCACGCTGAGGTCAGCGACCCTAGCAGGCAAGCCCGCAGTATCGCGGATTGCAATGCTAAGTATGCCGCCCGCGTAAACCGGGTCCACTTTCCAGCCCAGCGCCTCTTGCGCTATCCGGTCTGCGTCAAAGGTTTGCGAAGCAACGTAAGAGTTTGCCACCTCAAGCCCCGGAAAGGTACCGATGGCTTTATAGGCCATGAACAGGTTGACGGCGATAATCACGCTGAACGCGGAAACCGTGATGATCGCCACCTTGCGGCCGGTCAGAGGGGCAGCCATGGTCAGTTGTCCTTTCCGTTGAACACACTGTCGACGCTAATCCGGTCGGTGCCGTCAACATCGCGCAGCCAGAACCGAACATCGGTGCGCCGCTCGTCAGCAAGGTCCGAACCACGCGGCGCGGTGACATAAATACGCTGGGTCAGCGTTTCATCTGGTGCCACTGTTACCACATTCGTCTCCTGCCCTTCCAGCACCAGTTCCACATCTTCCGGGTGTTCGGCGAAATCGTGTTCTTCGCCGCCGGTCATGGTGATTTCCAGCGTCGTTGCCTTGGGCTGCATGTTGCGCAGGCGCACCTCGTAGGTGTTGCGGATCGAACCATCCGACAGCAATACATACATCGGGTTGCGCACTGGCGTGACGTTGAATTCAAACGGCGAACGTAGGAACAACATCACAATCAAAGTAATGCCGATGGCCGACCAAAGCGTGAAATACATCATCGTGCGAGGCCGGAAGATATGCTTCCAAACCTGCTGAGGCTTGGCTCCGGCACGCTCGATTGGTTCATCTTTCAGCGCCATGTAGCCGATTAGGCCGCGCGGCTTGCCGACTTTGTCCATCATCGTATCGCAGGCGTCGATGCAGAGTCCGCAGGTAATGCATTCAAGCTGCTGCCCATCACGAATGTCGATACCCATCGGGCAGACGTTGACGCACGCCATGCAATCGATGCAGTCGCCCAGTTCGCTGGCACCCTCGGCTTTGCGGTGCTTGCCGCGCGGCTCACCGCGCCATTCGCGATAGGCGATGGTGATGGTGTCTTCATCCATCATCGCGGCCTGAATACGAGGCCAAGGGCAAGCATAGATGCAGATCTGCTCGCGCATGAAGCCGCCAAAGATAAAAGTCGTCGTGGTGAGAATCGCGATCCAGAGATAGGCCGCCGGATGTGCAGTTCCGTGCAGAAGGTCCGAAAACAGCGTGGGCGCGTCGGTATAGTAAAACACCCATGCGCCGCCCGTACCCGCCCCGATCAGTAGCCAGATCGACCATTTCGCCGCCCGCAGCGATATCTTGCGCAGGTTCCATTTTTGCTGCCATAGCCGCAACTGCGCGTTGCGGTCGCCATCGATCCAACGCTCGACCAGCAGATAAAGGTCGGTCCAGACTGTCTGCGGGCAGGCATAGCCACACCACACGCGCCCCAGCGCCGAAGTGAACAAAAACAACCCCAGCCCCGCCATTATCAAAAGCCCCGCAACAAAGTAAAACTCGTGCGGCCAGATTTCGATCATGAAAAAGAAAAAGCGACGGTTTCCAAGATCGAGCAGCACCGCCTGGTCAGGCAACGTTGGGCCGCGGTCCCAACGAATCCAGGGGGTGATGTAATAGATGCCAAGCATCATCCCCATCAGCCACCATTTCAGCCTGCGAAAGCTGCCTGAAACACGGCGCGGAAAGACCGGTGCGCGCGCGGAATATAGTGGGGTCTCGGATGGATCGGTCTGGCTCACGGGGCGTCTCCGATATCAGCGGCGGTACTCAGCAGTTGGCGCCGCACATGGGCGGCGGCCTTGACCTGTATCAATGTTGGCCGGTTTGTGATGTATCAACTTTCGGCAAAGGTTAACCGCTTATCCAATCCAAGTGCACCGCTGCCGCTACGGAATGCAAAGGTCAGATGGCACCGGCACCGCCGAAACGCGCGAACAGATCGCGGTGCCGATGCCACCTGCAGAGAGGGCCCGAAGGCCCTCCCCGGTTCGATCACTCGCCGCCACCAAGGCTGTGAACGTAAAACGCCACCGCGCGGACTTCGGCTTCAGAAAGCCGCGGTGCCCAAGACGGCATCACGCCAAAGCGGGCGTTGGCGACAGTCTGGGTCAGCGCCGCTTCACTGCCGCCATATAGCCAGATCGCGTCGGTCAGGTTCGGCGCACCAAGATCGCGGTTGCCGGTGCCGTCGTCGCCATGACAGGCCGCGCAGTTATCGGCAAACACTACGGCACCCGCTTCGGCCTTGGTGCCATCATGCGACTCGCCGGAAAGCTGGCGCACGTATTGCACCACTTCCCCGATCTGCGCTTCTTCCAGCAGGCCATCGGTGCCAAACCGCGGCATTTCCGAATAGCGCGCATCAAGGTCTTCGGTATTGCGCACGCCGTGCATGACGGTTGTGTAAATCGCTTCGATGTCGCCGCCCCAAAGCCAGTCGTTATCAAGCAGGTTGGGGTAACCCACTGCGCCGTTGGCACCCAAGCCGTGACACTGCGAGCACCAAGTCGCGAACACCGCCTTGCCAGCATTGCCAGCAAACGATGCAAGATCCTTATCGGCAGAAATCGCCGTTAGGTCCGTCGCAACCAGCTTTGCCTCGATCGGGCCATTCGCGTCGGCGAAACGCTTGATCTCGGCTTCCACGTCGGCGCGTGTTGATGCGCCCAGAAGCCCCGGTGTCGCGCCCTTGATCAGTGGCCAAGCCGGATAGGCGATCGAGTAACCGATCGCCCAGACGATGCAGATATAAAAGGTCCAAAGCCACCAGCGCGGTAGCGGGTTGTTGAACTCTTGAATCCCATCCCACTCATGACCCGTGGTCGAGACGTCGCCGGGTTTGGTCGTCTTTGCAGGTGCCTTGCTCATTTCTGAGCCTCCTTAAGCTTGGAGTCACCGTTGCTGCTGTCAACCTTGGCAGCCGCCGCGGGCTTGTCATCATGACGAAATGGGATATTCGCGGTGTCTTCGTGCATCTTGCGGCTTCCGGGCCGCCAAGCCCAGAAGACGACGCCGACAAAAAACAGCACCAGCGCCAGAAGCACCCAGCTATCCGCGAATTCCCGCAAGAGGGTGTAAAGATCCATCCCCCCGCCCCTCAGCGACTTGCATCGGGTTGGAAGGTCGAGAAATCGACCATCGTGCCGAGGACTTGAAGATAGGCAATCAGCGCATCCATTTCGGTCAGCGCCTCTTGTCCATCAAAGTTGCGCACCTGCGCCTTAGGGTAACGCGCCAACAGACCCGTGCTGTCGGCAAACGGATCGGCCTGATCTACAAAGTCTGCCTGTGCCACTGCAATCATTTCAGGCGTGTAGGGCACGCCGACAAAGGCATGCGCATCAAGCAGGTCTTCGATGTAGGTCGGTTCGATTTTGGCATTCAGCAAAAATGCGTACTTCGGCATCACCGATTCCGGCACGACCGATTGTGGATCGGCCAAATGGCCGACGTGCCATTCATCCGAATAGCGGCCACCGACGCGCGCGAGGTCTGGCCCCGTCCGCTTCGAGCCCCACTGGAACGGATGATCATACATCGATTCAGCAGCAAGGCTGTAGTGCCCATACCGCTGAACCTCGTCGCGCATCGGCCGGATCATCTGACTGTGGCAGTTGTAGCACCCTTCGCGGATGTAGATCTGGCGACCCGTCAGTTCCAGCGGCGAGTAGGGTCGCACGCCTTCCACTTTCTCAATCGTGTTCTCAAGATAGAAGAGCGGCACAATTTCAACTATGCCGCCGATCGACACCACGAACAGCGAGGCGACGAGCAGTAGCGTGGCATTCTTTTCCAGAACGGCGTGTTTATCGAGAATCGACATGTCTGCTCTCCTCTCACTCAGCCGGAACGAAAGCTACGCCGGCAGCTTCCTTGCGGGGCTGCTTGGCGACAGTCGCCCACAGGTTGTAGCACATGATGCACGCACCGGTCAGATACAGCGTGCCGCCAGTCGCGCGCGTCACGTACATCGGCCATTTCGCGGCCACGGTGTCGGCGAAGGCGTTGACAAGGAAGCCGTTGGCATCCACTTCGCGCCACATCAGACCTTCCATGATACCCGTCACCCACATCGAGGCGGCGTAGAGCACGATGCCGATGGTCGCGAGCCAGAAGTGCCAGCTAACCAGCGACAGCGAATAAAGCCGCTCGCGCGCCCAAAGCCGCGGCGTCAGGAAGTAGAGCGCGCCAAAGGTAATCATGCCGTTCCAGCCCAGCGCACCAGAGTGCACGTGACCAATGGTCCAGTCGGTGTAGTGCGACAGGCTGTTAACCGCCTTGATCGACATCATCGGACCTTCAAAGGTCGACATGCCGTAAAAGCCCACCGAAACCACCATCATGCGAATGACCGGGTCGGTGCGCAACTTGTCCCACGCACCCGAAAGCGTCATCAGCCCGTTGATCATGCCGCCCCACGAAGGCATCCAGAGCATGATCGAGAACACCATGCCCAGCGTCGAAGCCCAGTCCGGTAGCGCGGTGTAGTGCAAGTGGTGCGGGCCTGCCCAGATATAAAGGAAAATCAGCGCCCAGAAGTGAATGATCGACAGCTTGTAGCTGTAGATCGGGCGCTCGGCCTGCTTTGGCACGAAGTAATACATCATGCCCAGAAAGCCCGCCGTCAGGAAGAAGCCGACCGCGTTGTGACCATACCACCACTGCGTCATGGCATCTTGCACGCCACCCGTCACCTGCACCGACACCGAACCGAAAAGCGACACCGGAATGGCAAGGTTGTTGACCACATGCAGCATGGCAATGGTGACGATGAACGACAGATAGAACCAGTTTGCCACGTAGATGTGGGGTTCCTTGCGGTTGAACAGCGTGCCCATGAACACCGCAAGAAACGCGAGCCAGACCACCACGATCCACCAATCGATGTACCAGACGGTTTCGGCGTATTCCTTGCTTTGGGTTCCGCCCAGAACATAAGCCGTCGCGGCAAGAAGAATCATCACCTGCCAGCCCCAGAACACGAACCATGCCAGCCCCCGACCCCAAAGCCGGACCGCGCAGGTGCGCTGAACAACATAGAATGCCGACATGATCAGGGCGTTGCCGCCAAAAGCAAAGATCACCGCCGAGGTGTGCAGCGGCCGCAATCGGCCAAAGTTCATCATCCCTAGTGTTTCGTTGGACAGGTTTAACGCCGGAAAGGCAAGCTCGAAGGCAATCGTTGCCCCGACCAGAAAACCCACGATGCCCCATGACGCCGTGGCGATGACCCCGGCACGAATGACATCGTCCATGTATTCGTTGGCTGGCGCTGGCTTGCGCTTGCCCAAGGTAACCAAAATCCAGCCAAACGCGATCGCAGCCACCGCAGCGACCTCGATGGCATTTGCCAGATAGGCCGGGTCACGCGCGAGTGTGGCAGCATAGGCCGCCAGTACAGCGACAGCGCCCAGCGCGATCAACTTGACATAATCCCACATTTTTTAAGTGTCCCTTCGTCACGTCATTGCTGCCAGGTCTTATGCCTGGGCAACCTTTTGACTGGTCCTCTTGTCGCCTTGCACAGTCCTTGGTTCTTTGATCTGTATCAAGTCTAAGCCCCGAACTGAGCCGTTTTGTCGCACTTACCCGCGCCGGAACAAAGGAAATTGATCCCTGTCAAAGCGCTACGACCTAGAATTGCATAAAAACCCCTAAGTAGGCCAGCACGGCCCGTGATGGAAGGACAGTCCATGAGCTACAAATCGATCTTCACGATCGTGACGGATTCGACGCTGGCAGCATCGCAAATCGATATCGCCGTGGCAGTCGCACGGCGCGAAGATGCGCATCTTGAGGTGCTTTGCCTAGGCGTCGACCGCACGCAAACCGGCTATTACTACGCAGGCGCGACCGCCTTCATCCATCAGGAAACCATCGAGCGCGCCGAAGAAGAAGCAAAGACCGCCGAGGCTTGGGTGCGCGAGCGGCTTGAACCTGAAGACCTGCGCTGGTCCGCCGAAAGCGCCGTGGCGCAACTGGGCGCAATCGGCTCGCTGATTGGTGCGCGCGCCCGTTTCGCCGATCTTGTGGTTCTGGCAAAACCTTACGGCGAAGGCCGAAGCCAAGACGCCGAAAGTATCGTTGAGGCGGCACTGTTCGACAGTCAGGCACCGGTCATGGTTGTGCCCGACCATGTAAAGGAACTCGGGGCGATGCGTCGCATCGTGGTGGCGTGGAACCAAAGCACCGAGGCCCTTACTGCGGTGCGTTCGGCACTGCCGATCCTGCGCGCGGCTGACCTTGTTGACATCACCGTCATTGATCCGCCCTCGCACGGGCCGGAACGCTCTGACCCCGGTGGGCAACTCAGCCAGATGCTCGCGCGCCATGGTATCAAAGCCGAGGTTTCAGTGCTGGCGCGCACGATGCCTCGGGTTTCCGATGTCATCAATCGCCATGTGCGCGAAAGCAACGCCGACATGGTGGTGATGGGTGCCTATGGCCATTCGCGCTTTCGCGAAGCTATCTTGGGCGGCGCCACCCGGCACATGCTGGAAATGGCCGAAGTGCCGGTGTTCATGGCACACTGAATAGACCAATCGTCTGAGCGGGCGTAGCGTCCGCTCAAGCGCCATCACGGGTCAATTATCGCGGCGCGAGAATGCTAAGCTTGCAGAGAATCAGGTCGGCAATCCGCCGTCGGCATCGTCGCCCGCCTCGTTCAGCAGACGGTCGAAATCAGGCACTGTGACGTGCCGCTTGCCTTCCAGTTCGATGATGCCTTCGCGCTTGAGAGCCGAAATCTGGCGACTGACCGTTTCAAGCGTCAGTCCAAGGTAATCTGCCATCGCCTCGCGCGTCAGCGGCAGATCAAAGATCATCCGCCCGCGTTGTGTGCGCAGTTTTACCGCCGCATCGCGCTGCGCCACGATCGCAAGCAGGCTCGCAATCTTTTCGCGCGCGGTCTTGCGGCCAAGCAGCAGCATCCATTCCCGCGCCGAATCAAGCTCATCAAGCGTCATTTCCAGCAACCGTTGCGCAATATGTGGGGTGCTGAACATCATTTCTTCAAACGGCTTCTTGCGAAAACAGCACATCAGCAGATCGGTCGTCGCGCTAATGTTATAGGGCGCAAACTCACGCCCCGGGCGACCAACAAAGTCAGAGGGCAGCAATAGCCCCACCATCTGCGTGCGCCCGTCTTCCAACGTTTGCGTCAGCGTGGCGATGCCCGAAACTACTGAGGCCACGAAATCCATCTTGTCGCCAGACCAGATCACCATCTGGCCAGCCTCGAAGCTGCGGTAGTACTTGATTTCCTCAAGCTGACCCAATTCGCGCTCATCACAGCGCGAGCAAACCGCACGGTGTCGTATCGGGCAGTCGGCACAAGACGGCGACGCCGGAAGGATGTCCTCGAAGGTCATCTGCTCTCTTTGATTTGGGTCAAGGTTCTATTGCGCGTCGGACTCTAATGATACCGGCATGAATCAGGAATCGCAACTGACCCGGCTCGGGCTTTTCGACGCACGGGTGCCTCGCTATACGAGCTACCCAACTGCCCCGCACTTCTCCGACGCCGTCGGACCGAAGGAGTTTGCGGCATGGATTGAAGCAATCCCGGCAGGCTCGTCAATTTCACTCTACATGCACGTGCCGTTCTGCCGCACCCTGTGCTGGTTTTGCGCCTGCCGAACCCAGGGCACGCAAAGCGACGACCCGGTGCGCGCCTACGCCAAAGTGCTGCTGGCCGAGTTGAAAATGCTCAAGGAAAGGCTCGCGCCTGGCGTTACCCTATCGCGGTTGCACTGGGGCGGGGGCACCCCAACGCTGATGCCCGCCGACATGATCCGCCGCATTGCGGGGGCGGTGTTTGAAGCCGTGCCGATGGGCGAGGGCGCCGAGTTTTCGGTAGAAATCGACCCCAACGAAATCGATGACGCGCGCATGGATGCGTTGGCCGAAGCGGGGCTAAATCGTGCCTCGATCGGCGTGCAGGACTTCGACCCCGAGATTCAAAAAGTGATCGGGCGTGAACAAAGCTACGAGTTGACCGCAGCGGCGGCGGCGATGATTCGCGCACGCGGCGTGGCCTCGCTTAATGCCGACATTCTTTATGGACTACCGCACCAGACAGAAGCACGTATCAGCGAAAGCGTGAACAAGCTGCTCAGCCTCTCGCCCGACCGGGTGGCGCTTTACGGGTATGCGCATGTGCCGTGGATGGCTCGCCGGCAGGTCATGATTCCCACCGAGCATTTGCCGACTCCCCAAGAGCGACTGCACCTGTTCGAGGCCGCGCGGCAGCTTTTTCTGGGCGCGGGATATGACGAGATCGGTATCGACCATTTCGCACGCCCAACCGATGGGCTGGCGAAGGCGCTGAAGGCGGGGCAACTGAAACGCAACTTCCAAGGCTACACCGACGATCAGGCGCCGGTGCTGGTCGGGCTTGGCGCTTCGTCGATCTCGCGCTTTCCGCAAGGTTTTACGCAAAACGCCCCCGCCACCTCCGCGCATACGCAGGCAATTCGTGATCGGCGTTTTTCAACCGTGCGGGGCCATGTATTCACTGCTGAAGATCGGCTACGTGCGCGCCTTATTGAAGCCCTGATGTGCGATTTCCGCATTGATCGGGCCGAAATTCTTGGCGCATTCGAGGTTACGCCCGCGCGCCTTGCAGAAATGTTTGCCGCAACCAAGGCAGTATTCGGCGAGATGGTCGAGGTTTCCGATGCGGCACTTTTCATCCCCGAACCGGGCCGCCCGCTGACGCGCATGATCGCGCGCAGCTTTGATGCCTATGATCTTTCAAAATCAGGGCATTCCTCGGCAATCTAAGCGCGCGCTGCGCCGTAGCTGGCCTCCGGCGGGGATATTTTGACTGAAGCATTTGATCTGCTTCAGAAAGAAATATCCCCCGCGGAGCGCGCTGCGCTTTTCACGGACCCCAGTAGGTGGATCAGCGCGCTGTGTTTTCCACGAAGTCGATCAGCCGCGGCAGGCAGGCCGCTGCCAGATCATAGCGCGCAATCACCCCTTGCCGTGCCGCTGCGCGCAAGTGGGCAGAGGCGGCGGGGTTTGCTAGCGCCTCGGTCAACGCCGCCGACCATCCGGGGATGTCGAAGAAATCCACCAGCCGCCCGTTTACGCCGTCTGTGATGACCTCGCGCACCGGCGCGGTGTCAGAGCCCACCACCAGCGCCCCGGCGCCCAGCGCCTCAAGGCAGGACCACGACAGCACAAAGGGGTAGGTCAGGTAGGCGTGAACCCGCGTGACCTGCAACAACGAAAGATAGGTGGCATAGGGGACGCGGCCCAAAAAATGCACGCGCGAAAGATCGATCCGCTCGCGCACCTCATCGAGGTAGCGCTGCTTCCAGCTGATACCGTCTTTTGGTGCCGCACCGTAGCTTTGCCCTTCGTCTCCTACGATCACGACGTGCGCACGAGGCCGCGAGGCGAGTACACCAGGCAGCGCGCGCATGAAGCTGTGATAACCACGGTAAGGTTCCAGCGAACGGTTGACAAAGCTCACCACCTCGTCCCCGGCGCGAAGGCTAATCGTTGTGTTGGGGATCTGCAGCACCGCATTGGCGTTGGGGCGCACCACGTCGGTATCGATACCATCATGGATGACCCGGATCTTGGCACGCAACTCTGGCGGAAAGGTTGCCGCCTGAAACTCGGTCGGCGCAAGTGCCGCATCGGCCTGCACCATTGCCTGCACCAGATGCGCCGCCCGCGCCGTTGTTGAAATCCGGGGCGCCACGCCGTCGCGGCGAAACTCGGGGTCGAAATCGGTATCGAGCCCTTCGGTGCGGTACATCAGTTCCGCATAAATCAGCAGCCGCGCCTCTGGCCATACTTCCTTGAGAAAAAGCGTCTCTCCCCAACCCGAGTGGCCAAAGATCACGTCCGGCACATAGCCGTGCTCATCGCGCAGTTGTTGGGCGGCCAGCGCCGCGCGGGCGCCACGTTCAGCGCATTCGGCGTACATGCGGGTAAGCGGTGGCGAGATTGTGATTGGTTCAGGCTTTCGGTATTTGACCACGCGCACCGGTGACTTGCGCGCATTGGTTTCTGCCGTCAGCGCCAGAACCTGATGCCCGCGCGCCGCCAGCGCCGGGGCAAGGTGCGGAAACTGGCCCGGAAAGTTCTGGTGTACGAACAGAATCTTCATAGCTTCTGCCCCAGCGCCGCTGCCATAAGTTCACGCGTATAGGCGGTGCGGGGAGCGGAAAACAGATCGCCCGCCGATCCTTCCTCGACCACATCACCCGCCTTCATCACCATTACCTTGTGCGCCAGTGCCCTGACCACACGCAGATCGTGGCTGATGAACAGATACGCGAGGCCGTGGCGGCGCTGCAGGTCGCGCAAAAGGTCTACGATCTGCACTTGCACCGTCATGTCGAGCGCCGAGGTTGGTTCATCCAGCACCACCAGACGCGGGCGCAGGATCATCGCGCGGGCGATGGCAATGCGCTGGCGCTGACCGCCGGAAAACTCGTGCGGGTAGCGCGTCATACTGGCGGGATCGAGGCCCACCTCGACCATCACCTCAGAGACCATGTCGCGCCGGTTGCGGCCCGGCTCGACTCCATGCACGGTCAAGCCTTCGGCAATGATCTGTTCTGCGGTCATGCGCGGCGAAAGGCTGCCGAACGGGTCTTGAAACACGATCTGCATATCGCGGCGCAGCCTGCGCAATGCGCGCGGGGGCAGGTGCGAGATATCGTTGCCCGCATAGACCACCGGCCCTTCCGAGGCGATTAACCGCATGATCGCCAGTGCCAGCGTGGTTTTACCCGATCCGCTTTCGCCAACAATGCCCAGCGTTTCGCCCGCACGCACGCTCAGGCTCGCGTCGTTCACCGCCTTCACGTAGCCGACGGTTTTGCGCAACATCCCGCGCTGGATTGGAAACCAGACCTTGAGATGCTCGGTATGCACAAGTTCGTCTGCACCTTCGGGCACCGGGTCGGGGGCACCCTGTGGCTCGGCCGCTAAAAGCTTGCGCGTGTAGGGGTGCTGCGGGTTGGCGAATATTTCGCCGACCGGCCCCTGTTCAACAATCTCGCCGCCCTGCATCACGCAAACCCGGTCGGCAATGCGGCGCACGATATTCAGATCGTGGCTGATGAACAAAAGGCTCATGCCCTCGGCGCGCTTCAACTCTGCCAGAAGTTCCAGAATCTGCGCCTGAATCGTAACATCAAGCGCGGTTGTCGGCTCATCAGCAATCAGCAGTTCCGGCCCGTTTGCCAGCGCCATTGCGATCATCACCCGCTGCCGCTGCCCGCCCGAAAGCTGGTGGGGGTAGTCGGCGAGCCTGCGTTCGGCGTTGTCGATGCCGACCTTCTCCAAAAGTTCGATAATCCGCAATCGCGCCGCAGCCCCCTGCAAACCCTGATGCAACGCGAGGCTTTCGGCCAGTTGCCGTTCGATCGTGTGCAGCGGGTTGAGGCTGGTCATCGGTTCCTGAAAAATAAAGCTGATGTCGTTGCCGCGCACCTTCAGCAACAGCGCCTTGCTGGCACCGACCATTTCCTGCCCGAGGTAGTTGATCGAGCCCTCGATCTCAGCACTTCCGGGCAGAAGCGACACGGTCGCCAGTGCCGTCACCGACTTGCCCGACCCGCTTTCGCCGACCAGTGCCACTGTCTCGCCCTTGCCAACTGTAAAACTGGCACCACGCACGGCGTGGATGGTCTGCCCGTCTTGGCGAAACCGCACGTTCAGGTTTTTGACCTCTAGCACCGCGCTCATTTGAATGTCTTTCGCGGGTCAAACGCGTCGCGCACGCCTTCAAAGATGAAGACCAAGAGCGAGAGCATCAGGGCAAAGGTGAAAAAAGCCGAAAAACCAAGCCACGGCGCTTGCAGGTTCTGTTTGGCTTGCAACGCCAGTTCGCCAAGGCTGGGTGCCGATGAGGGCAGCCCGTAGCCGAGGTAATCGAGCGAGGCGAGGCCGGAAATGGCACCTGTCACCACAAACGGCATCAGCGTCAACGTCGCCACCATCGCGTTCGGCAGGATATGGCGGAACATGATGACGCGGTCCGAAACCCCTAGCGCACGGGCGGCGCGGACATATTCGAAATTACGCGCCCGCAGAAACTCGGCCCGCACCACACCCGTTAGCGCGGGCCAGCCGAACAGAATGGTAACAAATACCAAAAGCCAGAAACTGCGCCCGAGAATGGCAAACAGGATGATGATGACGTAAAGCGAGGGCGTAGAGCCCCAGATTTCCAGCGCGCGCTGAAAGATCAGGTCGGTTCGCCCGCCAAAATAGCCCTGCACTGCCCCCGCAGCGACGCCCAGAACTGACGAAATGCTGGTCACGATCAGTGCAAACAACACCGAGGTGCGAAAGCCGTAGATCACCCGCGCGGCGACATCGCGTGCAGTATCATCGGTGCCAAGCCAATGCACCGCATCTGGTGCCGAAGGGGCCGCGCCAACGTTGTTGATAGTGCGATAGTGATAACGGATCAGCGGCCAGATCATCCAGCCCCGCTCGATCGCCTCGCCGTTCACCACCCCGGTTTTTGCCTGTGCCGTGATCCCTACTGGGTCATCCCAACATTCCTGCCGCCCCCCCGATACGATCAGGCATTGTACCGCCGGATCGCGGTAAATGGCTTGAGTACGAAAGTCACCGCCAAAAGCAGTTTCGGGATAGAAACGATAGGCTGGAAAATAAAGTTCGCCTTGGTAGCCGACCAGCATCGGCTTGTCATTGGCTATCACCTCGGCCACCAGCGACAGTCCGAAAGCCGCCAGAAAAATCCAGAGCGACCAGAACGCGCGGCGGTTTGACTTGAAATTGCGCCAGCGGCGGGCGTTGAGCGGTGAAAGCTTCATCCGGCCCTCCGCTCAAAATCGATACGCGGGTCAACAAAGACATACATCAGGTCCGACAGGATGCCGACCAAAAGTCCGATCAGTCCAAAGAAATAGAGCGTGCCGAAAATCACCGGATAGTTGCGCGCCACTGCGGCTTCGAACCCCAGCCGGCCTAGGCCATCAAGCGAAAAGATCGTTTCGATCAGGATCGAGGCGCCAAAGAATACACCCAAAAACAGGCTCGGGAAACCGGCGATGACGATCAGCATCGCATTGCGAAACACATGCCCGTACAGCACCCGCCGCTCGGTCTGGCCCTTGGCGCGCGCGGTCATCACGTATTGCTTGTTGATCTCGTCAAGAAAGCTGTTCTTGGTCAGCAAGGTCAGCGTGGCAAAGCTGGAAATCGTCGAGGCCACGACCGGCAAGGTGATGTGCCACAGATAATCAAGAGCCTTGCCGACCAAGCTCAGATCATTCCAGTTTTCGCTGGTCAGCCCGCGCAGCGGAAAGATTTTCCAATAGCTCCCACCCGCGAACAGCACCATCAACAGCACCGCGAACAAAAAGCCAGGGATCGCATAGCCCACAATGATCACACCGCTGGTCCATGTGTCAAAGGCGCTGCCATCCTTAACCGCCTTGCGGATGCCAAGCGGGATCGAGATTATGTAGGCCAGCAGGGTCGACCAAAGCCCCAGCGTGATCGACACCGGCATCTTGTCGAGCACGAGGTCGATCACCGAGCTTGAGTGAAAGAAGCTCTCGCCAAAATCAAAGCGCAGGTAGTTGCCCATCATCGTAATGAACTGCCGCACTGCAGAAATTTTTTCTTTGCGGCAATCCTCGGCCTTCAGGTTTGGTTCACCCACATGCCCCGGATCGCAGACAATGCGCGCAAAACCCATCTGCACTTCTAGCGCGTCAAGCATTTCGGGGGGCAAGCCGCGCGCGCCACTATAGCGGTCTTCGCCCGCGCCGCCGCTGGCGCCTTGCGCCCCAGCGTCGCCGCCGCCCGCAATGTTACGGAACACGTCGCCCTCGCCCTCCATCTGGGCGATGATCTGCTCGATCGGCCCTCCGGGCACGAACTGGGTCAGTGCGAAGTTGATCAACATGATTCCGAACAGAGTCGGGATGATCAACAGCAACCGCCTGAGGATGTAGGCGCTCATGCCCGGTTATGCCCCTGCCCTTCGCGCTGGCGTCAGAATGCGCCAGCCGCCGTCAGTTTTTCAACTTTTTCAGCATTAACCCACCAGAAATCCAGCTCGCCCGACGAATAGGGTGGCAAGGTCTCGGGATGCTCGTACATGTCAAAATAGGCGACTGTATAGACGTCCTTATACCATTGCGGCACCCAGAAGCGGATGGCGCGCAGCACCCGATCAAGCGCGTGCACCGCCACCGTCATTTCGGCGCGGGTTTTGGCAGCCTCGATATGCCCGATCAGCACATCCACCGCCGAGTTTTGCAACCCCATCAGGTTGAAAGCGTCGTCGGTGCTGGCCGAGCCAAAATACTGCTGCAATCCGGAACCGGGGATGTAGTCTTGCCCCAACTGGCCGGTGATGATGTCAAAGTCGTGGCTGCGTTCGCGGCTTGTCATTTGGGCATCGTCAACCCGGCTGTGCACCGCATCCACACCCAGTGCGCGCAGGTTTTCGACATAGGGGTTGATTACGCGATCAAAGCTTTGGCTATCGTTCAGAAACTCGACCACCAACTTCTCACCCTTGGCGTTTCGGCGTATGCCGTCGCTGCCCACCACCCAACCCGCTTCATCAAGCAGTGCTGCGGCGCTGCGCATGTTGGCACGGTCAAGCTGCGTCGCACCCGAGGTCGCGGGCATCACCGCGGGGTCGCTCAGCACGCCGGGGGGTAGCTGATCGGCCAATGGCTCAAGAAGCGCCAGTTCTTCAGGCGTTGGGGTGCCGCTCGCCGCCAGTTCGCTATTGTCCCAGAACGACGTGGTGCGCGCATAAAGGCCATAAAACAGTGACTCGTTTGACCATTCAAAGTTGAACATCAGACCAATCGCTTCGCGCACCCGAGGGTCCTGAAACTTCTCGCGCCGCAAGTTCAACACAAAGGCTTGGCCCGAGCTGATGTTGCCGTTGGGCAACTCCGTCTTGATTACCCAGCCGTTGGTCAACGCTGGAAAATCATATCGCGTTGCCCAGATCAGCGATGACGCCTCGGAGCGGAATGTATAGGCCCCCGCCTTGAAGCCCTCGAACGCCGCCTCGTAATCGGCGAAATATTCGATCCGAATACGGTCAAAGTTGTTGCGGCCAATGTTGATCGGCAGGTCTTGCCCCCAATAGTCGGGGTTGCGCCGCCAGACCACGCGGCGCCCCTCGTCTGCACTGTCAAAAACGTAGGGGCCTGAACCGAGATAGGGCACATCCGAGGTTTCTTCTATATCACGCCCGCTGGCCAGAAACTCTGCCTTCGAAAACACCGGCAGAGAGCCCGCCGCTTGAATCACATCGCGGCGCGGGTAATCAGGGGTGAAGGTGAACTTGATGTGCAATGGGTCGATCACTTCCGCGCTTGCGATCATCTGCGTTATCACGCCGCGAAAACTCGACAAGCCTTTGTCGCGCAGCAATTCGTAGGAAAAGAGCACGTCTTCGGCAGTCAGCGGCGAGCCGTCAGAAAAGCGCGCTTCGGAATGCAGCGCAAAAATCACCCAGTCGCGGCTAGCCGGATATTCCATACCTTCCGCCAGCAGGCCATAGGCCGAACCGATCTCGTCCGAAGTGCCGGTCAACAGCGATTCGAGCGGGCTTGTGGAAAGCGCGGCGGCGCGGCCCTTGATGGTGTAGGCGTTGTAGCTGTCGAATCCGCCCGAAGCCCAGATCGAGATTTCACCGCCCTTGGGTGCGTCCGGGTTGACGTAATCGAGATGCGCAAAATCAGGGCCATATTTCAGATCGCCAAAGGTCGATATGCCGTGCGAGCGAATCGTGGCGTCCTGTGCCAATGCCGCGAGCGCGAACATCAGCCAGATCGTTGTCGTCAACAGAACCACTACCAGCGGCCGCATCGGCAGCGTCGCCGCCACAGTCGTTTGCCTTGCCATCAGCTTGCACTCCTCTGATCCGCGCCCGCCGGGCCGGCGCTCTGGCAAGGTAACGGTCAGTCCCCCCTCGCAGCAAGGCGCGAATGCGTGAGAACCGGTTGAAAATGCAAAAGGCCGCGCTGTGGGGCGCGGCCTTGAGCGGCTTGTTGTGCCGATGTCGGCTTACATAGCGTTTGCCTGCAACCATGCCAGAATATTGGCGCGGTCTTCTGGTTTCGGCAGGCCGACGAAGGTCATTTTGTTGCCGGGCATGAAAGCCTTTGGATCGGCCAGATAGACATCCAGATTTTCCAGCGTCCAGGTGATCGCGGCGTTCTTGTTGGCGTCCGAATACTTGAAGTCGGGCACCGTGCCGGAAACACGGTCGATGATGCCATTCAGCGCCGGGCCAACCGAGTTTTTGCCATCAACCTTGTGGCAGGCCTTGCACTTCAGGTAGACCTTTGCACCGGCTTCCAGATCTGCAGTTTGGATCCGCTCAGAGATCGGGGCAACGCCACCCTCGACTGCTGCGGGCGCAGTGGCAGGTTCTGCGGCGGCGGGTGCAGCGGCGGCGGGTGCAGCGGCGGTGGGTTCAGCAGCAGCAGGCGCTGCGGTAGCAGGCGCTGCGGCAGCCTGTGCCGCACCAATCGCCAACGCATCCTCGACCGACTGCGTGTCCCGCACGGCCACGCCACCGTTCGACAACAGCCACGCGATCACGTTGATGCGGTCCTGATCGTCCGGCAGACCGGCAAAGGTCATCGCCGTGCCGGGCAGCACTGCCTGCGGATCGACCAGATACTTGTAGATGGTCGATGCAGTCCAGGTCTGATTGGCGGCCTTGTTCGCGTCCGAATAGGCATACCCTTCGGCCATTGCCGTGCCGCGGCCAAGCACACCATTAAGGTAAGGACCAACCGAGTTTGTGCCATCAAGGTTGTGGCAAGCGGCGCACTGTTCGAAGATAACGCCACCCGCAGCGACATCGGCACCGGCAAGGCGCGACACCAAAGTGGGGGCCCCACCGGTTGCGGCAGGCGCAGCCGCAGCAGGTGCCGCCGCGGCAGGCTCTGCGGCAGCAGGGGCAGCAGTGGCTTCAGCAGCAGGTGCCGCCGCTGCGGCGCCGTCGGCACCGCCACCGTTTGCCAAAAGCCATGCAATCAAGTTGATGCGGTCAGCTTCGTCCGGCAAGCCAACAAAGGTCATCTTGTTGCCTGGCATGTAAGTTTTGGGGTTCGACAAGTAGTCGTTCATCACCTCGGGGCTCCAGACGACATTCGCACCCTTGTTCGCATCCGAGTATTTGAAGCCTTCGACCGAGCCAGTTGTGCGGCCAAAAATGCCGTCCAAGCTTGGGCCAACGCCATTCTTGCCATCGAGGCGGTGGCAAGCCTTGCACTTCAGAAAGACTTTCGCGCCAGCTTCCAGGTCGGCGGCAGCAATCTGATCGGCCACGGGCGCGGAAAGCGGCGGGGCGACAAAACCTGTTTCGGCGGGGGTGGCCTCAGCCGGCGCAGCCGCCGGGGCATCTGCGGCTGCGGTAGCGGCCGGGGCCGTTTCCGCCGGGGCCATTGCCGCCGGGGCGATTGCCTCGGGCGCATGGGCCACTTCTTCGCCTGCATCGCCAAAATAGAGCGTATTCGCCGCCCAGTTTCCCAAAAGGAACACAAGTAGCGTAGCGATTGTGGCGCCCGCCAGCTTGATCCAATTCATCATGTTGAACATGTCGCTTCCCCGCGTGGATTGCCTGAGCGGGCTTCTAACCGCTTCCCCTGCTGCATTTCAAGGTATAGTTAGCCCAAGCCGCCGCCAATGCGTGCGCTTGCGCGCGCGCAATTGCTAATGGAGTGCCTCATGAGCCCGAACCGCCAGACCGGACGCATCGCTTTTCAGGGAGAGCCGGGGGCCTATTCCCATCAGGCCTGCCGCGAAGCACGCCCAACAATGGAGGCTGTGCCCTGCCCGACGTTCGAAGACGCGATAGAACTTGTGCGTAAGGGCAATGCGGACCTCGCGATGCTTCCCGTCGAAAACTCGACAGCCGGGCGTGTTGCGGACATCCACCACCTTTTGCCCGAGAGCGGGCTGCACATCGTCGACGAAGCCTTCGTACGCGTCCACATCAATCTGCTGGCGGTTCCCGGCACCGCGATCATGGACGTGGAAGCGGCAATGAGTCACACCGTTCTGCTGGGTCAGTGCCGCGATTTTTTGCGCCGCCACAGCCTGCGCCCGGTTACTGGCGCCGATACGGCGGGTTCTGCCAAGCTGGTCGCGGAACGTGGCGATCCCAAAATGGCGGCCCTTGCAAGCGAGCTTGCGGGCGAGATTTACGGGCTTGATCTGCTTGCCCGCCACATTGAGGACCGCGAGCACAACACCACCCGCTTCCTGATCATGGCGCGCGAGCCGAACCTGACGCGACGCGGCGACGGGATGATGATGACCACGTTCGTGTTCCGGGTGCGCAACATTCCCGCCGCGCTTTACAAGGCGATGGGTGGGTTTGCGACCAACAGCGTCAACATGACCAAGCTGGAAAGCTACATGGTTGACGGCAGTTTTACCGCCACCCAGTTCTACTCCGATATCGAAGGCCACCCAGACGACCACAACGTGCGCCTGGCGCTGGACGAGTTGCGCTATTTCACCTCGTCGATGACGCTGCTTGGGGTCTATCCGGCCGACCCGCGCCGCTACTAGGCACCCGCGGCGGGCAGCGCGGTGCCACGCCCGGCACGTTCCTCAAGGCCAAGCCCCATCAGGTGGATGCGGTCTGCATAGCGCCGTTGCAGCGCCGCGCGCCCCAGCCGTGCTGATTGCAGCAAAAGCCGCGCAGGCAGGCTGCGCGGGCGCACCTCCATCTCGGTAACGAGCCGCGTGCGCTTGCGTGACAGCGCCAAAAGCGTGATGCTCATCGTTACCTCGTAGCCCTGCGAGCTGGCTTCAAAGGCCAACCGCTCGGGCGCAACAAGGCTGGCGATCTTGCCCACCATCTGGCGGATCTTGCCACGATAGCGAAAACCGATCTCCCACGACATGCCCGGCCCCGGCGCTTTCAACGCATCAAGCCTGCGCAATTGCACACCACGGCGCATCGCTACCAGTTCTAGTGACTCGATATCGGTCATAGCGGCGAATACAGCATCAATCGGTGCCTCGATATCTTCGCGGGCGGTAAATTTCATTGGCACTTGCTCCGATCACACTTTGGCAGATTCCTTCTGCAGGCATCAGAAACGATCTGCAAGCCACATGCGCAGCAAACCGGCCGCAATGGCGCCTTGGCGCGGTGCGCGGATATGCGGGTGCACCCCGGCAAAGACATCCACCATGTCTTCACGCGTTACCCAGCGCGCATCCTCGATTTCCACTGGGTCAAGCGTCAGCGCCCTTGCGGTCGCCTCACCATGACAGCCAAGCATCAGTGAGGCGGGAAAAGGCCAAGGCTGGCTTGCCAGATAGCGAACCGCCCCTACCGGAACGCCGGTTTCTTCGGCCACTTCGCGGCGCACCGCTGCCTCGATCGTTTCGCCAGGTTCCACAAAACCCGCCAGGCACGAATACATGCCCTCGGGCCAACCCGGGCCGCGCCCAAGCAACGCGCTATTGCCTTCAGTAATCAGCATTATGACCACTGGATCGGTGCGCGGGAAATGGTCGGCGCCGCAGGCGGAGCAGTGTCGCTGCCAGCCGCCGTGGCTGGGTAAAGTGGCAGTACCGCAACGGGCGCAATAGCTGTGGCTTCGGTGCCACTCGCCCAGCGCGCGCGCCACCGCGGCCAGTTCCGCCTCGCGCGCGCTCATCACCGCCATGCGGTTGCGCATCTCGGCAAAGACCAGCGGCGCGGCCAGCAGCGGGTGGGGCTGCTCGCCCGCATCGAACAGGCTTGTCGGGGCCGCAGCGGGCGCTTCGGGTTGCCAATGCGACAGATCAAGCGCGAATCGTGCCGCCCCTGCCTCTAGACCTAGAAACACCGTCGCAAGTGGCGCGCCTTCAAGCACCGGATGATCGGGGGCAAGCCAGCCGAGCGCCTCGCCTGCAAATAGCGGCCTGCCGCGCCAGATTGGCAGCACCCGCGTTTCCGGTGCCTGCCACAAAATGGCAAGCCGCTCTGGCGCGACTCGCAATTCCACCGCCCGATCGAGCCCCGATCCCGCGAAGGCAAATCTTGCACCGTTCTGCATACTGCGATTCCCGTTGCAGCCAACTTGACCCATTGCTGCCATGATCGCTTTGTCAGCGCCAGCAAGGTGTGCGGCGCCAAGATACTACCTGTGCTTGTGTGAACATTCTGATTACAACTTTTAGAGTAGCTCTTTGAGAAACAACACCATACTTTGTCCTGAATTGTGAAAACGCAATCGCAGAAGGCCGCTTCATGATCGCGTCGCCATCGCATAGCAGCCAGCACTATCGCAGGGACTTTGCGCGATGACCGTACTCTTGTCTGGGGTGCAAACGATTGGCGCGGTGCAGGCACAATTGCGCCTGCTTCAGACCACCGATCTGCACATGCATGTTCGCCCCTATGACTACTATTCCGATCGCCCCGCGTTTGGCACCGGGCTTGCCCATGCCGCCGGGTTGATTGCGCGGCGCCGCGGCGAGGTCGCGAATGCGTTGCTGTTCGACTGCGGCGACTTTCTGCAAGGCACGCCACTTGGCGACTACGTTGCGTATGAGCGTGACACGACTAACACTGCCGCGCATCCGATCATCGCGGCGATGAACGCAGTTGGGTACGATGCCGCTGTGGTCGGAAACCACGATTTCAACTATGGGCTCGAGTTTTTGCAACAGGCGCTCGCCGCTGCGCGGTTTCCAGTGCTGGCGGCAAATGTTGCCCGACAACTTGGTGGCGCAGGACCACTTGAAGATCGGCTGCTACTGGCGGGGCACAGCCTGTTGCAACGCCAGATAAAGTGCTTTGATGGCAGCACCCAACCGCTGTGCGTTGGCGTACTTGGCCTGACGACGCCGCAGATTACCCAATGGGATCAGCGCCACCTTGCCGGGCGCATCAGTACGCGCGACATTATCGAGACCGCCGCAGCCTGGGTGCCGCAATTGCGCGCGCTTGGTGCGGATTTGGTTGTTGTGCTGGCGCATACAGGCTTTGGTGCCAGCGAACATGTTATGGGGCAGGAAAATGCCGCCCTGCCCTTGGCGCGGCTGGCCGGTATCGATGCACTGTTGCTGGGTCACAACCACCTTGTATTTCCCTCGACCGCAGGGCCCGCTCTGCCGGGGGCGGATGTCGCCGCAGGGCGACTGCACGGCATCCCCTCAGTGATGGCGGGCACCAAGGGGTCGCATGTCGGGCGGATTGATCTATTGCTGCAACGTTATGCGGGGCGTTGGCAGGTGCTGGCAGCAGAGGTGCAGGCCGAGTCGGTATTTGTGCGTGACCCCGATCAGCAAATGCGCGCGCGCGCCGCGCCGCACCCCGGCGTTCTTGCCTGCAGCGAAGCCGACCATCGCGCCACTCTGCACTACATCCGCCGCCCGGTGGGTTACAGCGCAACACCTCTGCACAGCTACTTTGCGTTGCTGGCACACGATCCGGTCGGTCGATTGATTGCCGAAGCACAGCGCTGGCACGTTGCGCGCGCGCTAGCGAACAGTGTCCACGCACACCTGCCGCTTTTATCGGCAACGGCGCCCTTCAAGGCTGGGGGTCTCGGCGGCCCCGACCATTTCACAGATGTGCCTGCGGGTGCGTTGGCCATGCGCTGTATCGCCGACCTCTATCATTTTCCAAACACGATCAGCGCGGTGCGCGTACGTGGGGCGGAACTTGCCGCGTGGCTCGAACGTTCGGCGGGGGCGTTCAACCGTCTAGTCGCGGGCGGCCAGCACCAACCTCTGCTTGATGCAACTTTTCCTTGCTACAATTTCGATATCATCGACGGCGTCGAATTCGAGATCAACCTTGCCGAACCGGCCCGGTACGATGCCGAGGGCAATCTGGTCGCACCTGGATCGCGGCGCATCCGCAATCTTGCGTTTCAAGGTGCGCCGCTTGACCCCGACGCCGAATTCGTAGTTGCCACCAACGATTTTCGCGCGGCGGGTGGAGGCGCGTTTCCCGGAGTAGACCGCAGGCGCGTGGTGCTGGAAAGCACCGAAGCCAACCGCGACATTCTACGCCTGTTTGTCGAACACCAAGGCACGCTTGTGCCAAAAAACACCCCCGGCTGGCGGTTTGCGCCAATGCCCGAAACCTCGGCAATATTCGAAACGGGGCCGGGTTCAGTGCGCTATCTGACTGAAGTGCAGCACTTGCAACTGGAGCTGCTTGGCATCAGCGCGGGTGGTTTTGCGCGCTATTTGATCCGTTTCTGAGTCTCAAATTCATATTATTAGCCGCAGATCCTGCGCCAAAACGCCGCTAAATCCACTTATCACGGGATTTTTCATCGCTCAGGCCACTGCGCAGCGGTAAGCGGAGATTGGCACCTGCACCGCGCAGCCATATCGCGCATGGCCGGGCGCTGAATCGTGGGCGCAGTGCCTGCGTCAGCCAGGAAGGACATAAAATGATCAGACGTCTCGCCGCCGCACTCGCCATTTTGGCGCTTGCCGGCCCCGCGACCGCAGAAGAATTTAAATTTGCCGTTGACGGAGCAATCACCGGTGCAGCTGCGGCCTATGTATTTGGCGCTGACAGCGGCCTTTTCGAAGCTGAGGGCATTGACCTTGATGTGCGCCCCACGCGCGGCGCGCTTGACGCGGTGAGCCGGGTAGCGATGGGCTCATACCCGTTCGGCGTATCCGATCTCGGCACGTTTGCCGAATACATCATCATGAACCCCGGCTCGCGAGTGATCTCGCTCATGGTGATTCACGACCGGCCGGCATTCACCGTGATCGGCCTGAAATCGCATGACATTACCACAGTAACGGATCTGCCCGGCCATATTGTAGGGAACGATTCCGATAACTTCGCCAGATTCCGCATGCAAAACGTCGCCAACTCTAACGGCTTTGCACTTGAGGACCTCACCTTAAAACATGTTGCGCCGGCAGAACTGGCCTCGGCGCTAGCCACAGGCGAAGTGGATGCCGTTATCGGGCTAAGCTACGACATCCTGCCCGAACTTGCGCAACTTGGCATTGCGGCGGACGATCTAGCAGTGCTTCCGATGGCAGACGATGGCCTCGTCCTTTACGGGCAGGTCTTGTTGATCAACTCCGATTTCCTTTCCAGTTCCTCGGGCAACGCCACCAAGATTTCTGCCGCGGTTCTGAAAGCCTGGAAAGCGACGATCGCCGACCCCGCTGCAGCGGTCGCGGCAGTCATCGCGCGCAACCCCGAACTTGACCCGGCGCTCGAAGCGGAACGGCTGCGCATGATCATCGCGGAAAACGTGCTGACGCCCTATGTGCTCGAAAACGGCTTCGGCACTCCCAATCAAGCGCGGCAGGAATGGAACGTTGCGCAATTGCAGGACAATCCGGCCTTCATCAACTCGGAGGAACGCGAAACGTTCTTCAACATCAACTTCCTGCCCAGCGCAAAAGATCGCGCCATGCAGTGAAACCGGACCGGGGGCCGCAAGCGCGCTTGCATTGCCGTCCCCATCCGCCTATATCGCCGTTCGAGAGGTTGGCGCGGGCGAGCGCCTCGCCAACCCGGTCAGGTCCGGAAGGAAGCAGCCGTAACGAGCCCCGCTTGGGTCGTTGTCCAGCCTCTCACCCTTCCCCCTTCTCGCGCATTGATTTTCAAGAAACCCTCTTGCTTCAGGAGCGTTTGCTGCACGCTTTACAACAAAAGGGTCTTTAAGCAGGTATCAAACTCCTCTGGCAGGTTCGAAAAAAGTGGGTCGTCCAGATCGGCGCGCCTGATGAACTATGCGAGATCATTGGCGCGAGAGAGATTGTCGCAACAAATTTGTGCCCCTGAACGGTGTGGGCCGATCTAGCGATTTCATCCATGCGGGTATCTGCAGTGGCGCGCACGAAGCCTGCGCGATTTCGCGCCGGTGGCAGGCTACCGAAACCACGCGCGGTGTTTCTTTGCAACCAGCCAATGCTGCGGTGCAGCGGCGCGATGCGGTTTTTGGGTTGCCAACAAAGCACCCTTACGCGTAACAGGCCCTGCAAAGCATGTGCCCGGTGCTAGCCCGGGTAGCATTTTCGGTCGCTGACCAGCCGGACAACCCGAACTGACACATGGAACACATATCGACATACGGCCTGTCTGGCCCGAGTCGATCAGGAACGAATTTGCATGATTTCACCTGACGCCTACCGCGCCCAATGGACGAGCAACATCCGGGGTGACCTGCTCGCGGGGCTGGTTGTGGCCCTTGCCCTGATCCCGGAAGCCATCGCCTTTTCGATCATCGCGGGCGTGGACCCCAAGGTCGGGCTTTATGCCAGTTTTTCCATTGCCGTGATCGTCGCAATCACCGGCGGGCGTCCCGGCATGATCTCGGCCGCAACCGCGGCGACCGCGGTGCTGATGGTCACGCTCGTTAAAGAATACGGACTGCAATACTTACTGGCCGCAACGGTGCTGGCTGGCCTGATCCAGGTCGCAGCAGGTGTGCTCAAGCTCGGCTTCGTCATGCGGTACGTTTCCAAATCAGTGATGACGGGCTTTGTGAACGCGCTGGCGATCCTGATCTTTGCGGCCCAGTTGCCAGAATTGGACCCAAGGAACGTCACTTGGCTCACCTATGTGCTGGTCGCAGCCGGGCTGGCGATCATCTACCTTTTCCCGAAACTGACGAAAGCTATCCCCTCACCGCTGGTAACAATAGTCGTGCTGACCGGGCTCACGCTGTTTTTCGGCTGGGATGTGCGAACGGTAGGCGACATGGGTGCGCTTCCGGACACGCTGCCGATCTTTCTGATCCCGCAGATTCCCCTGACAGTCGAGACGCTGCTGATTATCCTGCCCTATTCCTTCGCCGTAGCCGTGGTGGGCCTGCTAGAAAGCCTGATGACGCAGAACATCGTCGATGAGCTGACCGACACCAAATCGGACCGCAATCAGGAATGCATCGGTCAGGGAATCGCCAATACCGCGACCGGCTTTATCGGTGGCATGGCCGGTTGCGCGATGATCGGGCAGTCGATCATCAACGTGAAATCGGGTGGGCGTGGGCGCCTGTCGGCCTTTTTTGCGGGGATTTCGCTTTTGATCATGGTCGTGGGCCTAGGCGATCTTGTCAGCAAGATCCCGATGGCGGCGCTAGTGGCGATCATGATCATGGTCAGTGTCGGCACCTTTTCGTGGTCGTCGATCAAAAACCTCAAGGTGCATCCGCGCTCGTCCTCGATCGTCATGATTGCGACTGTTGTAACAGTGGTTTACACACACAACCTCGCGATCGGCGTGTTGGTGGGCGTGCTGCTTTCGGGCATTTTCTTCGCAGGCAAAATCGCACAGTTGTTCAACGTCACCACCACCATCTCGAAGGACGGACGTGAGCGCACCTACACCGTCGAAGGTCAACTGTTCTACGGTTCGGTCGAAGATTTCATGAATGCCTTTGACTTCAAAGAGGCGCTTGAAAAGGTCATCATCGATGTTAGCCGCGCGCATATCTGGGATATTTCCAGCGTGCAGGCGCTCGACATGGCGATCTTGAAGTTTCGTCGTGACGGGGCCGAAGTCGAGATCGTCGGTATGAACGAGGCGTCGGACACCATTGTTGACAGGCTTGCCGTTCATGACAAGCCGGGCGCGATCGACAAGCTGATGGCGCATTGAGGGAGCGACAATCCAGATGACCCAACAACCACAGAAAATCGTCGCCCTTGTAGATGGTTCCGTCTATTCGCAAAGTGTCTGCGATCATGCAGCGTGGATTTCGCAACGCACCGGGTCTGCGGTCGAGCTGATCCACGTCCTTGGCCGCCGCGAGGCCGCCGATACGCATGACCATTCGGGCGCAATCAAACTCGGCGCGCGCACCGCGCTGCTGGAAGAGCTGGCAGCACTTGATGCACAACGCGCCAAGCTTATCAGCCATCGCGGCCGCGCCATTCTGGACGATGCCCGCGCCATCCTCGAAAAGGACGGCGTCAGCGACATTACCACGCGCTTACGCCATGGCGACGTTGTAGAAGCCGTCGCCGAGGTAGAAGGCGACGCGCGCGTCGTCATACTGGGAAAGCGCGGCGAAGCGGCGGATTTTGCCAAGGGGCATCTGGGATCAAACCTCGAGCGGATCGTTCGCACCAGCCAAAAGCCGGTGTTCGTGGCTTCGCGCGCCTTCAGGCCGATCTCGAAGGTTTTGGTCGCCTACGACGGCGGCACATCTGCGATGAAAGCAATCGATCACATCGCCCGCAGCCCGCTGTTTCAGGGGCTGGCGGTGCACGTTGTTACCGTGGGCAGCGCGTCCACAGCCGTGGAAAAAGGGCTTCGCGATGCAAAAGCCTTGCTGCACGCCGCAGGGATCGAGGCGGAAACCGCGACGTTGCCGGGCCTACCAGAGGCTGCGCTGGCCAAGCTGGTGGATGACGCGCGATTCGACTTGCTGGTGATGGGCGCCTACGGGCATTCACGCATCCGCAGCCTGATCATTGGTTCGACCACGACCGCGATGATCCGGTCTTGCAAGGTGTCGGTCGTTCTGATCCGCTAACGGTATGAACGAACCATCATCCGCCCAAATGAAAGCCCGACTCCTGCCGCGTTTGTGGGAAGAGCTTGCCGCACTTCGCCAGGCTTCAAGCGCCACAGCAGCGCATCGCAAACCGGTTGAGCTTGATCAGCAAAGCGTGGGGCGCCTATCGCGCATGGACGCCCTGCAGCAACAGGCCATGGCCGCCGCGCAAGATGCCCGCCGCTTTGCGCGCATCCAAGCGCTTGAAGCCGCCGTCCGGCGTTTTGACAGCGACGATTTCGGCTGGTGCGACGCCTGCGGTGAGTTCATCGGAGAAAAGCGGCTCGATTTCGATCCGACGATCATGCGCTGCAGGGAATGTGCCAAATAATGGTCGTCATCACATCGTCGCATGCCCGAGTGTGGCCGCTTTGCCGCGCCGATCCCTACTTGCGCGCGCCGCACCATGACGGCGCGCATTTTGGATGCGCTAAAGGCGCGGCTGTGCCATTTTAGCCGCCATGACATCAATACCCACTTCCCTTGAAAAACTCGGCTGGTCCAACGATTTCGCCGCGCAGATCGGCGCGGATGAACGCGCTCTGGTGCCGCTTCGACTGAGCGGGGTCGAGCGCAGTCGCGCCACCGGTCTGGGCGAGGCGGGTGCGATAACGTTGCAGTTTCCCCCCGATCTCAGCGCGGGCAGTGTGGCCGTGGGCGACTGGGTGCTAGCCGAACCGGAAACGGCGCGCATCTGCCGGGTGCTTGATCGCCGCTCGCTTTTGACGCGCAAGGCGGCAGGCACCGAGGTGCGCACGCAGCTGATCGCCGCGAATGTCGATACCTTGTTCATCGTTTCTTCGTGTAACGCCGACTTCAACCCGGCACGGCTGGAACGTTATGTAGCGCTCGCGCTTGATGCGGGCGTCGCGCCCGTGATCGTGCTGACCAAGGCTGATCTGGCAGCAGACGTGACAGATTTCCTTTCCCGCGCGCGCGCGATTTCGCCCCATGTCGCAGCGGCGGTTGCGCTCAACGCCAAATCACCCGAAGCGGTTGCGGCGCTTGAGGGGTGGTGTGGGCCGGGGCAGACAGTGGCCTTTGCGGGTTCTTCCGGGGTGGGCAAATCCACACTTGTGAACGCGATGACCGGCCTTGCCATTGCCACGCAAGGGGTCCGCGAAGATGACGCCAAGGGCCGCCACACGACTACCGCGCGCGCCCTGCACCCGGTCCCCGGTGGCGGCATGGTGATCGACATGCCGGGCATGCGTGAACTGGCACTGATCGACGCGTCGGAAGGCATTGCCGAGCTGTTCGACGATATCGAGGCGCTGGCAGCAACCTGCCGGTTTCGCGATTGCGCGCATGAACGCGAACCCGGCTGCGCCATCAACGCGGCAGTGGCTGCGGGCACGTTGAATGCCGCGCGTCTTGGTCGTTGGCAAAAGCTGCGGCGCGAAGATGAAGCCACCGCGCTCAGCAAAGCCGAGGCGCGGCGCAAGGGGCGTACTTTTGCCCGCATGGTGAAGTCGGCCAAGCAAGACAAGACGCGGTCGCGCGAGTAAGCGCTGAGGCATCGCCCTCGCAGGCTGGACGCCGCGCCCCCCCGGGCCTAACCTGCAAGCTGCACCGAATCCCGCGAGGCTCCATGTCCGAACCCACCGCGCAAGGCTATCAGGTCCTCGCCCGCAAATACCGCCCCGCCAGTTTTACCGATCTGATCGGACAAGAGGCGATGGTGCGCACCTTGCGCAACGCCTTTGCGACCGACCGCATTGCCCACGCCTTCATTCTGACCGGCGTGCGCGGGGTGGGCAAAACAACTACCGCCCGCATCATCGCCAAGGGCCTCAACTGCATCGGTGCCGATGGCAGCGGCGCGCCTACCACCGAGCCGTGCGGCGTCTGCGAGCATTGCCGCAGCATTGCCGAGGGCCGCCATGTTGATGTGCTGGAAATGGACGCGGCAAGCCGCACCGGCGTGGCTGACATCCGCGACATCATCGAAAGCGTGCAATACCGATCTGCCTCGGCGCGCTACAAGGTCTATATCATCGACGAAGTGCACATGCTGTCCAACAACGCCTTCAACGCGTTGCTGAAAACGCTGGAGGAGCCGCCTCCGCACGTGAAATTCATCTTCGCCACCACCGAAATCCGCAAGGTGCCGGTAACCGTGCTGTCGCGCTGCCAGCGATTTGATCTTCGCCGCATCGAGCCCGAGGTAATGATCGCCCATCTCTCCGCCATCGCCGCAAAAGAAGGTGCCGAAATTGCACCCGACGCGCTCGCGCTTATCACCCGTGCCGCCGAAGGCAGCGTACGTGATGCGATGAGCCTGATGGATCAGGCAATTGCACATGGTGCTGGCATCACCGGTGCCGATCAGGTGCGCGCAATGCTGGGGCTGGCTGACCGTGGCCGGGTGCTCGATCTGTTCGACATGGTGTTGAAGGGGCAGGCCGCCGAGGCCTTGGCCGAACTTGGCGCGCAATATGCCGATGGCGCAGACCCGATTGCGGTGCTGCGCGATCTGGCTGAAATCACGCATTGGGTCTCGGTCATCAAGATCACGCCCGAGGCCGCCGAAGACCCCACCGTCGCCCCCGCCGAACGCGCCCGCGGTCAGGCGATGGCCGATGCGGTGCCGATGCGGGTGCTGACCCGGCTTTGGCAAATGCTGCTGAAAGTCCTTGATGAGGTGTCGCTGGCGCCCAACGCCATGATGGCCGCCGAAATGGCGCTGATCCGGCTGACGCATGTGGCCGACCTTCCCGACCCTGGCGCCTTGGTGAAGCGGCTGCAACAGGGCGCACCACGCAGCGCCGCGCCCGCGCCCGCCGCCCCTGCTGCGCCACAGGGCGGGGGCGAGCGCGCTGTTATCGCACCAGCGCCGCGCGCATCTGCGCCGATGGCGGGCGGCGGTGCCACCGCACTTGCCGCAGCCCCCGAAACCGCGCTGGCGCGCTATGAACGCTTTGAAGATGTGCTCGCCCTAATCCGCCGGATGCGCGATGTGCGCCTGCTGATTGATGTCGAAACCCATCTGCGCCTCGTGCGCTACAGCCACGGGCGGATCGAGTTTGAACCCGCGCATGACGCCCCGCCCAATCTCGCCGCCACGCTCGCATCACGGCTGCAAGGCTGGACCGGCGCGCGTTGGGGGGTTTCGATCACCTCCAGCGGCGGCGGCAAGACCATTGCCGAGACGCGCGACGAAGGCCGACGCGCCGTCGAAGAACAGGCTCTGCAGAACCCGGTCGTGCAGGCGCTTTTCGCAGCCTTCCCTGACGCGCGTTTTGTCGGTATCACCACCCCCGATGGCGCGCCAGACGCCGCCGAAGCAGACCCGGCAATGGGGGTGGGCGACGATTGGGACCCCTTCGAAAACGACTAAGGAGAGACGTATGTTCAAGGGCTTGGGCGGCATGGGCGACATGGCCAAGATGATGAAAGCCGCAAAAGACGCGCAGGCGCGCATGGCGGCGCTGCAAGAAGAACTGACGCGCATCACCGTACAGGGCGAAAGCGGCGCGGGCCTTGTGCGCGCCGAGGCGAACGCCAAGGGCGCATTGACCGCCCTGCACATCGACCCGTCGATCTTCAAGGCCGAAGACCGCGAAGTGGTCGAAGACCTGATCCTTGCCGCGATCAAGGATGTGCAAATGCGCGCCGCTGAACGCAGCAAGCAGGAAATGCGCAAGATCGCCGCTGAAATGGGCCTGCCGCCCGACATGGACCTGCCGCTGTGAGAAACGCGTGACCAGCACCACTGACGAGATCGAGGCCCTGATCGCGCTTTTGGCGCGCTTGCCGGGGCTTGGCCCTCGTTCGGCTCGCCGCGCGGCGCTTTATCTGATCCGCAAACGCGGCCCGCTGATGGCGCCCTTGGCCACGCTGATGGCGCATGTTGCGGAAACGGTGCGCGAATGTGCCACTTGCGGCAACTTTGCCACCACCGATCTTTGCGACATCTGCGCCAACCCCGCTCGCGCCACTGGCGAAATCTGCGTAGTCGAGGACGTGGCCGACCTATGGGCGATTGAACGTGGCCGCGCCTTCAAAGGCCGCTATCATGTGCTTGGCGGCACACTTTCGGCGCTTGAAGCGGTCGGCCCAGATGATTTGGGCATCCCGCGTCTGCTGGCGCGCATCCCCGCCGAAGGTCTGCGCGAGGTGATCCTCGCCCTCAACGCCACCGTCGAAGGGCAGACAACCGCGCATTACATCGCCGACGCGCTGGCGGGTTCAGGCGTCAGCGTTACCGGGCTGGCACAAGGCGTGCCGATTGGTGGCGAGCTTGATTATCTAGACGACGGCACGATCCTCGCGGCGCTTCGCGCGCGCCATCAGTTCTGATTGTGGCAACCGAAGCCGCCTCCATCGCCTATCTTCTTGAACAGGCTTCGCAGGCAGGACTTTCGGCGCGCCCGATGTTCGGCGAATACGGGCTTTATGCAGATGGCAAGTTCGTGGGTATGGTTTGCGACGACGCGCTTTTCCTCAAACCCACTGCACCCGGTCAGGCGCTGGCCCCTGACGCCGCGTTAGCACCCCCCTACCCCGGTGCGCGCCCGCACCTGCGCCTTGAGGCCGATCATTGGGACGATGCCGACTTTCTCGCGGCGCTCATTCGCGCCACAGCCACAGCGCTGCCCAGGCCGAAGCCAAAAGCAACGTCCCGGCGCAAACCCTGACCGACTATTCATTGCAAAAATATCGCACCTCAAGACATGCGAATGGGCGCGAGGGTTGCCCCTCGCGCCCAGCAAGCCTCTAGGGGCTTCGATCAGACTTCGATGGTCTCTACCGCGGTGCCCTCAAGCGCTTCAGGGCGACCAATCTCGATCCGGCGCGGTTTCAGCGCCTCGGGCACTTCGCGCAAAAGGTCGATGTGCAGCATGCCGTCCACATGGCTCGCGCCTTGCACCTGCACATGCTCGGCCAGTGCAAAGCGGCGCTCGAAGGCGCGGGTGGCGATGCCGCGGTGCAGATAGTTGCGCGGGGTTTCCTCGGCGGCTTTGCGCGCGGCGATAATCAGGGCGCCGTCGCGCATTTCGACCGAAAGGTCATCGGCCGCAAAGCCTGCGACTGCGATCGAAATGCGATACGCATCTTCGCCAAGCTTTTCAATGTTGTAGGGCGGATACGTGGGCTGGGTCACATCGGCCGACATCGCGCGATCCATCAGATCGGCAAGGTGGTCGAACCCCACGGTGGCGCGGTAAAGCGGTGTGAAGTCAAAGTTACGCATGTTGCATCCTCTCTTGAGCGATGATGTGGCTTGCCCGCCCCAAACGGGGCCAGACGGTTGCACCGAAGCCCGCTCCTGCGGCGCTCCGATGCAAACAATTTGGGAATGTCGGATCAGGCTTTCAAGCCCGGCAATGCTCAGGGGCGCACGAATTTGGCACCTGTGGTTGCGGCCAGCCTCCCCCCAGGCACCAACCCGGCAGTGCCGACCTGGCCTTGGTCAAGAACGGCGCGCAACGCTGCTACCCCGGCAACCGAAACCGCCAACGAAACCCGCTTTCCATCGGCATCGGCCATGGCAGACACGACCGAAACGATCTGCGCCACGCCACCCGATGTCGCAAAGACCGGCGCGCCCGAGGCGCCGAAGTCGGCCTCGCAGCTTAGCATCGAAATCGTGCCTTCACGCTGCATCACCGTGCAAACCGATTGCAGGCTGGGCGCTTCGGCGCGGTCGCGCGCATAAGAAACCACGCCCACCTCGGCCCCCATGCGCGGCTGCACGGCCAGCGCGAACGGCTGCACCGAGGGCAGACGGATTGGCTGGTCAAGCTCGATCAGCGCCAGATCATACGCGATCCGCTCAAGCCTGTCGGCTTCCTCATAGCGATAGCCCGATGGCACCACGGCGCGCCGCGCGCCACGATAGGCGATGGCCGAGCCATTTCGCCAACCGGCTAGAAAACTGATCTGATCGGCATCGATCATCGCGCCAGTGCGCGCTGAAAACAGGCAATGCGCGGCGGTCAGCACAAGGTCAGGCGCAATCAGCGCGCCGGTGCAAAACGCACCATCCCCCAGATCAACACGGCCCACCGCAGCCCAGCCGCGCCCCTCATCACCCGTAACCAGCGCATGTAGCGCATCGTCGGCCAAGGCGGGTGCCGCCAGCAGCAGGAACGCAGATAGGAAAGCAGGAATACGCATCAAAGCCCCGAGCAGATTTCCCCCGCAGACTAGGGGGGCGATGCGGCGGGATTAAGGCGCAGATTCGGCAAGCGTGCGTGGGCGCGGCCCCCCGGTTGCCCAATCGAGCAACTCGACCGTGTGTACCACTGGCACTTTCGTTGCGCCCCCGATCTGCACCATGCAGCCGATGTTGCCCGCCGCGATCACCTGCGGTGCGCGCGCTTCCAGTGTTGCCACCTTGCGCGTCTGCAAAACTGAGGCAATGGCGGGCTGCAACAGGTTATAGGTGCCCGCAGAGCCGCAGCAAAGATGTGCGTCTTCGGGTTCGACCACCTCAAACCCGGCGCGCTTCAGTAGCGTTTTGGGTGCTGTCTTTACCTGCTGGCCGTGCTGCAAGGAACAAGCCGCATGATAGGCCACGCGCAGCCCTTTTGGCGCGCCTTCGGGCAGGCCGATCCGCTCCAGAAACTCGGTCACATCCAGCGCCAGCGCCGAAATTTCCTCCGCCTCTGCTGCAAGCGGCTCGCCCGCCAGCATGTGGCCGTAGTCCTTGACCGTGGTGCCGCAGCCCGAGGCGTTGATGATAACGGCGTCAAGCCCGCCCTCGGCCTTTGCCGCCATCCAGGCGCGGATGTTCGTGGCGGCCTGTGCGTGGCTTTCGCCCAGCCGCCCCATGTGATGCGTCAACGCCCCGCAGCACCCCATGCCATCTGCAATCACCACCTCGCAGCCCAGCCTGCGCAAAAGCCGGATAGTGGCATCGTTGATATCGGTGTTCAGCGCTTTTTGCGCACAGCCCGTCAGCAGCGCCACCCGGTAGCGCCGCTCACCTTGCGCAGCAAAGACCTGCGCATCATCATTGCGGCTTACCGGCGGAATCGGCGCGGCGGCCATATCAAGCATCGCGCGCAACCGCGCATCGGGCACCAAGGCGCGGAACGGGCGCGCCAGCTTTGCCGCCCCCATTGCCAAGCGAAACCGCATCGGATGCGGCACGATCAGCGCCAGCATCCAGCGCAACGCCCGGTCATGCCAAGGGCGGCGGTACGTTGCTTCGACATAGGCACGCGCTTGGTCGATCAGATGCATGTAGTGCACACCCGAAGGGCAGGTGGTCATGCAGGCCAGACAGGAAAGGCAGCGGTCAATGTGCTTGACGGTGCGTGCATCGGCTGGCCGCCCGGATTCGAGCATTTCCTTAATCAGGTAAATCCGCCCACGCGGGCTATCGAGCTCGTCCCCCAGCACCTGATAGCTGGGGCAAGTCGCTGTGCAAAAGCCGCAGTGCACACAGGCTCGTAGGATTTCGTTGGCGCGCGCAATTCCGGGGTCTGCCAGCTGCTCGGGCGTGAAATTGGTCTGCACCTCATGCGCCTCCTGTAAACAGATATGCGGCCGCGACAAAGACCGGCAGGCCGACCAGCGCCCAATATGCGCCGCGCGTCAGCTGTGGCCCCATCAGGGCGCGCACCCCTTGTACCAGCGCTGCCGCACCCACAGCCAGAACCGCCAGCCCAGCGACCCCGCGCATCGGCGGCGCACCAATCCATGCAAGCGCGCAGACAATCGCCGCAAATCCGATGCCGATCAGCGCGCCGCGCCCGGCAGGCAATTGGCTGAGCGAAAGATAGACCACCACCGGCACCAATAGCGCAACCGCGTTCAACCCTTCAGATTCCATCGCCAACGCCTCCGCTAAAAAGCCCGCGCGGGTCAAACTTGGCTCGCAAGCCATTGCCCAACGCAGTTACCGCCGGTGCCTCGGGCTGAAACACCACTCCTTTCCCGCGCATCAGTGTCGCGTGACCGCTATAAGGCGCGGCCAGCGCGCGCGCATCTATCCCTTCAGGCAGCACCGCCCAGATCAGCCCGCCGCCCCAATCAAGCACCACCGGGCAATCAAGGCGCGCCACCACGCGGGGCGCCTCGGACGGTTTCAGCGAGAAGCGCCAGACAACACCTGCAAGCCCGTGCAAAGGGGCAACCTCGCCCAATGCCCGCCAAAGCGCACCCGAGCCCTCGCGCTCTATGCGCGCCGTGCCAAATCGTGCCAGCGCGGCCGAAAGCCGAGCGACCCGGTAGGCGACGGACTCGGCCAAACCTTCCAGCCGTAGCATCGCGCCCACGTCTGGCATCCATCCCGCGCCGCTGACATCAAACGGGCTGCCTAGTGCCGCGGCCATTGCTGCCACCGCTTCGCCCGCGTCAAGACCTTCCAGCACCAGCGTCGCCTCGCTCGCAGCAGCGGGTTGCAGCTTGAATGCCACCTCGCTGAGCACACCAAGCTGACCCCAACTGCCGGTCATCAGCTTTACCAGATCGTAGCCGGTGACGTTTTTCATCACCCGCCCACCGCTTTTGACGACTTCGCCGCGCCCATCGACAAAGCGCGCACCGATCAGCGCATCGCGGCAGGCACCAGTTTGCACCCGCCGTGGGCCCGACACGTTTGCTGCCACCACGCCGCCAATCGTGCTTTCACCCACGGCCCCCAGCAACGCGCCCCAGCGCACCGGCTCAAACCCCAGCCGCTGCCGCTCACCGGCCAAAAGCGCCTCTACCTCGGCCAGCGGGGTGCCCGCCCCCACCACCAATGTCAGCGCCGCAGGTTCGTAAAGGTGCACCCCGGTCAAGCCGTTTGTGTGCAGGGCGTCACCTTGTGCGCGCACCACTGGCCGCGTGCCGCCCCCAGCCACCCGCAGCGGACCTGCCGCGGCGCGGATTGCTTCTGCCAATTCGCTTTCGTCCCGAGGCTTCATCGCACCCTCTGCTTCTCATTGTCGATGGCCCAAGGCCCTAGCAGCGCCGCTCGGCACTCAGATCCAGCGGAAACACCTTGGCGGGGTTCAGCAGCCAGAGCGGGTCGAAAACGTCCTTGACCCGCATCTGCGCCTCTAGGTCCACGCCATTGAACTGTGTCAGCATCAGATCACGCTTTTCAATGCCCACGCCATGCTCGCCGGTCAGGCACCCGCCCACCTCGACGCAAAGGCGCAGAATATCGGCGCCAAGCGCCTCGCAGCGTTCCAGATCGCCGGGCAGGTTGGCATTATAAAGGATCAAAGGGTGCATGTTGCCGTCGCCTGCGTGAAAGACGTTGGCTACCTCCAGCCCGGCCGTCTTGGCCAATTCAGCGATGCGGCTCAGCACCTGCGGCAGCGCGCTGACCGGGATCGTGCCGTCAAGGCAGACGTAATCGTTGATCTGCCCCATCGCGCCAAAGGCCGATTTACGCCCAAGCCAGATCTTCCTGCTTTCTTCTTCCGACCGGCTTTCGCGAAACTCGACTGGCGCGTGACGCATCGCAATCTGGCGGATCAACCCAAGTTGTTCGGCAATTTCGGCCTCACCGCCCTCGACCTCGACGATCAGCAACGCCTCGCAATCGGGGTAACCGGCATGCGCGAAATCTTCAGTGGCGCGGATGCAGGGGCGGTCCATAAACTCGATCGCCACGGGCAGCACGCCCGCGCGGATGATGTCGGCCACGCAGGCCCCGGCCACTGCGTTGCTGTCAAACCCGATCAGCACAGGGCGCGCGCCCTCGGGCTTGGGCAGAATGCGCAGCGTCGCCTCGGTTACCACGCCAAGCTGGCCCTCCGAACCACACACGAGGCCGAGCAAATCGAAACCGCCCGCATCGTTCCACGGACCGCCAATTTCCAGCACCTCTCCCGCCATCGTCACCAGCGTAACGCCAAGAAGGTTGTTGGTCGTCACCCCGTATTTGAGGCAATGCGCACCGCCCGAGTTCATCGCGATGTTGCCTGCAATCAGGCAGGCAAGCTGACTGGACGGATCGGGCGCATAAAAGAACCCCTCGCTTTCAACCGCAGCAGTCACTGCCAGATTGGTGCGCCCTGCCTCGACCCGGATGAAGCGGTTGGCGGTATCGACCTCAAGCACCGCAGTCATCCGCGCGACCCCAAGGATCACCGCATCCTCGGTTGGCATCGCACCGCCCGCAAGGCTGGTGCCCGCGCCACGCGGCACCACCGGCACGGCGAAACCGTGGCAAACCTTTAGCGCCGCCGCCACCTCGCCCGTCGTGCGTGGCAACACTACGGCCAACGGCTGTGCGCGATAGGCGGCCAGTGCGTCACATTCATAGGCGCGGGTTTCTTCGGGCGCATCGATCACCGCATCGGCGGGCAGAACCGCGCGCAGCGCCGCCACGACGGCCGCCTTTTTCGCCAGAATCGCCGGGTTTGGAACGGGCATCTGCATGGCGGCACCTCCTGATCTGGTAAGGAAATATAACCAGTTTTGCCATCAAGCAAGCGAAATTGGCCAATCCGCGTGCTGGTTGATCTGCGTCAACGCTTTTTCGCGCAGATCGGCGCAAACTTTCGGTCGCGCCCAAGTGGCGGCCCCCTGCTTGCGACCGCCCAAGGCGGCGCTAAAGGAGGGCATCATGAATCTCCGTTCACATTACGCTATAGCATCGGCACTTGTCGCCACCCTGACCCTTGCCGGCGTGGCGGTGCAAGCGGGCACATGGGACAGCTACACAAAGAAACTGAACCCCTCAAAGGGCGAAGCAGTCGCCTATGACCGATCCGACTGCACCGCACCGAATGCCGAAGGGTATTTTGCCTTTATCGACAAGCCGGGTGTTACTTACACCTCGGTCGGCTGGTTCAATGACAAGGCCAGTTGCATCACGCTTGGGCCTAAAACAAGGGTGCGGATTTATCAGCACACGAACTTTGGCGGCTCTACCTGGAACATCGAGAACAACGAAACCGACTCGATCAAACAGGTCGCGATGTCGGGCTGGTGGAACGATACTCTTAGCTCGATCAAAGTCTGGACCATGCCGTAAGGGCACCTGTCGATGAGGAATGTAAGATGCGCGCCATCACTCCCCTGCACCTAGCCGCAGTGGCGACGCTTGCGCTTGCCTCAATAGCCAAAGCGGCACCGCTGCCACCGGTGCCGCCACTTGACCTGTGCGGCACCGTTCTGCGTATGGCGGCGCTGCCGGCGCAAATCGAACCCGCGATCAAGGGCATTTCAGGTTCTGCTGGAATTGAGCGACATTGGCCCGCGCGTCTGGCCGTGCTGCTTGGCGCGGTTTGCACCGATGACCCTGATGCGCTTGCTATGGCGAACATGTTTCAAACTGGAACTGCCGGCGGCATCGAGCGCGGACTCATCAGTGGTCAGGCAATTCTGGTGCTGCCCGCTGTTAGCGAAGACACGCTAATCTTGGGCCGCACGCTTTGCGTTAGCGGCTATCAAGTCAGCGGCGACGAGGGTGGCACCTGGACCCGATTTGAAAACCTGA
Source organism: Rhodobacteraceae bacterium UBA6213 (assembly GCA_002421605.1). GTDB lineage: Bacteria > Pseudomonadota > Alphaproteobacteria > Rhodobacterales > Rhodobacteraceae > UBA6213. The sequence goes on along the minus strand of DISJ01000016.1, from coordinate 33,106 downwards.
TGCTGCTGCCTCAGTCGCTCGGCGCGGCCAGTCTCGATCGCTGCGCGCGCTAGGCAACCCGTCGCCGCCCGCGTCCTTCAATCAGCCATGCCGCAAGGCTGAGCGTGGCGGCAAACAGCAGCCACAGCCAGCCGGGTAACAGCGGGCTGAGCCGGATATCCAGCGTTGCGGCGGCACCACGCGGGGTGATGCCAATCCAGCCGCGCCCGGCGCTCGCACGCCCGGCGCGCACCTGCCGCACCTCTGGCACGCCGTCTTCAAGCGCGCTGAAGGCGCCGCCCGCCGCAGCAACAGCCGCCGCCAGCGGCTCGGGGCTGGCCACCGCCGCCTCGTATTCTCGCGGGCTGGCCGGGCCAAGCGCAACGACCGTTTCCAGATCACCCGACCGCATCCGGTAAAGACCCGGCGCAGGCGCCTGCCAGTGCGCGGTAAAGCGGCCCGGTGCGGTTTCGGCCAGATCCAGCGTGACCTCGCTGCCGTCGGGGCTGGTGATGATCACGGACTCCACCGTGGCTTGCATACTGCGCCGCACCACGGTCAACCCCAGCGCGCCAGGATCAACCTCGCCCGCCAGTGCTTCTTCCTCCAGTTCTGGTTCCGACATCGCCCAGTGTGCAATGCGGCGCAACAGTTCTGCCTGCGGCCCACCGCCCTCATAGCCTCGATCCCACAGCCACGCCTGATCCGACGCAAGCAGCACCACCCGCCCGTCGCCAACCCGGTCAAGCACCAGCAATGGCGCATTATTCGCGCCTTCGAGCACCACCTGCGCCGTTGGTGCAGGCTCTACCGCCACCTGGCGCAGCCATCGCCCCCAAGTTGGGTCGCTGCCCTCTGCCGAAATACCCGGCAGTACCGCCGTCACCGGATGGCGCAGCCCTAGCGCGGTCGGGCGCGGCAAAAATGCGCCCTCCAGCACCTTGCCGCCCGGCCACGCCGGAAGAATCTCGCCCAGATCGGTATAGGCGAGGCTTTCGGCGGTGGCGAATTCTGGCCCCGCCGCCACCAGCACCGCGCCGCCGCGTTCAACGTATGCGCGGATGTTGCCAAAGTAGGCTGCAGGCAAAATCCCGCGCACGCGGTAGCGGTCAAAGATAATCAGGTCAAACTCATCGATCTTTTCGACAAAAAGTTCCTGTGTGGGAAAGGCGATCAGCGACAACTCATCAACTGGCACCCCGTCCTGCTTTTCGGGCGGGCGCAGGATGGTAAAATGCACAAGGTCCACCGCGCTGTCAGATTTCAAAAGGTTGCGCCAAGTCCGCTCGCCCGCGTGCGGCTCGCCCGAAACCAACAGCACCCGCAGGCGGTCGCGCACACCATTCACCTGCACCACCGCCGAATTGTTGCGCGTTGTCAGCTCGCCCGGCGTCTCTGCCAGATCAATTTGCACCACGTTCTGGCCGCCATGATCTAGCGTCAGCGGCAATTCGAGATCGACCCCCACCGGCACCTGATAGGTCTGCGCAGCCCCCCCTTCGAGGGCAATACTCAGCAACGCCGTTGGTGACGCATCACCGGGCACGGCGCCCAGATCGTCAATGCGAAGCCGCACCACGACCGGCTCTCCGATAATGCCAAAGGCGGGCGCGGTCTGGATCAGCAGACGGCGGTCCCAATCGGCGGCGCGCCCTGTCAGAAGCACTTGCAACGGTGCGGGCAGCGCGGGCATCTGGGCCGCGTCATGCACCTGCCCATCGCTAACCACGATCACCCCGGCGACGCGGTCGCGCGGTTCGGCCGCCAGCGCCTCGGCAAGGGCTTGCGCCAAAAGCGTGCCTTCGTTGGCCGCGCTATCGCCCAAACGCACCACGCGCATTTCGGTGTCAGGAAGTGCGGCAAGATCAGCCTCAATGCGCGCCATCGCCGCATCGGTCTGCGCCTCGCGGCCGGGCAGGCTTTGGCTGGCGCTGCGGTCCTCGACCACGATCACAATATCGCTTAAACCCGCGCGCGTTTCATTTTGCAGCCCTGGCCCGGCAAGTGCCGCCAGCAGAACGATTGCCGCAGCGACCCGAAGCACCCAGCCTGCCAGCCCGCGCCACAGCGCGAAGGCGAGCGCCAAAACCGCCATTCCGGCCAATGTCGCCAAAAGCGGCCAAGGCACAAGCGGCGCGTAAACAAGGCTCGCCCCGCCGATCATTGCCCAAGCCTTTCCAGCAGTGCAGGCACATGCACCTGATCCGATTTGTAGTTGCCGGTCAGCACATGCATCAGCAGGTTGACGCCAAAGCGGTAGGCGATTTCGCGTTGCCGCTCACCGGTCTGCCCGCGCCCTACGGGCAGCAGTGGCGCGCCGCTGCCATCAACCGCCCAAGCGGCGGCCCAGTCGTTGCCACCGATCACCACCGGGGTGACGCCATCGTTGAGGTTGCGAAACGGCATCCCCTCGGCCAGTTCCGCATCAGGCGGTGCCGCCTCGACCCAGACTCCGCGCCCGACGAAGCGACCGGGAAAGTCTTGCAGCAGGTAGAAAGACCGGGTCAGCACATGGTCGGCCGGAATCGGTTCTAGTGGCGGGATATCAAGCGGGGCTGCCAATGCCTGCAACCGCCGCCCCTCGGGCGTCGCGGTGCCAAAACCCGCAAAATCGGCGTCGCGCGTGTCAAACAAGATCATGCCTCCGCCGCGCAGATAGCGGTTGATACGGGCATAGGCCGTGGGCGAGGGAACGGCCGCATCGGCAGTGACCGGCCAGTAGAGAAAGGTGAACAGCGCCAGATCGTCGGTTTCAAGGTCCACCGCCAGCGGTGGCCCCGGTTCAACCGAGGTGCGCGCGTAAAGCACCTGCGACAATCCCACCATGCCTGCGGCCGAAATGCGATCAACCGCGTCATCGCCCGTTGGCACATAGGCCAGCACCACCTCGCCCGCCACCGCCAGAGCGCGCGCGGGGTCCATTTCGGCGCGCGCGGGGCCGGGGGCAAAGGGCAGGAGCAAGAGCGCCAGCAGCACCGCCACCCCACGCGCGGCGCGCAACCGCCCGGAAACAGCCAGTGTGCCCAAAACATCGACCAGCAAAAGGCCAAGCGCCAACGCCAACAGCGCACCTTGCAACGGCAGCGGCGGCGGGGCCTGCACATCTGCCTCGACCGTCACCCCGGCGGGCCAAACTGCGCCCTCCAGAACCCGCCCCGGCGCGATGGTGTTCAAAGCCACCTGCCGCTCGCCCGCAGAATATAACCCCGGCGGCAGCGCGGCCCCAAGTTCGCGTGCCGCCAGCTTTTCGCCACTGACCCCGCCCAGCGCCCCAGCAGGGCGCAGCGCGCCGAACCCGTCCAGCACCCGCTCTGCCACCCAGGTCGCCCCCGCCAGATCGGCGACGCCCTCACGCGCGGTGCCACTGGCTAGTGCCAGCCGTTCCAGCATCTGCACGAACAGGCCCGAAAGCGGCAAGCTTGACCATTCCGCGTTGGCCGATACGTGGAACAGCACCACCCAGCCCTCGCCAAGTGCTGCGCGGGTCACCAAGGGCGTGCCATCTTCCAGCGACGCGATGGTGCGAGAGGCCAATTCCGGCGAAGGTTCGGCCAGAACCTGCGCGCGCACAACGACCTCGGCGGGCAGCACCAGCCCGGCAAAGGGGCTGTCGGGCGCAAATGGAGCCAACGTACGCGGTGCGCCCCAGCTCATGGTGCCGCCCACTTCGCGCCCACCTGCGCGAAGCCGCACCGGCAAAAGCGGGTCATCCTGGCCGGTCAACCCCGCCGCCATGCGCGGACCGGCAAAGCGGATCAGCAGGCCGCCGCGCGCCACCCAGTCGGCCAACCGCTCGGGGTCGGCCACTTGCGCGACATCGGCCAGTATCACCGCATCTGGGGCTGCAAGCAGCATATCCTCCAACGTACCTTCGAGGATCTCGGCGCTTGGCGCCAGCGCTTGGCGCAGATAGTGGGTGGGGGCAAGCAGTTCCAACCCCTCGCGCGCGCTTCCGGCGGCGACCAGCGCCACCTTGCGCCGCTTCAAGGCGTCGTCCGTCAGCGCCACTGCGCCCGCGCCACGTTGCCCAGCAATCTCGAACCGTGTGATGCGGTTGCGCAGTTCGGCCGGTAGCGCAAAATCCGCATCGGCGCCCGCAAGCGCCGTAACTCGGCCCAGATCGCGCTCGATCCCCGCCGGGTCGGGGCCGCGCGCCACCACCTCCAGCTCAGACGCCTCTGCGCCATTGGACAGCAGCGGCACCTTGACCGCGCCATCCAGCAATTGCGGCGCGCCAAGCGCCAGCACAGGGGCCGCGGGTTGAAACACCGTCACGGTGCCGCGCGGTTCCACCGCGGCCAGAAACCCTGCGCGCATCGCGCGCGCCAGCCCGTCGGAAAGCCAGAGCGTATCGAACCGCCCTTCGGGCAAAAGCGCCGCCCAATCAGCCTCGCCCGGCTCCCACGGGCGGGGAGCAAGGCCGGGCAACCCCTCGGCCACCGCATCGGCTGTGCCAAAGCTTAGCTGCCCGCCCGGCAGATCGCTCAACGCCAAAAGCGCCGCAGGTCGCCCCGCCGCACGCGCAACCTCAAGCGCGCGCGCCGCGCGGTCCTGCACACGCGCCCAGCTGGGCGCATCGGCCCAACTGGCATCAATCGCAATCAGCAGCGGCCCGGCACCAACCGCCTGCGATGCCGGGTTCAGCACCGGCCCAGCAAAGCCCACGATCGCCGCGCCAAGCGCCACCATACGCAGCAGCAGCAGCCACCACGGCGTGCGCTCTGCCTGCACCTCGCGGTCTGCCAACCCCAACAGCAGCGCCACCCCCGCAAAGCGGCGGCGCAGCGGCGCAGGTGGCATGGCGCGCAGAAGAAACCACAGCACCGGCAGCGCTGCGAGCGCGGCCAGAAGCCAGGGCGAGGCAAAGCTGATGGCGCCAAGCGCGCCCATCAACGCCCCCGCTCCAACGCGGCAAAGGCCCAGAGCAGCGCTGTAGCAGCGGGCTGCCCGGTGTGATGCGTGCCAAACTGCCAACCTGCTGCGCGCGCCAGCCCCGCCAGCAGATCGCGACGCGCCGCTAGCCGTTCACGGTAGCGCAAGCGCAAATCGCCCGCAGCGCGTGTCTCGTATCGCAAGCTGCCGCCCATGCTTTCAAAAATCACCCGCCCGTCATAGGGAAACGCTTCTTCGTCGGGGTCGAGCACTTGCATCAGCACGCCCTTCACGCCGCGCTGCGCCGCCGCCGCCAGCGCCGCCTCGACCGCGCCGGGGTCGCCCAGAAAATCCGACAGCATCAGCGCGCGCGCATGTGGCGCAAGCCCCTCTGCCGCTGGCGCGCCATAGTCTGCCCCCGCATCCTGCGGCGCGGCCAGCAGTGACGCCAGATGCAGCAGTTGCGCCCGCCCGGGGCGCGGCGGCGAAGGTGGGGCAAGCAGCCCCACCTTTTCGCCGCTGCGCACCATCAGCACCGCCAGCGCCAGCGCCAAAAGCCGCGCACGCGTGGCCTTTGACCCCCGTGCAGCAGCGCCGGAATACTGCATCGAGGCCGCGCCATCGACCCAGAGATAGATCGACTGCGCTGCCTGCCATTCGCGTTCGCGCACATATTGCGCATCGGACCGGGCCGAGCGGCGCCAGTCGATGCTGCGCAGCGCATCGCCCGCCGCGGCCGCGCGAAACTGCCAGAACTCATCACCCGCCCCGGCGCGTCTGCGCCCGTGCGCCCCCATCTGCACCGAGGCCGCCAATTGCTCGGCAGCAACCAGCAGCGGCGGCAAGGGTGCCGCCAGCGCCTCGGCCTCGCGCCGCAGGGTCTGGGCGGGGGCAATGCTCACGCGGCGACCTCAGTGCGGGTCACCTCGGCGGCGATGCGGTCGATGATGGCAGCCAGTGTTTCGCCCCGTGCGCGCGCAGCAAAGCTGAGCGCCATACGGTGCACCAGAACCGGACGCGCCAGCGCCAGCACATCCTCGGCCGAAGGTGCCAGTCTGCCGGCCAACAGCGCCCTTGCCCGCACCCCCAGCATCAGCGCCTGCGCCGCACGCGGGCCCGGCCCCCATGCCAGTGCTTCGCCAAGCCCTGCCCCCGATTCGGTCAAACCCGGGCGACAGGCGCGCACCAGATCAAGAATGGTTTCCACCACCGCCTCGCCCACCGGCATCCGGCGCACCAGCGCCTGCGCCGCGATCAGTTGTTCGGCAGTAAAGACCTGATGCGCTGCGTTTTGCGTGGCACCCGTAGTGGCCAAAAGAATGTCGCGCTCGGTAGCGCGGGTGGGATATTCCACATCAATCTGCACCAGAAACCGGTCAAGCTGCGCCTCGGGCAGCGGGTAGGTGCCTTCCTGCTCGATCGGGTTTTGCGTGGCGAGCACATGAAAGGGGCTGCCAAGCGGGCGATGCACCCCAGCTACCGTCACCTCGCGTTCCTGCATCGCCTGCAGCAGCGCCGATTGCGTGCGGGGGCTGGCGCGGTTGATCTCATCTGCCATCAGAAGCTGGCAGAACACCGGCCCTTCGATAAAGCGAAACGCGCGGCTGCCATCGGCCGTGGTTTCCAGCACCTCGGAGCCCAGAATATCGGCCGGCATCAGATCGGGCGTAAACTGGATGCGGCTGGATTTCAGCCCCATCACGGTGCCGAGCGTATCGACCAGCATGGTCTTGCCCAACCCCGGCAGACCCACCAGCAGCCCGTGCCCGCCCGACAACAGCGCCACCAGCGCCAGTTCCACCACCCGTTCCTGCCCGATAAAGCGGCGGTCGATAGAAACCCGTGCGGCGGCAAGGCGTTGCCCCAACGCTTCGTATTCGGCAACCAGATCAGCGGGCGCGCCCATGACAATACTCCCCATATGCGATACCCTAGGCTGGCAGATAACGTTCACGAACCCAATGGCAAAGCACTGATGAGCGAGAATACGCCCGCACAAAACCCCGTGAAGCCCTCTGCCGAAGGGCTCGCCGCAGCCGCAGGCGAATTTGCGCGCAAAGGGCCACCGCCGCTCCATCTGTGGCATCCGCCCTTTTGCGGCGATATCGACATGGAGATTCGCCGCGACGGAAACTGGTTCTACCTTGGCACACCTATCGGGCGCGCGCCGCTGGTGCGGCTGTTCGCCTCGATCCTGCGGCGCGAGGGTGATGCCTATTTCCTTGTCACTCCGGTCGAAAAAGTCGGCATCCGGGTGCAAGATGTGCCCTTTGTCGCAATCGATGCCGAAGCGCGTGGGGCAGGCGAGGCGCAAGCCATCACCTTTACCACGAACGTTGGCGATAGCGTGACGGCAGGCCCCGACCATCCGATCCGCTGCCCGCGCGACCCCGATACCGGCGAGCCTGCGCCTTATGTGATGGTGCGCGCGGGGCTGGAGGCGCGGATAGATCGCAAGACCTTTTACCGCCTGGTCGAACTTGCCCGCCCCGCACAGCACAACGGCCAAGCTTGGCTCGGGCTCTGGTCAGGCGGAAGCTTCTTTCCGCTGATCCCGACGGCGGAGTTGCCCTGACACAAGCAGGCACATGGCATTTCGATAGGAGCCATCCGCAGGTTGCGCCGGTTGCATGCGACGGCGCGCTCCGCGAGGGATATTTGGCCTGAAGCAGTTTGCGCCTTAGTGCGCCTCGGCCCAGTTCGCACCTTCGCCCGCATCCACCACCAAAGGCACGGTCAACTTGACCGCGGGTTCTGGCGCGCCCGCCATCACCGCGCGGGCGCGGGTGATGAGGTCGGGTACCGCCGCTGCTTCAACCTCGAATACCAGTTCATCGTGCACTTGCATCAGCATTTTGGCAGGAAGGTCAGCGATGGCTGTGGGCATGCGGATCATGGCGCGGCGGATGATATCGGCGGCGGCGCCCTGAATTGGCGCGTTGATCGCAGCGCGTTTGGCAAAGCCTGCGCCGGGTCCGCGCGCGTTGATCTCGGGTGTATGGATCTTGCGGCCAAAGAGGGTTTGCACGAATCCATTGGCCTTGGCGAAGGCCACGGTGTCATCCATGTAGGCCTTGATGCCGGGGAAACGTTCGAAATAGCGGTCGATGAAACCCTGCGCCTCGGCGCGCGGTATGCGCAGGTTTCGCGCAAGCCCGAAGCCGGAAATGCCGTAGATGACGCCAAAGTTGATCGCCTTGGCGCGGCGGCGCACCTCGGGGGTCATTTCGTCCATTGGCACGTTGAACATTTCCGAGGCGGTCATGGCGTGGATGTCGTGGCCGAGCCGGAATGCCTCTTTCAGCGCCGCAATATCGGCGACATGGGCAAGAATACGCAGCTCGATCTGGCTGTAATCCAGACTGACAAGGCGCATTCCTGGCCCTGCCACGAAAGCCTCGCGGATACGGCGGCCTTCATCAGAACGCACGGGAATGTTTTGCAGGTTGGGATCAGTCGAGGCGAGCCGCCCGGTGTTGGCCCCGGCGATTGAATACGAGGTGTGCACCCGCCCGGTTTCGGGGTTCACGTGGGTTTGCAGCGCATCAGTATAGGTCGATTTGAGTTTGCTGATCTGGCGCCAGTCAAGCACCCGCGCGGCCAGATCACTGCCTTCGGAGGCAAGATCTTCCAGCACATCGGCGCCGGTTGCATAGGCGCCAGTCTTGCCCTTTTCACCGCCCGGTAGCCCGAGCTTGTCGAACAGGATCTCGCCCAGTTGCTTGGGGCTGCCGACGTTGAAGGGTTGGCCTGCAAGGTCGTGGATTTCGGCCTCTAGCCCCGCCATGCGCTGTGCAAAGACATTGGACATGCGCGACAGCGTGCCCGGATCGACCCGTACGCCTGCCATTTCCATTTCTGCCAGCACCGGCACCAGTGGCCGTTCAAGCGTTTCGTAAACGGTGGTCACCTGAACGCGGTGCAATTGCGGCTTGAACAGCTGCCAAAGCCGCAGGGTCACATCGGCATCTTCAGCGGCGTATTTTACCGCCTCATCGACCGGCACCTTATCAAAGGTGATCGCAGCCTTGCCGCCGCCCAGCAGATCCTTGATCGGAATCGGCTGGTGGCCAAGGTATTTGACGCTGAGCGCATCCATGCCGTGCGAGTTGAGCCCTGCCTGCATCGCATAAGACATCAGCATCGTATCGTCGAACGGCGCCACGCGGATGCCGTAGCGTGCAAAGATCTTCCAGTCGTATTTCATGTTCTGGCCGATCTTGAGAACGCTTTCATCCTCTAGCAGCGGCTTGAGCATGGCCAACGCCTCGGCCAGCGGCATCTGGTTCGGTGCCAGCGCTTGTGCCCCGAACAGATCGCCCCCACCCACCTTATGCCCCAGTGGCATGTATCCCGCATGCCCCGGTTCGGTGCACAGCGACACCCCCACCAGGTCGGCCTGCATCTCATCAAGGCTGGTGGTTTCGGTATCGACCGCAACCCAGCCGCGGGCGCGGGCCTGCGCGATAAACTCTGCCAACGTTTCGCTGTCACTGATGCGGGTATAGGCGGCATGGTCAAAGGCGACCGGCGCAGGAGCTGGGGCGCCAGCTGGCGTGGCGGCGGCGTGCACGGGTTCTGCTGGTGGCGGCAAGCCCAGCTTGTCAGCCACGCGGCGGGTCAAGGTGTTGAACTCCATGTCCCGCAAAAAGTGCATCAGCGTTTCAGGGTCGGGTTCGCGCACCTCGAGGCTTTCGAGCGTGAAGTCGAGCGGCGTGTGTGCATCAAGCGTGACCAGCCGCATCGACAAGCGGATCTGCTCGGCGTTGTCGATCAGCGCGGCGCGGCGCTTGGGCTGCGTAATTTCGCCCGCCCGCGCCAACAGGGTTTCAAGATCGCCATATTCGTTTATCAGCAGTGCTGCGGTTTTGATACCGATGCCGGGCGCGCCGGGTATGTTGTCGATCGCATCACCCGCCAGCGCCTGCACATCCACCACTCGGTCCGGCCCCACGCCAAATTTTTGCGCCACTTCGTCAGGGCCGATCCGCTGCCCCTTCATCGCGTCGAGCATTTCGACGCCGTCGCCAACCAGTTGCATCAAGTCCTTGTCGGACGAGATAATGGTGCAGCGCCCGCCTGCCTCGCGCGCCTGGCGCGCCAGCGTGGCGATGATGTCGTCAGCCTCGTAATTCGCCAATTCGATGCAGGCAATGTTGAAGGCCCGCGTCGCATCGCGGGTTAGCGGAAACTGTGGCCGCAGGTCTTCGGGCAGCTCTGGGCGGTTGGCCTTGTAGGCAGGGAAGATTTCGTTGCGAAAGGTCTTGGCGGAATAGTCGAAGATGACGGCGGCATGGGTTGGTGCGTCAGACCCCTTCGCATCTTCGATGTAACGATAAATCATGTTGGCAAAGCCCGCTACCGCACCAATAGGCAGGCCGTCGGATTTGCGCGTCAGCTGCGGCAGCGCGTGATAGGCCCGAAAAATGAAAGCCGAGCCGTCGATCAGATGCAGATGGCAGCCTTTGCCGAAACTCATGGCGTCCCCTCCCTCGGGCTGCGGTCGGCGGGGCGGCGCGCCCGCGCCTTAGTGGTCGGCGTGGGCGTGGGCGCGGTCGATCACGAATCGCTTGCCGCAATAGCCGCACGTCACCTCGCCCGTCGCTTCGGGGATCACAAGATACACCCGCGGGTGCCCATCAGCGCCAGCGCCACCATCGCAAGCGACGGTCCAGTGGTTCACGGTCTCGGTCTCGGGCAAGCGGCTCATCTGACAGGCTCCATCGGCTTCGGGCGCGGGGTGCGCGGGTTGTGGCTATGATAGCGAATGGGGCGGGGCGGGCAAGCAGCAAGCGGGCGGGCAAGAACTGGCCAACTGTCAGCCCGCGCGCGCCCCGCGGCAACTGCCCCCCTCGCAGGCGGCACACGAAAGGTCTAAGGTGCGCTCGAAATCGGCAGGAGGTCTAGAATGGCGCGCAGCACTTGGGCATTCGCACTCGCTATGGCAGCAACTTTTGCGGCTAGTGGCGCCGGTGCGGACTACCGCGAAGGCTATGCCGCCTATTTGCGCAAGGACTATGCCACTGCAGTAACCGCGTGGACCGAGGCGGGCGAACTGGGAGACATGTCGGCGCAGTTCGGCCTTGGCTTGCTCTATGAAACCGGCGATGGCGTGGCGGTGGATATTGGCGCGGCGGCGCATTGGTATCAGCTTGCCGCCGAGCAGGGCGACATTGGCGCCCAATCGAACCTCGGCACGATTCTTGCCAAGGGCGAAGGCATCGCGCCCGATTACGCAGAGGCGATGCATTGGCTCGGGCTAGCGGCCGAACAAGGCGACGTAAACGCAACCTATGAACTTGCGGCGCTTTATGAGCAGGGCTACGGCACCGAGCAGAACTTTGAAGCGGCGCTGCGGCTTTACCAACAGGCCGCGGCCCAAAACCATGCAAGCGCGCAGTTCGCACTGGGTCTCATGCACGCGGCGGGGCGCGGCGTGACGGCAGACCTCGCCGAGGCGGTTCGCCTTTATCAACATGCCGCGGCTCAAGCGCACCCAGATGCGCTTATTGCCTTAATCGACGCTTACACCGATGGCTTGGGCGTTGCCAAAGACGAGATCACGGCGCTGCTCTGGGCGACGCTCGCCGCCTCGCGCGGCATCCCAGAGGCGGGCGCGCGCCGCGATCAGCTGGAAGCCGCGCTTTCCGAGGCTGACATCGCCGAGGCCCGCCGCCGCATCGGCCCCTGCGTAATGTCGGGCTTCGCGACCTGCTAGAAACCCGCGCGCGGGTCGTGCAAATCGCAACACCGGCGACTTATGCGCGCCGCAGGGCGGGCGTGTTAGCGCGAAAGAAGCGTCAACCCCGCTCGATCCGGCATTGATAGCAGTTGTTGCGTGCGGATCGCACATGCACATAGGCGATGGCTGGATCGGCCAACAACTCCTCCGCCCGCGACGCGATGTGGCGCTGCGCCACTACCCCGCCCGAACCATAAACGATCCGGTCATTCGCCCCGTATCCACGCACGATATAGTCGGGCGAGGCGAGCATTTTTGGCAAGCCCGGTCCGGGCACAGCACGCGCGCAAGGTTCTGCATGCAGAAAAATCGGGCCGATTTCCGCATAGGGTTGCGGTGCGGGAAACGGGCGGTGCGCAAGAATCAGCATCGGCGCACCGGGGGCGATCATTTGCAGGCAATGGCGGCAGGGGTTGCCAATGCCCTCGGCCAGCACACGCTCGGGCGCCTGACCGTTGGCATCGGGCGCACCCGCCTGGTAGGCGCGCACGACATCGGTGGGCAGGGCAATGAATTGCAGCGTGGGCATGACGCATCCTTTGTGATGATGATGCCCAAACCCTGCCCCACGCGCCCCCCCCGCGCGACCCGAAAGCTGCGCAAAAGCAATTCCTGCGCGCAGCGGGGCGCGGTCTTCCCCGGCGAAACCGCTTCGCCTAAGCTTGCCACATGAGCGTTTTGCCCACCCACCTTGCCGAATGGTTCACCGCGCGCGGCTGGGCGCTGCACCCGCACCAGCACGAGATGATGGCGCGCCGGGCGGCACCGGCCACCCTGCTGATCGCGCCAACCGGCGGTGGCAAAACGCTCGCCGGGTTTCTACCGACGCTGGCAGAACTGGCCGCAGCCCAAGCACCGGGCCTGCACACGCTTTACATTTCGCCCCTGAAGGCACTTGCGGCAGACATGAAGCGCAATCTTATCCAGCCAGTGGCCGAAATGGCGCTGCCGCTGCGTATTGAAGACCGCACCGGCGACACCTCGGCCCATACCCGCCGCAACCAGCGCGCAAGCCCGCCGCACATTCTGCTGACCACGCCGGAAAGCCTTGCGCTGCTGCTCAGCTATCCCGACGCGCCGCGCATTTTTGGCACCTTGCAGCGGGTGGTCGTTGACGAGATTCACGCACTTGCGGAAAGCAAGAGGGGCGATCAGTTGACCCTCGGTCTTGCGCGGCTGCAAAGCCTTGCACCGGGGTTGCGCCGGGTTGGGCTGAGCGCCACGGTCGAAGACCCTGCAGCACTAGCCCGGTTTCTGGCGCCCGAGGGTTGCGAGGTTCTGAGCGCAGCACCTGGCCCCGAGCCGGATATCGCGATGCTTGCCACCACCCCGCCCCCCTGGACGGGCGGCGGCGGGCGCCATGCTATCCCCGAGATTCTTGCGCAGATCAGCGCGCACCGCACCACGATCGTATTTCACAACACCCGCGCGCAGGCCGAGCTGTTCTTTCACGACCTGTGGCTTGCCAACGCTGACAACCTTGCCATCGGCATCCACCACGGCAGCCTTGCGCGCGAGGTGCGCGAGCGGACCGAGGCGGCGATGGCAGCAGGTCAGCTACGCGCGGTAGTGGCCACCGGCAGCCTTGATCTGGGGCTGGATTGGGACGCCGTCGATCTGGTCATTCAGGTCGGCGCGCCAAAAAACGTCAAGCGCCTGGTGCAGCGGATCGGGCGGGCAAACCACCGCGCGGGCGCGCCCTCCAAAGCCTTCCTTGTGCCTGCCAATCGCTTTGAGGTGATCGAATGTTGGGCCGCACTAGAGGCCGTGCGTGCGCGCGAACTTGATGGCGCACCACGCCCATCCGGCGCGTTAGACGTGCTGTGCCAGCATCTGGCGTTGACCGCCTGCGCCGAACCGTTCGATGCCGATGCGCTTTTTGCCGAAATACGCCGAGCCGGGCCTTATGCAGACCTGCCCCGCGCCGATTTCGAAGCCTGCCTCGATTTCTGCGCCACCGGCGGCTATGCGCTGCGCACCTATGATCGTTGGCACCGCCTGATGCTGCGCGACGGGTGTTGGACCCTGCGCGACCCGCGCGCCGCGCGCGATTTGCGCATGAACATCGGCACCATCGTGGAAACCGAAACGATGAAGGTGCGGATGCAGCGTGGCGGCGCGGCACTGGGCGAGGTCGAAGAAGCGTTTGCTGCAACACTCAGTCCCGGCGACAGCTTTTTGATCGGCGGCCAGGTGGTGCGCTTTGAGGGGTTGAACGAGTTGACGGTCGAAGTCAGCCGTTCGACGGCAAAGCGGCCAAAGATCGCTGTCTTTTCCGGCTCCAAGTTTTCGACCTCTACCGCGCTTTCGGCACGTGTGCTGGCGCAGATTGGCGCACCTGACCCACGCCTGCCCGCCCACACCCGCGACTGGCTGGCGCTGCAGGCCGAGGTTTCGGCGCTACCGGGCGGCGAGGCGCTGCTGGTAGAAAGCTTTCCCTATGAAGGGCGCGAATATGCCTGCTTCTGGGGCTTTGGCGGGCGGGGCGCGATGCAGACGCTGGGCATGGTGCTGACCCGTGCGATGGAGGCAGCGGGGCTGGCGCCGCTTGGCTTTGTCGCCTCAGATTGCGCGGTGCTGATCTGGAGTTTACAACCGCTTGTTGAAGCCGCCGAGATGCTGCGCCCCGAGACGGTGAGCGAAGGGCTTGCGGCGTGGTTCGAGCAGACATCGGTGATGAAGCGCGCCTTCCGCGAGGTAGCAACAGTGGCAGGGCTGATCCAGCGCAACTTGCCTGGCGCGCGCAGAAGCGGACGGCAAGCGACCTTTTCTTCGGATATCCTTTACGACACGCTGACCCGCCATGACCCCGACCATTTGCTGTTACGCGTTACCCGCACCGCAGCGCTGAACGGTATGGTCGATGCGGGGCGGGTTGCGGCGATGCTGGCGCAATTTGGCGGCAAAGTAGCACTTCGCCGCTTGCCGGGGCTGCCACCACTTGCTGCCGCACTGATGCTGGAAGTTGGCAAGGTTGCGGTGAAAGGCGAAGGGCGCGAGCGGTTGATGGCGGCCCAGGCAGCACAGCTGATGGCGCAGGCAGGCTTGCGCTAACGCCGTGGCTGCGCAACAGTCGGTGCTGGTTCGGGGTAGCGCCCATCACGGCGGCGCAAGAGGCGGGCATGCAGGGGCACGAGTTCGTTTTGGCAGGTGCGGAACTGGTGGCGCGCGCCACTGGCGCGCTTTGGTGGCCGGCAGAGCGGTGCCTCGTCGTATCTGATCTGCATTTCGGCAAGGCCGAGCGGCTGGCGCGGCGCGGCGGCGCGCTGCTGCCGCCCTATGACACAAACGATACGCTCGCGCGCCTTGATGCGGAGATTGCGGCGCTAGACCCGGGCGAGGTGATCTGCCTTGGCGACAGCTTTGACGATCTCAAGGCGGCACACCTGCCCGACGCCGAGTCTTTGTGGCTGGCGCGGCTGATGGCAGGGCGCGGTTGGGTCTGGATTGCGGGCAACCACGACCCGGGCCCGGTGCCACTGGGGGGAAGCCACCTGGATGACGTGGCGCGCGGACCACTCAGGTTCTGCCACATCGCAGCGACGGGCGCCGAGGCGGGCGAGGTTTCGGGCCATTACCACCCCAAAGCGCGGTTGGGCGGTGTTTCGCGCCCCTGCTTTCTGCTGGACAGGCGGCGGGCCATTTTGCCTGCGTTCGGCACCTATACGGGGGGCCTTTCGGCGTCTGATCCGGCGCTTGCGGCACTGATGCTGCCAAATGCGCTGGCGGTACTGACGGGCGCACGCGCGTTAGCGATGCCGATGCCGCGATTGCGCGCAAGCCGTCTCAGCTAGTGGCGGCGGCGCGCATGGCGTGCGCCGCCAGCATCGACTCGGCCGCCGCGCGATAGGTTCTGGAAACAGGCACGCGCGCCCCGTCCTTAAGCACCAGTGCGAACTTGCCCGGTGCTGTCACGCTTCCGACAATCGCAGCGGCCGCGACCCAGTGCGAGCGATGCACACGCGTACCTTCAACCCCTTCGGTTTCAAGAATGGCGTCGCCAAGCCGGATCAAAAGCGAGGCTTCACCCGCCTCGGTAAAGACATCCACATAGTGATCGCGCACCGACAGGCGCAGCAGCGGCGCGCGCATATCCTCGGGCAACCGCAAGAAAAGGCGCGGCTCGAACGCAGGCGAAGGTGCTTGCGCCTCTGCCTCATTCTCATCGTTTCCCAGCGCGAACCGAATCGCGCTGATGCCAAGTGATGTTCCAAAAATCAGCAGCGCCATTTGGTGCAAGATTGGCGGGGCGAGGTCATTGCGCCGCGACAGCCACAGCGTTCCTGCGTAAAGCGGTGGCGCAAGAAACAGCACGATCAGTGCCGCCTGCACCGATGCTTGCGCAACCAAACTCTGCAACTTGAGCACCGACTCAATAATGGTTCGCGCCGCCGTTCCGATCAGGATGGATGCCGCGATTAGCAGCGGCCAGTATACCAGCCGCATTTCCAGCGAATAGTTTTGCAATGTGCCGAATGGGCCTGTGACGATTCCTAGCAATGAAAGTGCAGCCCATAATATGGGCACGACAGGGGCCATGAGGGTGGCCTTCCATTGCTTTAAGAACGAGATCATCGAAGCCGCGTAAATAAACTGAAAGTATATATTGGAGCTATCGTACGAGCCGCAACGGCGCAATGCCTGTTGCTTGTATATGTACTGCAAGCTTTCATGTTTCAAAGACCAAGGAGCACCCAATGACCCACCCTGCGCTGCCCCGCATCGCCGCAAGTTTTGCGCGTCAGTCGATGATGCAAACACTTGGCGCGGAAATAGTGACCGTTGATGACGGAGTCTGCGAACTGGCCGCGCCGTTGCTGCCCGCTATGGGCCAGCAACACGGTGCAGGCCACGCGGGTGTGACATTTGCACTGGGCGACACCGCGGCGGGCTACGCCGCGTTGACTCTGATTGCGCCGGAGCGCGAGGTGATGACCGCTGAAATGAAGATCAACCTGCTGGCTCCCGCCGTGGGCGTGCGGCTGATCGCGCGCGGGCGTGTGGTCCGGCCGGGGCGGCGGCTGGTGGTGGTTACTGCAGAGGTCGAGGCAGAAGCGGTGGACGGGGCACGCAAGCTGGTCGCAATTCTGCAAGGCACGATGGTACCGGTCGATCCGCTATGAGCGCCGGGCAATTGGCGCGGTTTCACGAAGCGCAGTCACGGGTCTGGCCCGAGGCGCTGGCCGAACTGCGCGCCGGGCTGAAGCAGACACATTGGATGTGGTTCATATTCCCGCAGCTTGCCAGCCTTGGCCGTTCGGCCACCGCGAAACACTACGGCATAGCCGATCTGGGCGAGGCGCGTGCCTATCTGGGTGACACGGTGCTGGGGCCACGGCTGCGTGATGCCGCGCGCGCCGTGCTAAACCACCCGCAACGCAGCGCCGAAGCCATGCTGGGGCAAATCGATGCGTCGAAGCTTTGCTCTTCAGCGACGTTGTTTGAGGCCGCGGGCGGCGGGCCAGAGTTCGCCGCATTGCTCGACACGTTCTACGCTGGGCAGCGCTGCCCGCTCACCCGTGCCGCACTTGCAGCGGCTGGGAATACCTAGAGTCGTCAGGCTATCGACCGCCCGGTCAGGCGGTCAGCCCTTCCGGCTCGGACAGGCCATTGGCGCGGCAGGCGGCAGTGACGGTATTTGCCAAAAGACAAGCGATGGTCATCGGGCCAACTCCGCCCGGCACCGGAGTAATCGCCCCCGCCACCTCGACCGCCGAGGCGAAATCGACATCGCCCACCAGTCGCGTCTTGCCATCATGCGCAATGCGGTTGATGCCGACGTCAATGACCGTGGCGCCGGGCTTGATCATATCGCCGCTAATCATCCGTGGCCGCCCCACCGCGGCCACCAGAATGTCAGCACCCTTGCAGACCGCCGCAAGGTCGCGCGTGCGCGAATGGGCAATAGTGACCGTGCAGCTTTCGCGTAACAGCAATTGCGCCATCGGCTTGCCCACAAGGTTAGAGCGCCCCACCACCACCGCATTCAGCCCAGCAAGGCTGCCCAACTGATCGCGCAGCAGCATCAGACACCCCAGCGGCGTGCACGATACCATCGCCTTGCCACCCGAAGCCAAGAGCCCCGCGTTCAGAATATGCAGCCCGTCCACATCCTTGGCAGGGTCGATGCGGGCCACGATTTCGGTTTCGCTCAGTTGCGATGGCACCGGAAACTGCACGAGAATGCCGTGCACGGTGGGGTCATCGTTCAACCGGTCGATCAGCGCGTAAAGTGCTGCGGGCGAGACATCGGCAGGCAGCTTATGCTCGAAGCTCGCCATACCGGCATCGCGCGTGGCGATGCCTTTGTTGCGAACGTAAACCTCTGAGGCGGGGTCTTGGCCTACCTGCACCACCGCCAGCCCCGGCGCGATGCCATAGTCGGTTTTCAGCCGCGCCACATGGTCCGCAACCTTGGCCCGAACCGCCGCCGCAAATGCCTTGCCGTCGATGATCTTGGCACTCATGCGCCCGCCCCTTTTCCCAGAACAACTTCTTCGCGCGCGATCGACCAATCAACGATTTGGCGCCAGAGTGCCTCGACCAGCGCCGGGTCAAGGCCGCGGGCAACTGCCTCGGCGCGCACATGGGCCAGAACCTCGTCCACGCGCACGGGCACCCGCGCTGGCATGCCCTCGGCAGGTTTCAATTCTGCCGCGCGGTCGATCAGGCGCGCGCGCGCCGCAAGCCCTGCAACCAGTTCGCCATCAAGCGCATCGATCACGGCGCGCAGCTCAGTCATGCTGGCAATCTGAGCGATCGGTTTCATACAAGCCTCCGGGCAATGATTGCATGGCTAATGCCCGGTTTTGCGGCGCGTCTCAAGCCCTGCGCCTTAGAACAAGCCCACAACCAAACCATCTTTGTCCAACCTGATCGTTTCGGCCGAGGGCACCTTGGGCAGGCCCGGCATTGTCATGATCTCGCCGCAGATCACCACAATGAACCCAGCCCCCGCAGACAGGCGCACTTCGCGAATTGGCAGGGTATGGCCCGTTGGGGCGCCGCGAAGGTTCGGGTCAGTCGAAAACGAATACTGCGTTTTTGCCATACAGATCGGAAAATGGCCGTAGCCTTCGGCTTCCCAGGCGCGCAGTTGCTCGCGCACCGACTTATCAGCGATCACCTCGCCTGCGTGATAGATACGCCGCGCAATCGTGTCGATCTTATCAAACAGGCCCATATCGTCTGGGTAAAGCGGCGCGAAAGCGCTTGTTCCAGCTTCTGCCAGCGCGATGATCTTGTGCGCCAGTTCTTCGGCCCCTGCCCCGCCTTCGGCCCAGTGCTTGCACAGCACCGCTTCGGCACCTTGCTTGGCAACATACGCCTTGACCGCTGCAATCTCTGACTCGGTATCCGAGGTGAAATGGTTGATCGCCACCACCACCGGCACGCCAAAGCCTTTGACGTTGGCGATGTGGCGACCAAGGTTGGGGCAACCCTTGTTTACCGCGGCTACATTTTCGGACCCGAGGTCAGCTTTAGCGACGCCGCCGTTCATCTTCATCGCGCGCACGGTGGCCACGATTACCGCAGCCGCAGGTTTCAGCCCGGCCTTGCGACATTTGATGTCAAAAAACTTTTCAGCACCAAGGTCAGCGCCAAAGCCTGCCTCGGTCACCACATAATCGGCCAGCCGCAGCGCCGTTTCAGTGGCAATAACCGAGTTGCATCCGTGCGCGATGTTGGCAAACGGGCCGCCATGCACAAAGGCCGGGGTGTTTTCCAGCGTTTGCACAAGGTTCGGCTGCATTGCATCCTTTAGCAGAACCGTCATTGCGCCATCGGCCTTTAGGTCGCGGCAATAAACTGGGGTCTTGTCACGCCGATGGGCCACGACAATGCGGCCCAGACGCTCTTGCAGGTCTTCGAGGTCTTTGGACAGGCACAAAATCGCCATCACTTCCGAGGCCACGGTGATGTCGAACCCGGTCTGGCGCGCAAAGCCATTTGAAACCCCGCCCAGCCCCACCACCATATCGCGCAGCGCGCGGTCGTTCATATCCATCACCCGACGCCAGACGATGCGGCGCTCGTCAATCTCAAGGCTGTTGCCCCAATAGATGTGGTTGTCGATCATGGCGCTCAGCAGGTTGTGTGCGCTGGTGATCGCGTGAAAATCACCGGTGAAATGCAGGTTCATCTCTTCCATCGGCACGATCTGCGCATAACCACCACCCGCAGCGCCGCCCTTCATGCCAAAGTTCGGCCCCAAGCTTGCCTCGCGTATGCAGATGGCCGCTTTCTTTCCGACCCGCGCCAGCGCATCGCCCAGACCTACGGTGGTGGTGGTTTTGCCTTCGCCCGCCGGGGTGGGGTTAATGGCGGTGACAAGGATCAATTTGCCCTGCGCGCGCCCATCAAGCCCGGCAATGAAATCACGGCTCACCTTGGCCTTGTCGTGCCCGTAGGGGATGAGATGCTCATTCGGGATGCCAAGCTTGGCGCCAATTTGGGCGATCGGAAGCTTTTTCGCGTCGCGGGCAATTTCGATATCGGTTTTGACGGTCACGGGGCGGGCCCTCCAGAGGCATCAGGTTTGGCGCAGCCTAGCCGCTCGGCGGGCGTAGGCAGGCGCATTTGCGACATGAAAGCGCAAGGATACGCCGCCGTGCGATCGGCGGCTGCGGCTAAACGGTTAGCACAAAAAATAGGCGATGGAAGGGAAACAGCACCGAGCCGTCGGGTTGCGGCGAAGGGGCGCGGCGCTATTCGGTTGCCCAAACAACCACCCGGTCGGGCGGCGCAAAACTCGCGAACGGTCAACGCCGGGTGCCGCCCGTGTATCGCCAGCCTAAACCGGCGGCCTCGCGAATAGGGCGTAGCGGTCCGATGGCTTACAGCCAACCTTTGCGCTTGAAAAAGAAGTAGGGCCCGACCGCGGAAAGCACCATCATGCCCAGCGCCATCGGGTAGCCAAAGGTAAAGCCGATTTCGGGCATGACGTGAAAGTTCATGCCATAGATCGAGGCAATCAGCGTGGGCGGCAGGAATACCACGGCGGCAACCGAGAAGATCTTGATAATGCTGTTCTGTTCGATGTTGATCATGCCCAGCGTCGCATCAAGCAGAAAGGTGATCTTCTGCGTCTGCGCGTTGGCATAATCGGCCAAGGAGCGAAGGTCGCGCGCTACGGTCTTGATGCGCGTGCGCCGTTCGGTTGCACCCTTCTTGGTATCAGGCGCAAGCGAGAAGAAGCCGATCACACGGTCAAGCGTTGCGATGCTTTCCTTGATCTTGGCGTTCATATCTTCGGCTTGGCCGATCCGTTCCAGAATCTGGGCTAGCTGGTTGCGCTGCTCGGGGCTGCGCGCGCCAGATACAAACACGTCGCGTGAAATCTCTTCATGCCGCCGCGCTGCCGCCTCAAGAATATCTGCGAGCCGATCAGTAACGGTTTCAAACAGCGCGATCAGCAGAGTCGTGCCCGAACGGATGCCCAGATCGGTCTTTGCGGCGCGCTGGCGAAACGTCGCGAAGGAACGCGGCTCGTGATAGCGCACCGTCACCAAGCGATTACCCGAAAGAATGAATGTGACTGGGGCCAGTTGCGGGGTCTCGGATTGCGCGTTGGCAACAACCGTCGCAGTCAGAAAAAATGCGCCGGCTTCGATATAGAGCCGCGATGACGCCTCGATCTCTTCCATTTCCTCGCGGGTCGGAATCTCTACCCCGAGCAGGGCTTCAAGCTGGCGCTCTTCTTCAAGCGACGGGGCCTGCATGTCGTGCCAAACCACATCCTCGGGCGTCAACACGGGTGCGGCGCCGGGCGGGCCTTCATGGGACACCAGCAAACCGTTGCGCACATTATAGGTGGTTATCATGGCGCCTTCCCCCGTCGCTGTTTCGGCCGTTGGGTGGCCTGCCTCAGGCAGGGGACCGCTGGCACCGCCCCCCTAGCCGGGTGCGCGCACGCTGTCCAGCACTTCCAGTTGCGCGCGCGACGAAGGCGCGCGGGCGAATGCCCGCAACGCTCAGGTGCTCGGTTCCGGTGCGGTGCCACCGCCCTTAGGCGCAGCAGGTTTGGTGCGCGGCAGCGCCGTGACCGAGGGCACATTACCCGAGGGCGGGGTTGCGTCGGCATCGTCGCCGCCAAGCGATTCGCCGCGCGTCACGCGCCGGATTTCGTCGCCAGTCAGCGTCTCGTATTCCAGCAAACCTTTGGCCAGACGCTCGAACTCTTCCGATTTCTCGATCAGGGTCTTGTGCGCAAGTGCATAGCCCTCATCGATCAGGGCCTTCACTTCGACCTCGATCATCTCTTTAGTCGAGGCAGAAACCGAAAAGCCTCCGGTCGAGCCTGAATAGCCTTCATGCGCTTCCGAATAATCGATTGAGCCGACCTTGTCGGACATGCCCCAGCGCATCACCATGGCGCGCGCCAGCTGGCTGGCCTGCATGATGTCGCCCGCCGGGCCGTTCGACACACCTTCTTCGCCGTATTTGATGATTTCTGCAGCCTTGCCGGCCATCGTCATGGCGATGCGTTGCTTGGCCTCGTCCTTGTGCATGTTCAACCGGTCCATCTCGGGCAGGCTGACGACCATGCCCAGTGCGCCGCCACGCGGAATGATCGTGGCCTTGTAAACCGGGTCGCACTTCGGCATCGCCATGCCGACGATGGCGTGGCCTGCTTCGTGATAGGCGGTCTTTTCTTTCTGTTCGGGCGTCAGCACCATGCTGCGGCGTTCGACACCCAGCATCACCTTGTCTTTTGCTTGCTCGAAATCGTCCATCGTCACAAACCGCCGCCCGATCCGCGCGGCCGTCAGCGCCGCTTCGTTCACTAGGTTGGCAAGGTCCGCGCCCGAAAAACCGGGCGTGCCACGCGCGATCAGGCGCAGTTCCACATCGGGGCCAAGCGGAGTCTTGCGGGCATGCACCTGCAAGATCTTTTCACGGCCCTTGATGTCGGGGTTGGGCACATGGATCTGGCGGTCAAAGCGGCCGGGGCGCAAGAGCGCGGGGTCAAGCACGTCTTTGCGGTTCGTCGCCGCCACGATGATGACGCCTTCGTTCGCCTCGAACCCGTCCATTTCGACCAGAAGCTGGTTCAACGTCTGCTCGCGCTCGTCATTGCCCCCGCCAATGCCGACACCGCGCGAACGGCCGACCGCGTCGATTTCGTCGATAAAGACGATGCAAGGCGCGTTCTTCTTGGCCTGCTCGAACATGTCACGCACGCGGCTGGCACCCACACCGACAAACATTTCCACGAAGTCAGAGCCTGAGA
Organism: Rhodobacteraceae bacterium UBA6213; assembly: GCA_002421605.1. GTDB lineage: Bacteria > Pseudomonadota > Alphaproteobacteria > Rhodobacterales > Rhodobacteraceae > UBA6213. Next base: position 10,280 of record DISJ01000016.1, on the reverse strand, counting down.
TGGTGAAGAACGGCACGCCAGCCTCGCCCGCGATGGCGCGTGCCAGCAAGGTTTTACCGGTGCCGGGCGGGCCGACCAGCAGCGCGCCTTTGGGGATCTTACCGCCCAATCGGCTGAACTTTTGCGGGTTGCGCAGAAACTCGACAATTTCCTCAAGCTCTTCCTTGGCCTCATCGATGCCTGCCACGTCATCAAAGGTCACGCGACCGTTCTTTTCGGTCAGAAGTTTGGCCTTCGATTTGCCAAAGCCCATCGCGCCACCTTTGCCGCCCCCTTGCATGCGGTTCATGAAGAAGATCCAGATGCCGATCAGCACGAGGAAGGGCAACCACACGCCAAGGATCGACATGAAGCCCGATTGCTGCTGCGGCTCGACCTTCACTTCCACGTTATTGGCAATCAGCGTTTCGGCAATTTGGTCGGATTCGGGCTTGACGGTAGTGTATTGTACCCCGTCAGATCCGCGGAACGTCACCTGTTCGCCATCAAGCACCACGCTTGTCACCGCGCCGGTCTCGACCCGCGAGATGAAATCGGAATAAGTGACCGATCGTGCGCTCAAGGTGCCCTGGCTACCACTGAACAAGTTGAATAGCGCCAGAATCAGCAAAAACAGCACGACCCAGAAGGCGATGTTACGCGCGTTACCCAATGGGTATCCTCCATACATTGGCGCGCACCTTGAGGTGCCGCCGTTAACGCTGAAAATAGGCATTAACCCGAAAGGTTCAATGCACGAAAAGCGATACCAGAAAATCAGCACGATCCCGCTCAGGTTCGACGTGCCAGCCGTTGCCCATTCCTGCCAGCGGCGCGGCAAGCAATTCGGCCCCCCGCCAAAGCGCGGGGTCGGCGGCCAGCGCGGCCCTTGGCCGCCCGCTAGCGCGCCATTCGGGGCATTGCTGCAGGCCCGCATCGCCTAGGGCGCGCACCTCGGCACCCGGCACCGATGGTCCGTTGAGCCGCCAGCGCCCATCCCAGACCGCACCCAGTGGCACCGCGCCAGCGCAAGACGCGGCTTCACGGCAGATCCGCAGCTGTTCACCTTCGGGTAGCGCGATGCAGCCGTGCAGCGTGGCCGGTGCACTGCCCTTTAGCGCGGTTTCGCCAAAGGCCGCCAGCGCCGGGCCGCGCGGCGCGTGCTCGGCACCCGCGATCCAACGCAAGGCCTGTGCAAGCAGGCGGCGGCGAAGCTCTGCCGGTTGCTGGGCAAGTCCCGCGCGATCAATAACAAGATCACCCATGTCAAAGCGCACCAACGCCTCGGCAACGGCATATGTGGCGGCGTCGAGCACCTCACGCACCTCGCGAAGATGTGCGGTTACCTCGGCCACGCCACTTGGCGAAATGCCCAAGGGTACCAGCGCGGCCATCGTGGCGCGGGCGCGCACGCGCGCGTAGGTGGTATCGTCATTGGTCGGATCATCAACCCACCCCAGCCCCGCCGCGCGCAGATAAGCGCGCAGCTCGGCGCGGGTAGTGTCCAGCAACGGGCGCAACCAAAGCATGCCTTCGGCGCGCCGTTCAGCGGACATGCCCGAAAGACCGTCCAGCCCCGCCCCGCGCGCCAAACGCATCAGAAAAGTCTCAGCCTGATCGTCGGCGGTGTGGCCAAGTGCCACGGCGGGCAGGCCCTGCCCTATCGCCCATTCGGCTATCAAACGATACCGCGCGCGCCGCGCCCCGGCCATGAGATTGCCGCGCCCGTCCCAGCCGCCCCAGACAAGTGCCGCGTGGGTAACGCCAAGCGCCGCAGCAGATTGCGCCACCGCCGCCACTTCGCCAGCGGCTTCGGGGCGCAAGCCATGATCAAGCGACACCACAACTGGTTCGGGCCCTCCGGCCGCGTGATGCGCGGCCAAAAGGTGCATCAGTGCAATGCTGTCGCCGCCGCCCGAAACGGCAACGCCGATCCGCTCAAAACGGCCGGGCGGCAATAGCGCGTTCAGCCGCGCCGCAAGTGGCGACGCAGATGCCTCGCTCACGGGCAGTTCAGCGTGCGCATCATCGCGCTCGCCTCAGAAGCGGCGGCGGCGGTGGGAAAGCGCAGCCCCACCTCGGTCAACATCGCGCAAGCCTCGGGCACCTGCCCCAGATCGGCCAGCGAACGGCCCAGCATCAGCAAACTTTCGGGCGCGCGCGCCCCGTCTGGCGCCCCGGCAAAGCTTTCGAGCCAAGCGCGCGCCGCGCCCGCAATGTCGCCCGCGCCCTGCAACGCCTGACCGCGCAGATAAAGCGCATCCGCCGTCAGCGGCCCACCCGTATAGGTTTGATTGAAGCGGGCAAAAAGCTCGGCAGCATTTGCAAAATCGCCCGCGTCAAGTGCTGCCTTGGCGCGGTCGAAATCGGCCTGCTCGCTCATTGCCAGTTCTGGGCCCGTGCCCTGCACGGTCGAGCCGCCAAAGCTGCCCCCGACTACAGACGCTGTCCCGCCGCCAATTAACGGTGTGGCACCCAGTTTAGAAATGTCGCAGCCGGTTTCCAGCTCGCAGAGCCTGAACTCCAGATCTCCCAGTCGGTTGGTGCCATCAGCCACAACACGGTTGATGCGGTTTTCAAGCGCCTCGCTTTGCCCGGTCAGCCGCACCAGCGCCGCCTCGATTGCGTCCATCCGTTCCAGCGCGCCAACCCCGCCAGCCGCAACCAAACCAGATCCGCTGCCACTGATCAACTCGGCGCGCAGCGCTTCTAGCTCGCTTGCGAGCGCGCCGAGTTCTGTGCGGATCGAAGCAAGCGTTGCTGAATTGTCCTGCGCCCCAGCCGGAATGGCCAGCGAAAGCGCAACCGCCAGCACCGCCCAAAACCGCATCTTCATCCCCTTATACGCCTGCGCCAAGTGAAACCACAGTCAACGCACGGCGGTTCTGCGAGTAGCAATCTTCGGTCGAGCAGATCGCCAGCGGGCGTTCCTTGCCATAGGACACGGTGCGCAACCGGCTTGGCGAGACGCCTTGCGAAATCAAGAACTCTTGCACCGCGTTGGCGCGTCGTGCGCCCAGTGCAAGGTTGTATTCTCGGGTACCCTGCTCATCGGCGTGGCCTTCGATGATGGCCGAATACTGTGTGTTCTGCGTCATCCAGACGGCTTGCCCGATCAGCGTATTGCGCGCATCGGTGGTCAGGGTCGATTGATCGACAGCGAACAGCACCTTATCGCCCACCGTTTGCATGAAATAGGCTGGCGAGCGCGGGTCCGACGGATCACCAAGCGCGGATGAGGTGATGCCACCGGCACCCGCACCGGCAGCGCCGTTCGCGCTGTCATAGCGATCAGGGTTGTTGCACGCCGCCAGCCCGAGGGCAGCGACGATGAGAAGTGATTTGGTAATCATGGACATGGGGTTTCGCCTTCGTTTTTGTTGGCTCGATCAGAGGCATTCTAACAGGTTGCCGCGGGCTTGGGAATCAGGCAGCAGCGTTACGGTTGCAGCGGCGACCAGGCCGGGTCAGAGGCCGGGCCGGGCGTCGGAATTTGCTTGAGGTTGCGCCCCGAAATATCGACCGAATACAGCCGCGCCTCGCCTGCCGCACCCGAGGTTTCGCGAGTGAACATGATGACGCGTCCATTCGGCGCCCAGGTTGGGCCTTCATCAAGAAATGAGGCGGTCAACAGCCGCTCTTCGCTACCGTCGGTGCGCATCACGCCAATGTGGAACCGGCCGGGGCTTTGCTTGGTGAACGCGATCAGATCGCCGCGTGGTGACCAGACCGGGGTCGAATAGCGCCCGTCGCCAAACGAGATCCGCTCGGCATCGCCACCGGCCGCGGGCATGATGTAAAGCTGCTGTGTGCCCGAGCGGTCGCTTTCAAACACGATCTTGCTGCCGTCGGGCGAGAATGAGGGAGACGTCTCGATGCTCGGGCTGTTGGTCAGGCGATTTGCCGCGCCCGACGCAATATCCATCAGCCACAGGTCGGTGTTGCCGTCCTGTTCAAGCGAATAGACAACGCGCGCGCCATCTGGCGAAAACCGCGGCGAAAAGGTCATGGTGCCCGGCTGCTCTGCCAGAAACCGCCCCGTCACCGCTGCCACGTCAATCAGCTTGATGCGCGGGAAGCCGGTTTCAAAGGTGGTATAAAGCACCCGATCGCCGGTGGGTGAAAAACGCGGCGACAGCACGATTGTGCTGCTATCAGTCAAATATTGCAGGTTGGCGCCGTCATAATCCATCACCGCAAGGCGCTTTTGCCGCGCGCCTTTATCGCCTGTTTCGGCCACGAACACCACGCGGCTGTCGAAATACGCGCCCTCACCGGTGATCGCAGCATAGGCGGCATCTGCGGCCTTGTGCGCAATCCGCCGCCAACTTGCCTCGCCGCCGCCCAGTTGCTGGCCGACCATTTCGGCACCCGAAAACACATCGAACATGCGAAACTTTACCGTCAAGCGCCCGCCCGACACCCCTACTGAGCCGACGATCAGCGCCTGTGCGTTGATCGCCTTCCAATCGGCATAAACGATTGGCGCGTCAAAGGACGTGATGCGGCCAATATGCGCGCTTGCCGCGATGTCGCGCATCAGCCCGGTGCCGGTAAGGTCCGAAGTCACCACCGCAGTAATATCTGCCGCCGCCTGCGCTGCTTCGGGTGTTTCGGCAATGAACATGGGCACCGCGTAGGGCAAGGGCTCGATCACCCCTTGGGTGATCTCGATGCGCAGCGGGCTCGATTGGGCCTGTGCGGCGGGGGCCGGGGCAAGGGCAACGCTGGCAAGTGCTGCAATCAAAAGAAGCCGCAAAATCATCGGGCGTGTCCCTTCAGTCGGGGTTGGGGTCGTGGTGCCACTATGGCCGCGGGTGCGCATCACTTCATCCTCATTTCTGTGGCCGGGGCGGATTTTCGCCGTTGGCTGTCGAGCGGATCCGGTAGCCGCCTCAAGATGAGCCAAGGGTTCATCGCAGTCGCATTCCGTTATAGTCGAAAACCATCTCAATTTCGCGCCATGTCGCATATTTTTCCGCCGGCAGCCCCGCTTTGCCGATGCAGCGCAAGATTGTGCGGCGGGCAATGTCATAAGCGGTATTTGCGGCCGCATCGCTTGGGCTATCGGCTGAGATCATGCGCACCGACTCTGCTTCGCCGCTCGGCGTCATGGTGATGCCAACGGTGACAACGCTGCGAAGCGTTTCGGTCGAAGCGGCACCGACGGTCCAACAAGCGCTGATCGCGCTGCGCAGGTTGCCAAGCTCACCTGCAGTCAGCGGCGGCCCAGAGGATGCACTGCCGACGCCGCCGGTGCCGGGATTGGTCGTGGGTGCTTGCGCCTCGGCCAGCGCGGCCATCAGCGGGTCAACCGCCGGGGCCGCAGGCGTTGCGGGGGCGGCAGGTGTTGCGGCGGCAACCGCAGGCTCGGTGCGTTGCGGGCGCTGCGCCGGGCGCGGCGCACTGGTGGGGGCCGCACTGGGCGCCTCGGTTGTTTCGGTTGCTTCGGTGACGATCTGGGTGGTCGCCTCAGGCGGCGCTTCGGCGGCAAGCGGCGGCTCGGGCACGGGTTCGGCCTCGGGGTTAGGTTCCGGTGCCACGGCCGCGACCGAGGTTTCCGATACCGCCACATCGGGGGGCGGTGCTTCAGAGGGCGTGGGGGCAACGCGCTGCACCGGGCGCGGCGCCGCCTTGGGGCTCAGCTCTGGGATCAGTGCGGGTGGTGCCTCGGTCGGCGGCGCGATCGGCTGCACCGGCGTCGTCTCGGGCACCGTAACGGGCTCGGATACAGGCTCGGGCGGGGTAGGGTCTGGCTCGGTCTGCGGTTCAGGCAAAGGGTCGGCTTGCGGTGCGACCGTCGGTTGCGTTTCGCTGGTGGGGCTCTCTGTGGCAGCATCGGCCTGCGGCGCGGGCGGAACCGCGCGCGGGGCCTCGGTTGGGCGGGGGGCCGCTGCCGTCAACGCTGCAAATTCCGCCTCTGACATTACCGAAACCTCGGTCATCTGCACCGGCGGCTCGTGCCGTGGGCGAAACAGCGCACCGCCAAAGGCCACCCAGGCGATCAACCCCAAATGGAGCGCCGCCGAAAGGCCCGTGCCGATCTTGTCTGCCCTATCCATCGGCGTTTGTTGCCTGACCTGTTTCAGTTGGCCGGCACGGTCTGCCCGGCAAATCCCGGTCCGCCCGCGTCGGTCACAAGCACGATGTTGGAATAGCCTGCGTTGTTCAATGCCCCCATCACCTGAACCACGCGCTCATAGGTGATAGCCCCGTCGGCGCGCAGGAACAGCTTGTCAGAGGTGCGTTCCGCTGAAACTGCTTGCAGGCGAGCAATCAGTTCGCTGTCCGGCACCGCCGTGTTCATCACCATGATCTGCCCGTCGAGTGTTAACGAGATCGTCAGCGGTTCTTCCTGCTCGGCAGGCACGGCGCGCGCGGCGGTCTTTGGCAGTTCAAGCGGGACACCGACGGTCAATAGCGGCGCTGCGACCATGAAGATGATCATCAGCACCAGCATCACATCGACAAAAGGCGTGACGTTGATCTCGCTCATCGCCGCGTGGCGACGATGCATGCTGCGCCGTCTGCGCCGCCCGCCTCCACTTTCCTTGCCTATCACTCCCGCGCCCATGGCTTATTCCGCGTCCAGTTGGCGCGACAGGATCGTTGCAAACTCATCGGCAAAGGCTTCGTAGCCCGAGCTGATGCGGTCGCTATCGGCGGAAAGCTTGTTATAGGCGATCACTGCCGGAATTGCGGCAAGCAGGCCAAGGCCGGTTGCCATCAGCGCCTCTGAAATGCCCGGTGCCACCACGGCAAGCGAAGTGTTTTGCGAAATAGCGATGCCCTCAAACGCCACCTTGATGCCCCATACCGTGCCAAACAGCCCCACGAAGGGCGCGGTAGAGCCGACCGTCGCCAGAAACGGCAAACCCGCGTCAAGTCGTTCGCTTTCCTTGGCAATCGCCACATCCATGCTGCGGTCGATACGCGCCTGCGCGCCTGCAATCAGCCCGCCGTCCTGACGGTGGCTGCGCCGCCATTCAAGCATGCCCGCTGCGAAAATCTTTTGCGAAGCCCCGATCGGCGCAGGCCCGATCGCATCGAACAATTCATCGAGCGGCTCGCCCGACCAGAAAGCGCGGTCAAACACCGCGCCTTCGCGCCGCGCGAAGCGATAGGCGATGAATTTGCGGATAATAATCGACCAAGACCAGAAGCTTGCCAGCGTCAAAAGCAGCATCACCAGCTGCACGGTAAACGAGGCGCGGCCAAAAATAGCCAGCAACGAAAAGTCGATCTCTTGCGCTGCGGCAAGGACGTTAGGTTCCATGGATCTCTGCTCGCCTGTTAGGCCACATTCACGTGGCTCTGATTGGCAGTCAAATTACACGCGGTGAAGGGGAAAGCCAACACATCTGCGTCATTTTGGCAGTTTCGTGCCACCTCAGACCAGATCCTGCGCCAGCAGACGGCGAATTTCCGCCGGAATTCGCGTAGCAACGCCATTTGCGCCGATACAGACGCAGGTAACGTCGGCGGTAAAGAGCACCTCGTCACCGCGCAACACTTGCTGCGCCATCTCGAAGCGCGCGCCAGCAACCCCAGTCAGACGGCTGACGACGCAGAGATTTTCGCCAAAATGCGCGGACTTGAGATAGTCTGCCACCACCCGGCGCACCGCAAACACCACGCCCGCATCGCGTTGAAGCGCCATCTGATCGACCCCGAGCGCCGCGATCCACTCGCTTCGCCCGCGCTCGATGAACTTCAGGTAGTTCGCGTAATAGACGATGCCCGCAAGGTCGGTGTCTTCGTAATAGATTCGCAGATCGAACCGATGGGTCATACGCACGCCTCCGTAGCGGCGGCAGACTGCGACCTGGGGGTCGGAATGACAAGTGCCCGATTACACTACCCGCGCCGCCAGCCGCAGCGCGTGGCTAGCGTCGCTTGCCGCTAGAGGCAGCAGTGGGTCGTAGGCAGCGCGGATCAAGGCGGCCACTTCGGGGTGCAGCATCGCGCCGCTTTGCGCATCTACCAGCGCAGGGCGCTCGGCAAACGCGTCTTCGCCCCAGGCAAGGATCGCCTGCACCGCTTGCCCCAGCGCCACGGTCTCGGCAGGTAGATCGGCAAGCGCCGCGTCCAAGCGCACAAAGGCAAAGCAGGCCTTGATCGCGCCACCTTCATCAAAGCGGAACGTGCGATACTGGTTCGCGCGGCGCGCGTGCAGGCGATCCACCAGCTTGGGCACATCACCCAGCATGTCGCAAAGCCCCGGCACTTCGGTCAATTCATCCCAGTCGCGCAGGAAGAACAGCAACAGGTTGGCGCCAAGCTCGGGGTCGGTTTCGGCCATTTTGTGCCCAGCGAGCTGCACCACCGCCTCGATCGCGCCTTTGACGAATGCGAGCGAAGCGTCATCAACGCCAAACACCACCGGCACGATCGGGCGCCCCCAACGCGCAAACCTATACGCCCCACTCTGCCGGAAAAGCCGCTCAACCTCGTCCGCCTGCACTGCCACCCCCGAATGCCTTTGCCCGCCCTATTGTCCGGCAAGAACCTGCAGCACCGCGCCTGGCAAAGCGCGTCCAAGTTCGCCCCAAAGCCGCGCTGGCTCGCCCGCGCGACGCAGCGCCATAACCAACCGGCCATCGCGCGTTGAAATTGCAACTGCGCCATATGCGTCGCCACAGGCATGCGCCATGCAGCCAAAACCGGCTACCCATTCGCCATCGACAACCATCTCTGACCCGACAACCACCACTTCGCGGGCCTCGGCCAATGCATCTGCGCCTACCAGCGCCGACAAGGACTGCTCCATTTCAGGCGCGTTAAGCAGATCGAATGCGTATTTTCCTGACCAGTCGCCCGGCCCCTCGGCGACCGCTGCGCTTGTCGCCAATACCAGAACCAACACCGCTATCCACGCGCGTATCACGCCTGCCCCTCCCCCTCAAAAAGATCGCCCGACCCCGCAAGCCGCGGCGCCGCCAGCCCAAGGTGCGTCCATGCCCGCGCACCAAGCACGCGCCCGCGCTGGGTGCGCTGAACAAGGCCTTGCTGCAGCAAGAATGGCTCGATCACTTCTTCGATCGAATCGCGGCTTTCCGAAAGGGCCGCGCAGAGCGTTTCAACCCCCACCGGCCCGCCGCCGTAGTGTTCGGCAATCAGCATGAGATAGCGCCGGTCGGCCCCATCAAGGCCGATCCCGTCGACCCCAAGCCGGGTAAGCGAGCTGTCAGCGATTTCGCGGGTCAACCGCCCATCGCCCTCGACCAGCGCAAAATCCACTACCCGCCGCAAAAGCCGCCCGGCAATGCGTGGCGTGCCACGCGCGCGCCGCGCGATCTCGCGCGTGCCGGCAGGTTCAGCGGGTATGCCAAGCAGCCGCGCGCCCCGTGCCACGATCAGGTCAAGCTCGTCCTCGGAATAAAATACCAGCCGCGTGGGAATACCGAACCGGTCGCGCAGCGGGTTAGTCAACAGTCCCAACCGCGTGGTGGCGCCGACCAGCGTAAAGGGCTGCAACTCTATCCGCACCGTGCGCGCGGCAGGCCCCTCGCCGATCACCAGATCCAGCTCGAAATCCTCCATCGCCGGGTAAAGCACTTCTTCCACTGCCGGCGAAAGGCGGTGAATCTCGTCGATGAACAGCACATCACGCGGTTCAAGATTGGTCAGAATCGCGGCCAGATCGCCCGCCTTGGCCAGCACCGGTCCGCTCGTCATGCGGAAGTTGACGCCCAATTCGCGCGCCATGATCTGCGCCAACGTGGTCTTGCCCAAGCCGGGGGGGCCGTGGAACAGCGTGTGATCCATCGCCTGCCCCCGCATCCGGGCGCTATCAATGAACACGCGCAAGTTGGCGCGCGCCTCTTGCTGGCCGACGAACTCTTCCAGCACCTGCGGGCGCAAGGCGCGGTCGGCATCTTCGGGCATAGGGGCTGCGCGCAAGCTGGGGTCAGGGGTAAGCATCGAGAGCCTTTCGGAATGGCGCCGAGTTTCGGGGCAATCGCGCCCCGGCGCAAGGGGGCGCGGCAGCGACCAATGACGTGCACACAGGCAGCCGCACCAGCGTGGCCGCTGACCACCACGCCCACGCCAGCACAGCCTACGCGCGCCCCGCGCGAACGCGCTTGCCTGAGAGCAACCGATTTTGCAAAAAGCACACGTGCGTGCTACTCAGACACAACACCCCTCGCCTTTCCGCTTGCTCCTCGCAAAGCCCTTCATTAAACGGGGCGACGGAGCTGTGGCCGAGTGGTCGAAGGCACGCCCCTGCTAAGGGCGCAGACGGGGAACCGTCTCGAGGGTTCGAATCCCTTCGGCTCCGCCACTTGCCCTCGCGAAAG
>DISJ01000015.1 GCA_002421605.1 Rhodobacteraceae bacterium UBA6213 | reverse complement strand
CCACAAACCCTCCGCTACGCAATCACGCTAAACTGTTCCATGGGCGCTGATGGCGGGCAAAACAAACCTCAAGCAACAGCTGATGATCGACGAAGACATAGAGCTAACATTAAAGATTCTCGGTGCGATCCGGCGACCGGTGGGGAAGTTATGAAGCCGGGCTGGCACCGGGGATTTTCGGCGCGATCCGCAACAGTGTTGGACAAGTCGGCCCTGAGACCCTGTGAGCCCGGGTCCTCTGATCTAAATTCAGCAAGACTGTTCCAATTTATTCGGCGACAGAAAAGCCGGGGCGATGGTCAAGGGGGTAACGGGCCGGCAGACTAGGTGCCGCGCATGGCGGGCATTGTCGTTGAAGCCAATGGCGTCATTTAACGCACCGAAGCCCAGTACGCCATACGAAGTCGGCATTAGTGCATCTGAATACGGCATTCGCCAAGAGTCGTGAGATTTCGTATTGATCCCAAAAGCCAACACTAGGCGGCAGCGCTAAACGGAGCCACACCATGAATGTTTTCAATCGCCTTCGCCTTGACGGCAAGAAGCTGTTCATCACCGGCGGTAGCCGGGGGTTGGGGCGCGAGATGGCGCTGGGGCTGGCCGAGGCGGGCGCTGATGTGACGCTGGTAGCGCGCGGCACCGAAAGCCTCGAAAAAACCGCCAACGACATCCGCGCGCTCGGGCGCAAGGTCACAACTATCGTCGCTGACATGAGCAACTCCGAGGCCTGTGAGGCTATCTGCGAAAAGGCGCTGAGTGACTCGGGCCCGTTCGACATTCTGATCAACAATATCGGTGGCAGGCGCGTAAATATTGCCACCGAAGATATGCCGTTGAACAAGTGGAAAGAGTTGGTGGACCTGAATCTTACCACGACCTTCGTGTGCACTAAGCATATCGGTGGTGCAATGGTGCGGCGCGGACAGGGCGGTCGTGTAATCAACGTCGCATCGATCAACGCGATGGTCGCCGGGCGCAACATTCAGGGGCGCCACTACGAGGCCGCCAAGGCCGGGGTCTTGATGCTGACGCGATCACTGGCGGTAGACTGGGCGCGCTACGGGATTACCGTTAATGCGATCTGCCCCGGGATATTCGCCACCGAACCGAACAAGGTCTGGGCCGAAAAGAACCCCGAGGTGATTGATGCTTATGTGCAGTCTATCCCGTTGGGGAAACTGGGCGAACCCGAGGATCTGGCAGCACTGGCGGTCTATTTGGCCAGCGATGCGGCGCGCTACATGACTGGCGCGTCGCTGGTGATAGATGGTGGCTATACCTGTCTGTGAAGGCTCAACAACCGCTGGCCTCCAGCCACCATTTTCCTCCGATTACCATGCCCTTGCTAAAAAGCCGGGTTTGAGCGGTGATCACCTCATTCGACACGTCTACATGCTCGAAAGACCCAGCGCACAGATCGAGTACCGTTGCGTCACCCGGCGTGCCGGGCTTCAGAGAGCCCAACTCGGGCCGCTGCATAGCGCGCGCCGGGTTCTGGGTGGTGGCACGGATAACTTCGGTCAATGGCATACCGAGCGCCATGAACTTCGACATTACAGCTAGCACGTCATACGCGGGCCCATCGCAGCACAGCACATGCACATCGCTTGAAATTACGTCGGGCAGGATGCCCTCGGCCAACATCGCGCGCGCCGAGCGGAAGGAAAAGCCGCCAAAGCCATGCCCAATGTCGAATATAATGCCGCGTTTGTGCGCCTCGATGATGTCAGCGCGGACCTGATCGCCGCGGGTGATGGGCGCGTTGGGGAAAGGGCGGAAGCAATGGGTCAGAATGTCACCCGGGCGCAGCGCGTCCAGCACCTCGCGGCGCCCGGGGGGCGGAAAGTCGATATGCGCCATTACCGGCAGACCCAACTCTTCGGCCACCTCGATCGCAAGCAACAGCGGCGCAAGGCCAGAACTTCCACCCGCCCGCGCCCCGACCCGCGCCTTGATTCCGACGATCAGGTCGAGATTTTGCTCGGCCAGCGCAAGGCATTCACGGCTGTCGAGCAGACGCAGATCCTCGCATTCTCCAACCATGACATTCTTGGAAAACCCAAAGATGCCGGGAAAGGAGATGTTCAGATAGGCCAGAATGCGCGGTGTAGAAGGCTCGGCAATGAATCTGCGCAAACCCGCGAAATTTCCGGCCCCGGCGCTGCCGGCATCGACAAAGGTGGTAGTGCCGCTGCGCTTGGAGATTGTTTCGGCATCGACCCCGAGCGCGGTGGCGCCCCAATAGACATGGCTATGCATATCGATCAGCCCAGGTGTGACGATCAGGCCAGAGATATCGCGAATCTCATGTGCATTTTGCGCGAGTTTGGGGCCGATGGCGGCGACCTTTCCACCCTGAAACGCAACATCGCAGATACCGTCGATACCCTGCTCGGGATCGATAACGCGCCCGCCGCGCAACAGAAGATCATGCATTTTCTCGTTTCCCGTCGCCTTTTGGTTCACTGGGGCTATCGTCTTTGCGCCACGACCACAACACAGGTCTAGTAGCGAATCCCGACGTTCTTGGTCTGCACGTAACCGAGCAGTGCTTCCTGCCCTTTCTCGCGGCCATAGCCCGAGCGCTTGGTGCCGCCGAAAGGTGTTTCGATGCCGCCGGCCCACCATTCATTGACATAGACCTGCCCGGCAATCAGGCGCTCGGCGGTCCAGTGCGCGAGTCTCAGATCGCGCGTATATACCCCGGCAGCAAGCCCGTAGTCAGTGCCGTTGGCAATTTCTATGGCCTCGTCAGAGGTGTCAAAAGCCAGCACAACCAGTACCGGGCCGAAGAACTCCTGCTGCGCGATCGCCATTTCAGGGCGCACATCGGTGAAAATTGTAGGCGCCATAAAGTGTCCCGCCAGTCCCGGTACCCGCGCCCCCCCAAGCACGAGCTTCGCGCCCTCTGCCACGCCGGCGCGGCATAGCGCCTCGACCCTTTGCAACTGGCGTTCTGAAATCAGCGGACCCATGTCGCACCCTTCAACTCCTGGGCCGACACTGCGAGCCGCAGCAAGTTTGACAATACGCGCGACTACATCGTCATGAATGCTACGGTGCACGATCAGCCGCGATCCGGCAGAGCAGATCTGCCCAGCATGAGTAAAGATGCCGCGTGCGGCACTGAAAGCGGCCTGCTCCAGATCGGCGTCTTCATAGATGATGCCGCCCGATTTGCCGCCAAGCTCCATCACGCAGGGGATCACCCGCTCTGCCGCTGCGCGCAACACGCTTTTGCCGGTTTCGACCGAGCCGGTGAAGACAATGTGGTCGATGTCGGGGTGTGCAGCCAGCGCCGCGCCCGCGTCATGGCCATAGCCGCAAAGGATATTGACCGCACCTTTCGGCACTCCAGCCATTTCGCAGGCGCGGGCAAGCAGGAACAAACTTAGCGGCGAATCCTCGGGCGATTTCAACACGACAGTATTGCCGGTAACAATCGCGCAGGCAATCGAGCGCGCGCCCACGGGAAGCGGCCCGTTCCACGGCACGATCTGCGCCGAAACGCCGTAGGGCGTATGCAGCGTATAATCGAGCAGCCCGTCGCCCAAAGGAATCTGGCGCCCCTCGAGCTTGTCAGCCAGACCGGCATAATAGCTGAGATAGCGCTGTGTCAGCGCTACCTCGGCGCGGCCAGCGGCTAGGGTCTTGCCGTTGTCATGGCATTCCAAAACGGCGATCTCATCGGCCAGCGTACCCAGATGCCGCGCCACCTCAAGCATCAGATCTCCGCGCTTGTGTGGGCGCAGGTCGCGCAGAACGCGGCTTTCATAGCACCGCCGCGCGGCCGCAACAGCGAGGTCGATATCGGCCGGCATGGCACGGGCAACTTCGGCGATGGCCGAGCCAGTGGCGGGATCGGAAACTGTGATGCGGCCACCTTCGGCGCCGTCCACCCAAGCGCCGTCCACGTAGTTTTGCCAATAGGGCCGGATGCCGGTGGTCATGGAACTATCTCGCTTTTCGTCCAGGTTGCGCGTTGCATCACAGTATTGCGTTAAAAGCGATAGCTGGCGAATGCTCATTGCCGATCATGCCATGCGGCAAACGCATGCGCGATACGCCTGATGCAAGCGACGCATCGCGCTAGAGCGAGCTTGCATTGGCCTCGGTGCGCTGCTCCGCCCTAAGTTGGCGAAGAAATCCGAATAAGGAATGCGCCGAATGTCCGGGACTGAACCACGTCGCGTAGCGATTCTCGGGCTGATGCTCGAAAGCAACCGGTTCGCACCGGTGATCAATGAGGAAGATTATCTGAACCGCGTCTATTTGGCGGGCGATGAGATCCTTGAAGATCTGCGCAGCTCGGACCCGAAACTTCCCACCGAAATCCGCGGGTTTGCCGCCGAAATGGACGCAAACAGTAACTGGCAGCCGGTACCAATTTTGGTTGGACTGGTGGAGGCCGGTGGGCCGCTCGACCACGGCTTTTTCACCATCTGTTTTAAAGAAATGCGCCATCGGCTGCAGGCGGCTATGCCTTTGGACGCGGTCTATATCTGCAACCATGGCGCGATGATCACCACTGCCAATACCGATCCGGACGGCGAGATTTTCGCGATGGTGCGCGAGGTCGTGGGGGCCCAGGTGCCTGTGGTGGCAACCCTTGATCTGCATGGCAATGTGTCCGAACGGATGGTGCGCGCGGCCGATGCAATCGTCGCATATCAGACCAATCCGCACGTCGATATGTTGGCGCGTGGCACCGAAACGGCGACAATCCTGCAAGAGATGTTCGCCGGCATGAAGACCGATGTGGCGTTTTTGCGCCTGCCGCTGACCCCTCCCACAGTGACGCTCCTGACAGAGGCCGGGCCGTACGCGGACATTATCAATTATGGTCAATGTCTGATCGATGCCGACATCGTCAACGTCTCGATACTGGGCGGATTTGCCTATAGCGACACCCCAAAGAACGGCATGGCGATTATCGTTACGGCGCGGCGCGCAAATGGCGCGGCACAGCGGGTGGCCGGAAAGATTGCGCGCATGGCATGGCACGAGCATCTGCGGTTCGTGCCCCGTCTCGCTTCGCTGCAGGACGCGGTGGCGCGTGTACTTGAGGTGGCGCATAACCCGGAAATGCCGGCGGTGATATTGGCCGACGTCGCTGACAACCCTGGCGGCGGCGGCAATGGCAACACCATGTGGATCCTCAAAGAGCTGCACGCCGCTGGCGCTACCGGGGTGATTGCAGGTGTCATCAACGACCCTGCGTTGGCGCGCGAAGCCGCGAAGGTCGGCGAGGGGAAGAGCTTCACTGCCGTATTCAACCGTGTCGAGCCCGACGAGTTTTCACGCCGCTTTGAGGTCACTGCGCGGGTAATCAGGCTTCGCGATGGCGATTGCGTCGGGCGGCGCGGGTTTTATGCCGGGCGGCGAATGAACCTCGGCCCGTCTGCGCTGCTTGATATCGGCGGCATTCAAGTTGTGGTGATCTCTATTCGCACGCAATGTGCCGACCCGGTGTTTCTGGAGATGATGGGTCTCGACATCGGCGCGGCACGTGCCGTGGTGGTGAAATCGCGTGGCCACTTCCGCGCCGGATTCAACGAATTTTTCGGCCCCGAGCAGGTGATAGAGGTCGATGCGCCGGGGTTGACCTCGCCTATCCTGTCGCGGTTTGATTTCAAATCGTTGCCCCGCCCAGTGTTTCCTGTGGATATGCAGGTGGAATGGACACCGCCATTTTAACCGACATCGCGCGCCCGAGTGTCACGCGGTCTTGCCGCGTGCCACAACGGGCCAAAGGCCGATAAGTTCGCCGTGCTCCAGAACGTGCACGGCGTCGACCATGTTGGTGACCACGCACGCATGATTGGGCACTATACGCAGCTTGTCGCCGACAGAGAGGCCGATAGGACCTGCACTGATTAGGCGGCCATGTTCCTCAGACAACTGGTCGATGGCGATGTCGGGGCGCTCCAGCACCTGCCCATACCCCGAGAGGCCAAGAAGATCCGATGTCAGCGTCTTGCTGCCAGCATCGATGATCGCCCGATTTGGCGCCGGCACCGAGACAACCGTGGACAGCACCGTCAACGCGCAATCCTCCCAGCCGCACAACCCGTGCGCCACCAGCGAGCGATCATTGTAAACATAGGTTCCGGGGCGGTATTCGGTGGTTACAGGTGCATTGGCCGCCGTCATCATCGAGGGCGAACCGCCCGAACTGACCACTGGAACCTCGATCCCAGCATCTGCCAACAGTGCCTTGGTACGGGTCATGAATGCCTGCACAGCAGCCGCGCCGCCGACAGGCGGATAGGTCATCAGCCCGCCGAACACTAGCTTCGGCGCGGCAACGATTTGGCGCGCCAGGGCGACTGCTGCCTCGGGCGATGCGACACCGCAGCGATCTGCGCCGGTGTTGCATTCGACAAGAACCCGCAGCGCTTGCGGCTCATTTTCGAATGCCGCCGAGAGCCCGTTCACCACCACCAAGTTGTCCGCCACGACGCTAAGCCGCACCTTTCTTGCCAGCACGCGTAGCCGCGCCAGCTTTGCCGAGCCGAGGATGTTGTAGCTGATCAGCACGTCGCGGATTTCGCTGTCTGCCGCAACCATCGCTTCTGCTTCCGAAACCTTCTGGCAAGTGATGCCCACAGCGCCTGCGGCAAGTTGCATTGCGGCAATCGCAGGCAATTTGTGGGTCTTGATATGTGGGCGCACCTTCAACAAATGGGCATCTGCATAGGACTGAAATCGCTGAATATTGCGATGCACGATATCGAGGTCGACAAGTACGGCAGGGGTGTCGATGCTGACAAAATCGGGTTTCGGCACGGTCATGGAACGCCTTTGCCTGTGCAGTTTCTAGGTATCGAAAGTTTCGGTGCCCGCGTTCGCCAAACCTGGAGTGTTGCACCTGCGAAACTATGGAACGCGCTATAGACCAGGTCAATACACACCTAATATCCTTGCAAGAAATCGCTAGACGAGCGAGTTTTCGCACGCCAATTGCGCGCGGGCCGGACGAACCTGTGCTAGTATCCGCATTGATCCAAATTTGGGAGGTAACACGATGTCCATCAAACGTTTTGGCGGTGGTGAGACCGGTGCAGGCAAGCAGGCACTGCCTTTTGCCCGCTCTGTCATGGCCGACGGCTGGCTTTACGTTTCGGGTCAGGTTGCCATGCTCAACGGCGAGATCGTCGGGGGTGGGATCGTTGCTGAATCCCGTCGCGCCATCGAAAACATGATCGCGATCCTGCGCGAGGCAGGTTACGGCATCGAGGATATCGTGCGCATTGGCGTTTGGCTGGACGATCCGCGCGACTTCTGGTCGTTCAATGGCGTCTTTTCTGAATATTTCGGAGCCAACCCACCGGCTCGCGCATGCGTCCAGTCACGCATGATGGTCGACTGCAAGGTCGAGGTGGACTGCGTGGCATTCCGCGCCGACAAGAAGTGATGAAGCCGCCCGCCCGCTACCATGGCCGCGAAACGGACAAACGCAAAATGGACAGCCGAACCGCCGGGTAGTTTATTTTTTCCGGTGTTGCTATGGCTGCCCAACAGGAGAGCTAAACATGGAAAGCCGTTGGCTCGAAGATTTTCTTAGCCTAGTCGATACTCGAAATTTTTCCAGGTCTGCTCAAACCAGATACACCACCCAGCCGGCATTCAGTCGGCGCATCAAGAGCCTGGAAGAATGGGTCGGGGCACAGCTTTTTAACCGTGCCACGCAGCCGATCACGCTGACGCTTTCAGGTGAACGCTTCCGCCCAGTTGCCGAGGATGTATTGCGCCGCCTTTATCAGGGGCGCGAGGAGGCACGGCGCATCAATGAAATCGGTGCCCACACTATCCGATTTGCGGCTACGCACAGCCTCTCGCTGAACTTCTTTCCCAGTTGGCTGCGCGCAGTCGAAATGCACAGTCACACCTTCAATACCCGACTCGATACAAGCCAGTTCAACGACTGCATTCACATGCTGCAGCGCGGAGACTGCCACTTTTTGATCAGCTACACGCACCCGAACATGCAGATGCACCTTCCGGTAGAACATTTTACCTCAAAAATTGTGCTGCACGACACGCTGATTCCGGTAACGCTGCCCGACAGCATCGGGCAGCCCATCGACCGTCTGCCAGGGACCGAAGACGAACCGGTGCATTTCTTGGCCTATACCGAAACCTCGGCAATCGGTCGCGTAGTCGAGCATATGATCACCGAGGCCAAGGAGCCGCTGCACCTAAACCGGGTGTTTGTTTCGCACATGGCCGCGGTTCTTAAGGCGATGAGCTTCGAAGGGCGCGGCACTGCTTGGCTCCCAGCAAGTCACCTTGAAAAGGAGTTCGCTGAAGGCAGCCTCGTGCGCGCCGGCGACGAGTGCTGGAACATTCCGGTCGAGGTGCGTTTGTTCCGCTCGCGCGATGCACTGCCACCGATATCGGAGGAGTTGTGGTCGTTGCTTGAAGGCGAAGCGGACGACAACTGGTCCTGATGCGCGTAACACATTGCCCAAGGCCGAGGTTGCATTGGCAATTGGCGTATGCTGATCCCTATTGTCGGTGACATGGGTGCCGGTCCGGTGCTGACACCCGCCCGAAAGTAGGCATATGAGACTCACTGGCCTTGAAACACCTTGTCTGATCCTTGATCGCCAGGCGCTTGAACGCAATGCACAACGGATGACGGCGCGGTACGCAGGCACCGGCGTAGCGCTTCGGCCGCATATGAAATCAGCGAAGTCGATCGACGTCGCGCGGATTGCACTGGCAGGAAACTTTGGCGGCATTACTGTGTCGACGCTGAAAGAAGCCGAGTATTTCGCAGATCACGGCATCGACGACATCACCTACGCGGTCGGCATCGTGCCCGACAAACTGCCCCGCATTGCGGCGCTGATCGGACGCGGAGTGCGGCTGAGCGCGATCATCGACCAGATCGATGTCGCGCGCGAAGTTGGCGCGCGCGCGCAGGCCGAGGGCGTCGTAATCGACATGCTCATCGAACTCGATTCCGGAGAACGGCGGGCCGGTCTAATCGCCGGCACCAAAGGCGTGGTGGCACTTGGCCAGGCTTTACACGAGCTTGCGGGCACGAATTTGCGCGGCGTGCTGACCCATGCCGGCAATTCTTACCAGTGCCGCAGCATCGAGGCGATCCAACAGGTTGCCGAGGCCGAGAGGCTTTCTGCAGTCACCGCAGCAGCGCAATTGCGCGCCGCCGGCCTGCCCTGCCCAGTGGTCAGCGTCGGCTCCACCCCAACCGCCACGCACGCCGTTTCACTGGAGGGGTTGAGCGAAATGCGCTGCGGCGTCTATATGTTCGGCGATGTCTTTCAGTCCGAAATTTTTTCCTGCGACCTTGGCGATCTTGCAGTATCTGTGCTGGCCACCGTCATCGGGCACCGGCCCGAGATGAATTCGGCGCTGATCGATGCAGGTGCTCTCGCGCTATCGAAAGACCGCAGCACAGGCGCACCGGACCTGCCTGAGGATATCGGTTTTGGTTTGGTTATGGATGCAAGCGGCTTGCGTCGCATCGATGGAGTCCGTGTCGGGCATGTCTATCAGGAGCACGGAATGCTGGTCTCGGACGGCGCCTTCCCCTTTGATGTGCTGCCAGTTGGAACGCGGGTCCGGGTGTTGCCAAACCACGTCTGCATGACCGCAGCAATGCACAACACTTACCGGGTGGTCGCTGGCGACAGCGGCCACGTGCTGGATAGCTGGCAGCGCGTGAACGGTTGGTAGGCGAAAGCCAGCACCAAGCCAATGCGCATTTCTGGTTCCGGCGCGCGGGCCAACGTCAGAGACGAAGGCCGCTTTCTGCGTCAAACAGATGGATTTTCTCAAGCGGGCACGTCAGGCGGATTTGTTGATCGGGCCGGAATTCGTGACGGTCAGTAAAGATCGCACAGACTGAAGTTTCCCCCAGCTTGCAGTAAACTTGAATATTTGCCCCAGTCGGTTCTACCACTTCAACGATTACTGGCGCCCCGGCGTCGCCTTCGGTCAGTGTCATGTGCTCAGGGCGAACACCATAAACCACTTTCTGCCCGTCACGGCCGCTGGCCATCAGTGGCACCGCAAGTCGGGTACCATTTTCGGTCTGCACATGCGCGCCACTTGCGCCGATGTGCAACGTACCGTGAATAAAATTCATAGAGGGCGAGCCGATAAAGTCTGCTACAAACAAGTTTGCCGGTGTGTCATAAAGCTGTAGCGGCGTGCCGATCTGCTCGATCCGACCGGCGTTCATCACCACGATACGATCGGCCATGGTCATCGCCTCGATCTGATCGTGCGTGACATAGACCGAGGTGGTTTTCAGCCGCTGGTGCAGCGCTTTGATCTCGACTCGCATCACCACGCGCAGTTTCGCGTCGAGGTTAGAAAGCGGTTCGTCGAATAAGAACACCTGCGCATCGCGCACCAGCGCGCGCCCCATCGCCACGCGCTGGCGCTGGCCACCCGAAAGCTGGCGTGGAGAACGGTCCAGAAATTTGCCCAGGTTCAGTATCTCGGCCGCTTCGCGCACCTTGCGGTCGATGACATCCTTAGCTTGCCGGCGCAGTCGCAGGCTGAAGCTCATGTTTTCGTAAACCGACATATGCGGATAGAGCGCATAGTTCTGGAACACCATGGCGATATCGCGCGACTTTGGCGGCACGTCGTTAATAACCCGATCACCAATTGCAATGGAGCCCGAGGACACCGATTCCAGCCCCGCTATCATCCGCAGCAGTGTCGACTTGCCGCAACCCGATGGCCCAACCAAGACTACGAATTCCTGATCCTCGATATCCAAATCGATTCCGTGCAATACGGTCAAGGTGCCGTAGCGTTTCTTGATGCCGCGAATGGTGACTGACGACATTATTGAGTCCTCACTGAGTTAAGGCGCTTATGTCTGATCGTGCTCACTTCACTGCACCCAGTGCCATGCCGCGGATCAGATAGCGTTGCAGCCACGAAAAGACGATGGCGACGGGTAGCGTTGCCAGCACGGTTGCTGCCATCACATGATGCCATTCAACCTGATAGCGCCCCGCGACCTGTGCGTAGATCTGCACCGGCAGGGTATAGTCTGCGGACGAGCGCATCATTGTCAGCGCCAGAACAAATTCATTCCAGCTGTTGATGAAGGTGAAAATCGCGGTCACGGCGATTGCAGGTACCGCCAGCGGAAGAAAAATGCGCACCAGACTGGTAAAATGGCTGGCGCCATCCATCCAGGCCGCTTCCTCCAAATCGCGCGGGATCGAGTTGAAGTAGCTTTGTAGCATCCAGATGGTGAATGCCATATTGAACGCTGCATAGATCAGCACCAGAGAGTTTAGATTGTTGACAAGGCCAAGGGCCATCATCAGCCGGAACAGGCCCAGCACCAAAACAATCGGCGACATCATCTGGGTCATCAGAAGAAAAGTGCGGTATGCCCCCTTACCGGAAAAGTGATAACGCGACATCGCGTAGGCAGCCGGAATGCTGAGCAACAAGGCAATCACAGTGGCAGTGACGCTGACATAAACGCTGTTCAGCAGCGCGCCGCCGAAATTTGTCTTTTCCCACATTTCGCTGAAGTTCTCCCAGCGAAACTCGCTGAATCCCCAGGTCGGCGGGTAGACAAACAGCTCGGCGCGCGGGCGCACGGCGGTCACGAACATCACACCGAACGGGAACAAAATCACCACCACCAGCGGCAATAGCACCAGCCAGTAGAGGATACTCCGGCGGAGCTTAGATCTCATCTTTCACGTCCTTTTCCGGCGCGGCATCCGCCTCGTTACGGCTGAGAAGCACGACATAGAGCACGGTAAAAACCAGCAATATCCCGAACATCACCAGCGAAATCGCCGACGCCTTGCCAAGCTGACCAAAACGGAACGCAAGCTTGTAAAGATAGGTCACCAAAATATCGGTGCCATTTGCCGGTCCACCTTCAGTCATCACCCAGATGATTGGCAACGAATTGAAAACGTAAATCACGTTCAGCACGATCGCGATGTTGATGAAGGGCTTCATCAACGGCAATGTGATATAACGAAACTGGCTCCAGCCCGACGCTCCATCAACTACCGCAGCCTCGTAGGCGTCTTGCGGCATCGAGGATAAACCGCCTAGCAGAATGGTCGTCGTGAAGGGGATTGAAACCAGGATACCCACCAGAATTTCCACGGTGAACGCTGTCGATGCAGTGGCCAGCCATTCGACTGGTTGGTCGATCAAGCCCGCCTGCATTAATGTTGCGTTCAAAAGCCCAGAGCGCCCGTTCAGCGCCCAGCGCCAAACCACCGCAGTCATGGTAAGCGAAAGCGCCCAAGGCAACATGATGATTACCCGCGCAAGGCCACGACCGAAAAAGTCGTCGTTCAGAATAATTGCCACGGGCATCGAAATCAGCAACGTGCCTCCGACCACCGCAAGCGTCCAGATGCCAGTGCGCACAAGCGAGCCGTAAAACAGCGGGTCGGCGAACACCTCCGCGAAGTTGTCGAAACCGTTGAAGCCACTCAACTTGCCAAAGCGACTGACCTCCTGCATCGAAGTCCAGGCAAGATCGATAATCGGATAGCCGATGATCGTAATCGCCAGCACCAGACCCGGAAGGATCATCAGCAAGGGCACAGATTTCTGCAATACCTTCGACATCGTTTCCCAATCCCGTGCACCTCTGCAGGTGCGACTATGGTCGTTCTGACCGTGTCAAATCGAAGCCGAGCCGGAGAGCGGCACAGAGCCGCTCTCCGCAATTGTCATCAGAGGCCGCGGATCTTGTTGATCTGAGCCGCAGTTGCCTTCAACCCATCTTCCGGCGTAACTTGCCCTAGGTAGATCTGCTGCATCGTCCGCACGGTCACGTCGGCGATCTCTTCCCAGTTCGCGATGGTCGGCGCAAATTGGGCGTAAGGCAAGCCTGCCGCAAAGCCCGATATGTCAGGATCGGTGGTATAGAAAGGCTCGGCCGCAACGTTTTTGGTAACCGGGAGAAAACCTTCACCGTGGTCAAATTGCGAGCGGAATTCATCACTATAGGCGAATTCGATGAATTTCCAAGCCGCTGCCTTTACGTCGGAATCCGCGAACATCATCAAGGTGTCGGTCACACCATAGGTGGCCTTCGCAGAACCTTCGGGGAATGGAAGGACCTTGTAGCGAAGATTCGGGGCTTCTTCCTTGATCTGCGGGATCAGCATCGGGAAGGTGAAGATTGTCGCGACTTTGCCCTGCTTGAACAGATTAAACACGTCTTCACGGTTGTAGTTCGTCGGAGACGGCTGCGTCAGTCCTTCGTTGATCATATTCAGGTAGAGGTTTGCAGACTCGATCGCCGCTGGCGAGTCAATGCCGCTGGTACCGTCGGCGTTCAGAATAGCGCCGCCATGGGTCCAGAGCGAGTAGTAGAAGTACGCGTCAGTCTCGATATCTTTGCCTTGAAGACCAAAAGCGAAGGTGTCTGGCAGCGCCGCGATCTTTTGCGACGCTGCGTAGAGCTCATCCCAATTCGTGGGAGGAGCGACGCCCGCCTTGTCGTAGAGATCCATGTTGACCATCATCGCTCGCGCCGAGGCTGCGACCGGCAAGCCCATGATCTTCCCGTCGATTACCGAGGGCGCCATAAACGTGTCAATGAAGGTCGACTTGAACTCCGGCGTAAGGTAGCTGTCCATCGGTTCGGCAATGCCCTGCGAGGCAAAGTCGAGCAGCCAGCGGGTGCCGATGATCGAGATGTCCGGCGCGGCACCACCGGCCACGTCGGTAGTCAGACGCTGCAAGAGCGTGTCCCACGGCACTACCTCGATATTGATCGTGATATCGGGGTTCTGCGCTTCAAAGGCATTTGCGACCTCTTGGAAATAGGGGCCGGTCTTGGAGCTGTATTCAGCCACCGTGAAGTCAATTACGGTCGCTGCCTGCACAGCCCCGGCGAGTCCTAAAGCGCCGAGGCTCAGGGCCGCCAAGGCAGTGGCGGTTTTAAATGGGCGTGCCATCAGAGGTGTACTCCTTCCTGTTGTTGGAACTTCTTGGGTTTAAGAAACATCTTCCCGGCTTCGAACGGCCGTTTTCTGATGCATCGCAGTGTGCGTGTTGGCCCCGCACAAAGGAAATCGAATAAACGCATGAAGGTATGTGGGGACCGCATAGAGGGCGTGCGGGACTCACATAGCAGCCGCGACGAATGCAAACGGTGCCGAGCAGATCGCCCGGCACCGTGCCAAACCCAGAATGCGAAGAGAATTCTAACCGGCTGTTTTATACCAAGAATATTCTGGCTCATAACCCAGAACCCGGCGTGCCTTCTCAATTGACAACAGCGTGGCGCGGCCTTCGATGGTTCCGCGCAGCGGCACGTCGGGAAACACCTCGCGCATCAAATCGGCGCTTGGGCGGGTCATCACGGTATCTGCGTTGGCAATGATAAAGTGGTCAGCACCAACCAGATCGACATCGAGCGATAGCCGCACTGCCTGCGCGAAATCACGCGCATCGATATAGCCCCATAGGTTCCACTCGCGGAAATGTGGCGTGTCCTGCCACCCATCGTAGCGCGCATAGTCCTGCGGCTCCATCACGTTGGAAAGCCGCAGGCCGATAAAGCTGGTGCCGGGGTTCCATCGCGCCATCTGGCGGGCCATTTCCTCGCCCAGATCCTTGGAAAGCGAGTAAGCGCTTTCCGGCCGCATCGGGTGCGCTTCGTCAACAGGCGCATAGGCTGGTGGATTTTCAGGGCTGAAGGGCAGGCCCAATGTTGTTTCCGACGAGGCCCAAACGATCCGCTTAATGCCCGCGCGCATCGCCGCGTCAAACACATTGTAGGTAGTGAGTATGTTGTTGCGGAAGGTAACTTCCTCGGGCATCAAGTCCGGCGCCGGGATTGCGGCCAGATGCACCACAGCATCGGGGGTGCGGAACTTGCGGAACGGGTGGTCCCTGCCGCCAGTCCATTGAAGCGCGTCCATCACCTGCGTGAAATCGCTCAGATCAACCTTGAAGAACGGACAGACCGGATCAATCGAAGGCTGCATGTCGACGTTAAGGACCGAATAACCGCGCTCGACCAGATGCCGGCATACGGCCTTGCCCGCTTTTCCGCTGCCGCCGGTGACAACAATATTCTCCATCTGCGATATCCCCACACTATGCGTTCGCGCGGCGAACGGACCACATCCGCCGCCGCCTATTCGCGCAGCCCAAAGGCATGCCCGGCCCGATTTAACCTTACGGTGCAGTAAAAGGCGAATGCCTATCGCGAATGCCGTCATGTCGGCACGGCATTGGCCTCAGCCGCGCTCGCACCCTAACACTGACAGCCGATCAGGGAAACGCGCGATGGTGAACGATCAACCAGAGAAAGGCAGGCAGGGCGCGATGCGGCGCGGCATGTATGTTTATGCTTGGGATCTATGGGAAGAAGGTGCCGGCGCGGTGATCGCGCGGTTGCGCGATGCGGGTTTGAATGCGGTCTCGCTGGCAACAGCTTATCATGCTGGCAAGTTTCTGCGCCCACATGCCCCCACCCGAAAAGTCTGGTTTCCCGAAGACGGCACCGTCTATTTCCGCCCCGATGCGAGTCTATATGGTCGGCTGGTGCCACAAGCCGCGCGGATGCTGGAAAATTTCGACGCGCTCACCGCGCTTGAAACCCTTGCCCCCGACTTTCACTGCACTGGCTGGACCGTGGGTCTGCACAATTCGCGTCTGGGTCGGGCTCACCCCGACTTGGCCTGCCAGAGTGCCTTCGGCGACCCGTTGGTCAACGCGCTCTGCCCTTCGCAGCCTGAAGTGCGGGCATATCTGGTGTCGCTCTGCGCCGATCTCGGCAACCATTCGGCAATCGACGAGATCGCGATCGAGGCCCCCGGCTTTCAGACTTACCGGCACGGCCACCACCATGAATTCGAGTTGATCGAACTGACGGCCGACGCCGAAAACCTTCTCGGTACCTGCTTTTGCGACGCCTGCAAGACCGCCGCAAGGAACGCTGGACTAAACGCCGACGGCCTCGCGCGGCAGGCGCGGCGCGATCTGGAAGCGTTCTTTACCGATGGCGCGGCGCCGCTGATGAACCATAAAACCAACCCCGACTGGGCGGCGCTGCAGGCGGTGCGCGCCGCAACTGTCACGTCACTGGTGGCCGAGGTGCGCGCTGAACTCGCACTCCAAGTCAGCCTTGCGGTGATCCCTACAGTGCAAAGCCCGAACAACCTTTGCTGGCGCGAAGGCAGCGATCTAGCGGGCCTTGCACTCGCCGCCGACCGACTGGAAGTGCCCGCATATCAGTGTGGCCCCACCGCCATTGCGGCCGATATGGCCGAGGTGCGTGCCGCGGCAGGAGAGAAAGCGCGTCTCGGCTTCATCCTGCGCCCGACCTGGCCGCACGTGCAGGACCCGGGCGATCTTGCTGCCAGCGTTCAAGCCGCCACCGAGGCAGGAGCCGAGATCATTTCCTTTTACAATTATGGCCACATGCGCCTGCAGTCGCTGAACTGGATCAGCGATTGCAGGTGATGACAGCAGGAGAGCCCGATGCCTAGACACACCACGACCAGAGCACTTGTAACCGGCGCCGCGCACGGCATCGGCCGCGCCATCGCGCTGCATCTGGCGAACGAAGGCGCCGCCGTCGCGGTTCTCGACGTCGACGGACAGGGTGTCGCCGAGACTGCACGGCTGATTGCCGCCATTGGGCACCCGACCTTTGCTGCGCAGGCCGACATCACCGACGCCACCGCCCTTGCCGCCGCTTTTGACGACGCCGAACAAGCACTCGGAGCGATCACACTTCTGGTCAACAACGCGGCCTTCAGCGCCGCCGGCGACTTAGCGGGGATCGGGTTGGCGGATTGGCACAAGGAAATAAACGTAAACCTCAATGGCACCTACCACTGCCTGCGCAGCATGCTGCCCCGGATGCAGGCGCGCGGCGGCGGCGTAGTTGTGAACATCGCCTCGGTCAACGGCGTGCGCTACTTTGGCAACCCCGCATACAGCGCCGCCAAAGCCGCGCTGATCAACCTGACGCAATCAGTTGCCTCCGAATACGGGCGTCACGGCATCCGCTGCAACGCGGTACTGCCCGGCTCGGTGCGCACTGACAACATCACGTGGAAAATCCGCCAGCAAAAAGACCCCGATGTCTTCAAAAAGCTGGCGCGCTGGTATCCGCTCGGCCGTGTCGCAAAACCTGAAGACGTTGCACGCGCGGTCTCTTTTCTGGGCTCGGACGAGGCCAGCTACATCACCGGCGTTGCGCTGCCGGTCGACGGCGGACTTCTGGCCGGAATGAACGTGATGATTGATGATTTCATTCTGGAATCGAAACCTGACTAAGGGGCAGCAGATGCTAATTATTTCCGAGAACCTGGCGCAGGAACTGGTCAGCGTCGAAGACGCGATAGACGCGGTTGCCGCCACCTTCGTCGCAATGACGCGAGGGCAAGCGCGCAATTTTCCAGTCGTGCGCGAAGTGGCGGGTTATGCAGATGCCGTTTACGGGGTGAAGGCGGGGATCGATACTTCGGTGCCGTTCTTGGGGCTGAAGGCGGGCGGTTACTGGCCGCACAATCTGCCGAAAGGCCTGACCAATCATCAGTCCTCTACGCTGCTATTCGACCCCGAAACTGGCCGCGCCACGGCGCTGGTCAGCGCGAACTATTTGACTGGCGTACGCACCGGCGCTGCAAGTGCCATCGCCACGCGCGCGCTTTCGCGCGTCGACGCCTCGGTACTGGGAATAATCGGAACTGGCGGGCAGTCAGTTTATCAGCTGCGCGCGACCGCTGCGGTGCGCCAACTGACGCGGGTACATGGCTGGGATGCGGTGCCCGAAAACGCCGCGCGCTTCGGCGAAGCCTGCGCCGCACTCGGGCTAGATTATGTGGTGGAACCGACCGCTGAGCGGGTCGCGGCAGCGGCCGATATCCTGATTACCGTGACGCCGTCGCAAAAGGCCATGATCCGCAATGGATGGGTCCGCCCGGGCACCCACATCAGCGCA
Organism: Rhodobacteraceae bacterium UBA6213; assembly: GCA_002421605.1. Lineage (GTDB taxonomy): Bacteria > Pseudomonadota > Alphaproteobacteria > Rhodobacterales > Rhodobacteraceae > UBA6213. The sequence continues at coordinate 13,663 of DISJ01000015.1, read as the reverse complement.
ATGGGCGCAGACACGAAAGGCAAGCAGGAGCTTGACCCGCATCTGGTGGCCGCCTGCAAGGTCTTTGTTGACGAGGCCGCGCAGTCACTGACCATCGGTGAGTGCCAGCATGCGCATAGACTCGGCCTGATATCTGAGATCGACCTGCGCCCCATCGGAGATGTGCTGGACGGTACAGCAAAAGGCCGCACGGGCTCCGATGAAATCACCTTGTTCGACGGAACCGGTGTGGCGCTGCAGGATCTTGTTGTGGCTAATCTGGCAGTGCGCCGCGCGCTAGCAAGTGGACGCGGAGTAGTGGCGGACTATTAAACTCAGGAACGCCGGATCTTGTCGAAAAGATCGATCACCCGACCTGGCAAGACCACTCGCCTGATGCTCGAACCAGAAACGAAGTCTTTCGCGCCATCCGCCGCTTGTGCCGCACGCTCTGGCGGCGATACGGCAGCTACCGCCGACAGTGTCTAGTCGAAGCCAAGATGCCGTGCTTCAAGTTGCTCAGCTAGCCGATCATGTCACCTGACTTCGACAGGCAGTTGGGCGAACTCTAGATTCGGGCCGCCCTCCTGAACCGTTCCGCAGCGCTTGGAGCGGCACAAACCCAATGAGTGCGATGCCTCTGCTCAAGGGGGAAATAGAATCGACCTAAGTCTGATATGTGGAACGAAGCCTTTCTGCCGGGCAGCATCTAATATCCGCAATGTTGGGCTTAGGAATTGCACAGTTGCGCAGACCTCAACGCGATGATCAGCGACGCATCCACCGACTTCTGCCAGCGGATCCGCTATTGCATCCAAATCGTCGATAACAACTGCACGCGCGTGCCCGCGCATGAACATTGGCGCTGTACGCGCAATGTGGCTTTGGCGGCATCCAGCTAAATCGAACTTCGATCTGGCGATGCCCGCCCGGCACCGCCGTCAACACGCGGCATCGGCATTTCGATTGCCTGTTTTTCCGTGGCGCACGGCACTTGATTTCTGTGCAATTGACAAAGCTAGGTGGCAGAGGCATCATCCATGGTTACGAATGATATTCCATAACTGGGGAGGTTCTGATGTCGCTTTCGTTCAAGTGGATAGTACCAGCAGCGCTTGCTGCCGCGGGGCTTTCCGGCACTGCAATGCCCGCCTTTGCCGAAACCAATCTGACCGTAGCAATCGTCGGTGAGCCAGACACGCTCGACCCGATGGTTTCGACCAAGGATGTGGTCTCGATCGTCACTCAGCATTTCATCGAAACACTCTACACCTTCGATGCATCCTGGGACGTCGCGCCGCTGCTCGCCACCACCCTACCCAAAATTTCGGCTGACGGAACGCTTTACACGATTGAGCTGCGTCAGGGCATCACCTTCCATGACGGGTCGACGATGGATTCGGCTGATGTCGTGGCTTCACTCAACCGTTGGCTGACTGTTGCGACTCGCGGCAAGAGCGTTGCGAGCAAGATCGTGTCGGTCACCGCGACCGGTCCCTACACAATCGAGATCCAGCTTAGCGAACCTTATGCGCCGTTGCTGTCTCTACTGGCCTTCTCGAACTCCGCCGCTGCAGTGTACCCCGAGGAAATCCTCGGCGCCGACACGCTGACGGCGGTGGTAGGCACCGGGCCTTACGAAGTTATCGCGCATGTGCCTGACCAGTATATTCAGGTCGGCCGTTTCGCAGGATACGTTCCGCGCGACGAAGAACCCAGCGGCTCGGCAGGTCGGCGCGCGGCGCTGGCCGATGAGATCCGCTTTGTGCCGGTGCCCGATGCCAACACCCGCGTCGAAGGCCTGCTTTCGGGGCAATATGACTACGCCGATGCGCTTCCCGCCGAATCTCTGGCGCGCGTAACCGCCAATACAGTCGCCGAACCGGTTATTCTTGCTCCGTTCGGCTGGCCGGTCTGGGCATTGAACCACAAGGCCGGGTTGATGACCAATGCCGACATCCGCAGAGCGGTGCAGGCGGCGCTGCCGATTGACGACATGCTCTATGCGGCTTTTGGCGACGACAACTTCTTCATGGTCGATGGCCCGATGTATCCCGAGGGTTGGGTCTGGCGCAACGACGCGGGGGTTGAAAACTACAATCAAAACAGCCCCGCTAAGGCAGCGGAATACCTGAAAGCGGGCGGCTATGATGGCACTCCGCTACGTATTCTGACATCGCACCAGTACGAATTCCACTTCAAGATGGCCGAAGTTGCAAAGGTCGCGCTTGAGGCGGCAGGCTTCAAGGTACAGCTCGACGTGGTCGATTGGGCGACGTTGGGCCAGCAGCGCAACGACCCGGCGCTGTGGGATATCTACATATCGCATTCGCCCTTCCTCCCCGAACCAGCGCTGACGGACCTATATGCGTCAACCTCGCGGCTCGGTTGGAGCGAACCTGGAAAGGACGCGGTCTGGGACAAGTTCACCACCACAACAGACCTTGCCGAGCGTCAGGCCCTGTTCGCCGACCTGCAGCGCGCCAACTTTGAAGACGTTGGCTTCATCAAGATCGGTGGCTTCAACGCACTGATGGGACAAAAGACCGGATTGCAGGGCGTTACGCCGTCGCCCTGGCCGAACTTCTGGAATGCCACTTATCAGTAAAAGCATCTGATACCAACAACAGCGGGCGGTTCGCCGCCCGCTGTTCTAGCCCCAATCCCTTCGCACCGAGGACCCGCATGACGCGCTACATCCTGAAACGTCTTGTTGGGATGCTGGTGGTGGTGCTGATCGTGCTGACCATCGCATTTGTGATTGTGCGGCTTGCGCCCGGCGACCCCGCAGCACTGCTGCTCGGCCCTGACGCAACGCCCGAAGACGCCGCCGAGCTGCGCGAAAAGCTCGGACTCAATTCGCCGATCCTTGTGCAATACATGGCGTTTCTTGGCAACGCCGTGCGCGGTGATCTAGGGAATTCACTATTTTTCAATCGCCCGGTCACCGAAGTGCTGCTGGCTCGGGCCGAGCCCACCACCTTTCTGGCGTTGTTCTCGCTTCTGATCTCGCTGGTGATCGCGGTTCCGATTGGCATTTACGCAGCCTACCGGCGCGGCAGCTGGCTGGACCAGAGCGCGGTTTCGACCGCGATGCTGGCGGCTTCGGTGCCAAGCTTCTGGACCGGCCTGATGTTCCAACGATATCTGGCGACCGAAATGGGTTGGTTTCCGGCCTCCGATTACGGCGGGCCCGACGCCGATTTCATTTCGCGCATGGGCTACCTGGTCCTACCCTCGATCGTCCTCGGCATCGTTAACTCGGCGCTGATTCTGCGCTTCACCCGTGCTTCGATGCTTGACATTTTGGGCGAGGATTTCGTGCGCACCGCGCGCTCAAAGGGCATGTCGGAACGGCGCGTCGTGCTGCGGCACGCGCTGAAAAACGCGGCGATCCCAATCATTACAATCATCGGACTTACCTTCGCCAATCTGGTCTCGGGAGCGGTCGTGACCGAGCGGGTGTTCAACTTGCCCGGCATGGGAAATCTGGTGGTGAACGCAGTGTTGCGACGCGACTATCCGGTGATTCAGGGCACCTTGATTGTCGTGGCCGTGCTTTATGTACTGATCAATCTGATGGTCGATCTGGTCTATCTGTTGGTCGACAAACGCGTGAGGTACTAAACCATGGCCGCAGCATCTGCCCTAGCCGAGGAACCGGGATTTACCCGCGCATTGCTCGCGCGCCGATCGGTTCTGGCAGCGCTCTGCGTGTTTTTGCTGATACTTGCGGCGGTGCTCCTTGCCACGTGGATTGCGCCGGCCGACCCCGCTGCGATGGCGGTACGTCAACGTCTGAGCCCGCCAGGTACGGGCTATCTGCTGGGTTCCGACCCTTATGGCCGAGACGTGTTTTCGCGGCTGCTGTTTGCTGGCAGGGTTTCGCTAACTGTTGGCGCTGGGGTTGCCATGATTGCTTCAGTCGGCGGCATCTTGATAGGGTTGGTCGCGGGCTACTTCCCGCGCCTCGACGCACCCGCCTCTCGCATCATCGACGCAATGATGGCATTTCCCGACATTCTGCTGGCGATTGCACTGGTCGCAATTCTGGGCGGTTCGATAGCCAACGTGATCATCGCACTGTCGATCGTCTATACGCCACGAATTGCGCGCACGGTGCGCGCCTCGACCCTGGTGATCCGCGAGCTTCCCTATGTAGAGGCAGCACGCGCGTTGGGTAGCTCAACCCCGTTCATCCTGATCCAGCACATTCTGCGCAACATCCTTTCGCCGATCATCGTTCAGGCAACCTTCATCTTTGCCTATGCGATGCTGGCGGAAGCGGGGTTGTCGTTTCTGGGCGTGGGCATCGACCCCTCGACGCCAAGCTGGGGCACAATGATCAACGAAGGCCGCCAGTACGTCGATCAGGCCCCGTTTCTGATCTTTTTCCCCGGCATTGCCATTGCCGCCTCGGTGCTGTGCCTGCAGCTGATCGGCGACGGATTGCGTGATGCCCTTGATCCCCGAATTGCGAGGCAATTGTAACATGTCACTAGTCATCACCAACTTTCGCGCTGTTGGATTCGATGGGGCTGCGCCGGAAAGCATCGCCATTGATCCTGATGGCCGCATCGCCGCCGCGCCGCAGCCTGGTGCCGAACGGCTCGATTGCAAGGGCGCTTGGCTTTCGCCGGGATGGGCCGATCTGCATGTACATGTCTGGCACGGCGGCACCGATATTTCGGTGCGCGCCGACGAGGCCGGGCGCGCCACCGGCGTTACCGCCATGGCGGATGCCGGTTCGGCTGGCGAGGCTAGCTTTCACGGGTTGCGCGAATATGTGATCGACCGCCAACCCGAGACCGTCAAGGCCTTCCTCAACATCGGTTCGATCGGCCTAGTCGCCTGCAACCGGGTTTCGGAACTTATCGACATGCGCTCGATCGACATTGATCGGACGCTCGAGGTGATTGAGGCCAACCGCGATGTGATCTGCGGCGTTAAGGTGCGTGCCAGTGGCGTCATTGTCGGCGCCTGGGGGATAACGCCGGTGCATATTGCCAAGCGGGTCGCCGAAATTGCCGGGCTGCCAATGATGGTGCACGTTGGCGAGCCACCACCGACACTCGATGAGGTCTTCGACTTGCTAAGCCCTGGCGACGTGGTCACGCATTGCTTCAACGGCAAGAAGGCGGGCTCGATCCTCGATACGCCGCGGATCTTTGCCAAGGCGCGCGATCTTGCTGCCAAAGGCGTGCTGATGGACATCGGCCACGGTGCAGCATCGTTCGATTTTGCCACTGCGCGGAGGGCAATGGCCGAAGGGATGATACCGTTTTCGGTTTCGACCGACATCCATCTACGCAACATCCACGGCGCAGTTCGCGACTTTGCCACCACCTTATCAAAGGTGCATGCGCTTGGCCTGAGCTTCGATGAATGTGTTGCTGCCGCAACCAACCGTCCGCGCGGCTTTATGGGGCTGTCAGGCAGCGACGGCCTTAAACCGGGGCAGCGCGCCGATTTCACGGTGTTCGATCTGCGTGATGCTGCGCTGGAAGCCGAGGACAGCCAAGGCCAGAAACTGACGCTTGAAAAAGTCTTCGTGCCGCGCTGGACGGTTATCGGGCGTTCGCTTGCGGCCGCCGGCTTGCGCCCACCAACTCCAGAGGCGGCGGGATGACCGCCAGCCCCATTCTTGAGGTAAACGATCTGCAGGTCGAGTTCGCGACGCGGCGGCAAAGCTTGGTGGCAGTGCGCGACGTTAGCTTTGCGCTCGGCGCGGGCAAAACGCTTGCGCTTGTTGGCGAATCCGGTTCGGGCAAATCGGTCACGTCATTGGCGATCATGGGGCTGCTGCCCACCGCCGGACGCGTCACGCGCGGCACTATCGCATTCCAACGTGGCAGCGGCGAAACCGTGGATCTTGCGACGCTCAGCCAGCCAGCGATGCGACATATCCGCGGCGCCGAGATCGCAATGATTTTTCAGGAACCGATGTCGTCGCTGAACCCGCTCTTTACCGTGGGAGACCAGATTGGCGAGATGCTGATGCTGCACAGCAACCTGTCCTCCGTGGCGAGGCGAGCCAAGGTTCTGGAGATGCTGGATCTTGTCGAAATTCCGGCTGCTGCGTCGCGAATGAGTGCCTATCCGCACGAGCTTTCAGGCGGCATGCGGCAACGGGTAATGATCGCGCTGGCGTTGATCTGCCGCCCGTTGCTGCTGATCGCGGACGAGCCAACTACGGCACTCGACGTGACGATTCAGGCGCAAATACTCGAACTGATGCGGCGCTTGCAGCGCGAGCTGGGGATGTCGATCCTATTCATCACCCACGATCTTGGCGTGGTTGCCGAAATCGCCGACGAGGTTGCGGTGATGTATGCTGGCGAAGTGGTGGAACGCGCGCCAACGCGTCCGCTATATGCGCACCCGCGCCACCCCTATACCCAAGGCCTTATCGCCTCGATTCCACGACCGGGCCGCGCCCCCGGAGAGCGGCTGGTGCCGATCCACGGCACTGTGCCCCCGCCCTCCGCCATGCCGCCCGGCTGCGCCTTTGCACCGCGTTGCCCACATGCCGGGCCTGAATGTGAGGCTCCGGTGGCACTGACAGAGGCGGCACCCGGACAACTGGCTCGCTGCGTGAAATTGAGGGAGTTGGCTGCCCATGCTTGATCCGCTGCTGTCACTGCAAGGTCTGACCAAGGTGTTCGAAACGCCTCGCGGCGCCGTGCAGGCGGTGCGCGATGTCAGCTTTGACATTCCACGCCGAGCCATTGTCGGGCTGGTCGGTGAATCGGGCTCTGGCAAGACCACGCTGGGGCGCAGTGTGTTGCGCCTGACCGAACCTACCAGCGGCCAAACCTTTTTTGATGGCGTCGATCTGAACCAGCTCGACGCGGCTGAAATGCGCGCGATGCGGCGACGGATGCAGATCATCTTTCAAGACCCGGTCGCCTCGCTCAATCCGCGGATGCGGGTTGGCGAAGTGATCGCAGAAGGGCTGCGCGCGCATGGCGTCGGCAACGTCCGTTCGCGGCGCGACACGGTTGCCGATCTGCTTACCGAGGTCGGGCTCGAACCCGACCACATGGCACGATTTCCGCACGAGTTTTCAGGTGGCCAGCGCCAGCGCATCGGCATTGCACGGGCGTTGGCACTGGAACCCGAATTCATCGTCGCCGACGAAAGCGTCTCGGCGCTCGACGTGTCAATTCAGGCGCAGGTGCTGAACCTGCTGCTCGACATCCGCGACCGCCGCGACTTGACCATGTTGTTCATCGCGCACGATCTTTCTGTGGTGGAGTATCTGTGCGAGCAGATTGTGGTGATGTATTTGGGCCGGGTGGTAGAGGTTGGACCCTCGCGCGAGGTGTACCTGCACCCCGCGCACCCCTATACGCGCGCGCTACTGTCGGCGATCCCGCATCCAGACCCGGAGCGCCACACCGACCGCCAGATCCTGGTTGGCGACATTCCCAGCCCACTTTCGCCGCCCTCCGGCTGCGTGTTTCGCACCCGCTGCCCGCACGCGATTCCTGCCTGCGCCGAGGGTTTCCACGCGCCCACCGTCGTTTCGCCCGATCACCTTAGTTTCTGCAAGCGCCAGAAAGAACTCGCATAACCATGTCCCGTTCGGCCAGCCTCGCCCCAGAAGTTCGCTTGGCCCAAATGGGTCTGAGCCTGCCGCGCCACGCCCCAGTCCCCGTCGGGGCATTCTGCAATGTGCGCGTTCACGCGGGCCTTGCCTATGTCTCAGGGCAAGGGCCGGTGCGCGCCGACGGACAGCTGGAGCGCGGCAAGGTTGGCGAAGACGTGACCGCCGAGATCGCCCGCACCCATGCCGAGCTAGTTGGGTTGAATATTCTGGCCGCGCTGCATGACGAATTGGGCGGGCTTGACCGCGTCGCCTCGGTAGTCAAGCTGTTGGGGCTAGTCAATTCAACGCCCGAATTCGAGCGGCATCCGTTTGTTATCGACGGCGCCTCAGAGCTTTTCGGAAAGGTGTTCGGCGCGGCAGGAGTGCATGCCCGGTCATCCCTTGGCGTGGCATCGCTGCCCAATCAGATCACTGTCGAAATCGAGGCAATCTTTGCCATTCACCCTGATGCGCCATGACCCGACCACCGCCCGACGCCGCGCCGCTCGCTTCAATGCCCCAATGCGCGTTCGATATTCAGCGCCGACTGCTTTACAGCGGTCGACAGCGTGCCGCCCCGGTCAGCAGCCTGCCGATCCGAGATCACTATCGATATGGTGGCAAGGCAGCTGCCGTCAGCATTGCGGATTGGCGCCGCAATGCAGGCCACAGCAAATTCAGAGGCCCCTGTCTGCACCGACAGGCGGCGCGTGTAATCCTCGCGCGATTGCTCCGACAGCCGTACCGGATCGGTTTCGGCGATTTCGGTATGCGAGGGCCGAGAGTATTTTGTAAAGGCGGCAAGCCGCTCGCGGTCGCCCAGATGACCCAGCAACAGCCTGCCAGACGCTGTCCAATTCAGTGGCACGCGGGTTCCGACATTCGAGGCAACGCGAAAATGACCGTCGCCTTCTGCCATGCCGATCACCACCATCATGCCTTCGTCGCGTGTGCAGATTTGCACGGTTTCACCAGTTTCCTTGGCCAGCCGTACCATCTCGCGTTTGGCTTCGGCAAAAAAATCTATCTGCGCGCGGTAAAGAAGCCCGTAGCGCATCAGGCGTGGGCCCAGCCAGACCAACGTCTCGTTGGCACGCGACAGCATTTCGCGCGCTACCAGGTCTTCGACAATTCGGTAAACGGTCGACAGCGGCGCACCGACCGAACGCGCGATGTCATAGGCACTCATCGGTTGCTGCCGCTCGGTAAGAATGTCCATGATTTGGATGGCACGGTCAATTCCGCTCGTCCTATGCCGAGTTTTGTCTTCCATGAGCCGTTTCCCCAATCAGCGTTTAAGTTCCCTTATTATGTAAGGGCGATCAAAAATCAAGGAGCTTTCAATGCAAGGCCACAATAGCGAGACCTATGACTTTAGTTGGCAAGATCAAATGGGCCTTGCCAGAATCATAAACGTTTCCGGCACGATGACCGCTCTTGGCGCATCGATCTCAGTGCCGGAGGTGCGCGATGCTACCGCGGCAGCCATGGGGCATTTCTTGCGCATCCACGACATGCAGGCCAAGGCCAGCGAGATTATAGTCGAGTTGACCGGCGCTGAGGCTGGGTGCGTGACCGCATCGGCAAGCGCCGGGATCACTCTGGCAGTGGCGGGCTGCATTACCGGCATGAACCCGGCCCATGCGGAAGCACTTCCTAAGACACCCGGCGCGCGCAGTGAAGTGGTGATCCAGCTTGGGCATATGTGTGGCTACGGCGCGCCGATATCGCAAGCCATCGAACTGACCGGCGCAACCGTCCGCCCGGTCGGGCAATCGACGCTGTGCATGGATCACCAGATCGATGCAGCACTGGGCGAACAAACGGCTGCTGCAGTCTATGTTGTTTCGCATCATGTGGTGCACTACGGTCAGTGCCCGTTGCGCCGCTTTGCTGAAATCTGCCACGCCAAGGGGGTGCCAGTCATCGTCGATGCCGCCTCGGAATACGACTTGCGCCGGTTTCTGGCAGACGGCGCCGATGTGGTCATTTACTCCGGGCACAAATTCCTTGGCGGGCCTACCTCAGGGGTCATCGCGGGGCAGCGCGAACTGGTGCGGGCGGCCTATTTGCAGAACATGGGGATCGGGCGCGGATTCAAGATCGGCAAAGAAAGCATCATGGGTACTATTGCCGCGCTGGAGGCGTGGAAACGGCGCGACCATGTTGCGATCCGGGCGATCGAGCGGGCAGCACTGGCACTCTGGGTCGAGGCGTTGAGCGGTATCGAGGGGGTCAATCCACGCATTATCGCCGACCCGACCGGCAACCCGCTCGAGCGGTTACAGGTCGAGATCGACGCGGCGGCGCTGGGCGCCAGCGCGGCCACGCTGGCGCGCGTGTTGGGGCAAGAGGACCCGGCAATCATCGTACGCAATCACGAAGTTGAACTGGGGTATTTCCAACTTGATCCCTGCAATCTGCAGCCCGGTCAGGCCAGGCTGGTTGCGGCAAGCTTGCGCGCGACCGCACTGCGCGCCAAGACCCTGCCAGTCGCCACCGACGACCTTGGCGCCACGCGCAATGGCGGCGCGAAAGCCTATCTCGACTGGCTCGACAACGGCTGAACAGGGCGCGATTTATCCCGCTCGGCGCAAGATTGCACCGCGATGGCCGATGACCTCGCAGGCCAGAGCATGACCATGCATGGCGGCCTGAGCGGGAGACTCGCCGACCATGCGCGCTCCAAGATACCCAGCGTTGAAGGCATCACCCGCACCCGAAGTATCGACCACCCGCTCTGCCGGGGCAAATGGCCCGCAGATTAGCGGCCCTCCAACCCATAGCTGCGGCCCAGCGGCGCCATCTTTCAGCGCAATTTCTTCGACCCCATGCCCAGCGAGCCGCGCAAATAGCTCCTGCGGAGTCTCATCGGGCCAAAGCTTGGCCTCATCGTCGCGCGAGGGCAGCGCAAGTGTGGTCGCCTGCCACATCTGCGCAGCCACCTCGCGCGCCGCCGCGACATCGGGCCATAGAGCGGGTCGAAAGTTAGAATCGAATGCAATCAGCGCCCCGCGCCGCCGCATCGCGGTAAGCGTTCCAATCAGCGTCGTGCGTACCGCCGCAGGCAAGATCGCCAACGAAATCAGCGATAAAAACACCGCGTCGGCAGCGCCAAGGGCGCTAAGCTCTGGCTCACCTTCGGAAAACAATCGCCGCGCCGCCGCTTCCGAGCGCCAATAGCGAAAGGAGCGTTCGCCCCGCGCATCGCGTTCGATCGCGTAGATCCCCGGTAGCCGGGTCGGGTGCCGTCCGACCAGTGCGCTCGATATGCCCTCGGCCGCCATCAGCGCCACGATCTGGTCCGACATCGAATCGCGCCCGATTTGCGTGGCATACGCCACCCGCCATTCCTGCGCAGGCAGCCGCCGCGCGAGATGCACGGCCGTGTTGAAGCTGTCGCCCGCAATGCCCACTGCGGCCTGACCGCGCCCCAGATCGAGATCCGAAATCTCAACCATGACCTCACCGATGATGGTGATCTGTCGAGGGCTTTTTGCAGTCACGTTCAGCACCTTCATTCTGGCGTTGGGGCTTCGGCGGACGCCGCCCGCGAGCCGTTGAGAGCCTAGCGCGCGCGCGCGGCAATTCAAATAAAAATCACACGAAAATCAACTGGCTAAACCCGCACTTGCGGCCTCTTCTTGCGTGTGGGTGGCCTAGAGAGCGCTGATGCAGAACTCTTGCTGTGGAAGATTCACATCGTGAATCCATGCGGTTAGAAAGGCAGCATGAGCAAGCTATCCGCCGCCCGCAATCACACAACGAACTTGCCCGGCTACAATGCGGCGCTACGCAAGCACGGCTCGTTGCTGATCTGGCTGGACAAGGAGATGACTTGGCTCGCGCCGCCTGATGGCAACCCCGGTCGCCCTGCGGCGTTCTCGGATGCCGCGATCCAGTTTTGCCTGACGATCAAGGTTCTGTTCAAATTGCCTTACGACAAACCGCCGGTATGGTGGCCAGCCTGCTGAAGATGGCGACCTGGACTGGGCCGTGCCCGACTACACGACGTTGTGCCGACAGCAGAAGACGCTCGTCGACCAGATCCAATATCGGCGCGCCGGTGGTCCCTTGAAACTGCTGGTGGGCAGCACCGGGATCAAGTTCCTTGGTGATAGCGCCCTCTCGGTGAATGCTTGCATTCACCTGCTGGGTAACAAGTGGCAGGCGCGCAAGCACGGCGTGCAGGTCCGCCGCCAATGGCGAAAGGTCCATCTGGCCATGGACACGGCCACTTCGGAGATCCGCGCTGTGGAGTTTACACCCAGTAGCGATGGTGACAGCCCGGTTTTGCCGAAACTGCTCGACCAGATCCCCGAGGGCGAAGAGATCGGCACCGTGACCGCCGATGGTGCCGATGATACGCGCCGCTGCCGCACCGCCATCATCGACCGCCGGGCCAGCGCGATCATCCCGATCCGCAAGAACGAGCGTCCGTGAAAAGAGGATCGCCCAGCGGCGATTGCGAGAAATGAAAACCAGCGCGCCACCCGCCACTACGGCCGGACATTCTGGAAGTGCTGGACCGGATACCATATCCGAACCGGATCGAGGCAAAAATGCGGTGCCACAAAACCTTCGGCGAGCGCATCGGCGCAAGGCACCCCGATCGCCAGACCGCTGAAATCCAGATCCGCGTTGCCCTCATCAACCGCTTCAACGCACTCGGCACCGCCGAGATCGTCCGCATGGCCTGAGGCAGACGGGGAAAGGGGCTGTCATGCCTCAGGCGTGAGTTCTGCAACAACGCCGCGCGCTTGAGGTCTTTGCGTTGCCCCAGACGAACAGCGCCAAATATCCAGCCAACACGGCAAGTGCGGCCCAACCAAACAATGATATCTCGTCAACTTTCCCGCTCAGGGTTAAAACGCAACAGGCGCAGCGCGTTCAGGGTTACAAGAACGGTGGCACCAGTATCAGCCAGAATGGCGATCCACAGCCCTGTGATCCCAAGTACGGAGGTCACAAGAAAGACCGCCTTCAGACCCAGCGCCAGCGCCACGTTCTGGTGGATGTTTGCCATCGCCGCCCGCGCCAGACGGATTTGCGCTGGCACATCTGTCACCCGGTCGCGCAGAATGGCTGCATCTGCGGTTTCCAGCGCCACGTCGGTACCCGACCCCATCGCCAAGCCGACCGATGCCTGTTTAAGCGCGGGCGCGTCATTGATGCCGTCACCGATCATCATCACATGGCCCTGCATGCCCATCTGCCGGATGGCCGCCAACTTGTCCTCGGGCATCATTTCCGCTTGGAACTCAATGCCAAGGCCGCCCGCGATGGCCGCTGCGGTGCGTGAGTTGTCACCTGTCAGAACCATCGGGGTGATCCCCATGGCGCGCAATTGGCGCACAGCATCGGCGGCATCAATGCGCGGCTCATCACGCAGCGCAAACAAGGCCAACGGCTCGCCTTTGCGGTAAAGTACCGCAACCGTTTTGCCCTCTTCCTCCAACGCTGACGCCTGGCGCAATCCGACCTCGTCCAATCCACCTTGCTCCATCGCATGTTTGGGGTTGGTGACCCAGACAGACGCGCCTTCAATCACCGCCGCAACCCCTTTACCGGGGATTGCGCGAGCGTCTTGCACCGCCAGTACAGGAGCATTTGCGTTCTTGGCCTTGCCAGAGATTGCCATGGCGAGCGGATGGCTCGACCCAGCCTCAACCGCTGCCGCAAGCGACAACACGGCGGCCTCATCCAACACGCCCAGCGTAAACACATCCGTCACAACCGGGCGGCCATGCGTTAGGGTGCCGGTCTTGTCGAAAGCGACATGAGTGGTCTTGGCCGCCGCCTCGATCACCGCCCCGCCTTTCATCAACAGCCCCTTGCGCGCACCCGCAGACATGGCCGAGGCGATGGACGCCGGCACCGAAATTACCAGCGCACAGGGGCAACCGATGAGCAGAAGTGCGAGGCCACGATAAACCCATGTGTCCCACGACTGCCCAAACATCAGGGGCGGCACGATGATAACCAGCGCCGCTACGCCCACTATTGCGGGCATATACCAACGGCTGAATCGGTCGATAAAACGTTCGGTCGGCGCACGGGCCTCCTCCGCCTCCTCGACCAGTTGGATAATGC
>DISJ01000002.1 GCA_002421605.1 Rhodobacteraceae bacterium UBA6213 | reverse complement strand
TGGCCATCGCCCTGCGGTCACCGCCTCGGGGCTGCATCTTCCACAGCGATCGCGGTAGCCAATACTGTTCGCATGACTATCCTAAGTGGACACTATCCGACCAACGCCAGCTCCGGCAGAGCGGGGAAACCGGGCGGTTACGAAAAATAGCCCCTTCGTTCAAGCATGAATCTTGCGTCGCGCTTAAGTCTTGGTCTGGTTCCAAGTGCCCTGTGCGCTCGGAATACAGAAACCCAACGTCATGGAGACCAAGATGAAGGCAATGACATACCGGCAGTATGGTGGCCCCGACGCTGTAAGGCTCAGCGAAGTCCCAATCCCATCACCGAAGCCAAACGAAGTCCTGATCCGCATCCTCGCCACAACGGTGACCTCCGCCGACTGGCGAGCACGAAGCCTCCGCTTGCCGGCAGGCTTCGGCGTTTTTGGCCGCCTGGTGTTCGGCATCACCCGTCCGCGGCAGCCTATACTTGGAACCGAGTTGGCAGGGATTGTTGAGTCGATCGGCCGGGAGGTAACACGGTTCCGGGCGGGTGACGAAGTGATTGCATTCACCGGTGGCCGCTTCGGTTGCCATGCTGAATACCGCACCATGGCCGAAGACGGCATGATCGCCCTCAAGCCTGCCAACCTTACCTTCGAAGAGGCGGCATCTCTGTCTTTCGGCGCTCTCAATGCGTTACCGTTTCTGCGCGACAAAGCAAGGATTGGGCGCGGAGATCGTGTTCTGGTGGTCGGGGCATCCGGTGGCGTAGGCACTGCTGCTATTCAGATTTCAAGGCACTTCGGCGCATCGGTGACAGCTGTGACAAGCAAAACAAATATGGCCCTCGTTTTGTCGATCGGGGCTGATAGGGCAATCGACTACACGGAGGTAGATTTCACGACCACAGGCGAAACCTGGGACATCATCTTCGATACCACAGGCACCGTGCCGTTCAGCCGTTGCGAAAAGTCTCTTAAACCAGGCGGCCGTCTCGTCGCAGTGCAAGGAACATTCATGCAGTGGCTTGGAGTGGGAAGCCCATCAAATGCGAGTGGCAAACAGGTAATCACGGGCGTTGCAAGAGCCAACCCTGATGACCTTCGCTACATTGCAAATCTCTCCGCTGGCGGAGAGTTCAAACCAGTGATTGATCGTATTTACCGCTTGGAGGACGCAGTTGAGGCCCACGAATATGTTGATACAGGGCGAAAGCGCGGCAGCGTCGTGCTCCGGGTGGCAACTGACCGAAAATAGCCTGTGCCGGGCAGGCTCGCCACGCGTAGCATGGCAGGGCGAGCTTAGGACAGGAACAGCGTCAAAGCGCGACCACGTTCCGCGCCGAGGGTGGCGACGCGGATGCTTTGATCATAGCAGTGTCGTACACTTGTTGCGCTGCATGACCGAAATTTCCGTGAGGGGCCAAGAGTGAGCGTCGGTGTCGGCAACGGTATGATGCTGGGCCATGTGATGCGGGCCTCTAGAGCGGTTCAGCGGATGCAGCCGGTTCTCGAGGTGATCGGCGGTCCGCTTATACTTATCTCAGGTGCTCTGGGGATTTCCGAAATTGTGCCGGCGGGAGGCGCCCGGCAAGCACTTTTGTAATTTTTCAGTACTTTGGTGAGCTGTTTCTAGCTCTCTGGCGCCTGCTGCGGGGGATGAATCTGGGCGGCTAAAGGCAGTCACACTGAGGTCCAAAATGATCATGGTCCAGCGAAGCGCTTGCAGCCTCGAAAAGACGAAGAGACTAGCCCCTGCGTTCAATTCGACCGTCACACGAAGGCGTATCCTTAGCGTTCCGAAAGAAGGATATTGCCATGCGCCTATGCCAATCAAAATCGCTCAAAGCGCCGATCGACGATTCAGTCGGCGCTCTGGTGGACAGGCCCGAACCCGGCGCGAAACTCGCAGCCTCCACCCGCCGCAAACGCGGAATGCTGCGGGCATTTGGGGTCACATCCTTTGTAATTGCGGTCCTAGCCGCTGCGGGAGCGGGCTACGAGTTTTTCGCAGGGTCGGATGACTCGGATCATTACCCTGCACCCGGTCGGTTGGTGGACATTGGCGGATTTCGCCTGCATGTCGCCTGCGTCGGTCAAGGAACGCCCACTGTCATTCTGGACGCAGGGCTCGGCGGCTCTTCTCTGGACTGGGCGCTGATCCAGGATCGGCTTTCGGCCAACGTGCAGGTCTGCGCCTATGACCGGGCGGGAATGGGTTGGAGCGACGTGGGGCCGCATCCTCGCTCACCGGGACAGATCGCAAATGAACTGCGCACACTTCTCTCAAGCGCGGGCGTGCCTGGGCCCTATGTCCTCGTGGCGCATTCGCTTTCAGGGAAAAGTGCACGCCTATTCGCCGACGCACACCCAGAGGACGTGGCCGCAATGGTGCTGGTGGATACGCGCAGCGAGCAGATGGACGCAAAGACCCCGCCCGCCGAGTTTGGGGCCTTCAGGACCGCACTGGCACGGCAGGCCACCTTGCTTTCACTTGCGAGACGGCTCGGGCTGGTGCGCCTAATCGGTCCAAGCCTCGCTGATCAGCCGACCCTTCCGCCGGGCGTAGGTTTTGAAATGCTGCTGTTGCAGACCCAGCCAAAGTCGCTGGACGCCACAATGCAAGAGGGGCTGGCGCGATCTGAAAATGATGCGGCGTTGTCCGGCGCGTCGCTGGGCGCGATCCCGCTGGTGGTGATTGCGGCGGGCGACAGCATGACGGGCATACCGGGCTGGGCCGAGGCGCAGGCGGGCCTTTCAGCACTCAGCACAAATGGGAGGATGGTTGTGGCCGAAGGCAGTTCCCATTCGGTGCACACCGATCAACCAGAAGTTGTCATCGATGCCGTTCTGTCGGTGCTGGATGCGGTTGCCACCGAAAATTGAGATCCAAACAAATCAAGCAACTCCGTCAGGACGCAGGTTTCTCGGTGGCACGCGAATAGAGGCTGCCGACGCCAAGCTTCGGAGCTCCATCCAGAAAATCTGCGGCAGGGGATTCAACAAAGAACCACCTGATCTCTCTGACCTTGTTCATCGGCATAGTGATAATGGCATTGTCTTTTGCAATCAGCACATAGGCCGAGGTGACGCGTACGATCCTTCCTTGGGTGATGCCCCGGTCGGTTTCGATTTCCGAAAGGCCACGAGCCGGATCAGTTGCGGTGGCGCTGTCAGTCATACCAAGGACCGTCGGGATATAGAGCAACGAGAATATCAGCCAAACTTTGGCCGTGTGACGCCAGTTGACTGCGACATTTACTCCCGCGCCAATCACGCCAAGGGCAAGGTATCCGCAGGCCATGTGACCAAGTGTTGATTGTTCTGGGCCAGAATAAAAGTGGAAGAACCCGAAGCCCGTGACCGCCAGAGTCGGAAGACCCACGAAAACCGCAGTTGACTTGTGCAAAGGCGCTAGATTGATCAGGCGGCCGAACACCAGAGCGAACGCAGCGGCGATCGCCATCGGGATCGCCCCGATGGCCGACCCGATCAGCAGATCCTGCACGGTAAGGAGCGATATCAGGCTCCATTCGATCGGTGCGAAGTAGCCGAGGTTGTAAAGCGTGGCTCCAGCGACCGCGATGGCCGTGAAGCCAGTGGCGAGTTCGGTGAAGGACCGGCGGTCAAGCGCCAGATGGTGCTTGATAACGCTTGGGTTAATCACGGCTGATCTCCCTTCAAGATGGGATCAAGCGACCCGAGAAATGCCTCTAGCGAGGCGAGTTCCTTGGTGCTGAGGTTCAGGGGTTCCAGCTCGCTGTGACCTCCAGGGGCTGCGGGGGCGGTGTTGTAGTGGATCAGTACACCGCCAAGCGTCGCGATCTGACCTGCGTGCATATATGGCGAGCGGCTCGCCGCGCCGCGCAATGATGGCGGCTTGTAGGCCCGGATCATCTCGTGGCCTCCCTTGGTCTGGTATCTCAGCTCGATGCAATCGCCCGGTCCCGCGTCGCTGTAGGGGCCGAGGCAGTTGAACAGGTCCGCCTGGACCTGATCCGTGCCGACGATTCGGCCAAGATCTTCGGGTAGACCGGGAACCGCGGCCACGCCAGTATTGTGAAAATAGTTATCGGTCAGCAGCGGGCCATTGTGGCACTTGGTGCATTCGCCTTTACTGACAAAAATCCGTAGCCCGTCCTCTTCCTGTGGGCTCAGGATCCCCGAAGTGTCCTCGCCTGCGGCAAGGCGGTCGACGTAAGCGTCAAAACGTGAAGGCTGCGGGGTGATTGTGCGCTCATAGGCGGCGATCGCCTTGCCCACATTGGCAAAGATACGGTTGACTGCATCGCGCTGCGTATCGTCCAACGCGTGCCAGTCATCTTGTACAGCGCCAAGGACATTCGGGCTGGCGTGCTCCGGAATCTGGTCAAGCGACGGCATGGGCCCGAAAAGGGCTGCGTATTGATCGGCATAGTGCGTATGTATCAGATGCGCAACGTATGCGCGGTCGGTCCCATGTTCGACGCCGCTTTCCAGTGGTCCCAGAGCCTGCGCCCATTGGCTGTCCTTGCGACCGTCCCAGAAAAGCCATGGGCTATAGGCCGTGCCAGCAATCGGCATGGTCCGGCGCGCTGTCACGCCCACGCCCTTGGCGCGCGGCAGATCGTCTTGAAACTGTTTCTCCGGCGCGTGACAGGATCCGCAGGAGACCTCGTTGTTTGCGCTGAGCCTAGTGTCAAAGAACAGCGCCTTTCCCAGTGACGCGGCGTCTGGGTCGTCGGCGACGGCATTGGACGGGTCGGCTGGCAGCGGCGGAAGGTTGGACAATCCAAGCGACAGAACAAGCTTGGTCTCTTCATCCGTCCACGTCCGCTGCGGCGCCATTATCCAGTAAGCGGCCATTGCCGATCCAACGATCAGGGTCGAAACGATGATTGTCGAAGCACGCATCACCAGCCTCCCTTACAAGACGAGATTGAAGGTCGCGGTGTCTTCGCCTGCGGGGCCGTTAACCGACAGCTTTACAACCCACCAGCCGGGCATGTTGAATTTCATGCCGTCGACCTGATAGCGACCCTCGCCGAGATCGGCGCTGACCTCCGGCTCAGTTGGCAGCCCGTGTCCGTGCTGCGGCATACCGCCATCGACTGCAATCGTGGCATGGTCGACGGGGAGACCTTCCGGTGTGGTGATCTGGATAACCCAGCCGTGCATGGTTCCGATCACGATTGGCGCCAGGCCCGGCGCGACGGACGCGATGTAAAGGCCCCGGTCGGTGGGCTTGCTCAGAGACACGTCAAGGTCTTCAGGTGGAGGCTGCATCATTTTCGTGACAGCAAGGCCAGCAGCTGCGACCAAGATGACCGGCACGGACCAGAGCAGGTGCCGACGGGTGATGAGGTTGGACATGAGATACTCCCTTTCGATTGCGATGCCTCGGACATACGCCACTGTCGAAAGTCTAGCTTGAACGAAGGGGCTAAACGGAAAACTCAGGCACTCAGGGAGTGCCGGACGTTTTGAGGTTCGATCCTGGCCCTGGTCGGGGCAAGACCGAACATGCGTTGGCAGGTGCGCGACAGATGGGCCGAGTCGGCGAAATTCGCCGCATATGCCGCCTCGGTCCAGGACGCCCCGCCGAAGCCGAGAGACAGCGCCCTGTTGAGCCGCTCCCACAGAACGTAGCGCCGGAAGGAGATTCCGGTTTCCTCCACGAAAAGGTGGCGCAGCCGCCCTGGGGACAGACCGACTTTGCGAGCCAGTGCAGGTAGGGTGACTAGTTCATCCAGTTGCTGACGGATCTCGGCGATAGCCTTCACGACACGTGGGTCGGCTATGTCTTGGTGCATTGCGACACCGGAGAACCTGGCCACCGCCTGCCTGGAAAGTGCGATCAGCGTCGCGTCATCCGCGCGGTCGAAATAGGCTCTGGCAATGGGCTGCGCGAGCGGCTTTGCCTCTGGTGCGGGCACCAGTTGCAATCCGGTAGTTCCATACCTTGCCAAGACTCCCCGACCAACAGCCGATTCGGGCTCGAAAAGGATGTTTGCGACCACGCTTCCGGGGGCATGAAATACATGCGGCACGTCCGGCGCGATCACCGCACCTTCGCAAGTAATCCAGTCGCCGGCCGGATCCGTCTTGAACTGCGCGGTGCCCTGAATCGGCAAGCAAAGCTGTATTGCATGATGCGAATGCCAGCCCATAGTTCCTGTGACCAGCGCAAGCCAAAGGCTGCCGCCCTCCCAGAACAACACTCTGCCTATGCCCGCCGCTTCCATCGGGAAATGATATGGCAAGACTAGTGTTCGGCAAACAGAATTTAGGCGGTGAGCCAAGTCGGGGGTGCTCCTCCCTGTTAGCGAAGACCATTCGCTGTTAGCTCGTCCCGTCGCGCCGTTCAGCAGGAAAGCCGTTAGGCTCCGCAATCCGCCCATTTTGTTACACGCCGTTGCGCGGTGGCGCAGGGTGGCGGTCAAGTTGCAGGGGGTGTGCCACCCGTTGGAAAGTCTTGGGGGAATGCCGGTGGGGAACGAAGGTTGGCCTAAGACGAAATGGGTGGATTGCTGGCATTCGCTGCGCTCTACAGGCACGCCTGCTGCCCGATCACCGTGGGCTTTGGCTTCAGATATGTGCTGTTTGGTTGCCCATTGCACATCAATTGATCATGACTGTGCCGAAGAGCGGTGTCCCGTAGTAGGCGAGGGTGCATGTGGATTTGTCGTGACCGGGACGCCTGCCAACTGGACAGGCCGTGAATTTGACGGCAGCAATTGACCTGCAAGATGATTTGGCGCGAAAATCTCATGCAGGACCGCGAAGGTCTTCCGCGCAGAGGCTTCACGGCGCGGAAGACACAGGATTCTATCGAATTGATGCCGTTTGGCAGGTCAGTGTTGAAGCCTTTCAAACCGGCACGTGAAATGTCGCATCAGATTGGGTTGTTTTACGATCTTGTATCCCGTCAGACTATCCTTGAGCGTAACCAGTTCTTCGAAAACCTCGATCAAGTAGTCGGCATGGCTTTGGGTATAGGTCCGCCGGGGAATAGCGAGGCGCACAAGATCCATCGCCGCGGGCGTTTCGGTTCCGTCCGGATGCACGCCAAACATGACGGTCCCGATCTCACATCCGCGAATTCCGCCTAATTCATAAAGCGCTACTGCCAAGGCCTGGCCAGGGCATTGCAGCGAAGGGATATGCGGCAGCCAGGCGCGTGCGTCGATGAACACCGCGGGCCCACCAGCGGGTTTCACCACGGGGACGCCCAGCGCATCCAACCTTTCGACGATGTAGGTATTGGTTCGAATGCGGTAACCAACCTGTCGCTTCCATCTCGGTTCGATCTAGCCATCTTTGCTCATGATGCCGCAGCCGCCGCGCGCTCGGTCGGCGCTGCCGAAGCGCCAAGGAAGGTTCCCAGCGTGCGCAGCGGCGTGACATTGTCGCAAAGCACCTTCACGCATACCAAAAACGGCACCGCCATCAAAGCCCCCGCAATGCCCCAGAGCCAGCCCCAGAACACCACAGTCACGAATACCGAAACCGTATTCAGCTCTAACTTGCGGCCAAGAACGACTGGGGTGATGAACTGGCCTTCGATCGAGGTCATGGCCAGATACAGCATTGGAGCAAGGACAGCCTGCCCCAGATGGTCAAAGGTGACGACTGCTACCGCACCGGCCAGCGCCGCGCCAGCAAGCGGCCCAATATAGGGTAGAAAGTTAACGAAGAACGCCAACAGCGCCCAGACCAAGGGTTGCGGCATCCCGATTGCCCACATGCCGACCCCGATCGCTGCGGCAAGTCCGCCGTTGATTATCGTAACAGTAAAAAGGTAGCGCGAGACGCTGCGCTCGATCCCGTAGACGATCCTCAAAGCACGCTTTTTGTCCCCGAACCGTGGAAAGGCGTCGATCAGTTTTACATAGAACAGATCGCCCGACGCCAGTAGAAACAGCGCCAGTATCAGCGTTACCAGCGTGGTAGCGGCGACCGCTGCCACGTTGCTGACAGCCAAGGTCAGAAGACCAGGTGATTGCACCGCCACCCTCTGCACCAGTGGGTCGGCGGTACCGGTGGTGATCTGATCCACCTGTTCCGAGGCTTCCTTGACTTTGGCCACCGAGGTAGCAAGCGACTGTAGTTTGAGCTTCAGCACGGCCTCTAGCCTTGGCGCGTCGTTGATCCAGCCCGACACAGGGCCGCTGACCATCAGCGCTGCCCCGCCCGCGCATATACCCAGAACGAGGATCAGCACTGCGGCCGAAATCGCTGGTGCGATGCCCCGGCGTTGCAGACTGCGCACCACCGGGCTTAGAGTCAGGGCTAACAGAGTGCCCATTAGCAATGGCAGGATCACTTCCTTGGCGAAGTAGAACCCCATAGTAAGCAGCACCAGCAAAATCAGACCAAGCGTGCGCCGAATGACGGACAGATGGTATGAATTCAAGACATCCGGCGGCGCAGGTGTCTCCGATAGCGTGACGGTTGCGCCCCTGACATCGGCAGTTTCCCCAGTCACGACAACACTTGCGGTGCGCTTGGGCTATGGCACCGCCTATCCGACGCTTTCAGGCAAAAAACGCGGTTCGAAAAACAACAGATCACGGTTTGTTGGCTTTCAGATAGGCCAAGTAGGCTTCAACCGCTTCCAACTGGTCGTCGGTTGCGTCGAACATCATCATTTCGTTCGACTGCATTTGCAGATGAATGTACTCCACCGTCTGGCCTTGGATGTTCGGGCCAATGCCGGTGTCGCCTTTGGCGAACTCGCCGTGGCATTCAATGCAGCCAATTTCTTCTTCGAAAACTACCTTGCCGAAGGCCTCGAGCTCGGTCAGGGCGGATGCGTCGTCCGTATCGCTTGCTGCTGCAGTGGCTTGATCGGCAGTGGCAGGGGCCGTTGCCGCAATATCGTTGATCATCAACTCCACCCTGTCAAACATCGGCGAGGTCTTCAGCATGTCACCCGACTTGTTGATCACTATGTACATGTTTTTCGGATCATCGGCGCTTGCGGCGAAGCTGACCTCGTTCATGATCACAGCCACATCCCGCTCGCCAACACCGAGGAAACCTCCGACGCCAAGGACAAGGGCGACCACAGATCCATCATTAGACAACACAAGATCGTTGATCTGGCCGACATTATCCATCCCGTCCAGATCAGCGGCCGTCACGGTGGCCATCGCAGCGCTAGGCATCGCCATAGTACCCGCAGCCGCCATATCTAGCGGCGTGCGACGAGCATAGACATCATGCCCGATCAGGTCGGTCGCAAGCATTTGGTTCATGGCTTGCGCTGCAAGAAATCCACTGGTGGCTGCGGCGGAAGTATCGGCCGGCGCGACGGATTGTGCAAATACGGTTGCGGGAAGCCCAAGAGCGATGATCAAGGCTGTCGTCGTGATAAGCGTTTTCATTTTGTCGTCTCCTTTGGCGCTGATCCATCCGACTGTTGCCAGGATCTATCGCTTCGGTGTTGAAGAGCGGCCCATGGGCAGCGCGTGCACTTCGTTAACCCCCAAGACTGCAAAGCGTTCCCTTGGCGGCACAGCATTTCAGCATGGTTTGGAACAAAGCTGCCTATTTTGCTCGTCGCCCAACTGAACTGCGTCTGGTTTGCCGAAGCCGTTGGGGCAGCCGGTGGGGCACCTCGACACCAAAACCACCCGTCAAAACCAACAGAACCAACAGCTATCCGATGTCCTGCGATATTGGCTGTGCTGGCAGTCCTGAGCGAACTGGTCTTTCCCAAATTCCCTGCATATTAGGGAATTTACAGGGAAAACCGACGTTTTCAGAGTAAACAGATCGAGTCGCCCCATGAATAGGCGCGCTTTACCAGCGGGTTACGCCAAATTTCCCTGCCGCGGCCAACAGGGAAAACAACTTCCATATCAGGGAAGGAAATATCGCTGAACAAGGAATACGCGCTGAATAACTGGCATAGCACCGAATCGCGTCTAATTTGGTCGCGCGCCTACCGAACCCTGGCCGGGCAAGATTCGTCGAACCCGTCACCCACAACCAGCATTTCGCCAAACTTGTAGGAACAAGAGGAAGTTCTGCTGCAGCAGGATGCATGGAAACCTCCTGCGACTTGGCCGCCACTGCCGGGGCAAGCGTGCCGCTTTGCAAGCCGCAGGTCTTCAGGGACTAGTTTAGCAACGCGCCACCGGCCGCACGGCATAGCATATCACCGTTCCGGTATCGGTGAGCGAATGGGGACGTTTTCCTGCCTTACAACATGATTCCGCGACGGTGTAACGGATAGTTCTAGAGGTTAGCGACAGTATCCTTATTACCGGCGGTATATTCCATGATCGAGGGAAATTGTTCTATTGTCGATGCAACCAGAATAGGTGCCCCGATGCAACACTTCCCCGTCTTTCTTGATCTGTCATCCCGGCGCGTGGTGCTCTGCGGCAATGGCGAAATGGCTTTGGCAAAGCTGCGGCTCATTGCCCGAACTTCGGCGCGGATAGAGCTGTTTGCGCCCAATCCCGAGCCAAATTTGGTGCAAGCGGCTACGGAGTTTGGCGCATCGCTGCATCGGCGGCTGCCGGTGGCGGGCGACCTTGCCAAGGTGGCGCTTGTCTACACCGCGCTCGGCGACGAGGGGGATGCGGCCGTCGCCCGGCTGGCACGCGCCGAAGGGGCGCTGGTCAATGTGGTCGACAACCTCGAAGCCAGTGACTTCATCACACCGTCCATCGTCGATCGCGCGCCGCTCACCGTGGCGATTGCCACCGAAGGCGCCGCCCCGGTGCTGGCCCGCGCCATCAAGGCCGATCTCGAAGCGCGCCTGCCGCAAGGGCTGGGCGTGCTGGCCCGCGCCGGAAAGGGCTTTCGCCACACGGCCGAGGCGCTGGCGCAGGGGCGTCGGCGGCGCGACTTCTGGGCGGACTACTATTTCGATACCGGTCCGAAAGTGCTGGCGGAGGCCGGCGAAGAACTGTTGGACCACGCGATGCGCGACCTGCTCGCGCGCCATTTGGCGAAGGCGCCACGGCCCGGTCGAGTCGATCTGGTGGGTGCCGGGCCCGGAGACCCGGAGTTGATGACCTTGCGCGCGCGGCGGCTGCTTGATGCCGCCGATGTGGTTATCCATGACCGATTGGTGCCGCAACCCATCCTTGATCTTGCCCGGCGCGAGGCGGTTTTCATCGCGATGGGCAAAGAGGGGTTTGGCCCCTCGGCTTCGCAGGTAGAGATCAATACGGCGATGGTCGCCCACGCCCGGGCGGGCGCGCAGGTGGTGCGGCTCAAGGCGGGCGATCCCACCGTATTCGCCCGGTTGGACGAAGAGACCGCGGCGCTTGACGCGGCTGGCGTCGCCTGGGCCGTGGTGCCGGGAATTACCGCTGCCTCGGCGGCCGCAGCGGCGATTGGCGTCAGCCTGACCCGGCGCGCGCGCAACGCAGAGCTGCGCATTCTGACCGCGCATGATCTGGACGGTTTTGCCGAACAGGACTGGCGGGCGTTGGCGCGGCCCGGGGTGGTGGCGGCGATCTATATGGGGCTTCGGGCAGCGCGTTTTTTACAAGGGCGATTGCTGATGCACGGCGCCGATGGTGCAACGCCGGTCAGCGCAGTCGAGAATGCAAGTCGCGCCAACCAACGGGTGCTTGCGACCCGGCTGGACCGAATGGCAGCCGATCTTGGTGCGGCCACGCCGACCGGGCCGGTGATGCTGCTGTTTGGCCTCGCGCCAGCGGGGGCGGCGGCCGTTGCGGCACACGCGATTGCGCGCTTTGAAGAGTTGGCCTGAGATGGCCGAGCAGACGCCTGCAACTGTGGTAACTGGCAACGCCCTTCGATCGGGCAAGGTGGTCTGGCTGACCACCTCGGACGACTGGTCGCACGAGATGCGCGCCGCGCGCGTGTTTCTTAGCACCACCGAGGCCGAGCCGGCGCTTGCCCGCGCGCAGGCCCGCGCAGGCGAAGTGGTGGGCTGTTACCTCGCCGATGTCCGCCCGACGCCGCAGGGCCCTGAGCCGCTGCACTTTCGCGAGGTTTTTCGCCGCGACGGCCCTTCGCACGCCGCGCGAATCCCAGCCTGAGGTCATACCGATGTACGCCTACACCGATTTCGACACCGCCTTTCTGACCGAGCGCAACCGCCAGTTCCGCGCGCAGGTGGCACGCCGCCTCGACGGTTCGCTGACCGAGGAAGAGTTCCGCCCGCTTCGGCTGATGAACGGCCTTTATCTGCAACTTCACGCCTACATGCTGCGCGTCGCTGTCCCCTACGGCTCGCTCAACCCCGCGCAGTTGCGCGCGCTGGCCGACATCGCCGAGCGTTGGGACCGAGGCTATGGTCATTTCACCACGCGACAGAACATCCAATTCAATTGGCCCGCGCTGACCGATGTGCCCGATATGCTGGATGCACTGGCCAAGGTCGGGCTGCACGCCATCCAGACAAGCGGCAACACGGTGCGAAACGTCACTTCGGACCATTTTGCCGGTGCCGCCGCCGACGAGATCGCTGACCCGCGCCCTTGGGCCGAGTTGATCCGGCAATGGTCCACCGACCATCCCGAGTTCCAGTTTTTGCCCCGCAAATTCAAGATAGCAATCACCGGCAGCCCGCGCGACCGCGCGGTAACGCGGGCACATGATATCGGCCTGCGGATGGTCACCCTTGACGGCGCGGCAGGCTTTGAGGTGATCGTCGGCGGCGGCCTTGGCCGCACACCGATGCTGGGCAAGGTGATCCGCTCGTTTCTGCCTGCAAGCGAGCTTTTACCGTATCTGGAAGCCATCCTTTCCACCTACAATTTGCTTGGTCGGCGCGACAACAAGCACAAGGCACGCATAAAGATCGCTGTTCACGAGAACGGGTTGGAGGCGGTGCGTGACCTTGTCGAGGCGCGATTTGCCGAGATCCGGCCCGATTTCGACCCCGCAGTGGCCGACGCCGAGTTGGATCGGATCGCAGCCCAGTTCCGCGTGCCGCTTCGACGCTCCGTTCCGGACACGCCCTATAGCGATGCCCGTGCTGCCAGCCCCGTTTTCCGCGCTTGGGCCGATACCAACCTGCACCCGCACCGCGACCCCGGCCACGCCATCGTGACCATCAGCCTGAAGGCGCATGGTGCAAGCCCCGGCGATGCGACAAGCGCGCAGATGCGCGCGGTGGCCGACTTGGCCGAACGCTTTGGCTATGGCGAGATCAGGGTTAGCCACGAGCAGAACCTCGTATTGCCGCATGTGGAACTAGGCAACCTGCCATTGGTTTGGCAACAGCTGAAGGCACATGGTCTTGCCACCGCAAATGTGGGCCTTTTGTCCGACATCATCGCCTGCCCCGGGATGGATTACTGCGCCCTCGCCACCGCGCGCTCGATCCCCGTGGCGCAAGAAATCGCCACCCATTTCGAGCGACTGAAGCTTGAACACGACATCGGCCCGCTCAAGATCAAGATCTCGGGCTGCATCAACGCATGTGGGCATCACCATGTTGGGCATATCGGCATACTCGGCCTCGATAGGGCGGGGGTTGAAACCTATCAGATCACGCTTGGCGGCGACGGCAGTGAAGACGCGGCGCTTGGTGCGCGCACCGGTCCGGGCTTTGCCTATGACCAGATCGTGCCAGCCATAGAGCGGATCTTGCAGGCATATCTGCGCCTGCGCGAGGGCCGTGATGAAACCTTTTTGCAAGCCTACCGCCGGCTCGGGCTATCGCCCTTTCAGGCGGCGCTTTATGAATTGGATAGCGCCAATGCAGCCTGACGCCCCCCAAATCTCCAAACGACGGCTTGCCGATATCGACACGCTGAATGCGCGCTTCGAAAACGACGCCGAGGGTGCAATCCGCTTTTCGCTTTCAGGGGCGCTCGGGCCTTTGGCGCTGGTCTCCAGCTTTGGCGGCGAGTCGGCGGTATTGCTGCACATGGTGGCCCAAGTGGATCGCGGCATCCCGGTAATATTCATCGACACAATGATGCTTTTTGCCGAAACACTTGCGTATCAGGAAGCCCTGACCCGGCAGCTTGGTTTCACCGATGTGCGGCGGATTCATCCGAGCCGGGTGGAGCTGTTTTTGAACGATCCGGACGCCATGCTGCACAGCGCCGACCCCGATACCTGCTGCGATCTGCGCAAGACGCGCACGCTCGCCTCGGCACTTGCAGATTTCAACGGCTGGATTAGCGGGCGAAAGCGGTTTCAGGGCGGGCAACGCGCAGGGCTGGAGATGTTCGAACGCGATCTGAAGACAGGCCAGATCAAGGTTAACCCGCTTGCCGAATACGAAGCCGACGATCTGCGGGTTTACATGGAGCGCCATGATCTGCCGCGCCATCCGTTGGTGGCGCGCGGCTATCCGTCGATCGGTTGCGCCCCTTGCACAACGCCGGCAGGCGCGGGCGAGCATCCGCGCGCCGGGCGGTGGCGTGGCCAGGATAAGATCGAATGCGGTATCCATGTCGAACAGGGGCGCATCGTGCGAAGCAGGGCCGCATCATGAGTGTCATCGTCACCGACCATGGCTTCGGCCCTGACACCCATGCGGGCTCTTGGGTTGATTTGCCGCCCAACGCGGACCCTGAGTCGCTGCGCCGCGATCTACCGCGCCTTGCCGCGATCCGCATCGGCTTTCCCGTTTTCAATGACGGGCGGGGGTTTACGCTTGCGGTGCGGCTGCGGCGCATGGGCTACACCGGGCGGTTGCGCGCGCAGGGCCATCTTATCGCCGATCAATACGCGATGGCCCGCAGGGCAGGCTTTGACGAGATCGAAATCGACACGTCACTCGCGGCGCGCCAGCCAGAGCTCCACTGGCTGGCGCGCGCCGNNGCGCCGACTGGCGGGCGCACGACTACCGTAACAGACTGGGTCGAGGCGGCTGAGGCTGCGAAAGCCGCCACCCGTTGGGCTCTGAGCTCTAGCCAATCCGGGGATGCGCCCTGATCGGACCGTCGTCGTCATCGCGCTCGAAACTTTTGGGTGGATTTTGTAATGAGGGGTTTCTACCTCGTCGTAACCGCGAATGAGATAGGCGTCCGAAACAGCGAAACCGTTGACCGAGAGCTATGTAAAGGACAGCCGCCGGCGTACGCACAAGTTCTGTTTGTGAAAGGCAAAGATCTGCATTGTCTGTCCGCCATCAGCGCCCATGGA
>DISJ01000021.1 GCA_002421605.1 Rhodobacteraceae bacterium UBA6213 | reverse complement strand
GGCTTCGGCAAGACCGAGGTGGCGATGCGCGCCGCCTTCGTCGCCGCCATGGCCGGGCTTCAGGTGGCGGTGATCGCGCCCACCACGCTGCTCGCCCGCCAGCACTACCGCGGCTTCGCCGAGCGCTTTCGCGGCTTTCCCCTCACGGTGCGGCCGCTGTCGCGGTTCGTCTCGGCGCGCGATGCCGCCGCCACCCGCGCCGGGCTGGCCGACGGCAGCGTCGACATCGTCGTCGGCACCCACGCGGTGCTGGCCAAGGGGGTGCGGTTCCAGCGCCTCGGGCTGCTGGTGGTGGACGAGGAACAGCACTTCGGCGTGACCCACAAGGAACGGCTGAAGGATTTGCGGTCCGAGATCCACGTCCTGACCCTGACCGCGACGCCGATCCCGCGCACGCTGCAATTGTCGCTGTCGGGGGTGCGTGACCTGTCGCTGATCTCGACCCCGCCGGTCGACCGGCTGTCGATCCGCACCTACGTGTCCGAATTCGATACGGTGACCCTGCGCGAGGCGCTGTTGCGCGAACGCTTCCGCGGCGGGCAGTCGTTCTTTGTCGTGCCGCGCATCAAGGACCTGCCGGAAGTCGAGGACTTCCTGAGAGAGCAGGTGCCCGAGGTGTCGGTTCTGGTGGCGCATGGGCAGATGGCGGCGGGCGAACTGGACTCGCGCATGAACGCCTTCTACGACGGCAAGTACGACGTGCTGCTGGCCACCAGCATCGTCGAATCCGGGCTCGACATCCCGCGCGCCAATACCATGATCGTGCACCGCGCCGACATGTTCGGCCTGTCGCAGCTCTATCAGATCCGCGGCCGCGTCGGCCGTTCCAAGGCCCGGGCCTATTGCTATCTGACCACCAAGCCCCGCGCGCCGCTGACGCCGCAGGCCGAGCGGCGGCTGAAGGTGCTCGGCTCCATTGACAGCCTCGGCGCGGGCTTCAACATCGCCTCGCAGGACATGGACCTGCGCGGCGCCGGCAACATCCTGGGCGAGGAACAATCGGGCCATATCAACGAGGTAGGCTACGAGCTTTACCAGCAGATGCTGGAAGAGACGATCGCCCGGCTGCGCTCGGGCGAGTTGCAGGACCTGTCCGACGGCGCCTGGGCGCCGCAGATCAACCTCGGCGTGCCGGTGCTGATCCCCGATACCTATGTCACCGATCTTGACGTCCGGCTTGGCCTCTACCGGCGGCTGGCGACGCTGGAGCGCAAGGTCGAATTCGAGGGCTTCGCCGCCGAGCTGATCGACCGCTTTGGCGAATTGCCGAAAGAGGTCAACACCTTGCTGATCGTCGTGCGGATCAAGGCGATGTGCAAGAAGGCGCAGATCGCGCGCCTTGACGCCGGGCCAAAAGGTGTCACGATCCAGTTTCACATGGACAAGTATCCGAACCCCAAGGGCCTCGTCGAGTTCCTGCACAACCACGCCGGGGCGAAGATCCGCGACAACAAGCTGGTGCTGCCGCAGGACTGGAGCGCCGAGAAAGACCGCCTGCGCGGCGCCTTCGCCATCGCCCGCGACCTGGCCGAGAAGGCGGCGCCCTAGGCGCCAGCACGACCCGCCAGCCCCCCGAATGACCCCGAAAGGAGGCCTGACATGGCCCGCAACGGAACCCCGCTCCTCGCCGTCCTGGTTGACGCCGACAATTCCTCGCCCCGCTGGGCCGAGGCGATCTTCGAAGAGATCGCCTCGTTCGGCGAGGCCTCGGTGCGCCGCATCTATGGCGATTTCTCGCGCCAGCAGATGGCCGGCTGGCACGACAAGCTGCCGGCGCTGGCGCTGGTGCCGCACCACCAGCCGGCCAACACGGTCGGCAAGAACTCGTCCGACATCGCCCTGGTGATCGACGCCATGGACCTTCTGCACTCGGGCCGTTTCGACGGCTTCGTGCTGGTCTCGTCGGACAGCGATTTCACCCGCCTCGCCAGCCGCATCCGCGAACAGGGGCTCGACGTCTACGGCATCGGCCAGCAGAAGACGCCCGAGGCCTTCCGCAAGGCCTGCAAGCGATTCATCTTCGTCGAGAACCTGCTCAAGGAGGCCGAGCCGCAGGTCGCCTCGCCCACCAAGGCCGCCCCGCGCGACGCCGTGCCGCTGATCAACGCCGCCATGCAGGCGCTCGATCCGGAAGGCGAATGGTTCCAGCTGGGCCTGATCGGCCAGACCATCCAGTCGACCCATCCCGATTTCGACAGCCGCTCGTTCGGCTGCGGCAAGCTCTCGGACCTGGTGGAAAAATCCGGCCGCTACAACCTGCGCCGGGTCGGCGCGCAGGTCGAGGTGCAGCGCAAGGACTAGCGCCGCGGCGGGATGGCGTAGGTCATCGAGGCGCGTGCCAGCACCGCCTCGGAGCCCTCGTTGACGATCAGCACGTCGCCCACGGCCAGAGTCTTGCCCAGCTTGTGCAGCCGCGCGCGGCCGATCAGGTCGCGCCCGGCCTCGGGCTTGCGCATGAAATCGATCGAGGCATTGGTGGTCACCGCCAGCGCAACCGGCCCGATCATGCCCAGCAGCACCGCGTACATGGCAAGGTCGGCCAGCGAGAACATGCTGGGGCCGCTGACCGTCCCGCCGGGCCTGAGGTGCTGTTCGTCCACCATCAACCGCACGTCGGCCTCCATCGGCGCGATGCGCTCGACCCGGAACTGCGCTGCGACCTGGGGGAATTCCGCGTGCATGAAGGCGTTGAGCGACGCGGCGTCCATGGCGATGTGCATTCTTTCCTCCCCCGGGCTTGCTTGCTAGGCTCGGGCAAAGCCGCGAGGAGGGCAAGATGGGCGACGATCCGGTGCTGTATGACGTTGCGGAACGGGTGGCGGTGCTGACCCTGAACCGGCCCGGCGCGCTGAACGCGCTGTCGGATGCGATGCTGGCGGCGCTGAAGGCGGCGCTGCAGCGGGCGGGTGAGGATGCGGCGGTGAAGGTCGTGGTGATCCGGGGCATCGGCAAGGTGTTCTGCGCCGGCCACGACCTGAAGGAGATGCAGGCGGGCCGCGCCGCCGCCGACAAGGGCGCCGCCTATTTCGCCGACCTGTTCGGGCGCTGCGGCGAGGTCATGCAGATGATCCCGGCGCTGCCGCAGCCGGTGATCGCGCAGGTGCACGGGATCGCCACGGCGGCGGGCTGCCAGCTGGTCGCGAGCTGCGACATGGCGGTGGCGGCGACGGATGCGCGGTTCGGGGTCAACGGCGTCAACATCGGTCTGTTCTGTTCCACGCCGATGGTCGCGCTGTCGCGCAACCTGCCGCGCAAGCATGCGTTCGAGATGCTGACGACGGGCGAGTTCCTGACCGCCGAGCGGGCGCGCGAGGTCGGGCTGGTCAACCGGGTCGCCGCCCCCGAGGCGCTGGAGGCGACGACGATGGACCTGGCCCGGACGGTGGCGGGCAAGCTGGGGGCGGCGGTGCGGATCGGCAAGCGGGCGTTCTATGAACAGGCGGGGATGCCGCTCGATCAGGCGTACCGGTACACCGGCGCGGTGATGGTGGAAAACATGCTGCTCAGGGATACCGACGAGGGGATCGCCGCCTTCATCGAAAAGCGCAAGCCGGACTGGGCGGGGTGATGTCCCACGATGGGACAAGACACAGAATGCCGTAAAATCAAAGTGTTAAGTCAGGCCATTACCCTTTCTTAACCCGACATCCCGTTGACGCTGGGCTTCTGCTGCACCGTTTCGGCAGGCGATTCCCCGCCGCGGGCGGCGCAATCCCGGGGGCACGTCCGCGGGTCCGGCCGCGCAGACGAGTCCGGTTGAACGGCCCCGCCTTGCCGGGTGGCGGTGGGGCGATTCCGGTCGGCACTGGCCTTGGCGACGCGACCTGGGCGGCCGAAGCCCCACCCGCGCCGCCCTGTCGCAGCGTGATCGCGGCTTCGTGCTTTGCGGCACCCGGCAGGCGCGCTATAGCGGGGGCATGATCGTAGAACTCGGACATTACGCCCTCATCCTCGCCTTCGCCGTGGCGATCCTGCAAACCATCGTGCCGATGGTGGGCGCGCAAAAGGGCTGGGCCGACTGGATGGCCGCCGCCGGCCCGCTGGCCAGCGCGCAATTCGCGCTGCTCGCCATCGCCTTCGCGGCGCTGACCTGGGCCTTCGTCACCTCGGATTTCTCGGTGCTGCTGGTGGTCGAGAATTCGCACACGCTGAAACCCTTGCTCTACAAGATCAGCGGCGTCTGGGGCAATCACGAGGGCTCGCTGCTGCTCTGGGTGCTGATCCTGGCGGTGTTCGGCGCCTCGGCGTCGTGGTTCGGCGGCAACCTGCCGGCCAGCCTGCAGGCGCGGGTGCTGGCGGTGCAGGGGTCGATCGGCGCCGCCTTCATGGCCTTCATGATCTTCACCTCGAACCCGTTTTTGCGCACCGCGCTGCCGCCGTTCGATGGCAACGACCTGAACCCCTTGCTGCAGGACCCGGGCCTCGCCTTCCATCCGCCGTTCCTCTACCTCGGCTATGTCGGGCTCTCGATGGCCTTCAGCTTTGCCGTGGCGGCGCTGATCGAGGGCAAGGTGGACGCTGCCTGGGGTCGCTGGGTGCGGCCCTGGACGCTGGCCGCCTGGATCTTCCTGACCATCGGCATCACTCTGGGTTCGTGGTGGGCCTATTACGAGCTGGGCTGGGGCGGTTTCTGGTTCTGGGACCCGGTCGAGAACGCCTCTTTCATGCCGTGGCTGGTAGGAACGGCGCTGCTGCATTCCGCGCTGGTAGTCGAGCGCAGAGGGGCGCTGGTCGTCTGGACCCTGTTGCTGGCCATCTTGACCTTTTCGCTAAGCTTGGTCGGTACCTTCCTTGTGCGTTCGGGTGTGCTGACCTCGGTTCATGCCTTTAGCTCGGACCCTGCGCGGGGCGTTGGTGTGCTGCTGCTGCTAGTGCTGTCCACGGGTGGCGCGTTGACGTTGTTTGCCGCGCGGGCACACCGGTTCAACCGGCCGGTGTTGTTTTCTCCGGTTAGCCGCGAAGGTGGGCTGGTGTTGAACAACATCATTCTGCTGACCGCGGCAGGCACGGTCTTTTTGGGTACGTTCTATCCGCTTTTTGTAGACATGATGTCGGGCGACAAAATTTCGGTCGGGCCGCCCTATTTCAACCGGACGTTCTTGCCGCTGATGCTGCCGTTGTTGATTGCCGTGGTTTTCGGAATGAATCTGCGCTGGAAGCGCGACACATTGAAAGCCTCGGTGCGGCGCGGCGCATGGGCGTTGCTGCCGGTGGTCGCGGCGATGGCCCTGTCGGTGGTGCTTGGCGGTACGTCCAAGACTTTTGGTGCTATCGGAATGGCAATAGGGCTGTGGCTTGTTATCGGCTCTTTCGCTTGGTGGGTGACGCGGGTGAACCTGTTTCGCGCACCGCTGACCCGCTCGCTTGATCTGGCCCGGACAACGCCGCGGGCGCTTTATGGAATGGTACTGGCCCATATGGGGCTGGGGTTTGCCGTGATCGGCATTGCAGTGGTTACGGCCTGGCAGTTGGAAACGATCCGCGCCATTCACCCCGGCGAGGTCATCCAGATCGGCAGTTTTGATGTGCGGCTGGACCGCGTGCGCGGACATTTGGGCCCGAACTATGAAGCAGAACGTGCGGTTTTTGTCGTCAGCAAAGATGGCCG
Source organism: Rhodobacteraceae bacterium UBA6213 (assembly GCA_002421605.1). Lineage (GTDB taxonomy): Bacteria > Pseudomonadota > Alphaproteobacteria > Rhodobacterales > Rhodobacteraceae > UBA6213. The sequence goes on along the minus strand of DISJ01000021.1, from coordinate 20,368 downwards.
CAATCTGGGCGAGATGCTGTCTGAGCGCCGCTTTTACCCCACCTCTGGGCGGCAGACCACGGAAGCGGCGATCGACTCGCGCTTTCTTTCCAACCTGTATCTGGTGATCGGAGACGCAGACCCCAGCGGCGCATGGACCGTGCGCGCCTATTGGCACCCCTTCGTGCTGCTGATCTGGATTGGGCCGTTGCTGATGGCATTCGGCGGACTGGTCTCGTTGTCGGACCGCCGCTTCCGACTGGGCGCAACTATTCGATCGGCGCCGCCTCAGGCCCTTGTGGCAAAGGCCTGAGGCATGACGCGCCCAGCCATGACAACCCTTTTGCCGCTTCTGGCCTTTGCGGGCCTTGCGGTGGCACTCGTGTCTGGCGCGCAACGCGAAACCGCGATGGATTTTCCGGGCCGCTTGGACCGCCCTTTGCCCGAATTCACCCTTTCGCCAATGGCAGGTACTGATGCGGGATTTTCGAGCGCCGATCTCAACGGCCAAGTCGTGCTAGTCAATGTATTCGCTTCCTGGTGTTCTGCCTGCAGGCAAGAGCATGGCAAGCTGTTGGATCTGGCCCAGACACAGGATGTGCCGATTTACGGCGTGAACTGGAGAGATTCCAAGGGCGCTGGCAAGCTTTACCTGACGCGGTCCGGCAACCCCTACGTCGCAACAGGCGATGACAGTGCCGGACGTCTGGGCGCTAACCTTAATGTAACCGGCGTTCCCGAAACCTATGTCGTGGATGCCAAAGGGCGAATTCGGTATCGCCATATCGGGCCCATAACCGACAAGATCTGGGCCGATGTCCTGCACCCGCTTTTGTCAGAGCTGGAGGCCGAGTCGTGATTGCACGTTTTTGGCGCCCCCTTCGCATTGCCTTGCTGAGCCTGACGCTGCTGGCGGGCCCTGCCATCGCGGTCGAACCCTCTGAGGTTCTGTCGGACCCGGCGCTGGAGGCGCGGGCGCGGGCGCTGAGCACGGGGCTGCGCTGCCTGGTTTGCCGCAATCAGAGCATCGACGATTCCAATGCAGAGCTTGCGCGTGACCTTCGGATTGTCTTGCGCGAACGGATGGTTGCCGGTGACAGCGATGACGAGGCGTTAGACTATCTGGTCGATCGGTACGGAAACTACATTCTGCTGAAACCGCCCTTCAACATCTCGACCCTTCTGCTGTGGATCGGCCCGGGGTTGTTTCTTTTGGCCGCGCTATTGGGCTTTCGCGCGATGTGGCGCGATCAGCGCAAATCGCTGGATGAAGGCGAAGAGCTGACAGACGCAGACCGGCAGCTGATCGCCCAAGCTCTTTCCACAAAGGACGCGCAATGACTCTTTGGATAGTTCTGACGATACTTACTGCGGCAGTCGCGGTGGCGCTGGCCATCCCAGTGATCCGCAGGCTCGAGGCACCCCAGACCGATCGGGACCGTTTGCTTGAGGTCAGCCGCGCGCAGTTGGCCGAGATCGCGGCAGACCAAGAGCGGGGCAACCTGTCGGAGCGCGACGCTACCGATGCCCGGGGTGAAGTGGAGCGCCGGGTTCTTGCTTTGGCAAAGTCTGCCCCTGCGCCGCTTGAAACGGTCACATCCAAGGGTCGCATCTGGGCGCTGTTTGCAGTGACGGGCTGGGTTGTCGCTGGGGCTACGGGGCTTTACGCGGTTTTGGGCAGGCCGGACCTGCCGGCGAAACCGGCGGCGGTGGTGGCGGTGCCTACCAATGACACAGTGGCCCGCGCCGCCGCAGTTGCCGAGACTGCGCTTTCAAACGGATCGGGGACAAACAGCGTTGAGGAAGCGATTACCAGCCTGCTGGCGCGGCTGCAAAACGACCCGGAAGACGCCGAAGGCTGGCGGATGCTGGGCTGGTCGTACTTTAACACTGAACGCTACGCCGAAGCGGCAGACGCTTACGCAAACGCGGTGAAACTGGACGGCTCGCTTCCCGATGTCTGGTCGGCATATGGCGAAACACTGGTTCGCACCGCGCGCGGGCTGATCACTGACGAGGCAGTAACAGCCTTTGACGCGGCGCTGAAACTGAACCCTGACGACGCGCGCGCGAGGTTTTTCAAAGGCATGGCCTTGGAGCAGGCAGGCAACCCTATTGCCGCCATCGAAGCATGGCTTGAACTGGCGGCAAGCGCGCCCGCCGGGGCGGACTGGCTGTCTGGCGTCGTGACGCGTATTGACGAGCTTGCTGCGGCTTCGAGCTACGATATCGGCACTCGGCTGGATGGTCTGCGGCCAGCTTCGGCGCTGGCCCAATTGCCGTCCGTTGCGCGTTCGCCCGATGCGCCCGCGGATCGCGGGCCAACGGCGGCCGACGTGGCTGCGGCACAATCTTTGACCGCAGACGACCGCCAAGCCCTGATCCAGAGCATGGTCGCGCAATTAGCGGACCGTTTGCAACAAAGCCCTGACGACCCAGAGGGCTGGGTCAAGCTGATCCGCTCGTACATGGTGTTGCTCGATCCCGCAGGTGCGGCCACGGCGTATCAGGATGCGAAAACCGCACTTGGGGCATCGGCGGACAAGATGGCGATTGTCACCGAAGGTGCTCGTGCCGCGGGTCTTGAGGTCAACTAGGAAGGGGGCGCGGCGCGTGCAGGCACTTGCGATCTACCTTGGCCCGCTGGGGGTGCTTTGGGGAATTTTTCTGGCGCGCGCCAAGTTTGCCGAGCGCCGGTCCCTGCGCATCAAGGCAGAGGCGGTGGCAGCCGGTCTGACCGAACCCGCAAGCCTGCACCCCAAGATAGATCCGTCGCTGTGCATCGGCTGTGCTACTTGCATTTCCGCATGCCCGGAAGGAAAGATCCTCGGGCTGGTAAACGGCAAGGCCGAGTTGCTGGAGCCGTCGCACTGCATCGGCCACGGAGCCTGCGCTACATCCTGCCCCATGCATAGTATCGAGCTGGTCTTTGGAACCGAAAAGCGGGGTGTCGACATTCCTCATGTCGGCCCCGACTTTCAGAGCAATGTGCCCGGCATCTACATCGCGGGCGAGTTGGGCGGCATGGGCCTGATCCGCAATGCGATCGAGCAGGGTCGCCAAGCAATGGGGCAAATCGCGAAGGCGGCACCCTCGCGTGCCGGCCCGCCGCTAGACGTTGTAGTCGTGGGGGCGGGACCTGCCGGCATTTCGGCAAGCCTTGCAGCGATGAAGGCAGGTCTGCGGTTGATTACCATCGAGCAGGACAGCTTTGGCGGCACCGTCGCACATTTTCCACGCGGCAAGCTGGTGATGACCGCCCCGGCCGAACTGCCGCTATATGGTCAGGTGAACCTGCGCGAGACCTCGAAAGAGGATCTGCTGGCGTTCTGGGAGCAGGTCAAAAACAATACCGGTTTGAAGATCACCTATGAAGAGCGGGTCGAAAAGATCGAGCGCGAGGGCGCTGCCTTCCGGGTGGCAACGACACGCGGCAGTCATCTGACCGGCGCGGTGCTTCTGGCAATTGGCCGCAGGGGTACGCCACGAATGCTTGGTGTACCGGGTGAAGATCAGGAAAAGGTCGTCTACCGGCTTATCGACCCCGAGCAATACCGCAATCGCGCGGTTTTGGTGGTAGGCGGGGGCGATTCTGCGCTTGAGGCGGCCACCTCGATCGCGTCTGAACCGGGCACGACAGTCACGCTGTCCTATCGCGGCGACGGCTTTAGCCGCGCAAAGCTGAAAAACCGTGATCGCGTTTCAGAGATGGAGAAAACCAATCGCCTACGGGTGATGCTGCAATCAGAGGTGCTTCAGATCGAGCCAAAGCAAGTAACTATCGAATTCGCGGGAAAGACCGAGAGCATTGCCAATGACGCTGTGATCGTTTGCGCGGGCGGTATCTTGCCCACGCCTTTCCTTAAATCCGCCGGTATCAATATAGAGACAAAATATGGCACGGCTTAACACCGAAATGGCGCGCGTTTTGTGCGCCTGCATTCTTTTGGCTTTTGCGGATCCGGCGCTGGCGCAGGACGACCAATTGCTAAAGGCCGATGATCTGATCCGTTCGCGCAATTTTGAAGGCGCGGTCGCGGTGCTTACGACCCCCGATCTATCAAGTAACGCCGAAGCGCTATGGCGGCTCGCTTCGCTTTACGAGTCGGGCTTGGGGGTTGAAAAAGACAAGGCGCGCGCGCTGAGCTTGACGCGAAAGGCCGCGGAACTCGGGCAGGCGAGCGCAGCTTATCGGCTGGGGCGGATGCTGCTGGACGGCGACGGAATCGACCCTGACCGCGATGCCGGCATTACCTTGCTGGAAAGCGCCGCAGCCGCCGGACATATCAGGGCAGCCGAGGCGTTGGTGCAGGCGGTTCTGGCTCCTCTGCCCACCCCGCGCGCGGCATTGCCCGAAGTGCAGCCAGCCAAGCCGCCAGAGCCTTCAAAACTTGCACAAGACAGTGGGTGGACCCCGCTTATGGAGGCAGCCCAACGCAACGCGGTTCAGGCAGTAAACGCAGCATTGGCCGCAGGCGCAGATGTCGAATGGCGCGACACGCAGGGCCGAACGGCCTTGATACATGCTGCGCGGCGCGGTGCGGACGACGTCATTCAGGTCTTGCTCAACAACGGCGCGCGCGTTGATGCCGTCGATACGGAAGGGCAAAGCGCACTAGCGCATGCCGTCGCAACGAAGCACCCGACAGCGGCCGAGTTGCTTTTGGCGGTTGGGGCGCAACCACTTTTGGCCGATGCGAACGGCAAAACGCCGCTCGAACTGGCGATGGAAAATGGCGATTGCGCAAGTGCTGCGTTTATCTTGAACCGGGTCCGCACCCTTGGGGTGGCACCTGACACGCAGTTTGCAATAGGAAAGCAGGCTGTCGCGTTCTGCGAGGCGCCGGTGCTGAACAGGCTGGTGGCGCTTGGGCTGGATTTGACGGTCACCGATGCCAAAGGCCGTAACCTGATGTGGTATGCCGCAGTAGGTGGGAACGGCGTCGGCGTTGGCTATCTTCACGAGGCGGGTGTAAGCGCCATTGTGCCCGATAACGACGGTGCCACACCGCTTCTCGCCGCCACAGCGGCTGGTCAGGATGGCGCGATCAACGCGCTGCTCGAAGCGGGGGCTGACGCAAAGCAGGCGAGCGCGGCCGGCAACACCCCCGTGATGCTGCTGGCGGCCGCGGGGAAGGTCGAGGGATTGGTGTCGCTGATCGCGGCCGGGGCCGATCTGAACCAGCGCAACGCCTTGGGCGAAACCGCGTTGATGGCAGCCGCGCGCGGGGGGCATGCAGATGCTATCCGGGCGCTGCTTGCTGCTGGCGCTGACCCGCGGCGGCGCAATAACCGCCGAGAGCGGGCTGCCGAAATTGCAGTTACGGCTGGGCATCCGGAATTGGCGGCGTTGTTCAACTGAAAATCTGCGCCTTGGTTCGGCACCCTAACTTTCGGGTTGCGGACCAGTCGCAGATGCGGTTTTACCCGCCCCTTTTTTCGTTTTCAGAATTCTCTGGTGAAACCCAGGGTGAGGAAAGTGTCATTCGTTTCTTCGCTGATGCCCGGTGTTTCACGGTTTGAAAGCCGGGTACCCAGTTCGACTTCAAACGAGTTGTTCACGTTGAAATCGTAGTTAAGCGTGATCGACGGGATGGCAAAGTTTTCGCTGCCTGTTCCGTCAGCGAAAGTGCGGTGCGCGATCTTCAAACGCGGCTTGATCCGCAGCTTGTCGGACACGTTGTAGCGCCAGTAGCCATCAAGCATGATCAGCTGTGATGAAACGTCATCAGCGGCCCGCGCAGAAATACTGAACACGTCATCGTCAACAAAGACGCCGGTACCGACCAACTGCGCTGAGACATTGTAGGACCACCCCGGCGCTTCGACAGCGGGCACAAAGCCCGAGGCAGGGCTGGCACCGGTGTAATAGGCGCTGCCGTCCACCGAAAGCTGCCACTTTTCGCTCAACGGCTTCTGCCACGATGCCGATAGGGCGTAGGTCTCGGCCGATCTGTCGCGCGCCAAACCTCGTATCTCTGCCAGCGTATAGATTCCGTTCAGTTCTTGCAGTGTCGTGACCGACTGACCGACCAGTGCCGCATTCAGCGCCAAGTTCGGAGAATGGTCGTACTCCGCCGTCACCGTAAACGAAGAGCGGTCTTCAAAACGATGGCTCCAACTTGCGCGTGCCGTGCTGACGGATTCCAGCGACAGGTCGTATTCGATCAGCCCGCGCCCCGAGTTGGACTCGGTCGAGAAGCTGGCTTCAACGCCCGCGACCAGACGATCTGTAAACGCTCCGCTGAATTCTTTCAGAAAGTAACCCGAAAGTTCGGTTTTTTCGCCAAGCGTCAGAAGGTCTCCAGTAATCCCGAGAACGCGGTCGTCGCCGCTGAACATCGGGTCTGATTTTCGGTTCACCGACAGACCAAAGACCCCGGACAAGCGCACGTTGTCCGAAATGGTGTAGCGCACGCGGACCCCATCATATCGGCCCAGCGAGGCATCGTCGCTCCACGATTGCCGTCCGAGTGCAATCGAGGGGCCATTGGTGCCCATCGACCACTCGCCATAAAAGCGCGACAGATTCAGACGTGATTTCGAGGAATCGGTAAAGTCCTCGGAGTAGTCGCCGCTGAAGCGATAGCTGTAAAGTTGGTTGCCGCGATAGAAAGAGTCTGAGACGTTGACCGACAGGACCGCCGAGTTTTGCTGGATTTCTGTATCACTTTCGGTGGTGTGGTCTTCCAGCTCGGTAATCAACGTCGAAGACTGATTCAGGTAGTAATACAGCGAAACTGTAATTCTTGGCGGATCAGCTGCGCGCTCGCGAAGCCTGCGTTCGGCCTTTTCCTGCGGCGTTTCGTTTGTCCGAAACACGGTCTCACCTATGCGGGCAATGGCACCGCGCAAACCGGTGGATGGCTGCGGCAACAGCGGCGGAAAGGTTTCATTTTTGCGGGGGATCGAGGTGATACGAGCCTCGCCCGGGTCCACATCCGCGCCGTCAGTCGTCGCAGCTAAATCGGTCTGCCCTGCCCCGGCTGGGCGCAGGCCGCCCGGTCGTGCTGCCGCTGCCGTTTCGATGGCGGCAAGGCGTTGCTTGACGCGCTCTGCCCCAGCGCCGTTGGGGTAGGTTTGCAGATAGATTTCATACTCAGCCTTGGCATGCGCCAGTTGGCCGTTACGTTCGCGCACGATGCCAAGCGTTTCTTGCGCGTCGGCGCTGTAGGGATTGGCCGGCATCGCAAGAAGTTTTGTCAGAATCTGCACTGCGCGGTCGTATTCGGCGGCGGTCACGGCCGCGCGTGCATCACTAAACAGGCGGGCGGCTTCGCCCGCGTCGCTTGCCGGCAGGTCGCCAACATTGCCATCAGCGCTCGGCGTATCTGCTTGCGCTTCGGTTTCGGTTGAACAGTTTCCGGTGCGCTCGAACATAGAGACGACAACCGATCGCGTGCCGGCCTGCGTCACCAATAGCATTGGTGGTGCCGAGGTGAACCGGATGTTCAGTACCGGCTGCTCGCTCGAGATATCCAATGTGACGAACGCCGTGCCAAGCCCCGGTACTGACAGGCTGGGCTGCGTCTGGATTTGCTCGATTGCGCCTTGTCGCGGGATCGGGATGCCGCTTTCTATCAACCGAACCATCAAGGTTTGGCCGCCCGGGGTCACGCTTTGGCCCACAATCGCCAGTTCTTGGTTGAAGTTGATAAGAATGACAGGGCAACTGCCTGCACCACCGGTGCTGACAAGCTGGGCTCGCGCCAAGGTGCCGGTGGATTGGGCGTGAAGAGCCGCTGTTCCAAGTGCGAACACACATACGCTTGCAGCAAGCGCCTTGCGGATCCGCCGCTTCTTGCCATGCCGCTGACCTTTTAGCAGGTCATTGAGCGGCTGGCGTGCCTGTATACTGCTCATTAGAACTCCCTATCAGTTGCCCTATGCTCGCTGTTTCTTCTCGATTTTATGGTCGTCAAGGTGTTGTTGGTAAAGACGTGGCAAGAACCCGTGCAGTCGCGCAGTTCGCTGACCGTGTAGTTCATTTTGTTTGGCGACTCGTATTTCGTGTGCGGGCCCGATTTGAAGTCGCCGGCATGACATGCCGCACAATCCGGTGCGTATTTGGGGTTTCGCCACGGCGTCGCTTGGTTGTTGCCGATATGGCAATCCGTGCAAATGGTTGCGTCATGGCCTGCGGGAATTGCCCCGGCGGGGTGCGTATAGCGCACAGGCCACCACGCCGATGTCAGGTGACATTCATCACATTCCAGCGTGGTGACGAAGTGTCCATTGGGCTTGCCGGTCGCCTGCGCGCCGTCATGGCAACTGGCGCAGCTGCCCGTGACTTCGTTGTGATCCAGCCTGACTGACGCCCAGTCCGAGGTCACATGGCACGCAGCGCAATTGTTTGTAGTCGAGGGATGGTTGCCGGGTTTGCCATCCACTGCCGAATTGTTGTGGCAAGTGATGCATGTTGCAGTCGTTGCGCTGTGGTCCATGCGAACGTCTGTCCAATTGGCGGTAATGTGACAGGCCTCGCATACATTCGAGGTCGGCAGGTGGTTACCGGGCTTGCCACTAACGGCAGAGTTATTGTGGCACGACAGGCAGGTGGCCGAGGTGGCGTTGTGGTCCATGCGCACATCCGCCCAATCGGTGGTGACGTGGCACGCTTCGCAGAAGTTCGAAGTCGGCAAATGGGTGCCTGGCTTGCCGTCAACGGCAGTGTTGTTGTGGCACGAAAGGCAGGTCGCCGTAGTTGCGCTGTGATCCATGCGAACATTTGTCCAAACGGTGGTGACGTGGCACGTCTCGCACACATTAGAGGTCGGCAGGTGATCTGTGGGCTTGCCACTAACGGCAGAGTTGTTGTGGCACGAAAGGCAGGTGGCCGAGGTGGCGTTGTGGTCCATGCGCACAACCGCCCAATCGGTGGTGATGTGGCAAGCTTCGCAGACATTGTTTGTCGGCAAATGGGTGCCCGACTTGCCAGTCGCGCGAGTGTTGTCGTGGCAGGTTACGCAGGTGGCCGAGGTGGCGTTGTGATCCATACGCACATCGGCCCAATCGGTGCTGACGTGGCAGTCTTCGCAAACATTTGTCGTCGGCAGGTGTGTGCCCGACTTTCCGCTCACGCTGGTGTTGTTGTGGCACGATATGCAGCTTGCCGAGGTGGCGTTGTGATCCATACGCACCAGAGTCCAGTCGGCCGTGACGTGACAATCTTCGCAAATATCGGTGGTGGGCAGGTGATTGGTGGGTTTGCCATCGACATCAGAATTATTGTGGCACGAAACACAAGCGCCCGTCACGCCGGCATGGTCAAAGTGGACATTCGCCCAGTCAGTGGTGGTGTGACAATCCTCGCAGGCATCGGTGGTGGCGGGGTGATTGCCCGGCTTACCGGCTACGCGGACGTTGTTGTGGCACGAAACGCACGTGGCCGATGTCGCGCTGTGATCCATGCGCACCAACGTCCAGTCTGCCGTGATGTGGCAGCTTTCGCAGACGTCGGTGGTGGGCAGATGGTCGGTGGGCTTGCCATCAAAATCGGTATTGTTGTGGCATGAAACGCAGGCACCCGTGACGCTCGAGTGGTCAATGTGCACGTCCGCCCAGTTCGTGGAGGTGTGGCAATCTTCGCAAACATCTGTGGTGGCGGCATGATCGCCGGGTTTGCCCGGGACATCAGTATTGTTGTGGCACGAAACGCACGTGGCGGTGGTGGCGTTGTGGTCCATCTGCACCAAGGCCCAGTCCGAGGTGATGTGGCAATCTTCGCAGACATTCGTCGTGGGTAGGTGATTGGTGGGCTTGCCGTCAAAATCGCTGTTGTTGTGGCAGGTCACGCAGCTTGCCGTTGTGGCACTGTGATCCATGCGGATCGTGGCCCAGTCGGCGCTGGTGTGGCAATCCTCGCAGACGTCGCTGGTGGCGGGGTGATTACCCGGCTTGCCAACGACATCGCTGTTGTTGTGGCAGGAAACACAGCTTGCCGAGGTGGCGTTGTGGTCCATGCGCACCAGCGTCCAGTCTGCCGTTATATGGCAATCCTCGCAAACGTCGGTGGTCGGCACGTGCGTGGTGGGTTTGCCGCTGACATCGGTGTTGTTATGGCACGACACGCAGGTGCCCGTGACACCAGAGTGGTCAAAGTGAACATCCGCCCAATTCGTTGATGTGTGACAGTCTTCGCAAACATCGATGGTGGCGGGGTGATCGCCCGGCTTTCCAGCAACGTCGATATTATTGTGGCACGACACGCAGGTGGCGGTGGTCGCGTTGTGGTCCATGCGCACCAACGCCCAGTCCGAGGTGATGTGGCAAGCTTCGCAGACATTGTTGGTTGGCACGTGATCGGTCGGCTTGCCGCTGTAGTCGCTGTTGTTGTGGCAGCTTACGCAGTTGCCGGTGATGCCGGTGTGGTCGAAGTGGACATTCGCCCAATCTGCGGTGTTGTGGCAAGCTTCGCAGACATTGCTGGTGGCGGGGTGGGCGCCGGGCTTGCCGTTGACGCGGGTGTTGTTATGGCACGATACGCAGGTCGCCGTTGTGGCGTTGTGGTCCATGCGCACAAGCGTCCAGTCCGAGGTGACGTGGCAGTCTTCGCAGACATTGGTCGTAGGCAGGTGATCGGCGGGCTTGCCGCTGAAATCGGTGTTGTTATGGCAGCTTATGCAATTCCCGGTGACGCCGGAGTGGTCAAAGTGAACATTCGCCCAGTCTGAGGTGTTGTGGCAATCCTCGCAGACATTGCTAGTGTCTGGGTGGGTACCGGGTTTGCCATCGACATCTGTGTTGTTGTGGCAGGTTACGCAGCTTGCCGTGGTCGCGTTGTGGTCCATGCGGACCAGCGCCCAATCTGCGGTGACGTGGCAGTCTTCGCACACATTGGTGGTAGGCGGGTGATTGGCGGGCTTGCCATCGACATCGGTGTTGTTGTGGCAGGTTACACAGGCGGCGGTCACGCCCGAGTGGTCGAAGTGGACATTCGTCCAGTCGAATGTATTGTGGCAATCCTCGCAGAGATCGGTGGTGGCCGGGTGCTCAGGCGGCTTGCCTGCGAAATCCAAGTTGTTGTGGCAGGTCAGACACGCCGCGTTGGTGGCGTTGTGGTCCATGCGCACGATCGCCCAATCTGACGTGATGTGGCAGTCTTCGCAGACATTCGTCGTGGGTAGGTGATCGGTGGGCTTGCCGTCGACATCCGTGTTATTGTGGCACGAAACGCAGTTTCCCAACACGCCTGAATGGTCAAAGTGAACGTTCGCCCAGTCTGCGGTGTTGTGGCAATCTTCGCAAATCTCTGTGGTCGCGGGGTGATCATCGGGCTTACCAGCGACATCCGAATTGTTGTGGCAGGTCACGCAAGATGCGGTGGTGGCGTTATGGTCCATGCGCACAAGCGTCCAGTCCGAGGTGACGTGGCAGTCGTCGCAAGAGTTGTTGGTGGGTGGATGGTCAGGCTGCTTGCCTGCAAAATCGCTGTTGTTGTGGCAAGAAATGCAGCTGGCCGTAGTGGCGCTGTGATCCATCCGCACAAGCATCCACCCAGAGGGCACATGACAATCTTCGCAGATGTCGGTGGTGGGTAGGTGATCGGCGGGCTTGCCTGCAACGTCGCGGTTGTTGTGGCAGGAAACGCAACTTCCAACTACTCCAGAATGGTTGAAGCGCACGTTGGTCCAAGAGCTTGTGACGTGGCAATCCTCGCACTGCGCCGTGGTTTTCAAATGGTCCGTCGGCATGCCGGTGGCTGTTCTGTTGTCGTGGCACGAGGCGCAACTGCCAGTAACCCCGGCATGGTCGAAATGGATTTGCGCCCAGCCTGTGACCATGTGGCAATCTTCACATGCGTCTGAGGTCCGCAGATGATCTTCTGGCTTGCCTGTGGCCGAAACCCCGTTGTGGCAGCTAAAGCAGCTGCCCGTGACTGCGCCATGATCGAAGCGGATCGCGGTCCAGGTGGTTGTCGTATGGCAGTCTTCACAGGTATTGGCGGAAACAACGTGGTCGTCGTTCTTGCCGGTTTGTATCGTCCCATCATGGCAGGTCGCGCAGGTGGCAGTGGTCGAGCTGTGATCAAAGCGGATCGTGATCCAGCTTTCGGTGACATGGCAATCGGCGCATTGCCGTGTTGTCGGAATGTGGTTTAGGGGCTTGCCGCTGACCCTTGTGCCGTCATGGCATTCGACACATTCGCCCATGGCCTGTTCATGGTCCATGACAACCGTCGTCCAATCACTGACGCCGTGACAAGACGCGCAGCTGTCGGTGGTGGGGACGTGATCGTCGGGCATCCCGCTTTCTCGTTTGCCATTGTGGCAATCGACGCACGCCGCCTGTGTGGCCCCGTGATCAAAGCGCACAGTTGTCCAACCTGTGGTCAGGTGGCAGGCTTCGCACAGCGTGGTTGTCGGAAGGTGGGCGTCCGTCATGCCCTTCGCGGTCTTGCCATTGTGGCAAGATACGCAATTGCCGACAACCAGACTGTGGTCAAAGGCCACAGCAACCCAGTTGTCGGCGACGTGGCACTTTGCGCATTCATCACTTGAAGGCGGATGCGTTTCGCTTTTTCCCTCGGCAAGGTCGCCGTTGTGGCAGCCAAAGCAGGTGTTGGGCGTATCGTCCAGTTTGCCGCCAATGTGGCAATCGACGCAGTCAATCTTGGCATGGGCCCCGACAAGAGCAAAACCCGTGCCGCTATGATTGAAACCAGAAAGGTCTGGCCCAACGACCGAAGTTGCAGCTGCTTGCCCCGATGGTGCGCTAAAATCCGGCAAGGTCAGATCCTGCCCGGGGCTCTCGGCGCCCTGAGCTAGAACTGGCCCTTCGAAAAAGCAAAGAGTAAACGCTAAAAGCAGCGCAATAGGCATGAATGCCTTAACGGCCAAAAGGCCCCAATACTGCCTGTGTGAGCGTTTCACCCTCATAACTCGATATCGCTACCTCAACCCGTATTGTTACGGCCCGAAAAGGCGCATCAATGTGTTCGGCTCTTTGGTCTGATCCTGCCTGGCCGGTGCGCCGCGTTTATTGCCTGTCCTGCTTTTGCAATCACGCTACCGTGAGCGAATAAATTCGCAAATAAACGATTGTTATATGCGACCACTATTCTTGGAATAGTTCGCATTTCCGGCCGCCACCAGATTATCTCCGCCAAAGGCCACCACGAAAGCGATCAAGCTAGCACGATGGCCCGGGGGCAAGTGACCGAAAAACCATGTGATGGATGATCCAAGCGATTTTTCTTTGTGGGGCGGGTTGTTGAGTAGACCGCCGCGACTATTATTTTATCTAATATTTTCAATGGCAAGTGGCGGAGCCGAAGGGACTGCCGGCCAACCATCTCTATCGACTGTATGTTCTCGAGCCTTCAAGGCTGAAATCTTCCCGAAAGAAAAAACGGCCTCGTGCGGTTCCGCCTATCGGGATCATAGTAGATCCTCGAGAAGAAGTGCATCGGGCATGTTCTGGTAGCTGACGGGGCGCAGCCAGCGGCGGATCGACATGGTCCCGACACTGGTCGCGCCGAAATTTGTACTGGCCGGATAGGGGGCGCCGTGCACCATGGCGTCGCAGACCTCCACTCCCGTGACCTGAATCAACGACAACCCCGCGCATATGCTTGATCATGTTCGCATGACCCCCTCAGGTCAGGCGGTCGCGCAATGGCGCGGCCCGCGCAAAGCGTGGCATCCGATCATCGCTGTTGGGGAGGAGTGGATGGCTTATGCGATAATTTCCAAAACCAACCCGAAGGCTGGCGCAGACCTGCTGCCGACTGGCTGGCAGGCGGCGCGGGCGCGGATGGCGGGGTTGCCCGGCGGTAGCCTGAACATCGCCCACGAGGCGCTCGACAGGCATGTTGCGGCAGGTCATGGGGCGCAAGCGGCGCTGATCTGGCTGGGTCGCGAAGCCGAGCGGCGGGTCATGAGCTATGCCGATCTTGCTGCAGATGCCGCGCGCTTTGCCAATGTTCTGCGCGCCCATGGCATCGGCCCGGGCGAGCGGTTGTTCCTTCTGGCGGGCCGGGTTCCCGAGCTTTACGCAGCCGCGCTGGGGGCATTGAAGGCCGGGGTGGTGGTCAGCCCGCTGTTCGCGGCCTTCGGGCCAGAGCCGGTGCGGGCGCGCATGCAGATCGGTGGCGCCAGCGTGCTGGTAACCACAGAGGCGCAGTATCGCCGCAAGGTGGCCGACTGGCGTGCCAGCATGCCGGGGCTGAAGCTGGTGCTGATCATCGGCGAAAGCGCTCCAGAAGGCTGTGTGGCGCTAGGTCCGGCAATGGCGGCGGCGGCGACGAGCTTTGAAACGCATCCGACCGCGCCCGAGGACATGGCGCTGTTGCACTTTACCTCTGGCACCACCGGCCTGCCGAAGGGGGTCGTGCATGTGCATCAAGCCGTTGTGGCGCATGCCGAAACGGGGCGGCTGGCGCTCGACCTTCGTCCCGGCGATGTCTACTGGTGTACGGCTGACCCCGGCTGGGTCACGGGCATGAGCTATGGCATCATCTCGCCGCTCTGCAACCGCGTGACACTGGTGGTCGACGAGGCCGAGTTCGAGCTTGATCGCTGGTACACGATCCTTGAACGCGAGCATGTGCAGGTCTGGTATACCGCGCCCACTGCCATCCGCATGATGATGCGCGCAGGCGCCGAGGCGGCGCAAGGTCGCGACTTTTCGGCGCTGCGGTTTCTCGCCTCGGTGGGCGAGCCGCTGAACGCCGAATGCGTGGTCTGGGGTCAGCAGGTTTTTGGCCTGCCATTTCACGACAACTGGTGGCAAACCGAAACCGGCGGCATCATGATCGCCAACACTCCCGACATGGACATCAAACCCGGCGCCATGGGCAAGCCGCTGCCGGGGATCGAGGCCGGCATCGTGACCCGCGAAGGGGAGGCGGTGCGCGAACAGCCCGCGGGCGCGATCGGCGAGCTGGCGCTGCGGCCCGGCTGGCCCTCGATGATGCGCGCCTATCTGGGCCAGCCGGAACGCTATGCCAAGGCTTTCGCAGGCGGCTGGTATCTGACCGGCGATCTGGCGATGTGCGACGGCGACGGCTATTTCTGGTTCGTGGGGCGCGCGGATGACCTGATCAAGTCCTCTGGCCACCTGATCGGCCCGTTCGAGGTTGAAAGCGCGCTGATCGAACACCCTGCGGTGGCCGAGGCGGCGGTGATCGGCATTCCCGACGAAACTGCGGGCGAGGTGGTCAAGGCCTTTGTCACCCTCAAAGCCGGGTTCGAGCCGGGCGAGGCGCTGGAGCGCGACTTGCGCGGCCATGCCCGCAAACGCCTTGGCCCCGCAGTGGCCCCGCGCGAGATCGTGTTTCGCGAAAGCCTGCCGCGCACGCGCTCGGGCAAGATCATGCGCCGCCTTTTACGGGCGCGCGAACTGGGCCTGCCCGAGGGCGATCTGTCCACGCTGGAGGGGGAAGCACGATGACCAAGGTAAAGCTGGACCACACCCACGCCCGCGACCTTCTGCGCGGCATGATCCGCATCCGGCGCTTTGAAGAAAAGTGCCACGAGCTATACACGCAAGAAAAGATCCGCGGCTTCCTGCACCTTTACGATGGCGAAGAGGCGGTGGCGGTTGGTGTTTCGGCGGCGCTCGAACCGCGCGACCGGGTGGTTTCGACCTATCGCGAGCATGGCCATGCGCTGGCTCGCGGCATGAGCATGGAATCGGCGCTGGCCGAGATGTATGGCAAGGCGACCGGCTGCGCGGGGGGCCGCGGCGGCTCGATGCACCTGTTCGACGCCGAGACCAACCTGTTTGGCGGCAACGCCATCGTCGGCGGCGGCCTGCCTCTGGCCGTGGGTCTGGCACTTGGGGACCACATGCAGGGCGAAAACAGGGTCACGGTCTGTTTCTTTGGCGACGGGGCGCTGGCCGAGGGTGAGTTTCACGAGGCCATGAACTTGGCCGCGCTGTGGAAGCTTCCGGTGCTTTTCGTGCTCGAGAACAACCTTTACGCGATGGGTTCGGCCCTGGCCCGGGTGCAGGCCAACACCGATTTCGTGTCTCGCGCCGCCAGTTATGGCATGCCCGCCGAAAGCGTAGATGGCAATGATGTGGTGTCGGTCGAGGCCGCTGCCCGGCAGCTGGCAGATGCGATCCGCGCCGGCAGCGGCCCGCAGTTTCTGGAATGCCGGACCTACCGCACCCGCCCACATTCGATGTTCGACACCGAGAAGTACCGCGACAAGGCCGAAGTTGCCGAATGGCGCGCTCGCTCGCCCATCACGCGCTTTCAAGGCTGGCTCTTAGACAACAAGTTGATGCATGAGGCCGAGGTCGATGCCATCGAGGCCGAGGTCGAGGCGCAGTTGCGCAATGCCGTTGCTGCCTGCGAACAGGCGCCCGTGGAGCCGCTTGAGGATCTGACCCGCCATGTCGTGGCCGAAACCCGGCCCGCCGCACCCGAACCCGTGGCACCCGCCGCGCCGGTTGACAGCACGTACCGCGACTGCTGCCGTCAGGCGATCACCGAGGCGCTGTTGCGCGACCCCCGCGTGTTCATGATGGGCGAGGATATCGGGGCCTATGGCGGCTGCTATGCGGTTTCGACGGGCCTTTTGAAAGAATTCGGTCCCGACCGCATCCGCGACACGCCGCTGTCGGAATCCGGTTTCACCGGGGCAGGGATCGGGGCGGCACTGGTTGGAATGCGCCCGATCGTCGAGATCATGACGGTCAACTTTTCGTTGCTGGCGCTCGACCAGATCATGAACACGGCCGCCACAATCCGGCACATGTCGGGCGGCCAGTTCGGGGTGCCGTTGGTGATCCGCATGGCCACCGGCGCGGGGCGCCAACTGGCGGCGCAGCATTCACATTCGCTGGAAGCCTTTTTCGCGCACATCCCCGGCCTGCGCGTCGTGGCCCCCGCCACTCTCGAAGATGCGCGCGGCATGCTCTGGACCGCGCTGCAAGAGCCTGACCCGGTGATCATTCTTGAACACGTCATGCTTTACAACATGGCCGGCAAGATCGCCGCCAACGCGGGCGCGGTGGATATCGAGCGGGCGGTGATCCGCAGGCCGGGACGCGAGGTCACGCTGATCGCCTGGTCCAACTCGCTCTGGAAGGCGCTTGAGGCCGCCAAGGCGCTGGCAAGGGATGGTATCGAGGCCGAGGTCATCGATCTGCGGTCGCTGCGCCCGCTCGATGAAGAGACCATTGTGGCCTCGGTCACGCGCACCCGCCGCGCGGTGGTGGTGGATGAGGGCTGGCGCAGCGGCTCATTGTCGGCCGAGATCGCCGCGCGCGTTCAGCAGGCCTGCTTCTGGCACCTCGATGCGCCCATCGCGAGGGTCTGCGCGGCCGAGGTGCCGGTACCCTATCCCAAGCATCTGGAAACCGCCGCATTGCCGCAGGTGGCCGACATCGTCGCGGCGGTGAAGGCGTTGCCGGGGGTTGTGCCATGAGCGTCTTCACCATGCCCTCGCTGGGGGCGGACATGGACGAAGGCAAGCTGGTCGAATGGCTGGTGAAGCCCGGCGACCATGTGACAAGGGGCGATATCGTTGCGGTGGTCGAAACCCAGAAGGGCGCCATCGAGATCGAGATCTTCGAGACCTGCGAAATAGGCGAGTTTCTGGCGCTGCCGGGTCAGACCTTGCCTGTGGGCGCGCCGCTGGCGCGGCTGGTCGAGACGGCGTGCGGCGGCGATGTGCCAACACCCCAAGCCGCCCGCCAACCGCTGCCCAATGCGCCCACGCCGCCGCCGCCCGCGAAACCGGCGCCGCTCGCAACCACCGGGCAGGCGCCACTGGCCTCTCCGGCGGCGCGCACCCGTGCGGGCGAGCTTGGCCTTGCGCTGGAAATGCTGTCGGGAACGGGGCCGGGCGGCGCCGTGCTGCTGGCGGATGTCGAGCGTCAGGCGCAGGCCGTGCCTTTGCCCGCCGCGCAGCCTGCGGCGGACGACCGACCTAAGGGCAAACCAGGCCTCGACATGGCCGAAATGCGCCGCGCCATCGCCGCCGCGATGAGCCGCTCGAAGCGCGAGATCCCGCATTATTATCTCGCTCACGAAATCGACCTGCAAGCGGCGCAAAACTGGCTGACCGCCCGCAACGCCGAACGCGCGCCGGATCGGCGGCTCTTGATGGGCGCGCTGCTGGTCCGCGCCACCGTTCGCGCGCTGGCCAAGGTGCCAGAGTTGAACGGCCAGTTCCAGAGCGAGCCCTATTCGCCCAGCGCCGCCGTGCATTGCGGCTTGGCGGTGGCGATGCGTGGCGGGGGGCTGATTGCCCCCGCGATCCTCGATGCTGATGCCATGGACATCGATGCGATCATGGCCGCAATGCGCGACATCGTGGCGCGAACCCGCGCCGGGCGGTTGCGCAACAGCGAAATCACCCAAGGCACCATTACCGTGTCGAGCCTTGGCGAAACCGGGGTCGATGCCCTGATCGGGGTCATCTACCCGCCGCAGGTGGCGCTGGTGGGTTTTGGCGCGCCTCGCCTGAAGCCCGTGGTTCACGATGGCGGGGTCGTGCCGCGCCTTGCCATGACCGCCACCCTTGCGGGCGACCACCGGGTCGGCGATGGCCGCCGTGGCGCGTTGTTTCTGGCCGAAATCGACCGTTTGTTGCAGGAGCCCGAAACGCCATGACCCCATCCGACCTTCGCACCGCCTTCATTGCCGAGTTGATCGCCGTGGCCCCCGACCTCGACCCGGTCGCCATCGCTGACAGCGATCACCTGCAAGACGATCTCGGCCTTGATTCCATGGATTTTCTGAACCTCGTCAGCGCGTTGCACAAGGGCTTCAGGCTGCCGATCCCCGAGGCGGATTACCCGCGCCTTACCACGCCTGCAAAAGCCGTCGCCTATCTGACCGAGATGCTGGCCCGCTGAAGGCCGGAAGAAAAGGACCATCATGGACCGCAAGCCGCAATTCCACCTGTGGTATTTCGTGGCGGCCCTCATGGGCCTTGTTCTGGTGCAGTCATGGCTGCCGTCGGCGGCAGCGGGGGCTTGGGCCGCAAACTTGCCGCTGGCGGTGATCCGGCCGAGCATGGTGCCGGGCGCGAGCACGCCCGCCCCGGAGGCGAGCGGCATCAGCGCAGGCTTCTCGGCTTCCCAAACATCGGCGATGCTTCTAGGCAGCGTGCCATGCGCTGTCTCAAACCACAGTAGTTTGCAGCGCTCCTCCAGCCAGTCATTCAGCGCGCCCAGATCCGGAAAGGCCGGCATCAGATGCCACATACGATGGCGCGCGTCGCGGACATTCTTCTCGACCTGTCGCTTCTCCCATCCTGCAGCCGGATTGCAGAACTCAGGATCGAAGACATAATGGCTGGTCATCGCCGTGAACCGTGCATTCACATCGCGCTTCTTGCCAAGTCCGTCCGGCGCTATTTGCGCGATTCACGCAGATCCGAAACAAGCCATGCTGTCAGCTGCTTGGCATACGGGTCGAGCTTGCTGGGACGATCCGGCGTTTGAATCGCTGGTTCAACCTTTCCCTCTCTAAGATACTTCTTGATTGTGTTGCGCGATATGCCCGTGCGCCGCGCAATCTCGCGAATGGGCATCTTGTCTCGCAGCGCCCATGTCCTGATAACCTTCAAAAATTCCATGTCGATCACTCCATATGCCCCCAACTGGCCAAGCCGGGGCAAGGTTGCACATGGGTCAATTCTCAGTGACAATTTTGGCGGCTGCCGGGTCAATTCTCAGTGGCAATCAACAGTCCATACCCGCTGGGAAGACAAGGCCAAGGACAAAGCTTGCATGGTCTGGGCAAGGGATCTCTTTGCCGCGACGGCGCCGTTTTCGGCGGGAAGTGTTTATGTGAATTTCGTACCGGACGACGAGTCTGGCCGCCTCGCAGAGGCTTATGGGGCTAATATGGAACGCTTGGTCAAGATCAAGGCAAAGTATGACCCGCAAAACTTGTTCAGGGTGAATCACAACATTCTCCCTGAAGATCGCAAAATGTCGGTCTAGTAGCCGCACTTCAGGCGACAACTGCTGGCGGGTCAGCACTCCGGGCCCGCCGACTTTGCCCCCAACTTTTATCCAGCGTGAGCGAGACTCCGGTTTTGAGTTTTGCCGTTTTCGGCGGTTTGGGTAATGGGGGCTGGCGCGGAGCTTTACGGATTGCGCAGCGTCGGGCGCGCGTTCTCGTCTTCAAGGCCCTTCAGCCGCTTCGCCTCGCTGACGTCCATGCCGCCATACTTGGCCTTCCATTTGTAGACGGTCGCATCGCTGACACCGTGCTTGCGGCACAGATCGGCGACGGAAGGCATGACGATCGGTGAAGCGGTGCGCCGGATTGGAACGACGATTCAGACCTATAATCGTTGGCGCAAACCCTCCGCTGATCAAATCCTCAAATCAGTCCCATGGGTGCTGATGTCAGACACTGCCCGCCATCAGCACCCATGGAACAGTTTGGCATGATTGCGTAGCGGAGGGTTTGTGG
>DISJ01000011.1:249-14441 GCA_002421605.1 Rhodobacteraceae bacterium UBA6213 | reverse complement strand
CGCGTCCGCTCGGTCGGCGAGCTGATGGAGAACCAGTACCGCCTGGGCCTGCTGCGCATGGAGCGCGCCATCCGCGAGCGTATGTCCTCGGTGGACATCGATTCGGTGATGCCGCACGACCTGATCAACGCCAAGCCGGCCGCAGCCGCTGTGCGCGAGTTCTTCGGTTCGTCGCAGCTCAGCCAGTTCATGGACCAGACCAACCCGCTGTCGGAGATCACCCACAAGCGGCGCCTGTCGGCCCTCGGGCCGGGCGGTCTGACCCGCGAGCGCGCCGGCTTTGAGGTGCGCGACGTGCACCCGACCCATTATGGCCGGATGTGTCCGATTGAAACGCCGGAAGGCCAGAACATCGGTCTGATCAACTCGCTCGCCACTTTCGCGCGCGTGAACAAGTATGGCTTCATAGAGACGCCGTATCGCAAGGTGATCGAGGGCAAGGTGACCGATGAGGTCGTCTACATGTCAGCCACCGAGGAAATGCGCCACACCGTCGCGCAGGCCAACGCCACGCTCGACGCCGAAGGCCGTTTCGTCAACGATCTGGTATCAACCCGCCAGTCTGGCGAGTTCATGCTGAACCCGAAAGAAGCGGTCGATCTGATCGACGTTTCGCCCAAGCAGTTGGTTTCCATCGCCGCCGCGCTGATCCCGTTCCTTGAGAACGATGACGCCAACCGCGCGTTGATGGGCTCGAACATGCAGCGTCAGGCGGTGCCTTTGCTGCAAAACGAGGCGCCATTCGTGGGCACCGGTATGGAGGCCGTGGTGGCCCGCGACAGCGGTGCTTCGATCATGGCACGTCGCTCCGGCATCATCGACCAAGTGGACGCAACGCGTATCGTTGTGCGCGCCACCGAAGACCTTGGCATGGGCGATGCGGGCGTGGACATTTACCGTCTGCGCAAGTTCAAGCGTTCCAACCAGTCGTCCTGCATTAACCAGCGTCCGCTGGTGAAGGTGGGTGATCTGGTCCAGAAGGGGGAGGTCATTGCTGACGGTCCCTCGACCGATCAGGGTGAACTGGCGATCGGGCGCAACGTGATCGTCGCGTTTATGCCGTGGAATGGTTACAACTACGAAGACTCGATCCTGATTTCCGAGCGCATTCTGCGCGACGACGTGTACACCTCGATTCACATCGACGAATACGAAGTGGCCGCACGCGACACGAAACTGGGGCCGGAAGAAATTACCCGCGACATCCCGAACGTCGGTGAAGAAGCGCTGCGCAACCTTGATGAGGCTGGCATCGTCTATATCGGCGCCGAAGTGGGGCCGGGCGACATTCTGGTGGGCAAGATCACGCCCAAGGGCGAAAGCCCGATGACGCCGGAAGAAAAGCTGCTTCGAGCGATCTTTGGCGAAAAGGCCTCGGACGTGCGCGATACCAGCTTGCGTCTTCCTCCGGGTGCGTATGGTACGATCGTCGAGGTGCGGGTGTTCAACCGCCACGGCGTCGACAAGGACGAACGCGCGCTGCAAATCGAGCGCGAAGAAGTCGAACGTCTGGCGCGTGACCGAGACGACGAACTCGCGATTCTGGAGCGCAATATCTACGCGCGCCTGAAGTCGATGATCCTCGGCAAGGTCGCGGTCAAAGGCCCGAAAGGGATCAAGGCAGGTTCCGAGATCACCATCGAATTGCTCGGCACATTGTCGCGCGGTCAGTGGTGGCAGCTTGCTCTTGAAGCAGAAAACGACGCCAAAGAAGTTGAGGCGCTGAACGACCAGTTCGATGCGCAAAAACGCGCGCTCGAAGCTCGCTTTGAAGACAAGGTCGAGAAGGTTCGCCAGGGCGACGATCTGCCCCCCGGCGTGATGAAGATGGTCAAAGTGTTCGTAGCCGTGAAGCGCAAGCTTCAGGCAGGGGACAAGATGGCTGGTCGTCACGGCAACAAGGGCGTCGTTTCCAAGGTCGTGCCGATCGAAGATATGCCGTTCCTTGCGGATGGTACGCCCGTCGACATGGTGCTGAACCCCCTCGGTGTGCCGAGCCGTATGAACGTTGGCCAGATTCTGGAAACGCACATGGGCTGGGCCTCGCGCGGGCTGGGTATCCGCATTGACGAAGCACTCAAGGAATATCGCCGCTCGGGCGATATGACGCCGGTGCGCGAAGCAATGCGCCACGGCTATGGCGACGAGACCTACGAAGAGGCGTTCTCTAACCTCGACGCAGAGCACTTCATCGAATCCGCTGAAACCGTGCGGCGCGGTGTGCCGATTGCTACTCCGGTCTTCGACGGCGCCAAGGAAGCCGACATCAACGACGCGCTGGTGCGCGCCGGGTTCGATACTTCGGGCCAGTCGGTTGTGTATGACGGTCGTTCGGGCGAGCAGTTCATCCGGCCGGTCACGGTCGGGGTGAAATACTTCCTGAAGCTGCACCACCTTGTCGATGACAAGATGCACGCACGCTCGACCGGCCCCTACAGCCTGGTTACCCAGCAACCGCTGGGCGGCAAGGCGCAGTTCGGTGGCCAGCGTCTGGGCGAGATGGAGGTCTGGGCGCTGGAAGCCTATGGCGCCGCCTATACCTTGCAGGAAATGCTGACAGTGAAGTCGGACGACGTGGCAGGCCGCACCAAGGTTTACGAGTCAATCGTAAAGGGCGAGGACAATTTCGAAGCCGGCGTGCCGGAATCGTTCAACGTTCTCGTCAAGGAAGTGCGCGGCCTCGGCCTGAACATGGAACTCCTGGACGCGGAGGAGGAGTGAGGGCGGGCCACAAACCCGCCTCCCTTCCCTTCCCCTGCCCCATTCGAGGAATTTGAAATGAACCAGGAACTGACCCACAGCCACGGCCCGTTCGGCACCGTTGCCCCCGCCAAAAGCTTCGACGAGATCAAGATCTCTCTGGCGTCGCCAGAGCGGATCTTGTCGTGGTCGTATGGCGAGATCAAAAAGCCCGAGACGATCAACTACCGCACGTTCAAGCCGGAGCGCGACGGCCTGTTCTGCGCGCGTATCTTTGGCCCGATCAAAGATTACGAGTGCCTTTGCGGCAAATACAAACGCATGAAATATCGCGGCGTCGTCTGCGAAAAATGCGGCGTTGAAGTCACCTTGCAAAAGGTGCGTCGCGAGCGGATGGGCCACATCGAACTGGCCAGCCCAGTCGCGCACATCTGGTTTCTGAAATCGCTGCCCTCGCGCATCGGCCTCATGCTCGACATGACGCTGCGCGATCTGGAGCGCATTCTTTACTTTGAAAACTATGTGGTGATCGAGCCGGGTCTGACCGATCTCAACTACGGCCAGTTGCTGACCGAAGAAGAGTTCCTCGACGCGCAAGACCAATACGGCGCTGACGCCTTCACCGCCAATATCGGTGCCGAAGCGATCCGCGAAATGCTGGCTGCGATCGACCTTGACGCGACCGCGGAGCACCTGCGCGAAGAGCTAAAGGTCGCTACGGGCGAGTTGAAGCCTAAGAAGATCATCAAGCGGTTGAAAATTGTCGAAAGCTTCGTCGAGTCGGGCAACCGGCCCGAATGGATGGTGCTGACGGTTATTCCGGTCATTCCGCCGGAACTGCGCCCGCTGGTGCCCCTTGATGGTGGCCGTTTCGCCACTTCGGACTTGAACGACCTCTACCGCCGCGTGATCAACCGCAACAACCGTCTGAAGCGGCTGATCGAGCTGCGTGCGCCCGATATCATCGTGCGCAACGAAAAGCGGATGCTGCAGGAATCGGTCGATGCACTGTTTGACAACGGTCGTCGTGGCCGCGTCATCACCGGCACCAATAAACGGCCGCTGAAGTCGCTGTCGGACATGCTGAAAGGCAAGCAAGGCCGGTTCCGTCAGAACCTTTTGGGCAAGCGCGTGGACTTTTCGGGCCGCTCGGTCATCGTGACCGGGCCCGAGCTGAAGCTGCACCAGTGCGGCCTGCCCAAAAAAATGGCGCTCGAGCTGTTCAAGCCGTTCATCTATTCGCGGCTTGAAGCGAAAGGTCTTTCAACCACTGTCAAGCAAGCCAAGAAACTGGTCGAGAAAGAGCGTCCCGAAGTTTGGGACATTCTGGACGAGGTGATCCGCGAACACCCTGTGTTGCTGAACCGTGCGCCGACGCTGCACCGTCTTGGTATCCAGGCATTCGAGCCGATCCTGATCGAAGGAAAGGCGATCCAGCTGCATCCGCTGGTCTGTTCGGCCTTCAACGCCGACTTCGACGGCGATCAGATGGCCGTGCACGTGCCGCTTTCGCTGGAAGCCCAGCTTGAAGCGCGCGTTTTGATGATGTCGACCAACAACGTGTTGAGCCCCGCGAACGGCTCGCCGATCATCGTGCCGTCGCAGGACATGATCCTGGGGCTTTACTACACCACGATGGAACGCAAAGGCATGAAGGGCGAAGGCATGATCTTTGGCTCGGTCGACGAGATCGAGCATGCTATGACGGCGGGCCTCGTGCACCTGCACGCCAAGGTTCAGTGCCGCGTGAAACAGATCGACGCCGAAGGCAACGAAGTGGTCAAGCGGTTCGAAACCACGCCGGGCCGGGTACGGCTGGGCGCGCTGCTGCCGCTGAACGCAAAGGCGCCGTTCGATCTGGTCAACCGGCTTTTGCGCAAGAAAGACGTGCAAGCCGTCATCGACACCGTCTACCGCTACTGCGGCCAGAAGGAATCGGTGATTTTCTGCGACCAGATCATGACCATGGGTTTTCGCGAAGCGTTCAAGGCCGGCATCTCGTTCGGCAAGGACGATATGGTGGTGCCCGACACCAAATGGACCATCGTCAACGAAACCCGCGATCAGGTTGCGGGGTTCGAGCAGCAGTACATGGACGGCTTCATCACCCAGGGCGAGAAGTACAACAAGGTTGTGGACGCCTGGACCAAGTGCAACGACAAGGTGACCGAGGCGATGATGTCAACCATCTCTGCCTCGCGGCTTGACGCGGACGGCGCCGAAAAGGAACCGAACTCGGTTTACATGATGGCGCACTCGGGCGCTCGTGGCTCGGTAACGCAGATGAAGCAGTTGGGCGGCATGCGCGGCCTGATGGCCAAGCCGAACGGCGAGATCATCGAAACGCCGATCATCTCGAACTTTAAAGAAGGTCTTACGGTTCTCGAATACTTCAACTCGACCCACGGCGCCCGTAAGGGCCTGTCGGACACCGCGTTGAAGACCGCGAACTCGGGCTATCTGACGCGGCGTCTGGTGGACGTGGCGCAAGACTGCATCGTGCGCAGCCACGACTGTGGCACCGAGCGCGCGATCACCGCAAACGCCGCGGTGAACGACGGCGAAGTGGTGACGCCGTTGGGCGAGCGCGTACTTGGCCGGGTTGCGGCCGATGACGTGTTCGTGCCTGGCACCGACGAAGTGCTGGTGCGCAAGAACGAGCTGATCGACGAGCGCAAGGCCGATCTGGTTGAAACGCTTGGCGTGCAGCATGTGCGGATCCGCTCAGCACTAACTTGCGAGGCCGAAGAAGGCGTTTGCGCGCTTTGCTACGGGCGCGACCTGGCGCGCGGCACACTGGTCAACATAGGCGAGGCAGTCGGTATTATCGCCGCGCAGTCGATCGGCGAGCCGGGCACCCAGTTGACGATGCGGACCTTCCACATCGGCGGTGTGGCGCAGGGCGGCCAGCAATCTTTCCTGGAATCCAATCAGGAAGGCACGGTCGAGTTCCGCAATGCGCAGATCCTGCTCAACGTTGCGGGCGAGCAGATCGTCATGGGACGCAACATGCAGATCGCCATCGTTAACGAGCACGGCGAAGAGCGGGCCAGCCACAAGGTCATCTACGGCTCCAAGGTGATGGTGAAGCAGGGCGACAAGGTCAAGCGCGGCAACCGTCTGTTCGAATGGGATCCCTATACGTTGCCGATCATCGCTGAAAAGGCGGGTGTGGCAAAGTATATCGATCTGGTTTCGGGTATCGCGGTGCGTGACGAAACCGACGATGCGACCGGGATGACGCAAAAGATCGTGACCGACTGGCGCAACGTGCCGCGCGGTAACGACCTGAAGCCCGAGATCATCGTGGTTGATGCCGCAACCGGCGAGCCGGTGCGCAACGATGCCGGGAACCCGGTCAGCTATCCGATGTCGGTCGATGCCATCCTTGCGGTGGAAGACGGTCAGGTGCTGAACGCCGGTGACGTGGTGGCCAAGATCCCGCGCGAAGGCGCGAAGGTTAAGGACATCACCGGTGGTCTGCCGCGTGTGGCCGAACTGTTCGAGGCGCGGCGTCCGAAAGACCACGCGATCATCGCCGAAATCGACGGCTATGTGCGCTTTGGCAAAGACTACAAGAACAAGCGCCGCATCACCATCGAGCCCAGTGCAGAGGGTATGACGCCGGTTGAGTACATGGTTCCGAAAGGCAAGCACATCCCCGTGCAGGAAGGCGACTTCGTGCAGAAGGGTGACTACATCATGGACGGCAACCCTGCGCCGCATGACATTCTGCGCATCATGGGGATCGAGGCTCTGGCCGATTACCTGATCGACGAAGTGCAGGACGTTTACAGACTGCAAGGCGTGAAGATCAACGACAAGCACATCGAGGTGATCGTGCGGCAGATGCTGCAGAAGATCGAGATCCTCGATTCCGGCGAGTCGACGCTGCTCAAGGGCGAAAACGTGGACAAGGCCGAGTTCGAAGAAGAGAACGCCAAGGTTATTGCCCGCGGTGGCCGCCCTGCCACGGGTGAGCCGGTTCTGCTTGGCATCACCAAGGCCAGCCTGCAAACGCGCAGCTTCATCTCGGCAGCGTCGTTCCAGGAAACCACACGTGTGCTGACCGAGGCGAGCGTGCAAGGCAAACGCGACAAGCTGGTGGGCCTGAAAGAAAACGTCATCGTCGGCCGTCTGATTCCGGCCGGCACCGGTGGCGCCACAACGCGGGTGCGCAAGATCGCTGCCGAGCGCGATGCTCTGGTGATCGAGGCGCGCCGCGCCGAGGCCGAGGCAGCCGCCGCGCTGGCTGCGCCGATTGATGATGTAGTGGCTGTAGAGATCGATCTGGATATGGTCGATACCCCCGAAAGCCGCGATTGATACAGGCCCAAGAGGTCTGACGACACGAAGTGGCCCCGCCGTTGACCGGCGGGGCCATTTTGCATTTGCGGGCGCTAACGGCGCCTGCTACGCGGCGCGCATGGCACCGCTTTCCGACAATCTTCGTGGATCGATTCTGATGATGGCCGCGATGGCGGGCTTCACGCTGAATGATACCGCCATAAAGCATATCACCGAGACGCTGCCGCTTTATGAAACGCTTTTTCTGCGCAGTATTGCTACTGTTATGCTGCTCTGGATGATCGGGCTGGCGAAGGGCGGGCTGCAGTTGCGCCTATCGCGCGCGGACACACGCATTTTGGCATGGCGCACGGTAGGCGAGATATTGGCTACGGTGTTCTTTATGACGGCGCTCATGCACATGCCAATCGCCGATCTTTCCGCGATCATGCAGTCGCTGCCGTTGGCAGTCACACTTGCCGCCGCGATCTGGTTTGGCGAAAGTATCGGATGGCGTCGGATCACAGCAATTCTGATAGGCTTTGCCGGGGTAATGCTGATCATTCGCCCCGGCGGCGAAGGCTTTGGCATCTGGTCGGTGCTGGGTGTTGGTGCAGTGCTCAGCGTTGTGCTGCGCGACATGGTCACGCGGCGATTTTCACGTTCAGTCTCGTCGGTGGCGATTTCGTTCTATGCCGGGCTTTCGATCTTGGTGGTGGGGGCGGTGATGATCCCCTTCGACGGCTGGCAGAACCCGACCTTGGCAGAGCTGGCTGGCATTACACTGGCCGCGCTTGCGATCATCGGGGGGTATCTGGCGGTTGTCATGGCGATGCGCGTGGGCGAGGTGGGAATGGTGGCGCCATTCCGCTACACCTCGCTGTTGTGGGCCGTGGTGATGGGGTATCTGGTCTTTGGCGACTTGCCGGACTTGTGGACCCTCAGCGGAGCCGCGCTGGTGATCGGCTCGGGCGTGTATGCCTTTTACCGCGAGCGGGTTCTTGCCCGGCTGTCCCTCGGCTGAGGTTTACATAAGCAAGGCGCGCGGCTATCAATCCGCGGGCTCGATGGGGTCGGTTGGATAGGCGCGATGACCGAAATCAGCATAGTCATTCCGGCACGCAATGAGGCCGCCAACATCGTCGCATTGCTGCAAGGCATTGACGCTGCCTGCGCGTCGCTGCCCGCCTACGAGGTCATCGTGATTGACGATGGCTCTGATGACGGCACTGACGCGGCCGTGCGCGGGCGGATGGAAGGATACGCGCATTTGCGCCTGATCCGGCATGAGCGCTCTGGCGGGCAAAGTGCGGCGGTGCATTCGGGCGTGCTCGCCGCGCGCGGTGCCCTGATCGCCACCCTTGACGGTGATGGACAAAACCCTCCCGAAGAGTTGCCGCACTTGCTGGCGCCGCTGTTGGCGCCGGGGGCGGTACAGCTTGGTCTGGTTGCGGGGCAGCGTGTCGCGCGGCAAGATACGTTGTCAAAGCGGCTTGCCTCGCGCTTCGCCAACGGGCTGCGCGCGCGGATCTTGCGCGATGGCACCCGCGATACAGGCTGCGGGCTAAAGGCGTTTCGGCGCGATGCTTTTTTGCGCCTGCCCTATTTCGACCACATGCACCGCTATCTGCCCGCGCTTTTCGCGCGCGATGGTTGGCAGATTGCGCATGTCGATGTTAGCCATCGCCCACGCGGTGGCGGACGGTCGAACTATTCCAACCTGCAACGTGGGCTGGTCGGGGCTGTCGATCTGTTTGGCGTTGCGTGGCTTCTACGGCGGCGCAAAAAGGCGCTACCGCAAGAAATCGTGCGCATCGAGGAGAGAAGCTGATGCAGACTCTGATGCAATTGCTTCACGTCGAGACACAGACCGAGTTTCTCTGGGTGATGTTCGGGTTTCTTGCGCAGCTCATGTTTACCGGGCGGTTTCTGGTGCAGTGGATCGCCTCAGAGCGGGCGCGCCGCTCGGTGATGCCCTTGGCGTTCTGGTATTTTTCGCTGGCGGGCGGTGCAATGCTGCTGGCCTACGCGATTTACCGGCTCGACCCGGTTTTCATTCTGGGCCAATCGCTTGGAGTGTTTATTTACACCCGGAATCTGTGGCTGATTCAGGCTGAAAAGCGCAGATCATCGCAATAGCGTCGTTTGGCGCGCCAAGTTGCATCGCGTTTCTGCGTGCCGCAAAAAGGTGAGGCGTTTAATGTCTATGCGGAACGATCAACCGACCGATGAGGTCAGCAAAAGCAGGCCGTATCTGCTTGCCGCGCTGGCGCTGTTTTTCGTTACCGTGCTTTCGCTCATCGCGCTGCGCCCGCTGATGCCGCTTGATGAAACGCGCTACGTTGCCGTGGCTTGGGAAATGTGGGTTGGCGGCTCAAAGTTTGTGCCGCACCTGAACGGCGAGCTCTATAGCCAGAAACCACCGATGCTGTTCTGGCTTATCAATCTGGTCTGGTCAGTTTCCGGGCCAAGCGAATTTGCGGCGCGGATGGTCGGGCCAGCGTTTGGCATGATTGCCGTGGCACTGACGGCCGTGCTGGCACGTCTGCTTTGGCCGCACGATGCGGCGCGCCCGGGCCGTGCCGCACTGGTGCTGACGAGTACCGGCGTCTTTCTGTTCTACGGTTCTTCAACGATGTTTGACGTGATGCTGACCGTAGGGGTGCTTGCGGCGTTGATCGGAGTGGTGCTGTTGCGCCGCGAGTTGGGTTGGCGCGCGGTTGCTGTTTTGGCAGCGGGCCTAGCCTTTGGGGTGCTGGCGAAGGGGCCGGTTGTGTTGTTGCACGTTCTGCCGGTGGCGCTGTCGATGCCGTTGTGGGGCGCACCCGAAACGCGCCCGCCGCTGCGTGCTTGGTATGGCCGGGTCGGGTTGGCCGTGCTGATCGCCTTTGGGCTGGTAATGCTCTGGCTGGGACCGGCGCTGGTCTTCGGCGGCCCGGAATACCGTTATGATGTGCTTTGGCGCCAGAGTGCCGGGCGAGTGGTCGAGTCTTTTGCGCATGTAGAGCCGTTTTGGTTTTATTTTGCACTGGTGCCCGTCTACCTCTGGCCTTGGGGTTGGAGCCGCGTGGGGCTGGCAGCGTTTTCGCCGCGCCGCTTGTGGGCAGGCGAGGGCGAGCGCTTCGTCACGATCTGGTTGGTTTCCGTATTGCTCGCCTTTAGCGCCGTGAGCGGCAAGCTGCCGCATTATCTGGTGCCCGAGATGCCTGCGGCGGCGCTGTTGCTGGCCTACGCGTTGCCTTCGGCTGCGGGGGTACGGCTTTGGCGGCTACTGTGGCTGCTGCCAGCTTTGGCCATTTTGGTACTTGGTGTCGCGATCTGGACTGGGGCATTTCAACCCAACGGGTTGGCCCCAATAGCCATGCCGACCACACAATTCTTGGCCTCTGTGCTGATCCTGATGGTTTTGGTCGGGGTGGTGTGGTGGCGCCGTTCGGGCGCGCCTGGTGTGGCATTGGTGGCACCTGCCACCTTGCTCATGCTGCATCTGTCGCTAAGCAATACGCTTTTTTCCCAATATTCGGCAAAGCGCATCGGCGAATGGCTTGGCGAAAACGAAGCGCAGGGCATCGCACGCATTGCCGACCGCAGCTACCATGGCGAGTTCAACTTCGCTGGTCGCCTTCAAGGGCCGTTGCCGACACTGGCAGACCAGAGCGCGGTGCAAGACTGGGCACTGGCGCATCCGGGCGGGGCGTTGGTATCAGTAGTGGATCTGGCGATCGAGGGGCTTATTCTAGTGGCGGAGGTGCCGTTACGGGGCAGCAACCTGCGCCTGTACCGCATCGTACCGGCGGAGTGATTGGGCGGGTTACGTTGATGCGGCTCTTGTTGACATCCCCTGCGACTCCCCCTATAGCCCGCGCTACCAACGCAGGCGGCATGCCGACTGCGGGAAACCAATATGGATGTGGTCATGATCCGGGCCTTGCTGCCCCGATCCTCTGAAATTCCACCGCGTCGTCCTCACGTAGAGGATGTATGCGGTTTTGGCGTTTTGCGGTAGGCGCAAGATGCCGTCGAGAAGTGGCGCATCCGGGTTTGGGTGCGAGTATTGACAGAGCAACACGGGGAACGTGAATGCCGACTATCCAACAGCTGATCCGCAAGCCGCGGCAGCCCATCGTGCAGCGATCGAAATCGCAGCACCTTCAATCGTGCCCGCAAAAGCGTGGCGTCTGCACGCGCGTCTATACTACGACGCCGAAGAAACCGAACTCGGCCATGCGGAAAGTCGCCAAAGTGCGTCTGACCAACGGCTTCGAGGTCATCAGCTATATTCCGGGCGAAAAGCACAACCTTCAGGAGCACTCGGTGGTCCTGATCCGCGGCGGCCGGGTGAAAGACCTTCCGGGCGTTCGCTACCACATCCTGCGCGGTGTGCTTGATACGCAAGGCGTTAAGGAACGCCGTCAGCGTCGTTCGAAATACGGCGCGAAGCGTCCGAAGTAAGGAGATCAGCAGATGTCTCGTCGTCACGCCGCTGAAAAGCGCGAAGTTTTGCCTGATGCCAAGTATGGCGATCGGGTAGTCACGAAATTCATGAACAATCTGATGATCGACGGCAAAAAGTCAGTTGCCGAGCGCATCGTCTATTCGGCGCTTGAGCGCGTCGAGGGCAAGCTGAAGCGTGCCCCGGTGGAAGCGTTCCACGAAGCGCTCGACAACGTGAAACCGTCGCTCGAAGTGCGTTCGCGCCGGGTTGGCGGCGCCACGTACCAAGTGCCGGTCGAGGTGCGCCCGTCGCGCCGCGAGGCGCTGGCAATTCGCTGGCTGATCACTGCCGCCAAAAACCGCAACGAGAACACCATGGAAGAGCGTCTTGCAGGCGAGCTTCTTGATGCGGTGAACTCGCGGGGCTCGGCTGTGAAGAAGCGCGAAGATACACACAAAATGGCCGACGCGAACAAAGCGTTCAGCCATTACCGCTGGTAAGGTGGCATCATGGCGCGCGACTATCATCTGAACCACTATCGGAACTTTGGTATCATTGCCCACATCGATGCGGGCAAGACGACCACGACCGAGCGTATCCTTTTCTATACCGGCAAAACCCACAAGATCGGCGAAGTGCATGATGGCGCTGCGACGATGGATTGGATGGAGCAGGAGCAGGAGCGCGGCATCACTATCACCTCGGCGGCGACCACGACGTTCTGGCAACGCCAGATCGACCACGAGGAAAACGCCGCCGGCAAAGACAAGTACCGCTTTAATATCATCGACACCCCCGGCCACGTCGACTTCACTATTGAAGTCGAACGTTCGCTGGCGGTGCTGGATGGTGCTGTTGTGCTGCTTGATGGCAACGCCGGTGTGGAACCGCAGACAGAAACCGTCTGGCGCCAGGCCGACCGCTACAAGGTTCCGCGGATTGTCTTTGTCAACAAGATGGACAAGACCGGCGCGGATTTCTTCAACTGCGTCAAGATGATCGCTGTGCGCACCGGCGCTGTTCCGATGCCGATCCAGATTCCGATCGGCGCCGAGGACAAGCTTGAGGGCATCATCGACCTGATTACCATGCAGGAGTGGGTCTATGACGGCGAGGACCTTGGCGCCTCATGGTCGCGCCGTCCGATCCGCGAAAGCCTCAAGGCTGATGCGGACAAGTGGCGCTACAACATGCTGGAAATCGCGGTCGAGCAAGACGACGCCGCGATGGAAGCCTATCTTGAAGGTACGGAACCCGACGAAGATACGCTGCGCAAGCTGATCCGCAAGGGTACGCTGGCCCTCGCTTTCGTGCCGATCCTTGCTGGCTCGGCGTTCAAGAACAAGGGCGTGCAGCCCATGCTCAACGCGGTGATCGACTTTTTGCCGAACCCGCTGGACGTTCCGCCCTACATGGGCTTCTTGCCGGGTGACGAGACCGAAACGCGCAATGTCGCGCGCTCGGCCGATGACTCACAACCGTTCTCGGGGCTTGCATTCAAGATCATGAACGACCCGTTCATGGGCACGCTGACCTTTACCCGCGTCTACTCGGGGCAGGTTAAGAAAGGCGACCAGATTCTGAACGCGACCAAGGGCCGCAAAGAACGCGTTGGCCGCATGGTGATGATGCACGCCAACAAGCAAGAAGAGATCGCCGAGGCTTTTGCCGGTGACATCATGGCGCTTGCCGGCTTGAAGGAAACCACCACCGGCGACTCGCTTTGCGATATCGCCAAGCCGGTGGTTCTGGAAACCATGACCTTCCCGCAGCCGGTGATCGAGATTGCCGTCGAACCGAAGTCCAAGGCCGACCAGGAAAAGATGGGCATCGCGCTGGCGCGCCTTGCTGCTGAAGATCCGTCGTTCCGGGTGGAAACCGACATCGAAAGCGGTCAGACCATCATGAAAGGCATGGGCGAGCTTCACCTTGATATTCTCGTTGACCGTATGCGTCGCGAATTCAAGGTCGAGGCAAACATCGGTGCACCGCAGGTGGCCTACCGCGAAACCATCTCGCGCGAGTATGAAATCGACTACACGCACAAAAAACAGACCGGTGGTACCGGCCAGTTTGCACGCGTGAAGCTGGTGATTACTCCGACCGAGCCGGGCGTGGGGTATTCGTTCGAAACGAAAGTTGTCGGTGGGTCGGTTCCCAAGGAATACATCCCTGGTGTCGAAAAAGGCATCAAGTCGGTGATGGATTCGGGCCCGCTCGCAGGCTTCCCGGTGATCGACTTCAAGGTGGCACTGATCGATGGTGCCTTCCACGATGTTGACTCATCGGTGCTGGCTTTCGAAATCGCGGCACGTGCGGCCATGCGCGAAGGTCTGAAAAAGGCCGGTGCAAAGCTGCTCGAACCGATCATGAAGGTCGAAGTCGTGACGCCAGAAGAATACACCGGCGGCGTGATCGGCGATCTGACCTCGCGGCGGGGCATGGTGCAGGGGCAAGACGCGCGTGGCAATGCCAACGTGATCAACGCCTTCGTGCCGCTGGCCAACATGTTCGGCTACATCAACACGCTGCGCTCGATGTCTTCGGGACGGGCCGTGTTCTCGATGCAGTTCGATCACTACGACGCGGTGCCGCAGAACATCTCGGACGAGATCCAGAAGAAATACGCGTAAGGGCAGGGCGGAAACGCCCCCCTTTCCCAGTAACAGGAGGCCATCATGGCAAAGGCAAAGTTTGAACGCAACAAACCGCATATCAACATTGGCACGATTGGCCACGTTGACCACGGCAAGACGACGCTGACGGCGGC
>DISJ01000011.1:0-145 GCA_002421605.1 Rhodobacteraceae bacterium UBA6213 | reverse complement strand
CAGACGCGCGAGCACATTCTGCTCGGCCGTCAGGTGGGCATTCCTTACATGGTCGTTTACATGAACAAGATCGACCTTGTTGACGACGAAGAGCTGATCGAACTTGTCGAGATGGAAATTCGCGAGCTTCTGAGCTCGTACGAAT